>CAVURD010000031.1:0-96330 GCA_963743785.1 uncultured Acidimicrobiaceae bacterium | reverse complement strand
CTCGAACCTCGGCGAGCCGCTTGACCGCGTACTCGTCGTCCCAGCAGACGGCGGCTTCCCATGCGGCCGATGCTTGTGCGGCCATGTCGTGGCGCCGTCGTCGAGACCGGCGGCATTGTGGGGCAGCACCAGGTCGAGGTCGGGGACGTCGACATGCGACTCGTCCCAGTCGATCAGCGCGACCCGATCGGCGGTCATGCGGATGTTGCCTGGGTTGGGGTCGCCGTGGACGACGCATGTCTGACGTCCGGTGAGCCGCGCCCACGCTGCTCGGCATCGAGCAACGCCCTCAGTCGGCATCGCGCCGAGGTCGATCCTCGTCCCGGCCTCGGCGTGCAGGAGGTCGTCGACGATCGCCAGCCCGGGCGTTGCGGCCAGCCCTGCGTCAACCGGTGCAGCTGGCGGAGTGTGTCGGCCACACGACGCCAGTCGGCCCGCGTCTCGGGCGGTCCGCCCTCCACGTAGGTCATCACCACCAGACCTTCGGCGAACAGCCGGCCGTCCGCCGTCGGGATCGGCAGCGGCACGGTCAGACCTTCACGGTCGAGGTGTTGGAGGAGCTCGGTCTCCCACGCGAGTCAGCGTCGCTCCGGGAACCGAGACGACCGACCGCGAGGTGCCCGTTGACCCGCACGCTCCACACGTCGTTGGCGACTCCGCCACCGAGCGGCTCGATGCGAGCGACGTCGTCACCCCACTGCTCGAGTGCCTCCCATCCCACTGACCACATCTTCGCAGAGTGCGAGCATCACAAACGATCCAAGGGCTTCCGCATGACCGTCGGCCATGACCGCCGACATTCTGACCGATATGGAGCCGCGCCGACTCCACCGCGTCGAGGACTCACGTCGACCCTGCCAGCCGGCCGGCACAAGCGGGTGACGGGTGAGTGGGTCCTCAGCGCAGCGGTCGCAAGCGGTCGATGGCGGCGGCCAGGGCGAGATCGAGCACCGTCAGGCCGCCCGCGTCGTGCGTGGTGAGGACGAGGCGCACCTTGTTCCAGCGGATGTCGATGTCGGGATGGTGGTTGGCGGCCTCGGCGGCGGCGCCGACCTCGTTGACGAAGGCCAGCGCCCCGGCGAAGTCGCGCAACGTCACGGTGGTGGTGAGCTGGTCGTCCTGGCGCTCCCAGGCAATCCCCTGCTCGGCCAACGCCGCATCGACGTCGGCCGGCGCGAGCACGGGTTCGCTCACGGGTGGGTCATCTCCTCGGGTCGCACCGCGGCATCGAATTGCTCGGCCGTCAGGTAGCCGAGGGCCAGAGCCGGCGTCACGCAGTGTGGTGCCCTCCTTGTGGGCCTTCTTGGCCACCTCGGCGGACCTGTCGTAGCCGATGCTCGGGGCCAGCGCGGTCACCAGCATCAGGGAGTTGGTCAGGTGCTGTTGAATTTGGGCCCGGTCCGGCTGCAACCCCTCCACACAGAACTCCCGGAAGCCCCGGCAGGCGTCGGTCATGAGGGCGATCGACTGCATCACGTTGTAGATGATCACCGGCTTGCAGACGTTGAGCTCGAGGTTGCCCCGGCTGCCGGCGATGGCCACGGCTGTGTCGTTGCCCAGCACCTGGATGCCCACCATGATCATCGCTTCACACTGGGTCGGGTTGACCTTCCCCGGCATGATGGACGATCCCGGCTCGTTCTCGGGCAGGACCAGCTCACCCAGGCCGGATCTCGGGCCCGAGCCGAGCCAACGCAGGTCATCGGCGATCTTCATGAGCGAGACGGCCAGGGTGCGCAGGGCGCCGTGGGTGAAGACCAGGGCGTCGTGCGCCGCCAGGGCGGCGAACTTGTTGGGGGCGGTGACGAAGGGGAGGCCTGTCCGGGCCGCGATGGCCGCGGCCACCCGCTGGCCGAACTCGGGGTGCGTGTTGAGGCCGGTTCCCACCGCCGTACCGCCGAGAGCCAGCTCGTAGAGGCCCGGGAGGGTGACCGCGATCCGCTCCAGGTCGGCCGTCAGTTGGGCGACGTAGCCCGAGAACTCCTGGCCCAGGGTGAGCGGAACCGCGTCCATGAGGTGGGTACGACCGATCTTCGTGATCTCGGCGTAGGCCACTTCCTTGTCGTGCAGGGCGTCGCGGAGGGCGGAGACCGAGGGGATGAGGCGGTACACGATCTCCTCGACGGCGGCGATGTGCATGGCCGTCGGGAAGGTGTCATTGGACGACTGCGACATGTTGACGTGATCGTTGGGGTGGACCGGCTTCTTCGAGCCCATCACGCCGCCGCTCAGCTCGATGGCCCGGTTGGAGATGACCTCGTTGGCGTTCATGTTGGTCTGGGTGCCACTGCCGGTCTGCCAGATGTGCAACGGGAACTGGTCGTTGAGCTGGCCGTCGGCCACTTCGTTCGACGCCGCCTCGATGAGGTCGGCCAGTGCGGGCTCGAGCTTGCCGAGGTCCCGGTTCACCTGGGCCGACGCGCCCTTGAGGATGCCAAAGGCGCGCACGAGCTGGTGCCGGCATGGTTTCGACCCCGATGTCGAAGTGGTGGAGCGAGCGCGCCGTCTGCGCCCCCCAGTACCGGTCGGAGGGGACCTCGATCTCCCCCATGCTGTCGCTTTCGGTGCGGGTTCCGGTCACGGTGGTCAGCTTACGGCGGCCGCTCGGGATGACCCCAGTCGAGGGGACGGCCCGCCATGGCGGGTCAGCCTCGGGGAGGCCACCGCCGTGCACGAGACCGCCTCGGGCGAGGCGCGCCAGACCCTCCCCCGGCCCGTGCCGAACGCACGCTGACGCAAGGGTTCCGGGGTGCGCCGTGGCGGATCGGGGTCTACGTCGGCCGGATACGGCACAGCTCAAGGCCCGCGCAGCCCGTCCGGCGCCGGTGAGTCGGTGGACACCAACAGCAGGTCGGCCACGGCGATGAGCAGCGGATCGGCCAGTGTCCCGTCGGTGAGGTCCACGGCGATCGGCGGCCCACCGGGTCGGCGGGGCTGGGGCCGGTTGATGGCGCCGGCCACCGGGTAGAGCGGTCCGTCGCTCGCGGCGACGCCCTCGCGCCACATGGCCCGGCACAGTTCGATGGCTTCGATCACGGCGTCACTGAACGGCGGGGTGAAGGCCAGCAGGGCCCGGCCACCGCTGATCAGGTCGAACGTGGTCATCTCCCGAGCCAGCACGGTGGGGTGACGATGTGGTTCCGTGCTCAGGTTGGTCCGGATCCCGAGCTGGATCGTCGACGTCGTCGCGCTCAGCCCGGCCGCCAGCGTGGCGGCGTCGCCCAATGGTCCGGTCGTCAGGAAGACGGCGGAGATCCCATCGGCCTCGGCCGCGTCGGCGGCGGCCTCCAACGCGGCCACGGTCGGCTCTTGTAGGAATCGCCCCTCCACGTCGTGGCACATTAGGCCAGTTCAGACGCGTTCCCACCAGCCTCCACCGGCCTCCCGGACCACTCCCTGCACTGGCCAGGCGCTCCAATCCGCCGCAGAGCACAGCCAGCTCCAGCCCGGTCGAACGAATGAGCTGGTCGAGTGAGCTGGGGTCGTGGGTCAGGGCGTCCCACACGATGCGATCCTCGCCCACGTATTCGGCGCTCGAGGTTGGCGACGACGTGGTCGACGTGCGGTCGACGGACGTTGGCGCCGGGCAGCGGTGCCCCGCACAAGGACAGGGCCACCAGGATGTCGGTGACGTCGCACACCGGGAAGCAGCCTTCGGACAGCAGTTTGTTGGTTCCCTCCGACGTCGGGCTGCGGATCGAACCCGGCACGGCGCCGACGGGAGTGCCCCGGTCCAGCGCCGCCGAGACCGTGTGCATCGAGCCACCACCGTGCCGACTCTCGATGACGACCACCACGTCGCTGAGGGCGGCCAGGAGGTGATTGCGCTTGGGGAAGCGCCACCTCTCGGTGCGTATCCCGGCCGGAGATTCCGAAAAGACCGCCCCTTGCGTGGCCACCCGGTCCCACAGCCGGGCGTGGCGGCGCGGATAGGGGTCGTCCAGCCCGCCGGCCACCACCGCCACCGGCGGCGCGCCCGATGCGCACGCACCCTCGTGGGCCGCGCCGTCGATCCCGAGCGCCAGACCGCTCACCACGCTGGCCCCGGCCGCGGCCAGGTCGGCGCCGAACTGGGCCGCCACGCCGATGCCGTAGCGGGTCGGGCTGCGGGTGCCCACCAGGGCCACCGTGGGGTGCCGATCGAGCGTGGTCGGGTCCCCTCGGCAAAAGAGCACGGGCGGCGCCTCGGGATCACCGGCCAGACGGTCGGGATAGGCCGGGCAGTCGGTGGTCAGGACGGTGATCCCGAGTTGGGTGTGCCGCTGCCAGATCCCCCGAACGTCGCCGGTGAGCCCCGAGTGCGCCCAGGCCACCGACGGTGGACCGGCGGCCAGCAGGCGACGCAGGGTGGCCGGACCGACGTTGGGAGCCGAAGCCAGCGCGGCGGCATAGGCCCTCTCGGGCAGGTCGGCGCTCATTGGGCCACCACCAGTTCGCGGGCCTTGCGGAGCGAGAGGGCATCGCTGACGTGCTCCTCGGTGACGGCGTCGGACCCGAGCAGATCCGCCACCGTGCGAGCCACCCGCGACACCTTGTGCACGCCCCGGGCACTGAGCTGGCCCGCCCGGAGCCGGTCCGCGATCAGTCTCGAGGCCGCCGGCCGGAATGGCGTCTCGTCTCCGGGCGATCGGGCCGCCGCTCGTTCTCGGGCCACCGCCACCCGCGCCGCGCTCTCCGCGGTCGAAGGTCCCGGTTCGGGGTTCAACAGCTCATCGGGGTCCGGACGGGCCAGGGGCACCACCAGATCGAAGCGGTCGAGCAACGGAGCCGAGAGCCGGCGGGCGTACCGGGCCCGCGCCACGACCGAGCATTGGCAAAGCCCGGGGTAGACGCCTTCACCGCATGGGCAGGGATTCATGGCCCCGACCAGGAGAAAGCGGGCCGGAAAGGTGACGGTCCCGCCGGCGCGGCTGATGCGGATGACGCCCTCCTCGAGCGGTTGCCGCAAGGCTTCGAGCGCGGCCACCGGGAACTCCCCCATCTCGTCCAAGAAGAGAACCCCGTGGCTGGCCAGGCTGATCTCGCCCGGTCGGAGCGACCAACTGCCCCCACCCACCAGGGCCACGATCGAGGCCCGGTGATGGGGCGCGCGAAAGGGCGGGTCGGTGACCAGCACGCCTTCGGGGAGGGCGCAGCCGGCGGCGGAGTGCACCCGGGTGACGGTCAGGGACTCGGCGGGAGTGAGCGGCGGCAAGAGCCCGGGGAGCCGCTCGGCCAGCATGGTCTTGCCCGACCCGGGTGGCCCCACCATCAGGAGGTGGTGCTGGCCGGCCGCAGCCACTTCGAGCGCGTGTCGGCCCACCGCCTGTCCTCGGACGTCGGCCAGATCGAGTCGGGGCGAGGCCGGCGTGTCTCGGTCGTCGGACCGGAGCGGCGCCGCGGGCCAGGGAGCCTGCGCTCGCAGAACGGCCGCCAGGTCGGACAGGGTGGCCACCCCATGGGCCTCGTCGCCGCGGACGAGGGACGCCTCACGCATATCGCAGAGGGGCACGACCAGCCCGAGCGGTGCGGTGGCGTCGGCCAGGGCGATCATCCCGGGGACATGACGGAGCGAGCCGTTGAGCCCGAGCTCACCACAAAAGGCCAGGCCGTTGACGGCCGGCGCGGGAATTTCGCCGGTGGCCACCAGCACGCCCACCGCAATGGCCAGATCGAGCCCGGCCCCGCCCTTGCGAACGCCCGAGGGTGCGAGGTTCACGGTGACCCGACGCAACGGCCAGGGCAGACCGCTCGAGAGCAAGGCCGCACGCACCCGGTCGCGCGACTCGCGCACGGCGGCGTCAGGCAGCCCGACGATGGTGAACCCGGGAAGTCCGCTCGACACGTGGACTTCGACCGATACGGGACGACCGACAGCACCGGTCAAGGTGGCGGCGGAAATGGCGGCGAGCATGCACCCTCCGTTCGAGAAAGACGAACGTATTGGGGGCGCCGTTCGGCGCGCGCCCGAGCGCGTGCGGAGAAGCGACTACGTGGTGGGTCTGGCGGGTTTGATCGGGGGCGGCCGTTGTGGCGGATCCGTTCGGCGAATCGGCGTTGTCCGAAAGAGCGGCAGAGCCCTGACGCAGCGTGCTGAGCAGGACCTCGGCCGACCCCATCAGGCTGGCGGCCTCGTAGGGCACGACCACCTTGGACCCGGGGGCCGCCGCGATGTCTTGGAGGGCGCGGAGCTGGAGCACGGCCAGGGTGCGCGGGTTGATGGTGGCGGTGTCGAGGGAGCTCAGGCGGGCCGCCTCACCCTCGCCGCGCAGCACGAAGGCCTTCTTCTCACCCTCGGCCTGGAGCTCGAGCACCTTCATCTCGGCCTCGGCCCGCAAGATGGCCGCTTCCTTGGCGCCCTTGGGCTTCGAGCACGGCGGCCTGCTGGCGGCCCCCGGCGCTGTTGATGGCCGCCTGCTGCTCGCCTTCGGACTTGAGGATGGCCGCCTTCTTGTGCTGCTCGGCCTCCTTCTGCTCGGACATGGCCTGGACCACGTTGGTCGGCGGGGTGATGTCGAGGATCTCGATGCGGTTGAGGCGCACGCCCCACTTCACCGTGGCGTCGGCCATGTGGTCCTGCATGCGCGTGTTGATCGTCTCGCGCTCAGAGAGCGCCTGGTCGAGCGACATCTCCCCGAAGACGGCGCGCAGGGCGGTGCGCGAGAGCTGGTCGACGGCCAGGCGGTAGTCGTTGATCTCGAACAGGGCCGACTTCACGTCGATGACCTGGCAGAAGATGGTGGCGCTCACCCACAACGAGACGTTGTCCTTGGTGATGACCGACTGCTGGTCCCCGGTCATGGGGAACTCGCGCATGTCGACCTTCTCCATCTTGTCGACGAACGGTCGCAGCACGCGCAGCCCGGGCTGGTCGACCGTGCGGAACTCGCCGAAGCGCTTGACGACCCCGACGCTTCCCTGCTGGACGATCTTGACGCAGCGCGACACGAACCAGAGGCCGAGACCGAACCCGGCCACGACGGCGACAACTGACGATACCTACAACTTCACCGGCTGATGCTTCCATGGTGCTCCCTTAGCTATCCGCAGCGTAGACGACGAGCAGGCCGCGCTCGACGTCGGCCACGATCACCGTCATGCCGACGGGATGCTGCCCTCGGGGTCCAGCGGAATGGCGAACCACTCCTCGCCCCGGGCCCGAACCCGGCCCGGATGGTGCTCACCCTGGATCTCCTTCGTTACCAGCGCCGTGTCGCCGACCATTCCTTGGACACCGTTGAGCACAATGGCCAGTCTATTTGCCTTTCCTGCTATCGCCCCGTGAAAACAGGGTCCCGCTTCTGGCCGAAGGCCGCCAGGGCCTCGGCCGTATCCCGGGTGGAGAAGTTGAGGGCCTGGCACCGGGCCTCGTCCTCGACCGCCTGGTCCATGCTGGCCTGGGCCGACGCATGCAACAGCGTCTTGGTCATCGAGAGCGCCAACGGGGGGCCCGACGCCAGCGTGCTGGCCCAATCGTCGACGAACGCATCGAGTTCGGCCACCGGGAGCACCCGGTTGACCAGCCCCATGGCATGGGCTTCCTGGCCGCTCCACATGCCCCCGAACAGGGCGATCTCCTTGGCCCGGGCCATGCCGACGAGACGGGGCAGGAGCCAGGAGGCCCCGTTGTCGAGGGAGAGCCCGCGGCGGGAGAAGATCATGGAGAGCTTGGCCGACTCGCTGCAGACGATGAGGTCGCACCCGAGGGCGAGGGACAACCCGGCCCCCACGGCGAAACCGTCGACCTTGGCGATGGTCGGCTTGGTGATGTGGTGCAGGGACAGGGCCACGTCGCCCAGGCGCCGCATACGGGAGAGGCCGGACTGCGACTCGTCGGTGGCCGGCCCGTTGGGATCGCCGAGGTCGGCGCCCGTGCAGAACGCCCCGCCGGCCCCGGTCAGCACCATGACCCGGTCCTCGGGGTTGCGCTCGACCTCTTCGAAGGTGGCTTGCAGCTCGCGCAGCATCACCGCGTTGGCTGCGTTCTTTCGTTCGGGTCGGTTCATGGTGACGTTGACCACGCCACCCTTGCGGTCCACTATGAGCGTTTCCATAGGAAGTGACCCTAGGCCGGAGTCCTTTCAAAACGCACCTTCGATCACCGTCAGGGTGCTTCCGAGGACCGACACGACGTCAAAACGGACCTCGTCGTAGCCACCGGGTGAGACCCGTAGATACGCTGCGGCCAGTTGGCGGAGGCGGTGCTGCTTTTCACGGGTGACGGCTTCGACCGGGGTTCCGAGACGGTCGGTGCGCCTGGTCTTGACCTCACAGACCACCAGGACGCGATCTCGGGTACACAGAAGATCGATCTCGCCTTGCGACGTGCGCCAGTTCCGCTCGATGACGCGGAATCCCCGCTCGAGGTACCAGCCGGCGGCCCGGTTCTCGCCCCAGTTCCCGAGGCGTTTGCTGAGATGCACACGAGGGAATGGTCGGCCCGCTCTCGGCCGTGACTCCCGAGATTTCGCGGTCGGCTTCTGGTTGGCTCCTGGTCGGGTTCTGGCTCCTGGTCGGGTTCTAGAGGTCCTGTTCGGGCAGGCGTTCGATGTTCACGTCGCGGAAGGTGATGACGCGCACGGAAGGCACGAAGCGGGCCGGGCGGTACATGTCCCACACCCAGGCGTCACGCAGCTCGAGCTCCACGCAGGCCGGCGTGGTGTCGGAGCGGACGGTCACCGAGACCTCGTTGGCCAGGTAGAAGCGGCGTTCCGTCTCGATCACATAGGCGAACACGGGCAGGACGGCCCGGTACTCCTGCACCAGCCCGAGCTCGATCTCGGCCTCGTAGCGTTCGAGGTCTTCCTCGCTCATGGCGCGCCCTACGGCTTGGCGGTCCGACGCTCCTTGATTTTGGCCGCCTTCCCGGAGCGTTCACGCAGGTAGTAGAGCTTGGCCCGGCGCACGTCGCCCAGCGTCGTCACTTCGATCTTGGCGATGGTCGGGCGAGTGCATGGGGAACGTTCGCTCCACGCCCACGCCGAAGCTCACCTTGCGCACGGTGAAGGTCTCACGGACTCCCCCGCCCTGGCGCCGCATGACGGCGCCCTGGAAGACCTGGACCCGCTCCCGGGTGCCCTCGACCACCCGTACGTGCACCTTGACCGTGTCGCCGGGGCGGAAGTCGGGGATGTCGGTGCGCAGGCTGTCGCGATCGATCGTTTCGGTGGGGTGCATTGGGGGCGTCCTTACGTGGCGTCCGGCTCAGTGCCGGACGGAACATGGTAGCCGTGCTCGGCCAGGACACGCACGTCGTGGTCGCTCAGGGCACCGCTCCTGACCAGGACCTCCAGGAGGTCGGGCCGCCGCTCGGCCGTACGCAGGAGCGACTGGGCCCGCCGCCAGGCCTGGACGGCGGCATGATCGCCCGATCGCAGCACCGGGGGCACCTCCCAGCCCCGGAATTCGGCCGGGCGGGTGTAGTGGGGGTACTCGAGCAGGCCCGAGGCGAAACTCTCCTCGGCGGCCGAGCCCTCGTTGCCCAGGACGCCGGGCAGCAGCCGGGCCACCGCCTCGATCACCACCAGGGCGGCCAGCTCCCCGCCGGCCAGCACGAAGTCCCCCACCGACAGCTCACCATCGACCAGATGGTCGCTCACCCTCTGGTCCACCCCCTCGTAACGACCGCAGAGCAGGGAGAAGCCCCCGGGGAGGGCGGCCAGCTCCTCGGCCGTCGACTGGTCGAAGCGCCGGCCGGCGGGCGCCAGCAGCAGCAGCGGACGGGGGACGTCGGCCGCCTGTTCGACGGCGCGGAAGACCGGCTCGGCCATCAGCACCATGCCGGCCCCGCCACCGAAGGGACTGTCATCGGCCGTGCGGCGGGCGTCCCCGGCCCCGTCGCGCAGGTCGTGCACGTCGACCGCCAGGGCGCCCGAATCCTGGGCCCGACCGAGGATGGAGGTGGCGCAGTAGGAGGTGATGGCCTCGGGGAAGAGCGTGAAGACGCCGATCTTCACGTCAGGTCGAGCAGGCCGTCGGGAATGTCGACGACGAGGGTGCCCGCCTCGGCGTCACTCTCGGTGACGAAGCGCAGCGGGATCAGCCCGCCGCCGTCGAGCACCAAGAGGTCGCTGGCCGGGTTGGGCTCGACCGCCTGGACGGTGCCCAGGGTCGTGCCGGTGGCGTCGGAGACCAGCGCGCCCACGAGCTCGTGCACCCACAGCTTGCCGGGGACGTCGACGGCGGGCGCCGCCAGCTCGATCCCCCGCATGCGCTCGGCCTGCGAGCGGTCCACGATGCCCTCGAACTGGACGATCCAGCGGTCCTGAAATCGGCGGGCGTGCTCGACGGTGAGGGTGCCGCGGGGTGTCGTCGAGGACCGACCCCGGATCGAGCCGCTCGGTCAGGTCGGTCCAGAGCTGGACGACCACCTCGCCGCGCAGCCCGTGGGCCTTGGTGACCCGGCCGACGGCGAGCAGATCAGACGTGGACTCGGAGTCGTCGACGATGTCGACGCTGGCCTGCACGCCATCCTTGGCCCCGGCCACGTTGACCAGCGTCCGGATGGCCTGGGCCGTCTTACCTCGGCGGCCGATCACCCGTCCCATGTCGTCGGGCGCGACGTGCAGATTGAGGCGGATGCCGCCCCGGCGGTCTTCGGTGTCGATGGCGACGGCGTCGGGGTCATTGGAGAGCGAGCGGGCCAGGAAGGTCAGCACGGAGAGCGGGGTCCCGCCGTCGAGCTCGGCGTCGGCCTGGTTGCCCTCGTCGACGTCGTCGATCTCGTCAACCTCCTCGACGTCGTCCACGTCGTCCGCCTGATTGCCACCGTCGACGGTGTTGATGTCGCCTGCTTCGTACAAGTTGGTCATGTGGCCCTCGCTGCGGTGAACTCGTCCCAGGCGCCGGAGGTCTTGAGCAATTTCTCCACGCGCTCGGTCGGCTGGGCGCCATTGACCAGCCATTTCACGGCCTTGGTGTTGTCGATCTTGATCACTGCGTCGGGCTCGGCCACCGACGCGCCCCGGGGGGCGTAGGTCCCCACGATCTCGAGGAACCGGCCGTCGCGAGGCGACCGGCCGTCCGCGGCAACGACCCGGTAGGTCGGCTGCTTCTTCTTACCCATCCGCACCAGGCGGAGCTTCACTGCCACGAACTAATTCCTCCATCATCTGGACTTTGTCCGCCCATTCTGACAGATGCCGGACCTACCGGCCTTTCGGCGGGGTGACCCGGCCCCCCTTCTTCTTCTTTTTGGTCCCCTTGTTGGCACTGACCACCGGCCGGGCCGCCGCCGGGGCGGGCAGGCCCGGGAACGCCGGCGCGTCGGCCGCGTCGCCCATGAGCTGGGACAGCATGTCGAAGTCCGCTCCGGCGCCGCCGGCTCCGGCCGCCTGGGCGGCCAGCTTCCGGCCGGCGCGGCCACCGAGGCCCATGCCCGGCCCGGACGGCATGCCCGGAATGTTGGGCATGTTGCCCGAGGCCATCCCCTTCATCATCTTCTGCATCTCTTTGAACTGCTTGAGCAGGGTGTTGACGTCCTGGATCGTCGTCCCGGACCCGCGGGCGATGCGGCTGCGGCGGGAGCCGTCGATGAGGGACACCTCGTCCTTTTCGGCCGGGGTCATGGAGCAGACGATGGCTTCGACCTTGTTGACCTCGCCGTCGTCGATCTCGCCGGCGGCCTGGCGCATCTCCTTGGACATGCCGGGCATGAGCTTCATGAGGCCGCCCATCGAGCCCATCTTCTTGACCTGCCGGAGCTGGGACAAGAAGTCCTCCAGCGTGAACTGGCCCGACATGAGGCGGGCGGCGCCCTTGGCCACCTCGTCGTGGTCCATGGTCCGTTCCGCCTGCTCGATCAGGCTGAGGACGTCGCCCATGCCCAGGATGCGTTCGGCCATGCGGTCGGGATGGAAGAGGTCGAAATCGGCCAGGCGCTCGCCCGTGCTGGCGAAGGCGATCGGCTTGCCGACCACGCCCTTGACGGAGAGGGCGGCGCCACCGCGGGCGTCACCGTCGAGCTTCGAGAGGATCACGGCGTCGAGGGCCAGCGTGTCGTGGAAGGCCTTGGCCGTGCTCACCGCGTCCTGACCGATCATGGCGTCGATGACCAGGAACGTGTAGTGGGGCTCGGTGGCGGCCGAGATGCCGCGGATCTCCTCCATGAGGTCGGCGTCGATGGTGAGGCGCCCCGCCGTATCGATGATGCAGACGTCCCGGCCGAGGCGCTGGGCCTCGGCCACGCCGGCTCGGGCCGTGCTGACCGGGTCGCCGGGCTGGCTGAAGACGGTGACGCCGGCCTGCTCGCCCAGGATCCGGAGCTGTTCGACGGCGGCGGGGCGCTGGAGGTCGGCTCCGACCAGGAGCGGATTGCGGCCCTGCTGCTTCCACCACAGGGCCAACTTGGCCGAGGCCGTTGTCTTACCGGAACCCTGGAGGCCGGCCATCAGCACGACGGTGGGCGGCCGCGAGGCGTAGGAGATCTTGAGGGTCTCGCCGCCCAGTACCCCGACCAGCTCCTCGTGCACGGCCTTGATCACCTGCTGGCCCGGGGTCAGGCTCTTGTTGAGTGACTCGGCGCTGACCCGGAGGCGGATGCCGTCAGTGAAACGACGGGTGACCGACAGCTCGACATCGGCCTCGAGCAGGGCGGTGCGGATCTCCCCGAGCGCCTCGTCCAGGTCGGCTTCGTTGATGCGACCCTTGCCGCGGAGGCGGGTCGAGATCCGCTCGAGGCGGTCGGACAGGGCGTCGAACATAGAAAGCCAGAGCTAGCGGGGCGCTCAGCCGGCGCCGTAGGCGCGCGTGAGCACTTCGAGCAGATGGCCGTCGGGATCGGCGAAGTAGAATCCCCGTCCTCGGTCGCGCCGGTTGATCTCGCCTCGCTGCCTGCAGCCGGGGTCGGCGAAGTACTCGATTCCCCGCTCGTTGACCCGGGCGAAGACCTGATCGAACTCCTCTTCGCTGATGAGGAAGGCGTAGTGCTGCGGCGCGATGTCAGGGCCGGCGTCAGGACCCACGTCATGGAAGTCGATCGAGACGTGGTTGTCGAGCTCGACGATCAGGAACGGCCCGAAGGGGGCGGCGGGGGGAAGGCCGAGGATCTCCGTGGCGAAGGCAGCCGATCGCTGCTTGTCGGTGCACCAGACAATGGTGTGGTTGAGCTGCACGGCCATCAGAACCCATGCTACGGCGACGGCGCGGCCAGAATGACGGTGTGGCCGCCTGGGTCTGCCCGAAGTGCGAGCGCCGGTTTGCCCGGGAAGGGCAGTCGCACGAGTGCGCTCCGGCCATGTCGTTCGAGGAGTACTTCTCGACCGGGCCCGAGCGGGAACGTCCCATCTTCGAGGCGGTCATGCGCCATCTCGACACGGTGGGCACGGTCCACGTCGAGCCGGTCTCGGTCGGCATCTTCTTGAAGCGCGCCCGCTCGTTCGCCCAGCTGCGGCCCTTGACCCAGTGGGTGGCGCTGTCGTTCTCGCTGCGTCGACCGGTGGCGCACCGCACCATCACCCGCAAGGTCCAGCCGTACGGGGCTCGCTACCACCACGTGGCCAACCTGCGGAGTCCCGACGACCTGGACGACCAGCTGTTGGGCTGGCTGACCGAGGCGTACCTCGACTCGCCGCCCGACTCGCACGAGGAATCCTGAGCCCGGCCGGACCGGAATCCTGGGCCGGCCGCCGGGGAATCAGTCGGTGTCGAGCAGGGCGTCGACGAAGGCGTCGGGATCGAAGGCCACGAGGTCGTCGGGCCCTTCGCCCAGGCCCACCAACTTGACCGGGAGGCCCAGCTCACGCTGGACGGCGATGACGATCCCACCCTTGGCCGTGCCGTCCAACTTGGTCAGCACGATCCCGGTGACGTTGACCGCTTCGGTGAACTGTCGGGCCTGGACCAGCGCGTTCTGCCCGGTGGTGGCATCGAGGACGAGGAGGACCTCGGTCACGTTGCCCGGCTCACGGCCGGCCACCCGCCGGATCTTCTTGAGCTCCTCGACCAGATTCACCTTGGTGTGCAGCCGGCCCGCCGTGTCGGCCAGCACCAGGTCGTTGCCCCGGGCGTGGGCCCGCTGCACGGCGTCGAACACGATGGCACTGGGGTCGCCCCCCTCGGCGCCGCGGACGATGTCGACTCCGGCCCGCTCGGCCCACAGGCCCAGCTGGTCGGCTGCGGCGGCTCGGAAGGTGTCCCCGGCGGCGAGGAGGACGGAACGGCCGGCGGCGGACTGCTGGCGGGCCAGCTTGCCGATGGTGGTGGTCTTGCCCACGCCGTTGACCCCGACGATCAACCAGACGTCGGTGGAGCCAGGACGGCCGTCGAAGTGCAGCGCCCGTGAGTCGGGCACGTCGAGCAGCGTCCTGATCCCCTGGCCCAGGGCGGTGAGGAGATCGTCCCCACCGGCGATCTCCTTGGCCTCGACCCGTCCCTCGGAGCTCGGCCAGCAGGCCGTTGGTGGTCTTGACGCCCACGTCGGCCCGGATCAGGGCCTCCTCGAGCGAGTCCCAGGTGGCGGGGTCGATCCTCCCCGAGCGCAAGGTGGTGACGGCCCCGCTGAACAGGCCCCGGACACCGCCCAGGCGACTTCGGTAGGTCGGGGCGGCGGGCTCGGCTGCGGGCTCGGCTGCCGGCCCGAGCTCGGCTTCCGGTTCGAGCTCGGGTGCCAGCTCGGGTGCGGCCTCAGGCTCGGGCTCGGGGCGCTAGGAAGGGCTGGGGCGGGGCTTCCTCGACCGGGGCCGGGGGCGTCTCGGGAAGTCGACCCGAACCACGCCGGTATCGGCTGACGAGGATCAGGGCGGCCCCCAGGAGGACCACGACGGCCAGCGCAACCGCGATCAGCAGCGCGGTCACGCCGGTTCGTTCTCGGTCTCGCGCTCGACTTTCTGGCTGACCACCTGGGACGATCCGCCCGGCGCCATGGTCACGCCGTAGAGCGCATCGCCGGTCTCCATGGTGCGCTTCTGGTGGGTCACGATCAGGAGCTGGGCCTCGTGGCGGAACTGGCGGACCAGGCCGAGGAAGCGGTTGAGGTTGACGTCATCGAGGGCGGCCTCGACCTCGTCCATCAGGTAGAACGGCGAGGGCCGGCTGCGGAAGACAGCGAAGAGGAAGGCCAGCGCCGCCATGGAGCGCTCGCCACCCGAGAGCAGCGAGACCCGGCGGACGTTGCGCCCAGCGGGGCGCACCTCGATCTCGACGCCGGTGTTGAGCAGGTCGTCGGGCTCCATGAGGACCAGTCGCCCGGTCCCGCCGGGGAAGAGCAGGGCGACCAGGGTCGAGAAGTGCTCGTTGACGTCGGCCGCGGCGGCGGCGAAGGACGTCATGATCTCCTCGTCGAGCGTGCGCACCACCTCGTGGAGCTCCCGGCGGGCGCCGCGCACGTCGTCCACCTGCACCTCGAGCTCCTTGTGCCGCTCCTCCAGCGTGGAGAGCTCCTCGAGGGCCAGCGGGTTGACCGGGCCGAGCGCCGAGAGCTTGCGCTCGAGCTCGGCGGCGTAGTGCTGATGCGTCGTGTTCTCCGGCACGTCGGGCACGGCCAGCCCGACGACCTCGTCGGGGGTCACCCCGAGGTCGCGCTCGATGTGCTCGTGCAGGGATTCGAGGCGCAGCGAGACCTCGTTCGTCTCGAGGTCAAGGGCCCGGGTGCGGGTGCGGACCGCCTCGAGGCGCTGGTCGGTGGTGTGGCGGTCCTGGCGCAGTTGCTCGAGGCGTTCACCACCGGCCCGGACGGCGTCGACCTGGTCCTTGTAATCGCTGCGGAGGGCGCTGAGGATGGTCTCGAGGCGGGCGCGCTCGCCTTCGACGAGGGCTTCGAGGCGGGCCAGGGTCGCCCCCTCGGCCTCCAGGCGCAGGCGCCGCGACGCCGCGGTGGCCCGCTCGTCGGCGTGCCCGGCCAAGCGGCGCTCGACCTCGGCCGCCCGGTCGGCCAGCATCCGGCGGCGCTCGACCAGCCCGGCGTGGCGCACCTCGAGGTCCTGGCGTAGCGCCCTCGTCTCGTTCCGCCGATGAGCCAGGGACTGCCACGCCGCTGCGGCCTCCTCGAGCTGGGGCAGGACGGTGCTCAGGCGTTGTACCTCGGCGTCCGCTTCGTTCAGGCGCTGCTGGGCCTCGGCGCGACGCTGGCGGACCGCCACCAGCTCGTCACCGAGCCGGCGCTGCTCGGCCTCGGTGCGGTCGACGTCGGCCACCGTCGACGTGCGCTGGGACGCCTGGCGGTCGGCTGCCCGCACCGCGGCAGCGCGGCCGTCCTGGGCCCGGGCCAGATTGGCCCGGGACACCGACAACTCGGCCCGGGCGGCGTCGGCGGCCACGGCGGCGGCGTCGGCTCGCTGCTGCGCCTCTTCGACGACGGCCGCGGTGACCACGTTGCTCTGCGAGCGCACCCGCCAGCCCGAGGCGGCGAAGCGGTCTCCTTCGGGAGTGACGACGACCAGGTCGTCGCGCTCGAGGGAGAGATCGATGGCCTCGTCCCAGCCGTCGACCCGAACGGCCCGCCCGACCAGCGCATCGAGGACGGACTCGGCCACGGCACCGCCGGCCCGGGCCCGGACATGTCGGCGCACCCACTGGGCCTGGCTCCCCGCCGGAAGGAGGGCCACTTCGTGGCCCGGGCTGGTGGCGTCGCGCGGCGTCAGCACCGCCCCGGTCACCCCCTGGGCGCGCAAGGTGTCGAGGGCCTGATGGGCCGTACGTCGGCTGTCCACCACCACGGCGGCCATGCCCGCGCCGGCGGCGGCCTCGAAGGCCGACTCCCAGCCGGGGTCCAGCTCGACCAGGTCCATCAACGATCCGACGACGCCGTCCACGTTGCGCAGGAGCTCGCGCCCGTGGGCCCCTTGCATGTCCCGCCAGGCCCGCTCGAGTGCGTCGGCCCGGGCGGCGGTGTGGTGGCGGAGTTGTTCCGCCTTGTCGACAGCCCGTTCGGCCAGAGTGGCCCGCTCGGCGGCGTCCTCCAGGCCGGCCGTCTGGGCCGCCACGTCGGCGTCCAGGCGGATGGTGGTCTCGTCCAGGCCGCCGGCCTCCTGAGCCAGGAGGTCCGCCTTGACCGCGGCGGCGGCGTGCCGCTGCTCCAGGTCACCCAGGCGGTCGTCGAGATCGGCCAGGTCGTGGGCGGCCCGGGCGGCGGCGTCGGCGGCGGCGTCGCTGCGGGCCGCCGCCAGCGCGGCGGCCTCTTCGGGCGTGTCGTCGCCCACCACGTCGGCCCAACGTCGCCGCAACCCGATCTCCGACACCTCGATCGCCGTGACGGCGGCACCGACCGAGATGCGCTCGGGTTCGAGCGCCGACGCCAGGGTGTCCGACTCCTCGATCTCGCCGGCCAGGCGGGACGCCTCGGCCTCGAGGGTCGAGACCACGTCGACATCGGCGTTGGCGTCGAGGGCGACAACGATGGCCCGGGCCCGTTCGCGCAGCACGCCGGACAGGCCCCGGGCCCGTTCGAACAGACCCTGGACGCCGGCCAGCGCGCTGGCCAGATCCTCCTCCCGGCGAGAGGACAACTCGGCCGCGGCGGAGGTGGCCTCGGCCTCCAGGAGCTCGAGGGCGGCGTGGAGCTCCCGCTCCTCGTCGCTGCAGATCCGCATGTCGGAGGCGGCGGTCCGGTGCCTCTCGGTGAGCTCGGCCAGTTCGGTGCCGGCCAGGAAACGGCGGACCGCCATGAGCTCGGTGACGACGGTGGCGTGCGAGCGGGCGGCCGCGGCCTGACGTTCGAGGGGGCGGATCTGGCGGCGCACCTCGCGGACCAGGTCGCCCAGGCGCTCCAGGTTCTCGGCTGTGCCGGCCAGTCGGCGCTCGGCCCGCTCCCGTCGCCGGCGGTGCTTGAGGACCCCGGCCGCCTCTTCGATGATGGCCCGGCGATCTTCGGGGCGGGCGTTGAGCACGGTGTCCAACTGGCCCTGGCCGATGATCATGTGCTGCTGGCGGCCGACGCCCGAGTCCGAGAGGAGGTCCTGGATGTCGAGCAGCCGGCAGGGGGCGCCGTTGATGGCGTACTCACTGTCGCCCGAGCGGAACAGCGTCCGGGTGATGGTCACCTCGGCCAGGTCGACCGGGAGCTTCCCCGAGGCGTTGTCGATGGTCAGCGACACCTCGGCCCGACCGAGCGCCGGTCGCGACGACGTCCCGGCGAAGATGACGTCCTCCATCTTCGCCGAGCGGAGGGATCGAGGTCCCTGGGCGCCGAGCACCCAGGTGACGGCGTCGACCACGTTGGACTTACCGCTGCCGTTAGGCCCGACCACCACGGTGATCCCCGGCTCGAACTCGAGCACGGTGGGATCGGCGAATGACTTGAACCCCTTCATGCTGAGCGACTTGAGGAACATGCAGCGATCCGCTCAGACCTGGCAGTGCTCGCAGAAGAAGGTCGAGCGACCTCCCGTCTTGACCCGCACGATCGTGTTGCGGCAGCGCCGGCAGGGCTGCCCCTCGCGGTCGTAGACCTGGTGCTGCCCCTGATACCCGCCGAGCTCCCCGAACAGGTCCCGGTACTGCTCGTCGGCCAGGGAGGAGCCGCGGTGCTTGATGGCCTCGGCCAGCGTCTCGACGATGGAGCGGTAGAGCCGGCGCACCTCGGTGGCGGTCAGCGAGTTGGAAGGGCGGTCGTAACGAAGGCCGGCCTGGTACAGCATCTCGTCGGAGTAGAGGTTGCCGATGCCCGCCACGAAGCTCTGGTCCATCAGCATCGTCTTTACCCCGGCCTTGTGCTGGTGCAACAGGAGACCGAAGCGGTCCCAGCTCATCATGTCCTCCATCGGGTCGAACCCGAGGTGGGCCAGCTCGGGGATGGCCTTGCGGATGGCCGCCCCGTCCCCGCCGGCCGTGCCCGAGACCGGGCTGGTCGGCGTGCCATCGGTCTTGAGTGGCGGCGTGGAGACGAACAACTCGCCGAAGGTCCGGGGATCGACGTAGCGCAACTCGCCCCCCTGAGTGAAAGTGATCACCACGTGGGTGTGCTTCGGCTTGGGGTCCTTGACCGACTTCACCCGGATCAGCTGGCCGCTCATGCCGAGGTGGATCACCAGCGTGTCGCCCGAGTCGAGGGTCATCAACAGATACTTGCCCAGCCGGCCCACCGACTTGATGGACCGCCCCTCGAGCGGGGCCCGGAAGTGCTTGGCCGAGGCGTGGCGGCGCACGGAGCGCCCATTGGCCACGGCCACCGACTTGATCTTCTTGCCCGCCACTTCGCGCGACAGGTCCTGACGCAGCGTCTCGACTTCGGGTAACTCAGGCATTCTGCAGACCCTCCCAGGCATCCCGAGCGGCGTCCTGCTCAGCGTCCTTCTTGGAGCGACCTGCTCCCCCTCCACGGCGCGTCCCGGCCACGAAGACCTCGGCGACGTAGGACCGATCATGGTCGGGACCGGAGCCGACGACCACGTAGCGGGGGGTTCCCTCTCCGCTGCGGACGGCCCATTCCTGCAGCCGGCTCTTGTGATCGAAGTCGTCCGGCTCGAGGCAGGCGGCGGCGATCAGATCGTGCAGCTCGCGCAGGACGAGCTGTTCGGCGGCGTCGAAGCCCGCATCGAGATAGATGGCGCCGAGGATGGCCTCGAAGGCGTCGGCCAGGATCGAGGCCTTGGCCCGGCCGCCCGAGGACTCCTCGCCGCGCCCGAGGAGGATCTCGTCACCGACGCCGAGGCGATCGGCCACCTGGGCCAGGACGCGGGCGTTCACCACGGCCGAGCGAACTTTGGCCAGCATGCCCTCGGGGAAGTCCGGATACGTGGCGTAGGTGTACCGGGCCACGGCCAGGCCGAGCACGGCGTCGCCCAGGAACTCCAGCCGCTCGTTGGAGGGAGCGCCGCCTTCCTGCTCGCCGCACCAGCTCCGGTGGGCCAGGGCATGGTGCAAGAGAGTGATGTCGACGAAGGTGTGGCCCAGTCGTTCGGCCAGCCCGGCCGCCCCTTCGGCCCCAGCGTCACCCCGCCTCGAGCTTGGCGTAGACGTAGTCAACGGCGTCTCGGACGGTTCGGAGATCTTCAAGGTCTTCATCATCGATGCGGAACCCCACGGTCCGCTCCCCCAGCTCTTCTTCTAACGCTTCGACCAGCTCAATCAACGCCAGCGAGTCGGCGTCGAGGTCCTCGACGAAGGACGCTCCCTCGGTGATGGCCGAAGGGTCGGTCTCCAAGATGTCGGCCAGCTGGTCCCGGATCAGCTCGAATACCCCCCGGCGGTCGAGGGGACCCTGATTGGTGTGGGTTTCGGCGGGCACGTGCACTCCTGAATCGGGGAATCGAGGGGGAATCGGATTGATCCGGAGGGCATGTTACCGGGCGCAGACCCATGTCCGCCCATTTAGCCGATCTGAGCTGGGACTTTAAGGGGTCCGGTGATTTGGGCCGACCCGATTTCGGCCTGTGGTCCGCCTCTCAGGCCCTCTCAGGCCGCCTCAGGCCGCCTCAGGGCGACTCAGGGCCGCTCAGCCGGTGGGCGGCGGACGAACCGCCTCGCCCACCCGGTCCACCAGGCCCCGGGTGGCGCATTCGTAGGCCACCTTGACCGCGTTGACGATGGCCACCGCGGTGGACGACCCGTGGCTGATGACGCAGACCCCGTCGATCCCCAGCAGCATGGCCCCGCCGGTGTTCTCCGGCTCGAATTGGGCCGCCACGGGCAGCAGGTAGGGCAGGAGCACGTCGGCCGCCGACCGGGTCTCGTCGTTGGTCCCGAAGAGGCCGAGCATGGTGTCGAAGAGGAAGCGCAGGGAGCCCTCGAGGGCCTTCAGGGCCACGTTCCCGGTGAAGCCGTCGGTCACGATCACGTCGGCCGGCGAGGGCAGCAGGTCCCGACCTTCGAGGTTGCCGACGAACTCGAGGCCGGTCTCGGCCACCAGCAGCTTGTGGGTTTCCTTGACCAGCGGCGTGCCCTTGGTCGCCTCCTCGCCGATGGAGAGCAGGCCGACCGAGGGTGAGCCCGTCCCGAAGCGGGCCGTGGCGTAGGCGGCTCCCATCTGGGCGAACTGCACCAGCATGGCCGGGGTGCACTCGGAATTGGCCCCGGCGTCGACCAGCACGGCCGGCGTGCGACCGAGGCGGGGCAGCGGCGTGGCGATGCAGGGACGGACGACGCCGGGCAGCCGCCCCATGCGCAGGAGCGCCGACGCCATGGTGGCGCCCGTGTTGCCGGCGCTGACCATGGCCGAGGCCTTCCCGTCACGCACCAGCTCGGCGGCCCGCACCAACGAGGAGTCCTTCTTGCGCCGGACCCCGCCGGCGGGGTCCTCGTCCATGGCGATGACCTCGGTGCAGGGCACCAGGTCCAGGCCCATGGTGTCGCCCACCAGTTCGGGTGGGCCGACCAGCACGACGGGCACACCGTCGTCGGCCGACACGCGGCGGGCCCCTTCGACGATGTCACCGGGCGCCTTGTCGCCCCCCATGGCGTCCACCGCCACGGGCAAGGTGGCCAGGATCTCGCTCGACGGGCGTTCTCCCCGCCGGCTCAAATCAGTCGACCTCGACGGCCTGTCGACCCTTGTACCAGCCGCAATTGGGGCAGACGACGTGGGGCGTCTTGGCCGACTGGCAGTGGGGGCACACGCTGCGGGGCGGGCGACGCAGGACCCAGGCGGCGGCCTGATGGCTGCGGCCCTTGGCTTTGGACTTCTTCTTCTTCGGGACAGCCATCGGGGGTCTCCAACGTTCGAATCGGGGGCGCGCCGGGCGCGCCGGCCGCGCGGGTGCGGCGGGTTCAGCTACCGGAGCACGTCGAGGTTAGCCCACCGCGGGTCGGTCGGGGCGACGCAGTCACAATCGCCCTCGTTGCGGTCGGCCCCGCAGTGCGGGCACAGCCCCCGACAGTCGGGTCGGCACAGGGGGGCCGAGGGCAGCTCGAGCACGATGGCGTCGCGCACCAGCGGCCCCAGGTCGATGGTGTCGTCGGAGATCGGGTAGAGCTCGTCGTCGTCGGGCGAGGCATCGGGGGCGAAGCGCTCGGTCACGGCGATGACCAGGTCCCCGCTCACGGCGGTGGCGCACCGGCGGCAGACTCCGACCCAGGGCGCCCGGACCGTGCCCGAGGCGGCGATCCCCCCGTCGAAGGCCCGCAGCGTGACGTCACACTCGGCCTCGGCCCCGACCGGCACGATGCTCCGTCCCGGATCGATGCCCTCCTCGGCCAGCGGCCCCGCCTCGTCGACGTGGCCCCGGCGCACCTCATGGGACTCGGCCCCGACATTGCGCCGCATGCGGGCCACGTGGACGATCCAGGGGTTCGTGTCGGCGGCCATTACGACAGATCCTGGTCGAAGAAGCCGTCCTCCTCCGTCCCTGCGGCCGGGGTGGTCTCGGGTTCGACCACCGGTGCCGCGGCCAGTCGGGACCGGCCGGACTGGACGGTGCGGGTCAGGCGGTCCAACACGATCTCCATGCCGGCCAGCTTCTGATCGCAGAAGTCCTCGGCCTCGTGGCGCATGGTGCGGGCCTCGTCGTTGGCATCATCGAGGATGCGCTGGGCCACCGAGTTGGCCTGCCGGACGATCTCGGTGCGCTGCACCATGTGCTCGGCCTGGGCCCGCACGTCCTCCATCAACGCGTCCGCTTCCTTGGAGCGTTCGGCCAGGAACTCCTCGCGCTCACGTAGGAGCCAGCGGGCCTGCCGGAGTTCATCGGGCAGTCGATCCAGGGCCGACTGGAGGAGCGCCACCACGTCCTCGCGCGACACGATGACCGAGGACGACAGCGGCATGGACTTGGCGGTGTTGATGATCTCGAGCACCTGCCCGATGATGGACTCGGCATCGGCATCGGGCGCCGGCTCCTCGATCTCCAAGAACTGATCAGTCATGGTCGGACCCGGGTCCCTTTTTGAATTTGCCTCTTTGAATTTTGCCTCCATGTGGGTCGCCACCACCTTGGGCACGAAGGCGGAGACGTCGCCCCCGAAGCGCGCCACTTCGCGCACCAACTTCGACGCCACGAATGAGTACTTCGAACTGGTGGGGATGAAGATGGTCTCGACGCCGGAGAGGTGGTGGTTCATCTGGGCCATCTGCATCTCGGTCTCGAAGTCCGACACGGCGCGCAGGCCGCGCACGATGGCCGAGGCGCCGACATCGCGGGCCACGTTCACCAGCAGGGTCGAGACCGACACGATCCGGACACGACGGGATGTGGGCCGTCACCTCCTCGAGCATCTCCTGGCGCTCGGCCAGGTCGAACAGCGCCGAGCTCTTCTGCGGGTTGCGCAGGGCCGCCACGACCACCTCGTCGAAGAGATGGCTGGCCCGCTCCACGATCTCGAGATGCCCGTTGTGAAACGGATCGAAGGACCCGGGAAACAGTCCGACCTTCATGCCTCGGCCCTCATGCGTCGGTTCCACTGGCCGTTCCACTGTCCGTTGCACCTTCAGATCCGCTGCGATGGGCCACGGTGACGAGCGTACCGCCGTAACGCCGCTCTTTCGTGACCATCCAGCCCTCGGGGGGCGCGATCGACAGCGACGACTCCATCACGGCCACCTCCGCCCGCAACTCGCTCAGCAAGGTCGGCCAGCCTTCGAAGTCGTAGGGCGGATCGCACAGGGCCAGATCGAAGGTGGGGGCGGTGAGCAACCACCCCGGCAGGGCGGCCCGGACCACGGTGGACGGCTCGTCGGCCAGCCCGACGGCGGCCAGGTTCGCCCGCACCGCCTGGACGGCGGCCAGGTCCTGGTCGACGAAGGTGACGGTGGCCGCACCCCGCGACAGCGCCTCGACCCCGAGCGCGCCGCTCCCGCAGAAGAGGTCCACCACCGAGAGCCCGTCGACCCCGCCCTGGGACCCGAGGATGTCGAAGATCGACTCGCGCACCCGGTCCGAGGTGGGGCGCACGGCCGCCGGTAGCTTGGCCGACAAGCGCCGACCCCGACTCTGACCTCCGATGACCCGCACCACGGCCAGGGTAGACGCCTCAACTCTTGAAGAGGTACTCCCCCTCGTCGTCACTCAGGAACAACCGGATCTCGTCGCGCAGGAGAGGATGCGCTTCGAGCCGCGGATCCTCGCCGACGATGGCCTCGGCGACCCGCCGGGCCTCGGTGAGGAGGAGCCGGTCGTCGGGATCCGACAACGACGCGAGGCGCAGGTCCGTCTGCCCCTTCTGGCGCGAGCCGAGCAGGGTGCCTTCACCGCGCAGGCGCAGGTCCTCTTCGGCCAGGGCGAAACCGTCGCTGCTGGCGGCCACCGCGGCGAGGCGCTCCCCGGCCAGGCTGTCCTCGCCGTCGGTGCTCATGCCCCCGAGCAGGAAGCACCAACTCGGGTCGGTCCCGCGCCCGACCCGGCCCCGGAGCTGGTGCAGCTGGGCCATGCCGAAGCGATCGGCGCTCTCGATCACCATCACCGTGGCCTCGGGCACGTCCACCCCCACCTCGATCACCGTGGTGGCCACCAACACCTCAACGTCCCCGGCCCGGAACCGCGCCATCACCTCTTCCCGGACCGCCGGCGCCATCTGACCGTGCAGCAGGCCGACCGCCAGTCCGGCCAGCTCGCCCCCGTCCGCCGACAGCCGTTCGTACTCCTCGGTGGCCGAGCGCGCCTCGACCCGGGGTGAGTCGCTCACCAAGGGGCAGACCACGAAGGCGCGGTGGCCGGCCGCCACCTCTGTGCGGACCCGTTCCCAGGCCAGGTGCTCGTCGTCGGGCGCCGGCAGCCAGGTCGTGGTGGTGGGCGCCCGACCCGGCGGCATCTCGTCGAGGACGGTCAGGTCGAGGTCACCGAAGATCACCATGGCGGCGGTCCGCGGGATCGGCGTGGCCGTCATGACCAACAAGTCGGGGTCTCCGGCGTCGCCCTTAGCCCGCAGGGTGGCCCGCTGCTCGACCCCGAAGCGGTGTTGCTCGTCGATCACGACGACGCCGAGCGAGCCGAACTCGACCCCTTCGGACAGCAGGGCGTGTGTCCCGACCACGATCGACACGTCACCGCCGGCCAGGTCGGCCAGCAGCTGCGTGCGGGCCTTGCCCTTGACCCGGCTGGTCAACAGCTCAACCCGTACGCCGAGGTCGCCCAGCATGGATCGCACGGCGGCGTGGTGCTGCTCGGCCAGCACCTCGGTCGGCACCATCAGCGCTCCTTGATGCCCGCTCTGGACCGCCCCCAGCAACGCCGCCAGCGCCACCACCGTCTTGCCCGACCCGACGTCTCCCTGCAGCAGGCGGTGCATGGGGAACGGCCCGGCCAGGTCGGCCACGATCACGGCCAGGGCCTGGCGTTGTGCTCTGGTCAACGTGAAGGGCAGGGAGGCCAGGAACCGCGCCACCAGTGTGCCGTCTTTCACCCCGGCTACTTCGAGCGGCGAGACCTGGTGGCGAATGGCCCGGGCGTTATGCTCGAAGGCCCGCCGGCGCAGGACAAGCGCCAGTTGGAGCCGCAGGAGCTCGTCGAAGACGAGGCGGCGGCGCGCCAGCTCGACCACGTCCATCGTCTCGGGTCCGTGCACCGTCCGGAAGGCCTCGGTTCGCCCCCACAGGTCCAACGACGCTCGCCACTCCTCGGGCAGCGGGTCCGCCAGGTCGCCGGCCCGCTCCAGCGCTTCCTCGACGAATGTGCCGATCTCCCAACTGGTCAGGCCCGCTTTGGCCGACGCCGGGTAGACGGGCAGGATGCGCAGGGTGCGGCGCCGGCGGCCCACGGCCGGCTCATCGACCCCCGCCACCACGTCGACCACCGGGTTCACCATCTGGCGCTGGGAACGGTATTCGCCGACCTTGCCCCAGAAGATGGCCTCGGTCCCCTCGGCCAGTTGGCGGGAGCGCCACGGTTGGTTGAAGAAGACCACGCCCAGGGTGCCGGTGTCGTCGCGCACGGACAGGTCGACGACCATGCGCCCGTTGCGGGCCCGGCGTGACCGCACCCGCACCACCTCGGCCAGTACGGCGGCCGGCGCCCCGACTTCCAGGCCCGATACGTCGGCCTGCGCCGTCCGGTCGATGTAGCGGCGCGGGAACGTGGTCAAGAGGTCGAAGACGGACTCGACCCCCCATTCGGCCAACTGGGCCGCCTTGCGGGCCGAGACCGTGTCGAGCACGTCCACCGGCCGAAGGCTCAAATCCCGGAGCGTCCGAGCGGAGGACACCACCAACGGGCCGGCCTACTCGAGGCCCAGCAGGTACGGGTAGAGAGGCTGGCCACCGTGGTGGACCTCGAGCGCGACGTGGGGATACTCCTCGCTCAGCCACTCGCTGATCCGTCGGGTGTCGCCCGCTTTGGCCCCCTCCCCCTCGATCAGGGTGATGAGCTCATGCTGCGGCTCGAGCAGACGGCTCAGCAGCAGGCGGGTCGCCATCACGGCCGAGTCGGCGATCGAGATCACCCCGTCACGTGACACACCGATCCAATCGCCCTCACGCACCTCCCCGGCGTCGGTGGTCGTGTCGCGCACGGCCTGGGTGATCTCGGCCGGCACGACCCGGGCCGCCGACTCGCCCATGGTGGCCACGTTGACCGCGGCGTCGGCGGCCGGGTCGTAGGCCAACAGGGCGGCGAACCCCTCGACGATGCTCCCGGTGCGCACCACCTGCACCGTCTTGCCGGACTGGCCGTCGACCTGCTCGGCCACGGGCCGGATGTTCTTGTTGTTGGGCAGGATCACCACCTCGTCGGACCCGGTCGCCTCGACCGCCGCCACCAGGTCGGCCGTGGAGGGGTTCATCGACTGGCCACCCACCACCTGGTGGTACACGCCGAGGGAGCGGAAGATCCGCCCGATCCCGTCCCCGGTCACCACGGCCACGACGCCGGTCCGCGGCGGCGGTCCGGTCGGCTCCAGGCTGGGCCCGGCCCCGGGGGCCTCGGCCCCCTCGCGGACCCAACGTTCCTCTTCCACCTGTTCGGCCAGATCCGTCACCCGGATGCGCTGGGGTCGCCCGGCGTCGACACCGGCCTCGATGGCCGCCCCGATGTCGTCGGTGTGGATATGGCAGTTCCACAGCCCCTCGCCCCCGACCACGACGATGGAGTCGCCGATGCCGGCCCACACCTCCTTGAAGTCATCCATGGAGCCGTCCGGCGCGTAGAGCAGGTACATCACTTCGTAGCGCAGGTCCCCGACACCGTGGTCGCCGATTTTCTCGCCGAGTCCGTCGCCGAGTCGCTCGCCTGCTCCCTCGCCTGCGGCAGCGTCCGGCGTTCCCAATTGTGAGAGATCGACCTCGATCGGCGTCTCCGACGGCTCCGGGAGGGGGCGCCCGCCGACGACGAGCCAGAGCGAATCGAGCAGCAGGAGGTAGCCGGCACCCCCGGCGTCGACCACGCCGGCCCGGGCCAGCACCGGCAACTGCTCGGGCGTGCGGGCCAGGGCCTCGGCCGCCGCGGCATGCGCCGCCTCGATCACGCTCAGCAACGCCGCACCGGCCGCACCGGCCTCCTTGGCCGCCCCCTCGGCGGCGGCCGACGCCACGGTCAAGATGGTCCCCTCGACCGGCCGGACGACGGCCTTTCGGGCCAGCTCGGCGGCATGGCCCAAGGCGTCGGCCAGCACCTCCGCCTGGACGCCGGTATCGGCCGCCCCCGACATCCGCTCGGTCATCCCCCGCAGGAGCTGGGAGAGGATCACCCCCGAATTGCCGCGGGCGCCCATGAGCGAGCCGTGACCGATGGCCTGGCACACCGCCGGCAGGGCGGCCCCGGCGTCGACCTGGTCCAGTTCGGCGACCACGGCTTCGAGCGTCAGTGCCATGTTGGTCCCGGTGTCGCCGTCGGGCACGGGATAGACATTCAGGCGGTTGATGTCGGCCTGGTGCAATCGCAGGCCGTCACGAAATCCCCCCATCACCGCACGCAGTTCTTCTGCGCCCACTACCGCCAGGGAGGTCATGGTTTGGGATGCTAACCTTTGCGCCGTTCCGGACGGCTTGATTGGTGAGGACACCGCGGCCACCCTCAGGAAGGTCTACCCAATGGCAGCTGTGTGCGATATCTGTGGCAAGAAGCCCTCGTTCGGCATGAACGTGAGTCACTCCCACCGTCGAACCAAGCGGCGGTGGGATCCCAACATCCAGCGCGTGCGGGCCCTGGTCAACGGCGCACCGAAGCGGCTGCACGTGTGCACCTCGTGCATCCGCGCCGGCAAGGTCACCAAGCCAATCCGCCGCCAGCACGCCGCCAGCAGCGGCACCGTCGGCACATCCTCCAACTGAGCTGAGGGCGCTTTGCGGCGCATCCTCGTCGGAAGCCTCCTGACTGGCGGGAGGGCGAGATGGCCGACCGGGACGAACTGATCGCCGCCAACCAGGCCCAGTGGGACGAACGGGTGGGCATCCACCTGGAGTCGCGCTTCTATGACGTCGAAGGGTGGTTGCGCGATCAGACCGGGCCGCGCCGACGTGAGACCGACGCTTTGGGGAACGTGGAGGGTCTGCGGCTGCTGCACCCCCAGTGCCACTTCGGCCTCGACACCCTGGCCTGGGCCCGCGCCGGCGCCCAGGTGACCGGGCTGGACTTCTCTCCGGTGGCCATCGACGCGGCGCGCCAGCTGGCGCGGCGGGCCGGATTGGCCCAACGAGCCACGTTTGTCTGCGCCGGTATCGACGAGGCCGCGGCCACACTCGACGGGTCCGTCTTCGATGTGGTCTACGTCAGCCTCGGATCCCTGTGCTGGTTGCCGCGCGTCGACGTGTGGGCGCGGATGGTCGGCGCCCTCCTCGGCCCGGGCGGGCGGCTCTACGTGCACGACGTGCACCCGGTGGGCTGGTCGCTCTCCGATGACGATCTGAGCGTCGCCCACACGTACTTCGAGGAGGCCGAGCCGTTCTTCGAGGACTCGACGGAGACCTATACCGACGCCGACCGCCCCCGGGAGCACCAGCGCAGCTACGAGTGGAACCACAGCATCGGCGAGATCGTGACGGCACTCATCCGGCACGGCCTGCGCATCACCGAGCTCACCGAGCACGACTGGACCGTCTGGCCACGCTGGCCCTGGCTGGTGCGGGCGGGTGAGGACCGATGGACCAACCCCCCCGGCATGCCCCGCGTGCCGCTCACCTACACCCTGCTGGCTGAGCGCGTGGACGGCGATTAGAGGGCAATTAGAACTGGGTGGAGTCAGAACTGCGTGGAGTCAGAACTGCGTGGAGTCAGAACTGCGTGGAGCCCGAGGTGCCGGGGACCACGGGGTGCACCTGCAGTCCCGAGCAGCCCGGAAGCGACAACGCGATGCTCACCGACACCTTGGCGTTGGGCGCCGTCACCAGGAGCGACGGGTAGGTAGGGCAGCTCGTCTCGGTCCCCGAGGGCACGTCGGTGCCCTCCACCACGGCCGACGCGGTCTGCCCGTGGGTCAGGGTGATCCGCGGCAGCGCGGTGACGCCGGGGGCCAGGCCACCCATCATGCCGGTCAGGGTACGTTGCGCCTGGGTGACCTGGGCTCCGCTGGCGTTGAGGCCGGCTGCCCCTGGGTACCCGTAGAGGACGCAACTCGTCGAACCGTTGTTGACGAAGAGCAGCACGACCCCCTGGTGACCGGCCGCGGCCGAAGCCATCTTCCCCGAGACGCCCACATTGGGCCCGGCGCACAGTGCCGCGCTCGGCGGGCGTCGTGGCGGTGGTGGACGTCGTCGGACGACCGGGGACGGTGGTGTCGGGGTTCGACGTCGTGGTAGTGGTTGTGGTCGTCGTCGTGGTGGTGGTGGATGGGCTGGCGCTGCTGCACGCCGAGGCGAGGACGGTCAGCACGCCGACGCCGAAGGCAGCCATCCAACGTTTCGACATGGTCGGGAGGGTAGTTCCGCCGCCGGCCGAAATCGGGGACCGACGGGCCCTTGGGCTCGGGCGGCCGATCCGGTTTCGTGCCGCTATCCGATGTGGTGTTGCCAGCCCTGGCGTTCGAGTTCGTGGTCGCCCAGCCGCCGTTCGTTCTTGTCACCGCTGATCAGGCCGATGCGCAGCGGAGCGCCCAGCCCGGCCTGGGCCAATCGCTCGGTGAGCCGGCGCGCATCGACCGCCTTCATCGTCATGACCAGCTCGTAGTCCTCGCCCCCGCCCAAAGCCTCCGCCAACGTGGCCCCTTCGGCAATCGGAATGTGCGTGAGGTGGAAGCCGACATCCGATGCGTCGGCCAGGCGGTGCAGATCGAGGGAGAGCCCGTCGGACACGTCGATCATGGCGTGGGCGCCCGACTGGCGGATCAGCAGGCCTTCGGCCAATCGGGCCACCGGCCGCCGATAGGCGGCGCCCAGCCCACCGGTCACCGGCTCGGTGCCCGTCCGCAGCTGACGCAGGCCCCCGGCCGAGCGACCGCACGGACCGCTGACCAGGATCACGTCACCCGCCACGGCCCCCGACCGGGCCACCGGGGCCTGACCGTCGGTGGTGCCGATGACCGTGACGGTCACCACCAAGCGGTCGGACGACGAGACATCCCCGCCCACCACCGGGCACCCGGCGGCGGCGGCGGCCTCAGCCACACCGGCCATCACCCCGAGCGCCAACGCGCCGTCGCCGCTCTCGGACTCGGGCGCGCACAACGCCACCAGGGCGGCGAGCGGTCGCGCCCCCATCGCCGCCAGATCGCTCAGAGCCCCCATGACCGCCTTCCAGCCCACGTCTGCCGCACTGCACAGGGCCAGGTCGACATGGACGCCGTCGACCACGCTGTCGACCGAAACGATGATCGAGCCGCCGCCCGGCACCGCCACCGAGGCGGCGTCGTCACGCAAGCCCGCGGTCTCGATTCCTCCTCCCAGCGTGCGGCGAATAAGCTCGAGCATCTCGTCTTCAGAGAGAGAACGCCTGTGACCGGGTTTGGGGGAACCCACGCCACATGCCTAGCATTGGACGCCACACATACCGGCCGGAAGAACCGGAAGAAGGAGCAGACCCCTTTCACCATGCCCCCCACTACGAACGCCAAACTCCTCTCCTGGGTCGATCGGGTGGCCGAGCTGACGACGCCCGACCGCATTGAGTGGTGCGACGGTTCCGCCGACGAGTACGACCGACTGTGCCAGACCCTGGTCGAGAGCGGCACGTTCACCAAGCTGGCCGACGCCAAACGACCGAATAGCTACTGGGCCCATTCCGACCCCGGCGACGTGGCCCGGGTCGAGGACCGGACCTTCATCTGTTCCGAGAAGGAGATCGACGCCGGACCGACCAACAACTGGCGTGACCCGGCCGAGATGCGCACCTTCCTCGATGGGCTCTTCGCCGGCTGCATGCGCGGCCGCACCATGTACGTGGTCCCGTACTCCATGGGCCCGCTCGGCTCGGAGATCGCCCACATCGGCGTCGAGATCACCGACTCGCCCTATGTGGCCGTGTCCATGCGCATCATGACCCGCATGGGAACCGGTGCGCTCGAGGTCCTCGGAGCCGACGGCGAATTCGTCCCCTGCCTCCACTCGGTGGGGGCGCCGCTCGAACCCGGCCAGGCCGACGTTCCCTGGCCCTGCGATGCCGAGAACAAGTACATCGTGCACTTCCCCGAGACCCGGGAGATCACCTCCTACGGCTCCGGCTACGGCGGCAACGCGCTGCTCGGCAAGAAGTGCTTCGCCCTGCGCATCGCCTCGGTCATGGCCCGTGACGACGGCTGGCTGGCCGAGCACATGCTGATCCTGAAGCTCACCTCGCCCGAGGGCGAGACCCGCTACGTCACCGGCGCGTTCCCGTCGGCCTGTGGCAAGACCAACCTGGCCATGCTCATCCCGTCCCTCGAGGGCTGGAAGGTCGAGACGGTGGGTGACGACATCTGCTGGATGAAGTTCGGCGACGACGGCCGCCTCTACGCCATCAACCCTGAAGCCGGCTTCTTCGGCGTGGCCCCGGGCACCAACACCCACACCAACCCCAACGCCATGCTGACCCTCGACGGCAACTGCATCTTCACCAACACCGCGCTGACCGACGACGGCGACGTGTGGTGGGAGGGCATGACGGACGAGCCCCCGGCCCACCTCACCGACTGGAAGGGTCAGGACTGGACCCCGGCCTCGGGGACGCCGGCCGCCCATCCCAACGCCCGCTTCACCACGCCGGCCGCCCAGGACCCGGCCATCGCGCCCGAATGGGAGGACCCCGAGGGCGTGCCGATCTCGGCCATCCTCTTCGGCGGCCGCCGCGCCTCGGTGGTGCCGCTGGTCTTCCAGTCCCACGACTGGGAGCACGGCGTCTTCCTGGGTTCCATCATGGCCTCGGAGACGACCGCCGCCGCCGCCGGCGCCGTGGGCAAACTGCGGCGCGACCCTTTCGCCATGCTGCCGTTCTGCGGGTACAACATGGCTGACTACTTCGCCCACTGGCTCACCATCGGTGCGGAAGCATCGGACCGCGACCTTCTCCCCAAGATCTTCTACGTCAACTGGTTCCGCAAGGATGCCGACGGGAAGTGGCTGTGGCCGGGCTACGGCGAAAACTCCCGGGTGCTCGAGTGGGTCTTCGACCGGGTGGGCGGCAAGGCCGAGGCCGAGGACAGCCCCATCGGCTGGATCCCGACGCCCGACGCCATCGACGTCGACGGCCTCGACGTGTCGAAAGAGGACATGGCCGAGCTCCTGCGCGTCGACAGCGACGAGTGGAAGGCCGAAGTGCCCTCCATCCGTGAGCACTTCGCCAAGTTCGGCGATCGCCTCCCGGCCGCCTTGACCAAGGCCGTCAACGAGCTCGAAGAGCGTCTCGGCTAGGCTGTAACCCCCAACCTTCGCCCCGTTTGTGGCTCGGGCCGGCGATTCCTCGTCAGGCCGCGGAAGCGGTCGGATCGAGCGACTCCCCGAGGTTCTCGGGGCGGGCCACAGCCGGCCAGGGATCCACGGAGCCACGATGGCGATCCATCTTCACTCGCCGCGGGTCACGCCGGGTCCGGCCGGGCAAGTGCCGGCCGGCTCGACGGTGCATGACCTTCAACCCGTCCGGGTCAAAGGTCTCTCCACCTCGAGTCCCTCTCGAGGCGATGTTGACGGCGCCCACCACGTCTCGGTGGGCTTCCAGTCCACAGGTGCTACAGAAAAACCGTCGGCCCTTGGGCTTGGCCACCTTGGCTTGGCACCTCGGGCAGGTCGAACTCGTCCCCCGTTCGTCGACCAGTTCGATGACGATGCCCGCCAGTTGGGCCTTGTCCGAGAGGGCCGCGATCGCCTGTCCGGGCCGCCAGTTGGACACGGCCAGGTTCTGGCGTCGCCCGGCGTCGTTCTTGTCAGCAGGCCCCTCGGATCGCCGATCGCGAGGGTGCCGATGCCGGCCGCCACGGCAAACTCGATCACGGCCCGGGCCGCTTCGTGGTTGCCCTGGGCTACCCGGCGCCGGTGGCGTAGCTCGAGCCGCCTGGTCGTGGCCCGGTACTTGCGCCAGCGCCGCGAGCCGGTCTGGCCCTTCTGTCGGAGCCCGCCTTGCCACAGCCCTGGCCCGGGCCTTCTTCTCGGCCAGGTGCAGGCGGTGCTCCGCTCGGATGGCCCGGCCCGACACCACCAGCGCGGTGCCTGCACCGGCGACGGCGAAGGGATGGATGATCCCGAGGTCCACGCCGGCCACCCGCTCCGCGTCGGGTTCGGTGCCTTCGTACATAGGAGGCGACCGGTAACCTCGGCGTCACATCTACAAAGCTTGGGGCCCGAGTTGAGCAGGGTGACCGACCGCACCGAGGACTCGTCATAGGGGACCTCGCGGGTGAGGCGCAGGGCCAACGGCGCCGCCCCCCGGGCCGTCGGCAAGATCAGGTGCCGCCCTGTAAGGGAAAAGGTCCCGGCGTAGTAGCGAGAGGGCATCAACGACCTGCGGCGCCTCGGGAAATGGACCCGGCCATCGCCGGCCCGGCGGGCGGCCGCGGCGGCGAACCAGGCATCGGCGTAGCGACGCAGGATGGAACGAGCCCCGGTGCTCGACAGCTCACCCGCGCAGCCCGGTCCGGCCCGGGACAGCTCACGGCACAGTTCCTGATAGTTGACGACCGGCGCATCGCCGCGCCGGCGCCGCAGGGCGTTGAGCTCGAGCACGGCCGCCCACAGGTCACCCCCCGAGCGCAAGAGGCGAAGCACCGCTCGCGCTGGGCCGGGTCACCCGCAACTCCACCCGGCTGTGCGGTGGAGGACCCTTTCTCCTTGTCGTTGTCGTGGCACACCCCGAGCCTGATCCGGGGCTGTGACAGCCAAAGCGGGCAAACGTTCGCAGTCGCTGGGCTAGCGAACGAAGAGCGAAGCGGCCTAGCCCCGAGCCACCCGCGGCGCCCGCAGGGCGCGCCGACCGGTCACGTACGTCAGTCCACCCAGCCCGGCCAGTATGGCCATCACGGCGTCGCCTTGGGGCAGCGTGAACGCCACCACCACCGGAATCAGCGCCCCCAACACCCAGACCAGCTGCTGCCGCGTGGCGAAGCGGGCGAACGCCCGACCCTGGGCCGATTGGGGGATGTAGCGCTGGGTCATGGCATCGAACGATGGTTGCGCCACCGCCCCGGCCAGCCCGACCAGGAAGGCCAGCCCGACCTGAGCGACCAACGTGCCCCATACCGCCGCGCCGGCCGACGAGACGGCGATGAGCCAGAGGGAGAGCAGGAGCAAATGCTGCTCGTTCAGTCGCTCGCGCAACCGGCCGACCAGCGCCAGGCCGACGATGGACCCGATACCGGCCGCGCCCAGGGCCAGACCGTAGACGTAGAGCCCCACGTGCAGCCGCCGGAGACCGAAGGCCAGCAGGAAGATCTGGAAGCCCTGCAGGCCGCGGATGATCGACATGGCGGTGAGCCCGAGCAGCACCTCGGGGTGAGCGACCGGTTGCAGGCGGATCACATCAGGGGGTCGGTCGTCGACCGGCGTGGCAGCCACCGTCGACGTCGCACTCGGAGCCTCGGCCGCCCTGGCGTTCGGGTTCGCCAGATTGCCTCGTCGATGATGCCCGACGATCGGCAGCCGGTAGCCGGACACCGCGGCCGCCACGAACACGAAGGCGCAGAACACCAAGACGCTGGCTGCCCCGCCCAACTTCAAGATGATCCCTCCGGGCACCGAAATGGCGAAACCGGCCAGCGTGCCCAGGAGCGTCAGCCGGGCGTTGAGGGTGGCGTAGCCCGCCTGCTGGCCCGAGGCATCGGGAACGCTGAGCGCCGACACCTCGGGCACCAGGGCACCTCTGGTCACCACGTACAGCTTCGAGAACACCAACACCAAGAACGCCTCGGGAAAGAGCAGCAGGCTGTGGACATCACGCGCCATAAAGGGGCAGATGACGGCTTGGCCGACCGCGGCGAAGACGACCATGGCCCGGCGGGCTCCCCGGCTCCGGTCGATGAGGGGACCGAGGAGGGGCGAGATGACGGCGAAGGGAGCCAAGGTGAAGAGCAGGTAGAAGAGGACCTTGCTCTTTGCCTCATTGGGCGAGATGGAGAAGAACAGGGAACCAGCCAGCGAGATGGTGACCAAGGTGGCGCCGGCGGACATGCAGATCTGGACGAGGGAGAGGCGACCGACCGGATTCGCCTGATCAACGAGGTCGGCCCACGCCTGTCGGACGAGGTCCCGGAACTGCTCGATCCTCGGGGCCATCGGCATGACGCCAATGTACGGTGTGCCATGACCGTCCACGCGTACGTGCTCGTTCAGACCGAAGTTGGGCGGTCGGTCGATGTGGCACGACGGATGGGCGAGATCGACGGGGTGGTCCTGGCCGAGGACGTGACCGGCCCTTATGACGTCATCGCCCGCACCGAGGCTGGCTCAATTGACGAGCTCGGCCGCCTGGTGGTCGGCCAACTGCAGTTGATCGAAGGCATCACCCGCACCATCACGTGCCCCGTGGTCAATCTCTGATCAGCTCCGCAGCGGTTTGTCCCGCCGCGCCGTGGCCTTGTCGTTCGCCGCCGCCACCGTGCGGGTCCGGGCTTCGCCTAAGAAGGAGTTGATCAACGCCCTCTTTGGCCGGGCGTTCCACGCCCGGTTCGCCGTGGGCGACGGGGGCGACTTCCGCTTCGGTTTCCTCTGGCGTTGACACAACGATGCGCCTTCTCTAGGCTTGTCTTATGACAATAGGACAACGACGCAAAGACTCGCCGTCGAAGCGAACGCGCATCCCCCGGCGCGGGCCAGCGGTCCGGTGTCGCCGATCGAGTTCCGGCTCGACCCCGCCTCGGGTGTGCCGACCTACCTGCAGCTCGTCCACCAGGTCGAGCACGCCCTGCGTCTCGGCTACCTCAAGCCCGGCGACCAACTGCCCAAGGTCCGGGACGTGGTCGCCTCGCTGGCCATCAACCCGAACACGGTGTCCAAGGCCTACCGCGAGCTCGAGACCAAGGGCCTCATCGTCGGGCGGCCCGGCCAGGGCACGTTCATCTTGGCCACCCTCAACCAGGTCGCGCTCCCAGAGCTGACCGGACTTCGGCGTTCCCTGCACGGCTGGCTGGCCAAGGCAGACGCGGCGGGGCTGGACGAGAACGGGATCGTGGCGCTCGTCGCCAGTGAGCTGCGGGATTTCTATGAGCGCCGCAGCGGGACGGGCACCCGCGGCGGCGCGGCCGACGGCGAAACGGAGGGCGTTGCATGAACGTCATCGAGGCAACCGGCCTGGGCAAGCGCTACGGCCGCACTCGGGCGCTGCGCGAGTGCTCCCTCGCCATTCCCGAAGGACACGTGGCCGCGCTGGTTGGTCCGAACGGCGCCGGCAAGAGCACGCTGCTGAACCTGGCGGTCGGCCTTTCGGCGCCGTCCGAGGGCGGCCTCACCGTGCTCGGCGGCCGTCCGCCCGGGTCGCTCGCCGCCCTGGACGGCATCGGGTTCGTCGCCCAGGACACGCCGCTGTACAAGAACCTGTCGGCCGCCGACATGCTGCACCTGACCCGCAACCTGAACCGGCACTTCGACCAGTCCTACGCCGAGGGCCGGCTCGGCGAGCTGGGTATCCCGCTCAAGCGCAAGGCGGGCAAATTGTCGGGGGGCCAGCAGGCGCAGCTGGCGCTGACCCTGGCGCTGGCCCGGCATCCGCGGCTGCTCGTGCTCGATGAGCCGGTGGCGATGCTCGACCCGATCGCCCGGCACGACTTCATGGCCACGGTGCTGACGGCGGCCGTCGACGACGGCGTGTCGGTGCTGCTGTCCTCGCACGTGCTCACCGAGCTCGAGCGGGTGGCCGACTACCTCATCGTGCTGTCGCGAGGCCGGGTGCAGATGGCCGGCGAGGTCGATGACCTGCTCGCCGGCCACCGCGTGCTCACCGGCCCGGCCGCCGAGGCCGCGACCTATGCCGAACGGCCGGTGGTGCATATCCGCCGTGGCGAGGCCCAGGCGCACCTGCTGGTCCGGGCCACCGCGGACGATCCGGTCCCGCCGGGCTGGGAGGCGCATCCGGTCGGCCTGGAAGAACTCGCTCTCGCCTACCTCCGTGAACCGGACGCCGCGGCGCTGCCCGGGCCCGGCCCGCGCCCGGGGCGCCGAACCGTCGGAGGTGACGGGATGACCGTACTGACCGCTCCGACCGTGCCCGCCCGTCAAGAGGACGACGCGGGCTTGCGGCCGCTGCCATGGCGGCGGATGGCCTGGGTCACCTGGCGCCAGCACCGCACCGCGCTGACCGGCGTGGCCGCGCTGCTGGGCGCGCTGGCCGTGTACCTGTGGCTCGCCGGCCTTCAGCTGCACCACGCCTACGCCGCCGCGACCGCCTGCCACCCGGCAGGTTCCATCGCCTGCGGTGACCTGGTCAACAACTTCAATGGCATCAACGGATTTCTGTCCAACGGCCTCATTCTGCAGGTAGTGCCCGCACTGATCGGGGCGTTCGTCGGGGCGCCGGTGCTGGCCCGTGAGCTCGAGAGCGGCACCTTCCGCTACGCCTGGACCCAGGGCTTGGGGCGGTGGCGCTGGACGCTCGCCAAGCTGGTCGTGCTCGCGGTCGCGGTGACCGCCGCGGCCGGAGCCATCAGCGTGCTGTTCTCCTGGTACTACCAGCCGTACTTCCCCGCGGGCAGCCAGGCCCTGTCCATCTCCAAGGAGGTCACGCTCGAGGCGTCCCCGTTCGCCTCCGGCCTGTTCGACCTGCGCGGGGTCTCGTTCGCCGCCTGGACCCTGGCCGCCTTCGCGATCGGCGCCTTGGCCGGCATGCTCATCCGCCGGGTCGTCCCGGCGATCGTCGCCACCCTGGCCGTCTACGCCGGGCTCGCCGTCGCAGCCGGGGGGTTCCTGCGCCAGCACTACCTGGCGCCGCTGGTCACCAGCAATCTGAACGTGCCCGGTTCGGCGTGGATCATCAGCCAGCAGTGGACGACCAAGGGCGGCCAGCCGGCCAGCCAGTCGGCGCTCGACCAGGTCCTCCAGGGGACACCAGTTCCCCGGGAAAGGCGGGGTCCCGAGTCGCTCGGACGCGTGGCAGTACCTCGTCCAGCACGGCTACACGCAATGGACCACCTACCAGCCGGCCAGCCGGTTCTGGCCGTTCCAGTGGATCGAGGGCGGCTGGCTGCTCGCGCTGTCGGTGCTGCTCATCGCCGTGACCGTGTGGCTGGTCCGGCGCCGGGCAACCTGAGACGTCATGAGCCGAACCGACTGGGTCGACAACCGCTCGACCGGGACGAAGGACGTCGTTTGGTGACCAGGCGGGTCTCGGCGCCGAGCAGAGGGCTCGTGGGCGCATCGCCCCGGCGCCCGATGGAGGGGCAGGGCGACCGATCATCCCGTGGGCTCGATTCGGCGTACCCGCGGCGTGGGCCGCAGCGGCCGCCCTTGGCGGTAGAACACGCTTCCAACGCCGAGCTGCGTGGCGGGGGCGCCCTGCGGTCGCGTCGACCGCGCAAAGGCACGGCGCCGGTTCGGGCTCATCCTCGGGGCCGGCGCGGTCGTGATCATCCTGGTGGCGACCCTGCACGCGGTGTCGGGAACACCGATTCCTTCCCGGTGCCGAGCGAGGCCACCCTCGCCGGCTTGAGCGTGCCCCAGCGCATCGTGGCCATCGCCGAGAGCCAGGTCGGGTACCGCACCGAACCCTCCAACTCCTACTGCAACAAGTTCAGCGCCTACTGGGACGCCGGCACGGCGGGCTGCCCGAGCGGCGAGAAGGCCGAGGAGTGGTGCGCCGACTTCGCCGCCTGGGCCTGGCAGGAGGCCGGAGTGCAGTTCACCTACGGCTACGGCCCCGGGAGAGATCAACGGCGGCGCCGTCAGCTTCTACGAGTGGGGGGTCGCCAACGGCGAATGGCACCCGGCGACGAGCGGATACGTCGCTTCGCCGGGCGACGTGGCGGTCTACGGCCTCTCGCTCGGGGCAGACCCGTCGGCCGTGCACGTGGCGATCGTCACCGACGACCCGCCCGGCCAGCCGGGCCCGGACGTGGTGAACGGGGACGGCGATAGGACCGGGTTCTCCGTCGTCGAGACCGGGACCGACCAGGCGATGGCCGACGCCGGTAACGGCGACTCCGTCTTGGCCGGCTACGTGAGCCCGCCGTAGCCCTCCCTCCAAGCAGCGGTGACGACCTCCGGGATGCGTAGGCGAGCGCCGTGCGGTCGGAGACCTGACCACCCAGATTGAAAGGTGACGTCCATGGATACCGAGAACCCAGGAGCTGCGCAAGGGCGGGCCGCTCGGCGCCACGGCCGAACGACCGGCCCGATCGCGGACCGCGTGGCGTGCCAGGTCTCGCTGGCTCGTGCACCTTGGCCTCCTGGCCTTCCTCGCGGCGGCACTGGGGACCCTGCAACTCCTCCACGTCCGGAACGCCATCCATGCGGACGTGGGGCTGGCCTTCGCCGGCCTGGTCGTTGTCCACCTGGCACAGCGTCGCCACCGGATTGCTCGGATGCTCGCGCAGCTCATGCGCTTGCGCCCACGGGTCGAGCGCGAGTTACGTCTCCTGGCGTCGGATGCGATCCTCACCTTCGTCACGATCAATGTCGTGGTTTCAGGGATCCTCGACTGGGGCCGGGGGGCTCCTCTGCTCCTCCCCCTCCCACAGCCATTCGACAGGTGGCACCTGACCTCGTCTGCCGTGCTCGTCGTGTACCTGGCCGTCCACGTCTCGCGCCGGTGGAGACGCCTCCGACGGTCCACGATCCGATAGTCCCGTGACGCATGCGGCGCACGGGGCGAGCGCGTTACCCGGGCAGGCCCCTCGGTGAGGAGGGTGGTGCGAAACCGGGTCTACGACCTGCCTTCAGTCTTGACCCTCTGCGGGATTGCGGCTCCGGATGCCCGCCTTTCGGTGAGTCGACCAACGTGCCCAGCTCCGTCACGCTGGCTCACCATCGCCATGAGAGGTCTGCCACACTGAGCAGATGGCGGACGGACAGACGCGCCATCGGTGGCAGGACTGGGCCTGGGACGAGACGGTGTTCGAGGGCACCGCCGCCTACTACCGGCAGGGTCGTAAACCATATGCACCGGCTCTGGCCGACGCTCTCGCAGACCACCTCCACCTCGATGGGCGCGGTCGCCTCCTCGACGTCGGTTGCGGGCCAGGCACCGCCGCGCTGCTCTTCGCCCACTTCTTCGAGAGCGTCGTTGGACTCGACCCCGATCCCGGAATGCTGGCTGAGGCCCATCGCGCCGGCGCGGAGGAACACATCACCAATGCCAGCTGGATCCGGATGCGGGCCGAGGATCTCCCCGGATCCCTTGGCGCCTTTCGAGTCATCAGCTTCGCCCAGTCGTTCCACTGGATGGACCGGCCCCGGGTGGCCTCCGCCGTGCGGGAGATGCTTGATCCCAATGGCGTTGTCGTCCAAGTCGACCTTTGGCACACGAACCCGCCGAACCATGTGCCGCCGAGCGGGCCATACCCACCAATACCCGAGGTGGCCATTGATGAGCTGCGTCGACGCTGGCTCGGTCCCGACCGCCGAGCCGGTCAGGGGTTCCGGAACACCTCGCCCGATGGGGAGGACGCGGTGTTCCAGGCCGCCGGGTTCGCGCCCGAGGAGCTCGTGGTCGTCCCCGACGACCGGGTCCTTGAGCGATCGGTCGAGGACGTGGTCGCCTGGGTTCTCTCTACCTCATCAACCGCACCCCACCTCTTCGGAGACCGCGTGGATGATTTCATCCGGGACCTTCGTAGCCTCCTGCTCGACGTGTCTCCCGAAGGTCGCTTCAGCGCGGCGCTATCAGACAACAGACTCCGCATTCGCAGACCGTGCTGATACATCAATCGGTGAAAGACAAGCGGTGTGCAGAGGTTCAGCTTTTTGCCATCTGCTCACGGGTCTTGAACTTTCGCCTGATACTGCTCCATAGCCATCGAGTGACCATCGCCTACCCGATTGACCGACCGACATGCGGGTGCTCGGCGTCGGCACCTATGCGTTACTTGCCTCGGCGACGCTGCCGCATCCAGAGGTTCAGCAGTGGAGGGAACCGCGTTTGCCTCGGTCCCTAGCCGGCGAGGGAGCTAACGACGCCGAGCAGATTACCTTCCGAGTCCTTGAACCATGCCCCCTCGCGTCCATCCGGCGTCCGAGCAATGCCGTTCTCTGTCCGCGTCTCCGCGGTGTTGTACTCATTGAACCTCACGCCGCGAGCCCTCATCTCTTCAACGGCAGCGCGCACGTCGGTGACCTGAAGGACGGCCTGCGTGAACTCCCCCGACGACCTCACCTGGGCGGGGTAGATGACGAGCTGGTTGACACCGTCCCCAACCGTTAGGCCCACCCGCCCATCGCTTGCCTCGAGAAAGTGGGACTCGACTGCTTGGAGTCCCACTTTTTCGATGTAGAACGCTTTGGCTCGGCTCAGGTCCTCTGCCGGCAGCGCCGCCGTAATTCCAGAAATCTTCATGAACACTCTCATATCACCGCGAGAGAGCCGCGTGCACGGTGTCATGATGCCGCGCCAGAACCAACCGGGATTGCCGGACACATCAGTCAGTACTGGACCGCCCGCTCACTCAATCCGTCCTCGCCCCATCCCACTGCATTCGAAGATCGGGCACGTGCTCTTCGTTCCCCAGACCGTCTGTTCGCTCGACCACCACGAAGCCGGCCCGGGCGTAGAGCGCGGCCGCCCGCTCGTTCTGCTCGAACACCCACAACGACAACCCACCGGGATTCTTCGACATGGCCCGTGCGAGCAGTGCACTGCCGATCCCTCCGCCCTGCCACGCCGGTGTCACGTAGAGGTGCTCGATCCAGCCGGCATGGACCGCGCAGAATCCGACCATCTTCGCCCCACCGCTCACCTCCGGCTCCGCATGGCCACGGCCGCCGCCACCGCCACGGTGACCTCGTGCGACCCCGACCCGACCACCCGGTCGGTGAAGAACGCCCGATCCTCGTCGGGCGTGTGCAGCGCGGGCAGATACGCCATCTCCGAGCGGGCCGCCCCGAACACGGCCGCCACCGCCGCACCGTCGCCCACCTCCGCGCGTCTGAAGGTCACCGATTCAGCGCTCAATTCCCGACCCGCCATTCGCAACTCGCCATTCCCGACCCGACCCAGCTCGTCCGCCCGATCCGCCACGCACCCGACGTCCGATCCCGAACCCCAGCCCGACCCCGACCCCTAACTCAGCGCGCCCGACTCCCGCAGCTTGGCGATCGTCCCCTCGTCAACGCCCCACTCGACCAGCCCACTCACCGTGTCGGCCCCGGGAGGCGAGGGCGGGCGGCTGACGGCCGAGGGTGTGCGGCTGAATTTCGGCGCCGGGGCCGGCTGCACCATGCCGTCGACCTCGACGAACGTGGACCGGGCCACGTTGTGCGGATGCTCGTGGGCCTCCCACGGTGACAGGACCGGCTCGGCGCAGGCATCGGTACCATCGAAGATGGCCGCCCACTCGTCGCGGGTCTTGGTGCGGAACACGGCGGCGAAACGCTCCTTCATGGCCGGCCACTGGGCCCGGTCCATCTGCCCGGGGAGGGAGTCGTCGCCGGCCAGGCCGAGACCTTCGAGCAACTCGGCGTAGAACTTGGCCTCGATCCCCCCGCAAGCGAAGTACTTCCCGTCCGACGTCTCGTAGACCTCGTAGAACGGAGCCCCGGTATCGAGCATGTTGGACCCGCGCTCCTCCCCCCAGATCCCGAAGGCATGGAAGGAGTAGATGATCGTCATCAGGGAGGCCGATCCGTCGACCATGGCCGCGTCGACGACCTGGCCCTCGCCGGAGCGGGCCGACTCCAAGAGGGCGGCCACCATGCCGAAGGCCAGCATCATGCCCCCGCCGCCGAAGTCGCCCACCAGGTTCAACGGCGGCACCGGAGCCTCGTCGGCCCGACCCAGCGGCCACAGCGCGCCCGAGATGGCGATGTAGTCGATGTCGTGCCCCGCCGTCTCCGCCATGGGGCCGTCCTGGCCCCACCCGGTCATGCGCCCGTAGACCAACGCCTTGTTGCGGGCCAGGCACTCCTCCGGCCCGACCCCGAGACGCTCGGCCACACCGGGCCGGAAGCCCTCGATCAACCCGTCCGCCGACTCGACCAGATCCAGCACCAACTCGACCGCATCGGGATTCTTGAGATCGACGCCCACCGAGGGCCGGCTGCGGTTGAGGATGTCCCAGTACCCAGGGGGAGCCTCCGCCCCGCGCTCGACCGCTCCGGGGGCCGCCCGCTCCAGGCGGATCACCTGCGCGCCGGCGTCAGCCAGCATCATGCAGGTGTACGGGGCGGGACCGATCCCCGCCAATTCAATGATCTTGATACCGCTCAGCGGTCCACGTCGTGTCTCAGCCATGGCAGGATCGTGACCCGGCTGGCCCGGAGGGGTCAAGCTGGAGCGGTGCGAACCGCTCGAGCGCCCGGCCGTGTCACCCTGATCGGCGATCACACCGACTACAACGAGGGCCTCTCCCTCCCCATGGCCATCGACCTCGCCACCGAGGCCACGTTCACCCCCGAACCCGGCAGCTTTCTCGTCGGCCTGGACAGCGATCAGTACCCCGATCCGTGGGAGATCCTTCTGGGGGACACCGCCCCGGCCGCACCGGACGCCGTACTGGCGGCCGCCCTCCTCACCCTGGCCGACCCCCCATCGGGCGGCCATATCCGGGTGACCAGCACGCTCCCGGTCGGCGCCGGCCTCTCATCGAGCGCGGCCTTCTCGATCGCCCTGCTGCTCGCCCTCGGACGTCCGCCCGACCCCATGTCCCTGGCCCAGCTCAACCAGAAGGCCGAATCCGCCGCCGGATCCCACGTCGGCCTGCTCGATCCGTTGGCCATCGTCGACGCGGCGGGCCGGCCATGCCCTCTGCATCGACTTCGGAACGGCGGCACTCGAACGCCACCAGGTGGCCATCCCCGAACGGGCCGCCTTCGTGATCGTGCACAGCGAAGCCAGCCGGGAGCTCGGCCTGTCCCCCTACGCGCTGCGCCGGTCCGAATGCGACGCCGCGGCCCATGAGATCGGTCGGCCGCTGGGCCACTGCGTCAAGACGGACCTCAGCGTGCTCACCGACCCGATACTGCGCCGACGGGCCCGGCACGTGGTCACCGAGTGCGAGCGGGTGCGGGAGATCGAGCGGCTCCTGGCCGCCGACGATCTCCCCGGCGTCGGGGCGGTGATGAGCGACGGCCATCGCAGCCTGCGCGACGACTACCGGGTCTCGATCACCGAAGTCGACGAACTGGTTGACCAACTGCAGCGCACCCCGGGCGTCCTGGGGGCACGCATGTCGGGCGGCGGGTTCGGCGGGTGTGTCATCGCCCTGTGCGATCAGGACTCCCCCGCCCTCGAGCCGGCTACCTACGCCCCCCGCCGGGCCTGGCGCGTCAACCCATCCGATGGGGCCCAGATCGTTGCCGAGGACTGAGCTCGCCGGTTCGCCCGGTCGACCTCAGCATCCACGGTCCACCCGCGCCCTCAAACTTCAGCCCCGAGTTCGTCGGCCAGTGCCGACTGCGAGATGGCCACCAGCGCGTCCAGTGCCGCCTCGGCCCGCCCGCTGTCGATGGATTGGGCCGCCTGCACCAACCCTCCGGCCAGGTCGGCGGCCCGTCCGGCCACCATGAGCCCGGCGGCCGCGTTGAGCAGTCCGATGTCGCGGTTGGCCCCGGTCGCACCATTGAGGACCGATCGGATGGCCTGGGCGTTGAAGATGGCGTTCCCGCCCTGCACGTCATCCAACGTGGCCGGCGCCAGACCCAACGCGACCGGGTCGACGCGCCACTCGGTCAGTTCGAATGATCCGGCGCCGTCGCCGTTGAGCTCGAGCACGGTCGAGAGCGACGTGACACTCAGCTCGTCCAGGCCGTCGTCGGCGTAGATGATCATGGCCCGTCTGCTGCCGGTCGACCCGAGCACGGTGGCCATGGTGGTGGCCATGGCGGGGTCACTGACGCCGACGAGCTGGTACCGGGTCCGCGACGGGTTGATCAACGGCCCCAGGAAGTTGAAGATGGTGGGCACGCCGAGCTCCTTGCGGACGGGCGCCACGTAGCGCATCGCCGGGTGAAAGCGCTGAGCGAAACAGAATCCGATCCCCGCCTCGGCGACGCATCGGGCCACGCCGGCCGGTCCGACCTCGATGGCCACGCCCAGCGCCTCGAGCACATCGGCCGAGCCCACCGAGGAGGACGCCGACCGGCCGCCGTGCTTGCAGACGCGCACGCCGCATCCGGCGACGATCAGGGCGGCCAGGGTGGTCACGTTGATGCTGCTCAGCCGATCGCCGCCCGTACCGACCAGATCGACGACCACGCCCGCGGCACCTCCGTCAGCGGCACCGCCCCCGGCACCGTCGGCGCCGGTCCCGTCGAGCGACAGCGGCACGGCGGCGTCCACCATGGCCCGGGCCAGTCCGGTCACCTCTTCGATCGCCTCTCCCTTGGCGTGCAGCAAGGTCAGGAAGGCGCCGATCTGCACCGGGGTCGCCTCGCCCGAGAGCACGCGGCCCAGGGTCGCCTCGGCCTCGGCCTCGGTCAGCGATTCCCGCCGGGTCAATCGCGCCAGGACGTCGGGCCAGCTCAATCCCACGACAGCCTCAATCCCACGACAGCCTCAGCCCAGCACCGCGTCAGTCCCACCAGAGGTCCCGATCCAACACGCCCCGGGCGATCAGGCCGAGCTGCACCTGCGAGGTGCCCTCGACGATGGTCAGCTGCTTGGCGTCGCGGTACCACTGCTCCGTCGGATGGTCCTCCATGTAGCCCGCCGCCCCCAGCAGCTGGACGGCCAGCGACGAGGCCCGCACGGCCATCTCGGTGGCGTGGTACTTGGCCATCGACAGGTAGGGCACGAACTCCTTGGTGTACTGGCCCCGGTCGGCCATCACGGCGGAGCGGTAGGTCAGCAGGCGGGCCGCCTCGATGTCGACGGCGCACTTGGCGATCTCCCACTGGATGCCCTGGAAGTCGGCGATGGTCTTCCCGAAGGCCGCCCGCTGCTGCACGTACTCGGTGGCGTACATGAGCGCCCCTTCGGCCAAGCCGATGCCGCGGGCCGCCACGATCGGGCGCATGGCGTTGAGGCCGAGCATGGCCAGGCGGAAACCGCCCACCTCGCCGATCACGTTCTCCGCCGGGACGTGCACGTCGTTCAGCAGCAACTCGCCGGTGTCGACGCCCTTGACGCCCATCTTGTGGTCGGTGCGACCCACCTCGACGCCGTCCCACTCCCGCTCCACGATGAATGCGGTGATCGAATCGTGGGACCGGCTGGCCGGGTCGCCACTCGTCTTGGCGAAGACGGTGTACCAGTCCGCTTCTCGGACGCCCGACATCCAGCACTTGGTGCCGTTGAGGATCCAGCCGCTGCCGGCGCCGCTGCCGGTGCCCCCCTCGGGCACCCCCTTGGTCCGCATGCCCATGACGTCACTGCCGGCCTGCGGCTCCGAGAGGCCGAACGCCGCCCGCAGCGAGCCGTCGGCGATTCCCGGCAGGTACCTGGCCTTTTGCGCCTCCGTCCCGGCGATCATCACCGGGCCGGTGGGCAGGCGGGTCAGCAACAGCATCAGCGCGGCCGAGTTCGAGTACTTGGCCACTTCCTCGATGGCGATGGCCAGGCCCAGGATCCCCGCCCCCGAGCCCCCGTACTCGGTCGGGAGGCACAGCCCGAGCAGGCCGGCGTCCCGAAAAGCCTCGAAGAGGTCCTGGGGGTAGGTGCCGTCCTTGTCGATGGCCCGGGCCCGGGGCTTGACCTTGTCCTGCGCCAGGCGACGGACCGACGTCTGCAGCGCTTCGAGTTCCTCTGAAAGGTCGAAATCCACTGGTGAAGGGTATAGGACCGCCTGACAAGGTAATTTCGAATCCTTGCCATCCGAGGACGAACCGCAATCCCGCGCTGACCTTCAGGCCAAATTGCGAAAAGAAAGCAAGAAGGCGAAGCGCCGGCAGCATCGATGGCGTCGTCGCACCATCTACACGCTGTCCACCATCCTCGCCCTTGGCGTGCTCGCCGTCGGCGGGGGCTACCTCTACGTCAACTACCGCTACAACCAGATCAAGAAGATCCACGCCCCGCACCTGGTCAAGGCCGCTCCGCCCGGACAGCCGTTCAACATCTTGCTGGTCGGCTCCGACTCACGAGCCTTCGTGGGCAACAACGCGACCCTGGGCAGCCAAATAGGGAACAGCGGCAATGCCGGCGGTCAGCGCAGCGACGTCACCATGGTGGCCCGGTTCGTTCCCGCCACCAAGTCGATCACCATCATCTCCATCCCGCGCGACCTGTGGGTCGACATTCCCGGCAATGTGCCGAACGTGTCGGGCATGAACCGGATCAATGCGGCCTACGACAGCGGTCCGGACCTGCTGATCCAGACCATTGAACAAGTGCTCAACATCCCGATCAACTTCTACATGTCCGTCAACTTTCCTGGGTTCACCGACATGGTCGCTGCCCTCGGCGGCGTCGACATGAGCTTCCCCACCGCGGTCAAGGATGAGTACACGGGGCTCGATGTCACCACGTTGGGCTGCCAATCGGTCCCCGGGGTCACCGCCCTGCAGTTGGTGCGGAGCCGGCATCTCGAGTACCTGAACGCCTACGGCGAATGGGTGTCGGACGGGCAGTCGGACTTCAGCCGGATCCAGCGGCAGGATGCGTTCTTCCGGGCCGTCCTGGCCAAGGTCAACGCCCAGGCGACGAACCCGTTCGCCATCAACGGCTTCATCTCGGCCGCCGTGGGCAATCTCACCATCAGTGACACGTTGACCAAGGGCGACCTGTTCCGCATGGCCGAAGAGTTCAAGGGGCTGCCGGCGTCGCACCTGGTCACCCAGACGCTGCCCACCACCGAATTCGTCACCGACGGCGGGGCGGATGTCCTGCTGGCCGCCCAGCCCTACGCCGACCAGCAGATCGCCGCCTTCAACCTGATCGGCCTGCCCAAGCCGTCGCCCTCCGCCACCACCACCACGACGGCCCCGCCGCTGGCCAACAGCGCGGTGTCGGTCAATGTCCAGAACGCCTCGGGGGGCGGGCAACTGGCCAGCCAGACGGCGTCGGGACTCGAGCAGGACGGCTTCGCCGTGACCGGGGTCAACAACGCGCCGAGCGTGATCGCCAGCGGAGATCCCTCGGAGATCTTCTACGGGCCCTCCGGTCTCCCGGCCGCCCACACCCTGGCCGATTCATTGAAGGGCACCGTGACCTACGTCGGCAGCCCCCTCCTCACGGGGAACAATCTGATGCTGTGGGTGGCCAACCCCGGATTGACGGTGGACACGACGACCACCACCACGACGACCACGCCGGGCTCGTCGACGACGCCGACCGCCCCCCCGGGCAACGTCGTGACCAACACGCAACCCGAGCCGTGGAATCCGGTGCCCTGCACGCTCGGCGCCCCGGCCACGACCACCACCACACCGTGGTGACCGCCAAGGGGTCCGCTGCGAAGTCCGCCGCCCGGCCCGCCCCGAAGCCGGCGGCTAAGTCGGCCGCTCAGTCAGGCTGACTTGCGCCGCTGCCGCACGATGCGCCGACGTTCCCGCTCCGTGGTGCCGCCCCACACGCCCTCACGCTCGCGGTGGGCCAGGGCATGCTCGAGGCACGCCTGGCGGACCGGGCAGACGTCGCAAATAGCCTTGGCCTCGGCCGCATCGGCCTCGTCCTCCGATACCGGGTAGAAGGCCTCGACATCGAGGCCCCGGCAGGCGGCTTGCTTGCGCCACGTGGTGGCACTCATGGGAAACACTTCCTCTTCACGTCGGATACGGGCAGTATTCGCCCTGGTCGGGAGGCACTTCTCGGGTGGACCCAGAGGTACGCGCACCGAATTCCGGCGAACGAAGAGTATGGCTTACCTCCGGCGGGCCTGTAAAGGCCTACACAAAGAATTCTCCCTGGTCAGCCGATGGGAAGCGGCTTTGTTGTGCCACGCAGGTCGCCCAGCAATTCCTCCCGGACCGACTCCGGCAGGACGGATCGGGCCTGATAGTGGGCGTGGTCGGCCACCAGCGCCACCTCCCCCGCGGGGTCGGCGAAGGCCTCCACCTGGGCGGGCGAGAACCCGAACCGGAGGTAGTGCACGGCCGGGGTCACCGTGTCGCGCACCAGCGCCGCCGCATGCTCGGCCTCGGGCACGCTGGGCACCCGTTCGACCCCCGCATGACCTCAGGTGAGCTCGAGCGGCCTGTACCAACCCTCCGGCCAGGTCGGCGGCCCGTCCCGCCACCATGAGCCCGGCGGCCGCGTTGAGCAGTCCGATGTCGCGGTTGGCCCCGGTCGCACCATTGAGGACCGATCGGATGGCCTGGGCGTTGAAGATGGCGTTCCCGCCCTGCACGTCATCCAACGTGGCCGACGCGAGGCCCAGCTCGATCGGGTCGACACGCCACTCGGTCAGTTCGAATGATCCGGCGCCGTCGCCGTTGAGCTCGAGCACGGTCGAGAGCGACGTGACACTCAACTCGTCCAGGCCGTCGTCGGCATAGATGATCATGGCCCGTCTGCTGCCCGTCGACCCGAGCACGGTGGCCATGGTGGTGGCAATGGCGGGGTCACTGACGCCGACGAGCTGGTACCGGGTCCGCGACGGGTTGATCAACGGCCCCAGGAAGTTGAAGATCGTGGGCACGCCGAGCTCCTTGCGGACGGGCGCCACGTAGCGCATCGCCGGATGAAAGCGCTGAGCGAAACAGAATCCGATCCCCGCCTCGGCGACGCACCGGGCCACGCCGACCGGTCCGACCTCGATGGCCACGCCCAATGCCTCGAGCACATCGGCCGAGCCCACCGAGGAGGACGCCGACCGACCACCGTGTTTGCAGACGCGCACGCCGCACCCGGCGACGATGAGGGACGCCAGGGTAGTCACGTTGATGCTGCTCAGCCGGTCGCCTCCGGTACCGACCAGATCGACGACCACGCCCGCGGCACCTCTCTCAGCGCCATCGTCTCCGGCGCCCTCGGCGCCGGTCCCGTCGAGCGACAGCGGCACGGCGGCGTCCACCATGGCCCGGGCCAGGCCGGTCACCTCTTCGATCGCCTCTCCCTTGGCATGCAGCAAGGTCAGGAAGGCGCCGATCTGCACCGGTGTCGCCTCGCCCGAAAGCACGCGGCCCAGGTCGCCTCGGCCTCGGCCTCGGTGAGAGACTCCCGCCGGGTCAATCGCGCAAGGACGTCGGGCCAGCTCAATCCCACGGCAGCCTCAATCCCACGGCAGCCTCAGCCCAGCACCGCGTCAGTCCCACCAGAGGTCCCGATCCAACACGCCCCGGGCGATCAGGCCGAGCTGCACCTGCGAGGTGCCCTCGACGATGGTCAGCTGCTTGGCGTCGCGGTACCACTGCTCGGTCGGATGGTCCTCCATGTAGCCGGCCGCCCCCAGCAGCTGAACGGCCAGCGAGGAGGCCCGCACGGCCATCTCGGTGGCGTGGTACTTGGCCATCGACAGGTAGGGCACGAACTCCTTGGTGTACTGGCCCCGGTCGGCCATCACGGCCGAGCGGTAGGTCAGCAGGCGGGCCGCCTCGATGTCGACGGCGCACTTGGCGATCTCCCACTGGATGCCCTGGAAGTCGGCGATGGTCTTCCCGAAGGCCGCCCGCTGCTGCACGTACTCGGCGGCGTACATGAGCGCCCCTTCGGCCAAGCCGATGCCGCGGGCCGCCACGATCGGGCGCATGGCGTTGAGGCCCAGCATGGCCAGGCGGAAACCGCCCACCTCGCCGATCACGTTCTCCGCCGGGACGTGCACGTCGTTCAGCAGCAACTCGCCGGTGTCGACGCCCTTGACGCCCATCTTGTGGTCGGTGCGACCCACCTCGACGCCGTCCCACGTCCGCTCCACGATGAAGGCCGTGATCGAATCGTGGGACCGGCTGGCGGGGTCGCCACTCGTCTTGGCGAAGACGGTGTACCAGTCCGCTTCTCGGACGCCCGACATCCAGCACTTGGTGCCGTTGAGGATCCAGCCGCTGCCTGCGCCCCTCCCTGCGCCCCCCTCCGGCACCCCCTTGGTGCGCATGCCCATGACGTCACTGCCTGCTTGCGGCTCGGAGAGCCCGAAGGCCGCCCGGAGCGAGCCGTCGGCGATACCGGGGAGATATCTGGCCTTTTGCGCCTCCGTTCCGGCGATCATGACCGGGCCGGTGGGCAGGCGGGTCAGCAGCAGCATCAGCGCGGCCGAGTTCGAGTACTTGGCCACTTCCTCGATGGCGATGGCCAGGCCCAGGATCCCCGCCCCCGAGCCCCCGTACTCGGTCGGGAGGCACAGCCCGAGCAAGCCGGCGTCCCGAAAGGCCTCGAAGAGGTCCTGGGGGTAGGTGCCCTCCTTGTCGATGGCCCGGGCCCGGGGCTTGACCTTGTCCTGGGCCAGGCGACGGACCGATGTCTGCAGCGCTTCGAGTTCCTCCGAAAGGTCGAAATCCACTGGTGAAGGGTATAGGACCGCCTGACAAGGTAATTTCGGTTCCTTGCCACCCGAAGAGACACCGCAAACTCGCGCTGACCTTCAGGCCAAATTGCGAAAAGAGAACAAGAAGGCGAAGCGCCACCAGCATCGATGGCGTCGTCGCATCGTCTACACGCTGTCCACCATCCTCGCCCTGGGCGTGCTCGCCGTGGGTGGGGGCTACCTCTACGTCAACTACCGCTACAACCAGATCAAGAAGATCCACGCCCCGCACCTGGTCAAGGCCGCTCCGCCCGGACAGCCGTTCAACATCTTGCTGGTCGGCTCCGACTCCAGAGCCTTCGTCGGCGACAACTCCACGCTGGGCAGTCAAATCGGCAACACCTCCAATACAGGCGGTCAGCGCAGCGACGTCACCATGGTGGCCCGGTTCGTTCCCGCCACCAAGTCGATCACGGTGATCTCCATCCCCCGCGACCTGTGGGTCGACATTCCCGGAAATGTGCCGAACGTGTCGGGGATGAACCGGATCAATGCGGCCTACGACAGCGGTCCGGACCTGTTGATCCAGACCATTGAAAACGTGCTCAACATCCCGATCAACTTCTACATGTCCGTCAACTTTCCCGGCTTCACCAACATGGTCGACGCTCTCGGCGGCGTCGACATGACCTTCCCCACCGCCGTCAAGGATGACTACACGGGGCTCGATGTCACCACCCTGGGCTGTCAATCCGTTTCCGGGGTCACGGCCTTGCAGTTGGTGCGTAGCCGGCACCTCGAGTACATGAATGCCTACGGCGAATGGGTGTCGGACGGGCAGTCGGACTTCAGCCGGATCCAGCGGCAGGATGCCTTCTTCCGGGCCGTCCTGGCCAAGGTCAACGCCTCTTCGTCCAACCCGTTCGCCATCAATGGCTTCATCTCGGCCGCCGTGGGCAACCTCACGATCAGTGACACGTTGACCAAGGGCGACCTGTTGCACATGGTCGAGGAGTTCAAGGGGCTGCCGTCGTCACACCTGATCACCCAGACGCTGCCCACCTCCGAATTCGTCACCGGCGGGGGGGCGGATGTCCTGCTGGCCGCCCAGCCCTACGCCGGCCTGCAGATCGCCGCCTTCAACCAGATCGGCCTGCCCAAGCCGGCGCCCTCCGCCACCACCACCACGACGGCCCCGCCGCTGGCCAACCGTGCGGTGTCGGTGGATGTCCTCAACGCCTCGGGGGGCGGCGAACTGGCCAGCCAGACGGCGTCCGGACTCGAGCAGGACGGCTTCGTGGTGACCGGTGTCAACAACGCACCGAGCGTGATCGCCAGCGGTGATCCCTCCGAGATCTTCTACGGCACCTCCGGTCTCCCAGCCGCCCACACGCTGGCCGACTCATTGAAGGGCACCGTGACCTACGTGGGCAGCCCGCTCCTCACCGGCAACACCCTGGTTCTCTGGGTGGCCAACGCCGGATTGACGGTGGACACAACGACCACCACCACCACGACCACGCCCGGGTCGACGACGCCGACCGCCATCCCGGGCAACGTCGTGACCAACACGCAACCCGAGCCGTGGAATCCGGTGCCCTGCACGCTCGGCGCCCCGGCCACGACCACCACCTCGACGACGGTGGTGACCGCCAAGGGGTCCGCTACGAAGTCCGACGCCAGGCCCGCCGCGAAGCCGGCGGCAAAGTCGGCCGCTCAGTCAGGCTGACTTGCGCCGCTGCCGCACGATGCGCCGGCGTTCCCGCTCCGTCGTGCCGCCCCAGACGCCCTCACGCTCGCGGTGGGCCAAGGCGTGCTCGAGGCAGGCCTGGCGGACCGGGCAGACGTCGCAAATAGCCTTGGCCTCGGCCGCATCGGCCTCGTCCTCCGATACCGGGTAGAAGGCCTCGACATCGAGGCCCCGGCAGGCGGCTTGTTTGCGCCACGTGGTGGCACTCATGGGAAACACTTCCTCTTCACGTCGGATACGGGCAGGATTCGCCCTGGTCGGGAGGCACTTCTCGGGTGGACCCGGAGGCACGCGCACCGAATTCCGGCGAACGAAGAGTATGGCTTACCTCCGGTGGGCCTGTAAAGGCCTACACAAAGAATTCTCCCTGGTCAGCCGATGGGAAGCGGCTTTGTTGTGCCACGCAGGTCACCCAGCAATTCCTCCCGGACCGACTCCGGCAGCACGGATCGGGCCTGATAGTGGGCGTGGTCGGCCACCAGCGCCACCTCCCCCGTAGGGTCGGCGAAGGGCTCCACCTGCACCGGCGAGAACCCGAACCGGAGGTAGTGCACAGCCGGGGTCACCGTGTCCCGCACCAATGCCGCCGCATGCTCGGCCTCAGGCGCGCTGGGCACCCGCCACCCCCGCATGGAACCGTCGGAGGTGAGCTCGGCACCGGCGGGTGAAAGACTCGTCTGGCCATCATTCGCTTACCGACCTCGGCAGGAAGGAGTGTGGAATGGCGGCGACATATGACGCGATCGCCGACTGGTACGAGGAGGGTTTCCTCGGCCCCCGGTCGGGGGACGGGTTGCCGATCGGCGATCCGATCGGCGTCGATCGCGCAATCAGCGAGCTCCTTGGGCAAGGTGCCGGCACCTGTCTGGAAATCGGCTGCGGGACCGGAACACATGGCGCGCGCGTTCGCAGCCTGGGTCGAGTGCCCATTGGCATCGATCCTTCGGCGGGGATGTTGCGACACGCTCGTTCCCGCCTTCCAATCGTCCGGGCCAATGGTCAGATGCTGCCGTTCGCGGCCGCGTCGTTCCCGAGCGTCCTGGCGGTGATGATCCACACCGACGTGTCGGATTATTCGGCCATCCTTCGAGAAGCATCCCGGGTTCTCCTTCCTGGGGGGTGTGTGGTCCACATCGGGGTTCACCCGTGTTTCTGTGGCGGCTTCGCTGATCGGAGCGACCCCGAAGCGATCATTGTTCGCCCGGGCTACCTCGACGGCCACTGGACGAGGGAGTCCTGGACAGACAAGGGCCTCCGAGACAAGGTCGGGGCGGAACACATTCCCCTGCCGCAATTGTTGCGGACCTTCATTGATGCCGGCCTGGTCTTCGACAGTTTCAAGGAGGGCGGGGGGCCCACCCCGACCGTGCTGGCCATCAAGGCACGAAAAGTCTGACGGCGCTCGTATCCCGGAACTGCCGATAGGCCTCGCCGTGAAAACCCGGGGCCGGGTCACCCACCTCAGCGGGAAAGCCACGCACCTCTCGCCTGGCCGCGTGGAACGTCCGCATCTGACAGCACCCGACCTCTTGGGACGCAAGCGGCCCTCCACAATCACGGCAACACGCTTCCGCGATCCGCGATTCGAGCGTCAGCGTGCCGTCGCTACGTCGCCTGAGCATCGCTGGTGCGGGCGGCAAAGACCCGCACGGGCTGCTCGACGCCACGCAGCTGCAGCGGCGCGAGTTCCTCTGTGTGCCATGGGCCGGCCGGCAGGGCCGCCGCGGCGGCCTCGGTGACCACCAGGCCGTCGGGCGGCGCCACCTTCACCAAGCGCGAGACCTGGTTGACCAGGGGGCCGAAGTAGTCGCCCTCTCGCGGGATCACCAGACCCAGACCCACGGCCCCTCGACCCGGGGGCAGAAGTGGGTCGAGGGCGGCCGCCCGGCACACTTCGATGCCGATGCGGCAGGCGGTGTCCGCCGTCGGGGCGGCGAAGAACACCTCGTCGCCGATCATCTTCACCACCCGGCCCCCGGCCAGCACGGCACTCGACCAGGCGGCCGACTCGAACCGGGACAGGGCCAGGCTCTGATCCCGCAGGCTCAGCCCTTCGGCCCACGAGGTGGAGCCGACGAGGTCCACGAAACCCAGGGCGACCACCTCGCCCGGACCGTCGGCGGCCCCGGCGCCAGCCCCCGCCTCCGACCAGCCCCGGGCCACCACTGTCCGGCGGCTGGCCCGATCGAACTGGGCCAGCAGGAGACGGGACAGCACGTCGGGCACGTTGGTGAAAGCTTGTGTCGCCGCCTCCGCCATTTGGGCCCGGGCCAGCTCCGTCGTCCCCTCCCGTTCGGTGCCCGGGCCGAGTTCGGCGTAGAAGAGGGCGACTGCCGCCTCGGCGATGTTGGTGGCCGCCGCACCCAACGCACGCGAGAAGGCGAGGATGGCCTCGTCACCCAAGATGGCAGCCCCCTGCTCGAACGAGGCCAAGAGCCCTACGAGACCGGAGGGCAGCATGGTGTCAGCGGAGACCGGCAGCCCGTTGGCCAACAGCACTCGCTCGGCACGCTCGACCGGGATGCCGCTTCGTTCGGCCATCTCCTCAACGGAGATGGCCGAACGCATCCCCAACACCAGGTCGCCGGCCAACCCGGGAAGGCTCCCCAGGCGGTGGGCCTCCACCATCGCCTCGACGCTGGCGCCCCGGGCCGTCAGGTACTCGAGGAGGTCCCGGCGTTCGTGCGCCTTGGGGGAGGCCGGGTCGTAGAGGCCGGCCCTCTCCCACTCATCGGCGTTGCCCACCGGCTCATCGTTTCACGGGCGCGGCTGTGGCGCTGCGACGCGGCTGCCCTGACCAGCCGCCGCCGACCCCAGACGACATGACCCGATCAGATCTCGCATCTGGTTATCGATGGTGGTCTGCTCAGATTTCGGCGGCGCGCCGTAGGAGTTGTTCTGTGCCGCTTCGGCCTGGAGCAGAGCTGCATCACCCACCGAGCGGTCGCCGACGCAGAGCGCTACGGCGGGCGGGAGGTCGGCGTAGAGGTACGCACTCGCCATGTTGGAGTTCCGCTCGTCGACGACGTCGAGTGCGTGCTCTCGGGAGCGGGGGCCAGCCGTGGCCGCCGGGCCGGGATCACAGGCGGACACCGTGGTCGTCTCCCCGCGGCGCGTGACCTCCGCAACCACCCCCCGCTGTCGCAGAGCGCCGGCCCAGGCGGTGAAGGCCCGGGCCAGGGCATCGCTCTCGAGCCCCGTGCGCCCGACCAGATCGAGCCGGGTGCACGACGCGCCGTCCTGCCGGTACTGCGTCATCGATCCTCCGCCCCATCCGTCCGCCGCCGACAACGCCGTCGTGGCATCCATGTCGCCGGCCAGGGTCATGTAGGTCTCGAAGGCACCGAACGAACCGGGCGAGCCGATCCTCCGTTCGCCTCGGCCCAGAGCGGGCGGTGGCAGGACGCGCGTGGCCTGGTGGAGGAGGTAGGCCGACGGGTTCACGATGTCGAGCTCGGACCTGGGGGGATGCTCGAAGGCCCGGTTCGTCAGGCCGATCCCACCCACGTTGTAGAGCAGCAGGACGAAATCAGGACCGAGGATGTAGGGGACCTCGGAGGAGATGCCGAGGAAATCCGCATTAGCGGTCGGGACGGTGGGCGTGCTCCCGGTTCCGCTCCCGGTCCCCGTCCCGTCGGCGGCCGCAGGTGCGTTCTCCTCCGCATCGGCCTCCCGCTGCTCACGCACGGGAAGCGTGGCGGTGTAGTCGTTCTCGGTGAGCACGGCATCACCCTCCTCGATGGCGGTGACGGCGAACTCCTCGTCGGAGGTGCTCGACTCGTGGTCCAACTTGACCAGGTTGAAATGTTGGTCTTGGAGCACATGGGTCAGTTCGTGAGCGAGGGTGACCTTGGTGCCCGGCGAGAGGCTCGCGCCTCTGATGACGATGTCCTTCTTGACGTCGTCGTAGTAGGCCTGGACGGATCCCGTATCGAGGGCGGTCTGGGCCTCCACCAGATTGACCGAGCCGCCGAGTAGTCCGAGGGCGCGAAATTCCGCCGCCTGCAGACGCACCTGGGCCTTTTGCGGTGCACCGTCGGGTTGATCCTGCGCGGCCGTTTGCCGGTCGAAGGTCCGGGGTGATTGGAAATGTACCGGCACCGGGTGGAGAAAGGCCAGGCCCCGGTCGTGGCTGACGAACGCCGCGACGGGGGCGATGCTGGCGGGCCAGGTCGGGACCGACGGCGACTGTGACCAGGCCAAACCGGCGGCCAGCCCGGTGGCGACCGTGAGTCCGGCCAGAGGCACCATCCAGAGACGTCGACCCCATGACGGCTTCACAAAGCGACGCTCATTGTGAAGGGCCTTCCGACGAATTCCACTAGAGCCCCCAGACCGGGTGACGGGCGGACGACGACCGCCGACGGTGACGATATGCCAAGCCCGCACCACGGCTGCCGTCACCCGGTCTGGCCCGGATGCCACGCTGACGCCATGTGGCAGGCTTGGACGGTGCATCGATTCCGGCGAGAGGATTCATTGCGCCGCCTGGCTGCCGAAGAGTTCGATGTGCTCGTGATCGGCGGGGGCATCACCGGCGCCGGCGTCGCGCTCGATTCGTCCAGCCGGGGCCTCAAGACGGCCCTGGTCGAGAAGCACGACTTCGCTTCGGGAACCTCCTCGAAGTCATCCAAAATGGTCCACGGCGGCCTGCGCTACCTCCAGCAACGCGAATTCCGACTGGTCTACGAGAACCTGGCCGAGCGTCAGCGCCTCTTGGACAACGCGCCCCACCTGGTCAGCCCGCTGCCCTTCCTCATCCCCCTCTTCGGCCGTGACGGCGTGGTCTCCAAGGCCGTGGCCCGTTCCTACGCCAGTGCCCTATGGCTCTACGACCTCACCGGCGGCCTGCGCATCGGCGCCCGGCACAAGCGCGTCAACAAGGAGCAGACGCTGGCGCACCTGCCCACCTTGCGCACCGAGCACCTGGTGGCGGGTTTCCTCTACTACGACGCCCGCGCCGACGACGCCCGCCTCACGCTCACCCTGGCCCGTACCGCCGCCCTCGAACACGGCGCAGTGGTGGCCAACTACACCGACGTGGTCCGGCTGACCACCGACGAGCTCGGCGCGACCACTGGGGCGGTGCTGCGGCCCGACCCATCCGACCCGTCGTCCGAGTTCAGCGTGCGGGCCCGGGTAGTCGTCAATGCCACCGGCGTCTGGGCCGATGATGTCCGTGCGCTCGACGAAGGCACCCATCCGCACTCCATCCGGCCGGCCAAGGGGGTGCACGTGAGCGTGCCGTCCGACCGGTTGCCGTGTGACATCGCGGCCGTCATCCCGGTACCAAAGGATCGCCGCTCCATCTTCGTGGTCGTCTGGCCCGAAACCGACCTGGTCTATCTCGGCACGACCGATACCGATTACGGGGGCCCACTCGACAACCCGGCCTGCACACCCGAAGACGTCGACTACCTGCTCGAGGCGGCCAACAACGTGACGACCTCGAAGCTCACGCGAGCCGATGTCACCGGCGTCTGGGCCGGACTGCGTCCCCTCCTGGCGCCCCCGGAGAAGGGTGGACACGTCTCGGAACGCACCGCCGACCTGTCCCGCCGTCACACGGTTCGAACGTCGGGCCACGGTGTGGTGACCGTGACCGGAGGCAAGCTCACGACCTATCGCAAGATGGCGCAGGACGCGGTCGATGCCGCTGTCCTGCTGATCGGTGAGACCCCCAAGTCCCGGCCCTGCGTCACCAAGTCACTCCGGCTGATCGGGGCCACCGCGGCCCCCAAGGACCCGGTCACGGCCGTTCGCTCGCACGCGCATCTGCTCGGTCGCTACGGCACCGAGTCAACGGCGGTCCTGGCCCTGGCTGAAGGGCGGCCCGAACTGCTCGAGCCGGTCATCGACGGCCTGCCCTATATCGGTGCCGAGATGTTGTACGCCGTCCGCGAGGAGATGGCCCAGACGCTGGACGACGTGTTGGCCCGGCGGACCCGGGCCATGATCATGCGAGCGCAGCCGACGATGGCAGCCGCCCACGCTGCGGCCGCCCTCGTCGCACCCGATCTCGGATGGACCGAGAAGGAAGCGTCCGAACAGGCGGCCCGTTTCATCGAGACCTGTGAGAAGGAACTGCTCACCGCCGGGCTCGACCTGCCGTGATCGCCCCCACCCCGGTCACGCCGATTGACGCCGCCGCGGATGCGGTCACCGATCGCCTTTCGGGCGCCGCTCCCCCGCTGCCGGCGGGTCTGATCGATCGCCTGGTCGCCAGCGGCGCCGACGTGCGGACCGACGGGGCCAGCCGGGCCGAAGCCGGTCGCGACTGGTGGCCCCTGGCCATTGGCTGGGCAGCCGAGGGGTCGGTCCCCCAACGCCCGGCCATCGTCGTGCGGCCGCACACCACGGACGAAGTGGCAACGGTGCTGTCCGCGTGCAACGAGGCCGTGGTGGCGGTCACCCCGATGGCAGGCCGGAGCGGGGTCTGTGGCGGATCCATCCCGGTCCATGGGGGTGTGTCACTCGACCTCACCGGGCTCGAGGGTCTGGTCAGGGTCGACGAGACCTCGCTGACCGCCGACGTGCGAGCCGGCATGTTCGGCCCCGATCTCGAAGCCGCCCTGGGCCAGGTCGGGAGCGGGTACACCCTGGGCCACTGGCCCCAGTCGATGGACCTCTCGACCGTCGGGGGCTGGCTGGCCTGCCGGGGCGCCGGTCAGTACTCGACCCGCTACGGGAAGATCGAGGACATGGTGCTGGGCCTCGAGGTGGTCCTGGCCGACGGCCGCGTGGTGCACACCGAGGGGAAGGGGCCACGCGCCGCCACGGGACCCAACCTGACCCAGCTGTTCGTCGGGAGCGAGGGCACCCTCGGCGTGATCACCGAGGCCCGCTTCCGCATCCACCCGGTGCCACTTGCCCAGGATCGACGGGCCTTCGGCTTCGCCACCTTCGAGACCGGGCTCGACGCCTGCCGCAGGATCCTGCGCCGCGGGGCGACTCCGGCCGTGCTCCGCCTGTACGACCAGGCCGAGTCCGGCCGCAATTTCGACCAGCCCGACACCAACGTGCTCATTGTCCTGGACGAGACCGACGCGGCGCTGGTGGCCGCAACCTTCGCCGTGGTCGATGACGAGTGCGGCGAGGTGGCGGCCGCCCAACCACTCGACGTGGCCTTGGTCGAGCGCTGGCTCGGTCACCGCAACGACGTCTCGGCGCTGGCCCCGTTGTGGCGGGCCGGCATCGTGGTCGACACGGCCGAGATCTCGGGTCCGTGGGCCGCGTTGCCAGGACTCTTCGAAGAAGTGGTCACCTCGCTCGAGGCTCTCGAGGGGACCCTGGCCGCCTCGGCCCATCAGTCTCATGCCTACACCGACGGGGCCTGCCTCTACTTCACCTTCGCCGGTCGTGGCCCCGAGGGCGACGGCGACTGGCGCGAGCGGTACTACCGTCGGGCCTGGGACACGGTGACCGACGCCACCCTGGCCCATGGTGCCGCCATCAGTCACCATCACGGGATCGGCCTCAATCGATCGCGCTTCATGCCGCGGGCGCTCGGATCGGGGTTCGACGTGTTGGCCGGCCTCAAGAAGAGCTTCGACCCGGTCGGCATCCTCAATCCCGGCAAGCTCGGACTCCGGTCCCCGTTCGGATCTGTGCCCTGGCCATGAGCGCCGTCGGCGGCGGGGGCAGTGTCCTGGTGGTCGATGTCGGCACCTCGGGTGTCCGCGCCTCCATTGTCCGACCCGATGCCAGCGTGACGCACGCCCACCACGCGCCGGTACTGCCCGAATCACCGGCTCCGGGCCTGGTCGAGTTCGATGCCGTCCTGATGGCCGAGGCGGTGATGCAGGTGGCCCAGGCCACCCTCGCCCAGGGCGGGCCGGTCGAAGCGGTCGGCATCGCCAATCAGCGGGCCTCGACGATCGTGTGGGACCGGGCCACCGGGGAGCCGGTCGCGCCCGGCATCGGGTGGCAGGATCTGCGCACGGTCGGCACGTGCCTCGTTCTCCAGGGCGAAGGCATCCGGCTGGCGCCCAACGCGTCGGCCACCAAGCTGATGGCCATCCTCGATGCGGTGGACCCCGATCGAACCCGGGCCAGCGCGGGCGAGCTGTGCTTCGGCACCGTGGACACCTGGGTGGCGTGGATCCTCTCGGGAGGCGCGGCGGCGGGCAACGACGCGCTGCACGTCACCGACGCCACCAACGCCGCGGTGACCGCCATGGTCGACGCCTCGAGTATCACCTGGGACCGCCCGTTGCTCGAACGACTGGGCATCCCGACGGAGCTGCTGCCCCGCATCGTCGACTCGTCGGGGGCTGTCGGCGCCTGCCACGCCCTTCCCGGCTCCCCGATCATTTGCGGGATGGCCGGTGATCAACAAGCCTCCCTGGTCGGACAGGGATGTACTCGCCCCGGGTTGGCCAAGGCGACCTTCGGCACCGGCGGCATGCTCGACCAGTGCACCGGCCCCGAGGGCCCGCCGACCCACGCCGGCCGGGGCAGCGCCGGCACCTTCCCGATCGTGGCCTACCGGATCGGTGGGCAGTCCACCTGGGGCGTCGAAGCGGTCATGCTCTCGGCCGGCACATGTGTCGAATGGCTCCGGGATGATCTCGGCCTGCTGAGCACCTCCGAAGAGTCAGCGGCCGTGGCTGCGCAATGCGAGACGACCGGTGACGTCTGGTTCGTTCCCGCCCTGCTCGGCATGGGTACCCCGGTGTGGGATTTCGGCGCCCGCGGCGCACTGGTCGGGCTGACCAGGGGCTCCGGCCGCCCAGAAGTCGTGCGCGCCGTGCTCGAGGGCGTGGCCCACCGTGGCGCGGACCTGGTCGAAGCGGCCGAAGCGGACAGTGGCTTCCCGATTCACTCGTTGCGGATAGACGGCGGCATGTCGGACAACGATGTATTCGTCAACGCCCTGGCGGACGCCATCGGTCGCCCGGTGGAGGTCTCGCCCGTGCTGGAGGCCACCACCCTCGGCGCCGGGCTGCTGGCCGGCCTGGCCATCGGGTCCTACGCCTCCGAGGAAGAGTTGGCCGCGACGTTCAGCCCTCGCCGGACGGTGGAACCCCGCAACGACGATACCCAGCGAGCGCAGGCGCGTGAACGGTGGTTACGGGCCCGGTCCAAGGCCGAAGGCACCATTCCCGAACTCACCGGCATTTCGTTCTGACGGCCGAGGCAGGCACATCTGCGCTCATACGTCCGGATCGGCGAGCTGCGCCGCCGCTGAAGCATCTACCTCACCCGGGACTGCCGAGCACGCTCAATGTCCACCAACCGAGACTGGGCGGCCAGCCAATTGGTGGAGCGGGCCAATTGACCTTCGAACGGACTGTGGTGCAGTCCCATTGGGTCGTCGGTCTGCGCACCGCAACGTCGGCAGACCGACATCCGCCCGTTTGTCTCCGGAGAATGGTGTTCATCGAGTTGCGTGCCGATGTGTGTCGCCTGGGTTGAAGCCATGATGCTCCTCTCGCAGGGCAGACCGAGGTTGCGGTGATGCCCCGCCGGAAGGATCGCAATCGGGTCGAGTTGAGCACGATTGTCCTTCACGCCACCCTACGCCTCTCCAACCACCTGCCCTGGCGACACCCTTCGGGCCGACGCAATCCTCACTAGGTGAGCCGCCTGACCAGGAAGAGTCGGCTCGGCAACCCCCGACCGCCTTCGCCCGGTTGCGGGAGGGGTGAGGAGTGACTACGGCTGATAGGGACGAGCTTCTCCCCACCCCCATCTCGGCACGGGTGCGTGCTCAACCACATCAGCGCCGGTCTGAGAATTCCCGAGCGCGAGCCGAGCGCCCCATTCGAGGTAGGCCACAAGAGCAGACCGAAATTCAGGGTCACTGGGAAGTTTGGCATCGTCAGCGGCAAGGCTCATCAGCGAGACGAACCGGAATCGCTGGTCATTGGTGATGTGGAGCGCTAGGTGCCGACGAAGCATTCGCTCGTATCCGCCGATCCGATCGGTGTAGTCAGGGGGACCTCCGAACACCTCGCTCCACCAGGTGGCCACGTTCCTTCGGTGTTCCTCGTGCACACCTCCCGGAAAAAGTGGCGAGAGCAGCTCGTCCTGCTCCACTCGGTCATAGAAGGCGTCGATCAGGCGATCAAAAGCGTCTCGCCCGCCAGCCCATTCGTACAGCGTCGGGTCGTCTCCCATGAGCAAAATGTAATCGGTGGCTTCCGTGCCCTTCGGCTCGTCGAGGAGGCTGGGCGCCAATTGTCGAGAGGTTCGGGACTGCCGAGCCCGTCCTCATTCCGTTGGGTCCTGGGAGCGATCGAACCCGATCGAAGGCGATCGAAGGCGATCGAAGGCGATCGAAAGTACCGTGACGCTTGTCTCGGCCCAATGGCTTCTGTACTCTGGATGCGGCTTGGGGGGGTTGTGCAATGGGCAATGTTGATGCAGATCGGCATCCGCACGAAGCATGTGGCCTCGGTGACGTCTGGCCGTCCGCCGTAGTGGATACATCACAGATCCAGGAGGCCATTGCCGCTGGCTCGCGGCGGACTCTGATCCCTTGCGTGCCTGCCTGCTCTCAGACGAGACGCGTGTAGTCCTCCCCTGATGACACCTCAATGCGCAGCCAACGCGGACGCCGCATGAACGCACTTCCGATGGGAACCAAGATGTTCCAGTGTTTCACTGCGGCCGGTCCGGCCAGAGTGTGGGCTGCACTGACCGGAACCGAGGAGACAAGCAGATACCTGCACGGGTTGGCGGCCCACTCATCGTGGCAGGCGGACGCACCCATCCTTTTCCAGACCAATCAATCCTCGACGACCGGCGATTCCGCGCTGATCGGGCGAGTCCTGCACGCCCGACCACCCTGCCAGCTGTCCTACAGCATCCAATCTGGACCCGAGGACCCACCCCTCTATCTCACCTGGCAGATTCGCCCCTGCCAGGGAGGCTCCGCCGTACAACTCCAGATCGACGAAATCGAATACGCGGACAGCGACGAAGAGGCAGAGAACACCTGGTTGCCGATCCTGGCCTCGCTTCAGGCCCTGCTCGCAAACGAGGACGCCGCACAACCGGATCGATACGCCCTGGAATAACCTCGAGGTGCCCTTCATCTGCAGGGTTGCCCGGCGCAAGGCGACGATCCACTCAATCCCACGCAGCGGGGAGTCACTGGCGCGACGTTGTCGTTCGCCCACGAGGCGTCCCACCAGATTCACGTTCCCGACACAAAGAGATTGACCAGTGGCTTCGCTCTCGTAACCTTGGACCATGGCGTGGGTCCTCCGAACTGGTCAGTTCTCCGATCTCGAAGCCGTTCTCCAGCTCTGGGCCCAGGCCGAGGCCGAACCGAGCCGCACGGACGATGTTGAGAGCCTGAGCAGGCTCATCGAGCACGACCCGTCGGCACTGATCGTCGCCGAGGACGGTCGATCAATCGTCGGATCCGTGATCGCAGGCTGGGATGGTTGGCGTGGATCCATCTATCGGTTGGTGGTCGCTCCATCGAACCGGCGTCTCGGTTTGGGACGCCGACTTCTCCTTGAGGCCGAGGCTCGCCTCGCCGCACAACGTTGCGTTCGCCTGCAGGCGATAGTCGTGGAGACCGAATCGAAGGCGATGGGTTTCTGGCACGCGAGTGGGTGGGAACAACAGGTCCACCGTTCGCGATTCGTGCACGGCTGAGCATCCTCCACTGTCCTCCACCCTCGTTCTCGCCTAGATGACCCTGAGGGCGGCGTGACCGTCAATGTGGTGTGGTGCTCAGACGACCGGCGAACCCACCTTCACGGTCGAGAGTTGGTCACGTCCCCGAGTTCATGGCGTGGTGGGCCTCCGAGTAACACCGCTGTGAAAACGAACCACGGCCGACAGCTCGTCACGGTGACAGACCACGACGGCCATCAACGTGCGACGCTCTCCTTGGCGAAAGCCGACCAGAGGTTGACCCACTCCCTCCACACGGCCGGCGGATAGTCATGGCCCATGCCGTCGATCTCGACGAAGCGGGCGCCGGGAATGAGGGCAGCGGTCCGCCGCCCGCCACTCGGTTCGATGAGAGTGTCCCTACTTCCATGGATCACGAGTGCGGGCAGGTCGACCTCGGACAGCTGGCCGCCGCGAGAACCATCGTGCATGACAGCTCTCATCTGCCGACCGACCCCTGCCGGACAGAAGCAACGATCGTAGGCGGCACCGGCGCGGGCTCGGATGAGCTTCTCGTCGAGCCACTCAGGCTTGGATCCGTACACACCAAGTGCGGCAACATGATGGTCGATGTAGGCCGAACGCGAAGGGGCCGGCGGGGCGGTCAAGAAGGCGAGCGCGGCCTCTGAGCTGTCGCCGTATCCGGGCTCGCCGGTTCGCGACATCGCGGACGTCATCGACAACAAGCGGTCGGCATGATCGATCGCGAGCCGTTGGACGATCATCCCTCCCATCGAGCAACCCATGACGTGGGCCTTTCGGACGTCTGCATCCTCAAGTACGGCGATCGCGTCGTCGGCCATATCGGCGAGGGAGTAGTCGGTACCGTCGAGTTTCGTCGACAGGCCGACATCTCGATTGTCGAATCGCACGACATGGAAGCCCTCCTGACAGAACAACTCGCACCATTCGGTGGCGTAATTGATGCACTGTGAACCAAGACCGTTGATCAGGAGCAGAGTCGGTTGGGACGGGTCACCGAATGACTCGTAGTAGATCTCGACTTCACCGTTCCTCGCCGTGCCCATGTGCTTCCTTCCTTTTTGGGCGATCGTATCGGCCCCACCGACCGAGATCCCACTGTGCCGGTGGGTTCGAACACGCTTGCCGCTGACCGTACGACCTTCCGCCAGCCGAACTGAACGCGACCTCCGCGCCAGACCTACATGAGACCCGGACCGGTGACGCCCTCACGGGAGCCGGTCGCGCACCACACGGACGACTGAAACAGACAACAATATCGCCACGGCGAAGGGAAGGATCCACCATCCGTTGAAGCCACGGTGGGCGGCAAGATACACGATGGTGACTGCGCCGACGACGCCGACCGCGATGCGCCAATCATCACCCACGATGAAGTCGTACCAGAACGATGCGAACTGTTTCAGCCACTTCATTGTGATGCCACCTCTGCGACACGGAATCTCCGCCCGACCGCCACGAGGCCGACGGCAATGCCCACGACAAAGGCGATGACCATCAGGATCGACGCATCGCTCCCTGGCCAATCCACGCCGGCGCCCTCGGCGCTCCAGAAGATCCCGAACGAAGTGAGCATGATGCCGACCACGAATTTCAACGCATTCTCGGGAACGCGTGTCAATGGTGCGTGCACGAGGATGCCGGCGATCAGGACGACGACCAATGCTGCACCCGCGGCGAGTGCGGCCAAGCCGACGTTGCGCTGGGTGCCTCCGAAGGTGACGATGATGAATGCGACTTCAAGTCCTTCGAGGAAGACGCCCTTGAACGCGACGGTGAACCCGTACCAGTCGTGCTCGGATCGCTCGCCTTTGGCGCGTAGCTCGGCCACATTCTCCTCATAGATCGCCGCCTCGTCATGCAGAGCCTTCAACCCACTGGCACGCAGAACGGCTTTTCGCAGCCACTGCAGTCCGAAGATGAGCAAGACCGTGCCCACCACGAGCCGGAGTGAGTTGATCGGCAGGTGCGACAACGCGGGGCCGAAGATCGAAACGATGAGAGCCAAACACCCGAGTGCCGCAGCGATGCCCCATGTGGCCGAACGCCAGCCTCGAGTCACCGCCACCGCGAGGACGATGGTGAGCGCTTCCACCATCTCCACGCTGCAGGCCAGGAAGGCCGCGGCAAACAGCACGACGTTATGCATCGCAACTCCTCGTTCTTTCGGCGTGATCGAGGCGGGTCATCGGATCGGTAGTGTATACTACAGATATGAACCATACGGTAGCAACTGCTACTGATTCGTACGACGAGCGCCTCGCCGAGCGGAGTGAGGAGCTCGCGCCTGCGGAACGACGTGTCGCGCAGTTCCTGATCGACCTCGGACCCGACGCGACGTTGCTGTCCGCCGCAGCGCTCGCGAAGCAGCTCGGCACCAGTGATGCGACCGTCGTGCGGACCGCGAAATCGTTGGGATACAGCGGCCTGGCGGAAATGCGCCGGGCGCTCGCCGCGGACAATGACAGTCCACCGCTTCGTGAACGCTTGCGGCGCACACTCGATCAGACACCGGGTGATCAACTCTTCACCTCGACCATTCGCAATCACATCGCCGCCCTCGAGGCCCTGACACGCAACGTATCTACCCAGGCGTTCCAGGATGCGGTCGGCATCCTGGCGGGCAGGGACAGGGTGGTCTGGCGCGGTGTTGGGCCCTCGGCGGCCCTGGCCAACTATGGACAGCTCGTCGCGCAGCGGATCGGGAAGCCCAGCATCGCCCTCGTGCACACCGGAACATCGTTCGCGGACGAGCTCCTCTCTCTCGAACCCAATGATGCCATCGTCGTGTTCGCCTATGGCCGCCTCCAAACGCATGTCCATGTGCTGCTCGAGCACGCCAAGACCCTCGACGTTCCCGTCGTCCTCATCACCGACACGCTGGCCCGGAGACTGGCCGACTCCGTGGACGTGACGCTCCAATGCGGCCGAGGCACTCCGGGCCTCTTCGCCAGCCACGCCACCACGCTCGTCGTCGTTGAGGCCCTGATCCTGGCCATCGCCGCAACCGATCAGACCAAGTCTGAGGCCAGCCTGGCCAGGCTCAACGAGCTTCGTGCCTCGCTGGCCGGTCGCCGGATCGACGTCGACACCCCCTAGCCACTATTCGCTGGTTGGTGTCGGATGTCGCGGCTGATCCACACCGGCGGCAGCTTGGAATCAGTCCAATCGATGCGAGGGCTCGCCCGGTAGCCCGAGAGAGGATCTAACGCTTTGCCGGAAGCGAACGCGCGTGCTCGGTGCCGAGGTTCACCCACCTCCCGAGCTGACGGTTGGTACGCAGGTGCTCGGGAGCCACTCGTAACCAACCCCGCATTGGGCGATTTCGCATCACGGCCAGCTCAGCATTCGTCGTATCGACGAGCTTGTCCGATTGGGCCGGGTCCACGCGCACCAGCACCCCGCCTTGGCCACTCGCCGCGATGGCCATGTTGCCACCGATGAGAAACGCGAGACCCCCGAACATCTTCTTCTCCGTGAGGTTCGCCTCGCCTTCGAGCAGATCTCGTACTCGTTCAGCCAATTCCTCGTCGTAGGCCACGGGCTCAATCGTACAAGTCGTGCCACCGATTCGGGCCGACCAGACCGAAGCGATGTCGCCTAATTGTTGACGGTGATATCGACGCCCACCGGACTGAAGGCGCTTCCAGTCGAGTTGAACGCCTCGGACGACAATACGTAGGAACCGTTGGGGACTGTCGTGGTGTTCCAGTTGCACAACCAGCCGTAGAGGGTCAGTGTGGCCGTACAGAGCACGGGGGCGTCGAAGCCGAAGGTGCCGCCGAAGAGCCGGAACTCGACGCTGGTGGCGTTCGAAGCAGAGGCATCAAGCAAGGTCGACCCGGACACCGTGGCCCCCTTCGAAGGGATGAGCACGCTCGTGGTCGGGGGGTTGTCTACGGTGATATCGACGCCCACCGGACTGAAGGCGCTTCCAGTCGAGTTGAACGCCTCGGACGACAATACGTAGGAACCGTTGGGGACCGTCGTGGTGTTCGAGCTGCACAACCATCCGTAGAGGGTCAGTGTGGCCGTACAGAGCACCGGGGCGTCGAAGCCGAAGGTGCCGCCGAAGAGCCGGAACTCGACGCTGGTGGCGTTCGAAGCAGAGGCATCAAGCAAGGTCGACCCGGACACCGTGGCCCCCTTCGAAGGGATGAGCACGCTCGTGGTCGGGGGCGGCGGAGGCGGAGGGGGCGGTAGTCCGGCCGGACCCACGAAGGCATGGATCTGGGTGGAGGACGGTGCCAGGATGAGGCCGTCGGCGGCGGAGGGCGACGGGAACGACGACGACGACGCCCCAATGGCGAAGTGCTGGACCTCGGCACCGGTGGCGGCGTTCAGGGCATAGAGCGTGCCGCTGCCAATCGACCACACCAGGCCCCCGGCCACGATGGGCGAACCGTGGGCCCCGCTCGACGTGGTCCATGTGGCGGTCGGAGGACTGGCGGTGGGCGTCACCGCCTCGACGCCGTTGCTGCAGGGGACGAACAGGGTGCCATTGAGGTCGGCGGAGCCACCATCAGCAAAACAGAATGAGTTCCGCAGTGCCACCTGCCCGTTGACACCTCCCAGACTCGACTGGCTGAGCACATACGCGGTGGTCGACTTGCCCACCTCGAAGACCAGGCCATTGGGCAGTAGAGCCGGGGTGGTGGAGCCGAGGTCGGCGTCACTGGCATTGTCGTTGTACCAGAGCTGCGGGGCGAAGGAGTCAAGCAGCTGCATGGTCGGACTGAGCTTCAGCACGCTGTCGCTCTGGTCGTAGGCGTCCGATGAACTGTGGAATGCGCTGTTCCCCGTGGCCACCCATACGTTGCCCTGGGCATCGATGGAGGGAGCCGCGCCACCCATCCACACCGCGCCCTGGCTGTCGCCCGGCAGGTTGGCCACCGTGTAGGTGGATGGGGCCGAGCCGTCCTCGGGTGCCGACACGACCAACCCGTGGTAGGGGTCACAGTCTCCCGCATTACCCCCGAAGCCGACGATCACCCGGCCGTCGGTGAGAGCCAGGGAGACTCGTTGCAGCTGGAAGGCCGGGTTGGCGCCGGGCGGGTCGATGTTCTCGTTCAACAACACCGTTCCGGTGTAGATGTCCAGCCCGATGAGCTGGTGGGCGGCATTGCTGCCGGCGGCCACCGTCGCCACCACGAAGATCTCCGAGCGGGCGGCGTCGATCACCGGTGTCCCGGTGATCCCCACTGTGGGATGGATGTCCCCGCAGAGCCCCGGAACGGTGGAAGGGTCGAGCGGGGTGCCGAGATGATTCGACCACAACACCGCGCCGGTGTTGGCGGCCAAGGCGTAGACGGTGTCGTTCTCCGTTGCCACGAAGACCCGACCAGTGGCCACCAGCGGCTGGCCGTACAGCTGACCATCGAAGGTGGGCGAGGTCCACGCGGGCGTCGCGGGCGAGAAGGAGTTGCCCGACGGATCGACCCCCGAGCGCAGAGAGTCGTGGTCGAACGTGGTCCAGTCAGAGGCGGTCACCGCATCGGGTAGCAACGCGGTCGACGACCCGGTCGGCCCGGCCTGGGCCGTACTCACTCCGGCCAACGCCGGCGACCCCGCCACCCCGACCACCCCCGCCACCAGAAGGCCAACCGAGGCAGTGGTGAGAAGCAGACGGGCGCTGATCTTCGAGTGGAAAGGCACGTTCCACTTCTACCTCACACAGCGGTCCCTCGCCACGGCCCATTCCGAGATGCCGATGGTGCCTCGGAGCTCGAGAACCTCCTCACTTCCTCGCGTGGGCCAGGGCGTCGTCCCAGCTGGTCCCGGCTTCTAGCAGGGGCCGAAAGCCCATGAGCTGGCGCGGCTTGCCGATCGCCATCACGGCCCGCAATCGACCGACCCGGCCGAAGAGGGCCACGAACTTGCCCTCGTCCAATGACCCCTCAACGATCGTGACCTCGTCGGTCCCGCCGGGATTGCCGAGGACTTGAAAACGGATGTCGAACTGGTCCGACCAGAAGTAGGGGATGGGGTTGAACGGCACAGCGTCGGCCCGGCCGGCCAGCAAGCTGCGGGCCGCAGCCACGCCGGCTTCCGCCGCCAGCTGCCAGTGCTCGATGCGGATCAGCTCTTCTTGGCCGTCGTGACGCCAGTTCCAACGGGCCATGTCACCGGCGGCCACGATCCCCTCGGCCGCGAAGAGGCGGTCATCGCAAACCACCCCGTTCTCCACCGTCAGTCCGGAGGCATCCAGCCAGCCGACCGACGGCAGCACTCCGATGCCCACGACGACAACGTGGGCCTCGATGCTGTCACCTCCCGACAGCGCCACCACCAAACCACCGAGTGCGCCTTCGGCACGTTGAATCCCGGCCACGCCGGCACCGGTGCGCAGGTCGACACCGTGGTCCGCGTGAAGCGTGGCGCAATGGGCGCCGATCAGTGGTCCCAACACGTTGGCCAAAGGGATCTCCATGGCCTCGAGCACGGTGACCTGGCAGCCCAATGCAGCACAGGTCGAGGCCACCTCGGCACCGATGAAGCCCGCACCGATCACCACGACCCGGCAGGACTCCCGTGCCGTCAGGGCGGCGCGAAGGGCCAACGAATCATCGAGGGTGCGCAGGGTGAAGAGGCCGTCGTGAGGCCCCAACTCCTCGGTCCCCGGCAACCGGCGGGGGCTGGCGCCGGTGGCCAGCACCACGGCGTCGCCCGCGAGCAACGTGCCGTCGTCGATCTCGATCTGACGGGCAACGGCGTCCAACCGCACGGCTCGATGGCCGAGGACCTCGTGCACCCGCAGCGCGCTGGACCGGTGTCGGTCGGCCAGGACCACTCGTTCGGGAGGCCAGGTTCCCGCCAGGACCTGTTTGGAAAGAGGGGGGCGGTCATAGGGCAGATGCAGCTCCTCCCCCACCAACGTGATGTCACCCTCGAAACCCTCGGCTCGAAGTGTCTCGACCGCACGCCAGCCGGCCAGCGATGCCCCGACCACGACCACGGCATCGTCATTGGCGATTCCCGGCACGGGCTTAACCTCCGAACATCGTCATCCACTCTTCGACGGAGCGGGGTTGGAAGACGTAGTTCCACTTGCGGGTGTCCCCCAACCGCTGCGACGGGTCAGCCGAGTAGAGGTGGCCGGGATAGAGGACCGCGTCGTCGGAGACGCGGGCCAGGCGGGTGTTGATCGACTCGTACATCGCCACCGGATCGGCGCCCGGAAGGTCCGTCCGCCCGCAGCCGTCGAGGAAGAGGGTGTCACCGGCCACCAGCCGTCCGTCGACCAGGAAGCACTGGCTCCCCGGCGTGTGGCCCGGTGTGTGGATGAGCTCGACCCCGACCGAACCGACCTGCACCACGTCCCCGCTGTCGTGGCCGACCAGGTGTGAACCGCCGACGCCAGTGGTGCGCTCGACCCAGGGCAGCTCCTCGGATTGCAGGTGCACGGGCACCTGCACCTTCTCGAGCAGAGCGCTGATGCCTTCGAGAGCCCACCCGGCCATCTCCCCACCGACGTGGTCAGGGTGGTAGTGGGTGGCCAGCACGCCCGTGAGCCGCATGCCATCGGTCTCGAGGATGTCGAGGAGATCCTGGACGGCGTAAGCCGGATCGACGACGACGGCCTCACCCTTGACGCGATCGCCGATCAGGTACACGAAATTCACCATCTGGCGCGCCATCTGGTCGCCTCGGGCAAAGTCGCGGCCGGAGAGGAGCTGGCGGAAATACAAACCCTCATCATCGGCCACGTCACTCATTGTTGCCTTCCCGGCCATTGTCTGCGTCGGATTCGACGACGGCGGCCAGCGCATCGAGTCGGGGTACCAGCTCCTCGACCTGGGCCCGCGTCTGGCGCAGGCGTCGGTCCAGCTCGTCGATCAGCGCGGTGGCTCGCTCCAATCTCGATACCAGTACGTCCACGTCGACCTCTCGCTGCTCAAAGAATCCGACGATCGCGTCGAGCTCTCGACTGGCATCGGTGTAGCTCAATTCTTCTACGGCCACGGGTGGTTCTTTTGTTCCTGCCATCGTCAGGTCTCCTCGTCATTCTCTTCGTCACGATTGTGGATTGCCGTGTCCTCCACCCGGGAGCTCGCCGTACCATCGGCAAAGCGCGTCACGATCTCCTGGCCCACATCGACGCCTCCAGCGCTTCGCACCAATCGACCATCGGCCGTCGTCGTCAGGGTGTACCCGCGCTCAAGTTGCCGAGTGACGTCATAGGCCGTGAGAAGGCGCCGCCACGACCGCACCCGTTCGAACTCACGCGTCACATGGCCCTGAGAGAGGGGCCCCAATCGAGCGGCTTGCGTTCGCAACCCACTCTGGCGCGCCAGCAACCCCTCGGGCGCCATCCTCACCACGCCACCGGCGCGGACGGCCAGCCGCTCACGGTGGACCCGCAATTGGCTCCGGGCAGCGTGCGTGAGCCGGCCTCGAGCCTGCATATCCCGCGCCTGTGCCTCTGACACCAACGTCCAGGCCCGTCGACTCAGTTGGGCCGCCGGCTCGGCGATATGGGACTCCCACCATTGCCCGACCCGAATGACCAGTTGGTGACCACACTCGGTTGGAGTGACGCAGGCTCGATTCGCCACAATGTCGGCCAGGGATTCATCCCCTGTGTGCCCAATGCCGGTCCAGACGGGTTTGGTGGCGAGCGCAATGGCCCGGGCCACGACTTCGGCCTCGAAGGCGGCCAGGTCGGCCTTCGATCCACCTCCCCGCACCACGACGATGACATCGCAGTCGGTGTGGCACAGCCTCGTGACGGCGCGGGCCACGGCGTTTGGGGCGCCGCCGCCCTGCACCGACACCGGGACAACCTGCACCTGGAACCCGAATGCCGAGCCGGTCAACTGTCCAAGGAAATCTCGGTAGCCCTCGGTACCCGGGCTGGCCACCAGGCCCACCCGCAGCGGGACGTCAGGCACTGCTATCTCCCTGTTGCGCCGGAGCAGACCTTCGGACTCGAGTTTGCGCAGCAGCTCAGCGCGTTGCGCCGCCAGACGGCCCAGCAGCGCGGTCACGTCGAGCTCGGAGAGGATGAAATCGATCTCGCCCTTCGGTCGATAGACATCGAGCGACCCGCGCAACACGACCACCATGCCCTCGGTCAGGGTGATCCCCTGCCGGCCCAGGGCCCCCTTCAATGGTCCCCACGTGCCTTTCCAGCACTTGACCATCAGGACCGGCACCCCCCGGCCGCGCGACGGCGGGGCGCCGCGGCCCCGGCCACTCTCGTTGTCCGGATCCACCAATTCCAGATAGCAATGGCCCGATCGGCTCGACTGGTCAGAGAGGCTGTGGATCTCACCTCGCACCCACAGCTGGCGGCGGCGCGGGAACACCGAGGCGAGCGCCTCCCCCACCTCGTCGTAAAGCGCCCCGATCGACAGCGCGTTGGCCTGGCCGCGCTCCTCCGTCGGAGCGGCCGCTCCTCCGGTGGGCGGGGCCTCGGGATCGAAGAGCTGACGGGCACCGCTCGGCATGAGGAACACCCTACCGATGCGGTGCGCGCCCCCGTCACGCACGGAGATGGCAGACTGGCCGGGACGGTGAGTCGGCCAGGTGACCGCAGCCCGGACCGCAGAGCGGGATCGTGTTGAGGAAGGTCGGGACTCCGCAGAGCAGGGTGCTGGCTAACGGCCAGTCGGGGTGACTCGCAGGAAAGTGCCACAGAGATCAGACCGCCGATGACGGACCTTCGGGTACGTACAGGTAAGGGTGAAACGGTGCGGTAAGAGCGCACCAGCGGTCAGGGTGACCTGACCGGCTCGGTAAACCCCACCCGGAGCAAGGCCAAGCGAGGGAGACGGGTTGCTCGCCCGCTTCTCGAAAGAGGGCATCCCCAGGTAGGCCGCTCAGATGGATGGTCACCCAGGCCCGAAGGGGCTGGACAGAATCCCGCCTACAGGCCGACTCACCGTCAACCTGAAAGAACACTGGTATATCCCAACTTCATCCCTACCATGATGTGCCTGATGTGGGTGGGACACCGAGAGAACTTGCTCCGTCAAAACGGGACGGAACTGGTGAGCTAGTGGCACGGGTCAATCGCCGATGGACACCTGCTGCTTGGGGGAACGGGCCGGTCAGTTATGGACGGTGATGCTGACGCCCGAACTAAATGCGCTCCCAACCGTGTTGAACGCCTCGGACAACAAGACACGCGACGGCGGCCAACTTGAAGTTTCCGACCCCCAAGGGAATCCCGATGACGGTGAAGCACAAGAGCACGCCCACGATCAGGTGTGCGATGGCCATCCATAACCCTACGAGGACAAACCACGAACGTTCCCGACCGTGAAAGCGGCGCCTGCATCGGGACGCCGGAAGAAGGTCCGGCCAAACGGCCAGAAGACGAAGGCCCCGCTCATCCCGGTCGGGCGGTAAAACGTGCTGTTATTCCCAAGAGCGTCAAACGAGCACGACGAGACGTTCGCCCGATAAGCAATGCCACCTACGGAGTCACTCGATCTCTCAATACCAAAAGACGGTGCACTGTCAGTAGGCAGCCGGTGTACCACCACCGCACTTGCACCGTGAATCATCGATCACCTGAGACAGCGGCCAAGTGCAGGCGAACTAACTGACCGTGGGGACTCTGCCCGCGGATGGTCCAGGAGCGTCATCGGCCACTTCTGGGCTCACGACAGGTTCTCGATCATGGCGATGACGCTCTCCGGCTTGTAGCCCTGACGCCGAGCGAACTCAACCAGTTCGCGCACCTGGCGGAGCACTGCACCCTTCTCGGCCGTCCCCGTCACTGTGATTCCGCTGCCCCGGCCGAACTCCACCAGCCCCTCGTCTCGCAGAATGTGCATGGCTCGCAGCACGGTGTTCTTGTTCACGCCGAGGACCGCCGCGATGTCCTTGGCGAGGGGCAGACGGTCACCAGGTCCAGCCTCACCCTCGGCAATGGCGCGGCGGATCTCAGCCGCCACCTGATCGTGCAGAAGGACAGGGTCCGAGCGGTCGATGTTGACAGAGATCATGGTGCTAGTCATAGTAGTTCTGTGTTAGTTGGATTGCTAGAGCCGAAGTCACCATCCTCGGTCGATCCGCGGGAGCTGTCCTTGGGAGCCGAGACGCATCTCTTGTTCCCTGAGGCTCGTCAGCGGCGGCGTCGTCGAAGGTTGCTCGTGGTCGGCTTGACTGTGTGCGGGGTCCTCGCCCTCGGCGTGACGGTTCTCGCTGTAGGAGGAGCCGGACACTTCTTCGGGGGACCTCCGACAGCGTCAAATGGTAAAGGACCCTTGGGGGGCGTAGTGGCTCACCAATCGCCCTCACAGGGCCACCAACAAGTTCCGAGCACAAATAGCGCCGCAATCTGTGGCAAGAGGACGGTGCCCCTGGTTCCACGTGACGCGCTGAGCTCCGCGACTCTGCTTCCTTGCTACAAGCTGAATCTTCCGGCGGCAGTGCATACGGTCACCCCTGTACAGCCGTCCGGTCCATAACCCGGTAGGCGGGTCGCTCCGTTCGCCGGGTCGGTGGGCAGTTCGCTCGGCGAGTGCGAGACGGTGGGTGTGCGAGGGAAACCGACCTCAGACGCTGACCCTCGGATCGGGCTAAGGCTCGGCACTTGGTCCAGAGTTCGGAGTTCGACCGGCGTGGTGAATCTACGCAGATGGCCCCGAGTAAGGGGCACGCTGCAATCCAACCAAGCCAGGATATAAAACGAAACCGGGTTCCGAACAAGCCAGGATTCCAGCAACTTGCGCCGCTTCCTGTGTTGGAAGACACAAGTTTTGCCCTCGGTGGAGGAACTGCCGGTAGACGACGGGAACGACCTCGTCCTGAGTCAGCTGGTGCTCGAGTGTCTGGATGTGAATCGATGGCGAGCCAGCTACAGGGGTATCCGACATCGGACGCCTATGCTCGGGAAGGAACGTGACGTACCGACCGTAGCTGGGCAGCTTCGGCTCTGTGCTGATCCCCATGCCCTCGCCGTGTCGCACTTCACCGCCCCAGATCGCCGGATAGGTGCGGCAGATTGATCTTCAAGGGATCTCTGGAAGGCGCCCAGAATCGTCGGAAGGTTGGCGCAGCAAGGAGAGGTGGATTTCGCCGTGTTCGTGCATCTCCGGATGGCGCGATCCCAGGCACCACGTTGCGGACGCGTGCGCTGTTGAGTCTCCGTAACAAAGCGAGAAGGCTCAAATCTGTATCGGGAAACAGGTGGACGACCTCATCCGGCTGAAAGGCGAGGTCCCATTCGAGGGGGCCAATGCAGCAGCTCTCGAAGTCGATCCAGCGAATTCCCTCGCTGGTCATGATCCGATTTCCATTGTGAGGTTCACCGTGAAGCCGGCACTCCTCGAATTGGGCAGACTCAAGGACAACAAAACCTCGCTTGTACGTCGCCTGCAAGAGCTCGCTGTCTGCGTGGTGGCCCTCCATCATGAACGAATCGTCCTCGAGCGCCTGGCTGGCCTTCACAACCATCGCTCGGAACGATGGCAAATCGACCTTCGTCTGTCTCAACGCTGCGTGGAGTCTGCGGAGGGAGCCAGCGAGTACCTCAGGTGCCACGCGAACTCGGTCCGGTCCTTCCAGTCGCTCCCAGAGTGTGACGACGAATCCGGAGCCCGAGTGTGAGATTGGCCAGGTTCCCGATACGGGCCGCGCGACTTCAGCGCCAAGTGCCGCCAGCTCCGACGCCACTGCGTATTCACGACGAACCTCGTTTTGCGAGTGGGCACGGACCGCGACCTTCGCCACGACTGGCTCGGGGCGCAGCCAGACGACCGTATTGTTTGTCTCTTGCAATAGAACAGGGTCGGTGCTCGTGATCCCGAACTGTCCAGCCACTTCCGTGGCTGCCTGGATGGCCGAAATCATTCTTAGAGGGTCGCGCAGACCAGTCGGTCATCGCCAGGTTGGAGGTCGTCTGGATCAGTCGATTTGATAACGCATCGGGTCCTGCCCCAGTTCGCCGGTCCGGTGGCGGCCGCAATGTCGCCAAGCGCCCCGGATGTGTCGCGGTAGCCTCCGCGGTCATGCGATTCACATGGGGCGGTGCTCAACCTTGACGGTCGTACTCATACACGGGGGCGGTACGACCGCCCGCTTTTGGGATCGGCTGATTCCGCTGCTCGATCAAGAGACACTCGCTGTCAACCTGCCTGGCCGGGCTGACAGGCCAGCCGATCTGGCCTCACTCTCGCTTGCGGTCGAGGTTGCGTCAGTCGTGGCTGACATTGAGTCAGAAGCCGGTAGCGGGCCGATCGTGCTTGTTGCGCACTCGTCAGGTGGCCTGGTTGTGCCGGGCGTCATCGCCGCTCTCAAAGGTCGCGTTCATTCCGTTCTCTTGAACGCCGCACTTGTCCCAGCCGAGGCAGGTTGCGGGATCGATTGCATGAAGGAGCGCCACCGTGAGGGCTTGATTCTGGCTCTCGCCGCTGCTGAGAGCGGTGGACGAACGATCACGCTGCCCGGGCCTCCTGAGGATCCCGAGTCATTCCGCCGGGCATACGGGGGCGACCCGCTTGACGACGACACATTGGCGTTTGTCGTTGACCCCGTTCGCTGTGTGGAGGACACGGTGTACCACTACTTCCAGCCTGTCTATTGGTCCGAAGTCTCCGGCGTTCCGATCACCTACGTACTCAATGAGCGGGACCGCCCAGTTCCGCCAGGCACGCAGGAAGAGATGGCACAGCGGCTCCCACCGCCCTTGGCGGTCATCCGGGCCGACTCGGGCCACCTCCTCCCCGTGACATCGCCTCCCATGTTCGCTGAGATTCTCGCTGGAGTCAGTCCCTGAACCCTCGCCGAAGTTGCAAGGTGCAGTCTTTGGTATCCCACCACGCCGGCTCGGGGCGACAGTTCGCACTTCAGGGCTGCCCGCTGTTGGGCCGACAGATGGTCGCCGGTACGATTGCAAAATGTCATCCCTCCTACGAATTCGCAGGTGGCGCGGACGTGCTCCATCGCCTCGAAGACATCTTCTACAGCAGCGTCCTCAAGGATCCGCTGCTCCAGCCACTTTTCGGAGCGGGCCGGCCCGAGCATGTCGACCGCTTTCACCGCCGAATCCTTCGGAGGTCCCGACCGCTTCACCCGAGAGCTCGGGTTCGCCCATTTGATTGCTGTCCACCGACACCTTCAGATCACCGAAGAGCAGCGACAAAGGTTCGTGGAGTTGTATGTGACAGCGATGGACGCGGCAGACCTTGCCGACGACCAGGACTTCCGGGAGGCGGTCCGATCACATGTGGAGTTCGGCTCCAAAGTTGCAATGCAGAGTTCAGCTGTCAACATCGCCCAGCGGATCTGTGATCTGGCTGCTCCGGGACAGGTGTTGGTGTCCGAGCTCGTGAAGTCCACCTCGTCGGTTCGGAAATCACGACGTCCGAGGGCACCCACGTCTCGAAGGGCGTGCCCGACGAGTGGCGGATGTTCGCCGTCGGGGCCCGAGACACGCCGACGCCCCGCGATTGGGGGTGCCCGAAGATTCGTCGGTATTCCCTTCGGTTCTTGTCCCATATCGGCCGGTACTGGGGCTAGGCCAGATCAGCCCCGGACGCGGAACGAGAGGGCCGAAGCCCTCCCATTCCGTTACTCCATTCTCATTGGCGACACGACCTGCGATGTAGTTGCCCCGCTCAGAACGACCACACCGAAGTTCGTGATGTGGCAGCAATCATGGCGCCCCCAAGGTGCAGACTCGTTGCGTCTTGGTTGCACCTCACAGAACTCGGACGCGACGAGGGGTGAGCCGCTACCGGTTAGCCGTGGCGGGCTACCGACATCCGCACGCCATCGTTGCGGAGGGCCGCTGCGGAACGTGTAGGACTCGGTGGGACCGCGTTGTGAGCGAGGAGGGTAAGCGCCCTGTCAAGATCGAGGGAGGATACCCCCTCGATGTGTGCGTGTTGGGCGACTGGTGAGTCCTTAGGCCGAGGTCCGAGGGAACTACGATCTCCCCGAGTGGACTCTCGGGTGAAATGCTCGTTCTGCGGCGGCAAGTCGCAAGACGACGTGGAGAAGCTCGTCGCGGGACCGGGCAACGTCTACATCTGCAACGAGTGCGCGTGGGCCGATTACACCGGTTGTTGGGCCGATGTGTATGACGACCACGAAGAGACGCAAGCGGGCGAGGCACCGCCGGACCCGGGATCGGCGCTAGGGCTGTGTCCCGAGCATGAGGTTTCCAGACTTCAATATCTAGTGAACTGAACTTCGAAGCGCACCTACAGTTGCTCCCGTTGCGGATCAGTTTGGATATGACGGGGGGGGTCAGATGAGGAAGCTAGGAGCAACTCTCTGTGGAGCCCTGGCTCTGACGATCGGGCTTGCCGCGGGCTCGACCGCCGCTAGTGGCAGCAGCTCGGCGACTGCGGCGACAACCGCTGGGGCTCACAAGTCAGCCTTCTGCGCGGGAAACCTCAAGATCGACAAGGCCAGCGCAAACGTTAACTCGGCCGCTGGGTTCTTGACGGTGCTCAAGCAGAACAAGGCCGCCCTCTCCGCCATGTTAAAGAACCTGCCCCCTGGGACGGTTGGCACCGACGCACGCCAAATCCTTACCGCCGCACAGGCGGCGATTGCTTCCGGAAACGTGAACGCCCTCAACAACACCCCTTCCGGTGGGGATATCGACACGTATTGCGGAGTTGACGGCAGCGGCAACCCGCTGCCGAAATACTTCGCAACCGGCAAGGGAAGCAGCTTCTGCACAACCTTCCTACCGATATTCCAAGCAGTCGGAAACGCCGGTACTCCTGCTGCGGCCCTGGCGGCCCTGGAAGCCAACAAGACTCAAATCGCCCAGCTCGCTACCGAAGTCTCCGGGTTGCCCGCCTCAATCAAATCCAAAGCCAATGCAACCATAAATATGGCCCAAACCGCCATAACGGACAACAGCGCTGCTGGATTAAAGGGCAACGGGAACGGACCCGCTCCTCAGGTCGCACTCTATTGTGGGCAGAACCAATAGACGCCAAAACTGGAGAAGCCGGCTAGCTAAACCTCATCCCGCGTGGCCCACGGCAGTTTTCGTTAGCGTGCCGCTCGCACGACCACGGTCGTCCAGCCCGTCAAGAACTTCCACCGCCCGACCCACTCGACCTGCCCCATGCAGTGCGTCCCATGGGTAACCGGGTTCTCGGAGCTGTGGGCCAGCACCGACCCTCTTGTGCGAATAGCGGCCGGTGCCACCGTGCCGACGATCCCGTTCTCGTCGGTCCCGTCGTAGGATCCGGTAGGTGTTCACGGCCTGACTATTCACCCTGCGCCCATGACGCAAGGTTCGGTCGCGAGGTGCCCTGAGTCAATCTCGTATGGCTTTGAATCGCTTGTCCGCCAGGTCGAACTCTTGGCGAACGGACTCAAGGTCGTAGGGGTGTTCCTCGAGCGTATCGGCATCCCACTGGCTTCGAGGCTTGGCGATGAAGTCGCCCCCGTAGACGTGGATCGCTCCGGTGTACGAGCGCGCGGGGTTTTGGACTGCGTGAATCACGTCATCTCCAAGCAGCTGCACGTCGCCGTCCAATAGTTCCTTGCCGCCCGAGCAGACGATCGAATCGCCGCGCCGGCGGTAAAACGCGTTGTCTTCACGTCCCCTATAGATGCAGATGGCAGCCCACATGCGGTGGTCATGGGGATAGAGCGAGAACAGCGGCGGCCAGACCACGTTGATGACCGTCAGGTCAGGAGCACTGTAGAGCACATTCAATCCCGCAGTTGGATTGCTGAAGGCGTCCCCAAGCTTTTGGCTCGCCAGAGCCTGTCTGAGAACCTCTCGCACAGCCCCGCGGGGGTCTTGCTCGACGATGGCATCGATGCACCCGGCCACCAGCTCGTCCGTTACGGCCATGGTCTCACCCCCTAGGAGGTAAAGCTGCGGTAGTACTCACCAATGTACAGGAACTTTACGATCAGGTCCCTGCCCTGCTGGCGGCTCGCCAACATCGTTGACCTGATCGTCAGTACCGTCATAGATCCGGTCCGTACCACGGCTCGAAGGTACCCACTACATGGCGAGGCCCACTCTGACTCGCCGAAGTGGCCTGGGATGCAGCTGAGTGGCCGCCCCGAGGGTCAGAGTGAACCCCGCTGCGGATGGTAAGCAGCCTCTGTCCCCGCCCTGTCCGCGTTGGTGGGAGGCGTTCACCTCGATTCGGAATGGGTATAAAGTGTAATTCCTTGGCCTCGAGCTCGGCGACGGAGTTCACGCTCGGCCTAAGAACGTCGGTGGGTAGTGGAGGGTTTGACCCTCGTGAGCGTGTCGTTCTTCAAAATCTCCTGTGATTTCCCTGACTGTGAGATGACCCTTGTCCATGGTCAAGCTCGGCCGCCCCTATCAGCCGGAGCATTCCAAGAAGCGGTTGGGCTGTTGTTGGTGGCGCACCGGTGGACCGTTGACAAAGAGGGCGGCGACTTGTGTGCCCTTCATTCACAACCCTCGGACCGAGTCCAGAAGAAGGGCACGGCGAAGTACGTTTTGCCCTCTACCCCCTGACCCGGCTGACGATCCCGAGCTGGGTGGTGCCGTCCTGGATCGAATGCACGCTCACCGATCGCAGGTATACAGGAACCGAATCCGGGTGGACAATAGGAGCGATGGTTGACATTGTGAGATGCCTCATTGACTTGACCACCATGACAAGGTCGGACGAGTCCTGGGTCGATCCCACAAATGCCGATGAACGCCTGGGACTCTGGCGGTGTCCGCTTTGCAATCGCGCCTTCGGCCATGTCGATGGGGAGTTGGTGGAGATCCTGCTCTGACCCTGGCGCCGCTGCTGTCAACGGTGACCCACCCGCTCGTTACTCATTCGTGATCTTGCGCCGCGCCAGATCCGGCGACAGCAGTAATGGGGCGGCTGATGAACCCGGATCCGATGAGCGGCTCCTTCGTTCGAAGAGCTCCTGCGTCGGCCCGGGTGGATGGGAACTAGCGGCTGGTGCCGGTCAACCCATCAAGGTCTTCTTTCCGACCAAGGGGCAGACCGCGGCAGCGGCCCGCGCCATCTGCTCAACGGGCACGGTCCAGACGGAATGTCTCGACTACGCCTGGGCCGAGAGCGACGCGATGGGATTTGGGGCGGAACGTCGGAGCGAGAGCGACGACACCACGGAGCGATGGCGTAGTTACGCCTGCTCACTTGCCCGACGCGTTTTGACCGACGCCATCCACAGGTGAATCAGTGCTCCTGAGCCCGAGACGCTTGGGTTTACGTCCCTGACGAAAGGCCCGCTCTTTTCCTCCAAGATATTTGTCAGGAGGATGACGGCGTCCTCGACCTCATGGATCCGCTCTTCGTTTGTCATGTGGCGAGGGTAATGCCGGGACCCATTTGGGACCCATGTCCTACGGCCGTCCTGAGGGATTATGGGGAGCGCCAACGCAAAAGACCAGGTGGCGAGGTTGTACGAGGTCGTGCGTATGTGCATGGCGGACACGTAGCTGAATCCCGCCTACAGGCCGACTCACCGTCGTAAGCCTCTCTAAACAGGGATTATGAAGAACCCATGGGCGCTATCTGTGCGCGCGACGTGCGCGACTCCCACCGAATTCTTTCGTCAACGGCGAACGAGTGGGGTCTGCAGTCGGAACGCCAAGACGCCTCGGATGGACAACGCCAGCTGGTCTCCGGCTTGAATCCGCTCAGGGCGGTTTGATCGGGAGTTGTGGCGCCACTCACCGTGGCAAGCAAGGGTAGCTACTCCGGCCTCATAGGACCGGCCCGCCCCTTACCGCGGATCGGTGGAGCCCGACAAGTCAAGAAGCTACGGTTCTGACCATGGCACCAGGCGCTGAACGGCCTGGTCGAGTCACCATTCTCAACGGCGGATCAAGTGCGGGTAAGACGACGCTTGGACGGGCTCTCCAATCAGCAATGCCCTGGCCCTGGCTCCTCCTCGGCATCGACCTCTTGATCTGGACATTGCCCCCAGAGATGATCAATGACCCTGACGGACTATCAGTACACGAGGGCGTCATCACTCGGGGGCGACTTTTCACGCCGCTCTACGAAGGATTCCAGCACGCCGTGGCCGCTCTTGCACGCAGCGGTGTCGATGTGCTGATCGACGATCTGACACTGGATGGATTGGTCGATCAACAACGATGGAACAACGCCCTCCAAGGATTAGACGTGTGTTGGGTCGGAGTGCGATGCGCTCCGGAGATCGCCGCCGAACGGGAATCTCGGCGTGGAACTCGACTACCCGGCATCGCTCGTCATCAGGCGGAGTCGGTTCATGTTGGGGTCCACTACGACATTGAAGTCGACACCGGTGTCCTTCACCTCCTCGAAGAAGTGCGCGTGATTGCCGACGCGCTTGGGCAACGGTGGTCATTGAGCATTACGACCGAATCCAGCCCGAAACCAACACTCCATCCCACGTCAGCCTGGATGCCAGAGGGAGTAATCCGTCCGGCTCCATGGGAGTCCTGACGAAAGGTGTCGGGAGCGATACTGACGATCGGGTCTTCCAGAGATTCGACCCCGGGCACTGCTGATTAGGTATTGGGCACGGGTATTTGGACCCCACCCAGGGCAACTCCTTGGCTGCTATTGAAGGCCCGTCCAGTGCTCTCGACCGAAGAGTCGTCCGAACCGGGCCGTCTCGGTGGCATTAGGAGCGACGTGGGCGTCCTGATCCAAGAGTCGAATGACACCGTGGTCTGGCTGTCTCCCCAGCCTGTGATCGCCAAGGTGGGCACACCGGCTGACAGTGCCGAAGTGCTTGTCCGTGGGCATGAGGTGGCGGCGCGATGGGTCTGGTCAATTTTGAACTACCGATTTCCGTTCACCGTGTGCACATGCGCTCGCGCAAATGGTCCTAACAGCCTATGGATTCGGGTGCCGGCTTCCAAGAAACTAGACGTGGACAGTAGGTGTGTCGGAAAACGTCCGACATATTTGCGCGACGAAGGGGAAAACAGATGACAGGATTGTTCATGCAGGCATTCTTGACCGTTCGGAGTCTTCACAGCACGATTCTGAACAGGGCCCGATCGGAACAAGGGGCTTCAATGGTTGAGTACGCTCTTTTGGTTGGCCTGATCGCGATTGTTGCGGTGGTTGCCGTCACATTCCTCGGTACTTCCATCGAGAATCTCTTCAACAGTGCTGCCACCAACATCAACTCCGTCAACGCGGGCTGATCGGCACGAGGGAGCTGCCGCGACGCTGTCGCCCAGCAGCTAGAGAATCCCCATGAGGGCAGATTCCCCCCCTCCCCAAGGGGTTGACGGTAGGGCTGGATCGGGTATTCCGACCCGGCCCTACCTTCGTTTTCGGAGCTAGGATTGCATCTTGGCCCAACCTGACTTGCGGCTAAACCCTTCGGTGCCACACCGGCCTGGCGTTCTGGGATGTGTACTAGCTCACGTCAGAACTTCATAACCGGAGTTCAAAGCCGCCTTCGGATTCCAGAACTCGACCAGCCGTCGGAGGAGCGAAGTGCGACCCAATCACGACGGTGTCGGTCCCAACCACCGACGCGAGCAGCCGCTGCCGACTTTCACGCGCCAGGTCCGGGTCGTAGTCCGACCGAGTGCTCCAGGTCGGACGAGCAATTTGACACGGGTGGTGTATGACGTCACCCGTAATAACGCCTCGCTCGTCATTTGATTCAATCGACACACTGCAGTGTCCTGGAGTGTGGCCAGGCGTGGGCAAGAACGTAACTCCGGGAACGATGGCGCCGTGGGGCTCCAGGTACGTCGCCAGCCCGGCCTCAACGATCGGTAGGACCGAGTCACGAAAACCGCCGCACTGAGCCTCGATCTCCTTCTCGGGAAACGTTCGCCAGTAGTCGAACTCCGGCGAGCAGAACACATAACGAGCGTTGGAGAACGTTGGTTTCCACTCGTCCTCTACTCTTTGGGTGTTCCATCCGACGTGATCAAAGTGAAGGTGCGTACACACCACGTGTGTCACCGTCTCAGGCTCCCAACCCAACCGGATCAACCGATCCAAGAAGTCCGTCTGAAGGTTGTCGAACGCCTCGAGCGACTCCCTGCGCTTGTCATTTCCCACGCACGTATCGATCACAATCCGGTGAACTTCGTCAGAAACCAAGAAGGACTGCACCACGCCCTTCAGATTTCCCGACGTGTCTGCAAAGTGCGGAGCCAGCCACGCGATACCAGCGATGACGTCGGGTCTGGCCTCGCTGATGATCTCCTGAATGGCAGATCCTGCGTCTGTCTCCACGAGATTCCTGATTCGAAAGCGGCCTACCCTCCACTCCGCCGACTCCGCTACGCCGTCGCCTCTCATCTCAACAAGTCCATCAGACGGCGGCCATCTGCGCTCACTGAGTCGTTCACCCTGGTGCGGTAGCGCGAACCGAGAGTCGAGAACGGGTAGCTCGGGGCGTACCCAGATGCTCAACATCACGGCCCCGCGCCTTTGAGCCATGCACGGCCGGGCATCGCGCATCGGAGCCCAGAGCATCCCCCCGGCGACGCGCTGGTCTGGGCGCGATGCCGGAGGCCGAGGCCGTCGACCCGCGAGGCAGGGCCACGCCGTCCTTCATGAGTGCGGCAGCTTCGACTCGTAGGGTGGAGAAGGGTCGTCTTTAGTGCGAGAGGAGGTCGATGCAGGTGGTATCGATGCTGGTGGTTGGGGCCGGACCCTACGGAGTGGCCATCGCGGCGCAAGCCATCGAACGGGGGGTCGACACGGTCGTCGTTGGGCATCCGATGGGCTTCTGGACGGACCACATGCCCGAAGGAATGTTTCTACGCTCCGGAACCGACTGGCACCTCGATGCGTCAAGCATCGACACCTTCGAGGCCTTCATCGAGGAACGCGGACTTTCGGCTGCCCAGATCGATCCTGTCCCCATCGCCGTCTTCCTGGAGTACGCCGTCTGGTTCCAGACCCAAAAGCACGTGTCCGTCCGCGATCGGCTCGTTTCACGCCTCGAGCGCAACGACGATGCATTCGTGGCCTCGCTCGACGACGGGACCCAGATTGCAGCCGATGTCGTCGTCGCCGCTCCGGGCGCGGCCTACTTCCGCCAGTTCCCCGAGTGGGCGGCGCTCCTCCCCGAAGGCGTCAGTGCGCACACCTGTGATCTCGTTCGTTTTCAGGAGCTTGCCGGGGCACGGGTCTTGGTCGTTGGAGGTCGTCAGAGCGCGTACGAATGGGCCGCACTTTTAGGCGAACACGATGTCGAGCGGGTAGACATCGTTCACCGGCACGACATCCCCCGCTTGGAGCGAGTGAGTTGGAAGTTCGTCGACCCGTACATGGACGCGACGATCAGTCGCCGCGGATGGTGGCGCTCACTCTCGACCACCGAGCAAGAGGCAATCGCCCAGAAGTTCTGGAAAGTCGGTCGTTTGACCCTCGAGTGGTGGCTCGCGCCGCGCCTCGCCGACGCGTGGATACGTAGCTGGCCGGGCACGCACGTTGTGGAGACCGCGATGGGAGACAGGGGCACGGTCTCGGTGGCGCTCTCAAGTGGAGCCCGTCTGACGGCCGACCGTATCGTCTTTGCCACCGGGTACAAGTGCGACCTTCCTCGTGTCCCATACCTCAATGGGCTCGCTGGCAGCCTCGAGGTGGTCGACGGTTTCCCCGTTCTCGACGAGGCCTTCCAGTCGTCGATTGCCGGCCTTTACATTGCCGGGTTCGCCTCCACGCGCGACTTCGGTCCGTTCTTCGGCTTCACCAAGGGGTGTCCCGCTGCGGCCATGCTCATCGTCGATGACGTGCTCCGACGCATGTGACGACGCCCAGTTCGTTGCCCAGAAACAAATGGGGTGCGAGGCACGACCGTCAACATCTCACCCGCACCGACTGGCCGAGTCGATCCGTGATCAGGGTGGGACCACGGTGCTACTTGCCACCGTCACCGCGATACCGGGGCTGGTGGCCATTCCCGTCGCGTCGGTGGCCACGCTCTGGAGCGTGTAGGTGCCTGCGGGTACCCCGGTGGTGTCCAGGTGGGCGATCCACCCGTAGATCGAGGGGGTGGCCGTAGCGACCACCGTGCTGGTGAGAGCTCCGCCGCTGAGCTCGAAGGTGACTCCGGTGGCGGGGGGAGTCCCCGTCGTACCCGCATCGAGCACCGAACCGGCGTGCAACGTGGCCCCGGTCGACGGGACCACTACAGAGGTGGCGAGTGGGCTGTTGACCACATGCACGGTGATCGGCGCACTATGCCCGATGCCGCCGTTGGTTTCGTGTGCGACACTCCGCAAGGTGTAGACGCCGTTGGGCACGGTCGAGGTATCCCATGTTCCGATCCACCCGTAGTACGTCAATGTGGAGCCCGAGATCACCGTATGTTTGTCCGTACCGCCCGAAAGCGTGAAGTCGACCTTCGCCGTCGTAGCCGGCTCCGCACCGGCGTCCAACAACTGCCCGGCGGACAGCGTGGCCCCGTCGATCGGGGTCAACACGCTGGTGAGGCCGCCCGGCTGGTTGCTCTCGGCCTGGTACGCCCGGCAGGGCTCGCCTCGTAGCGAGCCACAGGCCGGCAGGATTGGGGTGGCACCGACGCCTGGAACCACGTTGACCACCAGAGCCGAGGCAGTCACACCACCGAGGCCGACAGTGGCGCTCTGGCCGTGGTCCAGCGTAGCGAACTCCCAGATCGGCCGGTCCCCACCGGGAGCGGAGATCACGACCCGCAGTTCGGTTCCGGGCCGGAAGGTGTGGACGACCGGATCGATCGGGATCTTCACCAGCGTGTAGTCGCTCGCCGACAGGTTTCGGGCGTCGCTGCCCAGATAGCTCGGATCGGTGAACAGAGGTGTCGAGTCGGGCAAGTCGACCTGGTTCGAACTGCGAAGGAAGCCCGAGGTGATGTACTCCTCTTGGGCGGCCGACGGTCGGACCTCGGTGAGGGTGGCCTGGAAGTCATCGACCGCGGTGGCCGATTTGACCCAAAGGTCCAGCGTGGCTGGACCGACGATGGTGGTAGCCGTCGTGAAGGGAGTGGTCTCGAAAGCGATACCGTCCGTGGCAGGGACCGTCGTCCAGTCCCATCCGGGGTTGGCCGCCCAGGCGTTCCCACTGGCCGGCAAGCTCGTCGCCGGCCGCACACTCGGGTCCAGCGTGAAAGTGGCACTCTTCTGCCGAGCGGGAGCGGCTGGGGCTGTATTCAGCGTTCCTTTCCGTCCGAGATAGAGCGACTCGACCGTGCCGGCCGGCGGCCAACTGGAGAAGTCCGCCGAGTACGTCGACTGGATGTCGCCGGGTCCGGCGGATCCCGCTCCGTTGTCGAACAGGACTCGCACCAGAGGGGTCTGAGCTGCGAAGTCCGCCCGGGCGGCGACCACGTTCGCGTCCCCGGTGAAGCGGATCGCCGGCAGCGGCGCCTGGGCCGAGACACCCGAGGCGAAGCCGGTGAACCCGTCCAGAACGAGCGAGTCCAGTGCACTGGGAGCGGTCGGGACCTCATCGGCCACGTAGATGTCGAGGAACTCGAGCCAGCGACTGATGGTCTGGGGGTCCGTCGAGTCGATATGGCCGCCGTTCACCATGTTCGAGTACAGCGGAGTCGTCTTCGGAACCGCGTCGATCAACGCGGCCCATTGCGGACCGGTCTGCTCATCTTGCAGGGCGCCGGACAGGAAGATCGGCACCTTGACGTGGCTCGCCCACTCGCGCATGGATCGCTGGTCGAAGAGAGATGGTTGGCGACCCGGCCCTGTTCCCGGCGCCACCAACTGCGGCCCGACCAGGCTGGCCAGGCTCTCTGACTGGTTGTGGAGTGCCTGATTTGACAGGCAGGTCGACGAAGTTCCGCCGCTGGATGCCAGTTCGGCGTCGATCTCGTAATACGTCCACGGCTGGCCGACGTTGGCAACGGGCGTCGGGGCTCTCTGAGTCAGCTGACCGTTGCTGTAGGAGGCCGCCGCTTGGGCATCGTCGATGCGGGAGGCGATCCAGCTGGCCGCGAACCCGTCGTTGTAGATGCCGCCGGGATAGCCGGTGGAGAAGAGATCATCGGTGGGGCTCATGGGGGCGATGGCGGCGAGGTCGGGTGGATCGGTGCCGGCGGAAGGAAACTCCGAAAGGCCCGAAAAGCTGATGCCGACCATGCCGACCTTGTGATGGGCCACCCACGACTGGTGGGCCACAATCTCGACGGCGTCGTAGGCGTCATAGTCCGATGGGTATCCGAAGAGGTCGAAGGCACCACCGGAGCAGCCCGTCCCGCGCATCTGGAGGCTGACCGTGGCAAAGCCGGACACCCGGGCCAGAACAGATCCCACCGCGGTGGCGGTGTCGGGAAGCAGGTTCGGATCACCGCAGTTGGTGCACGTCGTATGCAGTGCCTGAGCGAGAATCCCCGGGATGGGGTCGGTGGGGCCGGCAACGTTGTAACCGGAGTACTCGATGACCGTGGGACAGGGGCTGGCCGCGGAACAGGTTCCTCCGTAGGGGTAGCGCACAGTGGCCGCCAGTCGGATGCCATCTCTCATGGTGATGTAGTTGAGTCCCTGGTGCAGCGGCTGGCCGTTGTAGAGAGCTGAATCGGTGGCTGGGTTGGCGCCGGGTGCCAGCACCGAGAACGTCGACGTTTGCCGGGTGGTGGTGTCGTCGACCCATCGGTAGCCGGGCCCGGGCGTCAGGTTTCGGATGATCAGTGAGCCCAGGGAGTCGGCCGTACCGGGATTGGCGACGTTCGACACGGCAGAGTTGTGCTGCATGAGGGTGATCCGGTCACCGGGATTGGCCCCGGCGAGCCAGGCCTCGTCGACCGAACCGTTCCCCTGGAGCCTCGAACTGCTTGCCGCGGCGGCGGTGCCGGCCACGAGGGGAACGATACCGATGATGCCGATGGCGGATACGGCGAACAGGGTCGCCACCGTCGACAGCATCCCCCTGCGGATTCTCATGACTGTCCCCCCGGACGTCGGTGTGCACATCCCCGTTCCCGTTGACGGGGTGCTGCAGATCATGTCACACGATGCAGGGCAGAACCTCAATCTGCTGTGACACCTCGCCCGACTCATGAGATGCGTCGTCGGATCCGAACCACGCCCCCTCATCGAGAGGTCGACGGGGCAACGACCTGACCCCGGGACTCTTGTTGTGGGTGAACGACGCCGGGTGCCGAGTGGCACGGCGATCAACAGCGTCACCTTCGCGATTTCGAGTGGTTGGCGACGGGCACGTGCACGACGACATGAACGCCAAGTCCATCGCTCTGTGGCTTGAGCTCAGGGTCGGCACCCGTCAGCTGCCGAGAGGAACCGAATCGGACGGCAACGCCATCGCCGCTGACTGCCGCCCCCGACTGGGCGGCGTTGTCGTCGCTTCGGAGTCTCACTCGGCGGTTCCCCGTTACTCTGTTGCCGTGCCAGTGGATCTTGGCCAGCTCTATCATCAGGGCCGCCTACGGATTACGGACCTCGTGAGCGACCAGGAGAGTGACCGACCGGTGGCGGCGACGCCCCTCTGGACCGTGCACGACGTCGTGGCCCACATGGCCGGGGTCATGGAAGACGTGCGGACCGGAAATATGGAGGGCGTGACCACTGACCCGTGGACAGCCGCGCAGATAGAACGGGGCCGATCCAAGTCGGTGTCCGAACTGCTTGATCAGTGGGCTCGGGACGCCGTCGGACCTGAAGCGATTCTCTCGACTCCCCAGGGCGCACCGTATTTCCGCGCTGTCGTCGACGTCATGACCCACCTGGCCGACCTGCTCACCGCCTTCGGTCGTGCGGTCGATCTCCCGCCGGAGTTCCTGAGCTGGACAGCCCCGCAGTTGATCGAGGCGTTCAACCAAGAGGCGACGTCACACGGACTTCCACCCGTTGACGTCGACGCTCCCGACTTCGAGGTTTTTCGGGGTCGGCTGGGCCGCCGCACGGAAGTCGAGGTCAGGTCGTTCGAATGGTCGGCCGATCCAGAGCCCTATCTCGACACCTGGTTTATCTTCGGACGAGCCGAGAGCACCCTTGGAGAAATTTGCGCCTCGTCGTGATGGTCGCCGCGGCCGACCATGTCGACAAGGATGCGAGTCGCCTCAGTCTCAGGGTGCAGAGCCAGATCCCACGAGTTCAGCACCCTCACGTCGCGGCTGCAGCGTCACGATGAAGCGCGAGCCCCCGTTCTCGGCGATCGGCGATTCAGCTCGAACCGTCGCCCCCATGGCCGACGCCAACTCGGAGACGATGGCCAATCCGAGTCCCGATCCGACCTTACGATTAGGCCCCCGATCGGCCTGGTAGAAACGGTCGAAGACCCGAGGCAGGTCGGCCGAAGCGATGCCGGGGCCGTCGTCCTGCACCACCACGACAGGCGCACCGGGCGGGGCCGTCTCCCCCAAGGCGACCCGAACGGACGTGCGCGCAAAAGTGAGCGCATTCTCAATGAGGTTGGCCAGGAGCTGCGCAACGCGGTCCGGATCGGCCTCCACCGGAGCCATCCCTTCGTCCGGCACCTCGACCGAAAGGTGCAATCCGCCTTTCTCAGCCAGCGGTCGGAAGCCCTCGGCCGTAATACCGACAACCTCGGCCAAGTCGGTCGGGCGGACGTGGAAGGACAGTTGCTGGGCTTCGAGCTTGCCCAGATCGAGTAGGTCACCGACCAATCGCTCGAGGCGTCTCGATTCTGCGATGATCACTTCGGCCCCCTGGGTCGTGTCGTCGATGGCACCATCGGTGATGGCCTCGGCAAAGCCGCGGATGGAGGTCAACGGGGTACGAAGGTCGTGCGACACCGACAGCAGCAATTGCCTTTCCCGGGCCCGGCCGTCGGCCAGGCTCTGCGCCATCGCATTGATCGAGCGGGCCAACGAGGAGAACTCGGTGTAGTCGCCTTCGTGGATCGGCACCCGACTGCCCAGGTCTCCCGAGGCGATCCGCCCGGTCACCTCCGTAGCCTCGATAAGCGGTCGGGTCATGCGGCGGCTCATCTGCGAGGCCACCAGGGCGGCAATCACGAGGGTGACGCCCCCGGCCGCAAGGAAATAGCCCCATCCGGGGCCCAGGTAACCCACCTGCCGCGTGAGGACAATGGCCACCTGACCACCGAATTTGAGGCGCGCGCGCTCTCGGGCACTCAACGTGACCGGCGCGGCGGCAAAGACGAGGTTTCCTTTCCGACCCGAAACGGTCTGGCCGGCAAGGAGCTGGACCGGGTCAAGGTCAGCCTTGGTCAGCCCGGATGGCGGCTTCCGCACCACCGTGCCGGCCAGATCAATCCCGACTAATCGCGCGTCTTCGAGGCTAAGGACACGTTGGATCACTTTTAGCTCGGGCACCGACTGGGTGAGAAGGGGATGCGACGTCAGTGATTGCACCTCGGTCACCAGCTGTTGCCTCGCTTGGTTGCGGGCCGAATTGCGGGTCAGGACCAGGCTCCCGGCCCCCGCCACGAGCAGCCCGCCCGCCACCAGACTGACCAGGGCCACCATCAGTCGTCGTCGCACGGGCTCACCTCATCCGAACCGGTAGCCAACGCCCCACACCGTGGCCAGGGGAAGACTGTCTCCCAACTTCTTGCGGAGTTGGGCCACGTGGACGTCAACCGTGCGCACGTCGCCGTACCAGTCCGCACCCCAGACCCCGTCGAGAAGCTGTTGTCGGGACAAGGCCAGACCTGCGTTCTGCGAGAGGAAGGCGAGCAGGTCGAACTCACGGTTGGCCAGGTCGACGACCTCTCCCCCCCGGCGCGCCTCCCGGCGACGGAAATCGACCTCGAGGTCGCCGGTGGCAATGATCTCCAGCTCCTTGGGCACCTCATGAGTGCGGCGCAGGATGGCCCGGACCCGGGCCACCAGCTCTCGAGGTGAAAAAGGCTTGACGATGTAGTCGTCCGCACCGAGTTCGAGCCCCAATATGCGGTCCACCTCATCGTCGCGGGCAGTGAGGAACAACACCGGCGTGTTGCTGTGGTTCCGAATCTCCCGACAGACGTCGAAACCGTCGCGTTGACCGGGCAGGCCGACATCGAGGATGACCATCCACGGATCTTCCTGCTTGACCAGCACGAGGCCCTGATCGCCATCGGTGGCCAACAGCACCCGGAAGCCATCGCGACGCAAGTACAGATTCACCAGGTCGGCGATGTGGGGGTCGTCCTCAATCACGATGATCGTGCCCGCTTCGGTACTCACGTCCCTAGCCTGGCACTTCACACAGCTATTGGGAGGCCAAGTGGCGATCCCATTACAGAACCCTCATGTTTGCCACATACATTCATGACGCACCGGACGCACCATGCAGGCAAGCACAACAAGCACCAGGGGAAGCAGCCATGGCCTCCCGGGGAAAGGACCCACGTGTCGAACAACAGCATTCGATTGGGCTCGGTAGTGCTGCTCTCGGGCGCGCTCCTGATCGCCGGGGCAACCCTGGCCGGGGCCGCTACGCCGGCCGCCGACCCGGCCGCCAGTCTCTCGACCATTCAATCCAAGGCCGCCGCGGCCATCACGCTGAGGGTCAACGACCTCAACGCCGCAGTGACGAAGGTCAACGGCGACGCGAACCTGGGCTCCGGCGCGTCGACCTTGGCGGCCTACCTGCAGCAGGACGTTCCGGGCCTGCAAGCGCTCGGTCAAAAGATCGCCGCCGATATGACTGCTCCCGCGTCCCTGTCCGATGCCGCCACCATCTTCACCAACTACCGCGTGTTGGCGCTCGTCCTTCCGGCCGCCCACCTCGCCGGCGCCGGTGATCAGATTGAGAACACCACGGTGCCCAAGCTGACTGCCCTCTCTGCCAAGGCGGCCGCGCTCGAGACCCCGGCCAATCAGGCCACCGTCGGACCGCTACTGGGCGACCTGAACGCCCAGATCAGCGCGGCCGGCAACGCTGCTTCTGGCCTCGCATCGACCGTCCTGGGGTACACGCCGGCGCAATGGAACGCCAACCATGAACTGCTCTCCTCATCGAAGAGCGCGGCGCAAGCGGCCCTGGGCGACCTCAAGAAGGCCGCCGCCGATGTGAAGCAGATTCGGGCCGACCTCAAGGCCGGAACCGCCGCCGCTGGGGCAACGCCGACGACCTAGGAGACCAACCCGCCGGTATTGATGTTCAGCCCATTGTCCGACTTCGAGCGGTGCACCACCTGGAACTCGGTGAACTCGGCCAGGCCCCACGGGCCGTTCTCCAGTCCAATGCCACTCCATTTGAAGCCACCGAAGGGCTGCGAGGGCGACAGGGCCAGGTGGGTGTTGACCCAGGCGGTGCCGCACTCGAGCTGGGCCGCCACCGCAGAGGCGCGTTCCGGGTCGGCACTCCACACCGAGCCCGAAAGTCCGAAGTGGGTGGCGTTGGCCCGATCGATGGCATCCCCCTCGTTGCGATAGGAGATGACCGGGAGGGCGGGACCGAACTGCTCCTCGTCCACGATGCGGGTGCCGTCCGAGATGCCGGCCAGGATGGTCGGCTCGAAGAAGTAGCCCGGACGATCCATGGCATGACCACCCGTCACGGCCCGGGCGCCCTGGGTGACCGCGTCGGCGACCAGTTCCTTGACCCGTTCGTACTGCGGCTCGTTGTTGATGGGACCCAACTTGGCCCCCTCCTCGTTCCCTTCGCCCACCTTGATCGCTTTGGCGTACCCGGCCAGCGACTCGACCACATCGTCGTACATCGCTTCGGGCACGTACACGCGCTTGATGGCCGAGCACACCTGGCCGTTGTTGTTGAAGGCACCGGCGAAGATCGCTTTGGCCACGGTGGTCGGATCGGCGTCATCGAGGACGATGGCGGGATCGTTGCCGCCCAATTCCAACGTCACCCGCTTGAGATCCGGGGCGGCCGACATGGCGACCTTCTTGCCGGTTTCGATCGACCCGGTGAAGCTGATCTTGCGCGGCACCGGGTGGCTCGTCATCCAGGCGCCCAGCTCATCGCCACCGCTGACCACGTTGAGCACCCCGGGAGGTAGGACGTCACGCAGCAACTCCCCCACCTTGAGGGTGGTCAGCGGCGTGAACGGCGATGGTTTGAGGACCATGGTGTTGCCGGCCAGCAGTGCCGGAGCGATCTTCCAGAAGGCCAGGGTGAGCGGGAAGTTCCACGGCGTGATGGCGGCCACGACACCCAGAGGGCGGCGGGCCACTTCGACGAACGCCTCCGCGTCGTCCTGGATGATCTGGGGAGGCGTCTCCAGATTGGCGAAGTACTGACACCAGATAGCGGCGGCGAAGACCTCGATGCCGGCATCGGCCAGTGGCTTGCCCTGCTCCGACGTCAAGAGGGGGGCCAAGTCGGCGGTTGAGGCCAGCAGCACATCGGCCACCGCGAGCAGTGCCGCCCGGCGGGCCGCCTCGTCGCTCTTCCAGTCACGGGCTGCTTTGGCGGCGGCGTCGAAGGCGGCATCGAGTTGCTGCGCGCTGCACTCGGGAGCCTGGGCGAACACCTCACCGGTGGCCGGGTTCTTCACCCCGAACGACTCTCCGGCCGGGACCGTGTCGCCCCCGATGGTCATCACGCTGTCAGTCATGGCGGACCCCTTCATCAATCACTTGTGGCGGACTCTCCGGCCCATCCTCCCAGAACGGTGGGCGCGACTCAACGGGAGCGATCAGGCGAA
>CAVURD010000030.1:0-41164 GCA_963743785.1 uncultured Acidimicrobiaceae bacterium | reverse complement strand
GCAGGCGATTCATGCTGCCGGAGCGGAATCCTTCCAGGTCCAGCGCCACGAAGCTGAAAGCCGGCGCCCCGGACGGCGGCGATCACCTCGGCCCGGCGGGCCAGCACCTGGTCGAAGACCTCCGGCTCGCACTCCAACCGGGCCGTGACCCCGTGGTGGCGCACCCGGAGCTGCCCGAACCCGAGCGCCTTGAGCGCCCCCTCGGCCCGGTCGACCGCCTCGAGGCGACCGAGCGTGACCGGCGTGCCGTAGGGCAGCCGCGAGGCCAGGCAGGCGGCGGCGGGCTTGTCCCAGGTGCGCAGGCCGAGCTCCCTCGACCAGTGCCGGATGTCGTCCTTGGTGAAGCCGGCCTCGACCAGGGGGAACGAGCGCGCCGGCCTCGGCCGCGGCGGCCTGGCCCGGGCCGGTGGTCCCCCAGGTCGCTGACGTTCACCCCGAGGACCACCCGGGCCGACTCGGCCTCGGCCAGGGGACCGAGCGCCGACATCAGGGCGGTCTTGCAGCGGGCGCAGCGGTCCGACGCCGTTGGCCACATAGGTCGGATCGCTCATCTCGTCGGTGGGCACGCCGACCCAGCGCAGGTCCCATTCGTCGGCCAGGGCCCGGCAGTCGTCGGCCTCGCCGGAGGCCAGGGAGGGCGAGATCGCCGTGGCGCAGAGCACCCGGGACCGGCCCGAGGGTGTCGTGGGCCACCTTGGCCAGCAGCGCCGAGTCGGTGCCGCCGCTGAAGGCCACCACCACCCGGCCGAGGTGGCGCAGCTCATGGCGCAGGTCATCGAGGGAGGCCCTCACGTCGTCGACGGCCCGGCCGATCAGTGCGGCCACGCACGTCATCGAGCGGCGCCCACCATGCCGGTGTAGAAGGGGCCGAACTCGGCGTAGTTGGCCGATGCCTCGTCGAAGCGCATCTGGTAGACGCACTCCTTGAGGTCGTCGGGATGCACGCCGAAGAGGGTCACGCCCCATTCGAAGTCATCGAGCCCGGTTGACCCGGTGATGACCTGGAGGATCCGACCGTGCGAACGTGCGGCCAACCTTGCCGTGCCCCGTCATGAGCTCCTTGCGGGCCTCGAACTCCAGGCCGTACCAGTTGTAGTCGGCCGTCCGTCGCTTGGACATCGGGTAGAAGCAGAAGGCCGACTTGCCCTCGGGCGGGAGCTGGGGGAAGAGGCGGGCCTGGCGCATCTCCTCGGGCAGGCCCGCGGCGTACTCGGAGACCTCGGTCAAGCGAGACGTAGGAGGCGACAGGTTGCGCTCCGGCCGCGGTGACGGCGGTCTGGAACTGCCGGAGGCGCCACAGGTCGGCGCCCAGGACCATGAGCCCCAGATCGGCCTTGTGGCCCAGGAGCGCGGCCGGGATCACCTGATAGCCGTCGTCCCGGACGGAGGAGACAGCCCGGCGAAGGGCGTACGCGTCCAGGTCCGGGTCCACGCTGGCAGAAGAGGTGCAGCACGCTCCAGCCGACCGACGGGGACAGCGGGGCGAGCGGGGAGTCCGTGGGCACGCGAGCCAGTGTAGGGAACAGGGCGGGGGCGCCTTTCGGAGGCATCGGGCCCTCAAGCCGAGCCGAGCCGAGCCGACCGGACCCGGCACGCGACGAAGCGCCCCGAAGGGCGCTCCGTCGACTGCAACACGCGCGTGAGTAGCGCGACGTCGACTTAGAAGTCGTCCATCCCGCCACCAGGCATCCCGCGGCAGGAGCCCTTGTCTTCGGGCTTGTCTACGATGACCGCTTCGGTGGTAAGGAACAAAGCAGCAATAGATGCTGCGTTCTGAAGGGCTGAACGGGTGACCTTTGCTGCATCAATGACGCCAGCTTTGAAGAGATCACCGTAATCACCGGTTGCAGCGTTCAAGCCTTCGGCGGTGCCGGTTGGGGTCCGCGACCTTCTCGACGATAACGCCACCTTCAAGGCCAGCGTTGACGGCAATCTGCTTTCATTGGGACTCAACGGCTTTGGCAACGATGCGTGCACCCGTTTACTTCGTCACCTTCGAGCTTCTCGACCTTTGCGTTCTACGCCCGCTTCGTGGGCCCGAAGAAGTGCAACGCCACCACCAGGTACCACACCTTCTTCGATTGCCGCTTTCGTGGTTGACACGGCATCTTCGATGCGGTGCTTCTTTTCTTTTAGCTCAACTTCGGTTGCAGCTCCCACCTTGATTACCGCGACACCTCCGGAAAGCTTTGCGAGTCGCTCTTGGAGTTTCTCACGGTCGTAATCCGAGTCGGTGTTGTCGATTTCCGCCTTGATCTGGTTGATGCGGCCCTTGATGTCGGTGTCTAATCGCCAGCACCTTCGACGATCGTCGTATCATCCTTGGTGACTACAACTTTCCGAGCTTTTTCCTAATAAGTCAACGCCGACATTTTCAAGCTTCAGGCCAACCTCTTCGGTGACAACTTGTCCAGCAAGTCAAAATGGCGATGTCTTGGAGCATTGCTTTCCTTCGTTCTCCAAATCCAGGAGCCTTGACTGCAACGCTTTTGAAGGTCCCACGGATCTTGTTGACAACGAGGGTTGCAAGGGCTTCCCCTTCGACGTCTTCTGCGATGATCACAAGTGGTTTTGCCGACCTGCATGATCTTTTCTTGACTGGAAGTAGATCCCGCACTGCCGAGATTTTCGATCCAACAATGAGCAGGTAGGCATCTTCGAGAACGGATTCCATACGCTCAGGGTCGGTCACAAAGTTGAGGAAGGTGTAGACCTTGAGGAAGCGCATTCCTTCGACGAGGTCCATGTCCATGCCAAAGGTCTGAGATTCTTCAACAGTGATGACGCCATCTTTGCCAACCTTGTCAATCGCTTCTGCGATCATCGATCCAATTTCGTTGTCTGCAGCAGAGATAGAGGCAACTTGAGCAATCTGCTCTTTTGAGTCAGTGTCTTTTGCAATTCCGTGAATAGCAATCACTGCTATCTTCAACGCCTGCTTCAATGCCCTTTTTGAGAGACATTGGGTTTGCGCCACCGCCACGTTGCGAAGGCCTTCGTGCACCATGGCCCATGCCAACACCGTTACGGTCGTGGTCCCGTCACCGGCTACGTCATCGGTCTTTTTCGCTACTTCTTTGACAAGCTCGGCCCCAATTTCTTTTTAAATGGGTCTTCGAGTTCAATGTCTTTTGCAATAGAGACTCCATCATTGGTGATGGTCGGAGCTCCCCATTTTTTGTCAAGCACAACATTGCGGCCTTTTGGACCAAGGGTGACGCGCACGGCGTCCGCCAGCTTGTTCATGCCGGTTTCTACATCCCCCTTCGGGCTTCTTCATCAAAAGAGATCAACTTAGGCATCTCGGGATTTCCTCATCGTTCTTCGTTCGGCGTCTTCCGCGGGCCCGATTGGGGCCGTTAGCACTCTAACGTGTCGAGTGCTAATAGAAAACCACGCTCAGGCCTCGGGCGCAACCGCAGGCAGGAAAGGCCAGGCCAGAGGCTAAGAACCAGCTCATCCCCCGGCGACGGCCGGGACGATGGAAAGCGTCTGCCCGGGTGCCACTGGGGTTGCAAGCCCATCGAGGAAGCGGACGTCCTCATCGGCCAGGAACACGTTGACGAAGCGGCGCAGGGCGCCGTCGGCGTCGAAGAGGCGCTCGGCCAGGCCCGGATGGGCGGCGTCGAGCTGCTTTGAGGGCCTCGCCGACGGTGGCACCGTCGACCTCGACCGCGCCGGCCCCTCCGGTCAGGGTGCGCAATTGGGTGGGGATGCGGATGGTCACGCTCATCGGGTGCTCTCACTCTCCTCGCGGTCACGCACGGCGGCATCGAAGGCGTCCAGCGTGGGCGCGATCGTCGCCGAGGGGCGTCCCTGGCCGGTCAGGGCCTCGACGGTCTTGAGGCCGTGCCCCGTCACCAGGGCCACCACCCGCTCGTCGCGCCGGACGGCGCCCGAGGCGGCCAGCTTGGCCAGGGTGGCGATGGTCACGCCGCCGGCCGTCTCGGCGAAGATGCCCTCGGTGCGGGCCAGCAGCCCGATGGCCTCGACCACCTCGCCGTCGGTCACCGCGGCACACGAGCCGCCGGACGAGCGCATCGCCTCGAGGGCGTACCACCCGTCGGCCGGGTTGCCGATGGCCAGCGACTTGGCGATGGTGTGTGGCCGGACCGGCCGGATGGCGTCGGTCCCCTCGGCGAAGGCGGTGGCCACCGGGGAACACCCCTCGGCCTGCGCCCCCGAGATCCGCACCTCGGGCACCTCGTCCAACAATCCGACCTCACCCAACTCGGCGGAATCCCTTGGCCACCTTGGTCAGCTGGCTGCCCGAGCCGATGGGCACCACCACGTGATCGGGCGCCTCCCAGCCCAGCTGCTCGGCGATCTCGAAGGCCAGCGTCTTCGAGCCCTCGGCGTAGTAGGTGCGCACGTTGACGTTGACGAAGGCCCAGCTCGGGCGCTCGCTGGTCAGTTCGGCACAGAGCCGGTTGACGTCGTCGTAGGTGCCTTCGACCGCGATCACGGTCCCGCCGTAGATCGTGGTCATCGTCACCTTGGCCGCTTCGAGATCATGGGGGATCAGGACCACCGATTCGAGGCCGGCCCGGGCGGCATGGGCCGCCACCGAGTTGGCCAGGTTCCCGGTCGAGGCACACGCCGCCACCTTGAAGCCGAGTTGGCGGGCCTTGGTGAGGGCGACCGACACCACCCGGTCCTTGAACGAACCGGTGGGGTTGGCCGTGTCGTCCTTGATCCACAGCTCGCCCAGGCCCAACTCGGCCGCCAGGCGGTCGGCCCGCACCAGGGGGGTGAAGCCGGCACCGAGGTCGACCGGCGCCTCGTCATCGACGGGGAGGAGATCGCGGTAGCGCCAGATGGACCGTGGCCCGGCGGCGATCCGCTCCCGGGTCACCGTGGCGGCGATCCGCTCATAGTCGTAGGCGACCTCGAGCGGCCCGAAGCAGTAGTCGCAGACGTGCAGCGCTTCAGCGGGGAACGGGCGCGCACATTCACGACAACGCAACCCGGTGACACAATCGACCATCTGGTCCTCCTCATCGATCGGGCATTGGCACCTGTTGCCCCCCAAGGTGGGGAATGCAACTGGTTGCCGCGACGTCGACGGGCCCGTCCCTCAGTCGCTCTGGATGATGGGCTACATGGTAGCGCCTGCCATCACCGGTGATCCACCCGCCGTCAATGCACGCGAAGATGCTCCTATGTCGCGAGATCACTCGGGAGGTCACGGAGCGCCAGGCCGGCAGCGGCCCGCGCACCTATCCACCACGCCGACTTCCCGGTGGCCCGCCTGCTCGAGGCCAAGGCCGACCGCACGGTGTCGGTGTGCATCCCGGCCCGGGACGAGGGGTCGACCGTCGGGTCGGTGGTCCGGGCCGTCGTCCAGCCCTTTCTGGCCTCGGCCGGCGGGAACGGGTTGGTCGACGAGGTCCTCGTGCTCAACGACGGCTCGATCGACGACACGGCGGAGCAGGCACGGGCGGCGGGCGCCCGGGTGGTCTCGAGCCAGGGGGCCGACGGGGGCAAGGGCCAGGCCATGGCCGCCGCGCTCGAGGCGGCGGGCGGCGACGTCATCGTCTACCTCGATGCCGACGTGGCCAACACGACGCCCGCCTTCGTCACCGGCATGCTCGGGCCGCTCCTCCTCCACCGACGACATCGCCCTGGTGAAGGGCTTCTACACCCGCCCGCTGCACGGCGAGCCCACCGGTGGCGGTCGGGTCACCGAGTTGGTGGCTCGGCCCGTGCTCGAGCTGCTCTTCCCCGAGCTCTCCGAGATCCGCCAGCCGCTGGCCGGGGAGACGGCGGCGCCACCGGTGGGTGTTCGAAAAGGTCGGGTTCGCCGACGGCTACGGCGTCGAGATCGCCCTGCTGATCGATGTGGCCACCCACATCGGCCCTGGCGTCCTGGCCCAGGTCGACCTGGGCGAGCGCATCCACCGCAACCGGCCCCTGCACGAACTGCGCCCCCAGGCCGTCGACGTGCTCCGGGCGGCGCTGGACCGCATCCGCCCGTGATCCGCCCGTGATCCGCCCGTGATCCGCCGATGACGAAACCCGACACGATCGTCGTCTCCAACCGGGGACCGCTGTCGTTCCGCTTCGACGCCGAGCACAACCTGCAACCGCTGGCCGGTGGTGGCGGGCTGGTCTCGGCGCTGCGACCGCTCCTGGCCGGCGCCGACACCGACGCCATGTGGTTCTCCATGACCATGGGCGCGGCCGACCGAGGCCGCGGTGGCGGCCGGTCGCATGCTCGATGCCGGCTCTCGCCCTGCCGCTCGGTCACCGTCGACGCCGAGCACCTACCGCATGGCCTACGACGTCGTCGCCAACACCACCCTGTGGTACCTGCCACCACCACCTCTTCGACCTGCCCCGCCGGCCCCGCTTCGACCGCCACTGGCATGCGGCCTGGGACGGCTACCGCCGCCTACAACCGGGCCGTGGCCGACGTGGTCAGCGCCGAAGCCGCCGACGCGGCCGCGGTCCTGGTGCAGGACTACCACTTCTCCCTCCTGGGGCAGATGCTGGCGGGAGTCCCGCCCCGATCTGCGCACGGTCCACTTCTGCCACATCCCCTTCGCCGACCCGAACATGCTGCGCGTGCTCCCCGACGACGCCGCCGGCGAGCTCATGGCCGGTCTGGCCGGATTCGGCGCCTGCGGCTTTCACGCCGAGCATTGGGCCGAGGGATTCCGCGCCTGCTTCGCCCACGCCGAACTGGCGGGATCCGCCATCGCCCCGCCCACCTTCGTCTCCTCCCTCTCACCCGAGGCGATTCATGCTGCCGGAGCGGAATCCTTCCAGGTCCAGCGCCACGAAGGTGAAACCGGCGCCCCGGACGGCGGCGATCACCTCGCCTCGGCGGGCCAGTACCTGGTCGAAGACCTCCGGCTCGCACTCCAACCGGGCCGTGACCCCGTGGTGGCGCACCCGGAGCTGCCCGAACCCGAGCGCCTTGAGCGCCCCCTCGGCCCGGTCGACCGCCTCCAGGCGACCGAGGGTGACCGGCGTGCCGTAGGGCAGCCGCGAGGCCAGGCAGGCGGCGGCCGGCTTGTCCCAGGTGCGCAGGCCCAACTCCCTCGACCAGTGCCGGATGTCGTCCTTGGTGAAGCCGGCGTCGACCAGGGGGAACGAGGCGCCGGCCTCGGCCGCGGCGGCCTGCCCGGGCCGGTGGTCCCCCAGGTCACTGACGTTCACCCCGAGGACCACCCGGGCCGACTCGGCCTCGGCCAGGGGACCGAGCGCCGACATCAGGGCGGTCTTGCAGCGGGCGCAGCGGTCCGACCCGTTGGCCACGTAGGTCGGATCGCTCATCTCGTCGGTGGGCACGCCGACCCAGCGCAGGTCCCATTCGTCGGCCAGGGCCCGGCAGTCGTCGGCCTCGCCGGAGGCCAGGGAGGGCGAGATCGCCGTGGCGCAGAGCACCCGGGACCGGCCGAGAGTGTCGCGGGCCACCTTGGCCAGCAGCGCCGAGTCGGTGCCGCCGCTGAAGGCCACCACCACCCGTCTCGAGGTGGCGCAGCTCATGGCGCAGGTCGTCGAGGGAGGCCCTCATGTCGTCGACGGCCCGGCGATCAGCGCGGCCAGCACGTCATCGAGCGGCCCACCATGCCGGTGTAGAAGGGGCCGAACTCGGCGTAGTTGGCCGATCCCTCGTCGAAGCGCATCTGGTAGACGCACTCCTTGAGGTCGTCGGGATGCACGCCGAAGAGGGTCACGCCCCATTCGAAGTCATCGAGCCCGGTTGACCCGGTGATGACCTGCAGGATCCGACCGGCGAACGTGCGGCCCACCTTGCCGTGCCCCGTCATGAGCTCCTTGCGGGCCTCGAACTCCAGGCCGTACCAGTTGTAGTCGGCCGTCCGTCGCTTGGACATGGGGTAGAAGCAGAAGGCCGACTTGCCCTCGGGCGGGAGCTGGGGGAAGAGGCGGGCCTGGCGCATCTCCTCGGGCAGGCCCGCGGCGTACTCGGAGACCTCGGTCAAGGAGACGTAGGAGGCGACAGGCTGCGCTCCGGCCGCGGTGACGGCGGTCTGGAACTCCCGGAGGCGCCACAGGTCGGCGCCCAGGACCATGAGCCCCAGATCGGCCTTGTGGCCCAGGAGCGCGGCCGGGATCACCTGATAGCCGTCATCCCGGACGGAGGTGACAGCCCGGCGAAGGGCGTACGCGTCCAGGTCGGGATCCACCCGGCAGAAGAGGTGCAGCACGCTCCAACCGACCGACGGGGCGAGCGGGGAGACCGGAGAGTCCGTGGGCACGCGAGCCAGTGTAGAGAACAGGGCGGGGGCGCCTTTCGGAGGCATCGGGCCCTCACGCGAGCCGACCCGACCGGCCGACCTCTACCCGGCACGCGACGAAGCGCCCCGAAGGGCGCTCCGTCGACTGCAAACTGCGTGTGAATAGCGCGACGTCGACTTAGAAGTCGTCCATCCCGCCGCCCGGCATGCCGCCGCCGGCGCCGTTCTCTTCGGGCTTGTCCACGATGACGGCCTCGGTGGTGAGGAAGAGCGCCGCGATGGAGGCCGCGTTCTGCAGAGCCGAACGGGTCACCTTGGCGGCGTCGATGACGCCTTCCTTGAACAGGTCGCCGTACTCGCCGGTGGCCGCGTTCAGGCCGTGGGCACCCTTGAGGTGGCGCACCTTGTCGACGATGACGCCACCCTCGAGGCCGGCGTTGACGGCAATCTGCTTCAACGGCTCCTCGACGGCCCGCGCCACGATGCGAGCACCGGTGGCCTCGTCGCCTTCGAGCTTCTCGGCCCGCTCGAGGATGGCCACCTGCGCCCGCAGGAGGGCCACGCCGCCGCCGGGGACGACACCCTCTTCGATGGCCGCCTTGGTGGTCGAGACCGCGTCCTCGATGCGGTGCTTCTTCTCCTTGAGCTCGACCTCGGTGGCTGCGCCGACCTTGATCACGGCCACGCCGCCGGAGAGCTTGGCCAGCCGCTCCTGCAACTTCTCACGGTCGTAGTCCGAGTCGGTGTTCTCGATCTCGGTCTTGATCTGGTTGACCCGGCCCTTGATGTCGTTCTCCGAGCCCGCACCCTCGATGATGGTGGTCTCGTCCTTGGTGATCACGACCTTGCGGGCCGTGCCCAGCAGGTCGACCGTGACGTTCTCGAGCTTGAGGCCGACCTCTTCGGTGACCACCTGGGCGCCGGTGAGGATGGCGATGTCCTGCAGCATGGCCTTGCGACGCTCGCCGAAGCCGGGGGCCTTGACGGCCACCGAACGGAAGGTGCCACGGATCTTGTTGACCACCAGGGTGGCCAGGGCCTCGCCCTCGACGTCCTCGGCGATGATCAGCAGCGGCTTGCCGCCCTGCATGACCTTCTCGAGCACCGGCAGCAGGTCACGGACGGCCGTGATCTTGGTGCCGACGAGAAGGATGTACGCGTCCTCGAGCACCGCTTCCATGCGCTCGGGGTCGGTCACGAAGTACGGGGCGATGTAGCCCTTGTCGAAGCGCATGCCCTCGACCAGGTCCATGTCCATGCCGAAGGTCTGCGACTCCTCGACGGTGATGACGCCGTCACGGCCCACCTTGTCGATGGCCTCGGAGATCATCTCGCCGATCTCGTTGTCGGCGGCTGAGATGGAGGCGACCTGGGAGATCTGCGCCTTGGTCTCGGTCTCCTTGGAGATGCTGTGGATGGCGCTCACGGCCGTCTCGACGGCGGCCTCGATGCCCTTCTTGAGCGACATGGGGTTGGCCCCGGCCGCGACGTTGCGCAGGCCCTCGTGGACCATGGCCCACGCCAGCACGGTGGCCGTGGTGGTCCCGTCACCGGCGACGTCGTCGGTCTTCTTGGCTACTTCCTTGACCAGCTCGGCGCCGATGCGCTCGTAGGGGTCCTCGAGGTCGATCTCCTTGGCAATGGAGACGCCGTCATTGGTGATGGTCGGGGCGCCCCACTTCTTGTCGAGCACCACGTTGCGGCCTTTTGGGCCGAGCGTGACGCGCACGGCGTCCGCCAGTTTGTTCATGCCGGTCTCGAGTCCGCGGCGGGCGTCTTCCTGGAATGCGATCAGCTTGGCCATCTGGTGAGTTCCTCCATCGTTCTTCGTTCGTGCGTCTTCCGCGGGCCCGATTGGGGCCGTTAGCACTCTAACGTGTCGAGTGCTAATAGAAAACCACGCTCAGGCGCTCGGGCGCAACCGCAGGCAGGAAAGGCCAGGCCAGAGGCTAAGAACCAACTCATCCCCCGGCGACGGCCGGGACGATGGAAAGCGTCTGCCCGGGTGCCACTGGGGTTGCAAGCCCATCGAGGAAGCGGACGTCCTCATCGGCCAGGAACACGTTGACGAAGCGGCGCAGGGCGCCGTCGGCGTCGAAGAGGCGCTCGGCCAGGCCCGGATGGGCGGCGTCGAGCTGCTTGAGGGCCTCGCCGACGGTGGCGCCGTCGACCTCGACCGCGCCGGCCCCTCCGGTCAGGGTGCGCAATTGGGTGGGGATGCGGATGGTCACGCTCATCGGGTGCTCTCACTCTCCTCGCGGTCACGCACGGCGGCATCGAAGGCGTCCAGCGTGGGCGCGATCGTCGCCGAGGGGCGGCCCTGGCCGGTCAGGGCCTCGACGGTCTTGAGGCCGTGCCCCGTCACCAGGGCCACCACCCGCTCGTCGCGCCGGACGGCGCCCGAGGCGGCCAGCTTGGCCAGGGTGGCGATGGTCACGCCGCCGGCCGTCTCGGCGAAGATGCCCTCGGTGCGGGCCAGCAGCCCGATGGCCTCGACCACCTCGTCGTCGGTCACCGCGGCACACGAGCCGCCGGACGAGCGCATCGCCTCGAGGGCGTACCACCCGTCGGCCGGGTTGCCGATGGCCAGCGACTTGGCGATGGTGTGTGGCCGGACCGGCCGGATGGCGTCGGTCCCCTCGGCGAAGGCGGTGGCCACCGGGGAACACCCTTCGGCCTGCGCCCCCGAGATCCGCACCTCGGGCACCTCGTCCAACAATCCGACCTCACCCAACTCGCGGAATCCCTTGGCCACCTTGGTCAGCTGGCTGCCCGAGCCGATGGGCACCACCACGTGATCGGGCGCCTCCCAGCCCAGCTGCTCGGCGATCTCGAAGGCCAGCGTCTTCGAGCCCTCGGCGTAGTAGGTGCGCACGTTGACATTGACGAAGGCCCAGCTCGGGCGCTCGCTGGTCAGTTCGGCACAGAGCCGGTTGACGTCGTCGTAGGTGCCTTCGACCGCGATCACCGTCCCGCCGTAGATCGTGGTCATCGTCACCTTGGCCGCTTCGAGATCATGGGGGATCAGGACCACCGATTCGAGGCCGGCCCGGGCGGCATGGGCCGCCACCGAGTTGGCCAGGTTCCCGGTCGAGGCACACGCCGCCACCTTGAAGCCGAGTTGGCGGGCCTTGGTGAGGGCGACCGACACCACCCGGTCCTTGAACGAACCGGTGGGGTTGGCCGTGTCGTCCTTGATCCACAGCTCGCCCAGGCCCAACTCGGCCGCCAGGCGGTCGGCCCGCACCAGGGGGGTGAAGCCGGCACCGAGGTCGACCGGCGCCTCGTCATCGACGGGGAGGAGATCGCGGTAGCGCCAGATGGACCGTGGCCCGGCGGCGATCCGCTCCCGGGTCACCGTGGCGGCGATCCGCTCATAGTCGTAGGCGACCTCGAGCGGCCCGAAGCAGTAGTCGCAGACGTGCAGCGCTTCAGCGGGGAACGGGCGCGCACATTCACGACAACGCAACCCGGTGACACAATCGACCATCTGGTCCTCCTCATCGATCGGGCATTGGCACCTGTTGCCCCCCAAGGTGGGGAATGCACTGGTTGCCGCGACGTCGACGGGCCCGTCCCTCAGTCGCTCTGGATGATGGGCTACATGGTAGCGCCTGCCATCACCGGTGATCCACCCGCCGTCAATGCACGCGAAGATGCTCCTATGTCGGGAGATCACTCGGGAGGTCACGGAGGCCAGCCGCCGGCAGGCGGCCCCCGCACCTACCACCACGCCGACTTCCCGGTGGCCCGCCTGCTCGCGGCCAAGGCCGACCGCACGGTGTCGGTGTGCATCCCGGCCCGGGACGAGGGGTCGACCGTCGGGTCGGTGGTCCGGGCCGTCGTCCAGCCCTTCTTGGCCTCGGCCGGCGGGAACGGGTTGGTCGACGAGGTCCTCGTGCTCAACGACGGCTCGATCGACGACACGGCGGAGCAGGCACGGGCGGCGGGCGCCCGGGTGGTCTCGAGCCAGGGGGCCGACGGGGGCAAGGGCCAGGCCATGGCCGCCGCGCTCGAGGCGGCGGGCGGCGACGTCATCGTCTACCTCGATGCCGACGTGGCCAACACGACGCCCGCCTTCGTCACCGGCATGCTCGGGCCGCTCCTCCTCCACCACGACATCGCCCTGGTGAAGGGCTTCTACACCCGCCCGCTGCACGGCGAGCCCACCGGTGGCGGTCGGGTCACCGAGTTGGTGGCTCGGCCGGTGCTCGAGCTGCTCTTCCCCGAGCTCTCCGAGATCCGCCAGCCGCTGGCCGGGGAGACGGCGGGCCACCGGTGGGTGTTCGAAAAGGTCGGGTTCGCCGACGGCTACGGCGTCGAGATCGCCCTGCTGATCGATGTGGCCACCCACATCGGCCCTGGCGTCCTGGCCCAGGTCGACCTGGGCGAGCGCATCCACCGCAACCGGCCCCTGCACGAACTGCGCCCCCAGGCCGTCGATGTGCTCCGGGCGGCGCTGGACCGCATCCGCCCGTGATCCGCCCGTGATCCGCCCGTGATCCGCCGATGACGAAACCCGACACGATCGTCGTCTCCAACCGGGGACCGCTGTCGTTCCGCTTCGACGCCGAGCACAACCTGCAACCGCTGGCCGGTGGTGGCGGGCTGGTCTCGGCGCTGCGACCGCTCCTGGCCGGCGCCGACACCGACGCCATGTGGTTCTCCATGACCATGGGCGCGGCCGACGAGGCCGCGGTGGCGGCCGGTCGCATGCTCGATCCGGCCCTCGCCCTCCGCTCGGTCACCGTCGACCCGGGCACCTACCGCATGGCCTACGACGTCATCGCCAACACCACCCTGTGGTACCTCCACCACCACCTCTTCGACCTGCCCCGCCGGCCCCGCTTCGACCGCCATTGGCATGCGGCCTGGGCCGGCTACCGCGCCTACAACCGGGCCGTGGCCGACGTGGTCAGCGCCGAAGCCCCCGACGCGGCGGCGGTCCTGGTGCAGGACTACCACTTCTCCCTGCTGGGGCAGATGCTGCGGGAATCCCGCCCCGATCTGCGCACGGTCCACTTCTGCCACATCCCCTTCGCCGACCCGAACATGCTGCGCGTGCTCCCCGACGACGCCGCCCGCGAGCTCATGGCCGGTCTGGCTGGATTCGGCGCCTGCGGCTTTCACGCCGAGCATTGGGCCGAGGGATTCCGCGCCTGCTTCGCCCACGCCGAACTGGCGGGATCCGCCATCGCCCCGCCCACCTTCGTCTCCTCCCTCTCACCCGACCAGGACGGGCTCCTGGCCGAAGCGGCCAGCCCCGAGTGCACCCGATCGGTGGCGCAGCTCCGGTCCGAGACCGGGGGGAAGCGCATCGTCCTTCGGGTCGACCGGGTGGAGCCCTCCAAGAACATCGTGCGCGGCATGCTGGCGTTCGAAGAGCTGTTGGCCGCCCGGCCGGAGTGGGTCGGCGCCGTGGTCCACCTGGCGCTCGTCTACCCCTCGCGCCAGGGGCTGGCCGACTACCTGGCCCTCGAGGCCGAGGTCGCCCACACGGCGGAGCGCATCAACCACGCCTGGGGCACCCCGTCGTGGACACCCATCGTGCTGCACGTCGAAGACGACCGGCCCCGTTCGGTGGCCGCGTCTGACCATCTCCGATGTGCTCCTGGTCAACCCCGTGCGCGACGGCCTCAATCTGGTGGCCAAGGAGGGCCCGCTGCTCAACACCGCGGCCGGCGTGCTGGTGCTCTCCCGGGAGGCCGGGGCCTTCGAGGAACTGGGTGAACCGGCGCTGGGCATCAACCCCTTCGATGTCAGCGGGACGGCCGAGGCGCTCCATCGGGCGCTGAGCATGGACCCAGAGGAACGGCAACGGCGGGCCGAGCACCTCAAATCTCTCGTGAGGTCCCGGACCGCCGCCGACTGGATGCAGGACCAGCTCGCCGCGGCCGGTCGCTGATCGCCCATTCCCAGGCCTATTCCCAGGCCTACTCCCAGGCCTGAGCCAGCCGCTCGAGCAGCGCCACCGCGCCGGCCGGCCCCTCGACCACCAGATCGGCTCGATCCGCCACCACGGCCGGGCTCTCGGCGTCGACCGCCGCGACCCGGGCCACGGCGACCCCGGTCGTGGACAGTTCGGCCAGCGCGTCAAATGCCGGGAGGTCGCCGATGTCATCGCCGAAGGCCGCCACCGCGTCGAAGCCAGCGGCCAGGCGGCGCACCACCGTCCCCTTGTCGACCGCCAGGGGAGGCCGCAGTTCGAGCTCGTGCCGTCCCGAATGCACCGCCAGACCCCTGGCCTCGCTCTGTTGCGCGACGAACGCGCTCACCCAGTCGGCTTCCCCGGGAGCGTTGCGCCAGTGCAGGGTCATTGTGAGTCCCTTGGGCTCGACGTAGATCCCGGCCGGCGCCGTGGACCGGGCCAGGGCCACCACTTCGGTGATCACCGCTTCCCACGGTGCGGCGCCGGGTGCCACGATCCGTCTCCCGTCGCCGCCGACCTCCTCCAGGCCGTAGAGGCCGATGAGGCGTACGCCGCTCGGCGACGCCAGTACCGATTGGAGGAACGAGGCCGGCCTCCCCGATATGACGGCCACCAGCCCGAGGTGCGCCGCCAGTCGAGCCAGAAGGTCGGCGACGCCGGGCAACGGGCGGGCGGCCACCGGGTCATCGACAATGGCGGCAAGCGTGCCGTCGAAATCGAGGCACAACGCGCTGCGGCGTGGCGACTCGGCCAGGGGGACGAGGAGGTCAGGTAGCGGCGGGAGGGTCGGCTGCCGGGGCGGCAGGGGCAGGTCGCTCACGGCGAGCGCAGGCTGGCGGGTCAGGTGCCGGCCTGGGCCGCCAGATCGGCACCGATGACCACCACCACGTCGTTCCCACTGGCCCCCGTGACCGGTACCGCCGTCGTCAGGGGGTGCACGGCGGAGGGGCTCAATTTGAGTTCGGTGGCTATCGCCGCGGCCGCCTCCTGTTGCCCGGCGGCGTAGTACACAGACGAGGTGGCCTCTTGCGCCGTGGCATCCAGGGGCGGTTTCGTGGCCCAGCCCTGAGCGCTCAAGATGGCCGAGTAGTGCGCCGCCAGATTCGTCCCCTGGGAGCCGTTGGCCACCTGGACGCTGGTGGCGCTCCGGGCCATCGTCGTCGTGGTGGTGCCCCCCGCCCGCGTCGTGGTGGTGGTGCTGCCGCCCGCGCCGCTGTCGTGGTGGTGGTCACCGCGGACGAAGGCAGGCCGCTCACCGGAGCTCGGGTTCCCACCGCCACCAGGACGGTTGCGCCGACCAGGAATCCGATCAGCACGATGCCGGCCCGAAGGGGAGAAATCCGGTTGGCACCTCGGTGGTCCGCCGAATGCCGAGGATCCGAAGGGGGCGGGTCAGAGGCCATTGAGGTGCCAGCCTACGTGCCCGCTCCCCTCGCGCAAGGCTTTCACCAGGTGAAGGGATCTAAGGTTGTGCCGCGCGACGTGGCAAATGGCGTCGCGCGCCGGCCCGAGTAGCTCAGTTGGTAGAGCACTTCACTTGTAATGAAGATGTCGCGGGTTCGATTCCTGCCTCGGGCTCCGTTTCGATCAGGAATCGGCCCATGTCCACAGGAACACCCCTTGCCTCGGCGGTCTCCTATGTCTTGACACATCAGGACGACCGGCGGTCTCCTATGTCCTGAATCCACACGCTGCCTCGGGCTCCGTTTCACGCCTCGGCTCGATCGAGCCGCCGTGTTCTGATTCCGCGTTTCGTCAGAGCTCACGCAAGGCGCTGGCCAGCGGCTCGAGTACGCCGGGATCCAGCGGCGGTGGGAGGTAGATAATGCCCAGCTCGGCGCCGACCTCTGCCAGTGCGGCGGCCTGCTCGGCGGTGGCCTTCGCGTCCCCGGCGAATCGGACGTGACTGGAGAGGAGAATCTCCGTGGGGTCGCGGCCGAGGTCCTCGCAGTGCTGATGCAGGATGTCGCGCTTGCGGGCGAACTCCTCCGGCGTGCCGCCCACGAAGTTCCAGTGCTGGGCGAACCGGGCTGCCGTGCGGAGCGTCCTCCTCTCGCCACTACCGCCGACGCAGATCGGCGGGTGGGGGCGCTGAACCGGCTTGGGCTCGTTGCGGGCATCGCTGAGCTGGTAGTACCGGCCCTTGAAGGTCGTCGTCTCCTGCGTGAGGAGCCCGACGATCACCTCACACGCCTCCTCGAAGCGGTCGCTGCGCTGGCCCGGCGTGCCCAGCTCGATCCCGTACGCCCCCGACTCCTCCTCGTTCCACCCGGCCCCGATGCCAAGCTCGAGCCGGCCCCCGGACACGATGTCGAGGGTGGTCGCCATGTTGGCCAGGATCGCCGGGTGGCGATAGTGGATGCCGGTCACCAGAGTTCCCATGCGCAGGCGGGTCGTCGCCTGGGCCAGCGCCGTCAGGGTGATCCAGCCCTCCATGCAAGGGCCGGTGCTGTCGGAAAAGATCGGATAGAAGTGGTCGAAGGTCCAGCCCGACTCGAACAGCTCGATGTCGTCGGCCACCTTCCACACGGCAAGCATGTCGGTCCAGGTCGTATCCTGCGGCGAGGTCTTGAAAGCGAAGCGCATAACGCCACGCTACGTCCGGCCGGCTAGCGACCGTACAGACGTCTTTCTCGGCACCCCTTAGCTGCTTATGGCAACCTATCGAGGTCCGGATTCGGGCCCCGAACGAAGGGCGGCTATGACAGTCCTAAAGCAGCATCACTCGCCCGGCATGCCCGCCGAGGCTTACGATCAAGTCGCCGTTGAAGCCATGCCATCTCAGAGTAAGGCCGATGGCTTCGTTGCCCACTACGCCATCGTGGAAGACGGCGGCATCACGGTGATTGAAATCTGGGACTCGATCGATCAGCACGACGCGTGGTTCAACGAAGTCGTCAAGCCACACCTCGCTCCAGACACGCCTGAGCCCAGATTCACGGAGCTGCACAACAGCAACACCAGGTAGCAGAACGCATTTGGTCACAATCGCGAGACCCCGCTGATTCCGAAGGGCCTTCAACCGGGTCCGACTGGGTAGTGCTCGTGGTGCTGCCACTTCTCCTTCCACGACTGGCGGACACGACCACAGGCATGACCGCAGCACGCCTCACTGCCATATCGACCGCCCGAGCAAAGGAGCCCAAGGTGCTGAAGGAGTTCAAGCAGTTCCTCCTCCGAGGCAACGTCATCGATCTGGCGGTTGCCGTGGTCGTGGGCGCCGCGTTCACCGCCGTGATCGCGGCCATGGTCAAGGACCTCATCACGCCACTGATCGCCGCCATCATCGGCCAACCGAACTTCGCCAGTCTCACGTTCACGGTTCACAACTCGCAGTTCAACTACGGCTCGTTCCTGAACGCCCTGATCTCGTTCCTCATCGTCGCCACGGTCGTGTTCTTCGCCGTGGTCATCCCGCTCACGCACGTCTTGAAGCGCCTCAACCTCCTGCCGGACGAAAAGGCGGCACCCCCGACGAAGCCCTGCCCGGAATGCCTGAGCGACATCCCAGTCGAGGCCCGTCGTTGCGCCTTCTGCACGAGCGAGGTGTCAGCCGGACCGACTCGTAGCGGAACGGATCAGCGGAACGGATCAGCGGAACGCCGATGACCCGATGGTCAGTGGCCCGCGCTGGGCCCGCTGGCGAGCCACTTCGAAGGCGGCCACCGCACCGGCCACGGCGACGTTGAGCGAGGGCAGTGCGCCGTGCTGGGGGATGGAGACCACCGCATCGCACCGGCGTCGCACCAGCGGGGCCAACCCCTTGTCCTCGCTCCCCACCACCAGGGCCACCGGACCCTCGCCGAGCGGCAGGTCATAGAGGGACTGGTTCGATTCACCGGCCAGGCCCAGCGACCACACGCCGAGGTCGGTCATCACCGACAGCGCGGCCGGTATGCCACCCACCACGGCGAAGGCCAGGTGCTCGATGGCGCCGGCCGCCGTCTTGGTCACCGTCGGGGACAGCCGCGCCGAACGATGCCGCGGCAACACCACCCCGGTCACTCCGGCGCACTCGGCACTGCGCAGGAGGGCCCCGAGATTGCGTGGATCGGTGATCCCGGCCGCCACCAACAAGAAGGGTGGCACTCCCTTCCGATCCGGCACGCACAGGTCTTCGAGGGCCACCGGCTCGATCGGGCGCGCTTGGGCGATGACGCCCTGGGGGGCCTCGGTGCGGGCCTCCGCATCGAGCCGATGGCGGGGCACCGACTCGACGGGAACGCGCATGCGGGACGCCAGCTCTTCAATCTGGTCGAGCAGCGGAGACGGGTCCTGGTCCTGCGCCATCAGCACCTTGCGCACGGTCCGCCGTCCCACCGACAGCAGTTCGAGGACGGCCCGTCGCCCCTCCACCGCGTCGCCGCCGAGCTCACTCAACGGAGGCCGTCGACGCGGGGCCGGACGGACCGGAGCGCCGGACCGGCGATCCCCACCACGGGGCGGCGTCACGCCTGTTCCAACAACACGATGGCCAGACAGGCGATGCCTTCCGCTCGGCCCAAGGCGCCCAGCCCCTCGGCCCGGGTCGCTTTCACCGAAACCGGAGCCTTCAGCACCGACGAGAGCATCGCCGCCATCGCCTCGGTGTGGGGGGCCAACCGGGGTGCCTCTGCCACGACGGTGCAATCCGCGTTGACGCAGGCGAAGCCCTGGTCAGCGGCCAAGCCCACGACCGTTTGCAGCAGGTCCACGCTGTCCGCCCCGGCCCAGCGTGGATCGTGTCGGGGAAATGACGGCCCAGGTCGGGGAGCCCGGCGGCGCCCAGCACCGCATCGGCCAGGGCATGGCACAGGGCATCGGCATCGCTGTGCCCGGCCAGGCCGCGCGCGCCCTCGATGAGCACGCCCCCCAGGCGCAGTGGGCGGTGGGGATCGTCGGAGAACGGATGGATGTCGATTCCCTGCCCGATGCGCATCGTCATCCTCCGAGAAACTGCTCGGCCGCGCGCAGGTCGGCGGGCGTGGTGATCTTGACGTTGTGCGCGTCGCCCGGGACGACGCTCACGGACGCGCCCAGCAACTCGACCAGTGTCGCGTCATCGGTCGCCTCGGCACCCGACGCATGGGCCCGCCGCAGGAGGGCGGCGTCGAAGGCTTGCGGTGTCTGCACGGCCACCAACTCGTCGCGGTCGAGGGTGTCGATGACCACGACCCCCATCGACCCGCTTGATGGTGTCACTGACCGGCATGGCGCAGATCGCCGCCCCGTGGTCGGTGGCCGCGGCCACCACGGCCTCGAACAAGGCGGCGGTGGCCAACGGTCGCGCCGCATCGTGCACGACGATCACATCGGCCTCGTCGGGAACGGCGGCCAACCCGCAGCGGACGGAGGCAGATCGGCTGGCGCCACCGGGGACGACCCGATCGGCGCCGCACTCGCTGTGGTCCCCGCCCGGACCCGGAGGGCACGACGAGGACCACGCCGGAGGCCGCCGGTCGGCAGGCCTCCACGGACCACTGGGCCACGGGCCGGCCGGCCAGCAGGGCGAACTGCTTGAGCTCGCCGAAGCGCTGACCCGAACCTCCGGCCACCACGATCGCCCACACGTGCGCCGCCACGCCGTGGTTAGTCCAGCGCTTCGTTGAGGCGCTCTTCGGCCGCTTCCTCGTCCACGTTGAGGGCGAAGGTCAGCTCGGACACCAGGATCTGCCGGGCCCGCTGCAACATCCGCTTCTCCCCGGCCGAGAGCCCCTTGTCCTTGTCGCGGATGGAAAGGTTCCGGACCACCTCGGCCACCTGGTAGATGTCGCCGGACCGCAGCTTCTCGGAGTGGTTCTTGTAGCGGCGGGACCAGTTGGTCGGCATCCGCGCTTCCTTCTTGCGCAGCACGGCGAAGACCTCTTCCACCTCTTCGTCGTTGATGACCTCTCGCAGGCCCACGCCCTCGGTGTTGTCCGCCGGCACGTTGAGGATCAGGTCCCCGTAGGCCAGGCGCAGGACGAGGTACTCCTTCTTCTCCCCGAAGGCGACCTTGGTCTCCCGCTTTTCGATGACGGCGGCCCCGTGATGGGGGTATACAACTTTGTCTCCGACCTTGAACGACACAGATCTCCCTTGCACGGACACGGCGCCGCTGCAGCGGCGGTTTCCCAGAGGTTGCGGTACCGGGCCCGGCAGGTCAGCCGGTCGGACAACAGCGATACATTCTACATGATCTAGTGGCCGACGTGCCCCGGGCCGATCCTGGTCTCGTCCCGTCACCCGACTACTCGTAGCGTTCGAAGATGCTGGACTCGACCAGGCGGGCCAGACCCTCCCGCACGGCCCGGGCGGTGGCCGCACCGATCCCTTCGACCGACTCGAGCTCGGTCGTGCTGGCCGACATGATCGCGGGCAGGCTGGCGAAGCGCACGACCAGGCGCTCGACCAGCACCTCGGAAAGCTGGGGCAGCCGGTGCAGCAGCCGGTAGCCCCGAGGGGCCAGCTCGGCGTGCAGCTGGTCGTTCGGCGCCGGAAGGCCCAGGATGGCGACGACGTGGGGCAGGTCCATGGTGGCGTCGGGGGAGAGCGATCGCAGCCGGGCCAGGGCCGGCGGATCGGCTCCGTGCTGGGGGAAGAGGCGGCGTAATCGCGCAACACCAGCGTCAAGGTGTCGCTGACCCCGGCGCTGAGCTCCTCGGTCTGGAGATGGATCAGGCGGCCCTCGGTTCCCAATTCGACCAGGTGCCCTTCGATCTCGTCGGCGATCCGGCGCACCATTTCACCTGGTTGGAGGACCGAGACGACATCTCGGACGGAGACGGTGTCCTCGATCTCCAGTCGTGACAGGGTGGACGACGCGTCGTCGAAACGCACCCGGAAACGCTGCAAGGTGGCCAGCGCCTGGCTCGATCGGTCGATCAACCAGCCCGATGACTGGCCGGTGTGCTTCTGGTCCTTTCGGTACACGGCGATGGTGGCCATCGCCTCGGAGACGGTGATGACCGGCACGTCGATCGACCGGGCCACCCGCTCGGCCGTGCGGTGCCGCGTCCCGGTCTCCGAGGTCGGGATGGTCGCCTTGGGCATCAGGTGCACGTTGGCCCGGGCGATGCGCGAGGCGTCGGCGGCCAGGATGATGGCGCCATCCATCTTGGCCAGCTCGGAGAGGCGTTGGGGACTGAACTCGGCATCGAGGAGAAAGCCGCCGGTGCAGACCGAGAGGACGGCCGGATCGTCGCCCACGATGATCAGCGCCCCGTGCTTGGCCTGCAGGATGCGGTCGATCCCCTCACGCAACGGCGTGCCTGGCGCGATCAGCGCGAGTGCGTCGTTCAGCGGCTGGCTGCCAACCTCGACCACGTGGGCATCGTACCCGCAGTGTCGTCTTCGCAGACCTCCAGTCGGACCACCTCCTCGGGATCGTCGCCCATGTCGGGCGACCAGGACAGCGTCAGGGCGTCGACCAGCGTGCGTACCTGCTGAATTTCCATGCCTGGCGCCACGGCAAGATGCTCGACGGGCGTCGAGGCCGGCACGATTGCCCGAGTGAAGCCAGCCCGAGCCGCTTCGGCCAGGCGCCGATCGGCCCCGGGCACCGCCCGTACCTCGCCGGCCAACCCGAGTTCGCCGAACACGACCAGGTCCGCCGGCACGGCGCGGCCCAGGGCTGCCGACGCGACCGAGAGGGCAACCGCCAGGTCGACCGCCGGCTCGGAAATGCTGATGCCGCCGACTGCGGCGACGAAGACCTGACCGCCTGTGTTGACGACATCGGCCCGGCACCCGAGTACGGCCAGGAGGAGCGAGACCCGTGAAGCGTCCACGCCCAGGGTGATCGGACGGGCGTTGGCCCCGCTGCCTCCGCTCCCCCCGCTCGCCCCGCTTCCCCCGCCGCTCCCACCTGGACCGAGCAACGCTTGGACTTCGACCAGGAGCGGTCGTCGACCCTGCAGCACCGGCACCACCACGCTGCCGGGAATGCCGGCCATGCGATCGCCCAGCAGCAGCTGACCGGGATCGGGGACGGCTCGCAGCCCATCGTCGCGCATCTCGAAGATCCCCACTTCACCGGTCGGCCCGAAGCGGTGCTTCACCGCCGTGAGCATGCGCAGCGCGTGGTGACGATCTCCGTCGAACGAGAGGACCGTGTCGACCATGTGCTCGATGGTTCGCGGTCCCGCCAGGTCGCCGTCCTTGGTGACATGGCCGACCAGCACGATCGGCACCCCGGTCGACTTGGCCAGCCGGGTAAGCCGGTCCACGCAGTCCCTGATCTGGGTCAGGCTCCCCGTTGCCCCAGCGAGCTCGGGATCGCAGATGGTCTGCACGGAGTCCACCACGACCAGGGAAGGGGGGCGCCTAATGATGGCGGCCTCGATGGCGCCGACGTCGTTCCCCGCCAGGACCATGAGCTGCTCGGGTACCGTCCCCACGCGCGTGGCCCGGACGCTGACCTGGGCCAGGGACTCCTCGGCGGAGGCCAGCAACACCGAGAATCCACGCTCGGCCACGGCGGCCAGCACCTGGAACAGCAGGGTCGACTTGCCGACGCCAGGGGGGCCGAAGACCAGCGTCACCGCTCCGGCCACGAAGCCTCCGCCCATCACCCGATCGACCTCGTCGATCCCGGTCGCCATGGGGAGCGCATCCCCACCGACGATCTGGCAGAGGGGGACCGCGTCGGCTCCGCCAGCGGCGGTGGCGGCTGACGGTGGTGGCCGTGGTCGCCGTGAACGTGTTCCACTCGGCGCAGTTCGGACACCGGCCGGCCCACTGCAAGGCGGTGCTACCGCAGGTCGTGCAGTGATAGGTGCTCGCGCGAGCGGGTCATGGCCGGCACCGTAGGCAAGGGGTGTCACAACCCTTTTTTAGGCTTTCGGTGTGGCCTCAGTGACTCTCGAATCAGAACTCGAGCAAGCGGTCCGCAGCCTCCAGCGGGTCGTCCAGTCGATGGCACCAGGGGCCATCTCGGGCGACCAGGCCCTCTCGATGGTGTCCCTTTTCGGCGCAGCGGAACGGGCGGCCGCCTCGGGAACGGCCCTCTTGACCCCGGTCGTGGTCAGGACCGGCTCCTACACGAAAGCGGGCCACGCATCCGCGCCTGATTGGCTGGGCGCCGTCTCGGGGTCCTCCAGCGGTGCCGCCAAGGGCCGCCTCGTTGCGGCCGAGAGGGCGGCCGACTCTCCTGAGCTGGCCGAAGCCCTCCGCGACGGCCACCTCTCGGCCGCGCAGCTCAAGATCGTGGCCGACACCTCAGCCGTCGCTCCCGGAGCCCCCGGCGCTCTCCTCACGTTGATCGCCAAGGGCGCCAGCAATCAGGAGCTCAGCGATGCCGCGTCACGCCGGCGCGCCGCGGCCCGAAAGGCCGAGTGCGAACGCGAGCGCCGGGCCCGGGTTCACACGAATCGCCACTTCCGCTGGCGTCAAGACGCCAACGGGGGGATCCGGGGCGAATGGTTCTGCGACGAGGTGGCGTGGGCGAAGGTGGCCCCGCGCCTCGAAGCGGACGCCAAGGCGCGCTGGAAGGCGGCAGGGGCGGCCGGTGGCGAAACACTGGAAGCCCACCGCCTCGATGCCTTCTTGGCGCTCATGGCGGAAGCCGGCGGCGCGACGGGACGATCAAGATCAGGCCCAGCGCCCCGGGCCGTCGTGCTCGTCGACGCCGAGGCGCTGCGTCGTGGCACGACCCAAGGTGACGAACTCTGCGAGATCGATGGCATCGGCCCCGTCAGCGTCGACGCGGCGACCGACCTCATCGGCGACGCCGGTCTGCAGTTCGTCATCAAAGACGGGATGGACGTTCGCACCGTCACCGGGACCACCCGGGTCATCCGTGACCGGATCAACATCGCGCTCTTGGTGCGGGACCGCCACTGTGTGGTGCCCACGTGCGGCAAGCGCCTCGGACTCGAGCGTGACCATTGCAAGGTGGACTACGCGGCCGACGGACCGACCGAGATGGCCAACTTGGCCCGCCTGTGCCCCGCGTGCCACAACCTCAAGACCAACGGCGGCTGGAAGCTCGGCGGCGGGCCGGGCCATTGGACGTGGGACCCACCGGCCAAGCCTCCGAGCGCCGGCCGCATCAACCGGCAGCGGAAGCTCACCGTGGCCAAAGCCAAGGCGAAGCGGGACAAACCGCTGAGGGCTTGAACTACTCCGTGTCGGCGCCGGCGCCGGCCAACTCCAACGGAGGTGGCTGGATGCCTTCGATGGCCCGGAAGCTCAGCTGCGGGCCCTCACCGTCGATGGGGGATTCCTCGATGTCGACCACGACCGTCTCGCCGACGCGGAATTCCTTCCACAGGATCCGCTCCGAGAGGGGGTCCTCCACCAGCTGCTGGATGGCCCGGCGCAGTGGCCGCGCCCCGAGCTGCGGGTCGTAGCCCTTTTCGGCCAGGAACGAACGGGCGGCCGGGGTCAGCTCCAGGCCGATCCCCTGATCCGACAGCTGTGTGATCGTGCGGGCCATCAAGAGGTCCACGATCTCGGTGACCTCGGCCAGGGTGAGCTCGTGGAACACGATGACCTCGTCGATGCGGTTCAGGAACTCGGGGCGGAAATGCCCCTTGAGCGCCTCGTTGACCTTGGCCTTCATCCGCTCGTGGGTGACCGCTTCCGAGCTCTTGGCGAAGCCCATGGAGGACTTGCGCAGGTCGGACGTGCCGAGGTTCGACGTCATGATGAGCACGGTGTTCTTGAAGTCCACCGAGCGACCCTGGGCGTCGGTCAAGCGACCGTCTTCGAGGATCTGCAACAGCGTGTTGAACACGTCGGGGTGCGCCTTCTCGACTTCGTCGAAGAGCACGACGGAGAACGGCTTGCGCCGCACCGCTTCGGTCAACTGTCCGCCCTCTTCGTACCCGACGTAGCCCGGAGGCGAACCGACGAGGCGGCTCACCGTGTGCTTCTCCATGTACTCGCTCATGTCGAGCTGAATCAGCGCGTCCTCGTCGTCGAAGAGGAACTCGGCCAGTGTCTTGGCCAGCTCGGTCTTCCCCACGCCGGTCGGGCCCAGGAAGATGAACGAGCCGCTCGGGCGCTTGGGGTCCTTGAGGCCGGCCCGGGTACGTCGAATGGCCCGCGACAGGGCCTTGAGGGCCTCTTCCTGGCCGATGACCCGCTTGTGGAGCTCGTCCTCCATGCGCAGGAGCTTGGCCGTCTCCTCCTCGGTCAGCCGGTAGACCGGGATGCCGGTCCAGGCGGCCAGCACCTCGGCGATGACCTCCTCGTCGACCACGTCAAAGAGGTCCACGCCTTCGGCCCGCAGCTCGGTCTCCTGCGAGTCCTTGATGTCGAGGCGCTCCTTCTCCTGCTCGGCCAACTTCTTGGCCTGCTCGAAGGCGCCCTTCTCAATGGCCGCTTCCTTGTCGGCGCGCAGACGCGTGATCTCCTCGTCCAGCTTCTTGGCGGCCGGAGGCGTGGTCATGCGGCGGATGCGCAACCGGCTCCCAGCCTCGTCGATGAGGTCGATGGCCTTGTCCGGGAGGAACCGGTCGGACAGGTAGCGGTCGGCCAGGTTGGCCGCGGCCACCAGGGCCTGATCGGTGATGCTCACGGCGTGGTGCGACTCGTAGCGGTCGCGCAATCCCTTCAAGATGTCGATGGTCAGGGCCACGGTCGGCTGGTCCACCTTGACCGGCTGGAACCGACGCTCGAGTGCCGCGTCCTTCTCGAGGTGCTTGCGGTACTCGTCGATGGTGGTGGCGCCGACGGTCTGGAGCTCGCCCCGAGCCAGCATCGGCTTGAGGATCGAGGCCGCGTCGATGGCGCCCTCGGCCGCTCCGGCTCCGACCAGCGTGTGGATCTCATCGATGAACAAGACGATGTCGCCGCGGGTCCGGATCTCCTTGAGCACCTTCTTCAACCGCTCCTCGAAGTCGCCGCGGTAGCGGCTCCCGGCCACCAGGGCGCCGAGGTCGAGCGTGTAGAGCTGCTTGCCGGTCAGCGTCTCGGGGACCTCGTTGGCCACGATCCGCTGGGCCAGGCCCTCGACGATGGCCGTCTTGCCGACGCCGGGCTCGCCGATGAGCACCGGGTTGTTCTTGGTACGGCGCGACAGGACCTGCATGACCCGTTCGATCTCTTTTTCTCGACCGATGACCGGGTCGAGCTTGCCATCGCGCGCGAGCTGCGTGAGGTTTCGACCGAACTGGTCGAGCACCGGCGAGCCCGAGGGGTTGTCACCCGACGCCGCACCCTGGCTGGCTCCGACCGACTCCTTGCCCTGGTTGCCCGACATCAGTTGGATGACTTGCTGGCGCACCCGGCCCAGATCGGCCCCGAGGCTGACCAGAACGGTGGCGGCCACGCCCTCGCCTTCGCGGACGAGACCGAGCAGCATGTGCTCCGTGCCGATGTAGCTGTGGCCCAACTGCAGTGCTTCACGCAAGGACAGCTCCAGCACCTTCTTGGCGCGCGGTGTGAAGGGTGGGGAGCCGCTGGGGGCCGTGCCGGCCACACCCATCGTCTCTTCGACTTTCTCGCGGACAGCCTCCAGCGAAATGCCGAGCGACTCCAGCGCTTTGGCCGCGACGCCCTCGCCCTCGTGGATCAATCCGAGCAGGATGTGCTCGGTCCCGATGAAACTGTGGTTCAGTAGGCGCGCTTCCTCCTGCGCCAACACCAACACCCTCCGTGCCCGGTCGGTGAAGCGTTCGAACACCCTGACCGCCTCTCTATCTCTATTGCCCGGTCCTCAGTGTACCTGCGACCCCCCCGCCTACAGGCGGCACTCACCAAGAGGAACCGCTGGGGGAGGGCGTTCCTGCGCCTCCTCCAGCGGATTCGCGCACCTGCCCCAGCTTGCCGGGGTGTTGCTCAGGCTCGGTCGTCGCCTATCCTCACGAGGAGTGAACGCCTCGGAGGCCCTGGGCCTGCCCCGCTTGCCTGAGGGCCTGGAACGGCTCGAGCCCCTGCTCACCGCCTCGGTCGTGACCGGCGACAGCTTCCTCGATGACGTCACCACCCACCTGATCGCCGCCGGCGGCAAGCGCCTCCGCCCGCTCCTGGCCCTGGCCGCCGCCACCGCTGGACGGCGTGATGCCACAGACGATGACCTCCTGGGCGGCGTGGCGGTCGAATTGGTCCACCTGGCCTCGCTCTACCACGACGACGTCTTGGATGAGGCGACCGTCCGCCGCAACGTCGAGAGCGTCAACAGCCGTTTCGGCAATCTGGTGGCCATCGTGGCGGGTGACTACCTGCTGGCCCGCTCGGCCGCCATCGCCGCCGGACTGGGAACCGAAATCGCCAAATTGTTGGCCGACACCCTGGGCAAGCTCTGCCAAGGCCAGGTCTCCGAAGTCCGGTCCGCCTTCCAGACCGACCGCAGCCAGGAGAGCTACACCGCGGCCATCGCCGGCAAGACGGCGGCGCTGACCGCAACTTCCTGCCGCATCGGTGCGTTGACGGGGACACTGCCCTCGGGCGAGGTCGAAGCGTTGACCGAATACGGCCACTGCTTCGGCATGGTCTTCCAGATTCGCGACGACATCCTCGACATCACGGCCACGGAAAGTGAATTGCTCAAGCCGACGGGCCAGGACCTGGCCGAAGGGATCTATACCCTGCCGGCGCTGGTGGCGCTGGCCGATCCCGACTCCGGCCCCAATCTCCGCTCCCTCCTGGGCAAACCACTGGACCAACCCGAACGCGACAAGGCCTGCAGCATCGTGGCCGAATCCATCGGCATTCCCGCGGCCGTCGAGGAGGCCCGGCGCTACGTCGAGCGCGCCAGAGCCGCCACGGCGGGTGTCGGCGTCCCCGAACTCCGTGACGGCCTGGCTCGGCTGGCCACCGAACTTCTCAGCGACCTGCCCGCTTGACTGCGTGCGTGACTGCGTGAACTCCCAGCTGACGCGTAGCTGCGACTAGCTGGCGGTGATTAGCTCGCGCTGCTGGCGGTGCCGCAGGCGGCCGAGATGCGGGCCAGGAGGGTGGTGCCCTTGGCCTCGAGCTTCTGCACCCGGGTGATGCGATTTCCGATGCGGGTGGCGAGCTTGGTGTGCCCGGCCGATGTGGCGGTGGCCTCACGAGCTTGCGCCTTGGTCACCCATGCGGCGGCCTTGGCTTCGCGGGCGTTGATCTTGGGCACCCGGGCCAGGGCCTTGGTGCAGTCGACCGTGTGCGTGCTCGGCGTGGCGGGCGTTGCCGGCGTGGACGCCGAAGCGATCCCGACGGCGCCGAGGGCCATGGTCCCCGACAGTGCACCTATGGCGACGAGTTTGCGAAACATGGTGTTCTCCTTCATGTGATCCCGATGCCGGCGCCCCCCGGTGGGACGCCCCTGTTCACCTCCACGATGACGGGCAAATGTGAGGGAGGTATGAACGAGATGTGAGGGGATCGCTCGACCTTCAACGTTCGGGTTCGGGGTTCGGGGTTCGTTCAGAGTTGGGGGCTCGTTCCGGGCGGAGCGTCGGGAAGGCGATGACCTCGCGGATGTTGGCCACGTCCCCCAGCAACATCAGCAAGCGGTCGATACCCAGGCCGAACCCCGAGGTGGGGGGCAACCCGTACTCGAGTGCCGCGCAGGTACTCCTCGTCGACCAGCGACGCCTCATCGTCTCCGGCCGCATGTTTGGCCGCCTGCTCCGTGAAGCGCGATCGCTGATCGTCGGGATCGATGAGCTCGGTGAACCCGTTGCCGAGCTCCCGCCCGGCGACGACCGGCTCGTAGCGCTCGACCAGGTCGGGGCCGTCCCGGTGACGACGGGCCAGGGGCGAGACCTCGGCCGGATAGTCGATGACGAAGACCGGGCCCCACAGCTCGGCCTCCGTCGTCTTCTCGTAGATCTCGAGCAGGATCTTCCCCGGACCCCAGCCCGACTCGACCTCGATCCCCGCCTCGGTGGCCACCTGGACCAGCTCCTGGCGCGGCGTGCGGACGTGAAGCGTGAACCCGGTCGCTTCGGCCACCAGTTCGGACATGGTGGCCCGGCGCCATGGCGGGGTGAGGTCGAGCTCCCGCCCGCCGTAGGAAATGACCGTGGTGCCGAGAAAGTCCCGCGCCGCACCGGCGACCAGCTCCTCGAAGACGACCATGGTGTCGGTGTAGTCGGCGTAGGCCTGATAGAGCTCGAGCGTCGTGAACTCGGGGTTGTGCCGGGGCGAGACCCCCTCGTTGCGAAAGCTGCGGCCGATCTCGAACACCTTGTCGAAGCCTCCGACGACCAGTCTCTTCAGGTACAACTCGGGGGCGACGCGCAAATAGAAATCGGTATCGAAGGTGTTGTGATGCGTGACGAACGGGCGCGCCGTGGCGCCGCCGGCGATCGGATGAAGGATCGGCGTCTCCACCTCGACAAAGCCCTGCGCCCACAGTCGCTGGCGTATGCCTTGGACCACATTGCTGCGCAGCATGAGCAACTGGCGGCTGCGGTCGTTGGCCCACAGATCGACCTCGCGCTGGCGGTAGCGGGTCTCGACATCGGCCACCCCGCTCCACTTGTTGCCGAAGGAGCGGCGGGCGTTGGCCAGGAGCACCCACTCGGTCACCTTGACCGAGAGCTCGCCGCGCTTGGTACGGACCACCTGGCCCTGGGCCCCGATCCAATCGCCCAGGTTGAGGCGGACGAACGCGTCGAATTCGGCCGTCTGCGAGGCCAGCGCGAAGAGCTGGATGGAGCCGCTGGCGTCGCGCAACTCGCCGAAGGCCACCTTCCCCTGGGGGCGCAACAGCATGAGTCGGCCGGCCACCGCGACGCCGACCCCGGACTCGTCACCGGGCTCAAGGCTCGACCACGTCTCGACCACCTCTGAGGCCTGGTGAGTCCGGTCGAATCGGTATGGTACGTCGGACGCGGACGAGGACGCGGAGGAGGACGCGGCCGCTGGTTCTGGATCGGGATCGGGTTCGGGGTCGCTCACGAGCCGTTGCTCGAGACGTTGCGCTCGTAGACGATCCGGAGTCCGTGCAGGGTCAGCCAGGGTTCCACATGTTCAATGGTGTCGGAGTGCGGAGCGATCAGCGAACTGAGACCACCCGTGGCGACAACGACGGAGGGACCGAGCTCCTCCATGAAGCGGCGGGCCAACCCGTCGACCTGGGCCGCGAAGCCGTAGAGGGTGCCCGATTCGATCGACTCGGCGCTGGAGCGCCCGATCACGCTGCGGGGCTCGACCAGCTCCACCCGCCGCAGTGCCGCCGCATGCTGGTAGAGCGCCTCGAGGCTGATAGCCACGCCCGGGGTGATGGCGCCGCCCAGATACTCGCCGGACGCACTGATGGCTTCGACCGTGGTGGCCGTGCCCATGTCGACGACGACACACGGGCCGCCGTAGAGGTCATAGGCACCGACGGCGTTGGCGATGCGATCGGCGCCGACTTCCTTGGGGTTGTCGTAGAGGATCGGCATCCCGCTCTTGGTACCGGGGCCCAGCACGACGTGAGGCACCTGGCCGAACCAGCGCGTGGCCATCTGGCGCAGCTCACCGGTCACGTGGGGCACTGAGGAACTGACCGCGATGCCGGTGACCGAGGTGGCGATGTCGAGTCCTTCGAGATCGAGCAGCTGCGTCAACAACACCGCGTGTTCGTCGGGGGTCCGGGTGGGGACGGTGGAAAGCCGCCAGTGATGGGTCAGGCCGCGGGCGCGGTGGGATCATGTTCGGTGCCAATGCCCACACCGAGGCTCTCGCCCGCGGCGGCCGCGGCAGCGGCGTCCGATTCGGCGGCATCCGCGGCGTAGAGCCCGATCACCGTCTCGGTGTTGCCCACGTCGATGACCAACAGCATGTTCAGTCTCCCTTTCCCGCGCTGTGGTCGCCCGTGCGGTGGTCGCCCTCGCTGGGACCGCCGCTGCGGTGGTCATCGGTGCGCCAGATGAGATCGAGGCCGAGGTCGAGCACCACGGCCGAATGGGTCAGCGCCCCGATCGATATCCGATCGGGACCGGCGGCGGCGTAGGTGCCGATGTTGTCGAGATTGACCCGACCCGAGACCTCGGTCAGGACGGCGCCGGGGGCCTCGGCGCGGGCCAGGGCGATGGCATCGACCACCCGTTCGGGGCTCATGTTGTCGAGCAGCACGGCATCGGCCCCGGCGGCGGCCGCTTCGGCCACCTGGTCCAACGAGTCGCACTCGACCTGCACCCCGAGTCCGGGCCAGAGGTCACGGGCCCGCCTCACGGCACCGGAAATGGTGGCGCCGGCCAGGTGGTTGTCCTTGATCAACACGGCGTCGGAGAGATTGGCCCGGTGGTTCGTCCCGCCGCCGGCCCGCACGGCCGCCTTCTCGAGGGTGCGGAGTCCGGGGGTGGTCTTGCGCGTATCGAGGACCTGGACCGACGGATTGCGGGCGTGCGCGGCGGCCACGAAGCGTTGCGTCAAGGTGGCGATGCCCGACAGGTGACCGAGAAGGTTCAGGACGGTCCGCTCGGCCGTCAGGATGGGCCGCAACGCGCCGGTGACCTCCATCACGGTGTCGCCAGCGGCCAGTGCCTCCCCGTCCTCGAGCTTCCAGTTGGTGGTCAAGGTGGGATCGAGCTGCCGGAAGGCCTCGGCGGCGCAGTCCCGTCCGGCCAGGACCCCGTCCTCCCTGGCCCGCAGCGCGAAGTGGGCGGTGGCGCCGCGAGGGACGAGGGCGGACGTGACGTCGCCGACGTCGGTGAGGTCCTCGGCCAGGGCGCGGGTCACGGCCTCGACCACGTCGGCATGGGGAGGACTGAACGAGCTGAACGAGGTGAACGAGGTGCCCCGGCTGACCGGACGGACCGGACTCATCGGGAAAGACCGCCGTGGACCAGTCGTCGACGCCAAGCCGGATCGGTGTCGGGGAACTCCAGCCGTGAATGGGCACCGCGACTCTCGGTGCGCGCCCCGGCCGACGCCAGCAACGCATCGGCCAGCTGCACCAGGTTGCCCAGCTCCCCCGCCCCCACCGACGCCGTGCGATCGCCCAGAGCCTCGGCCAGCTCGCCAACGGCGGCCGCGGCGGTGGCGAGCGATTGGGAGGACCGGACCACGCCGGCTCCGTACGTCATGGTCTGTTGGAGCAAGTCGCGCAGTTTGGGTACGTCGGGAAGGGTGGCCGGATCTTCGTCGGCCGTGCGCGGTCCCGCCGGCCAGTCCCGGGGGACCGCGGCCACCGATGTGGCGTCGATGCCATCGAGCGCCTCGCCCCCGAGCAGCACCCGCAACGCCCCGCTGGCCTCAGGACCGTCGTGGTCCGATTCGATCCGCTCGGCCAACCGGGCGCCGAAGACCATGCCTTCGAGCAGCGAGTTGGAGGCCAACCGGTTCGCCCCGTGCACACCGGTGCACGCCACCTCGCCCACGGCCCACAACCCCGGCAGTGCGGTGGCCCCCCACAGATCGGTGACCACCCCACCGGAGAGGTGATGCGCCGCCGGCGCGATGGGGAGCCAATCCGTTTCCGGGTTGAGGCCGATGGACGACAGGGACGCCGCGATGGTGGGGAAGCGCTGGTCGAAACGCTCCAGTCCGGTGGCATCGAGCCAGAGATGCTCGACTCCCTGATCGACCATGGCCGCCGCCATGGCCCGGCTCACGACGTCGCGGGGGGCCAGCTCGTCTACGAAGCGATCGCCGGCGGCATCCCGCAGGATGGCACCGTGACCGCGGAGCGCCTCGGAGAGGAGGGGGCGGGGCATGGCCGGGTGGTGCAGGGCGGTGGGGTGGAACTGCACGAACTCGACATCAGCCGTCGGGACGCCGGCCCGCAGCGCCATGGCCACGCCGTCGCCCGTGGACTCCGCCGGATTGGTGGTGACCGCGAAGAGTTGGCCGGCACCGCCGGTGGCCAGCACCACGTGGTCGGCCCGTATCTCGACGACGGGACCCTGCGGCGGCAGGGCCACGACGCCCCGGCACCGTCCGTCCTCGATGAGGAGATCGAGGGCGAACCAGCCCTCGAGGACGGCCCCCGCCGTCCGGTAGGTGGCATCGACCAGCGCCCGCTCCACCTCGGCTCCGGTCGCCGCCCCTCCGGCATGCACAACGCGCGGGTGAGAGTGCCCGCCCTCGCGCGCCAGGGCGAGGAATCCGCTGGCCTCCCGATCGAACTCCACCCCCAACGTGATCAACTCGTGCACGCGGCCCGGGCCCTCGTCGACCAGGATCCGCACCGCTTCGGCGTCGCAGAGCCCGGCGCCCGCCGCCAGGGTGTCGGCCAGGTGGAGGTCGGTGGAGTCCTCGTCCCCGCCCAGCACGGCGGCCACGCCGCCCTGCGCCCATCGGGTGGCCGACTGCGACAGCACGCCCTTGGTCAGGACGCCGAGTGAGGGCGTCGAGCCGGCCAGGCGGACGGCGGCGGACAGTCCGGCCACTCCACTCCCGAGCACCAGGACGTCGAAGGGTCCCGACCCGCCCACCCCACCTGAGCCGGGGTGGGCAGCCGCGCTCACGCCGGTTCGGTCAGGGTGAGCTCGGCGTCGAGTCGGGCCGACACTTCGTCGATCACCCGATTGCGGGCGTCCACGTGGACCACCCGGGGCACGTAGGTCGCCAGCTCGTCGCGTTCGTACTCGGCGTAGGTGATGAGGATCACCTTGTCGCCCGGCGAGACCAGGCGGGCGGCGGCGCCGTTGAGGCAGATCTGGCCCCGCTCCCCCTCAATGGCGTAGGTCTCGAAGCGAGCGCCGTTGTCGATGTCGAGGACGGCCACCTGCTCGTAGGGCAAGATGTCGGCCAGAGCCATCAACTCGGTGTCGATGCTGACCGAACCCACGTAGTTGAGGTTGGCCCCGGTCACCGTGGCCCGGTGAATTTTCGATTTCATCATGCGTCGACGCATCGGTTCATCCAATCCTTTCGAGGAGGCGCTCGGGGTGCGCCGGGACGGCTTCGGGAGCCGGCCGCATCGCGGTGCCGGCCGGGCAATTGTCGATCAGCCGCACCGGACCGACCTCGGCCGCAATGAGCAGCCGCACTGATGTCGGCTCCACCAGGTCCTCGCGCTCGATCAGGTCGTCCACCCCGACGGCCACGGCGTAGTCCAGGTGCACCAGCGGTTCGAGAGCCACGACGTCGCGCATGATGGCACTCACCATGGACGCGGCGAGGACCCCGCGCTGAATCGCCGCCTGCCCCGCCGTCAGGGCCCGGGAGAGCACAGTGGCGGCGCGGCGTTGCTCCGCCGAAAGGCGCACATTGCGGCTGGAGAGGGCCAGACCGTCGGCTTCCCGCACGGTGGCGCATCCGACCACGTCGACCGCCAGGGAGAGGTCGGCCGCCAGGCGCCGGACCACCGCCAGCTGCTGGTAGTCCTTCTCGCCGAAATAGGCCCGCGAAGGACCGGCGATGGAGAACAGCTTCGTGACGACGGTGGCCACGCCGTCGAAGTGACCCGGGCGCGACGCTCCCTCCCAGCCGTCGCTGATACCTGACACCGAGACCGTGGTGGGAACCGGCGCGGGCCACGTGGGGTACATCTCGGTCACCTTCGGCGCGAAGACCACATCGACACCGGCCTCGGCGCAGGCGGCCAGGTCATGGTCGACAGTGCGCGGGTACTGCGCAATGTCCTCCGGGTCACCGAACTGGAGCGGGTTGACGAAGATGCTCACGACCACCACGTCGCACTCGGAGCGCGCCCGCCGGATGAGCGAGATGTGACCGGCGTGCAACGCCCCCATGGTCGGCACCAGGCCCACGGTCCGGCCGGTGGCCCGGGTGTTGTCCAGCAGATTGCGGCACTCGACCGCGGACCCGAGGGTGTCCACTGCTCAGGCCACCACCGGGACGGTCTCTTCGACCTGGGCGGCCGAGTGCGCCAGTTGCGTGGCCAGGGCGGCTCCGGCCTGATAGCCGGCCCGCTCAGTGGCCGGAAGCGCATCGAGGTGTCGGCTCAACGTGGCCCAGTCACCTCGTACGGCCGGGCCGGTCAACGCCCGGCGGGGGCCCAGCGCCGCCACGTCCTCCACTGCGGCCCGGGTCAGCGGGAGAAAAGCCTCCACATCGAGACCAACCGAGGCCGCCACCCGCTCCACCTGACCGAGGAGGGCCACCACGTGATTGGCGGCGATGCAGGCGGCGGCGTGATAGGCCGCTCGGTCGGCATCGGCCACCTCGACCATCCGGCCTCCCAGTGACTCCACCATCAGACGGGCCAGGGGATCGCCGGCCACGGCGAAGGTCACGCCCTCGCCTCAGGCGCTGCGCCCCAACCTCGGCATTGGGCAGTGGCACCAGCGGGTGCAGCGCCGCTCGACGGGTGTGGGGCGCGAGGGCGTCGAGCCCCAATGAACCCGAGAGATGGAGCACCGTGGTCGTCGCCCGGGGCACCACGGCGGCGGCCACCGTAGCGACGGCGTCGTCGGGGGTGGCAATCACCAGGACGTCGACCTCGCGAGCGGCGTGGCTCACGTCGTCGTGGCGGCCGAGGAAGCCGACGACATCCCAGCCGCGTGCGGACAGCGCGCCGGCCAGGGAAGTACCGGCCCGTCCTGGGCCAACAATTCGGATCGTGTGCACCAGACCTCCTTCGGCGTTCCAGCCCCTCCTCGGGTGCCGTTCGCCTACAGCGGTGGAAACATCAGACGTCTACAGCATACCCAGGCGAACGACCCGACCACCAGCGGCAATCTGGCGCTCCGGCGGAACCAGTTCGGGAGCCAGGTCTGAGAGGGGCTGCAGCACGAAACGGCGCTCCCACATGCGGGGATGGGGCACGACCAGGTCCGGCTCGTCCACCACGAGGTCGCCGACCAGCAGGACATCGGCATCGAGCGTGCGGGGACCGAAGCGGACGGTGCGCACCCGGTGGGCCGCCTCCTCCAGCGCCTGACCACGCACCAGCAACTGGCGCGGGCTGTCGGCGGTGGAGAGCTCGACCACCAGGTTCAGGTAGGGGTCCTGGTCCTCGGGCCCGCCGACCGGATCGGTCTCATAGAGCGGAGACACCGCGACGACGTCGCCCTGGGCCTCCAGTTGCGCCACGGCGTGACGCAACGCAGCCCGGCGGTCACCCAGATTGGCACCGAGCCCCAGGAAGGCCCGCCGGACGGTGGCGCCGGCGGCCGCGTCGGCGGCCATCAGACCCGCAGCTCGCGCCCCACTACCGTGACCGGTAGACCCGCACCCCGGTGGACGCCACGTCCAACGGGAGCGGCGGGCGCAGTTTGCGCACCGTCACCGCCACGGCCCGCAGCCGGGCGTCGGCCACCAGGAGCGCATCGGCCAGGCGACCGGCCAGGGCCTCGAGCAGTTGGTAGGAGCGTCCGCCCACCACTTCGGCCGCCAGGTGGGCCAGGGCGCCGTAGTCGACCGTGTCGGCCAATTCGTCGCTCCGCTGCGCGGCCGCCATGTCGACCCAGGCCACCAGGTCGACGGAGAAGGGCTGCGCCCGGTCCCGCTCCTCGGGCAGGACACCGTGCACGCCGAGCACGCGCGAGATCGCGGATCTCAATGCGGTCGCCCGGATCCGGACCTCTGTCTGGTCATTGGGTCATTCGGTCATTGCGCCGTTTGGCGCCGGGGCAGGCCCTCGAGGGAGCCCAGGAGCTCGCGACCGGGCTCACCCATGGCGTGACCGCAGACGTGTTCCATCAGGGCGACGGCCTGGGGCTGATTGTGCAGTCGGTTTGACCACACCAGGTAGCCGGCCACCACGCCCATGAGCCGGTCACCCAGCTCGTCCTGGTGCACCAGCAGGCGGAGACCGGCGCCCAGCGAATCGTCGATGTCCCGGAAGCAATCGGTCAGGACGGTGCGGGGGTCGCCCGACTTGGGCAGGGGATAGTGGGCCCAGGCCAGCCCCTCATCGTCGTAGGCGGCCAGATTGTGAGGCGACGGCAACAGGGAGATCACCCGCCCGAACCCTTGCACCCGCAGCCAGATGATCTCTTCCTGGCGCCGCACGCGCCGGTGATTGGGCGCGAAGCCCCCCGGGCGCTCGCTGATGGCGAGATGGTCCTTCATCACCCAGGTGAAGTTCCGTGGCGGGATTCCCGCCGCCCACTTACCCTTCATGCGGCTGCACCCCCAGACCGGCTCGATGACCCGAACGGCCCAGTGCGTTGTTCGGCCCCCGGACCATACAGCCGGGCCGCCTGTACCGTGGCGGGCACGTCGTGCACCCGCACCAGGGTCGCCCCGGCTGTCATGGCCACCACCGCCGTGGCGAGGGAACCTTCGGCCCGCTCCTCCAACCCGGCCGGCTCTTCCTGCCCGGGTGCGGCCAGCACACCGAGGAAGCGCTTGCGACTGGTCCCCACGGCCACACCGGCACAGCCAATGGCCGAGGCGGCCGAGACCAACTCGGGCAGGTGGTGCAGGAGCGACAGATTGTGCTCGAGGGTCTTGCCGAATCCGATCCCGGGATCGACCCAGACCTCGGCCACCCCGGCCGCCATGGCTACCCGGGCCCGTTCGAGCACGAATTCGATACACCTCGGTCACCACATCGGCGTAGTGGGGCGCGGCCTGCATGGTCCGGGGCGACCCCTGCATGTGCATGGCCAGCCACCCGACCGGAGGACGGGCCCCCGCCGTTGCCCCGGCCCCGGCCCCGGCCCCGGCCGCCACTTCCCACAGCGAAGCCGAGATGTCGTTGAGCAGCGTGGCGCCCGCCTCGATCGCCGCCACCGCCACCGCGGGCTTCACCGTGTCAACGGAGATTCGCACCGCGCCGGCCAGGGCGGCGATGACCGGGATGACCCGGGCCAGTTCCTCCTCGACGGAGATCCCCACGGCCCCGGGACGGGAGGACTCGCCGCCCACATCGACGATGTCCGCACCGGCGGCCACCAGGGCCAACCCGTGGGCCACGGCCCGCTCGGTGGTGTCGTAGCGCCCACCGTCGAAAAATGAGTCCGGAGTGACGTTGAGGACCCCCATCACCATCGGGCGGTCCACACTGGCCGGACTGGCCGGACTGGCACTGATCACGGCGACCAGGCTACGTCAGCCGAATCGGCCTAGTGCCCCCGAATGAACTGCATCGCCTCGGCCCGGGTGGCCACATCGGACCGGAAGAGACCACGCACCGACGAGGTGATCGTGGTCGTGCCCGGCTTCTTCACCCCGCGGATCGATATGCACAGGTGCTCCGCCTCGAGCACCACCAGGACGCCCCGTGGCGAGAGGACCGAGGCGATGGCGTCGGCGATCTGGGACGTCATTCGCTCTTGGACCTGCAGCCGGCGGGCGTAGCCGTCGACCAGGCGGGCCAGCTTCGACAACCCGGTGATGCGGCCATCATCGGCCGGGATGTACGCCACGTGGGCCCGGCCCAGGAACGGCACCAGGTGGTGCTCGCACAGGGAGGCGAAGGGGATGTCGCGCACCATCACCATCTCGTCGTGCTCGGCGGCGAAGGTCACCTCGAGATGACGGGCCGGGTCGTCGTGCATCCCCGAGAACAGCTCCTCGTACATGGCGGCCACCCGGACCGGCGTGTTCACCAGCCCGTCGCGCTCGGGGTCTTCACCGATGGCGCTGAGGAGCTCGGACACGGCCGCTCGCACCCGATCAACATCTACGGCCATGGTGGCGCTCCATTCCTGGACCCGGTCCCTGGTCCTAGTCCCGGACGCCGGCGGCGCCATGGCCGAGGGTAGCGTCCCCGTCCGTCCCGACATACCGGTGCACGCCCCGCAGATTCCGGTACCGCTCCGCCACATCGAGCCCGTAGCCCACTACGAAGTCGGGCGGGATGGTGAAGCCGATGTAGCGCAGGTCGAGCTCGACCCGCTGCTCCCCTTCCTTGACCAGGAGGGCGCACACCTCGACACTCTTGGGGGATCGGGCGTTCAGGTAGCGGCGCAGGTAGTTCAGGGTCAGGCCGCTGTCGATGATGTCCTCGACCACCAGGACGTGCCGGCCGTCGAGTTCGGCGTCGAGGTCCTTGACGATCCGCACCACCCCCGACGTCCGGGTGGCGCTGCCGTAGGACGACACGGCCATGAAGTCGACGTCGACCGGGAGCTCGATGGCCCGGCAGAGGTCGCTCATGAACAACATGGCGCCCTTGAGCACGGCCACCAGCAAGGGAGGGTCGTCGGCGTAGTCCGACCGTGATCTGCGCACCCAACTCGGCCACCCGACGGCGCAGCGCGACGTCGTCGACCAGCACGGGCCCGACTGCGGGTTGGGCCCAGCTCGGGACCACGGAACCGGTGTCGGCGGCGGTCACCGGGGTGACACTATCCGAGCCCTGTGCCTCCACCGCCAGCCGGCCACCGTGTCGGCGCACCCGCCGGCCGCCCCCGAGCTCGGTGCCCAGCGCCCGTCCGGCCGCCACGTCGAGCACCCGCTCCACTTCGGCCAGCGACGGCGGGTAGGCCTCGCCGTCAGGACTCGCATCGGCGGCGGAGGCCTGCAGCCACTGGCGCACCGCCCGCCGGGCCAACGGCACCGGAAGGCCGGCGACGGCCCGGGCGTCCTGCGGATCGGGCGCCGCCTCGGCCGCCAGGAGATTGAGCAACGCCACCTCGTCGCGCAACACCCGGGATTGGCGGGCCAGCAGGGGAACCGGGTCGCGACCGGCCACCTCGGCGCACAGCGGGAGCAGTTCGTGCCGCACCCGGTTGCGCCGATGGGCCGGATCGTCGTTGCTCGGGTCCACCACCGGGTGCAACCCCATGGCGGCGCACACGGCGTGGGTCTCGTGGCGCCGCAGGCCGAGCAGCGGGTGCCGTGGGCCCGGTTCCATCCCGGCCAGCCCGTCGGAGCCCGACCCTCGCAACAGGTTGAGCAGGATCGTCTCGGCCTGGTCATCCATGGTGTGACCGGTCGCCACACCGCGGGGAAGGACCCCGAAGCGGGCCGCCCTCGCCCGGGCCTCCTGGTTGGGACCGGTCCCGATCTCCACCCGCTCCGCCACAAAGGCGGCGCCGAACCGGGTCGCCGCTTCGGCCACCACCGCCGCTTCGGCGGTCGACTCTGGACGCAGCCCGTGATCGACGTGATGGACGGTCACCACACACCCGGCGGCCGAGGCCAGCACCATGAGGGCCATCGAATCCGGCCCGCCCGACACGGCACACGCCAGCGCGGAACCGGCCGGGGGGAAGGTGCACCGGGGCAGCAGGTCCCCGATCAGGTCCGGCCATCCCTCCATCCGACCCCGGGTCCATCTCCTGGTCACCTGGAGCGGCGCCACTCGCCGCGCCGGTCAAGCTCAAGCCCCGCCCCCGTGCCCCGTGACCCCGTTGAGCGCCACCGCTGCACCACCGGCGCGGGCCACCCAGTCACCCGGTGTGCGGATCTCCTCGAGGGTGGGGAGCCACTCGGGCCCCCGCCACACCCGGGCCAACAGGTCGGGGCCACCCGCCGCCTCCACTGCCTGCACGAACTTCTCGCCTTCGGCGTACTGGCGCATCTTGGCCTCCATGCCCAGCAGTCGGTTCATGAACCGGGCCAGGCCCCGGGGATTGGTCCGGCGATCGTGGAGGACCTTGGAGAACCCGGCCGCCCCGGGAACCTCGGTCGCGCCGGCCCGGTCCATGACCACGTCCCCATGCCCTTCGAGCAGGCTCATCATCCCCGAGATGCGCCCGATGGCCAGGCGTTGTTCCGGGGTGGCCAGCAATCCCGCCACGCCGTTCTCGCGCAGGGGATTGTGTCCCGCCCGCACCTCGTCCACCACGCGGCGGATCGTGTCGAGCAGGTTCTGCGGATCGGCATGCAGGGGCTCGAGCACCTCACTGACCAGAGAGACGAAGTGGTCACGCAACCAGGGCACGGCCGTGAACTGCATGCGGTGGGTCACCTCGTGCAGGGCCAACCAGAGGCGGAACTCGTTGGGGGCGAAGCCGTAACGCTCCTCGATGGCCGTCACATTCGGTCCGACATAGGAGACGAGGTCCTGATCGGCCGGATCCTCCTCGCTGATGAGCAGGTCGTACTGCCCGAGCACCCGCGTGGCCATGTACGCCAGCATGAGGCCGAGTTGGGTCCCGGTGGCCACCTGGCCCACGGCGAGCGCGTGCTTGCCCAGGCGCGGACCCTTGTCGGTCTCGCGCACCGTCAGCGCCGAGCCGACCAGCCGTTGCATCGAGCGGACGTTGGCGGTGGCCCACCCGGCGCGATCCACCACCTTGGCCCGCGCCGCACCGTGGGCGCTCTTGAGCCCGGTGGATTGGGTGACCAGGAATTCCGCCCGGGCCGTCAGCTCGTCGAACTGTGACTGCAGCGGCGC
>CAVURD010000029.1:0-29218 GCA_963743785.1 uncultured Acidimicrobiaceae bacterium | reverse complement strand
GACACCGAGCTGGTCGACGGCACTCCGTCGACCAGCGTCACATCCGCGCCAAGGTCACCGTTCCAGCCCCAGCCCCAGCCCGTAGCCGGCCAGGAAGTAGCCGGCTTCCTTGTGCCGCGGGAAGCGGTCGGCCAGCTGATGGAAGGCCGGCGAGTGGTTCGGGTGCACCAGATGGGCCAGCTCATGGACCAGCACGCTGTCGAGCACCCACCCGGGCACCGAAGACAGTCGGTGTGAGATTCGGATCTCTCCAGAATGAAATGAACAGGAACCCCACCGGGCGGTCTGGTTGGTAACCCACCGGACTGCGTTGGGCTGAGCGCCTATCCGGTATCGAGCGCACAACACGAGTGCGCCGCGCCATGAGGTCGTCGTCGCCCGCGGCGACCCGCAGCGGCTGCTTGGCCACCAGGCGGTCGACCAGCCAGGCGATGGTCTTCTCCCGCGCTTCACCTTTGAGATGGGCCGGGAGCGATACCACAATTCGATCGCCCATCCATTTGGCCTCCGAGGTCTTGCGCCGGCGTGTGCTGGTGCGGATCTCCACTTCGGGCCGACCTCGAGGGGCCTCCGGGGTCCGCGGCGCAGGCACCACGTCCGGCCCGACCGCCACCAGTGGCGGGTCGGGATTACCGGACGCCGACGGATCGTCGGCGTCCGTCCAATTGAAAAGCGTCATCTCGGTATTGTGGCCGATCGGTGTGACGTTGCACATGATCCGAACATGATCCGAACGTGTGTCCTGGCCAAGGGCCTCGGGGAGAGACGCTCCGCGATGGTGGGCTGTCCGAATGGCTCGGTGCCCCTCCCGACCCCGAGCCCCACCTGTTGATCCGAGATGGCAGTGACCAGTTGATCCGAGATGGCAGTGGACGATGCAAAGCTGAAGATGGCGGGGCACGACGCGGACCTGCCACGGAACGGCGAATATCCCGACTTTTCCGCCGTCCGGGGTCTACCCTGCTGTTATGACCTCGCCGGCGATGATCCCACCCACCTTTCCGCTTCAGCTCGATCTCGATGCTCCGGACAAGATCGCCCGGTGGCGACCGTTGGTGCACTGGTTGCTGATCATTCCCCAGCTGGTGGTGCTCTACGTGCTGGCCATCGTCCAGCGGGTGGTCTTCATCATCTCGTTCTTTGCCATCCTCTTTACCGGCCAGATGCCCGAAGGTCTGTTCGGGTTCAACACCATGGTCCTGCGCTACCAGTGGCGGGTGGTGTCGTATGCGCTGTTCATCCGCGAGAGCTACCCCGAGTTCGCCTTTCCGGCAGAAGCGGCCGACCCCGGTACCGAGCCGGCCACATTGTCGGCCCAGCCCGCCCCCAAGCTCAACCGCGGCCTCATCTTCATCAAGTGGCTCTTGGCCCTCCCGCACTACATCGTCCTGCTGTTCCTCTACATAGGGGTCTACGTCGTCGCGATCATCGCGTTCTTCGCGGTGTTGATCACGGGGGCGTGGCCGGCGGGGATGCGCAACTACGTCGTCGGCGTCACCCGGTGGTCGACACGGGTGAGTGCGTACATCCTGCTCATGACCGACCAGTATCCACCGTTCAGCCTGGACTAAGGGCCATCTCCGCGTCGGGCCAGACGCCGATCGGGCGGTGAGGAGCTCACGGCGGAAGCCCGGCTAGCCGACCACCAGTTCGGCCATGGTGCGCAGGGTGGCCACATCGCCGTTGATCAACATGCTGGTGGCACGCGACTCACGCCAGGCTTCCAGGTCGTCACGGATCTTCTCGGTCGGGCCGACCAGGGCGATGTCCTCGACCATGGCCGTGGGCACGGCGGCGGCGGCGTCGTCCTTGCGGCCGTCGAGATATGCGTCCTGAATTTTGGTGGCCGCTTCCTCGTAGCCCATGCGGGCGAAGACGTCGAAGTGGAAGTTCATCTCCTTGGCTCCCATCCCGCCGATGTAGAGGGCCAGGGAAGGACGAAAGCCATCGGCTGCAGCATCGATGTCATCGGCGATCACCGTGGGCGCGAAAGCCAGCACCTCGAAGTCGGCGGCGGTGCGGCGAGCGGTTGGCCGGGCAAAGCCCTCGTCGAGGGATGCCTCGAAGGAGGACATGGCTTTCGGTGAGAAGAAGATGGGGAACCAGCCGTCGGCGATCTCGGCGGCCAGGGAGACGTTCTTCGGGCCTTCGGCGCCCAGGATGATGGGGATGTCGGCCCGCAACGGATGGACGATCGGCTTGAGGGGCTTGCCCAGCCCGGTGCCGCCGGGGTACGGCAGCGGGTAGTGCGGCCCGTCGTTGGTGACGGGCCGTTCACGGGCCAGCACCTGGCGCACGATGTCGACGTACTCGCGGGTCCGGGCCAGCGGCGCCGAGAAGGACTGCCCGTACCAGCCCTCGACCACTTGGGGCCCCGAGACGCCGAGGCCGAGGACGAAGCGACCACCGGAAAGATGGTCCAAGGTCAACGCGGCCATGGCCATGGCGGTCGGGGTGCGCGCCGAGAGCTGGCAGAGTGACGTGCCCAGACGGACCCGTTCGGTCCGCGAGCCCCACCAGGCCAGCGGGGTGAGCGCGTCGGAGCCGTAGGACTCGGCCGTCCACACGGAGTCAAAGCCCAGGCGCTCGGCCTCCTGGACCAGTTCCACCGCGTTGGGCGGAGGACCCGCCCCCCAGTACCCCAGCTGCAAGCCGATCTTCATGTCTTTCATGGCGCCACCCCTAATTCCACAATGTCTCGGGCTTGCCCAACGTCTCGGGCCCAACGACTCGGGTCACAGCTTGTCCAAGATCTCGTCGGCGAACCACCTGACCGCGGCCAGCCGATCGGAGAGCGCCTTGTCATCGGGCGTCCCGGGATCGACCGTGACGAACATCCAGGGGGCGCACACGAAGTCGGTCACGCCGGCGTCGATGAACCGGTGGAACATGTCGAGATCGGGACGCTCGTTGAGCGAGAGGTAGATGGAGAAGTCCTTGTCAGTCCGGCCGGCCGCGTCGAGAGCGTGGCGCAGTTCGCCCAGGTGCGTCCAGGCCTCCTCTTCGGTGTAGGCGCCGGCGGCGATCCAGCCGTCGCACAGCGCCGCGGTGCGGCGCAGGGCGACCGGTGAGTGCCCGCCACCGATGATGGGGACGGGCGCGGTCGGTGACGGCTCGATCTGACACTCGGGCACGTCGTAGTACGTGCCGTGGTGTTCGACCCAGCCGCCTCGCCACAACGCCCGGAGGGCCACGATCATCTCATCGAGCCGCTTGCCCCGGGTGCTGAAGTCTTGTCCCGTCTGGTCGAACTCCTCCTTGCACCAGCCCACGCCGACGCCCAGGCGAACCCGGTTGTCGGACAGGACGGCGGTGGTACCGACCGACTTGGCCACGGTGATGAGATCCCTCGCCGGGGCGATGTACACGCCGGTGGTGAAGAGCAGCTGCTCGGTGACCGAGGAGAGGGCGGAGATCACGCACATCGGATCCGGCCACGGCGTTTCGGATTCCCAGCCGGGCGCCCCGTCCTCGCGCACCGAGTACGTGTAGCGGGACTCGAGCGAGCGGGGGTTGAAGAGGTGGTCCGAGATATAGATGCCGCCGTAGCCCAGCTCGTCGCTGACCCGGGCCAGCGGCACGGCCTGACGGGTGGGCAGGAAGGTGATCGATTGATGGAAGCGGGCCGGCGCGTCGGGTCGGGCTGATGCCCTGGAGTCGGTCTGCGGCACGCCGCTCAGCCGGCCCGGGCCGGCAACGGCGTGCCGCCGATGGGTGCGGACGGCGCGAAGGCCACCGGGATGTGCTTGGTCCCGTTGATGAAGTTGGACTGCAACCGCTGCACCTCGCCGTCGAGACGAATGTCGGGGATGCGGTCGAGCAGGCGGTCGAACATCACCATGATCTCCATGCGGGCCAGGTTGGCACCCAGGCAGAAGTGGGGGCCACCACCGCCGAACGCTATGTGGTTGTTGGGGGAGCGCGCGAGGTCGAAGGTGTCGGGATCGGTGAACACGGACTCGTCCCGGTTGGCCGAGGTGTGCCAGAACACGATCTTGTCCCCCTCCTGGAGTGCCTGGCCTCCGAGTTCGGTGTCGGCCACCACGGTGCGGCGGAAGTGCATGACGGGCGTGACGAAGCGCAGCATCTCCTCGACTGCACTCGGGAGGAGGCTGCGGTCCTGCCGCAGCTTCTCCCACTGGTCGGGATGGTCGAAGAAGGCCACCATGGCGCCCGACATGAGGTTCCGCGTGGTCTCGTTGCCGGCCACGATGAGGAGCATGAAGAAAAGATCAAGCTCGAGCTGGTCCAGCTTCTCGCCTTCCACCTCGGCGTTGATGAGGGTCGAGACCAGGTCCTGCCGGGGTGCGAGCCGCCGGGCGGCCGCCAATTCCTCGGCGTAGCTGAACACGGCCATGGCGGCCTCGCCCGGATCGGCGCCCTCGATCTGGTACTCGGGGTCCTCCGAGCCGATCATGCGGTTGGACCAGTCGAAGACCTTGCGCCGGTCCTCCTGGGGCACCCCGAGCAGCTCGGCGATGACCAGGAGAGGGAGCTCGGCGGAGATCTCCTCGACGAAGTCGGCTGTGCCGCGCTCGCTCACCGCGTCGATGATGCCGTCCGCATACCCGACGATCTGCTGCTCCAGGTCGCGCACCAGCTTCGGGGTGAAGCCCTTGTTGACCAGGCGGCGGTACCGGGTGTGCATGGTCGGGTCCATGTTCAGCATCATCATGCGCTGCTGGGCCAGCTGATCGTCGTCCATGTCGGTGAAGAGGGCCGAGTGCTTGTAGGAGGAGAAGCGTTCCCAGTCCCGGTTCACCGTGACGCAGTCGTTGTAGTCGGTGACGGTCCAGAAGCCACCCCGGTGGGCCGACTTCTCGGGGTGCCAGTACACCGGGGCTTCGGCCCGGAGCCGGCGGAACCATTCGTGGGGGACGCCGGCCACGAAGTTGCGCCCGTCGATGAGGTCGATCTCCTCGAGACCCATGGTCCCCCTTTCAGCCTTGAGCCGGCCCAACCGGCACAACCGGCCGGCGGTATGGGTGGGTGGCACCCCCGCGGGGGCAATTTCTAGAACGTGTGTCAGTGATCATTGATCATAGGCACAGCGGCCCGATAGGGGGCTTTGCCGTCCGAGGCGGAGCTCGGGGCGCGGACCCGGGCGCGGACCCGGGCATCGTTTCCGGCCGGCTCTGGCTGACCGGGGTCCAAAAAAGAGGTCCCGGTCGCCCCCGAAAGTGGCCCGACTTGGCCCGGGGATCAGCAACGAGAACCTGTTACAGTTTTGCGCCGGAGCGGCCTTGACCTGCAGGGACCGCCGAGAATCCACCCCGAGGGTGTGCCATGTTCCTCGAAGAGAGCCCCGAGCAGCAGCAGCTGCGCGCCGAGTTGCGTCGCTACTACGCCGAGTTGCTGACCGATGACGTCCGGGCCCGGTTGGCCGCGGGCGGCGAGGGCGGCGAGGCCTGGGGCGAGGTGGTCCGCCAGGTGGGGAAGGACGGGTGGCTGGGCATCGGCTGGCCAACCGAGTTCGGCGGGCAGGGCCGACCGGCCACCGACCAGTTCATCTTCTTCGACGAGACGCGGCGGGCCGGATCGCCGTTTCCCTTCGTCACCATCAACACCGTCGGCCCGACCATTATGCGCTACGGGACGGAAGCCCAGAAGGCTTTCTTCCTGCCCAAGATCCTGGCCGGTGAGCTCAACTTCGCCATCGGGTACACCGAGCCCGAAGCCGGCACCGATCTGGCCTCGTTGCGCACTCGAGCGGTGCGGGACGGCGAGGAGTACATCATCAACGGCGCCAAGATCTTCACCAGCGGAGCCAACGAGGCCGACTACATCTGGCTGGCCGTGCGCACCGATCCCGACGTGCCCAAGCACAAGGGGATCTCCATCATCTGCGTGCCCACCACCACGCCCGGATTCGAATGGTCGATCATCAACACGGTGGGCGGTCTGACGACCACCTCGACCTTCTACGAGGACGTCAAGGTGCCGGTGGCAAACCGGGTCGGCGCCGAGAACGAGGGGTGGCGGATGATCACCACCCAGCTCAATCACGAGCGGGTCGGATTGGCCGCTTGGAGCGGTTTGTCCATCTCCGTGTTCGATGACATCGTGCGCTGGGCCGCCCACCAGCCGACCGACGACGGGCGCACCCTCATTGAGCAGCCCTGGGTGCAGATGGATCTGGCCAGATGTCACGCCGAACTCGAGGCCATGTGGTTGCTCAACTGGCGCATGGCCGTCCACGTGGCTGATGGCGAGCTCACCGGAGCAGAGTCGTCGTCGATCAAGGTTTTCGGTACCGAGCGCACCATTGAGGTCTTCCGCATCCTGGCCGGCATCGTCGGCGCGGCGGGATACCTCACCCCCGGGTCGCCCGGAGCTCTCCTGCGCGGTCGCCTCGAAGCCACGGGGCGCCAGGCCCAGATCAACACGTTCGGCGGCGGTGTCAACGAGGTCCAACGCGAGATCGTGGCGACGGCCGGACTGGGCATGATCCGGGGCGCTCGATGAGTGACCGCCTGGAAGAACTGTCCCCATTCCCCGATCACAGCGTCGCCCTGAAACGCCTGGTCGGTCAGTCGTCCGGCCAGCCGCAGCTGTCGCCGCACGCCGTCAACGCGCCGATGATCCGGCACTGGGTCGAAGCCATGGGCGACATCAATCCCATCTATGTCTCCGATGAGTCGGCACGCTCCCACGGCTATGACGGTGTCATCGCCCCGCCCACCATGCTCCAGGCCTGGATCATGCGCGGCCTTCGGGCCAGCTGGTTGGCGGACGAGGCCCGTGCGGCGGGAGATGACCCCGCCAACGGGGCCCACGATTCCATGATGCACCTGCTCGATCTCGAAGGTTTGACCTCGGTCGTCGCTACCAACTGCGAACAGAGCTACGGCCGACCGCTGGTCCTCGGCGACCGGCTGCTGGTGCGCTCGGTGATCGAGGACATCTCTGATCCCAAACGCACGGGATTGGGCACGGGTCGCTTCTTCACGTCCCGCCTCGATTTCACCGCGGTGCCCGACGCCGACGTCCCCGAGGACCCCAGCGCCGAGGAGGTCATGGCCTTGGCCGAACGTGGTGAGCCGGTCGCCACCATGCACTTTCGCATCCTCAAGTACCTGCCCCCGGCCCGTGGGTCGGCGGCCGGTGTCGCGTCGACGGCAGCGCCGGAGCGGCCACCCCGCCCCCGTCCGGCACTGACCCAGGACAACGCCTTCTGGTTCGAGGGCGCCCGGGCCCACCGCCTCCTCGTTCAGCACTGCACCTCGTGCGGGACGTTGCGCCACCCACCCCTGCCGGCGTGCGGCACTTGTCGATCATTCGAGTGGGACACCGTGACGGCGAGCGGTCGTGGCACCCTGTACTCCTTTGTCGTAGTGCACTACCCCCAGGTACCGTCGTTCGACTACCCACTGGCCATCGGGCTGGTCGAGCTGGACGAAGGGACGCGGCTCGTGGCCAACGTCGAAGGCGTCGATCGCCGTGACTTGCACATCGGTATGGCGCTCGAGGCGACGTTCGTCGACTACGACGATGAGCTCTCGCTCCCGGTCTTCCGGCCCGCATCCTCATCGCATGGAGGGACGACCTGATGGACTTCGCCTTCACCGACGAGCAGCACGCGGTGTCTGAGGCGGCCGTGGGCCTGCTCAGCGGGCTGGTCGATGCCGAACGCATCCTGGCGGTCGAGCAGACCGACGACGTCGTCGACCGCGAGCTGTGGGTCGCCCTCTCGGCCGCCGACCTGCTCGGCTTGGCCGTACCCGAGGCGCACGGGGGTGGCGGCTACGGATTGACCGAACTCTGCCTGCTGCTCCAGGCCCAGGGCAACGTGGTGGCCCCCGTCCCTCTGTGGGCCACCTTGGTGCTGGGCGCGTTGCCTCTGGCCCAATTCGGGCCGCCCGAGCTGCAGGCGCGGTGGCTGCCCGGCGTGGTGGCCGGCGACGTCATGCTCACCGCCGCCTTGAACGGGGTGGCCATGGGCGTGCACGGCGTCCCGCCGGTCACCGCCACCGCGGTGGGCGACGGTTGGGTGCTCAACGGCACCGAGCTGGCCGTGCCCCAGGCGCATCTGGCGCAGCGCATCGTGGTGCCGGCCCACACCGCCGATGAGGAGATCGTCCTCCTGTTGGTCGACCCGCAAGCCCCGGGCGTGTCGCTGGAGCGCACGGCGACCACCAACCGGGAGATCCATCCCCACCTCCACCTCACCGACGTCGCGGTGCCGGCCGGCGACGTCCTGGTTGACCCGGCCTCGGCCCGGCCCGCCCTCGAGACGCTCGTCATGGGCGCCACCGCCGGCCTGTGCGCGCTCCAGGTCGGCGTCTGCGAGTCGGCCCTGCGCCAGACCGCCCTCTACCTCAACCAACGCAACCAGTTCGGACGGCCCCTCAGCAGCTTTCAGGGCACCATGCTGCGGGCGGCCGACGCGGCCATCGATATCGAGGCCATGCGGGTCACCCTGTGGAACGCCACCTGGCTCTTCGATACGGGTCGTGACGCCACCGACGCCGTCCAGGTGGCCAAGTGGCAGGCGTCCGAGCGCGGCCAGCGCACGGTGCACGCCACCCAGCACCTGCACGGTGGCATGGGGGCCGACATCACGTACCCGATCCACCGCTACTTCCTCTGGGGCAAGCAGCTGGAGCTCCTGCTCGGGGGCCCCAGCCTGCAGTTGGCCCGTATCGGGGCCGGCATCGCGGCTCGGGCGTTGGCCGAGGCCACACCATGATGGCCACGGGCACGGGCCAGCCCGAGGCGCTCGCCTTCGCCGACGTCAACGTGGGCGACGAGTTGCCCATCCTCGTCCTCCCGATCACCCGCACCCTCATCGTGTCGGGCGCCCTGGCCAGTCGCGACTACCAGGACGTGCATCACGACTCCGAACTGGCCAAGTCACGGGGCTCGAAGGACATCTTCATGAACATCTTGACGACCAACGGTCTGGTCGGCCGCTACGTCACCGACTGGTCGGGACCCTCCAGCCTGATCACCGAGGTGAAGATCCGCCTCGGTGTGCCCAACTACCCCGACGACACCATGACCTTCACCGGATCGGTCACCGAGAAGGCACCGCTTTCCGAAGACGGCCAGCGCGGTCTGGTCACGGTGGCCGTCCGCGGCGCCAACCAGCTGGGTGACCATGTCACCGGCACCGTCGTCGTCTCGCTGCCGATGAGCACTGAGGCGGCGTGAGCCCGCACCGCTTCGCCGGAGAGGTGGCGATCGCCGGCATCGGTGCCACGGAGTTCTCCAAGGACTCGGGTCGCTCCGAATTGCGCCTGGCCGTCGAAGCGGTCGACCTGGCGCTGACGGATGCCGGGATCCTGCCGGGGGAGGTTGACGGCATGGTCAGCTTTAGTTCCGACACCAATCCGGACATCGACATCGCCCGCAGCCTCGGCATGGGTGACCTCACCTTCTTCAGCCGCATTCACTACGGGGGCGGTGCCGCCGCCGGCACCGTGCAGCAGGCCGCTCTGGCCGTGCAGGCCGGCGTGGCCGACGTGGTGGTGTGCTATCGCGCCTTCAACGAGCGCTCCGGGGCGCGCTTCGGTGCCGGGGTGCAGGGGCGTCCCCCCATGGCCACCGCCGAGAGCGCGCACCTGGCCTCCTACCTGCCCGTGGGCCTGCTGACGCCGGCCTCGTGGGTGGCCATGGCGGCGCAGCGCTACCTCTACATCAACGGGGCCACCAGTGAGGACCTGGGCCGGGTGGCCGTGGCCGACCGCAAGCACGCGGCGACCAACCCCAAGGCGTGGTTCTTCGAGCAGCCGATCACCCTGGAGCAGCATCAGGAAAGCCGCTATATCGTCGATCCGCTCCATCTGCTCGACTGTTGCCAGGAGACCGATGGGGGACAGGCCCTCGTCGTCACGTCCCTGGAGCGGGCTCGTGACCTCCCGAGAACGCCGGCCGTGATCCGCGCCGCCGTGCAGGGTTCAGGTGCCGGCCAGGACATGATGACCAGCTACTACCGCGACGATCTGCTGGGGTTGCCGGAGATGGCCGTAGTGGCCCGCCAACTGTGGGACTCCTCGGGCCTCGGGCCCAGCGACATGCAGGCCGCCATCCTCTACGACCACTTCACGCCCTATGTCCTCTACCAACTGGAGGAGCTCGGCTTCTGTGCCAAGGGCGAGGCCAAGGACTTCGTCCGGGGCGGGCGTATCGAAATCGGCGGAGCGCTGCCCATCAATACCCACGGGGGGCAGCTCGGAGAGGCTTACCTCCACGGCATGAACGGGATCGCCGAGGGCGTCCGGCTCGTCCGCGGCACCTCGGTCAACCAGGTCCCCGCCCTCGAACACGTGGTGGTCACCGCCGGGACCGGTGTCCCGACCAGTGGCCTGGTGCTCGGGGTCGATCGCTAAGGGTCGATCGCTGGGGCGCATCGCCAAGGGCGCCGCCGTCGACGCCGGGGTCGCCACTCACGCGGGCCCGGACCCGTGAGCGCGAGCGACCTCAGCCCGAGGGATTCACCCCCTCCGCTGGCGCTGATCGGTGGCGTCGTAGAAGGCGACGGAGATCGACGTGGGGGTCACCTCGTCACCGGATGGTTTCGGGCCGGCTCCCATGCCGGAGAGATGAGCGTCCAGGTCGCTCTGGCTCTCCCAGCGTTCGAAGAGGAGCACCCGATGTGGCTCGATCGGGTCGGCACTGAAGGTGTACTCAAGGCATCCCGCCTCGGCCCGGGCCGCTCGCATCAAGTCATGGCGACTGGCGATGAACTCCTCACGCTGGTCCGGTTCGACCTCGAATGTTCCACCGACGATGATCACGTTGCCTCCTGCGTTCTGACTGGACTGACCGCATGATGCCTACCATGGCAGGAGGCGGTCGAGGCACCGAAGACGGCGCCCAACTTGTCTGATTCGACCCGAGGAGGAACGGATGAGTGACTACCCGCAGGCCATCGTCCCCGAGAATCACGTGGAGCCGGTCCCCCGGCGCATCCGAGCCATGGTCGGCGATCGCGTGATTGTCGACACGAAGAGAGCCCTCTACGTATGGGAGTGGCCCAACTACCCCCAGTACTACATCCCGGTGACCGACATCGACGCCAGCGTGCTGGTCGATGAACAACACGAGGAACACTTGCGTCGGGGGATTGCGAAGCGCCTGGGGATCCGAGTCGATGACGATCATCGTCCCGGCGTGGCCCACCGCTATACCGACTCGGACATCGATGGCATCACCGGCACGGTTCGCTTCGACTGGGCCGCACTCGACAGCTGGTTCGAGGAGGACGAGGAAGTGTTCGTACACCCTCGCAACCCGTACACGCGGGTCGACGCGCTGCGTTCCACCCGCACGGTGTCGGTCAGTCTCGATGCGGTCGAGTTGGCCCGCTCGTCCTCCCCGGTGATGGTGTTCGAGACCGGACTGCCGACCCGCTACTACTTCAATCGCACCGAGGTGCGTTTCGAGCACCTGGTGGGATCCGACACCGTCACCTCCTGCCCGTACAAGGGTCAGACCAGCGGCTATTGGTCGGTCCGCTTGGGGGACCGTACGATCCCCGACCTCGCGTGGGCGTACGACTTCCCGACCCGCCAACTGCTGCCCATCGCTGGACTGGTCTCCTTCTACAACGAGAAGACCGACATCGACATCGACGGCGAACCGCTGGATCGCCCGAACACGCACTTCTCCTAGCACCCGATGCTTCCGGGGCCAGGGGCGGTCCGGAGCACTAGGGTCACGCCATGAAATTCTGGGTGACGTACCCGTTGGTCGCACATCCGCACAATCCCGAATTCCTGACGAAGTCCGCCCTCACCCGATTCTGCGTCGCCGCCGAAGACGCCGGATTCGAAGGAATCGGATTCACCGACCATCCGGCCCCGACCGAGCGCTGGTTACAGGCCGGAGGGCACGACGCCGTCGACCCGTTCACCGCTCTCTCCTTCTGCGCGGCGGTGACCGATCGGCTTCGCTTGATCCCCAACATTTTGGTATTGCCGTATCGCAATCCGTTCCTGGTGGCCAAGGCCGCGGCCACGCTCGACGCCTTCTCCGGTGGGCGGTTCACCCTGGCCGTCGCCACCGGGTACATGCGCGGCGAGTACCGCGCCCTGGGGGTCGACTTCGACCGGCGCAACGCGCTCTTCGATGAGGCCATCGAGGTGATCCTGGGCATCTGGAGCGAGAATGACTTCACCTTCGAGGGGCTGAGTTTCACCGCCAAAGGCCAAACGGCCAACCCCAAACCGCATCCGCATCCGCCCATCTGGATCGGCGGCAACAGTCGCCTGTCCCGACGACGGGTGGCCCGCTACGGGAACGGCTGGAGCCCCTTCCCCGCGCCGCGGGTCCTGGCCCAGACCACGAAGTCACCGCCTCTTGAGACGGTGGACGACCTTCGCCCCATGCTGGATGAGCTCTGGCAGTTGGTGGAGGAAGGCGAACGAGACCGAGCCGAGATCGACGTGGCGTTCGGATCGAGCGCCGGGGGTGACCCGGGCAGTGAGCACTTCAATCCCGACGCCCAGCTGGACGCCGTAGCGGAACTGGCTGCGCTCGGGGTCACCTGGTCAGGTATCAGCGTGCCGGGTGACTCCCTCGGCCATGCGCTCGAGACACTCCAACGGTTCGGCGACTCGGTGATCCGCCCCCATTGACTCGAGTCACTCAGCCGGAAATCTGGGGCCGGAGATCATGGGCGGGAGGTCACGACTCGGAGATCACGAGCCGGAGGCCGGCGTCAATCGATTCTTTCTGGAGCAGGTCGCTGTGCCGTCTGTGCCACGCGCCGCTGGCCAGGTCCCGGGCCAGCTGGGCCATGCCGGGCTCGACGTCGGCGGGGTCAAGGCGAGCGAGGACGGAGATGTTGGCCCGAAGCGACGGTGAGAGGTACTGCTCCGGCCGGCGCCAGTAGGCCGAGGCGAATCCATCGGTGCAGTCGGCGGGCGTGAGGACGACCTCGACCCGGCATGGCCCCACCACGTCGATCACCTCTTCCAGCGGCGCCGAGTCGGCGAATCCGACCGAAGCCGGAACGTACTCGGTGAAGACCCACAAGGCGTCGTGCATCGAAGGATCGAAGGTGAAGATCACCTGACGATCGGCCACGCGGCACATCTCGGCCAAGCCGGCGCGCAGGTCCAGCCAATGGTGCACGGTCATCGAGGCCATGGCCACGTCGAAGGAGCGATCCGAGAACGGGAGGTGTTCGGCCGCGGCACGAACCACCGGCGCGCCGCCGGGCCCACGCTGGCCCACCATGACGGCCGATGGTTCGACGGCGACGACGTTCCGGTTGGCGTCCTCGTACGAGCCGGTCCCCGCACCGACGTTGACGATGCGTGCGGCGTCACCGATGGCGGACCAGATCTGGGCGGCGATACGAGGATCGGGCCGGCGGAACCTTGTGTAGCCGTGACCGATCGTGTCGTAGTGCTGGGCCGTCATGGTCGCTGAGCCGTCATGGTCACGCTGGTCACAGCACCCGATCGCCCACGGCGCGTTCCAACGCCGCGGCGTCGGCCGCGCCCAACGGTTCATAGGCCGATCCCTTGGTGCGCTGCCACAGCACGGGTTCGGCGCAATTCCAACGTTCGGCCCGTAGGTCGCGCTTGAGCACCTTGTTGGTGGCGGTGATCGGCAGGGCCGACGTCATGCGCACGAAGCGGGGGGCCCACTTGGTCCCGAGGTCCGCCTGGGAGGCGAGGAAGTCGGCCAGCGCGCCGGGCTCGAGCGGCCCCGTTCCCGGTCGGAGCTGCACGGCCGCCATGACCTGGTCACCCACCACCGGATCGGGGACGGCGTAGACGACGGCCAGGGCCACATCGGGATGGCGCTGCAGGATGCGTTCGATGGGCGCCGAGGCGAAATTCTCGCCGTCCACCCGTAGCCAGTCATGGTCTCGTCCGGCGAAGTAGAAGAATCCGTCATCGTCGCGATAGGCCAGATCGCCGGTCCAGTACCAGCCTTCTTTGAGTCGGGCGCGCTCGGCCTCGTCGTTGCGCCAGTAGCCCTCGAAGCCGGCGCCCCCTGATTTGGACACGAGCTCGCCAATGGCCTCCTCGGCGTTGAGGAGCCGGCCTTGCAGATCGAACCGCGCCCGCGGGCACTCGTCTCCCGTGGTGGCATCGAGCACCACGGTGCCTTCTGGGGCCCGCCCTAGCGCGCCGGGCGGCGAGTCGGGTGTGCGGGCCACGGTGGCGCCCCCTTCCGTCGATCCGTAGGCGTCGGTCACCGGGACATCGAAGCGCTCGGCGAAGCGGGTCACATCGTCGGCCGAACCTTCATTGCCAAAGACGTAGAGCAGCGGGTTGTCGGCATCGTCGGGCTGTTCGGGGGTGGCCAGGATGTAGGCCAGGGGTTTGCCGACGTAATTGAAGTAGGTGGCGCCGGCCGCCCGTACGTCGGACAGGAAGGCCGAGGCGGAGAACCGACCCGGCGAAGGGAGCGCGAAGGCCGAAGCCGCCACGAGGGCCGGGGCCCAGCCCGCCATGAGGGCATTGGAGTGGAAGAGCGGCATGGCGAGGTAGCAGACGTCTGCGCGCCCGAGGCCGTAGCGCGCCGCCAGGCTCTCACCGATGCGGGCCATCCGGCCCTGGCTGCACAGGCAGGCCTTGGGCGCCCCCGAGGTTCCCGAGGTGAACAACAGATAGCCGAGGGTCCCGGGCGTGACCGAAGTATCGAGCGCGTCGGCTGCCGTGGCACCGGCGAAGCGGTCGAGGGTGCGGTGGGCGTCCGGAGTATCGAGGACCAACGTGCGGGTGCTGTCCGACGTCACCGTACCGAGGCGGTCCCCGACCCGCAGGCCCTCGACGAGGGGAAGCGAACTCGAGTCGGTGACGAGCAACTGGCACTCGGTGTGGGTGAGGTCCCGTTGCAGTTCGTCGCCCCGGTGCGTGGAATTCGCCCCGACCACCACCGCTCCGGCCAGCGCCGCCGCCTCGAGCCAGTAGATGAACTCGGGCACGTTGTCGAGCAGGACCGCCACGTGGAAGGGCCCGGGACTCCGATTGGCCTGCAGCCAGGCCGCCCGCTCTGCGGCTCGGCTGACCACCTCGGCGTGGGTGAGCCGGAGGTCTCCCGCGATCAAGCCCGTGGAGGTGTCACCGGCCCGGTCGCGCACGGCCTGGGCAATTGTCTCCGGTTGCGACATCACATCTCCGAATGGCTCTGACCTGGGAGGGAGTACCCATTACTGGAACACGTTGCATTTTAGACCATCCCGTGTTACCTTCGCTGGATCACGCCCGGGACCGGTCCGCGGCGCCGCACGGGAGGACGAGTCCACTCCATGGAATTCGGGATTTTCAACGCCGCCTGCCTACTACCGAAATACCGTGCCCTCCACGGCGATGCAGCGGAGCACGATCGCATCATGGACGAGGTGGCCTTCATCGTGGCGGCCGACCAAGCCGGTTTCAAATACACCTGGGCGTCCGAGCATCACTTCCTGACCGACTACTCGCACCTCTCGGCCTCCGAATCGTTCCTGGCCTTCGTGGCGGCCAAGACCTCGAACATCCACATCGGCTCGGGCATCTTCAACATCACGCCTCCGGTCAACCATCCGGCCCGAATCGCCGAGCGGGTGGCCATGCTGGACCACCTCTCCGAGGGCCGCTTCGAATTCGGTGTCGGTCGGGGCTCATCGACCACCGAGCAGCGTGGCTTCGGGATCGAGGACCCGGATATCACCCGGGAAATGGTGGCCGAAGTGTTGCCCCAGATCGTGCGCATGTGGAAGGACGAGGACTACAGCTACGACGGGGAATTCTTCTCCATGCCGACGCGCAACGTGCTGCCCAAGCCATTTGTGTCACCCCACCCGGCCATCTGGATGGCCGCCGGGAGTCCCTCTACCTTCGACCTGGCCGCAGAGTTGGGCGTGGGCGTCCTCTGCTTCGGCTTCTCCACCCCGGACCAGCTGACGCCGTTGGTGGCGCGCTACAAAGAAAAGGTCGCCGAGTGCAAGAACCCGGTCGGTGGCTTCGTCAACAACAACGTCATGATCACCACGCAGATGATCTGCATGGAGGACGGGGCCAAGGCCCGCCAGGCCTTCTTGGAGTCGGAGTCCAACTACCACCTGAGCCTGGTGTTCCGTTACCTTGACACCTTCCCCAAGCCCAAGGGGCTGCCGGAGTGGCCCGAGATCGTGCCGGGGATGGACGCCGAGACCCTCGACGCCGTCATCGCCTCGGGCGACATCGCCGTCGGGTCGCCGGACGAGGTCAACAAGGCCATCGAAAACTACAGCAGGACCGGGGCCGACCAACTGTCCTTCGGGATGCTCTCGACGTCGATCTCGCGTGAGACCTGCGAGGAGGCCGTCGAGACGTTCGGCAAGCACGTGCTCGGGAACTTCGACAAGAACCCGATCCACACCACGACCACACAGCGCCTGGCCCAGGGCGGCTCGTAGTCGCAGGCCGAATGCCAGCGGTCACGTCACGCTCACGGCGCCACGGAGGGCCGGCCTGGGTGATCGGCGCACGAACGTACCATGGGCGCCGTGCTGGCCACGATTACGGTGTGGTTCGACCGAGTGGTCGGGCGCCCCTCCTACCGGGTCCACTGCTTCTTGTATCGACGGACGGGCGGGGTGATCGGGCATCGCACGATGGCCGGACCGATACTGCTGTTGACCACGGTGGGCCGGAGGACCGGTCGGCAACGGACGCATCCCCTCTTGTACATGCCAGATGGTTCGAACTTCGTGGTGGTCGGATCAAACGGGGGGCGGCCGCAACCACCGGCCTGGATCTTGAACCTGTTGGCCACGCCGACGGTCGAGCTGCAGGTCGGCCGGCGAAAGTACCGGGCCGATGCCCACGTCCTCACCGGCGACGCCAGGGCGGACATGTGGCCGCGGCTGATCGGGCACTACAGGGGATGGGGCAGCTATCAGGACTTGACCGATCGTGAATTGAAGGTGGTCTCACTGGTGCCACGACCGGAGCCGTGATTCGTTACTCGGCGTGACTCGGGCTGACTCGGGCTGACTCGGGGTGACCGGCGTGACCCGGGGTGACTCGGGGTGTCCGGGTGACTCAGTCGGCGAGCAGCCGGAACTGGCCGTTCTCCCAACGCCGGTAGATCTCGCCGGCGATGACGTCGGGTGATTGGTCGCCGGCGTCCACGCAGTGGCGCGCCGCCACACCGTGCCGCTCGAACTGGGTCCAGAGGTCATCGACCACTGACTCGTCCGACAACGCCCCCCGGTGCTCGGGTTCGCTGGTGCGAGACTGCACCCGCGAGAGCACCACGGGGAGCGGGGCGCGCAGGACGGCGTAGTGGAGATCGATCCCGAGCGGTTCACAGGCGGTGACGAAGAGGTCGACCATGGTGGGGAAGAGGATGCCCTCGGCCACCGTGAAGTAGCCGCCGGCGGAGAAGGTGGCTACGGCCGAGGCGGCGGCGGACAGGACCACACGGTTCTGCTGGTGCGCTTCCTCCCGCCAGGGTTCAATGGCGCCCTGCCGGAGCTTGGCGAAGAACCAGTCCAGGTCCAGACAGGCGGAGAGTGGCGCGTGGTCCGCGACCAGGGGGGCGATGGTCGTCTTGCCACAGCCGGGCGACCCGGTCAGGAGGAGCAGTCGGCCCGATGGCATGACTGCATCATCGTGTGAGGAGGTCGAGGGCATCGACGATCTCGTCGACGGTGCTCATCCTGGCCACCAGCGCGAGGGTGTGCTCCATCGCCGCATCGGCATAGTCGAGGGGCACTCCCACCACGGCGTCGGAGGCGACCACCACCTGGTAGCCGAGGTTCACCGCCTCGATGCAGAGCCCGATGATCCCCACGTTGACCGAGACGCCGGTCACCACCAGCACCCGGACGCCGAGATGCTCCAAGGTGGTATGGAGCGTGGTGCCGATGAACGGGGACACGCCGTGGCGGCGGGCGGACACATGGTCGGTGGCCTCCGCCCCCAATCCGGGCACCAGCTCGACCGCCGGCGTCTCCTCCAGCAGGTGCTCGGGCCGTCGCAGCACGGCGCTGTGGAGTGGCGTATTGGCGACGGTGCCGGCCCGATCGGCCCGGAACTGGGCCGTGCAGTGCATGACGGGGAGATGGTGCCGGCGGAAGGCTGCGAGCAGTCGGGCGGCGGCGGGCACGATGCGGCGCCCCTCGGCCGCGACGGCCAATTCGGGAAAGGTGGCCAGGTCGCCCATGACGCCGCGCTGCAATTCCATGGTGAGGGCGGCGAGTGGAAGATCGGAGTGAGGGCCGCCACCGAGGGCCCGACCGGCCAGAAGGTCGGTCAGTTCAAGTGGCACTGGTCGCGGCATCGGCCGCAGTCACGATGGACGTGGCCCAGGTGTAGTCCGGCTTCCCGCTGGGCGAGCGCTCGACCACGTCCACCACGTGGAGCCGGCGCGGCAGTTTGTAGCCCGCGATGGAGGTGCGGCAGTGCTCCTGGATGCTCTCGAGCGACGGCGCCTCGTGGCCGACCCGGGGCTGGATGATGGCCGCCACGGTCTGGCCCCAGCGTTCGTCGGGCGCGCCGCACACGATGGCGTCCATCACGTCGGGGTGCGACCGCACGGCGGACTCCACCTCTTCGGGGAAGATCTTCTCGCCACCCGAGTTGATGACGATCGAGCCGCGCCCGAGCAGGGTGATCGAACCGTCGGATTCGACGGTGGCGAAGTCACCCGGCATGACGTAGCGCGTGCCCCGCACCGTGATGAAGACCTCCGCTGTCTTCTTGGGGTCGTTGTAGTAACCCTGCGGAATGTCGCCCGAGCGAGCGATCTTGCCGATCACACCCGAGCCCGGCTCGACCGGATTGAGGTCCTCATCGAAGACGACGGTCTGGCCGAGCAGGTGCACGGTCGGGCCGCTCTTCATGGCGGTATTTCCGGGCGTGACGACGGTCATCCCGTTGTTGCCGCCTTCCGAGGACCCGATGGCATCGGTGATCACGAGATTGGGCAGGCGCTCGAAGAACTGGTCCTTGACCGGTGCGCTGAACAGGGCGGCCGAGGAGACCACGGCGACGAGGGATGAGAGGTCATGGGTGGTCCCGACGTCATCGAGGGATTCGATCAACGGTTTGCCCATGGCGTCCCCGGTGATCATGACCGAGTTGACCCCTTCCTTCTCCACCAGGTCCCACACGTCGTGGGGGTCGAACTTGGCCATCAGGACGATCTTCGAGCCGACGAAGCTTCGCCCCATCACGGCCCACTGGGTGGCCCCGTGCATGAGGGGCGCCACCGGGAGGTGCACCCCCGACCCGGCGGCGCCGCTTGCTGCCATGACCCCCGGGTCCTCGATCCGCGTGTTGGTGACGGGGTCGGTGCCGCCCCCGAGTGCATAGAAGACGTCCTCGTGACGCCAGACCACTCCCTTGGGCATGCCGGTGGTCCCGCCCGTGTAGAGGATGTAGAGGTCGTCGCCCGAACGCGGGCCGAAGTCACGCTCGGGTGACTGGGCGGCCAGGGCGTCCTCGTAGTTACGGGCCTCGGGGGTGGAGTTCGGGGCGTCGGTCCCGTCCTCGATGATCACGATGTGGCGGAGTTGGGGCAGGTCGGGCAGCAGGGCGCCCACCAGGGGGGAGAACTCACGCTGGTGGACCAGGGCCTTGAGGTCGGCGTTCGTCAGGAGGTAGCGCAGCTCCTCTTTGACGTAGCGGTAGTTGATGTTGATCCAGACGGCCCGCAGCTTGAAGACGGCCCAGGCGGTCTCCACCCACTCGACGCTGTTGTAGGCGTAGATACCGACGTGGTCGCCCGGACCGATGCCCTGGGCCGCCAGGTGGTGAGCCAGCCGGTTGGCCCGGGCTTCCATCTCGGCGTAGGTGCGGCGCTCCCCGTTGGCCACCAGATTCTCCCGCTCGGGATAAGCGTCGACTGCGGCCTCGAACAGGTCGGCGAGGTTGGCTTCCATTGGGCGAGATTAGAACAGGTTCTTATTCCTGTCGCAATCAGGCCTCTCAGGTCTGTGCGAGGCCTACCTCCGGCCGGTGCCGACGGGGCTCAAGTCGGCGCCGAGCCGGTCGTCGTGCCCGTTTGGGCGGCCCGCGCCAGTTCGACCAAGGCGGTGATCAACCCGGTCGGGACGGCGGCATCGTCGGGGGTCAGGCGCTCCCCGTAGGCTCCGATGCCCCGTAGCCCCGGTGGCAGCTCTATCTGCACGCCCTTCTCCGACGGGAGGTTCACCGGGTTCTTCGGATGGAAGCCGAGCCGTAGTCGCTCGTCGGCCACGTGGAAGCCCGGGCACCGCGCGCTCAGGAGCGTCCGGGCGTGGCCCACCAACCCGGCATGCAGGCCTCCCACGATGATGCCGGTGAGCGGGTCCTTCTGGCCATGGCGGACGGCGGGCCCGTACGCGTCGATGACCAGGCCGCGGGCTGGATCAACCCACAGGGCGAAGCTGTCCCGGCCGAAACCGTGCACCGAGATGGCCACGCGGACGTGGGCCAGGAATCGGCGGAAGGGCGGCGAATGGTCCGGGTCGTGAAGGCGCGACGTGAGGTGCACACGGAGCCACGGGGGCTGAACGATGGCGTAGTAGGAGGCGCCGCACAGGTCAGCGGCCCGCCGGGCTATCCGATCCGTGCCGCGGTCCTGGGATCCGCCGTGCAGGGCCATGAACCCCACCGTGGAGCGAAGGTCACACTCTTCTTCGACGCCCTCGATGCGGAGGAGCTCCCTTAGGTCCATGGCCCCAGGTTGGCCACGGGGCCGCGGGCCGACGTCAGTCGAAGAGGTCGGGATCGCTCAGCACGATCTCGTCCCACAACGGCTTGAAGGAAAACCACCCGGCCATCGGGTACCCGGTGCGGTCACGGGTGTAGCGCGCCCCCTCGTCGTCGATCAGGAGAGGCGTACCGGCCGCTTCGGCCAGGAGTTGCGCCTGACAGGATCGCTCCATGGTAATGAACCACCAGGCTGCCTCGTCGACGGTGTGTCCCACGGTGAACAGGCCGTGATTGCGATGGATGGTGGCCTTGTGCGGTCCGAGACTGGCGGCCAGCGCCTTGGCGGCCGCCTCTTCGAGGACGATGGCCCCCCCGCCCTCGCTACAGAGGGTGTGGTCTTCGAAGAAGACACAGGCATCTTGAGTAATCGGGTCGAGCCGGCGCCCGAGCGATGACCAGGCCTTGCCGTAGATCGAATGGGCGTGGGCCGCCGCTACGACGTCGGGTCGGGCCTCGTGGACAGCCGAGTGGATGGCAAAAGCGGCCGGGTTGACCGGACGGTTCCCCTCGACAACCTCGCCCTCGTGGTTGACCAGGATCAGGTCGGACACTTTGACATGGCGGAAGCTCATCCCGAACGGGTTGACCCAGAAGTGGTCAAGACGTTCGGGGTCCCGGGCGGTGATGTGGCCGGCCACTCCTTCTGAGAAACCGAAGCGACCAAAGAGGCGCAAGGCGCCGGCCAGTCGTTGCTTGCGGTGCTGTCGCTCGTCCTCGATGTTGTCGAAGACGGGAGGGCTGAGCGAGATCAGGTCTTGCTGACCCTGAGCGAGCGTTCTTCCGGTGGTGATGGCCATGGAGACCCCGATCGTGATGGCGGTACCTGCCGCCGACGTGCACCCACGAAATTGGCATCGTCGGCCCGGTGCGTCAAGGCTGGGCACCGATCGGGCCCGCTATCGGGCTGTTCGGGCCAGATGAGGAGCTGTCGGGCCAACTATCGTGCATGCCCATGACGTATCCAGTCGCCGAGACCCGTGACATCGCCGCGCCGGCCAAGGCGGTGTGGGAGCTGGTCTCCGACCTTCCCCGCATGGGCGAGTTCTCGCCGGAGAACGTCGGTGGCAAGTGGATCAAGGGCGCCACCGGGCCGGCACCCGGAGCTATCTTCTCTGGTACCAACAAGAACGGGTTCCGCCGGTGGAAGACCACGGCCACCGTGGTCGAGTGCGAGCCCGGAAAAGTCTTCGAGATCGCCATCTCGATGGGCCCGGCGGCCATCGCCAACTGGCGGTATGAGTTCAAGGACATCGAGGGCGGCTGCCAGGTCACCGAGTCGTGGAGCGACCACCGGAAGCGCTGGATGCGGGCAATGGGCCGTCCCGTGGGTGTGCACGACGGGGCGCATGCCAAGGGGGAGATGGCCGCGACGTTGGCCAGCTTGGCCCACGCGGTCGAAGACTCCAATGGCATCGGGGGCTCCGGGAGCTAGTCCTGGGCGTGTGAGGCACGGTGGGCGGTGTCAAGGCGCGGGTCGCCTGGCCGCACTTGACCGCGTTTGACCGCTCCTGACCCCTTCTGACCGCGCCTGGTCCTCGTGGTCCTCCTGGTTGGGCGCGGGTGCGCGGGGCGAAGCTCACCAGGCAGAGGCCCCGATGAGTTCGCGAGGCTGTAACCGTCTAACGGTCGGAACCCCAGACGGAGGAGAGAGCGATGCGAGTGGTGGTCAACCAGTTCATGAGCCTGGACGGCGTGGTGCAGGCACCGGGCGGCGCCGAGGAGGACACCGACGGAGGTTTCGCCCATGGTGGATGGTCGATGCCGTACTTCGACCCCGAGGTGATGGGGTCGGCCGTTAGCGAGGGGATGAGCTCAGCCGAGGCCCTGCTCTTCGGCCGGCGCACATGGCAGGGAATGGCAGCGGCGTGGCCGGAACGGGCCGGTGACCCTTACGCCGACCAGATGAATGCGATCAAGAAGTACGTCGCGTCACGGACGCTGACGCAGGACGACCTGACTTGGAACAACACGACCTTGCTGTCGCCGGAGCACGCCGTCGCCGATATCGCTGAGTTGCGCGGCCGGGACGGTGGCGACTTGTTGATCTGGGGCAGTGGCAGCCTGGTGAAAACCCTGCTCTCCCAAGGATTGGTCGACGAGCTCACCCTGTTGATCGAACCGATCCTGCTCGGTGGCGGCAAGCAGCTCTTCCCGGAGGACGGCACGGCCCGGCCCATGCAGCTCGTCAAGGGTGTCACGGCCGGCACAGGGGTACAGATCTGCACATACCGCCCTGCGTTGTAGGTGCTGGCGTCGGCGGCGCTAGCCGCCGGTCACTTCACGTGGTGACACCCCATGGCCAGGCAAACGCGGTCAGGCCAGGCGGTCAGGCCAGGCGGCGGTCAGACCTCGATCTCGTGCCCGTCGGCCTCGAGCCGGCGCCGTACGTGCCGAGCCGCGGCGGCATCGCCGGGAGCCTGGCGGCTCAGCAAGTGGTCGACGACGGCCAGACGATGGGCGGCATCGACGTTGCCGCCGTACTTGAACTTGGCCAACACCTTGTCGATGGCGATGCTGATGCCCAAAATGGCCTGGAGCTTTTTCTGGTGCGCCTGGGCCGGGTCAGCCACGGCGACGCCGGATTGGAAGGTCTCGAGCTGGCGGCGCAGGACCGCAGCCACGACGCCCGGCGACTCCCGCTCACTCAGCACGGTGGCGTTGCCGATCATCTGCACTGCGCCGTAGTACGTGGTGGGGATGCCCAGGAGGGGATCCTCACCGCCGACCGCTTTCCACGCCGATGGGATGAAGGCCCAGTCCGCCGCCACGCTCAAGACGACTCTGGGGTTCTCGGCCAGGGCAGTGAAGACCGGATTCGCCCGCACCAGGTGTAGCAACACCGTGTCCCCTTCGAGCACGAATTGAGTGGGGACGACAACGGGCACGTCACGGTCGCGACCGGGGGCGACCAGATGACCGAAGGGGTTGGCGTCGACGAAGGGGCGCCACTCCGCCTCACCGAGGGTGGCGTCGACCGGGGCGGTGTACACGGAGCTAGGTGACCGCTCCCGCCCCCGCTCCCGCATCTGCTCCTGACCCCGCTCCCGCATTCGCTCCGAACTCGGCGATCGACTCGTCGCGGTGGCGCTTGTAGTCGACCTTGCCGTTCGGGGCCCGGCCGATGGTGTCGACGAAGCGCACGCGCCGAGGCGCCTTATAGGAAGCCAGACGGGCCTTGACGTGGTCGATGAGCTCGGTTTCGGTCGGGGCCGGGACGTCGGGGTCGAGCTCGACCACGGCCACGACCTGCTCACCGAACGTCTCGTGCGGTATTCCGACCACGACGGCGTCGCGCACGGCGTCATGGGTCTTGAGCGACTCCTCGACCTCTTCGGGGAAGATCTTCTCGCCACCCGAGTTGATGCAGACCGAGCCGCGCCCGAGCAGGTGAATGGAGCCGTCGGCCCGGACCTGCGCGAAGTCGCCGGGGATGGAGTAGCGCACGCCGTCGATGGTCTTGAAGGTGCGGTCGGACTTCTCCGTATCCTTGTAGTAGCCGAGGGGGTTGCGGCCGCCCAGGGCCAGGATCCCGATCTCGTCTGAGCCGGGCGCCACCTCGCTGCTGCCGTCCTCGGTGAGCACCTTGACGTCAGGCCCGAGGGTGAACGAGGCCGTCTCGGGCGCGCTGCCCTTGCCGGAGATCGACATACCCATGCCGAGCGCCTCCGACGAGCTGAAGGTGTCAACCAGCAGCATCCCCTCATGGTGCGCCAGGAGCTCCTGCTTGATGGACTCGCTCCACATGGCGCCCGACGAGACCACCATGCCCAACGAGCTCAGGTCCCAGTGCCCCGGCTGAGCGTCGAGGGCGGCGATGAGCGGTCGGGAGAACGGGTCACCCACGATGACGAGGCAGTTCACCTTCTCTCGCTCGACCGTATCGAGCAGCTCGATCGGGTCGTACTTGCGGTGCTCGAGCAGGACGATCCGTCCGCCCTCAGCCAGGATCACGTTGGCGGTGAAGCCACCGGTGCCGTGCATGAGAGGACAGGCCGGCAGCAGCGTGAGGTCGATGCGGGCGGCCGACACGGCCTCGCGCACAGCGTCGAGCCCACCGTCGACCGGGTACCGGCGGATCCCGCCGGTGATCAGGCGGGCGAACAGGTCGTCCTGGCGCCACATGACACCCTTGGGCATGCCGGTGGTCCCGCCGGTGTAGAGCATGAAGAGGTCATCGCCGCTGCGTCCCCAGGACGCCGCGGTGCGGGACGGAGCCGACTTGGCCGCTTCCTCGTAGGGCGTGGCCCAGTCCGGGCAGGGGCCCGAACCGTCGTCGACCCAGAGCCAGCCCCTGATGGCCGGGACCCGGTCCATGATCCCCTCGATGCGCTCGGAGAAGGCCCCGTGGAAGACGACCGCCACTGCGTCGGCGTTCTCCCAGAGGTAACTGAGCTCGTCGTCGGCGTAGCGGTAATTGGTGTTGATCGGGACCAATCCGACCTTGAAGGCGGCGAAGAGGGTCTGCAGGTACTCGGGGCAGTTGTAGAGATAGAGGGCCACCTTGTCCTGCTGGACCACGCCCAGATCCAGCAGGTATCGAGCCACCCCGTCGGCCCCGCGGTCGAACTCGGCCCAGCTGACGTTGCGCGCCCCCTGGGTCACCGCGATGGCGTCGGGCTGGATATCGGCCACGACCTCCCATACGTCCCCGTAGTTCCAGTTGGTCATGTCCCGCTCCTCGTCGCCCGATGGGTGCCGGCTGATGTCGGTGTCTGTGTCTGGTTGGTCGTGCTGGTGCTGGTGCTGGTGCTGTGCTCGTGCCTGGTGCTGTGCTCGTGCCTGGTGCTGTGCCCGTGCGGTTCCCGCGGCGGTCAGCCTACGCTCCCGGAATGGACCTCGGACTCCCGGCCGACGACGACCCCCGCCGCACCGAGGTGAGGCAGTGGCTGGCGGCCCATCCCCGTCCCACCGGCCGCCAGCTGGCCGAGGCCGGCTACGTGGTGCCCCACTGGGCCCCGCCATTCGGGCGTGGCGCCGATCCCGTCACCCAATTGCTCCTCGATGAGGAGTTGCGCGCCGCCCACATCCGTCGCCCCGTCAACCCCATCGGCATCGGTTGGGCCGGCCCCACCCTGATGTACGCCGGCACCGACGAGCAGAAGGAGCGCTGGCTGTGGCCGCTGCTCTCGGGCGAGGAGTTCTGGTGCCAGCTCTTCAGCGAGCCCGGCGCCGGCTCCGATCTGGCGGCGCTGTCGACCCGGGCCGAGCGGTACGGCGACGCGGCCGACGCCGACTGGGTGGTCAACGGCCAGAAGGTTTGGACCAGTTACGCCCACATCGCCAAGTGGGGCATCTTGTTGGCCCGGACCGATCCGCGGGCGGCCAAGCACTCGGGCATCTCGTACTTCGTCTGCCCCATGGACGCGCCGGGGATCGAAATCCGCCCGCTGATCGACATGACGGGAGAGCACGCCTTCAACGAGGTGTTCTTCGATGATGTCCGCATCCCCGCCGATCACCTCATCGGGGCGGAGCACGGTGGGTGGGGACTCGCCAAAGTCACCCTGGGCAACGAGCGGGTCTCGTTGTCCGGCGAGGGCGCCCTGTGGGGCATGGGGCCGACGGCCGACGATCTGGTCGAGCTGATCCGGCGAGCGGGCGGCGCGCCCGATCCCGTGTTGCGGGACCGCCTGGTCTCGGTGTGGACGGAGAGCCAGATCTTGCGGGTGCTGCGGCTGCGCACCGTGTCGGCTGTGTTGGCCGGCAAGGTGCCCGGACCCGAGGCGTCGGTGCGCAAGGCCATCGCCGACGCGCACGGGCAGCACGTGATGAACATTGCCCGCGACTTGGCGGGGCCTCTGGGCATGTTGGAGGCGACGGGCCCGGTTGGTGGATGGGCGGCGGAGGGCGCTGAGGGCGGAACGGGAACGGGAACGGAGAACGGGAACGGGAACGGGAACGGGAACGGTGCCGCGGGATGCCTCCGGCAAGCCGACAGGGGACAGGACATGGTCGCGGGGCTTCGTGTACTCACCGGCCCTGACGGTGGGCGGCGGCACTGCGGAGGTGCAGCGCAACATCGTGGCGGAAAAGGTCCTGGGGTTGCCCCGGGAGATCGGCCAGTAACCGCTGGTATGCGTGTCGGACTCCACGCCCTCGGCATTGGCCCCGGAGCGGACCCTCTGGTGATCGAGGCGGTGGCCCGGGCCGCCGATGCCACCGGGTTCTCGACCCTCTGGTCCGGTGAGCACGTCGTCATGGTGGACCGGCCCGACTCGCCGTACCCGTACGCTCCCGACGGGCGGATTGCCGTTCCGTCTGACGCCGACTGGCTCGATCCGATGGTGGCCTTGGCCTTCGCGGCCGCGTGCACCTCCCGGATACGCCTGGCCACCGGAATCCTCCTGCTTCCCCAACACAATCCCCTCCTGGTGGCCAAGCAGGCGGCCAGCCTCGATGTCGTGTCGGGAGGACGGTTTGTGCTCGGGGTCGGGATCGGATGGTCGTCCGAGGAATTCGCCGCCCTCGGTGTTCCCTTTCGGGGACGGGCCAGGCGAAATCGGGAGTTTGTCGAGGTCTTGCGCACTCTGTGGCACGACGACATTTCGTCGCACGACGGCGACTCCGTCCATTTCCATGAAGTCCGCAGTTACCCCAAGCCGGTTCGGGACCGCCACATACCAGTCGTGCTCGGGGGCAACAGTGATGCCGCCCTGGACCGGGTCGTCGAGTACGGCGACGGCTGGTACGGCTTCAACCTCTCGGTGGACGAGGTCCCCGGCCGTATGGCTGCTCTGTCGGCCCGTTGTCGTCAGGCGGGACGGGACCAGGGCACCTTGGAGATGGCCGTGTCGCTTCGGGACGGCTCTCCCGACGACGTTGCTCCGTTGGCCGATTTGGGCGTGACCGAACTCGTGGTGGTGGAGGCTCCCCCGGCCGACCCCGCTCGAGCGGATTCCTGGGTCCGAGCGCTCGCCAGCCGATGGGGTCTGAGGCCGCAGGTCTAAGGACATTCGAGCCCCCGGCGTGGCGAAATGGGGCCGAGCGCAGGAGTTATGACGCGCAGGGACCGGGCCACAGTGTGCCCGGTCCTTGGCGACCGGAGTCGGCTATCCGGTCAATTGGGTTATACACGCGATTTCCCTCACTTCAACCGGTGGTTGCGGGAGAGGGGGGTCCTGAACGAAGGTCGTTCATTGGGCTGGCGGAGCAGGAGGCCCGGCCCGTGTCAGTTCGGGAGCGGTCCGGCGTTGGCGAAGCCCTGGCGCACTCCCTGGCCAGCCCGGGCGGTCAACTGGTCGGGCTCGTAGAGCATCAGGTAGGCGTTGACGGCGTGGTCACGAGACCGGTTCCTGAACACCTCAGACAGGACTGCCGGGTCATCGGACTCGTCCTCGTGGACGAAGACCTCGAGGATGGGGGTGTTGGTCATGAGCTGGGCCGTCATGATCCCGGTCGACGCTTCATGGGCGCAGACCTTGTCGACCTCTTCCTTCCCGGGCATGCCGAGCGCCACCACGATCCGGCACCCTTCTTCCTCAATCAACTTCTTGGCCGCGACCGCCAGATCCTTGAAGCCGGGCACGGTGCGGCGGATGGTCGTGAACCGGGTGCCGTATCCGGGGCACTCCGCCAGCGCGTTGAGCGCCTCACTCCCCATGTCATAACGGGCGAACATGGTGTCGACCACCCCGATGAAGTCCATGCTCCATTGTCGCGCAAGGGGCCATCGGATCGGGTTGGGCGAGGTCGTAGGGGTTGTGACACCCACTCTAGATAATCGAAGAATGGTCATCACGCAGAAAAAGCCCATCGAACCAACGCCCTCGGTTGGGACGAAGTGGCGTCGCTCCCCCTGCCGTGCGTCTGGGGGTGACGAGCGTTCGAAGGAGTTGGCCGACCGCATCTGTGAGCGCTCTCGCTCCATCTCGTCCCTGCAGCGGGACCTCTTGGCTGACGTGGCGGAGTTTGACCAGGCGGAGGCATGGCGCGGCGATGGCGCCGTATCGATGATGGCCTGGTTGACCGAACGTTGTGCCGTCAGTGGTGCAACGGCCCGGGTGTGGACCCAGACGGCCATCAAGCTCGAGTCACTTCCCCGCCTGGCCGACGCCCTGGCCGGGGGCGCTCTCTCGCTCGACGTGCTGTCTCGCCTGGCCCAAGTGGCGACTCCGGACACCGATAACGATCTGGCCACGGAGGCGACGCACTGGAGCGTCAAGCAAGTGCGAGAGCTGGCGGCATCACGCAAGGACATCTCGAATGAGGCGGCGGCTCGCGATTTCGAGCACCGTACGTTGCGTCTGAATGACGCCAAGTGCTCCATCTGGGCCTCCTTGCCCAAGGACGATTATGCCCTGGCGAAGGCTCGGCTGATCGCCGACGTACGCGATCGCACCGATGCCGAGGGCTTCCAGACCGGCGTCGGTTCTCCCGGCTACGTTCCCTTCGATCGGCGACTCTGCGACGTCTTTGTCGACCTCTTCCGGACAGTCGAATCGGCGCGGGCCAAGGGATCGGGGTCGACTGAGGCAGGGCGGAATCACGTTCGGCCAAGCATGGTGGTGCACGCCGATTTTGCGTGGCTCGCCGGCTCATTTGAGAGCGGTACCGGCGAAATCACCGGACTCGGACCGATCGCCCAA
>CAVURD010000028.1:0-282408 GCA_963743785.1 uncultured Acidimicrobiaceae bacterium | reverse complement strand
ACTCGCGGGGCCAGATCTGCCCGATGTCCTCGGCTCGATCCCGGAGCCCGCTGGCAATGCCCCGGAGGAATTCGGCCCGATCGGCGTGGGTCATGCTGGGCCACGGCCCCTCGTCGAAGGCGCGGCGGGCAGCCGTGACGGCGCGATCCATATCGGCCTCCTGCGCTTCGGGCACCCGGAAGTACACCTGCTCGGTACCCGAGTCGATCACGTCGAAGGTCGCATCGGTCGATGGCGCGACCCACTCGCCATCGATGAAAAATCGGTCGGCGTGCCGGAGGGGTGCCTCGGTCCCACTGGTGACGGTCAATTGGGTCTCTCCTTCTTTGCGCCCCGGAGATGCCAGGAGGGCTCCGATGCATGTGAACAGGGGTCCAGCGTACCTACCCACCCAGCGGACTGCCTCCAGCGCAGAAATCAACTGGCGCGACGTACGTCCGTCCATCGGTGAGGTACTCGATCTAGGGCTTGGGCGGAAGCGTGCCCCGATATGCGGCCGGCAGGAGCTCGAGCAATTGGCCGTCAGGATCCCGCACGAAAATTGCGGCCCCGACGTCGGTTTCCTCAATGATCGTTCCACCGAATTCAGCCACCTTTTCAGCCGTGGCCCGGACGTCATCGACTGAGATCGAGAGGTGGGTCAGCCCGGGTTCGTTCATCGTGCGGGCCCGGAATGGAGCCGTCGCACCGGTGGCGGCGTAGTGCATGAGTTCGAGCACAAAGCCATCAAGGGTCAGATATGAGGCGGTGGTTCCCAAGGGGGGTGTGAGACCGCTGAGCTTGGCCGTGGGCCCGTCGGGCGGCGTGATCTCGTACCAGAACTTGAAACCGAACACTTCCTGGTAGAAGCGCTTCGCCCGTTCGAGGTCACTGACGACTTGACCCGTGTGGTTGTAGATGGCCACCGATTGCCTCCGATTCGGAATACTAGGAAGGAAAGATTCCGGCCAGGTGAATGGCCGCGGTCGGGCAATTGGCGGCCGCCTTTCGCACCTCTTCCTCTCGACCAGTCATCTCGCCACAGACGATGGCCACTCCGTCGTCGTCGAGGTCGAAGACGCCGGGGGCCCAGAACAGGCAGTTACCCGAACCCATGCAGGCATCGCGGTCGATCACGTCCTCACCAGGTTGGTCGCTCGGGGTCATCGCGGTGGTTCTTCGAGCATCGAGTCAAGGCTAACACTCACGCTCACGCCGATTCGGTCCAAAAGTGACACCGACGAACCGCCGCGGGCCGACACGACTGCGCTGATGGGAACGAGACGAATCGCCGACAGAAGTGCGCCGCCGTACGCGTGCCGGACACGACATCACCCGATGCCGCGCCGATGGGCTGCTCTATGCTGAACCCGATTATCGGACAGCGGAGAAAGGGGAGCTCGACGGGTATGGAGTCGATGAAGTTTGGGGTTGCGTTCGCCAATGTCGGCCCGTTCGTCGATCCGATTGCCGCGATCCGACTGGCTCAAGCTTGCGAAGCGTCCGGATTCGAGTCGATCTGGACCGTCGACCATGTGGTGGTTCCCGGCGGCTACCAGTCGAAATATCCCTACGATCCGTCGGGGAGGCTGCCCTCCGGAGAAGGGACCGTCTTTCCCGATCCGCTGATATGGCTGGCCTATATCGCCTCGACCACTTCGACCCTGCGGTTGGGCACAGGCATTCTCATCGTGCCGCAGCGCAATCCCCTCGTGCTGGCGAAGGAATTGGCCACGCTTGATCACCTCTCGGGAGGCCGAATGATCCTCGGCGCCGGCATCGGCTGGCTGCAGGAGGAGTTCCAAGCCTTGGGCATCCCATTCGCCGGACGCGGCAAGCGAACCGAAGAGTCGATTGGCGCCATGAGAGCCCTGTGGTCCGAGGAGCGGGCCACCTTCGAGGGCACCACCGCCAGCTTTATCGATTGCTATTTGCGGCCACAACCCCCCGGCGGATCGATACCGGTACACCTGGGCGGCCACAGCGAAGCGGCGGCGCGGCGCTGCCGGGCGCATCGGGGACGGATTTTTTCCGCTGGGCATCAGCCCCGAGCAGCTGCCTCCATTGCTCGACGTCGTCCGCCAGGGTGCCGAGGAGGCCGGGAGGGATCCGGCGACCATTGAGGTCACCGTCCCGTGCTACGCCACCGGTGGCGACGAAGCCCTGGCCCAAGTGACCGAATGGCAAGGGCTCGGCGCGACCCGAATCCTTGTTCCGGCCGCCTTGTTCGGCGGCGAATTCGAGACGTCACTTTCGCAATACGCCCAGGATGTGATCGGACGGGTCTGACCGCGATGGGGCGCAAGGCATGCCGTGATGAGAGATGGCGGTAGTCATTTCCAAGCAGCCTGGACGTGGCTCACCACGTCAAGGAGGATTAGCCTTCATCACCCATGGATCGGCTCGAGGGGCGCAGCGCCGTTGTGACCGGCGCAGCAAGCGGTATCGGACTGGCGATCGTTGAGGCATTTGTTGCAGAAGGCATGCGAGTCACCATCGCCGATACCAATGAAGAGAACTTGACTGCTGTTGCGGACCGGTTGGCCGATCAGGGTGCCGACATTCATTCCGTCTGTGCCGATGTGAGCGATCCCGAGGCGGTTGATCGCATTGGCCGTGCTGCGCTGGAGCGTTTCGGCAAGCTCCATGTCGCCGTCAACAATGCCGGAATCGTCAACGGTGGCTATTCGTGGGAACTCTCGCTTGAGGAATGGCACAAGGTGATCGATGTCAATCTTTGGGGCGTGATCCACGGCGTGCGCACTTTTGTGCCATTGATCATCGCTTCGGGAGACGAGGGCCACGTCGTCAATACCTCGTCCATGGCGGCCGTTCTCCCGATGGGACAACTCGGTCCGTACACCGTGGCCAAACATGGAGTTCTCGGAGTGTCAGACGTTCTGCGCCACGAGATGGAGGCGATTGGGGCCCCGATCGGAGTCAGCGTGGTCATGCCCGGCATGATCAGAACGGCCATGAACCCGATTGGCTCGACCGAACCGTCGGTTGTCGCAGCCAATGTGGTTGACGCCGTTCGACATCGCCGACCCTATGTATTTACCGACGACGACCACAAGAAATGAGGTTGAGCTTCGCCTGCACGCCATCATCTCGGCGCGTGACAACGTCATCGCTCCACCGACAGCGAGTGGAGCGGCGGTGAGGTCACAATGAGCGAATCCATCGAAGGACTTGAGATCCGGGTGGATGATCAGGTCCTGGAGGACCTTCATCGCCGCTTGGTCCAGACCCGATTTCCGGATCAGATTGCCGACACCGGTTGGGACTACGGCATCCCCGTGGATTATCTGCGGCAGCTGGTCGAATTCTGGCGCGACAGTTACGACTGGCGCTCTGAAGAGGCGCGCCTGAACGGCTTCGAACATTTCCGGACCGACATCGATGGTCAGCGGATCCATTTCATCCATGCACGATCAGCGCACCCGGATGCCCGTCCATTGCTCCTGACTCATGGCTGGCCCGGTTCGATCGTCGAATTCCTCGACGTCATTCCCCGGCTGACCAACCCCGAGTCCTATGGTGGCCAGGCCAGCGACGCCTTCCATGTCATCGTTCCCTCCCTCCCGGGCTACGGATTCTCCGAACCGCCGCGATCACCCGGTTGGGACGTGCCCCGCATCGCCCGCGCGTTTATTGCCTTGATGGATCGACTCGACTATCCGGACTACGTGGCTCAAGGTGGTGATTGGGGAGCCCAGGTGACCACGTGGATAGCGTCGCTCGATCCCGATCATTGTGCCGCCATCCACCTCAACATGGCCAGCGGCGTTCCACCCCAGAACCGCGAACCGCTGACCGAAGAGGAACTGGCGGACCTGGCGGCCATGAAGGAATTCGCGAAGGAGGAGTCGGGCTATGCCAACGAGCAGGGGACCAAGCCGCAGACGATCGGCATGGCGCTCAACGACTCCCCGACCGGACTCCTGGCTTGGATTGTCGAGAAATTCCGGACCTGGAGCGACTGCGACGGGCAGCCCGAGAATTGCTTCACCCGCCATCAACTCATCACCAACGTCATGGTGTACTGGGTCACCCAGACCGGTGCGTCCTCGGCCCGACTGTACTGGGAACACAAGCACAGTTCGGCCGGGGCGCCGCCCTTCGTCCAAGCGCCCACCGGCGTGGCGCGCTATCCCAAGGAAGTACTGCGCTGGCCCCGCTCATGGGTCGAGCGTCAGTACAACGTCGTGCACTGGGCCGTGATGGAGCGCGGCGGGCATTTTCGCGGCCATGGAGCAACCTGAACTTGTTCGTCAATGACCTGCGGGATTTCTTCGGATCGGTGGGCTGAGGAGCCGGCTCGCTCCTTCAGACCAGCGGGGGGCGGGTCCCCGGGAATTGCTCGAGCGCGAGCTGGCGATCGTCGGACCGGATCAGCGTGCCGTTGACCATGACGTGCCGCACGCCGGTCGGCTGCTCGTACGTCAGCCGTTCGCCGTCGGCCGGGAGATCGCGAAGGCGGCGCTGAGGTCCCGGGGCGACCGTCGTGGGATCGAACACACAGACATCGGCGGCGTAACCCGGCCGCAGGTAACCCCGGCCCTCGAAACCGAACATATCGGCCGGCTCGCCGGCCAGCTTCCGGACGGCCCGTTCGAGCGGCATGATCTCACGCTCACGGACCCAGGTGCCGAGGAGGTCGGTGGGTTGCGGCGCGTCGCACAGCTGGTCGACGTGCGCACCGGCATCGGTGAGGCCCAGCACCACGTGGTCCTCGGTGAGCAGGCTCCCCACCTCACCGACGTCGTCGTTGGCGATGTAGGCCCGGAAGCGAGTGCTCAGATCCTCGGCGAGGGCCAGGTCGCACATCACGTCCAGCGGGCTGACGTTGCGTTCGCGAGCGATGTCGCTCACTCGACGGCCCAACAGCTCGGGGAACCGCTCCGATTCTGAAACCTCGAAGGTCTCCCACCGGGGTTTCATGCCGGTCTCGCCGCGTTCGAGATCTTCGAAGGCCCGCGTCCGCCATTCCTGATCACGGTAGGCCGCCCGGCGCACCCCGGGACTGACCTTCATGAGTTCACCGAACACCTGGCCGACATTGAGGTTGTAGGCGTCGGCCAAGGTGAACTGCATGGTCAGCGGCCGCGGCGTGACCTGGGGCCAGACGTTGGCGCCTTGGGCAAGGGCCTCGGCGTGCATTTGACCACTTCCCGGTGCTTGCCACTGGACAGCGCGAACAGCGGACAGGTGAACGGCCGGCCGACTCGTGGCTGCCAGGTGAAGACGTCCGGATATTCACACTGCCAACCCGGCGTGGTGAGCACCACACCCTTGCCGGCCTTCCCCACCGCCATGAAGAGCGCCTCCACCTCGTCCATCTCGGCGAAACGGCTCGGTATCGGTTTGCCGTCGACGCCGCGGTGGGCGAACGAGAAGCTGGTGGAGAGGCCCGCCGCGCCGACCCGCATCGCCTCGTCGACCAGTTGGCACATGCGCTCGATCTCCTCCGGGGTGGCGGCGCGCTCATAGGCGGCATCCCCCATGACGTAGAGCCTCAGGGCGGTGTGTCCGATGTAGGCGGTGAAGTTGAGCGACGTCCCTCGACGCTGCACCAGGTCGAGGTATTCGGGAAACGTTTCAAAGTCCCAGGCGATCCCGGCCGAGAGCGAGTTGGCGTCCATGCCTTCGACGTTCTCGAGCGTGTGCACAATCACGTCGTGATGCTCCGGGCGGCACGGGGCGATGGAGAAACCGCAATTGCCGGCCACCACGGAAGTGACCCCGTGATAGGAGGACGGCTTGAGCTGTGGGTCCCAGAACACCTGCGCATCGAAGTGGGTGTGGATGTCGATGAAGCCGGGTGCGACGGCGCAGCCAGAAGCATCGAGGACGACTGCTCCGTCGAGTCTCGGCCCGATTTCCGCAATGAATCCACCGCTGATGGCCACGTCGGCCACCTGCCCGGGCCCGCCGGTCCCATCGAAGACGGTCCCGCCTCGAATGACCACGTCAGCTGACATCTCCATGCTCCTTCGACTCGTTCGGGTACGTCATGGATGCAATGCGCTTGCCGTGAGGACCGGTATGGTCAACCGAGATACTCGAATCCGTACAACTTGGCGCAATTGAGTGCCGTGATCTTCCGGCGTTCCTCGGCCGGGAGCATCCCCAGCGTCTCCTCAATGGAGCGTTGGGATTCGGGAAATGTGCTGTCGGTATGGGGAAAATCAGCCGCCCACATGCATGAGTCGGCACCGAGGTGCGGTATGTACTGGTACGCCAGGGCCTCTTCCTCGAAGGTGGCGATGACCTGACGCTTGAACAGTTCGCTCGGGGTGATGGTGGGGGCGTAGTCAAGCTGATCCCGCAGGTTCTCCCACTCCATATCCATCCGGGTCAGGAAGTACGGCAGCCAGCCGACGCCCGCCTCGGCCAGCACCAGCGTGAGGCCGGGATGCCGCTCGAGGGCCCCGGAGAAGACCATGATGGCCAGCGCCTCGTCCAGCTGGAGGGGCAACAGGGCGGCAAATGCTGCCGACTGCCACTTGCCCACCTGATAGCTCAGCCTCGGGGAGGACCCAGCCTTGATGTGGAAGCTGAGCGGCAATCCGGTCTGCTCGGCGGCCGACCACAGGCGATCCCAGGCCGGATCGCCGGCGTCGATTTCGAACACATCGATGATGGCGCCCCGGTGGCCCAGCCCGGCCACCCGTTCGAGTTCGGCCACCGCCGCCCCGGGTGCGTGGGTGGGCAGGAACGGGAGGGCGCGCAGAGCCGATCGGGAGCAAAGGCGTTGAACTCTTCTATGGCCCAGTCATTCCAGGCCGCATAACAGGCGGTCTGGAGATCGGGCTCAGGGATCGAGAGGGTCAGCGGGATGGGACCGTAGATGACCGAGGCCCACACCCCGTCGAGGTCCATGTCCTGCAGTCGCAATTTCGGGTCGCTGACCCGAAAACCGTCGTCCTCGATGCCGGCGCGGCTGAGGGCACTGAGCACCTGCAACTGGTCTCCGTGAGGCAGTCCGCTCCGGCCCAGCACGCGCTCGTTGCAGACCCACCTGGATTCGCCATCATCGGTCACGACCCGTGGACCGCGCTCGACCAGGTCCTTGGGCAGTCGAGCCTTGAACAGATCCGGCGGAACCGCTCGCAGATCTAGGTGATCGTCGCAAGAGTAGATGCTGTGCTCGTCCATTCCGTTGCGTCCCTTCACTTCGAAATCTCCTGCCGAGATGGCGACCGGACGTCCATCGCTAGGTCAAGCGATACCTGACCGGTAGGTGCTTGATGGCTCCGTTGATCGACGAGTTCAGGCGTTCCATCGGTCCCGATTGCTCGAACCACTCCAGTCGAGCAATGAGGAGGCCGAACATGGCCAGCAATTCGGCGCGGGCGACGTGCGCCCCCATGCACAGGTGCGGGCCGAAGCCGAAGACAACGGGCTGGTTCGGCCGGCGGTCGATGCGGAATTCGAACGGATCCTCGAACACGTCCTCGTCCCGATTCGCCGATGCCCAGTAGAGCGCCACCTTGTCGCCGCAGCGAATCTGCTGCCCGTGCAGCTCGGTGTCCTGGGTGGCGGTGCGCGAGAAGTAGCTGATCGGCGTGACCCAACGCAGGATCTCCTCGACGGCGTCGGGCAGGAGATCGGGATGGGCCACCAGCTTTGCCCACTGATCGGGGAATTCGCAGAAAGCCTGCATACCGCCGGCGATGGCGTCGCGTGTCGTCTGATTGCCCGCTTCGACCAGGAGCTCGCAGTAGGTGACGAGCTGCCGCTGGGTCAGCGGCACGCCATTGACCTCACTCTGCATCAGCTTGGTGACCAGGTCGTCCTGCGGATCCTCCCGGCGCGCCGCCACCATTGCCTTGAAATAGCGGTGGAGTTCACCTCTGGCTCGCGTTGAGGTTTGCTCAGGGCTCTCGCCGGGTCGCCGGTATTCGGGGTCGTCCTTGCCGATGATCTCGTTGGTCCAGCGGAAATGGTGCTCCCAGTCGGCGGGCGGCACGCCCAGGACCCATGAGATCACGGCCACCGGATAGGGAGCGGCCAAAGCGTCAACGAAGTCGCACTGCCGGACCTCGCCCCCGGTCGAAGCCTGGTCGACCACATCGGCGGCGATGCGCTCGATCTCGTGACTCCGCGCCCGGACGGCACTCCGAAAGAACGTCTTGTTGGCCACCTGGCGCATGGGACCGTGCTGGGGGGGATCGAGGTAGACGATCATCTCCGCCGGCATGTCGATCCCAGTGAGGTCCATGTCCAAGGTGATGCCGGAGGCACTGGAAAACAGCTGAGGCTGCGAGGCGACGTACTGGACGTCGGCGTACTTGGTCACCGCCCAGAACGGTGGGTATCCCGGTGGTTCGACGAAGGCCACTGGTGCCTCCGCTCGTAGCCGGGTCCACACCTCGTGGGGATAGCCACGGAGCGCGAACCGCGTCGGGTCGACCAGGTCGAGCGGGTCGATGTCGAGGTTCAGGGACATGATGGACTTCTCGGTGGGCAGGCGGCGACCGCGCCTGAACCCGACGTCATGGCAATGGTCCGGACAACCGAGCGCGACGTGTTCACCTGAAGGTGATCAGACCACGAAGGTTGACCCCGTCAAGCATGTCCCGATAACCCTGGTTGATCTGGTCGAGCGGGTACTCCCGCGTGATCAGCTCATCCAGTTTGAGCTGACCCGACTTGTACAGGGCCAACAGGTTCGGGATGTCGAAACGCGGATTGGCCGCACCGAAGATCACGCCCTTGATCTCCTTCTGCATCATGGCCAGGTCAAAGAGGTTCACGCTGGCCTCGAGCTGTGTTTGTGGGGCCACGCCGGTGACGACGCAGGTTCCGCCCTTGCCGGTCAGCGCGAGCGCACCGGCCATGAGATCCCCGTACATCACGCCCGGGACCATGATCACGGCGTCGGCCATCTGCCCCCGCGTCAGCTCGGTGACCAGGGGGAGGGCCTCCTCCATGGATCCCGCGGTGTGGGTGGCGCCGAAGTCGAGGGCCGACTTCTGCTTGAACTCCACTGGATCCACCGCAACGATGTTCCGCGCCCCGACCATCTTGGCCCCCTGCACGGCGTTGATGCCGACTCCGCCGACGCCGACCACGACGACGGTGTCGCCGGGCATCACCTCGGCTCGGTACACCGCCGAACCCCAGCCGGTCGCCACGCCGCACGACACCAGAGCGACGGCACTGAGCGGCAGGTCGGGATCGACCGCAACCAACGACGCCTCATGACACACGGCGTGCTCGGCGAAGGTGCCCAGCTTGGACATCACGTTCAGGGGCTTGTCGTCGAGATGGTACCGGATCGTGCCGTCGGCGATCTGACCGGGAGCGAAGGTGGCCGCTCCCAGGTCGCAGAGGTTGGAGTGGCCAGTGATGCACATCTTGCAGCGGCCGCAGATGGGGAAGAAGCTGGCCGCCACGTGGTCGCCGGGCTGGAGGCCGGTGACGTCGGGACCCACCTCGAGCACCACCCCTCCCCCCTCATGTCCGCCCACCATGGGGAAGAGTCCCACCCTCGGCGGCGCATCGGTACCAGCCTCCGATCCCATCTCGCTCGACTGGAGATGCTCGTCGGAGTGGCACAGGCCGGCTGCTTCCCACTTGACCAGGACCTCGTGCTGTGTGGGCGCATCGAGATCGATCTCGTGCACCTCCCACTCCTGCTCCCGGCCCCACAGAATCGCTGCGTGCGTCTTCATTGATCCCCATCCCCTCGGCACTAGCCCGGTGGTCGGCTTATGGGCGCGTTTGACCTTCCAGGAGCTTAGTGTCACAGTACGACATGAAAGCAAGCGGAGGTTCGGCGTGACGATGCAACGGGCCGGTGATGTGTACTTCGACCCCTATGACGTGGACATCGACGCCGACCCCTATCCGGTCTTCCGTCGGCTGCGCGAGGAGGCGCCGTTGTACTACAACGAGCCCCACGACTTCTACGCCGTCAGCCGGTTCGACGACGTCGAGCGGGCGTATCTCGATCCGAATACGTTCATCTCCGGGCGGGGCGGCATCATCGAGCTCATCCGGGCCAACATCGAGATGCCCTCGGGGGTGCTCATCTTCGAGGATCCGCCGGTGCACACCATCCACCGGCGACTGATGTCCCGGGTGTTCTCGCCCAACCGGGTGGCGGCACTCGAACCACAGATCCGAGCGTTCTGCGCCCGCAGCCTTGACCCACTGGTCGGCGCCGAGGAGTTTGACTTCATCGCCGACCTGGGCGCCCAGATGCCGATGCGGGTCATCGGCATGCTGCTCGGCATACCCGAGCAGGACCAGGAGGCCGTTCGGGACAAGGTCGACGCCAACCTGCGCACCGAGGCCGGCCAGCCCATGGAGGTATCCGAGAACTTCGTCCCCACCGACATGTTCGCCGAGTACATCGACTGGCGAGCCGAGCACCCGTCGGACGACATCATGACCGAGCTCCTCCAGGCGGAGTTCGAGGACGAGCACGGGACCGTGCGCCGGTTGACCCGTGATGAGCTCCTGACCTACATCAGCGTCATCACCGGTGCCGGCAACGAGACGACAGGTCGCCTGATCGGCTGGACCGGCAAGGTCCTGGCCGATCACCCGGACCAGAGGCAGGAACTGGTCGAGAACCGATCGCTCATTGCTGGCGCGATTGAGGAACTCCTGCGCTTCGAGACACCCGCACCCCACGCCGCCAGGTACGTCGTCCACGATGTCGAGGTCCACGGCGAGACCGTCCCGGAGGGGAGCATCATGATGCTCCTCCCCGCATCGGCCAACCATGACGACCGCCGCTTCCCCGATGGTGACACCTTCGACATCCACCGGAATCAGGGGAAGCCGCTCACCTTCGGCAACGGGATCCATCTCTGCTTGGGCGCGGCCCTGGCCCGCCTCGAAGGCCGGGTGGCGCTCGACGAGGTCCTCAACCGGTTCCCCACTTGGACGGTCGATACAGGCCGAGCAAAGCTCGCCCCGACCTCGACGGTCCGGGGCTGGGAAACCCTCCCGGTCTTCACCTCGTGATCAACGATGGGCCGCCATTGCGGCGTCGTCGCTGGCGTGATCCCGGAAGGGCGTGATGGGCCTATTAGAAGACAAGGTGACCGTCATCACCGGTGCCGGCTCGGGCATGGGTAAGGCATCGGTCAAGGTCTTCGTCCGTGAGGGGTCAAAGGTGGTGGCCGCCGACATCAGCGGGGCCGAGCGGGACGTGGCGGCAGAAGTTGGTACTGGGGTCCTCCCCGTGCATTGTGACGTCTCCAAGGAGGCCGAGGTCGAGGCCATGATGGCCGCGGCCGTTGATGAATTCGGACGTGTCGACGTCGTGCTCAACGTCGCCGGCATCGCCGATGGTGGCCCACTCGCCGACCTCACCATGGAGTTCTACGACCGGCTGATGGACGTCGATCTAAGGGGGGTGATGCTCGGCATGAAGCACGGCATCCGCACCATGCTGCCGACCGGCGGCGGCTCCATCATCAACTGGTCTTCGGTGGGCGGTCTCAACGGGTCCGCCTACACGAGCGTCTACCAGGCGGCCAAACACGGCATCATCGGGGCCAGCAAGTCGGCCGCCATCGAATACGGCACCCAGGGGATCCGGGTGAACACCATCTGCCCCGGCTTCATACTGACCGAGATCATGGCCGTGGGAGCGGAGGACTTCATCCCCGATATCGCCGCCAAAGCCGCGTTGAACCGTGCCGGGCTGCCGCACGAAGTGGCCGAAGTGGGCGCGTTCCTGGCCTCCGATCGAGCCTCTTTCGTCACCGGAGCCGTGATTCCGGTCGACGGCGGTTGGTCGGCCAAGCTGGCCTAGCCGAATGGACGCCGTACGCACCGCCAAGAAGACCACGCCGGAGCCCCCGCCACTGCAGGGTCGTCCGTACAACGGCACGCTCCGGCGCGAGCGAGCGGCTGAGACGCGGGAACGCATCCTCGTAGCCGCCTCGGAGCTCCTGCACCGCTCATCGGTTCGTGACTGGAAGAAGCTGACCGTGCGGGCCGTGGCCGAAAGGGCCGGCGTCAACGAGCGAACCGTCTACCGCTATTTCGGAAGTGAGCAGGGGCTCCGGGACGCAGTCATGCACCGGAACGAGCAGGAGGCCGGGATCGAACTGGCCGACATGGCGCTCGAAGACATTGCCACCGTGGCAACCCAGATATTCGACCATGTCTCGCAGTATCCGAGGGAGCCCCGACCGCCGCTCGATCCCACCCTCATCGACGCCAACCGCCGGCAGAAGGAAGCCCTTCTCGGTGCGGTGGCGGCCCGGGCTGGGGATTGGGCCGATGAGGACCGGACCATGGCGGCGGCCGTCTTCGATGTGCTCTGGAGCGTGGCCGCCTATGAACGGCTGGTCGTTGACTGGGACACCGGGCATGACGGTGCCGTCCGGGGCATCTCCTGGGTCATCGGACTGGTCGAGGAGGCCGTTCGAGATGGGCGTGGGCCCTCGTGACTGCACTGTCCACCGCCCGCTTGCCCGCAGCCGTCAACGACTCCGCTCGGCTCTCAGGGGGTCGGTGGGTGTGGGACAGGTCGGCCGGCCACCGTTCCTCCATCAACCGGGACCATGATCCCGGTGATCTGGGCCGATCGGTCTCCGGCCAGGAAGAGGACCGCTTCGGCCACGTCGCGCGGCAACCCTTGGCGCTGCAGTGGCTGGTCATGCTTGATGGTGGGGCCCATGTCGTAGCTGGTGATACCGGTCGGGATGTGTCCAGGCGCGACGCAATTGACCCGGACGTCGTGTTCGGCCAAATCGACCGCGACCATGCGACTGAATTCGGCGACCGCCGCCTTGGACAGGCGGTACGCGGTTGGGGGCCCACCCCCGGTGAGACCACCGATCGACGACGTGTTGATGATGGAGCCTCCACCATGTTCAGCCATGTGCCGGCCGGCGCGCTGCGTGCCGATGACGACTCCGAACAGGTTGACCGCCATCACGCGGTCGAAGTCACGCAGGTCGTCTCGCAGGAAGCGGCGGAACGAACTGGAGATGCCGGCGTTGTTGACCATGACCTGCAGCCCCCCAAATGTCTCCACCGCGGTGTCGACCAGCGCCTGAACCTGGTCGACATCGGCCACGTCGGTGCGCCGGAACACCACGGCATCGCCCAGCTCGGCGGCGAGCGCTTCGCCCTCCTCGACGGCCACGTCGGCGATGACGACAGTGGCGCCTTCGCTGGCGAAGAGCTCGACGGTGGCCCGGCCAATCCCGCTCGCACCTCCGGTGACGATGGCGACCTTTCCCGACAGTTCGTGGCCCATATCCGGCGGTTCCTTTCGAGTGGTGTCCGGCACCGGACGATGAGCCCGGCCCTCCCATCGGCGCCGTCTGCTGCCATGACCGCGCCGCAACTGAACATACCCCTGGTGGCTGACCCCCGAGAATCCAATCCGATCCTTGCACCCGACCGATCAGGGCAACGCCCGACGACAACCTGGAGAATCAATGAACGACGAGCAGTTCGATTCCATCGACTTCTTCCGCACCGACGAGCTGCACGACAATCCCTATCCGTATCTCGAACACCTGCGTGATCGCTGCCCCATCACGAAGGAGTCGCATCACGACGTCTACATGGTGACGGGTTACGACGAGGCGGTCGAGATCTACCACGACCAGGCGACCTTCTCCAACTGCAATTCAGCCATCGGCCCCTTCGCCAAGTTCCCCGTCCCGCTCGAGGGCGACGACATCACCGACATCATCGAGACCCACCGCGATGACCTCCCCTTCGGTGACCAGCTCCCCACCTTCGACCCCCCCAAGCACACCGCCCAGCGCGGACTTCTGATGCGGCTGATCACCCCGAAACGCCTCAAGGAGAACGAGGAGTCGCTGCGGCGCCTGGCCGACGACCGGATCGACCAGTTCCAGGCCCGGGGTGAATGCGAGTTCGTCGGCGAGTACGCCCAGCCGTACACCATGCTGGTGGTGGCCGATCTTCTCGGTGTGCCCGAGGAGGACCATGCGGAGTTTCTCGAGCAATTGATGCACGGCGCGGGCGAACACCTCGAGATGACCCACAGCCCGCTCGAATACCTCTACGCCCAGTTCACGGGCTACATCGAGGATCGGCGGCGTCAGCCTCGGGACGATGTGATGACCGGTCTGGCCACGGCGACCTTCCCCGACGGCTCACTGCCTCCGGTCCAAGACGTCATGAAAATCGCCTCCAACCTGTTCGCCGCCGGTCAGGAGACCACGGCAAGGCTCCTGGGCACCGCCCTCCAGACCCTGGCCGAACGCCCTGAACTCCAGCAGCAGATCCGCCAGGACCGTTCCCTCGTCTCCCCCTTCATAGAGGAGAGCTTGCGACTGGAGCCTCCGATCAATGGCACCTTCCGCCTGTCGCGCACACCGACGACGGTGCGGGACACGACGATCCCGGCGGGCAGCACGGTCATGGTGCTCCCCAGCGGGGCCAATCGAGATCCTCGCGAGTTCGAGCATCCCGACGAGCTTCGCCTCGACCGCGAGAACGCCCGCCAGCACATCGCCTTCGGTCACGGCATCCACACCTGTGCCGGCGCACCACTGGCCCGAGCCGAGGCCAACGTCTCCCTGCAGCGTCTACTCGACCGGATGGCGGACATCCGCATTTCGGAGTCACACCACGGCCCGGTCGGCCACCGCCACTGGGAGTACACACCCACCTGGATGCTCCGCGGGCACGACCGGCTCCACCTCGAGTTCACGCCCATCGACTGAGCGTCCGTTCTTGCCACCCGCCAGTGGTCCACCGCGAGGGTGTACGGGTCGCTACGTGCGGTCGAGCGACAGCATTCGGATCGCGTTACCGCGCAGTACGTCATAGGTGACCTCTTCCGAGAGGCCCTGGGTGGCCACGAAATTCTCGGCATACGCCTTGGAGGTGGGCCAGGTCGTGTCGGAATGTGGGTAGTCGATCTCGAAACAGATGTTCTTGGGCCCAACCGCCTCCAGGTTCTTCAGACCGTGCGCATCAGCGGTGAAGCAGCCGAACACCCTGCCGTAGTACTGAGTTGACGGGGGATCTTTCAGCGTGTCCTTGGCGTGGTTCCACGAGTCCTGGATGTCCCACACGATGTCGGCGCGCTCGAGCGCATAGGGAATCCACCCGATCTGACCCTCGCTGTAGGCGAGCTTGAGCTGTGGATATCGCAACATCTTCCCGCTGAAGAGCCAATCGATCAATGAGGCGAACGCGTTGTTGAATTGCAGCGCCGAACCCACCGCCTCGGGTGCGTCCGGAGAGGCAGCCGGCATGGACGACGACGACCCGATGTGCATGCACAGTGTGACCGCATTGTCGTTGCAAACCTGGAACAGCGGGTCCCAGTGATCGGTGTGGATGCTGGGCAGACCGAGTTTGGTCGGAATTTCAGAGAAGCAAATCGCATGCACGCCCTTGGCGCTGACGCGCTTGACCTCCTCGACTGCGAGCGCGGGGTCCCAAAGGGGGATGATGCAGAGCGGGATATTCATCCCGTTCGTCGGCGCACACCACTCCTCGATCATCCAATCGTTGTAGGCCCGCACGCAGGCCAACCCGAGTTCCTTGTCGTTCCCGTCCATGAACGTCTGACCGCAGAACCGGGGGAAGGTCGGGAAGGGCAGTGAGCCGTCCATGTGGTTGGCCTCGAAATCCTTGACCCGCTCGTGCGGGTCCCAACAACCGGGCCGCATCTCGTCGTACGTGGTGGCGATCATCTGCATCTTGGTGCGGTCGAACCCCCCCTCAATGCCGTCCGGCGTCGCCGACTGCGGTATGGCGACAAAGCTCTTTTGGACGTAGATCAGTCGGTCCTCGTACAACCAGGCGTCGCCTTCGATCCCTTCCGGGTCGATTGTGTTCTCATAACGTGCGCCTGGCTTGTGGATGAAGGGCGCCCACTTCTCGCGGATGACGCGGGGCCCGCTGTCGCGGAGCCGCTCTGGAAGCCATGTGTTCCACACGTGGGCGGGTTCGACGACGTGATCGTCGACCGAGATGATCTTGGGCAGGTCACGCATCGCGGTTCCTACCCTGCAAAGGTCACAGGGCGCCGCCGTCGGCGGCGACGTCGATGAGCAGATCGCCGCCCTCCGTCAACTCGCCCACGTCGCCTGGACGGACGATGACCGTGGTGAAGGGGCTCTGCACCGCGGCCGGGCCTTCGATGCGAGAACCCGGTCGGAGCGTGGCGAAGTCGTAATAGGGCGCCTGGCGTTGCCAGCCGTCGGCGGCCCACATGTCGCGGTGGCCCAACGGAGCCGGCGAGGCCCCAGGTTCAAGCGTCACGGCGGCCATCTCGTCCACCGCACCGACCGCCGTTAGGCGAATGCCCCGCAGAATCGGCTCCTGGGCTCGGGCCTCAATCAGGCGAGCCTCTTCATTGCGCCGATGGAACTCGGTGACCGCGGCGGCCACGTCGGTCGGGGTGTCCACGGGCACGGCTACGTCGAATGTCTGCCCGGGATAGACCAAGAGGATCGACCACTCCAGTCGGATTCTGTGCTCGGGCACCCCGGCCTGGGTGAGTTCGGCCATGGCTCCGATGCGGAGTTCCTCGGCCCAGCGGGTCAATCGGTCGAAGTCCGCCTCCCGCCAGGGAACGATGTAGCCGCGGGAGTCGTCGATGATGTGATCGGCGGTCAAGAGGCCCAGGGCCGAGAGTCCGGGGGCGGCACTGGGCACGAGCACCCGGCGCATCCCCAGGGCAGCGGCCTGGGTCGTGGCGTGCAGTCCGCCCATGCCGCCGAATGCCACCAGGTCGAGTCGGCGGGGATCCGCTCCGGCGAGAGAGAGCACCCGGCGGATGGCGTCGGTCATGTGGGCATCCACCAGTCTCACCGCGGCGGCCGCCGTGGCCTCGACGTCCGACCCCAGTCGGGATCCCAGACGGGCCAGGGACGCCGTGGCGGCATCGAGATCCAACGCCAGGCGTCCGCTGGCGAACCGATCGGGGTCCAGACGACCGAGCACGAGGTCGGCATCGGTCACGGTGGGCTCCGTGCCGCCCCGGCCGTAGCAGACCGGACCCGGTTCCGAGCCGGCCGACTGCGGTCCGACGTGCAGGATGCCCCCTTCTTCCCAGGCGATGGATCCTCCCCCGGCCCCGACCGACGGGATATCGACCATGGGGATCCCGATGCAATAGCGGTGCCGCCAGTTCCAGTCCATTTTGACCTCGGGACGGCCACCTCGGATGAGGCACAGGTCGTAACTGGTGCCGCCCATGTCGACGCTGACGACATCACCGAGTCCAGCACTGCTTCCGGCACGGGCGGCCGCAATCACGCCACCAGTGGGTCCCGAGCCGATCGTGGCCACGGCCCGGCGCGCCGCAGCTTCGGCGGTGGCCACACCCCCGGCCGAAGTGGCCACCAACAGTTCGTGTGAAAAGCCGGCGTCGGCCAGCCGGGCCGTCAGTCGTTCGAGGTACCGGGCGATGGGAGGTCCCACGAACGAGTTGACCAGGGTGGTCGACGTGCGCTCGAACTCGGGCGGCTTCGGCAGTACCTCGTGGGAGAGGGACACCATCTCGACGTCAGGGAATTCCTCAAGGATGATCTCTCGGGCCCGCAACTCGTGATCTGAGTTGATGTAGGAGTGCAGGAAGCAGACGGCGATGGAAGTGACCCCGAAGTTCCTCAGGCGGACGGTGGCCTTGCGCACTGCCTCTTCGTCCAGCGCCGTCTCGACGTCCCCTTCCGCCGTCATACGCTCGGCAACCTCGAGCCGAACCCGCCGTCGGGCGATAGGCGCGGGCGGCGCGGCCGCCGGGTCCCAGATGTCCTCTTTGAAGCACCGACGGAACTCAATCTCGTCACGGAATCCCTCGGTGACGATGAGCCCGGTCGGAGCCCCCTTCATCTGGATCAGCGCGTTGTCGCCCGTCGTCGTTCCGTGGACGATGGTGCGGGTCTGGGCCAGGAGTTCGGTCAGTTCGAGACCTTCAAGCGTGGCGAGCTGCGCCAGACCGGCGAGAACCCCATCGCTCTGGTCCTGCGGTGTGGTGGGCGCCTTCTCGAGCACCAGGCTTCCGTCGGGCCGCCGCAGCACGCAGTCAGTGAACGTGCCCCCTACGTCGACCCCGATCCGATAGCTCACTTGCGAGCCTCTCGCTCCAACTTGGTGGCGTCGAAGTCCACGGCCAGATCCATCGCTTCCAGCGAGCCGGTGACGACCACTCCGTAATCCTTGTAGGCACCTTCGACCGATACGTACTCGTCCCATACATCGTCAAGCACGGCGGCGGGATCCCGAACCAGCGGGTCGCCCCAGCCGCCCCCACCACCGAATCGATAGACGAGTTGTTCGCCGGTGTCGAGGAGCTTGTTGGCCACCGATGGGTCCACCTCCACGTCTCCGACCATGCAGTGATCCGGGGTGCCATGGTGGCCCCCGGCGATACCCGGGTGGATGTGACGCTGGTTCACAACGTATTGATTGACGTAGGTCGGGGTTCGGACCTCCTTCACGAAATGGCTTCCGCACCCCCCTCGCCACTGTCCGGGTCCCCCCGAGTCGGTGATGTAGTTCCGGCCCCGCAAGATGTGCGGGAACAAACGCTCATTGATCTCGGCACTCGCCTTGATCAAGTTGCCGTTGGCCGCAGCCAACGCGCCCCAGGCGTCCTGCCCGCGTACGGCGTTGACCCAGCCGGCGTTGACTTCTCCCCCGTGGTCGAAGAACGAGTTCCCGGTCCGGGGATCCTCATCACCCCACATCTGTCGCGGGCTGCCGTACTTGTAGCTCTGCGGAGCGCAGCGGTCGGGGATGACATGGCTCATGGCGAGGGCGATGGCGTCGCTGACCTCCACCCCGGGGTGATGGGTCCCGCTCGACACCGGCTTGCCCTCGGCCGGGTTCAGGCAACAACCTTCGGGGACACGCAGGTCGATGCAGTCGAAGAAACCCTCGTTCTTCGGGATGGTGGACTCGACCATGCTGGCCAGTTGTGCGATGGCATTGCCGCGGGTATTGCCAAACGTCGACCAGGCCTGGATGTCGGGTCGGGTGTCCGAGCCGTCGAAATCGATGATCAACCGCTCGCCGGCCACCGTGACGGCGACATGGACGTGAATGTCGCGGTTTCCCACTGGGTCAGAATCCACGTAGACGTCGGCCTTGTACGTCCCGTCGGGCCACTGGGCGATCTCCTGGGAGAAGCGCCGGCGGGCGTCGGCAATCGACCAGTCCACGGCCGAGCGCACCACGTCCGCGCCATAGTCATCGATGAGGGCCTTCAACCGGGTTGCGCCGAGTTGGGCCGCACCCACCTGGGATCGAAGGTCGCCGATGAATCCGGGCAGCCGGTTGTTTGCCCTCATGGTCAAGACGACGTCACGGCGCTCGACACCACCGTCCACGATTTTCAGGAGCGGGTACCGGGTACCTTCGCTCCAGATGTCCTTGGCGAAGACGTTGTAGCCACCGGCCATCGCACCGCCGGTGTCACCGTGATGACACTGGATGGAGGCGACGAGGACCAGCCTCTCGTCGTCGTCGAAGATCGGGCTGAAGACGTTGAAGTCGGGCAGGTGGCCGCCCCCGTGGTAGGGGTCGTTGGCGACGATCACATCCCCGGAACGGAGCTCATCACCGTAGAAATCGATGGCCATGCGCACGGGAAGCGTCGAGGACAGCATGAATTGGGGGATGCCCACCGAAAGGGCCGACAGCCTGCCCTGCTGATCGAGAATGGTGGCGTTGCGCTCATTCGATTGATTGAGAATCGGGGTCGTGGCCGTGCGGGACACGTAGGTGGCCATCTCGAAGCACACCGTCTCCATGGCCGAGCGAATCACTGAAGCCGTGATGCTGTCGGTGCCCGTAGGAGTGGTCATTCGCGAAGCCCCCAATTCGACATGTCGTTGTCGAGGTTCCAGATCGTTCCTCTCGCCCACGGCTGGTGCCGACGACGCCACCAGAAACTATCAGTATCGCTTCGCTCCGAACTCTGTCGCCCGGCCCACCTCCGGTGCGGCGATGCTCTTGGTCACGAGGGGTTTCGCGAGTTCGCGGTGATCGAGAATGCGAACTCCACTTCGGAGAATCGGCGTTCCGCTCCGGTTCGCTGCGGTGGCCCACGAACGCCGCTCAGACACAGCAGATCATCAGACCTCGGGGCCAGCCCTGCGGGTGTGATCGCTATGGTCCGGTCACGGGAGGCGGGCTGTCTCCTCCCCCATGCACCAAAAGGTTCGATCCAGTGATGAACTCGGCCGCATCCGAGGCCAGAAACAGGCACGCGTTGGCCACATCCGTCGGCCGTCCCATTCGACCCATCGGTACCGTGCCAGCAACTGCGTCGAAGTAGGCGTCGCCCCCATAGAGGCGATGCAGATCTGGGGTGGCGATGGCCCCCGGCGTGACGCAGTTCACCCGTACCGTCGGCGCGTAGACCACCGAGAGGCTTTCTGTCGCATTGATGAGTCCAGCTTTCGCCGCACCATACGCGGCAGTGCCCGGCGATGGACGCAGACCACTGAGTGAAGCGATGTTGATGATCGAACCCCCGGTCGCTTGTTTTTGCATCATCTCATTGGCCAACTCGCTCATCATGAGAGGCACCAAAAGGTTGAGGCGCACAATGGCCTCAAAGAACCGAGGTGATGCAGTTGCCGTCTCCGATGGCGGCGATCCCCCAACGTTGTTGATGAGAACGTCAATCCGGCCCAGCCGATCGACGACGTCGACCACCAGTGCGCTCGCCTGGTCCGGATCGCGTAGATCGGCCGCCAGAAAGGTGGGACGGGCGACATCGCTCTTTTCATAGTCAGGCTGGTTACGGGCACAGACCACTGCGTTCGCCCCGACACCGAGAAATGCCTCAGCAATACCTAGGCCGATTCCGCGCGTACCCCCCGTCACCAGCACGACACGGTCGCGAAGATCGGTGAAGGTCATCCACATCCACTGTATCGGTCCACAAGTGACCTCGACGTTGTGGCACATGTCGCGGTCGGAACCGAGATCCGCCTTTCCAACCGACGGCCCGAGGTTGCCACGGCGGATGCCGGTAGGGCGTTCATCCGTCTGTGGGATCCGCACTACGACCGACGAAGCGGCCCGCTGGCCCGTCCCAGCGATCCAGGGACACCACCTCGGCCAAAGGGTGACGGCGCACCAACCCGTGATTGCCCCGGGGCCACCCGACCACGACGTGCCCGGCGAGCATCCAGTCGTCGGGCACACCAACGGCGTCTCGCAGCAGCCGCTCACCGCCATAAGAAGCCCAACTGGTGAGACAGGCCCCGAGGCCGAGGGCGCGGGCGGCGAGCAGGAAGTTCTCCATCGCCGGGAAGATCGAACCACCGAGCAGGAGCTCGGAAGCGGTGGGGTATCGCTTCTGGGTGAACAAAACGGAGGTGAATTCGCCGGCTCGGTCATGCAGCTCGTAGGTAGCGCGGTTGGTGCGGGCCCGGCGACTGTGGTCGTCATCGGCCGGGCGCGCCATCCCGTACACCGGCTCGATCACTTCCAACGCCTCGGCCGCCGCATGGGCCACTACTGCCCGTTGTTCGGGCGATCTCAGGACGACGAAGCGCCATGCTTGGGCATTCGCGCCCGACGGCGCCCAGGTCGCCGCTTCGAGACAGCGGACGAGGGTGGCGTCATCGACCGGATCGTCGGTGAAGCGACGGATCGTCCGGGCGGTCGACATGACGACCCAGACATCGTCGACTGGATCGCTCATACGGTTCCTCCGCTCCACTCTCGCCCCGGGACTCGAAAACCGGTCCCTCCATGCGTACAGCGCTGGCGTCTCGCCATGATGACCACACCTTTTCATCCAGGCTCGGTAACGGGGTAATCGCAGTTCAGCGGCCCGTTCCGGTGCAAGCCAGCCGCTATGCTGTACGAGTGCTCAGTTCAATCACACCATACCGGGTCGTCCAGTGGACGACGGGAAATGTCGGCAAGAGTTCTGTCCAGGCCCTGGCGGCGAACCGACTCTTCGAACTGGTCGGGTGCTACGCGTGGTCGGCGGAAAAGGTCGGTCGCGATGTCGGTGAGATCTGTGGCATGGAACCTCTGGGGATACTGGCCACGAACGACATCGACGCACTGCTCGCGCTAAGACCAGACTGCGTGGTCTACAACCCCATGTGGATTGACATTGGCGAGCTGGAGCGCATTCTGTCGGCGGGCGTGAATGTCGTGGCCACTGCCGCCTTCATCACCGGACACAATCAAGGGGCCGGTCGGGACCGGATCGCCGACGCCTGCCAGCGAGGTGGCTCGACGATGTTCGGGACCGGCGTCAGCCCGGGTTTCGCCGAATTGTTGGCCATTGTGGCCGCCACCATCTGCGACCGGGTCGACAAGATCACGATCACCGAAAGTGCCGATACGACGTTCTACGACTCACCGGCAACCGAACTCCCAGTGGGCTTCGGCAAGCCCATCGACCACCCTGAGCTTCAGGCGATGACCGCCCAGGGCACCGCGGTGTTCGCCGAAGCCGTGACGCTGGTCGCCGACGCACTTGGGGTCGAGCTGGACGACATTCGGTGCGAGGCCGAATATGCGCAGACGACGGCAGATCTCGACCTCGGGTCGTGGACTATCCCGGCGGGAGGTGTTGCTGGTGTGGCCGCCAGCTGGCAGGGGCTGACCGGCGACAAGGTCGTAATCGAACTCAACGTTCGATGGCGCAAGGGGCAGACGCTAGAACCCGATTGGAAATTCGACCAGGAGGGTTGGGTGATCCAGGTCGACGGCCGGCCCTCGGTGACGGCCACCATCGGTTTTCTCCCCCCGCCCTACTTTGAGGCTGAGACGATCGAGGACTTCATGGTGCTGGGCCACATCATGACGGCGATGCCGCCGATCAACGCCATTCCGGCCGTCGTCGCGGCCGCGCCTGGTATCGCCACTTACAACGATCTGGGGCTCATCCTGCCTCGAGGCCTGATGCAGGTCATGTAGCTCGAGCTCTCGGCCCGTTGGCGGTCAGGCTTCAGCGGATGGCCCTTCGAGCTGGGCCAGCGTTCGCTCAATGAACGAACGGGTCACGTCGTGACCAGCAGCTACGCCGAGGGCGTCCTCCAGAGCCATGACCTGGGTCACTCCGGTCATGATCAGCAGCGCCACGATGGGCGGGAGTTGGTCATCCGTCACACCGGCTACAGCCAACGCGGTCGTCACCGCCTCCAGCTGGGCGGCCCGAAACCGCTCGGCGTAGCGGGCAATCTCGGTGCGGATGGCCTTGCGATGATTGGCCAGCGCGGTGAACTCGATGTTGAACCTGGCCCCCCGCAGGTCGGTGTTGAGCTGCCACAGCGCCCGCAATGACCCATCAGAGGCGATGATCCGTTCGACCCGGGCCAGGTTTTCTTCGGCCCGGCGTCGGAAGACGGCCAGGAAGAGGTCGTCCATGGTGCGGAAGTAGTAGTGCACGAGCTGTGGTTTCAGGCCGGCCTTGGCGGCGACCCGGCGCGACGTGACGGCGGCGTATCCCTCTTCGAGGAGGAGGATCTCGGCCGCCTCGAGGAGCTGGGCTCGCGTCTTGGAGTCCTCCGCACCGATGCGGCGGGGCGAGGATGCGGGCGTCACGGCGCTACCTTGCCACACCGGGAAAACGGGTGCTAAGCAATTGCTCAGTATCGCTGTGCGAGTGCGCAGCATCGCGACGAAAGGGCAACCGCCTTGAGCGACTGGCAGACCACTGACTTCTTCTTCGACCAATCGTTGGTCGAAGACCCCTACCCGTATTTCGAATCACTGCGGTCGGAATGCCCGGTATTGCCACTCCCCCACCTCGGGGTGGTGGCGGTGACCGGCTACGAGGAACTCAACGAAGTGTACCGAGACAACGAGTCCTTCTCATCGTGCAACTCGGTCATTGGACCGTTCGCCACCTTCCCGGTGCCGCTCGAAGGCGACGACGTCAGTGCCATCGTCGACCGCTACCGGGACCAGCTGCCGATGCACGAGCACATGGTGACGATGGACCCACCCGACCACACCCGCGAGCGGTCCTTGCTAATGCGGCTCATCACCCCGAAGCGCCTGAAGGACAACGAGGAGTTCATCTGGCGCCTGGCCGGCCAGCAGCTGGACGAGTTCATCGACGACGGTCGGTGCGAGTTCATCAGCGCCTACGCCCAACCCTTCGCCATGCTGGTGGTTGCCGACCTCCTCGGGGTGCCCGAAGTGGATCACCCACGCTTTCGGGAGGGCTTCGGGCTGAGCGGCACCGTCGGTGAGGTCGGTGCCGGCGAGGAAGGGAGCCCGGGCGAGAACCCACTGGCCTGGCTTGACGAATGGTTCACGGAATACGTCGAGGACCGGCGGCGTCAGCCCCGCCAGGACGTGCTGACCGAATTGGCGCTGGCCACCTACGCCGATGGCACCACACCCGACGTGTCCTCGGTGGTGCTGACCTCGACCTTCTTGTTCGCCGCCGGGCAGGAGACATCGGCCCGGCTGCTGGCCACCGCCCTCAAGCAGCTGGCGGAGCACCCCGAACTGCAGGACACGCTGCGGGCCGACAGCAGCCTCATCCCCAACTTCCTCGAAGAGGTGCTGCGGGTCGAGAGCCCGGTGAAGGCCGACTTCCGCCTGACTCGCCGCACGACCTCCATCGGAGGAGTCGAGATCACCGCCGGTACACCGGTCATGTTGCTCAACGGAGCCGCCAACCGCGATCCACGGCACTTCGAGTGCCCGGCCGAATTTCAGGGCGATCGCTCCAACGCCCGCACCCACATCGCCTTCGGGCGGGGCGTCCACTCCTGCCCGGGCGGCCCCTTGGCCCGGGCCGAAGGCCGAGTCAGCATCGAGCGCATCCTCGATCGCACCCGGAACATCCGACTGTCCGAGGAGCATCATGGTCCTCCCGGTGAGCGGACCTTTCGGTACGAGCCAACCTGGATACTGCGCGGTCTCTCCAAGTTGCACCTTGAATTCGACGGGGCTGAGGCGGGGCGATGAGCCGCGTCGCCGTCGTCACCGGTGGGGCCTCGGGCATCGGTCTCGGCGTGGCCCGGAGGTTCGCGGCCGACGGGTATCGGCTGGCGATCGTCGATCTCGTCGGCGCGACGGCCGAGACCGCGGCCGAGGAATTGGTCGGTGAGGGCGCCACTGCCATCGCCGTCGAGGTGGACGTGGCCGACCGGCCGTCCGTGCGCACCGGCTTCGACCGCATCAGAGCCGAACTCGGACCGGTCCAGATCCTCGTCACCAGTGCCGGCATCGAACAATTCATCTCCGTGACGGACATCTCGGCCGATGCGTGGGACCGGATGATCGGGGTCAACCTCACGGGTACCTTCACCTGCATCCAGGCCGTCCTGGCCGACATGATCGACGCCGGCTGGGGCCGCATCGTCACCATTTCTTCCTCGAGCGCCCAGTCCGGAGCACCGAACATGGCGCACTACGCCGCATCCAAAGGCGGGGTGATCTCGCTCACCAAGACCCTGGCGGTCGAGCTCGCCCGAAGTGGGATCACCGTCAATACCATTCCGCCCAGCCTGGTCGACACCCCGATGGCCCGGAACGCCGAAGCGGCCGGGGACTTCCCCGGCGTCGACGTGGTGGGACCCATGGTCCCGCTCGGCCGGGCCGGCACCCCTGCGGACATCGCGGCCGCGTGCTCGTTCCTCTGTTCCGAAGACGGCAGCTACATCACGGGCCAGGTGATCGGCGTCAACGGGGGCATGTACATCTGACTGGCGCCGCCCGTAGCGGTCCACGAGCGGCCATCCGGAATCGGTGCCTACTCCATCTGAGACCAGCTGTCGCCGGGAACCTCCATATTGATGATCTCGGGGGCGGCGGAGAGCCAGCGGGGCATGAGCTCCGTGGCCGCCTTGAAGTGCTCCGACGCGACGTGGGCGTCACCTGATTCACGGTCGCGGAAGATCTCAATCAGTATCCATAGGTTCGGGTCATCGGCACTCCGGTACCAATCAAACGAGATGTTGCCCGGCTCCAATCGAGTCTTCGCCGTGAATTCCTCAATGAGGGAAGGCCATGCATCGGCGTACTTGGCCCGCACCGGTTGCTTGACGATGACGACGATCATGCGGATTCCCTTCCCGTAGCCCGGGTCACTGGCACCTGCGGATGCAGAGCGCGCCCGACCTGCTCACTCGTCGAGCAAATCAGGTTGGACCTTGACGATCCATTCATAGAGCGATTGGAAGGCCCGCCAGCCGGCCATCGGTGGACCGACTAGTGGTGCGGTCATTCTTGCCTGGTGTGGATCGATGAGCACCGGGGTGCCTGCCGCCTCGGCCAACAACTGGGCTTGGCAGGTCCGCTCCATCGTGATGAACCACCACGCTGCTTCGTCGACCGACGTCGTGCCCACGGTGAGGAGCCCATGGTTCGAGAGGATCAGAGCCTTGTTCGAACCCAACGCATGGGCCAGTCGCTTGCCTTCTTCAAGGTCGAGCACGACGCCGGTGTAGTCGTCGAACACGGCATGGTCGCCGTAGAACGCACAGGAATCTTGGGTCAGGGGGTCCAGTGGACGGCGCAACGATGACCACGCCTTGCCGTAGATCGAATGCGCGTGCGCGGCGGCCACCACATCGGGCCGGGCGGCGTGAATCTGCGAGTGGATGGCAAAGGCCGCCGCGTTGAGGGGCCAGTCACCTTCGACCACGTCACCGCGATCGTTGACCAATATGAGGTCCTTGACCCGGACGAGCTTGAAGTTGAGTCCCAGCGGATTGACCCAGAAATGGTCGAGCAACTCAGGGTCCCGAGCGGTGATGTGACCCGCCAATCCCTCATCGAAACCAAAATGACCGAACAATCGGAATGCCGCGGCCAAGCGCTGCTTGCGGTGCCGGCGTTCGGCTTCGACGGTGTCGAATTTCGGGAAGCGTGGGGGCAGACGATCTGTCGGCATCGGGGGCTCCTCAGTCTTCGTAGCGGGTGGACGTGGGCATCACTCAGGTGGTCCCATTGATCGGTGCGTGCTCGGTCAGAAAGGTGGCCGCGCGGCGATGGAAGCGCCACATGCCGTCGTCGAAGTGCAGGATGTCGTGATAGCGGCCCACCAGCTGAATGGTCCACCCGGCGTCGCCCAGCAGCATGAAGACAAAGTCACTGCTCGCCTCGGCTTCGTAGTCAGACCACTCGGACACGACGGTGTTGACCACGAGGTGGCGTTGGGGGCGCCGAGGCTCCCACTTGGCATAGGCCTGCCGAAGCGCGTCGTGGCCTTGATGGGTCCCCATGCCCGGGAGTTCAGAGGTCCCTTCGGCGCAGAAGGTGGCCACCACATCATCGGTGCGACCGTCATCGAGGGCCTGGGTGTAGGTGGCGATGGTGGCGCGCACACCCTCGGCCACTTCGGCGTACGTTCTCCGCCTGTCCACTCTTCCAGCCTTCGCGGGCGATGGTGTCGCTTCGTGCATCGTCATCCGCGTTCAGAGATCCAGCTCGACGATTGGTCGCTCAAGTGGATTCACGTTGATCTCGCGCAACGCCGGCAGCAGCCTGTCGTAGGCCAGGCCGGCTAGGAACCCGTCGATGGTCCGCTCGAAATTCGACAGGTGCCCCTCGTTGCGCTCCGAAAGGCGCATGTACTCGAAGCCCTTGGCGTGCAGGCCTTTCTGCTGCCGGGGCAGGTTCGAGAAGTCCTGGGCCGGGATCGGCGGCCACCGGGGGTCCTCGCATTCCCAGCGTTCGGGTGGCGTGGGCTTTGCTGGCTCCTGCCCCGCGGGATATCGCGTCAGGGACCAGATTTCCATCAGGGTCTCCTCCGGACCCAACGGGCGGAAACGGTAGGACGAGGCACTGCTGTACATCGGCAGGACGAAGTAGTGCGGGAAGACATAACCCATCGGCTCGTTGAGTCCACGTGCCTCGAGGTCGTTGAGGTCGGGCATGACGCTCCCGGCGGTGGTGTGCCAATGCACGACGGCGTCATTGAGCGCTCGGTGCCATGCGGCCATGGCTTCTTTCGGGTCGGCTGGCAACGCCATGTCCCGTAGTCCCTCGGCAAGGCGCACGTCGTTGGCATGCACCATCCCCGCCATGCCTTCGCTCATCGTGCGGAGGTAGTGAATCTCTCCATCAATGAGCGCTCGCACATCGGCCGGTCGGCCATCGCGGGGTGGGAACCGCTCGGGGATGGCGAGCTGCGGATGGGTCGGTACAACGTGATACTGCTCCTGGAAGGCTTCTTGGGCCAGCTTCCAGTTGACGGGGAGGCGGCAGGCGTACCACCATTCGGTCCGCATCGACTCCACCTTCCAGGCGTCGAGGATGGAGGCCGCCGGTTCGATGCATTGGCGAAGCGGGGGGGCGTCGCGGTCGAGGTTGATCCAGGCACACCCGCCCCAGATCTCGCATCGCACCGGCGTCAGGTTCAGGTCGTCGGGCTGCAGATTGTGCGCCGAAAACGACCGCCTCCCGGTCACGGCGGTGTTCGTACCGTCCGGTCCGTAGCACCACCCATGGAATGGGCAGCTGAAATGGCTCTCGCAGGTGCCGTGACCCTGCACCACCTTGACACCTCGATGCCGGCAGGCATTCTGAAAGGCGGTGGCACCCATGTCCTCGCTGCGCACCACCACGACGGATTGGTCGAGGACTTCGTATTCGGCGAAATCGCCGGGCTGCGGGATCTCTTCGAGCCGGCACGCCATCTGCCAGACCCGGGGCCACAGCAGTTCGGCCTCCATCTGGAAAAAGTCGGGGTGGAAGTAGCGCTCTTTGGGGGCACGGTCCGCCAGCTCCACCGCATAGGGCACCGGGAGTGCCGACTTTCTCCGGTCCACGATTGCCACGTGGCCCCTTTCTCGGAATGCGTCCCCAAACTCTATACTAACCGGTCGGTACAACTTGTATTTGACGCCCGGAGAACGCTTGCTGCACACGCCTGAGATCATGAGGCGATCCCGTCTGTCTAGATCGCCGCGGAGGCCTATGACAACCCCCCAACCCGCTTCGGACCAATCCCCGACTCGGCCCGCCGCGGACGTCGACGTGCTGGTCGTCGGTGCCGGGGTCACCGGCATCTATCAGCTCTATCGCGCCCTCCAGGATGGGTTCACCGCCCAGCTGTGGGAGGCCGGGGACGGCGTGGGTGGCACCTGGTACTGGAATCGTTATCCCGGGGCCCGCTTCGACTCGGAGAGTTACACCTACGCCTACCTGTTCTCCAGGGAACTCTTCGACGAGTGGGAGTGGCAGGAGCGCTTCGCCGAGCAGCCGGAGACGGAGCGTTACTTCAACCATGTGGTGGACCGGTTCGACCTCCGGCGCCACATCCGATTCGGCGCCGCGGTCACCTCGGCCGAGTTCGACGAACCTTCGGGCTCATGGATCGTCATGACCCGTGACGGTACCGAGATTCGGGCGCGCTACCTCATCGCCGCCACTGGCATCCTTTCGGTGCCGTACCACCCGGACGTGCCGGGGCACCGGGACTTTCGCGGCATATCGATCCACACGGGACGGTGGCCATCGACACCGGTCGAGGTCGCCGGGAAGCGGGTCGCCGTGATCGGCACCGGATCCAGTGGCGTCCAGGTGATACCGGCTATCGCCGGCGACGTGGCCTCCCTCACGGTCTATCAACGTTCGGCCAACTGGTGTACCCCGCTCAACAATGCGCCCATCTCCCCCGAAGAACAACGGCAACTCAGGACTGACTTCGAAGCCATGTGTGCCATCTTGAACACCTCGGCATCGGGATTTCTCCATCCGGTCCACGATCGCAAGACGTTTGATGATCCGACCGATGTGCGCATGGCCTTTTTCGAAGCCATGTGGAACAGCCCCGGGTTTTCGAAGCTCACCAGCAACTATCTCGACCTCACCATCGACCACGACGCCAACGCGCTGTGGTGCGAATTCATTGCCGACAAGATCCGCGGCCTGGTGACTGACCCCGAGACGGCCGACAAGCTCATCCCGAAAGACCATCGCTTTGCCGAGAAGCGCCCCCCATTCGTGACCGGCTACTACGAGACATACAACAACCCGAACGTGTCATTGACCGATCTCAAGCGGACGCCCATGGTGCGGATCACCGAGAGCGGGATCGAAACAACGGAAGGCCTGCAGGAATTCGATCTCATCATCTGGGCGACCGGCTTCGACTTCGGTACCGGTGCACTGCGTCGCATGGGGATCCGGGGCCGGAACGGCCTGGCGCTCGAGGACTACTGGGCGGATGGGCCGAGGACATTTCTGGGCCTCCAGACCGCCGGTTTTCCGAACCTCTTCTTTCCCGGCGGTCCGCACGCGGCGGCTGGCAACAATCCGCGCTACAACGGCGATCAGGCCGACTTCGTCGCCGACACGCTCGTCTACCTCCGCCAGCACGGCTACGACACCATTGAGGTGAGCCCCGAGGCCGAGGCACGCTGGACCAAGATGGTCGATGACGGTGCGGCCTTGTCACCCTTTGGTGAGATCAGCTACTACTTCGGTACCAATGTCCCCGGGAAGCCTCGCAAGTACCTCTTGAACTCGGGCGGCCGGCCCAAGCTCTTCAAGGAGATGCGGCGAGTGGTCGATACCCACTACGCGGCATTCAGCCTGTCCCGAACGTCCAGTGGGGTCGAAGCCACCCAATAGGGGTCGGTCAGCGCTCCCGCTCAGACGGTGGCCACCGGGGTCAACGGCGAACCCACCGTGCCGGGCAGCCGCAGTGGCGGGGCCGTGAGGAGGAAGCGGCTCCGCTTGTGGGCTCGCAGCCAGGTCGCCAACTCGTCCAGGTACCACATCTCCCCGAGCGGGACACCGAGCCGAAAGAGGCACTGGTGGTGGATCGGGAGGAACGAATGGCGGCTCTCGTCGCGATCCCGGCCGGTGAGCCCTTCCACGGCGTAGTTGTCGGCCACCAGGGCCGAGATCTGTGATTCGGCAATCCACTGCAGGAGCGACTCATCCCGGGCATCGAGATAGGTACACATCATGTGGATCTTGCGAGGATCCGGTTGGCGGTTCCATTTGAGGACCTCGGTGGCGAAGCCGGTGTGCAGCAGGAGCATGTCGCCGGGCTCGACCACCACGTTGTCCGCCTCCATGATCCCTTGGAGTGTCCGCAGGTCGACCCCACGCCATTCGTGGCCCAGATGGTGGGCCAGGTCCACCAGCACGCCGCGCCCTTGTACCCCCTGGTACGCCATGTGCTCGAGGCCGAGATGCTTGGCGAAGCAACGATGCTGGCCGCCGTCCCCCGCCGCGTCGGCTTGCGGTCCGACCAGGTCGGTTCCGGCGCGGTAGCCGTTGTAGTAGACCGCCTCCTCCACCCCGTCGCCGTCGGCGTCGAACTCGGCACCGACGTGAGCCAGGGAGTCCCACTGGGTCGAGTACTGCAGTGAGAGTGTGACCACGTCGTCAGCCCACACATCCACGTAGCGCGGGCTCCCCTCGTCCATCACGCTCATGTGGACGTTGTAGAAGGTCGCGGCGTTGCCCCGCATGTCCTCGGTCGGGGCCAGCACGGGTGGTTGGCGCCGCTGGTTCAAGGCCGTCCCGCCGGGGAAGTCGAGCGGCAGGCTCAGACAGAAACTGACGCCGGCTTCCACCTCTCGCACGCCCTGCAGCACTTTTTCGGGCGTGAGCAGGTTGATGCGGCCGAGTTCGTCATCCTCGCCCCAGTCGCCCCACGTCGAGCCTGGTGGTCGTTGCTTCCACCGCTTCGTCATGGTCGTTTCTCCTTCTGGCCGCAGCGATGGGCGACCTGTCAGCATTGTCTGTACCGACCGGTTGGTCTAGGATCCGGCGAGGGTAGCGCGGGACGGCGGCTCCGTCCTCCCGCCTCGAGAACGAGGGATATCGTGCCAGCGTAGGAGGTCACCACCATGACGGAGAAGGAACTTGTCGTGTCCGCCGACGGGCACATCCTCGAACCCACCGATCTCTTCGTCACCCGACTGCCAAAACACTTGAGGGACCGGGGGGTGTGGGAAGACGATTTCGAGATCGAGCCGCTGGTCGAGGGCGGGGCCCGCAAGTTCCGGCGCCTGCACACGCCCGGCTTCGAAGGGTGGACGATCTCGCGGTACCGCCAAACCAGCGGCCGGATGCCCGAAGGCGACCCGGACGTCATCCTCGAGGATCTCGCCCTCGACGGGGTCGACGTCGGGGTCATGCACCCGAATCTCTCGCTCTTCGGGCTCTATTCCGACGACCACGAGCTCTCGATCGCCCATGCTCGCGTGTACAACGACTACATCATGGAACGGTTCACGCCGTACTTCTCGCGGCTGGCCCCCACGGCCCCCATTCCCCTTAGCGACGTCGACGATGCGGTAGCGGAGATCGAACGGGTCGCCGGCGGCGGCTTCCGGGCCATCCTCCTGCCCGCGGTACCGCCGCGGCCCTACTACTCACGTGACTTCGACCCCATATGGGCGGCGGCGCAAGCGAACGGCGTGCATGTGTTCATCCACACCCAGACCGGCGGGGTGAAGGTCAACGACCCCGAAGCCACGACGCTCAAGGTCGTCATGGAGAACGCCGAACAGGTCAACCAGCCGATGACCGAGAAGGCGGCGGCGAAGCGGATGGTCACCCAGTCGATCTACAGCACCATCGTGCCGCAGCAAGTCATATGCCAGCTCATCGGCGGCGGCGTGCCCGAGCGCTACCCCGACCTCCATTTCGCGCTGATCGAGTTCAACGCCCACTGGCTGGCCTCGCTAGTCGGCAGCATGGACAAGTGCTGGGTCACCGGGATCGGGCAGGATCCCGACTGGTGGCTCGGCGTGTGGGACGACACCCGGCCGGCCGAGGAGCAGAGTGGTATGGCCCAGCTGTTCCGCCTGAACGAGAAGTGGCCGTACCCCTTGACCCCCAGCGAGTATGTCCGGCGGCAGTTCCACGTCTCGTTCCAGGACGACCCCGTGGCGGTGGCCTGCCGGCACCTCACCGGGTTGTCGTCGATCGTGTGGGGCAATGACTACCCGCACGCCGAGGGGACGTTCCGGGGCAGCCGGGAGCTGATGGACCGGCTGTTCGCCGATGTCCCGGCGCACGAGCGAGCGGCCATGGTGGGCGGCACCCTCGGCGGGCTCCTCGGGTTCACCGCTCCCGTCGCCGCAGCGGCGTCGGGGATCTAGGGCGACTCGCGGCACTTCAGAGCACGGGAATGCCACCGCGGTGACGCGGTGCGACGAGAACTTCGACAGAGAACCCGAGAACGCTTCTTCACCCGGTCAGAGCGAAGGGCAGGTTTGTGGACAGGTACAGGTTCGAGGGACGAGTGGCGGTGGTCACGGGCGCGGGACGCGGCATCGGCCGGGCCTATGCCCTGCTGCTGGCCGACCGCGGCGCCCGCGTGATCGTGAACGACCTGGGTGGGTCCATGGGAGGTCGGGGCGCCGATGCCGGAGTGGCGGCCACCGTGGCGACCGAGATCGTCGCCGCGGGCGGTACGGCCATCGCCGACGGCAGCGACGTGGCCACGGAGGACGGTGCACAGTCGCTCATCGGTGCGGCCCTCGAGCAGTTCGGGCGCCTCGACATCCTCATCAACAACGCCGGCATCATCAAATGGGCGGGATTTCCCGAGGCCGACCGTGGCAACCTCGAGCGGCATCTCGCCGTCCATGTGACCGGGTCGTTCAACACTGCCCGCGTCGCTTGGCCGTCCATGGTCGAGCAGGGCTACGGCCGGATCGTCATGACCACCTCAGCCGGGCTGTTCGGGCTGCCGAACAATCTTTCCTACGCCACCGCCAAGGGTGCCGTGATCGGCCTCACCCGGAGCCTGACCACGGCAGGCGATGCCCACGGGATCAAAGTCAACCTCATCGCTCCCGCCGCGTTCACCCGGATGGCCGGTGGGACCACCGACACCGGTCCTCCGGAGATGTCACCGGATCTTGTCGCCCCCATGGTCGCCTACCTCGCCCATGAGGACTGCCCGGTCAGCGGCGAGATCTACGCCGCCGGCGCCGGTCGCTTCGCCCGCATCTTCATTGCCTCCACCGAGGGCTATATCCACCCGACGCCGGACCCGACCATGGAGGACATCGCCCAACACTGGCGCGCCATCAACGACGAGACCGGCTACTCCATACCGGCCGATCTCATGTCCTGGTCAGCCGCCTTCATGGCGCACCTGCCCGCACGCCAGGCGTAGTCGGGTCATGGACTTCTCGCTCAACGAATCGGAACGGGAACTGGTCGGCCTGTGTCGCGACTTCGCGCAAAAGGAGATCGCCACCCGTGCGCCGCTGGCCTGGGAAGAGGCGCGGTGCCCCACCGATCTCCTCCGCGAGATGGGTCAGCTCGGCCTGCTCGGCCTGCTCGTTCCCGAAACGTGGGGCGGGATCGGCATGTCGACCATCGGCTTCGTCGCCGCCATGGAACAGATCGGCTTGGCCGACCAGTCCGTGGCCGCGGCGTGGCAGGCGCATGTGACCATTGGCTCGCTGCCGCTCTATCTGTTCGGCAACGACGCGCAACGGGAACGCTGGCTTCGGCCCCTGGCCGAAGGACGCGCGCTGGGCGCGTTCGGACTGACCGAGCCCGACGCCGGCTCCGATGCCCGAGGCATCCGCACCCGCGCCCAACGACATGACGGTGGCTGGCTGATCAACGGACGGAAAACCTTCATCTCCAATGCCGGGACGGACATGTCGTTCGGGGTGACGCTCCTCGCCCGCATCGAGGCTCCGGAGGGTGAGGAGCCGAGGTATGCCACCTTCGTCGTCGAGAAGGGCACCGGCGGCTTCACCATGGGACAAAAGATGCGGGGCATCGGGTGGCGTGGCCTCGACACCCGCGAGCTCTACCTGGACGACGTCTGGGTCCCCGACGACCAGCTCATCGGTGATCCGAACCTGGGGCTGAGCCAGTTCCTGCGCACCCTCGAGGTCGGACGCATCTCGATCGCCGCCTTGTCGCTCAGCCTGACCCAGGCCGTGCTCGACTTGGCCACCACCTACGCGCAGGAGCGGGTGCAGTTCGGGCAGCCCATTTCGAAGTTCCAGGCCGTGCAATTCAAGCTGGCTGACATCGCCACCGAACTCGAGGCGGCGCGCTGGCTCACCTATCGTGCCGCATACCTGCGGGACACCGATCTGCCGTTCCAGAAGGAAGCGGCGATGGCCAAGCTGAAGGCCAGTCGCCTGGCGACGTGGGCGGCCTCGGAGGCGGTGCAGATCCATGGCGGCGTCGGGTACATGCTCGAGTCCCCGGTTGCTCGCTTCTACTGCGACGCCAAGGTGCTCGAGATCGGCGAAGGCACCAACGAAATCCAGCATCTGGTCATCGCCCGCGCCTTGGGATGCTGAACTAGACGGCCACCAGGCGGCGGATGGCGGCGGCAATGGTGTCACGATCGGGCAGCCAGGCCCTCTCGAGGTCGGGCGCATAGGGAGGCGGCGTGGCGGCGGCACCGATCCGCTCGATCGGTGCGTCGAGATCCCAGAACCCCTCGCGGGCCACCGTGGCCGCAATCTCCGCGCCGATGCCGAACGGGACGACGGCCTCGTGGGCGATGAGAAGTCGGCCCGTCTTGTGCACCGAGTGGAGAATCGGCGCGACATCGAGCGGCGCCACGGTGCGCAGGTCGATCACCTCGACGGAAATGCCCTCACCGCTCACGGACTCGGCTGCGGCAATGACCTCGTGGACCATTCGGGACACCGAGACGACGGTCACGTCGGTACCGGGCCGCACGACCGCCGACGTGCCGATCGGCAAGATGTAGTCGGCCGGCGGCTGCGGTCCCCTCATCCCGTACAGCAGCCGATTTTCGATGAAGATCACCGGATTGGGATCCTGGATCGAGGCTCGGAGCAGCCCATAGGCGTCAGCCGGGGTCGAGGGCATCACCACGGTCAAGCCGGGTATGTGCGCCAGGAGCGCTTCGAGGCTCTGCGAGTGCTGGCTCCCCGAGGAGCGTCCGGCCCCGAATTGGGTCCGCACGGTCAGTCCCATCTCCGCCGCCCCACCGGTCATGAACGGCAGCTTCGCCGCCTGGTTGAGCAGCTGGTCGAAGCACACACCGAGGAAGTCGAGGTACATCAATTCCACCACGGGGCGCATGCCGGCCATCGCGGCACCGATGCCAAGGCCGATGATGGCCGACTCGGAAATTGGGGTGTCGCGCACACGGGCCCCGAACTGATCGGTCAGCCCACGCATCAGGCCGAAGACATTCCCACCCGCGCCGACATCGATCCCGGCGATGAAGACGCGGTCGTCTGCCGCCAATTCAGCTTCGAGCGCGTTGTGGATTGCATCCATCATGCGGAATTCGCCCGCGTGACTGGGCGGCGGCGGCGGCTCCGCTCGGGCCGGTCGGGGCCGGATGAGGAAATCGCCCAATGTCGACACCGCCGGGCTGTCGCATTGGCGCGCCGAGTCGACCGCGTCGTCGAGCTCTTGGGCCACTGTCCGCTCGAGCGCCTTGATGTCGTCGTCTTCCACTCCCGCACCGCGCAGGTGACCTTCGTGCACGATGAGTGGGTCACGCGCCGCCCAGGCAGTGACCTCCTCCGGTGCTCGGTAACGCTGGGGGTCGCCCTCGTAGTGGCCGTGCCAGCGGTAGGTCGTCGCCTCGACCAAAGATGGGCCGCCACCGGCGCGGGCGATGCGGACGACCTCCTCCATTGTCGCCGCCGTCGCCACGACGTCGTTTCCGTCCACGGCGACGAATGGGATGCCGTATCCCGCCGCCCGCCGCTCGAGCGAGGCCGCATGCTGGGTCGATGCCGGGGAGAACTCGGCATAGCCGTTGTTCTCGCAGAAGAAGATCACCGGCAGCTGCCACACGGCGGCGAGGTTCAGTGCTTCGTGGAACGCTCCCTGCGCCGGCGCGCCGTCGCCGAAGAATGACACCGCCACGCCGTCGTCGGCTCGGAGTTGTGCCGCCACGGCTGCTCCCACGGCGATCGGTACGCCGGCGGCCACGATCCCGTTGGCGCCGAAGATCCCGAGCTTCGGGTCGGCGATGTGCATGGAACCCCCGCGGCCGCGGTTGGTGCCCCGGTCCTTGCCCATCAGCTCGGCGAACATGCCGAGAGGGTCCAGACCCTTGGCCAGACAGTGGCCGTGACCGCGATGGGTCGAGGTGATGACGTCCTTGGGGCCCAACGGCCAGCACGCTCCGACGGCCGTGGCCTCCTGGCCGATCGAAAGATGGACGAAGCCCGGGACCTCACCGTCTCGATAGAGGTCGGCCACCCGCTGTTCGAAGCCGCGAATCAGCAGCATCCGGCGGTGCATCTCGAGGAGATCCGATGCCGCGTCCGCAGTCGGCGAGGATCGGTCGACCGTCACGAATTGTGTATTGTACTGGTCGGTACATAAGGGGGAGCGATGTTCGATCAAATCGAGATCCCCGAGTCCTTTCCCAGCCCTGGCACGGTGTCGGGATCGCGGGTGGTGATCACCGTTGCCAGCCGGGGGCTCGGTGCCTTGCTGGCCCACGCCTGCTCGAATGCCGGCGCCTCGGTGGCGCCGGTCGCCCGCACCGGGCGGGATCTCAAGGCGGTGGCCCAGGCGCTTCCCGCTCCCTCCCTGGTGCTCGGTGGTGTCGTGATGGACGAGGACTTCAACGAAGACGAGGACGTCAACGAGGCGGTCGCCGATGCCACGTGGCCGAGTGGGGTGGCGTCGACGTGTGGATCTGCAACGCGGAACTTTCGCCCATTGTCGCTGGGCCACGCCAGACTGAGGCCATGGTCTGGCGGCAGGTCCTCCTCGGGGTGAACCTCACCGGAGCATTCCTGGGCGCCCGGGCCGCCGCGCGGGTCAAGGGCGTGGGGGTGCGGCTGATCTTCGCCGGCTCGGTCCTGCGCGAGCGGTCGCCCAGGGGGCCGGCCGCGTACAGCGCCCCCGAAGCCGCCCTGGTGTCCGTGGCCAAGGGTCTCGCACCGGACCTCGCGCCCGACGGCATCACGGTCGGTGTGGTGGCGCCGGGATGGTTCGACTCACCGTTGGCCGAAGGGTGGAAGAGCAACCCCGAGGATTCGGCTGCCATTACCGGGCACACGGCGCGACGGCACTGGTGTGCATCCACCGACCTGGCCGGGGCGTACCAGTTCCTGGCTTCGGCTGCGTCGGCCTTCGTTACCGTGGCCGTGCTCAGCGTCGATGGCGGATATTTGCCGGTATGACAACGTCCCGACGTGTGGTTGCCATTACCGGAGCGGGTGGTGCGCTCGGTGCGGCGATCTCTCAACAGCTGGCCGGCGAGCCGGCCACTGATCTCGTGTTGAGCGACGTCAACGCAGCCTCGCTTGAGGCGACCATCGGCGGGCTTCGAGACACCGACGGGGCGGTCGACTCGATGCTCGCTGACGTGAGCGAATTCACCGACGTCGAGGCCGTGGTCACACGGGCGGTCGAGCGCTTCGGTCGCCTCGACGTCATGATCGGCAATGCCGGCGTCCTCTCGTCGAGTGGTCGCATCCACAACTTGGGCACCGAAGAATGGGAGCGGGCGTTTCGGATCAACCTCCTGGGTGCCGTCAACGGCATTCGCGCTGCCGTGACCGTGATGCGTGGCCAGCGATCGGGTTCGATCGTGTTAACGGCATCAGTCTCCGGTCTGACCGTGTGGTCACATGCTGCCCCTTACTGCGCCACCAAGGCCGCGGTGATCCAGTTGGCCAAGGTCGCCGCCATCGAATACGCCCGTGACGGCATCCGCGTCAACTGCGTGTGTCCCGGGACCTTCCAGTCGGCCATTCATGACGATCTTCCGTCGGACGCCCTCGACGCCATTGCGGCGCGACATCCGCTCGGTCTCGGATCAGCCACCGACCTGGCGGGTGCGTACTCCTATCTGGCCAGCGACTCCTCGCGCTGGACCACCGGGTCGGCCATCGTCGTCGACGGCGGGTATTCGGCGCCCTGAGTGATGCTAGACAGGCGCCGGAGCGCCCGGATCGACGATCCCGCGCATGAAGATCTCGGCAAACGGCTTCGCCACATCTCGAGCCGACAACGGCCCACCTGGCTTCAGCCACAGGTAGGTGTAGTTGTGCATGCCCAGCCATGCCATGGCCGTCAGCCTCGGGTCCAACCCCCGGAACTCGCCCGAATCGACGCCGGCCTGCAGGACCGCCTCGACCCGTCGCTCGTACTCACGGCGCCGCACACGGAACTGAGCGGCGCGTTCGCCGGTGAGCGCCGGGAACTCGTGCAGGAACACCCAGACGTGATCCGGATAGCGGTGAATCACGTCGAGCAGCTCTTCACCCAGCAGGGCCAGCTGCGCGGACGGCGAACCCCCCGCCTCAGCGACGCGATTGGCGCCCAGCATCACCTCGTCCATCACTCGGTCGTGGATGGCAGCGAGCAGCTCCTCTTTGGAACCGATGTAGTGGTAGAGCGCGCCTTTGCCAAGGTCATTCGCCGCACACAGCTCGTTGATGCCCGTGGCGTGATAGCCGCCGCGGGCGAAAATGCGTGCCGACGTATCGATGATCGCTTGACGTCGCACTTCCCGGTTTGCACTTCGTCGAGAATCGCCGGTCGTCTCCGCTGGTGGCATTGGGGCGAGGTTAGCGGTCCATCGGCTGGTGACGTGTCTTCTCCAACACCGCCTCCGGACGGTCGTTGGTCTCCACCAGTTCGAGTACCTCGTCCGGCACGTTCGTGGGTCGCCAGCAGTGGCAAGAAGTGAGGCCGCGATCATGACGCTCGCAACGACACAGGCGGACATGAATTGGTTCGCCGTGCTCGCCCACCACGCGTCCCGCACACCCGACAAGACAATCACCGTGTTCGAAGGCGTCGCTACGACCTACGGAGAGATGGCAGATCGGGCCGCAGCGTTGGCGGGCGGCCTCTCGGAACGCGGTGTGGATCGTGGCGACGTTGTGGCTCTCCTCTCCTATAACTGCCCCGAGTTCTTGGAAACGATCTTCGCCGCCAACTACCTCGGAGCTATCGCGATGCCCATGAACTGGCGCCTCGCCGCTCCGGAGGTGCGGTACATCCTTGAGCACTCCGGAGCTCGCGCGCTCGTATGCGACGAGTCACTCATGAATCTGGCCAACGAAGCGACGAGCGGTCTCGAGCCCAGGCTCATACGGGCGTGCGTCTCGCTATCCGCCTCGGACGGTTGGACAACTCTAGATGAGCTTCGTGCCGGGCCGGGCCGGGCCGAGCGCGTCACAGCAGCGGCCGAGGACATCCACCGGTTGATGTACACGTCGGGCACCACGGGACGACCCAAGGGCGTCATGATCACCCATGCCAACCTCACCTGGAAAAACGTTTCGCACCTCATGGAGTTCGGGTTCACGAGCAATGATGTCGGGCTGGCCTGCGGTCCGCTGTACCACGTTGGCGCGCTCGACCTCACGACCACGTCACTGATCGCGGCGGGGGCCACGATCATCCTCCATCGTTCGTTCGAGGCTTCCGACGTCGTCGCCGAGGTCGAGCGATCGAAGGTGACCACAGTGTGGCTGGCGCCTGCCATGGTCAACGCGATCCTGGCATTGCCGGACATCGAGCAGCGCGATCTATCGTCGGCGCGTGTGGTCGTCAACGGCGGTGAGAAGATGCCCATACCGCTCATCCGACGGATCCAGCGGGTGTTTCCTTCGGCGTGGTTCGCCGATGCGTACGGCCTCACCGAGACGGTCTCTGGCGACACCTTTCTCGACCGGGACAGCATCGAGAGCAAACTTGGCAGCGTGGGTCGTCCGTGCCTCTATGTCGAGCTCGACATCTGGGACATGCAACGAAAGTCGCTGCCCGTGGGAGAGCGGGGGGAGATCGTCATGCGCGGCCCAAAGGTCTTCAAGGGCTACTGGCGGAATCCCGATGCGACCGAAGCCGCATTCGCCGGGGGCTGGTTTCACACCGGGGACATTGGAGTCCGCGACCACGACGGGTACCTCTATATCGTCGATCGACTCAAGGACATGATCGTGTCGGGTGGTGAGAACATCGCCAGTTCGGAAGTCGAGCGCGTCCTCTATGAGCACGAAGCGGTGCTCGAGGCGGCGGTGATTGGCCATCCCGACGATCGATGGGGCGAAGTCCCAGTGGCCTTCGTCGTCTTGCGTCCGAACGAGACAGCGACGGCGCACGCGCTCCTTGAACACTGCCGCGCCCAGCTTGCCCGCTTCAAGGTCCCCAAAGAGATCACGTTCCTCGACTTCCTGCCGCGCAATCCATCAGGGAAGGTCCTCAAGCGCGAACTCCGGGGCGGCGAGTGAACGAACCCACGCCGATGCCTGGAATGCGCGGATGGCCGCTATCGGGAATTGGCCGATCAACTACTCTCGCCTGATGGGCGATCCGCCGTCGGTGGCCGCAGACCGAGTTACGCTGCCAACACCCAGCGCCGCGCAAGCCCGGATCATCGACGCGGCCCTTGACCTGTTTGCTCGCAACGGTGTCGGAGGAACCTCCCTGCAGATGATCGCCGACACTATTGGCGTGACAAAGGCCGCGGTCTACCACCAATACAACACCAAGGACGAGATCGTGCTGGCTGCCGCAGAAGCCGAGCTCGCCAGGCTTGAGGCGGTTATTCGTGCCGCCGAGGCTCAGCCGTCGCAAGCGCGAGCTCGTAAGACGCTGGTGACAGGGATCGTCGACCTCGCTGTGGCTCACCGCCGTACCGTGAGTTCCGTCCTAAACGATCCGGTCATCGTGCCCTTCTTTGCCGAACACGAGTCGTTCCGTCATGTCATGGACCGGATGAGTCGTGTGCTCGTGGGCGACGACGTTGGACACGAGGGTCGTGTCTCGACCGCCATGCTGACCGCGGCTATCAGCGGCACGGCTATGCATCCTCTCGTCGCCGGGCTTGACGACGCAACGCTTCGATCCCAGCTGCAACGGTTGGCCGAACGCCTTCTCTCTGCCACAAGCTCGAAGGCGAAGCAATCTCCATCCGTACTTCGAAACTAGGTCGTCTCTGCGCCGTCTACATCGGGGCGGACGAACTCGGGATCTGATTCATCCCGAATGGACAGCCGCCACTTGCAACACACCTCGTCTTTGCTCACACGGGGCGGGATCGCCAAGATCTCGACCTTCATATTCGGGTCGTACATCTTGGCCGTCTCGATGATGGCGGCGGGACATGAGGTATGGGACGCCTTTTCGGCAATGTCTGGCCGACCCAACGCTTCCCATTGGTCGACCGAGACGCACTTGTTGAACGTGAAGATTCCGACCTCTTTCTCGGGCATCTCGAATATCATTTCGAAGGCCTTGCCGGGGAAAGAGGTTGCGTCCACCTGAATGTCCTTCATGAAGGCCTCGACCGGATCTCCGGAGATCTTCATCCACCGCGATTTGATGTCCTTTGCCGCGGGCAGCAGCTTCTCGCTCCACAGGGTCCATTGGAAGGCGAACATCTCGTCGAGACCGTCCCTCATGACGATTACCAAAGCCCACGACTCGATGGCAGCAAGCAGGAATTCATGGCTCCCCAGCGCCAGCTTCACGAGGCGCTCTTTGGAGTACTGCGCCCAATCCGGCTTGGGCTTGTAAGGGTTGACGAGGACCACGTCGCCGGCCGCGACCTGGGCTTCCACCTCTTTTTGCGTCTCCGTGATGAGAACTTCGGCCTCGTCGTCGGGGAGTTCCATCCACTCGTCGATCATCCCTCGCAGTTGGGGCAGAACCGTGTCTCGCCACGCCTCCGTCTGGATGCGCTGCATGTCGTCGCGTCCATAGCGGTCAGCAACGGAGTCTGCCCAGCCTCCGATGCACTTCCTGTAGTACTCATCGCTCATCGCGAGCATGTTGATGAGTGCGTCCTTCGAGAAATCCGAGAACCTGAGGTTGCCATTGAACGGACCGCTGTAGTCCGGCAGTTCGAGGCTGTCGTCGGGACCGATGTCGGACCTCGTATCGTGGCCCACCTTCTTGTACGTGCCCGGTGGATCGACGACCGGGAACTTCTTGAAGTGCACCAAATCGACGGGTATATCGAGTCCAACCTCCTGCTGGTGTTCCTCGTAGTTGGCGCCGACCTTCCGAACGTCGGACAGCGTTTCCTTCACGTGGTCGTCGATGTCTGCCATGGCGGGACCCCTTGTTCAGTCACGTGGCTGGTCGGCCACGGGCAGGGTAGCCAATCGGCTAGCCTAGGTCAACAGTGCCCCACACGCCGGGCGTGAGCGCTGAATATCGCCGATCTGTACGATCGCTTCATGGTTCACATCCAGGCTCGAGAGATACCGATCCCCACGTCCGTCAGCCAAGAGGCTCAGTCGGTCCTGGCCATGGGTCGGCTCGGCCCACCACCGAGGGAACTCCCGCCGCTTGACGACACCGAAGGGTGGAAAGCCTACGTCGCCGAGACGGACGGTTTCGTACGTTCGATGGTGGGTGATGCGACCACCGGGTTCGAGGGCAGTATCGAAGAGCGCGATATCGGGCCGTGCCCTCTCTACGTGGTGACGCCGGACAGCGTCGCGGAAGACGACCCCCGAGTGTTCCTCGATATCCACGGCGGCGCCTGGGTTCTCGGAGGTGGCAACCTGTGCAAGAGGACCACGATCGCCTCGGCGAACGCGATCGGAGTTCGCTCGTGGGCGGTGGACTACCGGATGCCGCCCGAGCACCCATTCCCCACGCCTCTCGACGACTGCCTTACGGCCTATCGGGTCCTGTTGGACGAGCGCCACCCAGGCGAGATCGTTGTCGGCGGGACGTCTGCCGGAGGCAACCTGGCGGCGGCACTCATCCTACGAGCGCGCGACGAAGGACTTCCCCTGCCAGCGGCCGTGGTCTTCAACACCGGTGCATTCGATCTCACGGGTTCGGGCGACTCATGGCAGATCAACGACGGCCTCGACAATGTCCTCTCCGGACCCGTCGAGCCGTGCACGGAGCTCTACGCTGGTCGCCACGACCGCCGGGAGCCTTACGTCTCCCCGCTATTCGGCGATCTGACCGGGTTTCCGCCCGTGATACTCCTGACCGGCACCCGCGACAGGCTCCTGTCGGACAACGTGCGTATGCACCGAGCTCTGCGGGCGGCCGGGGTTGAGGCCGAGCTCCACGTGTGGGAGGCGGCCAGTCACGGCGGGTTCCTTGGGATGGCCCCGGAAGACGCCGAGCGATACGGGGAGTTGCGGCGCTTCGCCGAGTCGCACTGGGTTCGGGCCGAATGCCAGTAGGTGGCGCGAGAACGTGCTGAAGGGACCGGGCTGGGCTACATCAGCTAATCGATCAGCAGAGCCGTGACGGGGTAATCCCATACGCCGGGTGGCGGTCACTCCTTCGATTGCCACAATCTCAGAGACGTGACTGAGAATGATCTCGGCCAGGTCAGTGGCGGCAGCTCAGCCGCCCACGCTGGACTGTGCGGCGACGCTGTTCAGAGTCTGGGCGTCGGCCGGCAGCAGGTAGCCCTGCTTCACCTCAGCCGCGGTCGCGGCGTCCCACTTCTGCACGAAGGCGGCGTGCGTCGGGTAGAGCGCCGCCAGCTTGGCCGCGCTGAACGACACAGTGGTCCCGAAGATCCCGCACAGGGCCTGACCCGAGACGGCCTTCGTATTTGCTCCCGCACGGGTGTGCACCGGCGCCGCCCCGGGCTGGCCCACACCCGAGAGCTTGGCTACGGGTGCGGCGACCTGCGGCGACCTGATGCCGCCCACCGCATTCCCGTTGGCATCGTGGAGGAAGGCGTGCGGATCAGCCGGGTCCACCTCGAGGCGCGGCGACTGCGGCGGAGCCTGCCCGGTGATGACCCACGTGTTGACCGCCTGCACAGCCGCCCGTAGCTCATAGGTGTGCGAGCCAGCATTGATCGGCGCCGCGCAGTCGACGATGCCCGGGATGGGGTCCTTCGGCGGGTTGAGCATGGAGCTGAACGCCGAGATGTCGGCCGCCCCGTCCCCGGCGTCGCTCCGGCTGTAGAGCAGGCCGTAGGTGTCGTCGTGGGCGGTGCCCGCCGTCTCCCATTCTCGGATGTGCGGTGTGTCGGGCTGTCTAGCGGCCAGGTAGCCGAGCCCGAGCAGGTCCGACTCGGTCTCGAACAGGAAGATGGGCACGTGGAGATCGGTGCGGATGTAGGTCGGAGTCGGGGTGGGGATGGTCGACTGGGGCGACTGCGACAGATCGGCGCCGTCGCCGCCCCGGCTGTAGACGAAGTAGGCGTCGTAGATACCCGGTGAGAGCGGTTGGACGGCGTTGATGTAGGTGACGAGGCGGAAGGCGGATTGCGACTCCCCGAGCGCGATCACGCGTTGAGGCACCAGGCCGCCCAGGAGCTGGGACCCGTCAACGTGCAGGGCCTGGCCGGCCTGCTCGTAGATGCTGTACGAGAAGCTGTCGCCGGGGTGTTTCAGCGACGCGTATCGCGCCTGCGACTTGAGGCCACCAAAGCCGTCCTTGCTGGCAATGGAGCCGGCCTGGCCGTAGATGCCCCCCTCCTGCGCGTCGATCCCGATGAAGGCCATGCCTTGGCGGATCATCTGGATGTGGGCGTTCAGCCATGCCGCCGGCGCGTCGATGCCGCCGGTCACGTTCAGCCACTCCACGACGACGGTCCCGTCGAAGTGCGTGGGGTCGACCGGCCGGTAGACCACAGCTCGAGTGGTGTAGGGCGCGGTCGTTTGCGGAGTCACGTGCCACTTGCCGTCCTTCGTGAGCGGCCGGCTGGTCTTGTAGGCGGTGGCGGTGCCCGAGAGGAAGAACTCTGACTGCTCGTAGCCGACCACGGACGGGTCGAACGTCGTAGAGCCCAGGTACGAGATCCCGCTGCTCGGAAGGATCGGACCTTCGACCGTCGGCGTGGGTACTTGGGTGGAAGCCGTGGCCGCGCCCTCGGCTGGTTGACTGGCGCTCGCGACCGACAGAGTCGTCGTCATTGCAACGAGCACGGAGAACGTCACTGTCCACAGCGCTGGTGTGCGCGGGGCACGGCCACTGTGGAGACGACTGGAGATTGCTCTGAAGCGACTCACTGAACACCCCCGGATCTACACCCTCTGTCGATGGCATAGTGTGTCAATGATGGCGTGAACTGTCAACGCTGGTTCCGACGAGGTTCGATCTAGGAGGACGCCGGCCTCGAGTGGGTGGACCTGCCTACCTCGCGCGCCTCCACGGCATCTTCCGCTGATGCCCACGTTCTGGGATCGGTGCTGATGCCTTTCTCGAGAACAGCGAGGCTTTCGGAGATCGTGGACGCTAAGTCACCATCGTGGAGGAACCACTGCGTGTGAGCCGCCTGCACGACGCCCAGCGCCGCCGCCGCCAGCATCGTGGGTACCAGGGCTTCGCTGGGCAATCCCAATCGAGAACCGAAGAACTCGGCGATCACCGGCTGAATTTTCAACTGGATGGATCCCACCACACCCTTCATCACATTTGGATTGTCCGCGATCACGGCGATCCAGCGCCTGAGCACGATCGGGTCGACGGCTGAGAACTCTTCCTCGAGCGCGACGCGGAGCGAGCGCAACGGCGGCTCGTCTCCGGGCCGTGCTAGCAGCGCCTCACGGAGGATTTCGCTTCGTCTGACGATCCTCAGCTGGAGCACTTCTTCCTTGGCGGCAAAGTAACGGTAGAAGGTGCGCACCGAGATGTGCGCCTCTGAGGCAATCTCTTCGACCGTGACATTGGCGAATCCACGCTTGTCGAACAATCGGAGGGCAACTGCCTCCAATTCCGACACCATCATTTCCGAGCGCTTCGCCCGGAGCTGGAGCGAAAGCGACTCAGTTTCCAATTCCTGTCGTCTCGTCGGTGCCATGTTCCTTCAGTTCGGCAGGCCGTTGGCGAGTCGTTAGGACCGCGCTAAGGCCGACGAAACATAGTAGAGGGTTCCGCCGGTGGTGCCCCTCCAAACGCTGGTGGGCCCCGAAACTCCGTGTTTTCGCACCCATTGATCGACGGCCGTGAGGCCCGACTAAGTGTTTCCAAGAGCACCACTCCGCTAAACGTCTTGAGGCCGCCCTCTTTCTGAATCATCTCGACGAAGTAGTGGATCATCGCGGGAGGCCTTGAGATGGACGCCTCCTAATCCAAGGGATGCGAACACACTGCCGATGAGGGGGAAGTGGATCTTGTCTCGAGCGACCACCGCCTCGAAGGCAGGGGGCTTGGCCACAGTCCCTCCCCGGATCCCGTCCGGGAGCCCCTGCAACCGCCTCGATACGTTCAGAATTTCAGCTACTCAATCGAGAGAAAGCTCGTCTCCCTCAAGGCGAGCAACGTTGCTGTGACCATTCGTCACGTCGGTGGGGGGCGGACCTTCGGCCTCGCCCAGGTACCGGTCGATGACCTCTTGACCGGCCTCGGAGGCGGGGCCGCACCAGCCCACCTGGCCGCGGGTGAGGATCACACAGCGGTCCGCCATGGCCAGAGCCCGGTGCACGAACTGCTCGGTGAGAACGATGGTGATGCCAGAGCGGCGTGCCTCCTCGAGTCCCTCGAACACCGACTCGGCGACCAGCGGGGCCAGGCCGAGCGACATCTCGTCGGCGATGACCAGCTTGGGCGAGACGGCCAGGGCCCGGGCCAGTGCCAGCATCTGCTGCTCGCCGCCTGAGAGGCTGCCGGCGCGTTGCACGCGCCGCTTACCCAGGACGGGAAAGCGCTCGACGGCGCGGTCGATGGCGCCGGCCCGGTCCTGCCGGCGTTCCTGTGCCACGGCCATGCGGAGGTTGTCGAGGACCGAGAGGCCCGGGAAGATGCCGCGGCCCTCGGGGATGTAGGTCAGCCCGAGCTTGCGGATGCGGTGAGGTGACAGCCGCGTCACGTCGTGGCCGTCGAAGTGCACCGTTCCCGCGTTCCGCGGGACGAGACCGGAGACGGCGCGCGCGAGGGTGCTCTTGCCCGCCCCGTTCGCGCCCAGGACGGCGAGCACCGTCCCCGGTTCAACGGAGACGGAGACGCCGAAGAGCGCCTGACACGCGCCGTAGCTGATGTCCAGGTCGCGGACGTCGAGGATGGGTTCGGTCATGGTGCCGGAGCCGGCCCACGCTCGCCTTGGCTGTCCCCCAGGTAGGCCGCCCGCACGGCGGGGTCGTTACGAATCTCCTCCGGGCTCCCCGCTGCGATGCGCTCGCCGAAGTCGAGCACGAAGACAACGTGTGACAAGGAAAGGACGGCCGCCACGTCGTGCTCGACGATCACCAGCGAGAGCGGGTGGTCGTTCTGCTCGACGATCTGCCGGAACACCCCGAGGAGGTTCTCCGATGCCTTCATGTCCAGACCGGAGAGCGGTTCGTCGAGGAGGAGGACGTGGGGCTTGCTGGCGAGCGCTCGGCCCACCTCGACGAGTCGGGCCACGCCCAGCGGCAGTGCGGCCACCGGGGCGTGGGCGACCCGGGTCAGCAGCAGCATCTCGAGCAGCCCGTCAATGTGATCGTTCTCCTCCTTGGACGACGGGAGCAACGCGTGGGGGTCGAACATGTCGCGCCAAAGGCGGACGCGCGACACCCGGGCGCGATGGGCCAGCACGAGATGCTCCCGCACCGTGAGCCCCATGAAGAGCTCGGGCTGCTGGAACGTCCGGGCCAGACCCCGGCCGGCCCGGGCCCGGGCGGACGCGCCGGTCACGTCCTCCCCGCCCAGCCAGACCCGGCCCGCGTTCGGGCGCAGAAGCCCCGAGAGCACGCCGAGGAGGGTCGACTTGCCAGCGCCGTTCGGGCCGACGAGCCCGGCGATTCGCCCCGGCGCCACCTCGATCGAGACCTCGGACAGCGCGGTGAGGCCACCGAAACGGACGCTGACGTCGGTGGCGGCCATGGCGGCCGCGGCCTCGGTTCCGCCCTCGCTCGATCCGGGCCCGAGGGTGCTCGGCGCCGTGCTCACGAGATGCCCTCGGCCACGCGCGGCGTGCCGTCCTTGGTGCCGACCTCGCCGGCGGTCAGGCCGGTCCCGTCGGACAGCTCCGGCCCGCCATGCCCGGCCGAGCCGGTCCGCAGCAGCAACCGCCGCAGGCGGCGGCTGTTCTCCGCCAGGGCGCCCTCGGGGTACTTGGCCGCCGAGATTGCTCCGAGGCCGAAAAGGATGGCCAGCCAGATGGGCAGGTTGGTGACGGAGGGCCAGTAGTACTGGAAGAGAGCGTCGGGGAAGACCAGGGTCACCCCGGCAATCAGCGCGGCCGCAGTCGACCGCACGCCGATCGTGACCAGCACGGCCAGCCAGACCACGCCCTGGAGGGTGGCGAACTCGCTGGGCTGGAATGATGTCTGCGCCATGGCGTAGAGCGCGCCGCCGATGCCGGCGACCATGGCGGCCATCGCCCCCGCGATGACCTTCATCTGCACCACGCTGATGCCCGACGTCCGCGCGCCGGCCTCACTCCACCGTGCCGCGTTGAGAGCCAGCCCGGTCGTCGATCGTCGGAGGTTCACGATGAAGAGGGCAAAGATGGCGAACACGATGAGGCAGAGGTACGAGAACGACAGGTTGGAGCTGGCGAAATCGGGTCGGTTGAGGGTCAGTCCGATCCCCTGGTTGACGAAACTGGGCAGGGTGAAGACGAGGGTCTCCATCAAGAGCCCGAATGTCAGCGTGACCAGTGCGACGTAGAGGTCTCCAAGGCGGATGCTGAGGAGGCCGACGATGGCCCCCATGGCGCCGGCGATGAGACCGCCCACGACGGCGCCGGCCAGAACCGGCCAGCCATAGTGGTTGGCCAGCTGCGCCGTGGTCAACGCTCCCACACCGGCGAACGTGATCTGGCAGAGCCACAGCATGCCGCCCTCGCCGGTGACGATGGTCCAGGACAGGCAGATGACACCCAGGGCGAACGCCAGCGGGAAGAGCCCGACCCAGTACCCGCCCACCAGGAGAGGCGCCACTCCCACAATGACGATGAGCAAGAGCGGACCGGCGTACTTGCCGACGAAATTGAGCGAAGCCGTCTCGAGCAAGTTACTCGTCGAGCCGGCCAGCCGGCTCTCCCCCTGGGGGGTGATGGCCCGGTCGAGCGCGCCACCCCAGCCCTCCGTCTCCCCGACCCGTCCGCCCCGGATGAGGCTGTAGATGAGGAAGAGGGCGATGACGATGAACGGTACGGCATTGATGAGCCCTGTGGTCCACTGGCTGTCCGACGGCAGGTAACGCTGGATCAGCGACGTCGCCACCCCCATCAGGAGGCCGACGATCACCGCCACCGGCAGGTTGCGCAGCTTGGCCGCCACGACGGCGGCGAAGGAGGCCGCGATGAGGAGTGTGAAATTGCCGGAGTCGAGCCCGTTGATCGGTGCGATCAGCACGCCGGCCAGCCCGGCGAAGAAGGTACTGACCGCCCACACCCCGACCGAGATCGCCGTCGGGCTGGTGCCCGACAGGTCGGTCATGGCCGGCGAGTCCACCATTGCCCGCACCTTGAGTCCGACCTCGGTGTAGCGCAAGACCGCGGCGCCGATGAACACCGTCGCCAGCACCGAGATGTAGACGATGATGTCGTTCTGCGTCACCGGGACGCCGAGGAACTGATAGACCGCGTTGGGATTCGGAGCCAGACCGGGCGCTTGTTGGATCGCCTGGTTGCCGAAGATCCATGTAGCCAGGGATGGGAGCGCGACGAGCAGCCCTATCGTCGCCACCACCTTGATGAGCGGCGACGACAGGCGGAGGTGGCGGAACAGCACCACATAGAGGAGGACGCCCATCGCGGGCGCCGCGATGACGACCGACACGATCGCCGCCGGTGCGATACCCCAGCTCTCCTGGGTGTTCAGGAAGTAATAGAAGCGCGCGATGAAGAACGCCATCGCGCCGAAGGCAAAGTTCAGAATGCCCGACGCGGTATACGTGATGACCAGGCCGGCGGAGGCGATGGCATAGATGCCACCCAGCACCAGTCCGGCGATCACGAATTGCAGCATCCTGCGGACCTATTCCCTTCCGGCCGGCCGGCCTGCACCAGGCTAATTCTGACATCGACGTCGAAACTGATACTAACGATGCCGGCCACGTTCGGCCGGGTGATCGACGGGATCGAGCTGGCCCTGCTGCCCGCGCCCGATGCCCGCCTGCTCTACAGCCTGACCGACCTTACCGACCTGGCCCGGATGTCCGAACGTCTGACGCAGCATCCGTGGACCTGATTCGCTAAACCGCTCGCGTTGCACCACAGGAGCGCCGTCGGCCATCCCCCCGGTACCACATCGTCTGCACGTCGACGCTGGCCACACTGGACTCCGAGCTCATAGGCCGTGCGCAGTTCGAGGGCCAGGGCTGCGACTTCCACACCGGCGCGACTTTATGCTGGCCTCATGCTCAGAGAGCCAGAGCGGACGGCCGCGACGTTGGCGCAGGTCGCGAAGGCCTGGCCGGGATTGCCAGCCTCTCTGTGCCATTGTGTGAGCGCTCCGGCACCCGACCGGAGGCTTTCGGGGGAAAGGACGACACATGGCTCTTCTGGGTAAGCATCTGGGGAAGTTGGGTCTGGCGGCCCTGACGGTGGCGGGCACGACGACCGTGGTCAGCCTGGTCGGTGGGAGCGCCGGGGCGGCGACTTCGGGGGCGCCGCTGACGGTCGTCATGATCACTTCGCTCACCGGCATGGGGGCATCCGAGTTCAGCCAGGCTCCAGCCGGCTTCAACGCGCGGATCGCGCTCCAGAACGCGGAAGGCGGGGTCGACGGCCACAAGATCCAGACCATCGTCCTGGACGACCAGACCAGCCCAACCGCGATCACGACGGCCGTCCAGGACGCAGTTTCCAAGAACGCCATTGGCATCGTTTCAGAGAGCCCGCTGTTCTTCCTCGACGCCAAGGTCCCGAACCAGGCGGGCGTTCCGGTCACGGGCGGGTACTTCGACGGACCGGAGTGGGGTACGCCGCCCTACCAGTCCAACATGTTCGCAGCCGATGTCGGCAGTGTGGACCCCAAGTACCCGGTCAACACCGCCATCGGCAGCTTCTTGAAGGCGAAGGGCGGCACGGTCCTCTGCTCGTACGGCTACGGCATCTCGCCGTCGTCGACCCGGTCCGCCATCGGTACGGTCGACTCATTCCAGCACGTCGGGGGCAAGGAGGGGGTGCTCGACACCTCCATCCCGTTCGGCTCTGTGGAGATGACGACGCCGGCGCTCGTGGCCAAGCAGAAGGGCTGCAACGCCTTCTACGCCGGGCTTGACGACAACTCGAACTTCGCTCTGGCCGAGTCCCTCAAGCAGGCCGGCGTCAAGCCCAAGGTCATGGTTTTCCCGACGGGGTTCGAGCCGAGCATCGTCGGGACGCCCGCGTGGAGCTCGGTGCAGGGTGGCTACTTCGACACGACCTTCCGCCCCTTCCAGCTGCCCAATGCCGGGACCATGCAAATGCAGGCCGCACTGGAGAAGTACGAGCACTTCAAGCCCGCGGACTTCCCGAACTTCAGCCAGTACGAGTCGTGGCTCGGCGCCGACCTCATGATCAAGGGTATCCAGCTGGCCGGCAGCAACCCGACCCATGCCAGCGTTATCCACGCCCTACGCAGCCTGAAGACCTACAACGGGAATGGGCTCTTGCCCCAGAATCTCGACTTCGCGACCGACTTCGGGCACGACCTTGCAAAGTCATGCGGGTGGTACATGATCGCCGAGAAGAATGGGTTCGTCCCCTCCTCAAGCCAGACGATCTGCGGCACGGACATCCCAGGCACCGCCACCGCCCAGTCCTGACGGGACCGGCGCAGGTCGTCTCTAGGTGGTCGTTGCGCGCCTCGAAACCTGTTCGAACGAATTGTGACGCGAACTCCATCGGCTTCGGAAACTACCCTTTCCGCTGACGTTGGCGTTCACTCGCTTCTCGGTGGGTTGTCGTTATCCAGATGTGCTGTGGAGTCGTTGGGGGGGCATTGGGAATGTGATCGCTAACACGGGAGGCGGAGTGGAGACCGTGAACCTATCGACCGCACCGATTCCCTCGCATCCGCCGAGTGGCCAGTCATGGCCTTACAACGGCGCCCGGATCGGCTGGGCCCGAGCCGACAAGTGCACTCAGCGACCCGACAAAGGCCAGGCGTACTGCTCGCCACTGGAGACGAGGCTCTTGCGTTCGATGCCTAGGCCCCACCCGCGTAATGCGTTGAATCTCAGGTATCGACGCGTGTGAAAAGGGTGACGGTCGCTATCCGATCAATTCTGCTTAAACGTGATCGCCGCGCTCACGCGAGTCGCCAACGCGTCCAAAGCCACCGACAATCTCTCGGGGATGTTCGTCGCTGCCTTACTATCGTCTTCCACAGCGTCCAATGCTCGTACAAATCGGGCCATCGTGTGGATTAGCTCCGACGCCGCACCCTCGATCTCTTCCGTCAGGTCGCTCACCATGCCTACCTTTCTTGGTCCCCTCCAGGTTTAGCGCAGATGTGCAAAGCGCGTCACAGGTACCCCAATGATTCGGGCTCTGTCAGTTCGCGGGCGTCAACAAGCTGGCCGTCAAGCCTGTCGGCCGGTGCCATGCGGGTCCCACTCCTGAAGGAACCCTCGGCGCATGTCAGGCTGGTCCACGACCAGCCTGACGACCCGTCATGCACAACACGATCGTGGTCGACGCGCCACGCAGCCGCATACTCGACCATTGACACCGCGGCCTTGGGCGTGCTCGTCCACGACAGTCCCCGGCATCGAAAAGTGACCTCCGACTTGCAAGCTACTTACCCCGCTGGTCTCCGTCCTCTCGGGCACCTCAACATGGCACTGCCGGAGGCGTGTGCCATGTACCTGTCGGGAACAACCTCGCCGGCGACGCCGAGACCGGGAGCGACCGTCGGGTCGTGTTCATGATTGCGGTTGGTAACGTGCCGATCTCACCCCTGAGGAGTTCAACACGATGGTCGCCGACCAGGCTCCAATGGTGGTGGCCACACAACAGGGCCTGAGGCCCCGGGCGACGTGGCCGGTGCTCAAGGAGCTGATCTCAGAGACCATCGCTTCACGCTCTCTGTCGTCCAGGTTGAGGACCCCGCCCGAAGGTTCAGCGGTCAACGCCTAACGCTGTCGTAAGCCCCTCCAAGTCGGCAACGGTCACCGTGAGCGCTGAGTGACCGCTTCGTCGAAGCGGCGATGGCACCTTTTGAGCGAAGTGAACACAGACTCCTCCGTCGTGGTTCGTTCCAAAGCTCAACCCGTCGTCGACACGTGACCCCCGCACACCGAACGCTGTCCACCAGCGGTAGTTTCGCGTGATGTGCGCGCCAGTGATGTTCGTGAGTGGTGTGGCAATTTTGAAAAAGCCGAACGTCGCCACAAAGGAGCCGTCATCAGTGAGCGTGACGCCATCCTTTGCCCGTCTCAGCCCGAAGGGCACGAGTATTGCTAGGTACCGATTGTCGATCGCGTAGCCAAAATGTTGAGGCATCATCTATCCAATCCGAGTGTTCGTCTTTCACGTTCGCCGGATCCGGTGTGGCATATTCACGGGGGCCTCGGGTTGAAGTCCGAGGCATTCGACAGCATGAAGCGGCCTGGCGAGGCCCGGGTCCACCGTCCCGTACGGCGATCAAAATGCCTCATGATCGCCGGCGCTCATTCGGTTGATGATCGGGCCTTCGACCATGCCGCGCAGTCGCGAATCAACGGCGCCCCAAAATCCCCTCCTTCCAATCCAGTTGTCGAAGTTTGTCGATGTCGTCGACAGTCCTTCGCCGAACAGCGATGCCATGTCACGCTTGTCCGAACCGAACAGATGCACGGCTAATGCCTTACCTTTTTTAACGACCCTGAACGTGTATTTCTCCTTTGAGACACACACGAGGAAACGGACCGGCCTGAGGCTCGATTGCGTGACACATCCGGCAAGGCTTCCGCTCACCTCGTCACCCACGCGCGCCGTCACGACATGGAGTGGAAAGTCAGCCTCCTCGGTCATAACCAGGCAATTCCCGCTTTTCAGCCTTGCCAAACCGACAGAGAGGCTGGACGAACGTGCGAGGTCTAACGTCCGCCCAGACTGGGTAGGGACCTCATAGGATGAGGTTCCCTTTTTCAGCGGAAGGAATTTGCGGTTGCAAAATGTCCCAACCCGAAGACGCGGCGGTGGCGCCCCTGCCATCGGCTTTTGAATGGCGTATAAGAGTCAAGTTGAGGAGTACGAGATGGCCAGAGTTTTGATGATCATTCAGCATTCGGTGGGCGACTATGACGCTTGGCGGATCGAGTATGACAAGGCACAACCGATCCGCGACAGGCATGGAGTCAGTGATGCCATCGTCCTGCGGAACGCCGATGACCCGAACGACGTTACGGGACTGCATTGGTTCCCTTCGGTCGATGAAGCCCAAGCCTTCGCCGCCGATCCCGACCTGAAGGGCGCCATGGCCAAGGCGGGCGTGATTGGCCCACCTCGGATCGAGATCAGCCTCGAGGCCTAGAACGAGCCTCCTGCAAGGACCGCACGAGGGCCGTGACGTTGGCGAAGCGTGGCCAAGGTCCTGACCATGGCTCGGTGGCATCGTCGACCGCGCCAGACTAGATGAAGGTCAAATGGCATAGGAGGCACAAAAAACAGTGGTCTATCTCCTCGCTGCCGCGTGCGCGCTGTCCAATGCGCTGGCCAGCGTGCTTCAGCGCATGGGAGTAGAAGACGCCCCTGAAGCGGATACGCTCAAGCTCAGCTTGCTCACACACGCGCTCAAGCGCGGCGTGTGGCTGCTCGGGTTTGTCTTCATCGTGACCACCTTTCTTCTCCAGATCGTCGCACTACACCTGGGCCGCCTGAGCCAGGTGCAGCCCATCCTGACGGCCGAGTTGCTGTTCCTGGTCATCCTGTTGGCCACCTGGTTCAGGTTCCACGTCGGTTGGCGTGAGTGGTTCGGCTGTGTCGCGGCGGCAGGCGGCTTGGCCGGTTTCTTGGTCTTCGCTCAACCAGGCGGTGGCAACGACGTGCCTACAAACTTCGAGTGGATCGTGGCCGGCTCGGCGTGTGGAGGAGTGGCCCTCTTGGCCACATTGTCCGCGTTGCGAGGACCTCGATGGTGGCGGGCGGCCGCGTTTGGGGTGGCCGGCGCAGTGGGGTTCGCTTTCACGGCGTCGCTCATCAAGACGATGAGCGACTACATCGCGAGCGATTGGGTTCACATGTTCTCGCATTGGCAGACCTACGGCGTGGTGGTGTGCGGAGTACTGGCGCTGTTCCTTACGCAAAACGCCTTCCATGCTGGTCCCATTGCCGCCTCGCAGACCGCGCTGGTGCTGGTGGATCCATTGGCCAGCATCGCTATTGGCATTGGTCTCTACGGGGACAGACTCCGCACGGCAGGCGCCTACGGCCCGCTGGAAGCAATCTCGCTGCTGATCATGTTCGTCGGTGTCGCTTCGATCGCCTATTCGCCTCTGGTTTCTGGTGTGAAGGGGGACGACGAACGATACGCCGAAATGCTGTCCCTCCGATCGCATTCGAAGCGTCTCGTTGACGCGGTTCAACAAGTCCTACCACCTGAGGAGGGTCGTGATTGGCCAATGCCCGGGTAAATGTAGAACCTCATCGAGACCGGGAGATGCCGCGAACCTGTCGGAGCAATAGTGTGAGGTCACCGTCTCGGGAAGGCTGTCGATATGTGGGCCCAAATGATCACGTCGCGCTTGAAGCCAGGTAGGGACGGCGACCTGGCCAAGCTGATTGCTCAGTTAAAAGGCAGCCGAGCAGCCAGGTTCAGGTCTCGTGCACGCGACGGCAACCCGGGACTCGAAAGATCCGAGCCGAGTGATCATGTTCGTAGTCTTCGAGAGCGAGAAGAAAGCTCGGGAGCGCGAGAACGACTACCGTCGCCAGGAAGGGCTTACAGCGGCTAGGACGACGATGATGGAGATCTTCGAAGGTGGTTCGGAGTTCATGGACCTGACACTCGTTGATGACTGGTCGCATTAGGAACTTCCGACGGCGTCAGCCGCTCGCACCTAAGCTCCACGCCTTCTGGCTAAGTCCGCCCGTACTTAGTGGCCGTGCCACCGACGTCGGCGCTACGGGGACCGGCACGTACAACCGGGGTCAGTTCGCGCGAACAAGGCCGACGTCGCATGCGATGAGCGCGTCGGCGGGTGAGCGCTCCGGCCCTCCTTCAGATCCATCATCTTGACCCTAGGAGCAGTACCACGGCGGTCGCGTGTCGGTCAGCCGGCGGGATCCACTGCGGCCACGATCAACTTGCCGATGAACCTGTATCCACGGCTATTGGCGTGGATGTTTTGGAGGGAGCAGAAATACGTGAGTTGGCAGATCTCGTGAACAGCGACTGGAATGACACCGAACTTCTTGGTCTTATGGGTCGACGTCAGGGGTGTGTCGGCTCCCGACGTGGCACGACGGAATGGAGCGTCAGTCACGTTGACAAAGATGCCGTTCGGCACACCGGATGTGTAGGCGCTTTTGAGGGTGGGATTGATCAGCAAGTCGAAAGCTTGTACCGACTGAGCGGCCAATGCTTGAGCGGCGGCACCGCCCGGGTTCACGTAGGCACCGAGAATCACGTCCGGATAGGTCAGACCGACGATCCTAGCGGTGTCTCCAGCCGAACTCAGGGCCCTGTTGAGGGACGAGACCAGACTTGTGACGTTCGTCGTAATTTTGCTATCAGCAGTCGTGAGGCAGGCTGCAGCGGCTGCAGCGTTGGATTGGGTGCAGCCGGTCACGTCGTTGCCACCGATAGAGATGGTGATGAGGCCCACCTGACCGGGGTGGGCGGCAATGAAGTCCAACGCTGCCTGCTCTTGCGTCGTGGTGGGATACAGCACGGCGTCAAAGGCCGCCGAATCATTGCACCCGATAGTTCCGATGATGGAGGAGGTGGTGGCGCCGCCGCATCCGAAGTTCTCGAGTGTCATCTGCTCATGATTGGCAACATATGCGGTGTACCCCGGTGTTCCCCCAGTGGGATCGGTTGAGCTGACCGCCGTCGGCTGGAAGCCGACCGAATACGAGTCGCCCAGGGACAGGTAGAAGGTTGGTGCCTTCTCGTCGTGGGAAATCGCTGCTTGGCTGACGCCTGGCACTGCGGCCAACCAGACGGCGATGGCACTCAGCGCCACCAGTCCGAGAAGCGCTGTGACCATCCTTGACCTCTTCAGCATGACGACCCCCATAGGTTCGATGATCACCCTAATCACAGGTTCACAACGTCGCTACCGAGCGTCAAGGGTCCGTGTGAATCCTCTGTTGCGCCCCTATAGGTTCTCACCCGGGCTGCCGCGTGTACCGCCACGGCGACGACGTTGACTGCGTGGCTCTTTCTCCCTCCTGTACCTGGCGCTCCTTGGCGTGGCCCAACTCGTCTGCATCTCGAGCCCGGACAAATAAGACCCCGCAATCGCGGTCGCATCTTTGCGCCACGAGTCCCGGTGTCTTGCGTCGCCAGGTCAAGCGGCGCGCACTCCACGAATGTCACAATGAAATATGTCGCTCCGGACGTCCATTCGGCGTAGTTGGCACTACCGGTCGTTGGCCCCGAAGCGATGTTCGCCGGCTTCGACCCTTGGGCCCATCCGAACTGGCCGATACCGCCTCAAGGGTCGCCGCTACGATCACTCGCCTGGTCGACAACGGCTGCGGGAGGAGCGAACTCAATGCAACTCAGCCGAAGAGAATTGCTTGGTGGAGGGTTCCTCGGAGCGACAGCACTGGCGAGTGGCCTGGTAAGCCGGCCCGCAGGGGCGGAGGTCATCCGATCGAGGGTCCCCGACCGGGAGGTGCGCCGCGCTGGATCGAGGCCGCGCCCCGACCGCCCCGCGGGCACAGATCAGGTGCCTCAGATCAAGCACATCGTCGTCGTGATGATGGAAAATCACTCGTTCGACAATGTATTGGGAATGAGCGGTCGTGGCGATGGATTCACCTTGGGAACTGACGGGTTGCCTACCGCCACCAACCCCGACGGCCACGGCAATCTGATTCACTCGTTCCACATGCCCACAGAATGCCAGAACAACGGGATCGGTAACGACTGGCGCGTCGCCCACGAAGCGTACGACGGAGGCACAAACCAGGGCTTCGTGACGAGCACCAGCGCCGAGGCTATGGGGTACTTCACCCACATGGATCTACCATTCACCTGTGGCATGGCCAAGAGGTTCCCCATCGCCGATCGCTACTTCTCATCGGCCTTGGCCCAGACAGACCCAAATCGAAGATATTTGATCGCCGGAACGTCGCTGGGACTGATCAACGACACCTTCCCCTCGGCGCTTCCGCCGAATGGAGTGATTTTCAACCAGCTGAACGACTACGGAATCAGCTGGAAGGACTATTACTCGAGCCTCCCGACCCTGGGCGTGTTCCTACCCCTTCTGCAGGATCCGGCAATTGCCAACGGCTTGGCATCGATCAACCAATTCCACCTCGACGCCGCCGCCGGCAACCTGCCCGCTTTCTGCCTAGTGGAACCGAACTACACCACCCAGTCCGAGGAGAATCCCCAAGACGTCCAGTTCGGAGACCAGTTCATGGGTGAAGTGGTTCACGCGGTGATGTCCGGCCCCGACTGGCCCACCACCATGCTGATCTGGACCTACGACGAGCACGGCGGCTACTACGACCACGTACCCCCACCGCCAGCCGTCGCCCCCGACGACGTTCCGCCCGCCCTCGAGGCGAGTGATCCTCCCGGTGGCTTCGACCGGTACGGGTTTCGGGTGCCTGCCGGGGTTGTGAGTCCGTACGCAAAGAGGCACTTCGTCTCCCATACGATCTACGACCACACCTCGATCCTCAAGACAATAGAGACCAAGTGGAACCTTCCAGCGCTCACCAATCGGGATGCCAACGCTCACAGTCTCTTCGATATGGTGGATTTCACAAGCAAGCCGGCGTTCCTGAGGCCACCGAGGCTTCCCGCTCCCGCCAATCCCGTGAAGGAGCAGGGATGCCTGACCTCTGGGCCCGGCGTCATCCCGCCGCCCAGTGCCGTCACTCCGCTCTGAGTCGGGTGGATTCTCAGCTCGGCGTACAGACCACAACGTGTGCCAGTTGAGCGGCGCTTCCGTTTTGAGAGGGCGGGCGAAATCGAACAGCGTCACTCTTCGCCAGGCCCTTGCCCGGCAACAGAACCCGAGAGTGCGACGTCCTTCGCCCAGGGGTAGTCGGGCTTGCCGGACGGGGACCTGGGAACGAAGTCGACGGCAAACACCTGGCGTGGGACCTTGTGACCGGCCAGATGGGGCCGGCAGTGGGCTTGGACCTCGGCGAGGCTCGGCGCCAGTTCGCCCGAGATCGGCTGGAATACCGCTGTCACCTGCTCGCCGAACCGGGAGTCGGGGACGCCCACGACAACTGCATCGGCGATTTTGGGGTGGGTCTTCAAGACTGCCTCAACCTCTTCGGGATAGACCTTCTCACCCCCGGTATTGATGCACATCGTCCCGCGCCCGAGAAGTCGGATGGTGCCGTCGGCTTCGATGGTCGCCATGTCTCCCGGCAGAGCCCATCGAGAGCCGTCGACGTCGATGAAGGTGTGCGCCGACTTTTCGGCGTCATGGAAGTACCCGACAGGTACCCGTCCACGGGTGGCCAACCGACCCACCGCCCCTGAACCGGGCGCCACCGATCGAAGATCGTCGTCGAAGACCGTGGTCCGATCATCGGCGGTGAACTCGAGCGCCGGAGCCACACCTTGTCCCCGGACGGTGAGCGAAATGGCCTGAGCAGGTGACTCTGACGAGCCTATTGCCTCGGTGAGAATCATGGCCGAGGGAAAACCGTCGAAGAGCCGGGCCTTCACGTCGCTGGAGAGGATGCTCCCCCCTGAGCCGAGCATGAGCACGGAGGTCCTGAGATGGCTTCCGGGGTTCGCTTCGATCGCCTCGACAATCGGGCGGCCCATGGAGTCGCCGACGACGGTCAGCATCGTGACCCGCTCACGGTCGATGGTCTCTAGGACGGTCTCAGCCTCCATCTGTCGTTCTGGATGCAGGACCGCACGTCCTCCGCTGAGCATCGCTCCCCACGCCGACCAATGGCCGCTCACGTGCATGAGCGGGCCGAGGGCGTAGGAGACAAAGGCGTCGGGCACGGCGACGCCCATCTCCACGAGGGGCGCCAGACGAGGGTGAACGGGAGCGATCGCATTCTCGGCGACGTCCCCAGGTCGATTCACAACTACTCCGGGGGTCATGGTGGCGAAGAAGATGTCCTCATGACGCCACACGACGCCCTTGGGATTACCTGTGGTCCCACCGGTGTATGCAATGTATGCATCGTCGGAAGAGCGAGGTGGAAAGCCCGCCAGTGGTGAGTGCCCGGTGAGGAACTCTTCGTAGTCCAGTGCACGGGGAAGTGCATCCGCCCCGCCCGAACCGTCGTTCACGACGATCAGATGGTCGAGGCGTGGGACCCGGTCCAGGACCGAAGCCACCACGGGCGCGAAGCTCGCCTCGAGAACGAGCGCCCGCAATTCGGCATTTTCGAAGAGGTAGACCAGTTCGTCGGCGACGTAGCGGTAGTTGACGTTGATGGGAACGGCGCGGACCTTGAATGCGGCCACCATGGTCTCGAGATACTCCGGCCGGCTGTACATGAACACGCCGACATGGTCGTCGACCCCCAGGCCCATGCCTTCGAGACCGTGGGCGAGACGATTCGCCCGCTCCTCAAGCCGTCGATGGGTCAGTCTCGTGTCCCGCCACACCACGGCTTCGCGCTCCGGGATACGAGCGGCGACGCATTCGTAGAGATCGGCCAGATTGAACTCCACTTCCACCCCTTCCCATCCTGATCAGTGTCAGCGAATGAGATCGCGGAACGGCACATCCTTGTCGAGTCGGACGTCATGAGGAAGCCCGAGCACCCGCTCGCCGATGACATTGCGCTGCACCTCGTCGCTCCCGGCGGCGATCCGGAGCGAAGGGGCAGTCAGGAACTGCTGCTGCCAGTAGCCCTCCTCCGGGGCATCGGGACCGAGCAGCATGCCCCCGGGGCCCTGGACCGCCAGGGTCACTTCGGCGATCTCCCTGGCCATCTGGGCGTAGAAGAGTTTGCTGACCGAGGATTCTGGTGTCGATATCCCCTTGCCGAGGGCGGTCTGGATCCGGAACCCGAGATACCTCATGATCTGGCTCTTGGCGTAGCAGTCGGCCAGCCGTTGCCGGATGAGCGGATCACCGGTGGCCCGGCACTCTCTGGCCAGCTTCAAGACCTGGGGGAAGCTCGAGGTCCCCCCGCTCAGAGTCCGCTCATTGGCCAAGGTGGTCATGGTGGCTCTCCACCCAGCGTTCACCTCCCCCACCACATTGCCCGCCGGCACCCGAACGTCGGTGAAGAACACCTCGTTGAAGGTCGCCCCGCCGGTCATCTGGCGCAGCGGGCGTACCTCGATGCCCGCTGAACGCATGTCGAGGATGAAGAAGGTGATGCCGCGGTGTTTGGGGAGGTCAGGGTTCGTTCGGGCCAGCAGGATCCCCATGTCGGCATGGTGCGCACCTGAGCTCCACACCTTCTGACCGTTGACCACCCACTCGTCCCCGTCACGCTCAGCCCGGGTTGCCAGGCTGGCAAGGTCCGAGCCCGCCCCCGGCTCGCTGAAGAGCTGGCACCAGACCTCCTCTCCCCGAAGCATCGCCGGAAGGTAGCGGGCGCGCTGCGCCTCGCTGCCATGGTCAATGATCGTCGGTCCGGCCATGCCGATGGCGACGGCGAAGAGACCCGAGGTGACGTCGAATTGAGCCTCCTCCTGGCGAAAGATCATCGACTGCACAACATCGCCTCCCCGACCGCCGAACTCGACCGGCCATGTGATCCCGGCCCACCCACCCTCGTACAGGCGGCGCTGCCAGGCCTTGCCATCGGTGACGAACACTTCGTCGAAGTCATAGAAGGAGTGTGACGTCGACCGCTGTCCGGCGTCCTTTTCTTTCGCATGCTTCTTCAGCCAGCTCCGAACCTCCTGGCGGAACGCGGCCTCCTCTGGCGTGTCGTCGAAATCCATCGTCCCTCCCCTCGGTCAGCCGGCAGCCGGTCGCCAGAACGGAAGACCCACGTCGTCGGCCGCCCTCAGGATCACGACTTCGAGTGCCATATCGACGTGGAGGGCCTCGACATCACAGTCAACGATGTTGGACATCATCCGGACACCCTCATCGAGTTGGACGATTCCCACCGCGTACGGCGAGAGCGGGGCGAAGGCCTCGGAGCGATTCTGTCGAATGATGGTGTAGGTGTGCAGTGTCCCCCGGCCCGAGGCGTCCACCCACTCGGTCTCACCGGTGCACGAAGCGCACAGGGATCGGGGGTAGAACTGGAATTGGCTGCAGCTCATGCAGCGCTGGATCACCAGGCGACCCTCGGCTGCGCACTGCCAGTAGTAACGAGAGGCGTGGTCCGGCTGGGGCAGCGCACGGAGGCGCAACGTGTCGGCGAGCTCGTCGATGATCATCACCGGCCCTCATTTCCGAGGACGACGGTGGCAATAGTGGAGAGCCAACCGCCCGAACCACAAGCCACCGCCACCTCGGCCCCGGGAACCTGCGCCTCGCCGGCTTCGCCACGGAGCTGGCGTACCGCTTCGTTGATGAGGAAGATCCCACGCATGCCTGGATGGCAGGCGGACAGCCCACCGCCATCGGTGTTGAGTGGCTGACGTCCTCCCCTCCGGAGTATGCCGCTCTCGACGAACGGGCCGCCCTCCCCCTTCTTACAGAAGCCCATGTCCTCAAGCAACATCAAGACGGTGACAGTGAAGCTGTCATAGCACTGGATGGTGTCGACATCCTCGGGACGCACTCCGGCTCGAGCGAAGGCCTCAGGACCGCACTGGGCGGCGGCCGTCGTCGTAAAATCAGGCATCTGACTGATCGTCCAATGAGTTTGCGCCCCGGCTGCGCCGAGCACGAACACGGGCGGCTTCGCCAGATCCCGAGCCCGCTCCCGGGTCGTCATGATGAAAGCACCTCCGCCATCGGAGATGACGCAGCAATCGAGCTTGTGCAGCGGATCGGCAATCATGCGCGATGAGAGCACGTCCTCGACGGTAATCGGATCCTTATATTGAGCCTGCGGGTTCAGCCCGGCGTACTCACGCACGCCGACGGCGATCTCGGCCAGCTGCTCGGGCGTCGTTCCGAACTCGTGCATGTGCCGCCGGGCCGCCATGGCGTAGGCCCCCGCCAATACGTTGCCCCACGAACACTCGAACTGGGACGGGCCGCCCACCCGGGCCGAGGCGCCGGCGAACGTACTCGTACCGAGCATCCGCCCCATCCGCGACAACATGTCTGAGCCATAGGTGACGAGGACGACGTCACACGTTCCAGCCTCGATGGCGGCTGCGGCGTGCTGGACATAGAACTCGAAGGTGGAGCCACCGACCGACGTCCCGTCCAGCCAGCGGTGGTTGATCCGGAGATACTCGGCCATGTTCGGAGCGTCGTCGCCGCTGTTCCCGAACCCGGTGCCGGCGCACATGTACCCATCGATATCGGACTTGTGCAGACCCGAGTCCGCCAGTGAGCGGCGCAGGGCCATGGCGTGATGCTCCATCGCATCGAGCCCAGGCGCCACCGGGTAGTCACTCCAGCCGATGCCAACGATCACCGGATCACGCGATCCCATGGGCACTCCCCTTCTCTCGGCAACAAGTGACTCGGTGCGAACGGCTTCGACCACTTGCGGGAGGAGTGGCTACCGTGAGTCCAGACGACCGCGACGACCGGAGGTACGCAGGACCATGGCGCACACTGAGCGCACGACCGCGGGGGGACCCCTCACCGGCGTCCGCATCGTCGAGATAGCCGGCCTGGGCGCAGGACCGTTCTGCGGCATGATGCTGGCCGACATGGGCGCCGACGTCGTTCGGGTGGACCGTCCGACCACCCCTAGCGATGGAGGGGTCCTCGGACGCAATCGCCGTTCGATCGCTCTCGACTTGAAGGCGGACTCGGGCCGCTCGCTGCTGTTCGAGCTCATCCGCAGAGCTGATGGGCTGGTCGAGGCCTTCCGTCCCGGGGTCGCCGAGCGGCTGGGCTTCGGACCCGAAGCCTGCCATGCCGAAAACCCGCGCCTGGTCTTCGGGCGCGCCACCGGATGGGGTCAACAGGGGCCCTGGCACATGATGGCGGGCCATGACATCGACTACATCGCCCTCTCCGGCGTGCTCAGCATGATCGGCCCGGAGGGCGGCGCGCCGGTGCCCCCGCTCAACCTGGTGGGCGACTTCGGCGGAGGAGGGCTGCTCCTCGCCTTCGGCATGGTTTGCGCCTTGCTCGAGACCAGGACCTCTGGGGTAGGTCAGGTCGTGGATGGAGCGATGGTCGACGGGAGCGCCCTGCTCGCCACCATGTTCTTCGAGATGAGCGGCCGCGACCGGTGGTCCGACGACCGCGGCACCAACGTGCTGGACGGAGGAGCCCCCTACTACGACACCTATGAAACTTCCGACGGGCAATGGGTGGCGGTTGGCGCGGTCGAATCCCAGTTTTGGGATTCCCTGATCGAACTGCTGGGCATCGACGCCACCGAGCTCCCCGACAAGGCCGACGTAACCGCCTGGCCCTTGCTCCGCCAACGGGTCGCGGCCGCCATCGTCACCCGCACCCGAGAGGAATGGGGTGAGCTCGCCGCCGGTACCGACGCGTGCTTGGCACCGATCCTTACGCCTCGCGAAGTCCACAACCATCCCCACCACCGCGCACGGGAGAGCTTCATCATGGTCGGCGACACCCTGCAGCCCGCCCCCGCGCCGCGGTTCTCCCGCACCGCCCCCCATCGGCCAACTCCCGCACCCTCTGTCGGGTCCGACGCCCGGGCCGTGCTGGCTGACTGGGGACTGACCGAGACCGAAACGGCCGCGTACGAGGAGGTCGGGGCCTTCGGTGACCGATGGTGAATAGCCAGCGCCGGCGTTGATCACGAGGGCCGCCGCACTCCGAGCTTGCGCACGACCACCGACCCGCGCCTGACAGGCCAGACGGATGATCTTGCCCTCGTACCACGAACGACCGGAGAACCTCTGCCACGCCACATCCTCCAGCTCGTCAGGTGGCTCGAAGTAGTCTGCCCCCTCCATCACCTCGAAGAAGCAGATATGGCACTCAGCCAGCCCGTGGCAGACCGTTGGCCAGAAGATACCCTGCCCCTTCGCCGCCGCCATGACGCTCTGGCCGTTGCCCACCTCCACATCCACCCCGCAGGGCTGCACGCGGACATTCACCGCGGCCCGGCGACCCCGCGCCCAGGAGCATCTCGGCTCGGGTCCACCCTTACACGCACACGTGGACCGTACCCGACCCGGTTACGGCGAGCAGATGTACTGGTCGATGACTTCGTGCATGTGGATGACATTTTGCTCTTGACGGGGATTCAATCGAAGTCCCGTACACCCTCTCGACTTCATACCCGCTTGCACATGGGCCATGTTGGCGTAGTCCTGGTTGGTCACCAGGCCCCAGTCCTTCGCCGTCCAATCCGGATAGAATTTGCGTTCGCACATCTCCCGCTGATCACCTGGCGACACCCACTCGAGTGTCCAGAGATCCTTGATTGTGCTGTCTGGGTCGAGACCGTTCGGGCGGACCCGGAACAACGTGGTGCTCCCGGGGTAGATGGGGCCGACCACGTTCGGGAAGAAGTGGACGTCGTCGGAGCTCAGCAACTGCTCGTCGGTGAGCTCTTCGACATCGCCGCCCTTGCGACGCAGCATCTTCAGCCGAAGGTCGTTGTAGACGTCCATGGCGGTCATGCCCTCGGGCAGGGGCTTGTGCTTCAACTCCTCGACCTGTCGGCGCTCCTCTTTCATGAACAGACCGCCCAACTCGTCAAGCATGACCGCAAGAAGCTCGCGCTCGTCGTAGTCGCCCGGCTGCAGGCCGAGCCGAGGGCTGGGGCGTATTTCGCGCTTCACCTCACCCAGTCCACCCATGTGGTTGTGCTTGCCGAGGGGACCGTACCGAATTGCCGTGTCGTCGGACCACCGCAGCAGCTGGGGATGGGTTCCCTGCACGTGATAGCTCTCGTTGAAGGCATCGAGCACCGACTTCCAATTGGCCGGAAGGATCACCGAACGGTAGGAGCGGAACCGCATCTTCTCGAAGCGATAAGGCTCGAGGAGCTCGGGGAGCGGTCCAAGGAACGACTCGAGCGACTCACAGTGCGGATCCATGTTGATGAACACGAAGCCACCCCACCGGCCCACCTGGATCTGGTTCAGGCAGGCGTCCGCATCGGTCATCGTGGAAGGGAAGTCGAAGCGGTCGACCACTTCCTTGTTGGTACCGTCCAGCTCGAACCGCCAGGCGTGGTAACGGCAGCGGATCTCGCCGGTGGCGAAGTTCCCGACTCCAGCGGCCAACCGCGTGCCCCTGTGCGGGCAGGTGTTGTAGAACGCCCTCACCGTGTCGGGCTCGCTCCGAGTGATCAGGATGGACTGATCGCCGATGATGTATTCGAGGAAGTCACCGGTCCGGGGCACCTCCTCCTCACGGCAGGCCATCTGCCACACCCGGGGCCACAGTCGCTCCATCTCCAGATCGAAGAACTCCTGAGAGACGTAGCGCTCCTTCGGGACGAAGTTCTGCTTCGTCGACTCGATCAACTCCCCGTCGCGAGCGATCGTCATGACCATCGGCGTCGGCTCCCCCATCCCAGTTCCATGCGCTGCTCCTCACTGCGATCCCAAGGTTACAGAGTACTGTTCCCCTACGAATTCCGCGGCCCGGGTGGATGCGAGGATCCTCGGACCAATGAGGGCGGGCCGGACAATGGAAATGGAGGGTTGAGGTGGTCCTGCCAAGGCTCGACAATCGGGTGGCGTTCGTCGCCGGCGCCAGTCGCGGCATCGGCCGGGACATCTCGTTGGCCCTCGCCCGCGCCGGAGCCGCGGTCGCGGTCGCGGCACGGACCGATGAGCCCGGCACACTGCCCGGGACGGTCCATTCGGTGGCCGACACCATCACCGCCGGCGGGGGCACAGCCCTCCCCGTAGTCTGCGACGTGTCCGATGAGTCCTCGGTGGCCCGAGCCGTTGCCCACACCACGGACACTCTCGGGCCCATCGACATATTGGTGGCGAACGCCGGCACGCTGTGGATGGGCAAGACCCTCGACACGCCCCTCAAGCGGTGGGAGCTGTGTCTGCGTATCAACCTCACCGGAACGTTCCTCGTGACCAAGGCGGTGTTGCCTTCCGTTATAGAACATCGGTGCGGCTCGCTCATCGCCATCACCACCACCGGCGTGTACCAGACCGAGCTCGGCTCAAACGCCTACTGGGTGTCGAAGGCCGGCATTGAGCGGTACTACGCCGGGTTGGCCACTGAGCTCGCCCCCTACGGCGTCGCGGTCAACTGCCTGGCCCCGAGGAAGGTGGTCATGACCGAGGGGGCGGTGGCGGGCGGGGTGAACGTGCCAACGGCCATGATCGAAGGCCCCGAAGCGATGGGGAAGGCCGCGGTATACCTGGCCAGCCAGTCAGCAGCCACGCTCACCGGGACCGTGCAGTACTCCTTGGACCTGCTGGCCCGCATCGGAGAACCGAGCGGCCCCCACACAACGGGACACGCCCCGTGAGGCCGATCAAGTGTGGAGAGGAAATGATCTTTCCTGACGAGGTGGAGGCGGTGCTCCGGTACCATCCGGCGGTCGCCGACGCGGCCGTCACCGGCCTGCCCCACCCCACGCTGGGCAACTACCTGGTGGCGCTGGTCGCGGCCGAGCCCAACCGACAAGCGCCCAGCACCGAGGTGGTGCGCGAGTTCTGCGTCGGTCGGCTCACCGGATTCAAGGTGCCCCGTAAGGTGCTGGCGGTCGATGCCATTCGCCGCAACGGCAAACTGGTCGACCAGGACTGGGCCCGGGCAACCGCTGCGGGGCTGCTCGGCATCGCAGAAGTCCCGTGAGCGGCGGTCCGCTTCCCGGCCTTGATGGGCTGCGGGTCCTCGATCTGTCTGAGGACGTCGCCGGTGCCTATTGCGCCAAGCTGCTGGCCGACGCCGGGGCAACGGTGCTCAAGAGCGAAAGGCCGGAGGGGCATCGTCTCCGCTCCTGGTCGGTATCGGGTTCGGCCGGCAACGACGGAGACCCGGATGGGGTGCTCTTCCGGTTCCTGGCCTCATCGCAACAGTGTCTGGTGATCGACCCGGCGGATCCCTCGGCCGACAATATCCGCGACAGGCTTGCGGCAACCTCCGACGTGATCATCGTCTCGACGTTCGGAGACCGGGCCGGCGGAGAGTCGCCGGCAATTGACGCCCGCGGGCTCTGCAAGCGCCACCCCGAGCTGGTGGTGGTGAGCCTCTCGGCCTTCGGTCTCAGCGGGCCACGTGGCGCCGAGGAATCCTCGGATTTCCTCCTCCAGGCCTTGGCCGGCTCGCTGCACAGCCACGGAAGCGACGAACGCGTTCCCCTCGCCGTGGGCGGTGGCCTGGCCGAGTGGACGGTCGGGACCTTCGGTGCACTCGGCGCCGTCAGCGCCTTGACTGCTCGCCGGCGCTCAGGACGTGGCGATCTGGTCGATGTGTCCGCCCTCGAGTGCCTGGCCATCACCTTCATCTGCTACCCCTCGGTGGCCGCCAGCATGCCGGGTGGTCAACGCATCCGCCCCACCTACGTGATGATCCCGGGCATCGAGGCTTGCGTCGACGGCTACGTGGGGATCGCCACCATCACCACCGCACAATGGCACACCTTCCTCGACATGATCGAACGACCGGACCTGGCCTCCGATGTCTCGCTGTACATCCAGCGCAACCGCGACCGTCCCGACGTGCTGGAGGCCATCGAGAGCTGGGCACGGCGGCACACTGTTGAGGCGGTGGTAGAGATGGGATCCATTTACCGGATCCCAACCGTGCCCATCGGGAACGGGGCGAACTTCCCTCGCATCGACCACGTGGCCTCGCGCCAACTCTATGACCCGAACCCACGGGGAGGCTTCCCTCATCCGCGGACCCCATTCCGCTCCAATGTCACCCGGCACCGACCACCCGGACCTGCCCCGACAATGGCAGAACGCGCACGCGACGTCGACGCAGGTGGTGCTCAACCCCGAAGCAATCCGAACGGTTCCCGGCCGTTCCTCGACGGGACGAGAGCCACGGATGCGGACGGTGGATTGCCCCTGGCCGGCATGCGCATCCTCGATTTCACCGCGTTCTTGGCGGGACCGATGTGCACGCAGTACCTGGGCTCCATCGGGGCCGACGTGGTCAAGGTCGAATCGATTCAGCGACCCGACCCCATGCGCTACAGCGTCCGCGTCGATCCCTCGGTCGATCGCTGGTACGAGCAGGGTGCGATCTTCCAATCCGCCAACCTCAACAAGCGCGGCGTGACTCTCGACCTCTCGGATACCAAGGGTCGGGACCTCGCGCTCCGGCTGGCCGCCCAGTCCGATGTGGTCGTCGAAAATTTCACTCCCCGGGTGATGGAGCAGTTCGGCCTCTCCTACGACGATCTTCGGGCGGTCAACCCCCGGATCATCATGGTGCGCATGCCCGGCTTCGGGTTGGAGGGACCGTGGAGGGAGCGACCCGGATTCGCGGCGACAATGGAGCAGGTGTCCGGTCTCGCCTGGATAACCGGTTACACGGACGGCCTCCCATCGATCCCCGGTATCTGTGATCCGCTGGCCGGGATGCACGCCGCCTTCGCCATCCTGACCGCCCTCGAGCACCGGACCCGCACCGGCGAGGGACAGCTGATCGAGCTGGCGATGATCGACCTGGCCGCCAACCTGGTGGTCGAGCAAGTGCTCGAGCACTCGGTGTACGGGTACCTCATGGCCCGCCAAGGGAACCACCAACCGGGCGTCGCCCATCAGGGCGTCTACGCCTGCAAAGAGCCCGATCAGTGGGTTGCCGTCCGAGTCGCCTCTGACGTCGCCTGGCGTGAGTTGCGCGGCGCATTTGGATCACCCGCCTGGTCGCTCGATTCGCGGCTCGACAGCGTGGCCGGGCGCTCGGGATGCGCCGACCTGCTCGATGCCGAGCTCGCATCGTGGGTCGCCGCGCAGAACCAGCAGCAGGTGCTCTCCACCCTACGCGCAGCCGGAGTGGATGCTGAGGCTGTCGTCCACTCCTATGACGTCGATCTCGACGAACAGATGAACGCCCGCGGCTACTGGGAGGAGGTTACCCACCCCATCGTCGGTCCGAAGCGGTTTCCCGCGTGGCCGATGCGCTACGCCGCACGGACATCGCCGTGGTTCAGGCGACCGGCGCCACTACTCGGCCAACACAACGGCGAAGTCCTGGGAAGCCTGGGAATCACCGAGGACGAACTCGCGACGCTGACCGCTGATGGCATCATCGGCAGCCGAGCGATCGGCGCCTGAGACATGGTGACCGAGCCCGGCACCATCGACTGGGTGCTCACCACCACCCGCGCTGTCCGCCGTCGTCTCGACCTCGACCGAACCGTCGACCTCGATCTCGTGCTCGAGTGCCTCGACCTCGCCCTCCAGGCGCCCACAGGCGGCGACTTCCAGGGTTGGCGGTGGATCGTCATCACCGAGCCGGACGTCAAGGCCCGGGTCCGGGAGATCTACCTCGACGCGCTGACCGAGGCGTCCGGCGGCAGGCGCCACGCTCCGACGGGTGGGTCAGTCGATCGGATGATGGAAGGGGCATGGCACCTGGCGACCCACCTCGACCGGGTGCCCATCCTCGTCCTGGCCTGTATTCGGGGGCGGATCACGCCGGGCACCACCCCAGCACAGGCTTCCGCTCTCTTCGGATCGATCTACCCGGCGGTCTGGAGCCTGCAGTTGGCCCTGCGGAGTCGTGGGCTGGCCTCGACGATGACCACCGTCCACATCGAGAGGCACCAGGAGATGGCCGACCTGCTGGGCATCCCCGACAACGTCACCCAGGCGGCACTGGTTCCGGTTGCCTACCTGATCGGAGACGATCTCCGTCCGGCCCGTCGGCGACCGGCACGAGAGGTCGCGTTCCACGAGAGCTGGGGAGGCGCATGGGAAGGTGGTGCGGGCTCCGGACCCGTCCCGGCCGATTGACCGCTTACTGTCGCGGGCCACGCATGAAGCCGTTGTTGTCAGCCCGCCCAGCTGTCACAGGTCGGGGAGGGTCCCGGTGATATCGGTGGTCGGACCGGCCTCGGCCAGCAGGCCGGGGATGACGCCGGTCAGTTCGGCCGGGTCCCAGAGGCCCTTCTTGTCCACGCTCGGACCGGCGCGCCAACCCTCGGCGACGCTGATGTAGCCCCCGTGCACATTGAAGACCCGCCCAGTCACCTCCGCGCTGGCCACGCTCCCGAGCCACACCACCAAAGGAGAGATGTACTCCGCGGCCAGCGGGGACAACCCAGAGGTGCCGCGACTGGCGACGTCTCGGCCGAAGGGGAGATCGGCGTTCATCCGGGTAAGCGCCATTGGGGCGATGGCATTCACCGTCACGCCGTAACGGCCCAGTTCCAGAGCGGCGATCACGGTGAAGGCGGCGATCCCTGCCTTGGCCGCCCCGTAGTTGATCTGTCCGGCATTTCCGTAGAGGCCTGTGGCCGAACTGGTATTGACCACTCGGGCGTCATTCCGCTCACCGGATTTGGCCCGCTCCCGCCAGTGCACGGCCGCCCAGTGGGTCGGCGAGAAGGTTCCCCCCAGATGGACCCGCACCACCGCACTCCAATCGCTCTCGGTCATGTTCACCAGCATGCGGTCCCGAAGAATCCCGGCGTTGTTCACGAGGGTGTCGATTCCCCCGAAGGCGTCCACCGCGTGGCCCACCAGCCGCCGGGCCCCCTCCCAGTCCGACGCATCGTCTCCGTTGGCCACCGCTTGTCCCCCCAGGACCCGGATCTCATCGACGACGTCGTGGGCAGGACTGCTCGAAGTGCCGCTCCCGTCGGGAGCCGTCCCGAGGTCATTGACCACTACCCGAGCCCCCTGGCGGGCGAACTCCAGCGCGTGGCTCCTCCCGATCCCTCGTCCCGCCCCGGTGATCACAACTACTCTGCCCTCGCAGATCCCGCTCATCGAGCCTCCCTCATCGGGTCCGACTGGTCGCTGCACCCCGTCCATCAGAGTTCGATCCTCCGCTAGCGATCACGATAGGGAAAGTCGGCGATAATCAGTGGGGCCACCTGCGCCGTTCCCGGACGTCAGGTCCGGCTCAAAACCGACCGGATAGCGCCCTCCGGCACCAAGGCTCAGGGTGAAGCGCAAGCCATCGTCTGTGGTCCATGAACTCTCGGTTGCCGCGGCCTCGGTGCCCACGGCACCGAGATTGCCGCGTCACGAGCGATTTGCTCCCGACGTTTACTTGAATCCACCCCCATCAACCACGAGTCGCTGGCCAGTAATATTCGATCCGGCAGGGCCGACAAGAAATCGAACCGCATCGGCGACGTCATCAGGTTCGCAGACTCGGCCGAGCGGGAAACGATCATCGAGGTCGTGAATGTCGTCGACCTTCATCGCTGCCTTGACCAACCGCCGGCCCATGTCGGTGTTCGAAAGACCCGGCACGACGACATTCACCCGAATGCCAGAACGTGCCTCCTCTTTGGCCAGCGTGAAGGCAAGCGACTCCTGGGCTGCCTTGGCCATGTTGTACGGACCTCCGTAGGGGTCGGCCGTGATCGCCGACTGGCTCGAGATCATCACGATGTCACCCCTCGCCTGCTCGCGCATGCTGGCCAGGACGAGCTGGGACATGTGGTGAGACCCGAACGCCATAGTGCCGACCACTCGCTCGAGCTCTTCGACCGGCGTTTTGGCAACAGGTGTTCCCCGATTGGTGATCCCGGCGTTGTTCACGAGGATGTCGACATGCCCGAAGTCGGCCAGTACCCGGTCGACCATGCCGCTGGCCTCGTCGTAGGACGCAACCGATGCCTGGTAGGCCGATGCTGTCCCCCCTTCAGCCTCGATAGTCGCCACGGTCTGTCTGGCCGACTCCTCGTCCTTTCGGAAGTTCACGGCGAGCTGAGCACCGTCGGCCGCCAAGCCGAGGGCGATGGCGCGGCCGATGCCACGTCCCCCTCCGGTCACGATCGCTACCCGACCTGAGAGACTCATCCGCACATTTCCTTTCGTCAATGCCAAGGTCCGTGCCACTACCGGCGCACTCCAGATGCCCCCGACTTTTTCGTCGGGCACCACCGCCACCCGGCAAGCGGCCCGCAGCCATTGTTGGCCCTCTCTTCAAAGTCGGTCAACGACGAGACGAGCATCTCTTCTACGAGAGGAGCCTAGGCGACCTCATCCGCCTTCGCCCGATGCCAGATCATCGCGGATGGTCGGCGGGTTCAAGACATGCAGGCCAGAGTGAGGCAAAGGCATGAGGCGCTCATGACTGCGAAATCAACACTGATCGAGCAATGGGTCGACTGGGATGTGGGTTAGAAGCCACCGAAGCCACGTAGCTAACTGGCCGAGACAAACTCGGCAATATCCTTCGGCCCACGCGCTCACCCGGCGAGGTCGGGCGGTAACTCGGAGACGCCGGCGGACCGCTAGTCGTCTGCGTAGGCACCGTAATGAGCCACGCCGCTGGGTTCGGTGCCTGGGCTGTGTCGATGGTACTGGCGTCGGGTGCAAGCCTGTGGTTGCACCAAGCCGTCGAGTCTGGTGATCTTTCATCGAACGATTCGGACCATGATTCGGACCCTATGGAATCTGACGACGCCTGATGCTCGCCTTCACCATCGGTCACCTGCTCGAACAGTACGGCTACTGGGCCGTCTTTTTGGCCGTGGGCGCCGAGAGTCTCGGAGTGCCGATCCCGGGGGAGACCACCCTCATCACCGCCGCACTCTTTGCCGGATCCAGTCATCGGTTGAACATCGTGTGGATCGTGGTGGTGGCGAGTGCCGCCGCCATCATCGGCGACAACATCGGCTACCTGCTGGGACGGGTGGGCGGCTACAGGCTGATGCGTCGTTACGGCCACTACGTACGGGTCGACGAAGCCAAGATGAAGGTTGGCCGCTACCTATTCGATCGCCACGGCGGCAAGGTGGTTTTCTTCGGACGGTTCGTCTCGGTCCTACGGACATATGCCGCCTTCTTGGCTGGGACGAACCGGATGCGATGGAGCAGGTTCCTCGTCTACAACGCAGCCGGCGGCATCCTCTGGGCCACGCTTTTCGGCTTAGGTGCGTACTTCCTGGGCGGTGCCATCCATAAAGTCAGCACCGTGGTCACCTACGTCGGCGCAGCGATCGCTGTGATTGCCATTCTGATGGCAATTATTCTCACCCGACGACACATGAAGACGCTGGAATCTCGCGCGGAGCAGGCGTACCCTGGACCACTTGACGGGCCGAGGGAGGACGACACCAAATCATCCACCCACACAACCGATACTGACTGATCTGTCATTCATGGGGTTCAACACGCGAGCGGGACGCGCCTGGCCCCAAGCCCCGTCGACGAGGCACCGGAAACCGATTTCCAGCCCTTGCCTAGGTGGCGGTTTTTGTCCGTGCTGGTCTGGCTCGTGCCATGAAGTCCGGCCATCAACAGCGCCGGGGGCCGCCAGCAGGCCGCCGTGCTCGAAGCCCAGGGCGCCAAGGAAGCGGCCATCTTGCGCGCCGAGGCCGAGATGAAGGTGCTCGAGCTCCAGGCCGAGGGGGAGAAGAAGGCCTTCGTGCTGCGCGGCGAGGGTGAGGCGGCCCGCTTGAGCTCCCTCGACACCGCCACCATCAACCCGCGCACCCTGGCCGTGCTCCAGCTCCGCGCCCTCCAAGACATCGCCGCGGCCCCCGGGTCCAAGGTGGTCGTGCCCTACGAGGCCGCCAGCCTGATGGGGTCGGCCGAGGTCCTGCTCAGCACACTGCGGCAGGGCTCAGCGGCTCTTTCCGACAATGCCGATTCGCCGAACGGATCCGAGGTTTCGTCCCTAACGGAGTCAACCGCCCGTCACCCGCCCGTGGAGCCACCTCCTCACGAAGATGCACAATCTCATTGGAGCTCATCATTCAGCCGACAAGCTCAGAACACTGTGGTGCATATCCGGAGCGCCGCTCCATCGACCAGACATGAGCCCGCAATGGCGGGACCGACGATGTCATGCTGTATCGCCAGCTGACGGGGACCGCCTGCATGGTCACTGGGGCTGTTCTCGGACGACCTCAGCCGGGCTCTTGTCGTCGCGGAGCCCAAGAAAGCGCGGCTGTCGGAGACGGGCGTCGCTCGTCCATTCGGCAAATCCGATCTGAGCGACGAGCTCGGGCCGCGTCCAATGCGCGCCGCGCGGGATCGGTCGTGCGTCTACAAACGCCGGATCGGCCGTCTCCAGATCCCGCAGCAGGATACCGAGGTCGTGGAGACTCGCCTTGGTGTAGCCGGTGCCGACCTTCCCGGCGTAGCGGAGGGAACCCTGCTCGTAGTAACCGACGAGCAAGGCACCAAAGTCCGTCCGGCTGCCGCCGGGATCGGTGTAACCGCCAATCACGAACTCCTGCTCCCAGACGCACTTCAGCTTCAACCAGTCCTTCGACCGGCCAGCGACGTAGGGTGCTTCGGCGCGCTTAGCGATGAGCCCCTCCCAGCCGGATCGGCAGGCCGCAGCGAACCGCCGCTGAGAGTCACCACTCCAGGCCTCGGTGTGCTGCAATGCCGATCTCGAGCGGATCGCCCTCATGAGCCGGGCGCGGCGTTCGAAGAGGGGACTGCCGGTGAGGTCCTCGCCGTCGACCTCCAGCAGGTCAAAGACGCAGTAGACGACCGGGTAGTTCGCCACCTGCTCTTGGGACGGCCTGGAAACCCCAAGACGCTGCTGGAGTCGGGTGAAGGACGTCTGGTCACCGTCGTAGGCGACCACCTCGCCGTCGAGGAGGAGGTCCCGGGAGCGTTGAGCCGCCACAGCGGCACGGACCTCGGGGTAAGTGGAGGTGAGTTCCTTGCCGGTGCGCGATTCGAGTCGCACGTCGTGGTCCACTTTGCGTGCGACGCAGCGCTCACCGTCGAACTTGCGCTCTAGCAGCCAATCGTCGCCGAAATCGCGTCGATCGGTCAACGTCGCCAGCATGAGCGGGATCGCCATGCCAATATCGTTTCACGTGGACGTCGAGGCGTACATGCCGCCAAGGCGGCGACGTCCACTCGCCATCGGTCTCCGCGCCGCGATCCTGGCCACTTAGGACTGGATCCCGTAGTCTGGTATGGGCCATCCGGTCTATGACGGTCTGGCCGACCCTGAACGATCTGAGGTCGGCATTTCTGATTCCACCGACTCAACAAAACCGCAACGGAGAAGAGAACGATGAACCTTGAGCAAACTCTAGAGAAGATTGCGGAACACGCCCACGAGGAGCTCCGCATCGTTCGGAAACGAGCCGAACAGAAGACAGCCGCGCGCGAGCACGGCAAGGATTACCATGAAGCTCAAACCGCCGCCGATCGACTGGACCATTACGCACACCTGGTCCGTCGGTTACATGATGCTGAATACAAGGATGGATGGCGGCACGAGAGTCTGAATGAGAACGGTTAGCAACCGGAAATGTGTCCGAGAAGTGTCGTGCCCTGCCAGATCCACGAAATAAGAGGATGAACCGGGACTTCTCCTATGAGACAACGCCGCATAGATGCACAGGAAGGGTCCTCGTCAAAGGGTCCTCTGAATTCGCCTACTCGCCGATTCCGTACAGGAAATCATCTAGCGTTCCCCAGCCGTCCTTGGTGATCCGACCCCCGCCGGGGTGCCAGGCCACGACGACGGCCACCCCGTCCGGATCGCGGCCCACCACTGCAGTCCACTCGGTGTGATCACGTCGGCTGACGAGGAGTCTCCGAGAGTCCAAATCGCTGACGATCCGCTCCAGTTGATCGGCTGACTCGACCTCCAAGATGAAGGCTCGCAGACCAATATGGCGAGCTCCTCCGACAGGACTGCTCCCAAGGGCTCGCAAGACGATGACCTGAGGCTGGTCGCTCCCCGGAGCGCTCACCGCCGCCAATTGCTCCTCTTGGGACAGCAGCGTAAAACCAAGCACCTCACGATAGAAATCAATCGATCGGTTGAGATCAGCCACGTTCATTACGACACCCTGAAAGTTCATCCTTCGCTCCAAGTCTTCAGTAGAGCGGAGGCACCATGCGACGCCTCCATACACCCAAACTGCACCCTCCATCCAGAGTTGCCGGCCCAGACCTGCCGGTTCACGAGTCAACCGTATGTGAGGGACGTGCGTCAACGGCGCACGTCCCGCACCCTTGTGAACACCATTCAGGGTGGCTTATTGACTCAATGACAAGCGAACTCGACCACACGACGTTCACAACGCCAGGACACTTACGCACCTACCCTGGGGTTTGCCCCCGGGGTTGGGAAGACGTACGGCATGTTGGCGGAGGGCCGGCGACGTGCCGAGCGCGGAGAACGAGTCGTCATCGGTTGGATCGAACGGCACGGGCGCAGCGAAGCGAAGGAGCAGCAGAGGGAACTAGAGGTCATTGCCCCGCATCAGGCCCTTTACCGGGGAAGCGCCTTTTCCGAACTCGACGTGGCTGGAGTGCTGGCGAGCGGAGCCAAAGTGGTGCTCCTCGATGAACTGGCTCACAGCGTCCCCGACACCGGCCGAGGACGCTGGGAGGATGCGGCCGACCTTTTGGGCGCCGGCCTTGACGTCGTGACGACGACGAACGTGGCCAACCTGGAGTCAGTCCGCGACTACGCGGCGCGCCTGACCGGGGTCGGGGTCGTCGAGGCGGTACCCGATCATTTCGTGCGCGGCGGTGAAGTATCCGTGGTACCCCATGGCGGTCGACGCTCTTCGGCAGCGAATCGTGGCGGGCAAGGTCTATTCCGCCGACCGGGTCGGCGGAGCCCTGGCGGAGTATTTCCAGGCTTCCAACCTCGAGAACCTCAAGGAGTTGTGTGGGGCCTGGGTGGCGGACAATGTCCACGAGGTCGGTTCTGAGCTTCTTTTTCGTCGCAGCTTGGCCAGTCGCCCGGTCGTCGTCGCCGGTGTCGCCGGGTCGCAACGCGGCGAATTAGTGATCAAGACAGCCGCAACAATTGCTCACCAGAACGACGCCGACCTCTTCGTAATTCACGTCGACGTGACTGACAGCTCGACGTCGCGCAGGCGTGAGCTAGAGAGAAATTCGAGCCATGACGGGCGAACTGGGCGAACGTTTCACAGATGTTGAAGCGATGGCGCCCGTGCAAGTCCTCGCCAACGTCGCCCGGAGCCACAGTGCCTCGACGGTCGTTGTGGCCCGGGGACGGTCGCGCCTGAGAAAGCCCGCCCGCTTCGCCGTGGCCTCACGTCTTCGCCGGCTGCTTCCTGACAAGATGGTCGAAGAGGTGTGATCCGGCCCGATACAGATGCTCCCGTCAGCCCCCCGCTACTCGCTCCGAGGGAGGCCCTGCCGTCGGCGCGACTTCTCTTTCTGCGCCTGTCAGCACAACGTGCGGGGTCAGCCGCATTTTCGACCTTGACCCCGAAAAAAGCGGACCAGTTTTGTGAGAATTTGGCCGTGTCCCACCAGGAGGTGGACATGCCATTCCGCCATTCGAGCGAGTTTCGTCACCAAGTCTGTAAGAAGATGCTGGCCGCCGAGCCGGTGAAGCCGCTCGCCCGCGGGAGTCCCCTGGATCTTTGGTGTGACTTTTTCCGTCCGCTACGAAGAGGCTGGGAGCGGGAACTTGACAGCATTGGCCCACGTAGGGTCGATGACGTAGTTCCCGACGCATCGACGTTGAGAATTACAACGGAACTTTGGACGCGGTTCCCGGTCGACGGCGCAATGATGATCGGTCCAGTTATTCCCCGGACATTAACTATTCGATCAGAAGATGAATGCGGATATCCTGGTGACACCTATTTCTCGTCGGAGAAGGCCCGCAAGACTAACGGAGGAAACGGCATGCCCACCGACCACGTTGCACATCCGTGGGCTATCCGTTCGACAGTGGTCGCCGTATCAGACCTAGATCGATCCGTCGCTTTCTACCAGGACCTTGGTCCTTTCGATGAGATCGATCGCGAGGACGCAGTCGCTGTACTCGGTGGGGTGTCGCCCGCTTCCATCGCTCTGATCCTGCGTGAAACACGGGACATTCATCACACCCGCTACGGCCAGCAATCGCTAGGACTGCGATCAATGACCTTCAACGTAGGATCGCTTAAGGAGCTGGATCGGATCGAGTCCGTACTGCGTGGCCGAGATCTCTTTAACACTCGCCAGCAGATCGCCGGCGGCGTATCGGAACTCGTACGCGGACGGGATCCGGACAACTTGCCCTTGGTGTTCGCCTTCTACGCACATGACGGAAGGCTCGGACCCGACTACTACCGAACGGTTGTCAATCTGGCTTATTCACTGGACGCCTGACGCGACTATTTCCGTACGCCCGAGAACACCGCGGTGGCTTCTTTTCGGGTCTCAGGTGTGGCCCCGCACACTGAAGCCGCCGGAAGTTGATGAAGGGGTCAACCGCTGATCGGGAGCTGGCGATTTCGGGCGCACCGGAAGACGACCTCCTCTGGCAACTGAGTCGACCGGCGGGCAGTTGGCCTTTCGCCCGAAACGCCGACAAGGCGGTTCCTTATGTTTTTGTTCCCGTCACCAATGTTGATAAGACATGACCACGTCCAACAGACGCGAACAGACCCAATCAGACCCAGACAGACAGCGGTTAGACTCCTTCGTGAAACGCTCGCCTGGGAGTCCCGGGCCGAGATGAATTCTCCAGGGTGCACCGTGGATTGCTGTCCACGAATGCATCAATGTGGCGAAACCGTCTCTGAGTCCGGGTTATGGAGAGCGACGCAAAGGAGAGCCAGTGGCAAGCGAAGGATTCCATGAACCGCTAGAGCTTCTCGATGAAGCGAGCGTCGATCATCACCGAGCGATGACATCGCTGCGCGAGGAGCTCGAGGCGATCGATTGGTACGACCAGCGGGTGAAGGCAACCTCGGATGAGAGCCTGGCAGCGGTGCTCGCATATAACCGAGACGATGAGAAGGAGCACGCGGCAATGGCCCTCGAGTGGCTTCGCCGTCGTGACACCGCCCTCGACGCCAACCTGCGAAAATTTCTCTTCACATCGGGACCGATCACCGAGGTCGGTGACGAGAAGTCCGAGGTCGAAGTGGGTGGGGGGCAAGCTCCCGCCGGTGACCCCGCGGGATCACTCGGCATCGGCAGCCTCAAGGGGATGGTGCGGTGAACCACCTCCTCCGGAATCTCGCACCCGTCTCCGCCGCAGGCTGGGATGCAATTGACCAAGAGGCCACGTCACGCCTACCCACGTACCTTGCAGCCCGCAAACTGGTGGATTTCTCGGGACCTCACGGTTGGTCCCACTCGGCTACCAATCTCGGCCGCATCTCCCCCATCGCTGGCCCATCGGAAGGTGTTGCGGCGGCCCAACGGAGGGTCCTCCCCCTCATGGAGCTTCGAACCGAGTTCAACGTTTCGCGCGTCCAGCTGGACGATGTGGAACGCGGCGCGACCGATCCCGATCTGACTGAATTGGACGGGGCGGTACGGCAAATCGCGCTCGGCGAGAACGTCACGGTCTTCCATGGACATCAAGCCTCCGGCTTACGCGGCATCACCGAAAGCACATCCCACGAACCGATCGCACTCGACGCGGATATGGAACGTTCTCCCGACGGCGTCGCCCGCGCGGTCAACGTCCTACGTCAGGCGGGTATCGAAGGGCCCTACGGCTTGGCCATCTGTCCAGACATCTACACGAGGGTCATCGAGAGCACTGATTTTGGGGGGCATCTGCTCTTCGACCATCTTCGGGAAATTCTCGGTGGGCCCCTGGTGTGGGCGCCCGGCGTCGAAGTTGGCGTGGTGCTCAGTCTTCGAGGTGGGGATTTCCAATTCGATTGCGGGCAGGACTTGTCGATCGGCTATCTCGATCATGACGCCGATGTCGTGCGGCTCTATGTCGAGGAGAGCTTCAGCTTCCGGGTCCTCGAACCCGATGCGGCCGTCACGCTCCACCTCGAGCCCTGACCGCGCTGGCGGGACGGGGCGCCGAGATCCATATACCCCACCCTCCCTCGCTGCCGTTCTCGTCGCGACGACCAACCCAGAGGAGATCCTCTGCCTCCAACAAGAGGTAATGGTGGCGTTCGAATTGGCGATACTCGACCGTCCCAAACACCTATCCAGAGACACCAGAGGGATTGGTCGACATCGTGAGTCAAGCAGTTGGTCAGGCCCGCAATGGACTCGGCTCCTGGGATTTGGTATTTCCCCGTGGCTGGGTGGCGGTTTGTTTGGAGATCCGCTCCGCTGTGGCGCAATGCAGTTGGGTGCTGCCCCAGCTTCCACTACGTCCGGCCAACACATCGCGGTAATAGAGCGGCCTCCTGCGAGACAGGCGCCGTTGAGGTGTACTACCGGAGGAGCTTGTACACCTCCATGGACGATTCCTGCGGCGGCGTGGTAAAGCCTCCCGCAACACCGGCCTGGAGGCGTGGCATGAGGACCTGATCACGGAACTCATTCCAGCTGGCCTCCGAATCGGCCGTCACGACCTGGCCGAAGACCACCTGCGGTCCGGCTTGGCCAAGGCGGTTCGAGTGACCAGCCGCCACTGATACGAACCGGCGAGGTAACGATCGCGAGCACTGACGCTGCGAGACGACCAGATTCGGGATCCACCATCCAATCAAAGGCAGCCGCAGTTGCGTGTCCGCTGTTCAGAGCGTCCTGCAAAGGGGGTGTTGTCGTCCTTGGCTTCCTCGCACGTGCCCGCACCACCTGTTGTGAGGCATGGTCGCGCAGCCGGTTCGGGCCAGGGTCTCGCTTATAGCCGCAACCTCCACTGGAATCGGCTGATGGTCGGCTCGGCTCTTGCATAACCTGATACGGGCTTCCTTACCTGCCGCTGAGGACTGGGCGGCTTCGCCTTCCTCGGGGCCGGCGGGCGTCGGGGCAAATGCAGCACGTGTGAGCGCCTCACCTCACCCAACAGGTTCGTTCGACTCCGAAGCAGATGTCGTCTCGAGCGGATCGAGATCGGCTTCGGGCGTGAAGCTAATTTCGAGCTCGACCTCGGGCCGGCGAATCTCCATTTGCGCCAGACGCTCAAAGACCAGTCTGTCGGCCGGCGTAAGTGGCGGTTGGGTCATCGACCGTGGCCAGAGGCGATAGCGCTGGACCACGTTTATCTCAGCCGCGAGCAGGAAGAGCTGCGCACCCAAGTAGATCCAAGTGAGCAAAACGATCACGATTCCGAAGAAGCCATAGGTGTTCGTGGCGTGCTGCAGCTCGCGACCTACATACCAACTCCCGATGAGCTGCAGGGTTTGCCAGAACACGGCCGCCAACGCGGCCCCGAAGACGACCTCGCGCCAGTTGAGCGCGTCCGCCGTCAAAAGGTTGAACGCCAGCAGGATGAGGCAGAAATTCAGTGCCAGGGATCCGACCACCAGCAGTCCCGTCGCTATCCACCCATGGGAGACCAAGGTCGCGAACCCAGTGAGTACCGTCGAACCAATCGCGGAGAGAGCAATCAAGACGAGGACCCCCAAGGCTCGTAGGTAACGCAGGTAGATAGAGGGCCAGCGAACGTAAGGAATATTCCAGACCACGTTCATGGCGCTCTGGGCCGCCAGCCCGAGCCCGACTGCGCCATACAAGAGGAGGAGGCTTCCGATGACCACTGCTGACACGCTTCCAGTGAGGGCATGGGTGTGCGACTGCAGCTGAGGACCGATGATCGGAAAGTTTCCGAGAGCGCTGTCGACGAGGTCCGTCTGCAACTTCTTGTTGTCATGCAGTGTGTAGCCGAGGATGGTCGTGAACAGGAGCAGGAGCGGAAATAGCGCGAAGAGACCGTAGTAGGCAACGAGCGCCGCCTTGCTACCTGCCTGATCGTTGCCGAACTTCTGTATAACCGCGAAGGGGAAACCGAAAACACCGTGGTCCTGCTGGAACCTGTCGGCCCGACGTATGACAACTTCGATTCTGCCCGGAGGACGAGCTCCTTCCCCACCTGTGCTGTTGCTTGGCGGTTCCTCCTTTGATCGATTTGGCTGATGGCCGGGCTTCGGTGGACGTATTGAGTCGCTCATAGTGCCAATCATGGCCCCCGAGGTGTCTGGGTTCACGCTGGCCTCTCCCCCACCCATCGACAGAACCCGGCGATGCCGCGACGTCCTGCTCATCGTCTGGCAGGCGAAGCTGAGCGCTGCTCCACGCCTAATTCGGTGGCAACAGCGGCGAGCGGCCACACCGGGGCTCTTGCCGCGGATTCCCAAGCCCACCTCCAGCTCCCAGACGTCGTCACCGGTCCGTTGGTCCGAGTCCGCTTGCATCGATGGTGACAGCGTCGTGAAAACAGGAGGCAGTCACATCAGCTTCTGTCTCGTGGCACCAGTTCACTGCCGCAAGGTAGAGCTCCGCATCTGACGCTGAACGGTGTTATTGGTAGTGATGCCTTAGTGACGGACCCCATGAAACGGAGGGAACGCAAGGCGGGACACAGGCCGGGACGCCAGCACGGGGTGGCGTGCCTGAGGTGGCGTGGTCAGACTGGTGCGATGGACCCCGTGATAAGAAAGATATCGCCGGAAGAGGCACCGGCATTCCGCCAGTCGGTGATGGTCCCGTTTCTCGAACCGTTCGTCGGTGATCCCGATCAGGTCGCCGACTACGAGTTGTCGGCCGACAAGTTTGAGGCTGACCGAGCGTGGGTCGTCGATACCGGAGATCAATTCGTCGGCAACGCCGGCATCCATAGCTTGGACGTCACGCTCCCAGCCGGGCCGGCACACGCCTGCCCGACCACCCCAATGGCGGGGGTCACCGCGGTTGGAGTGCACCCCACTCACCGCCGGCAAGGCTTCCTGCGCCGGCTGATGGCGGCTATCCATAGTGACGCCCGGGCACGGGGCGAGGCGATCGCCGGCCTCGAGGCTTCTGAGTCGGTGATCTACGGGAGGTTCGGTTATGGGCTGGCCGCCAACCTGGCCGAGTACTCAATCGACAGCCACGCCTCGGCGTTTGCCGTCCCGGCGCCCCACCTTGATCTGGCTCTCATCGACAAGGTCGAAGCCGCCAAGGTGCTTCCCAAGATCTTCGACTGGCAGCGCCGCACCCGGGCCGGTGAAGTCAGCCGTAGCTCGGGTTACTGGACCCAGCTACTCGGCGACCTCCCGCACCATCGGAATGGAGCTGCGGCTCGCTTTCACGCGGTGTGCCAGGACGGATATGTGCTGTACCGGGCCGATCACGAAGCAAATGTCTTCCAAGGGGAGCGCGTCAACATCACCGTCGAGGAACTGCGCGGCATCAGCCCGGAGGTCGAGGCCGGACTATGGCGCTTCGTGCTCGACCTGGACCTGATAGGACAGGTCACGTTCAAACGGCGAGCAGTGGACGAACCTGTCCGCTGGCGTTTGGCCGATTCCCGTCAATTGCGAACAACAAATATCGAGGACCGTCTGTACGTCAGGATCCTCGACCCTGCGGCCGCCTTCGAGGCTCGCGGTTACCAGGGCGAGGGCCGCGTTGTGCTCGATGTGATCCCGCTAGCTGAAGAAGAGGCCGACGCGACGCCGGGGCGGTGGGTGCTCGAAGCCGGGACCGATGGCGCATCGTGCCGCCGGGCCCGGACAGGTGAGGAGGCCGACCTCCGCCTCGGGATCGCCGAATTGGGATCTCTCTACATGGGCGGTTTTCCGGCCTCGCTACTCGCCGCCGGTGGGCGCGTCGAGGAGCTGAGGAGCGGCCGTCTGTCGGTCATCGACGCTCTCCTCACCACTCGGCCATCTCCGAGGAGCGGCACCGGGTTCTAACTGGGTTCTGATTTGCTGACGCATTGGGGCTCCTATCAAGACGTCAAGTTGCACGACGAGGCAGGTCGCCAGCGATATCTGAGCGCTGGGTGGGGGCAACAGTTCGTTGATTTCGCGGGCGAGGAAACGCTTGAGGCAGCGGATGATGTCCTTGTTCGAAAGCCTTCGGCGGTGCGTCGCTCGACCTAGGCGAAAGCAGAGGATTTGTGGGTGCATGGGCGCCCCAGGGCCGCCGGAACAACCGCGATCGGTTGGGATCTGGGCTACGCAAACGGATAGGCGGCGACGGCGCGCTCCAGCTGGCTCCAGACGTGGGCCGGATCACCCGAAGGCGTGGCGGCAACCACGACGCTGCTGACGGAGCCGCTCGTTACGTAGCAGGCCACCTCATGGAAGTGGTGGTGACCGATGGTCGTCACGTAGTCATCGGTGACGCACGATCGCACTGCCGCTGCCGTTCGGACCGATTGAACCGTGGCGTCCTCGTGCACGGAGACTGCGTCGTCGCCGAGCAGGTGGGAGAGACGGAATGCGGCCCAGTCCTGCAGGGTCTCGCGACCCTGATGGGGAGTGACATTGAGATAACCGAGGTAGGTTCCGGCCGAGTTGCGAAGGGCCACCGACAACGTGCCCGGATCGCCGTCGACCGTACGGAACCCGGGAGGCGAGGACAAGGCTCCGAGGCCGGAAGCGACGGTGAGCCGGGCCCAAGTCGCCGGCGGAGCGGTTGACGCGAGCCAGCCAAACGACCCAAGCGTCGTCGAGCTCGCAGACCGGAGGCGGCCCATGCTCGCCTTGGTCGCGCCCATAGCTAGCGCCTTCGATGCCGGCCACACGGGCGGCCCGATGCTGGCTGCTGCCACCAACACCACGGCCGAGACGATCCCGATCACGAGGCGTGGGGAGAGCCGGATGATCGGATGCCGTGTGGGCGGCCCCTGGGCGAGCGGTTCAGCGGATCGGGTCAGGCGGGTCATGTATCAATTTACGCCGCGGCGCGTTGAAAGGATTGCCCATCGTCTCATATCAACTTCTTATGTTTCCTGGTGAACTCTTGCGCCCCATTCACCGTAATTAAGTTCGAGACCCGAGATCGCGGCGGGGATCACACGGCCGCGACTCACACAATTTGAAAGGACATCAAGTGACCACACGACTGGGAATCCTCACCGCGGTGATCGTGGCTCTCGTGGCCGGAGGTCTGGCTCTCGGCTTCGGCCTCATGTCGAACTCCATGGCCATCGCCACCAAGGCCGAGCCTGCGGCCCACACCACCACCACCACCACCACACCACGGCCGCCGACAACAGTCCCGCCGACGACAACTCCGCCGGCCACGGAGCCACCCGCGCCGCCGATGGCGTCCCCACCGGTGGCTGCCGCGCCGACCACGGTGCCACCCCCACCGCCGATGACGGCCCCACCGGTGGCGACACCGCCGGCCGTCGTCAACGGTATCGCCCAGGACAACGGCGGCGACCAAGACGCCGACAACAACGGAGGGCCGAGCGATGGCGACGGTAACCTCTGATCAGACGGCGTCGTTGCGACGCTACGGGACTCGGTCCCAGCATGGACCCTCGTTCCTCGCTGCCCTCGTGCTCCGCCTGGTGTGCGCCGGTCTGCTCATCTGGGTGGCCGTCATCCATCTTCACTTGTGGACGGAGGGGTACCGGGACATCCCGACGGTCGGCCTTCTCTTCTTGGCCGACGCCGTGGGTGGCTTCTTGCTGGCGGCAGTCCTACTGGTATGGCCGCGGCCGCTCGCCGGGCTCCTGGGGGCGGGATTCATGATCTCGACCCTCGGAGGACTCATCGTCAGTCTCAACTTCGGCTTATTCGGCTTTCGGGAGTCGACAGAGGCTTCGTTCGTGATCGAGACCATCATTTTGGAGTCTGTCGGGGCGCTCGCCTTGCTGGCCTGGACCGGCGCCGTCTGGCGGGGTTTGACCCGGAGCCGGTTCAGTCGTCGCTGAGCCGTCCGCGGGTCGGGCTCCCGCTCGACGCGGCCGAACGGTCTATTGGCACGCCCCGTCCACCGGTAGGGCATATCCCGCGCCAGAGCGTGTCCAAGGGTCACCCCGAAGTGCCGGCTGGCAGCAGGTGAACGGGAGCAAGCATCCGTGGCTTCTCATTTGCCCCGGCCGACGGTCGGGGCTCCGGCCACCGAACTTGCGGTCTGACGTTCGGGGACGGCTCTTACCAGTAACTCGCTGGGTGTCCTGACCCCGAGTATCGGCCATCGGGGGAGGCGCTCAAAGCGCACCAGCGTCGTTCTGAGGCGCGAGGACGGCCACGGGTATAGCGTTTGCTCGACGACCAGAATGGGGTTCACAACAGGAGGCAGGTCGATGTACACACGCTTGATCACCTGGACAAATGCCAACAATATCGACGGTGGGATCGAGTACTTGCGGGGCACCGCGCTCCCGGTCATTCACCAACAGAAGGGCTATCGGGGTCTGAGCGCAACTGTGGATCGCTCAACGGGGAGATTGAACATCCTTTCCATCTGGGAGAGCGAAGCAGACCGCGACGCAAGCGACAGCGCACTGGGCAAGGCGCGCGACGAAGCCACTGAAATCATCGGAGGGAGTATTAAAGTCGAGAAGCTCGAAGATCTCGTATCCGAGGTCGTGAGCCCACCTGTGCCAGGGTCGGCACTCATGGTCTCGCCGTTCAGCATGGACCCGGCAACGATCGATGAGAATCTCAGGTTTTTCAAGAACGAAATCGTGCCCCAAATCAAGGCTGCTCCCGGCTTCTGCTCCCTGCGCAATATGGTAAACCGTAAGACGGGCGAGGGTTACGTGGGGACCGTCTGGGCCGACAGATCTGCGTTGGACGAGCAAGCCGAAAGAGCCGCCGTGGCACGGCGCGAGGCTGCGAGCGCACGCGGGATTACGTTCGGCGAGATCGGCTTTCTGGAGTTCGTGCTGGTCGATACTCCATAGACGAGATTCGGGCACGCACTTCAGGCGTCGGCACCCACTTTCCCCGCCAACGGTTGTCGCCTTTTTGAGTGACAGGCGGTGAGGTCTCTCTCGCTGAGACAACCCACAGAATCCACATGGTGACCTCTGTACGCCCAGAAAGCGCAGATACTTTCGTTTTGACCTATCACTTCGGACACAAAGGGTCCATAGTCGTAGCAGAAAGTTGTTCTACCGAAGGAGGTGAGGCAGCTGGCCAGTCGGACCTGTGCAGAGCGCCTCTTTGATGCTGGACCATTGGGTGACTACGTTGCCCGAGTGGGGCTGAACCTCGAAAAAAACTGACGACGATCGACCTGGCTTGCCGGGTCCAGTCGTGAAACTCACGGCGTTTTGAGCCGTACCGAGGGTGTCGATCCACACGTTGCGAGGCGTAACAACCGAGGAACAACGCCCGCCTTTCGAATCAGGGAGTGCGGGCGTTGTCGCGAGGATCCGAGGCGGAATCGGCACGCGAGGGCTTGTCGACGATCTGAAGGACGCACTACATCACCTCCTCGACATTCAATGCCAGCCGTCCGCAGGGCCCTGGCACCCCCACCATGGCCGCAGGTCCTGAAGGCTGCCACATCGGTTTCGCCGCTCGTTCATTGGCAAAGGCCAAACGTGCCTAAATCGGCGAACGCCTTTCTCACACCCTTGAGCTTCGGTCGACCCAGTCTCTAGCTCTGACCGGCACGGAGGCGGTCGATGGCGGTCGTTATGTCAGCGAACACTTTTTGGACAGGCTGTTCGCCGTCGATGTCGACGAGTAGCGCGCGTCTGGCATAGAAGCCGAGGAGCGGCCGCGTCTCTGCGTCGAACACCTTGAAACGGTGTGTGATGCCAAACTCGGTGTCGTCGATGCGACCTTCCCGTTGGGCGCGAGCCAGGAGTCGGTTGCGTAGCTCGTCGCGGCCGACCGTGAGATGGATTACAGCCTGGAGTTCAATCCCCGCGACCTCCTGGGCTATTCGGTACGCTTCTTCGGCTTGGCGCAGCGTCCTCGGGAAGCCATCAAGTACGTACCCGCCGTGGCCGGCTGCATCGAGTACCGGCGCGGACAGCATCTCGAATACCAGCTCGTCAGGCACGAGATCGCCCCGCTTCAGGTAGTCAGCTGCGATTAGCCCGATCTCGGTGCCTTCAGTGACCTCAGCACGTAGTAGAGCCCCGCTGGACAGATGCGCGATCCCGTAATGGGCAGCCAACTTCGCCGCCTGGGTGCCTTTCCCCGCCCCCGGATACGCCACTAGTAGGAGTCGCATGCCGTCACGATAACGGCCGACCAGTTCTCACTCAGTCCTCGGATTCGAATGGTGCGAGAACTTGGCTGAATCTGCGGAGGGGTCTGATCCTGCCGAGGTCTGTGGCGCCTTTTCATCAGGGTGGACTAGCCTTTTGCGACGGACGAGCATCCCGCCGGAATCCCATGTGGATCGATCATCGATCGCACCGTCTCGCTCCAACTGCGTTTCAGAGGAACCACTGGGATCCCAAGTGCGAGCTCCTCAAACGGCCCGATGCCATCGATCGTTCACCACGAGAGCACAACTTGTTCACGTGGTGAACTACCTGTACGGTGGCATCGTGTCCGACCCAGCGGTAGCGCGTCGCCTGCAAAGCGCCATCGTTGACCTGCAGCGCATCACCAACAGCCGCAAGCTGCACGGTGTGCGGGCGGCCCGGGCCGGGGTGACGATCTCGCCGGTGGCGGGGTCGGTGCTGCGACACATCGTCGAGGAGGGTCCGCTCCGACCGGCGCTCCTGGCCGAGCGTGTGCGGATGCAACCGTCCGCGCTCTCACGCCAGCTCAAGATGCTCGAGGCTGAGGGGTGCATCGAGCGGGTCCCGATTCCCGGCGACAAACGGGGCTGGCTGGTGCGCGTGACCCAGCGGGGTCGAGGCATCGTGCAACGCCTCGGGCGAGCTGACGAAGACCTCCTGGCCAGTCAGCTCCGCAACTGGTCCGCCGCCGACCTCGACACGCTAAACGACCTACTCGACCGGCTCATTCACGATTTCCGTCTGCCCGCGCCTGCCATTCCCCGAAGGAAGGCTTCATGACCACAGCCACACCGACCCGATCCAGCCCCGCCAGGTGGTGCACATGACACAGGTGACCGAATCGACCATCAGCTTCCCGTACAAGCGGTCCCTCGGGCCGGTGATCGGGGCGTTCCTGACCGGGTTGGCGCAGCAACGAATCCTTGGCATCCGCTGCGGCGAGCGGGTGCTGTGTCCGCCGCTCGAGTGGGATCCCGAGACCGGCGCAGAGCTCGTCCACGACGACCTGGTCGAAGTCGGCCCGGCCGGCACCGTTACTTCATGGAACTGGGTCAGTGCGCCGACCGAGCAACACCCGCTGCATCACCCGTTCGCGTTTGCGCTGATCCGCCTGGACGGTGCCGACACGACCCTGGTGCACGTGGTGGATGCGGAATCGATCGACGCAATGGCGACGGGGATGCGGGTGGCTCCCCGGTGGAAAGAAGGCCGCACGGGCCACATCACCGACATCGGCGCCTTCGTTCCCGGTGAGCAGTCAGTAGCCGCGGCCGGCGCCGGCCCCGAAGAGCCGGTGACGATGATGGACTACAACGCGTCCATCACGTACAGGACCCCGGTCACTGAGAACACCGAGCGGGCCGAACGGGCCACCGGGGATGGACGGTTCCTGGGTCTGCGCTGCCCGATATGCGGGCGGACCTACACCGGTGGCAAGGGTTACTGCCCCATCGACACCATTGAGCTCAAGGTCGCCGACGAGGTAGATCTGCCCCAGACCGGCGTAGTGACGAACTTCACGATCATCACGCCCATTCAGTACCCGGGCCAGACCGAGACCGACCCGTTCGCCCGGGTTCACGTGCTCCTCGACGGGTTCGACGTGGTCATGGGCTACCAGGTGCTCATCGAAGTCCCGAACGACGAGGTGCGCATCGGCTTGCGCGTCAGCGCAGTGTGGGCGTCGGAGGGTGAAAAGGGAGCGGTGAGCGGATGGACCGACTCCAACCTCGTCGGATGGATACCGACGGGGGAACCCGATGTAGACGACCCGACCCTCGTGAACAGGATCAACTGATGGCCACACGTAGTCAAGACGACATCGCGATCATCGGGTGGGACGTATCGCCCATGGAGCGCCATACTGCCAAGACCGAGACCCAGATGCTGCTGGAGGTCGTGACTGGAGCGGTCGGCGACGCCGGGATCACCCGGGCCGAGGTCGACTTCACCTGCGCCGGTAGCTGCGACTACGTGGCTGGCCAGGCGTTCTCGTTCGTGCAGAACACCGACGCCATCGGGGCCTGGCCGCCCAAGCGCGACTCGCACGTGGAGATGGACGGCGCCTGGGCCCTGTACGAGGCCTGGGTCCGGTTGCTGCTCGGTGACATCGATGTCGCGGTGGCGATGGGCTCGGGCCGATCATCAACGGCCGATCCGGCGTTGATCTACCCGATGGAGATGGACCCGTTCTACTTGGCTCCACTGGGGGCCGACCACGTGAGCCTGGCGGCGCTCCAGGCCCGGGCGCTGCTCGACCGCGGCCTGGTCACCGAACGGCAGATGGCCGAGATCGCGGTGCGGACCCGCCACGACGCCCTCGAAAATCCGAACGCCCAGATACGTGGCGAATTCGACGTCGACGACCTGCTGGCCGCCGACTACGTCACGGCCCCGTTGCGCCGCCACGACCTGCCACCGATCACCGACGGAGCGTGCGCCATTGTGATCGCCCGAGGTGATCGGGCGCGCCAGCTCAGTGAGAACCCGATCTGGATCACCGGCATTGCCCATGTGTCGGAGTTGCATTATCCAGGCATGCGGGACCTCTGTACCTCTCACGCCACCCGGACGGCGGCCAAGGCGGCCGGGCTTGACCAGTCCCCGGTACAAGTGGCAGAGCTGCAGGCTTCCTTCACCCACGAAGAGCCGCTGCTGGTCCAGGCACTGGGCCTTGGACCCGACGTTGCGGTCAATCCGTCTGGTGGGCCGTTGGCGGCCAACCCCATCATGGCGACCGGTCTGATCCGGGTCATTGAAGCAGCCCGGGCGATCCGGCAGGATCGGGCGCAGCGCTCGGTCGGCCACGCGTCGTCGGGTCCGTGCCTGCAGCAGAACCTGGTGTGCGTCCTCGAAGGGAACGAATGATGGCTCATCAACCATGTGCGATCGTAGGAATCGGCCAGACCCATCACAAGAGCCGGCGCTGGGACGTCTCCCTCGGTGGGCTGGTTCGTGAGGCGGCCTCCCGGGCCCTTGAGGACGCCCACATGGACTGGGTCGATATTGACGCCGTCGTGCTGGGCAAGGCTCCTGACCTGTTCGAGGGGATCATGAAGCCCGAGCTGTACCTGACCGACGCGCTCGGCGCGGCGGGAAAGCCGATGTTCCGGGTCCATACGGCCGGCTCGGTGGGCGGCGCCACCGGGATCGTTGCCTCACACCTGATTGAGTCGGGTCGCCATCCGCGGGTCTTGGCCCTCGGCTACCAAAAGCAGTCCGAAGGCAACGCCCAGTTCGCCCTCGGGTCAGGCAAGGGCGCTTCGCTTGGCGCCGGCGGGGCCTTCGCGCCGTACATGCGCAGCTACATCTATCGCAGCGGCGCCCCGGCGGACGTTGGCCCGATGGTGGCGGTCAAGGATCGTCAAAACGCGCTGAAGAACCCGTACGCTCACCTGCGGCTGGCCGACATCTCCCTCGAGTCGGTCAAGGCATCACCGATGATGTGGGACCCGGTTCGTTACCTCGAGTCGTGCCCGTCTTCGGACGGGGCCTGCGCGGTCGTCTTCGCCGACGAGGCCGGAGGCCGAGACGCGGCCAAGGCCGGACGGGCGCCAGCGTGGGTTATCGGGAGTGCGGTTCGCTCCGAGCCCTCGCAATTCCCTGGCCGCGACCCGGTCCGACCCGTCGCCGCCCTTGACTGCGCCACCGACGTGTACGCCCAGGCCGGCATCACGAACCCGCGTGAGCAGATCGACTGCGCCGAACTGTACGTGCCGTTCAGCTGGTACGAGCCGATGTGGCTGGAGGCCCACCACATCGCCGCCCAGCACGAGGGCTGGAAGATGGTTGAGTCCGGCCAGACCGCGCTGGGCGGATCGTTCCCGGTAAACATGTCCGGCGGCGTCCTGTCCTCCAATCCCATCGGCGCGTCGGGGTTGCTCCGATTCGCCGAGGCCGCCATGCAGGTCCGGGGCACCGCCGGCGAGCACCAGGTCGACGGGGCCAGCGTCGCGGTCGCCCAGGCCTACGGCGCCTCGGCCCAATATTTCGCCATGTGGGTCGTGGCCAACCGCCTCGACCCCTTTGGCGAATAGGCCCGGTCCCCTGGCGTGGGACCGACAGAGCACAGAAACGGGGTGCCGACGATGAACCGCGCCACCGTCGACGAGCTGCAGATGCACGGCCAGGACATCCCCTGGCTGCTGCAGCACTGGGCTACCCACAAGCCCGACCACCCGGCCCTCGTCTGGGATCCTCCCGAGGGCACCGGCCGGCAATGGACCTACGGCGAACTCCTCGACACCACGCATGGCTTGGCCGCGGGGCTGCGCGACCGCGGCCTAGGGGTGGGCGACAAGGTGCTCATTCACGCCGAGAACTCGCCGGAGATGCTCGTAGCCTGGCTGGCCTGCGCGACGCTCGGCGCGGTGGCGGTCACCACCAACACCCGCTCGGTCGTGGCCGAAATCGCCTATTTCGCCGCCCATGCCGGCTGCGTCGCCGCCATCGCCGATGCCCGCTACGCCGACGCCGTGGCCCAGGCCGCCCCGGCGCTCGAGTGGATCGCGGTGATCCCGGACAGCGACGGCGGCCCGGCCGATGGAGCAGCTTCGGGCGACGTACCGGGTCGGATACCGTATGCCGCCCTGGCCGACGACCCCGGATCATGGACGCCACGCCCCATCGAACCGATGCTGCCGTTCGGCATCATGTTCACGTCGGGCACGACCAGTCGGCCCAAGGCGGTGGTCCACACCCACGCCAACGCGGTCTGGGCCAGCCGCATCGGCCCCCGCAACATCGACCTCGGCACCAACGACCGGTACCTGATCTACCTCCCCCTCTTCCACGTGAACGCCCAGAGTTGGTCGTTCTTCTCCGTTCTGGGCGTGGGCGCCACCGCGGTGCTGATGCCCAAATGGTCCTCCAGTCGGTTCTGGGACGTGGTGGGCGCGCACGGAATCACCCATATTTCGCTGATGCCCTTTTGCATCGGCACGGTCGCCGGCCCCGATCGCCCGGTCAGTTCCACTCTGCGCATCGGGGTGTTCGGGCTGATCATGGAGGTGCTCGACTCCATGCTCGGCATTGCGGTCTACGCCGCCTACGGGATGACCGAAACCGTCATCCACGCCACCAGCGGCAAGCCGTCAGAGCACCTGCCCGAACGTTCCATGGGCCACGTCACACCGGGCTACGAGTTCGCGGTGGTCGACCAGGAGACAGGGGCACTGTGCGCCGAGGGCGAAACCGGTGAGCTCTGGCTGCGGGGCACCCGGGGAATCCAACTGTTCCTCGAGTACTACGACAATGAAGAGGCCAATGCCAAGGCGTTCGACGGCGACTGGTTCAAGACCGGTGACATGGTGCTGCTGGGTCCCGGCGGCAATCTCTTCTACCGCGAGCGGGACAAGGATCTGCTCAAGGTCGGCGGTGAGAACGTCTCGGCCCGCGAGGTCGAGGATGTGGTCACCACAGTGCCCGGGGTCGCCCAGGTCGCGGTGGTGGGCAAACACCACGACTTCCTCAACCAGGTGGTGGTGGCCTTCGTGGTGACGGCCCCCGGCACCGACGAGGTGGCAATCGAGGAGCAGATCATCGGGGCGTGCCGCGAGCAGCTGGCCGACTTCAAGGTGCCACGAGCGGTCTACGCCGTAGAAGCGTTTCCTCTGGGAACCCTGGACAAGGTCCTCAAGAACAAGCTGCGGGAGATGGCCGACGAACGACCCCCCGTCTGACCTGAGTGGCCGCGTCCCCCCGGTTAGACCTGGCTGGGGTCGAACCCGTTACCCGACCGTCGCCCACTCGGGCCATTGAGCCGACCGGCTGCGACGCCGACCATCGAGCCTTCCGGAAGCTGGGTAGAGCGCGGAGCGAATCTTTGAGGGACGCCAATCCAACAAACCAACCCAGAACTTCTCAGGTGACCATTATTGCCAACGGCGAGTGGCATTTCCGAGGTGCTGATGACAGAATTTCGCACCACGTGATCACGTGCACCACATCGACGACGATATAACGGAACTGTCTGGCCGGCATCTGCTTGGCCGGCGGCCTCGAAACACCTCATCCTCCATCGCGAATCGCTTGAGCAACTCGCTCACATCAAGAGCACTATGCCGCTGGGGTGCGGTGGTCAGAGGGTGGACCAACGATCTGCAGCCTGTGCATCCCCAGTTTTCATGTCTTTACGACTGGTGGCGCCCGTCCTACCCTTGAACCGAAGGTTCTCAAGGGAGCTGACGGGGAGGTGACGTGGCCCGAGCAATGAACCTGGGGATGCCACGGATCGGGCCGGGACGCGAGCTCAAGCACTCCGTCGAGGGCTATTGGGAAGGCCGCGTCACCAGAGCCCATTTGGCTGAGACGGCGCGCCAACACCGGGCCGATGGCTGGCAGGCGCAGACCGCCGCTGGGATCGATTCGATCCCGAGCAACGACTTCTCGCTCTATGACCACGTGTTGGACACCTGCTGCGCAGTCGGTGCCGTGCCCGACCGTTTTGGGTCCGACGAGCCCGCAGACCAGCTGGACACCTATTTCGCCCTAGCCCGTGGCACTGAGATGCCCACAGGGACGATACGCCCCCTGGAGATGACCAAATGGTTCGATACCAATTACCACTACCTTGTACCTGAACTCGGGCCAGATACCCAGTTCAATCTCGACTCGACCAAGCCGATCGACGAACACGCCGAGGCTCGGCGCCTGGGCGTCGAGACCCGCCCCGTATTAGTCGGCCCGGTCAGCTTCTTGCTCCTTGCTAAGCCGACGGCGACTGCGTTTTCGCCCCTCGACCTGCTGCCTCGGCTCCTGCCCGTGTACCAGCAAATACTGGCCACCTTGTCCCAATCGGGCTGCGAATGGGCGCAGCTCGACGAGCCGTTCCTCGTGACCGATCTGAGTGCGACCGAGCGCACCGCCTTTGTGGACGCGTACTCGACCCTGGCATCGAGCCTCAGACCTCGCTGTCTCCTCGCCACGTATTTCAGCCAGCTCGGTGACAACCTCGAGCTGGCTACGAGTTTGCCTGTCGAGGGACTGCACGTGGACTTGGTCCGCGGCCCCGATCAGCTGAGTCCGCTCTTGGACTGCTTGCCGGATGACGCGGTGCTGTCAGCCGGCGTGGTCGATGGACGCAACGTGTGGCGCAATGATCTGCGTCGGAGCCTGGCGCTGCTTGGGCCGGCCCAACAGCGCCTGGACAACCGGTTGTGGGTCGGCCCGTCCTGTTCCCTCCAGCACGTTCCCCACGACGTCGACCTGGAGACCGAGCTCGATCCGCGGCTGCGCTCCCGGCTCGCCTTCGCCCGACAGAAGCTCGGCGAGATCGCGGCAATTGGGCGCGGCTTGTCTCTCGGACACGATGCCATCAGCGAGGCGTTGGCTACCAGTGATGTGGTCGCGGCTGACCGAGCCGGCACCGGACCAGCAGCAGGGCCAGTGAGCGCTCCGTCCGTCTCCCGACGAACCTCATCACCGGACCGGCGACGACATGCTCAGCGACAGACAACGCCCATGCCATCCCTCCCAACGACAACTATCGGATCCTTCCCCCAGACAACTGAGATCCGGCGAGCGCGTCAACAACATGCATCGGGCCTCATGTCCGATGAGGACTACGGGCGATTCTGCGAGGCAGAGATTGAGCGGGTCATCAAGGCCCAAGAGTCGATCGGGCTGGACGTGCTGGTCCACGGTGAGCCTGAGCGCAATGACATGGTGCAGTACTTCGCCGAGCGCCTCGATGGCTTTGCCGCCACCCGTCACGGCTGGGTTCAAAGCTACGGCACGCGCTATGTCCGCCCACCCATCCTCTTTGGCGATGTGACTCGACCCCGTCCCATGACCATACGCTGGCTGGTCTACGCCCAATCGCTGACCACCTCGCCGGTCAAGGGCATGCTCACTGGCCCGGTCACTATCCTGGAATGGTCCTTCATCCGAGATGATCAACCGCGCGCGGACACCTGTCGACAAATCGCCTGGGCCATCCGAGCCGAGGTCGCCGATCTCGAATCGGCCGGTATTCGGATCATTCAAGTGGACGAGCCTGCCTTGCGCGAGGGAATGCCATTACGTCGTCAAGATCGTGACGACTACCTGGATTGGGCCACCGAATGCTTCCGACTGGCCACCGCCGGAGTCGACGATGGGACCCAGATCCATACCCACATGTGCTACGCCGAGTTCGGCGACATCATCGATGCCATCATCGCCCTAGATGCCGACGTCATCTCCATCGAGGCGGCCCGCAGCGGCATGGGCGTTCTCACCCAGCTGTCCAAATCACACGATCTGGCCGGCGTCGGACCAGGAGTCTGGGACATCCACTCTCCCACCGTCCCTTCCGCCGACGAGATGGCAACACTGATCGAACAGGCACTCGATGCATTGCCGGTCGATCGTCTATGGGTCAACCCAGACTGCGGGCTCAAGACCCGCCGCTGGGAAGAAGTGCTTCCCGCCCTCACCAACATGGTCGCCGCCGCCCGATCAGTTCGAGAGCGCGTCGTCGCAGACGTCAGCCCGGAAACGACCGGGCGGTCGGCGCGGTGACGGTCTACCGGGGGTCCAACCCCTGGTAGTCAGGAGCCGGGTGGCCCCTTCTGGCCGGCTTCTGCTACGTCGGGCGGGAAGAACTCGCAGGCGACATTGGTGCGGGACACTTCTCGCATCGTGACAGTGTTACCCGGATCCGTGTCGTTACCCGGGTCCGTGTCGTTACCCGGGTCCGTGTCGTTACCCGGGTCCGTGTCGTTACCCGGGTCCGTGTCGCCCTCGGCGTCGTCAAACTCGATTTGAGGGAGTTCGCCGCAGAGAGGGCACTTCCCTGGGATCGCCCACGGGACCACTTCCAAGACGAAACCCCCCGGTGAGGTCACGTTTGACTCGGAACGGGCCCGGGCTGCTCTCTAAACCCAAGCCCTCCCGAAAGCTACCCGCAACGAGCTGGTGAGTGCGAAACGATAAGGCACCGACGACCGGACGGGGGTGAAGGGTGACTCCCTAAGCTCAGCTCATGGGACAAGGCGATCTACCGGCATCACCGGGTGGTCCGCTTCGGCGCCGACGGGAGAAGCGTCAGCTTGAACATCTCGCTGAAGAGTCGCGGAAGGGGGAGAGTCCGGCCACGGCCAGGAGACACGTCAGGGTGATCGAGGTTCAAGCCGGAATAGCGGACCAAGAGCGCGCGCCGGGAATACCAGGCGAACCGTTGATGAAAGCCCATCCGGGCGGTTTCCACATACGAGCGGTGCCGATCGATCAACCGCTCGACGAAGAAGCGACGGCGGATGTCGATGGCTCACCCGGAATGAGCTTCGACGATCCTCTGTAGACGACGCTGCCGTCACCGCCTCGGGCCTGCGACCGCGTCGTTAGCCGCTCGGTCACTCAAAGGGGTCCGGCAGTGAACCACTCTGCTAGGGAGTCTCCCAGCTGGGGCTGGCCACCGGCGTTGGCACGGGGGGCTCGTCAGCCGCATTATCTCCCACATCGCTAGCTTGTGGTGGTTGACTGTCGGGCCGATGAGTGGTGACGAACGTAGTCGTGCGCAACGGAATCTCCTTGATGAGCCAGCTCAGTATGAAGCCGAACACGACAAAGGGGACCGCAACCAAGAATGCCGTCTCGACCGAATGACTGAAAGCACTGACCACAAAGGTGCGTTGGGAGGCGGGAAGATGTTCGATCTGGGCAGGGTTGGCTGTCACATTCGAGCCGCTGACCAATTTCAGCTCGGCCGACGTGGCGTGCAGCTTGAGTTGTGAGATCAGGCGGTTGGCGAAGACGGCACCAAGGACGGCCACACCGAAGGCTCCCCCGATGGTCCGAAAGAACGTCGAAGTGGCCGTTGCCACTCCCAGAGCGGAGTACGGCACTGCGTTCTGTACGGCGACGACCAGCACCTGCATAACCAGACCTAAGCCGAGCCCGGTGATGAACATGAAGACGGCCACTTCCCCGTAGGCGGTAGTGGGTCCAAGCTGGGTGAGCGAGAGCAGGCCGAGAGCGAGGACAGCCGTGCCGACGATCGGGAACACCTTGTAGCGCCCGGTGCGGGTCACGATACGTCCGCTCAAGATAAAGGTGAGCAGCATCCCCCCGATCATGGGCAGCAGTTCGAGGCCCGAAAGGGTCGGCGAGGCTCCGTGAACGACCTGGAGATACAGGGGCAGGTAGATGATGGCCCCGAACATGGCGAAGCCGATGATGAACCCGACGCCTGAGGTGGCGGTAAAGGTCCGGTTCTTGAAGAGCCAGAGAGGGATGATCGGCTCGGAGGCCTTTGTCTCGATGAAGCAGAAAATGCCCAGCGATGCCAGAGCGACCAGCCCCACGCCGATGATGACGGACGAACCCCAGGCATATTCGGAGCCGGCCCAGGTGGTGAGCAAGATGATGCAAGTGACGCCAATCGAGAGAAGGGCGGTTCCGGCCCAGTCGATCTTGTGCGGTACCCGCTTGACCGGGAGGTGGAGCGAAGCGGCCACAACGAACAGAGCGACGATACCGAGCGGCAGGTTGATGTAGAAGATCCAGCGCCATGACAGGTGCTCGGTGAAAAAGCCACCGAGCAACGGACCCGCCACATTGGTGACGCCGAACACGACGCCGAAATAGCCCATGTACTTGCCCCGCTGCCGCGCCGACACGACGTCGCCCATGATGGCCTGGGCTCCGACCATCAGCCCGCCGGCCCCGACCCCCTGGACTGCCCGGAAAGCGATCAGTTCGGCCATGGACTGGGATAGCCCGGACAGCATGGAGCCGGCCAGGAAGATCACGATGGCCAGCTGGAAGAGCGACTTGCGGCCGTAGAGGTCACCCAACTTTCCCCACAGCGGCGTGGAAATGCAGGTGGTCAGGAGGTAGGCCGTCACTACCCACGACAGATGGTTGAGCCCGTGCAAATCGCCGGCAATGGTGGGGAGTGCCGTCGCCACGATGGTCTGGTCGAGGGCGGCCAGGGCCATCCCCATCATGAGGGCGCCGAGAATCACCAGGATCCGGCGGTGCTCGGCGCCGGCGGCCTCTTCATCGACCGGTGGCGTCGTCAGCTCAGTCACGGGCGTCGTCCAGGTCGCGCTCGAGGTCCTCCGCGAAACGACTGAGCAGGTCGGCCAACGTTGACAGGTTGTCGTCATCCCAATCTTGCAAGAGCTGTTCGAGCCAGGTCCGGCGGGCCCGCCGCACCCGCTCGATGGTCCGGCGACCGGACGGGGTGAGGCCGATCCTCGAGGCTCGGCCGTCGTCTGGGTCGGTCTCGCGAACGACCATCCCGTCGCGCTCGAGCTGTTGGACCTTACGGGTCACCGTCGGGGTGTCGACTCCCAGTATCTCGGCGAGGTCGGTGACTCGGAGCGAGTCGCCCCTCGCAGAGAGCTTGAAAAGCAGGGTAGCTCCGGCCCGGTCGAGCCGGAGCCCCGCCAATCGCAGGAGCCGCTCATGCAGGCGGACCTGCGTGATCGACCGCGCGACGGTCTGCAACGCCTCGTCGAACCGGTCGACGCGACAGGCCGCCGGGCCTGACTCGGCATCGGTCTTGATAGTTGCTTTCAACACGTAAATATCGTACCCAGTGGCTGACTAAGCGCGCTGCCGGCTCCGACGTTCAGTCGCTCAGTACCGGGTGGATCGTCTCCAGCGACGGCTGGTGCCGATCGTCAGCCCGAGCCCGACCGAGATGAGCAGCGAGGCCATGAGCAAGGCCTTCTCCAGGTTGAACCCGGTCGCAGCAAGCGTAATTGGGGTGGTGCGGCTCAGCGGAATTGTGGTGACGCTCGCGCCCGTCGCTGGGGTTCCGCTTGGGAGGGCGGTCAGGAGGGTGAGCGTCGACGGGTCGGAAGTGGACACGTTGCCGTTGGAGTCGAGGGCGGTCGCGATAGCGCTATTAGTGAGATACCCGTGTTGCAAATCGGTCTGAGTAAGGGTGTAGGTGGCAGTGCACGTCTCGGAGGCGCCGGGGGACAACAGGGACGTGATCATGGGCTGGCCTGGGATCGGCTGTCCGGTGGGGCAAGTAGGTCCGCTGGTCAGTTCCTCGCCAGCGACGGACTGCGTATCCAAAATGGTGGCGTTGAAGACCGTGATCTGGGTGGCAGTGGTGTTGGTGATCACGAAGTCGTAGGGGACGATCTGTCCGACCGTAGTGAGCACACCCGGCGACGACGGCGCTTCGGACGTCGTGACGGTGAGTACTGCGCCTTCGATCTGGATGGTCTCCGACGGTTGACCGACTGGGCTGTCGACCGACGCAAAGGAGGGGCTGGTCACCGAGACAGCGTACGAATAGCAACCCGCCTTGGCTACCGTGAATGAGCCGACAGTCTCGGTGCTGTCGCCGCTCACCGACATGTTGCCTTGCAACCGGTTCGCCGCCCCGGTCCAGTCGGCAGTGGCACAAGTGCCGCTGCTGCCTGGCTGAGCTGGGCCGTACAGGTTCCACGCGAGGGTGGCCGGCGCTCCTCCAGTGCCGGCGAGCGTCACCGTGTCAGAAATCTGATCGTCGACGAGACCGTTCGGCTCCGATACCGCTGTGGTGAGCGTGGGGGTGGGCGGCGGCGCGCCGGCAGCAGGCAGGACGTGCACGACAACAAGACCGATGCTAATGGCAGCCACGGCGGGCGTTAGCGTGATGAGTCTGCCGATGGCAATACGGACACTGCCCATCGATACCCCTTAGGACGGTAGTTGCCACAAATGCTAACCACTCCTCCACCCAGCTTGGTGGCAAAGGTGAGAACATTTTCACCGGGTGCCTGCATGACCTGGCGCACCTCAAACGCCTTGGAGTCGCACTAGGCAATCTTGAGATGTCGGCTGTCTCCGCCGACCGCTCTCGTTGCAAATGTATACGTTGTCCGGTCCCGCGACGAGCTTCTCCACATCGTCTCGCGATTGCCGCCGCAGAAGGAGCATCTCACCCGTAGGTCCACTGAGATGTAGTTCCCGCGAACCTCGGACTAGAACTCACGACCACCCCGACGCATACTTCATTGGGGCATCCACCCTCGATCTTGACAGGACGTTTACCATGAACGCTCACCACGCGGTGCCACGGCGTGCCGCACGTTCGACAGCGGCCTCTGCACATTGCGTCAAGATTGTCGCTGCCCTCGGCCTGTGGAACACCTTGGCTCAAAAGGTATCGGCTCCGCACAGATTGAAACGCGGATCGAGGGGTATAGCGACTGATGGACTGAAGCCGAACACCAAAGGGGCCATGCCGGTTGCATTGGGACGCACTCCAGAAGGAGATCCGGCACGACCGCACCTCATTCCTAGGCCGGGAGGAAAAATGACGCTGAGACGAACCGTGCTTGTCCTACCGCTGTTGTTGCTCGCCGTGCTGGCGGCAGCATGTCAGCCGCACACCGACCTGCATTACACCTCTAACGGTAACTTCAGCGGCAGCACGTATACCCCTGGGGTGGACCGCTTCAACCTGGCCGACGTGAACAGCGTTGGGATGGTCAACTCCCTACCTTCCGGGGTCAAGGCCCTGGTCTATCTCGACCAATGTGGCGGGGTCACTCAATCCTTCACGAGTGCAGTGCAGCCCTTCATTGGCAACGCCCGCGTGTTTGGCTTCTACCTCATGGACGAGCCTGATCCGACCGGTCGATACTCAGCTCTGTGTCCGCCTGCCAACCTGAAGGCCGAGTCGGACTACATCCACTCATTCTTTGGCTCGGCCAAGACCTTCATCATCGAGATGAACCTCGGCGCGTCGAGTGCACCGACCTATGTCGGGGGCTACACGCCGAGGAACTCGGACATCGACCTCTACGGCCTCGACCCCTATCCCTGCCGTAGCGAGTTGAGCGGATGCAACGACAACATCATCACCCTGGCCGTGAAGGCCGCTGAGTCGGCGGGCATCCCCGAGGCCGACATTGTGCCGGTGTACCAAGCTTTCGGTGGCGGCACCTACACCGACGACGGCGGGGGACATTGGATCGTGCCCACTGCCGCGCAAGAGACTGCCATCCTCAACACCTGGGGTCCGCTCGTCCCCACCCCGGTCTTCGATTACGCCTACTCCTGGGGGTCGCAACGGTACGACCAGCCCCTGCAGGGGGCTGGCTCGCTGCAGCAGGTGTTCGCAAACCACAACGTGTGACCATCCCGCACTAGAAGCCGAGCCGAGGAAGGTGGCTCGATCTTCTGGCGCGCGAACTACAGCCCAAGATTCTTCAGCACGCGCTTGTTGATCCCGTTAGTGGGTCCGGTACACCTTTCGTCGCACGACCCGCTTGCCCGTAGCTGGTCGGGCCTTTGCTGGCTACCTGGACGTTCCCGAGGGTCGTGAGCGGCGCGGTACAGCTGTTCGGAGAGACTTCCGGCGGCCCATCACCCATAGCCCCACAATTGTTCAACCGGTCACCTTGGCCTAGTTCTCCACGTCGGGCCAAACCTAGATGAAACCGCCGAAAGGGGCGGGCTACCGGCTCGGAGAGCCGGGTAGCGATAGCGCCAGTTGTGAACGACTGTCGATCACCCGATCAGGATGGTGTCCGCACGTGCTCGCCGTACCCTGAGCGAAGTCGGCGCTGGAACTGTGCCCAACTATGGGCCACAGTCCGCCATTGGAGCGTTCTAATGTCGAGAGACGATGCGACAGGGCACGAGAGCCTTCTCGTTGAGGTAGTAGCTGGAGCACACCCTGTGATACCCGTCGGCGATCCACAGTGGCTCGCCCTGGACCAGCAGCACAGGGGAGAGTTTGGTGCCGAACTTGACCTTTTCGAGGTCCGCGGCCACCTCGGGATCGTCGGCCGCCAAAAGGGTGAGACCGGCAGCACGCAAGATATCCTTGGCCGCAAAATGACTCAGGGATTGCTCCTTTTTTAGGGCTTTCCGTAGCTTGGTGGCGGATTCGAGTCCAACGAGCAAGGTGAGATACGACTGAGCGGCGGGAAAGTCCTGTGCTTCGGGTTCATCTTTCCAGTGCTCCTCAGCCATCGTCACCCCATCCTCTGACCGGAGACGCACTTAACGGACCCGCCAGGAGGAAGAGAGAAGCGGCTGGCACTACCACGAGCCATGTTCGGCTAGTGGAGCGATGGAAAAGGGCGCCGAAACCCCTCCTCGTTGACGTCTGTACCATGGCTTTTTCTGCGTGTACCCACGACACTCCACTGCAACAACCTGACCGGGCAAGACGGTCGCTCGCCTCGAAAGATGACAACCCCCTAGGCCGCAATGTTCTGGCAGTCCTTGCATTTGGATCGACCAGCCGTTCCGGAGACGCGATTTTCGGGCTTGATCCGACTACCAGCAGGGCAGTCGCTTCGGTCGTGAAAAACGCTTCGCTCGTCGCCAGATTCCGCCATCCTTGAATGGTAAGGACCCACCATGCCTGGGTCCTTTTGGCTCGAAAGCTCGTTTGGCTCGCTCGAGCCGGATTGTCTGTTTTGGAGAATCCGATTGAGGACCAACCCGGCCAAAATCCCCAATGCGAGAAACGTCACTCCGCGTCGCCAGCGGGACCTGCGGGTGGTCTTGTGAAATCGATCAAGAAAGTCGATGTCAAGGAGATCCGCCGCCCCATGAACGCGCCCCATGCCGGCTTTGGCATACTGGCCCAAATCTTCGCTGGCCGGCAGAACTGCCGCCAGAGCTTCCCCGTGATCCGCGACGTTCCGCAGGCCCGCCTTCGTAGCCTCAATAACATCTGGGAACTTTTCCACAACAACGTTTCCCACTCGATCTAGAGCATCTTGGGCGTTGCCGATCGCTGTGCCTTCATGAACCGCCGTCATTTCTCCTCCTCGCCTCACCCTTGTCATACCCAGAGCTCTCGCCAACTAACCGCGACCAGATCGGGCCCTCGTCCGATGCTCCACTTGGTAGCAACAACTTCCCGATTGAGTCAGAACTAATCCCGCGTCGATGCGTCAGGTATTCGCCTCCGCCCGATTAGAGAAGTCGCCGCGAGATCCGCCGACCGGCTGCGAGGCACAGGAAGCGGCCAATCGGGTATTTGGTCAGTCTAAGGGAACCACGGAAACGGTTCCCACGATCCGAACACTTGCTACCGACCGCCAGATCCCGGGCCGTCACCCGGGATCTGGCGTGTCCGTTCACAGCCCGAGGGCCGACTTCGGATGACGGTAAGTCACAGGCACCGAAAAGCTATCGACGCCCATGGCGAGCGAGCAGGTGCTCTTCCTTTTTTCGCTCCGCTTGATCACGAGTATCGAACTTTCCTAGTAGCCCATGGGGAGGGAAAGTGCACCGTGCCGTCCAGAGCATCTTGGTGAGATCGTGTTCATCTGGGATCTCTCCGACAATGACTTGTGCCTGACCAGCATCTTCGGAGGCACTCCCAGCATCCACTGCGGCTCCCGTTTCCCCGGCAGAAACGGAATCTTCCGCCACAGCTTCGGACAAATCATCCCTACGTTCCGTCGTTCCCCTAATTTCAGTCATGCCCAGTCATTTACCCAGTTTGCAACTGTTCATGCTTTTGGTGCCCGGGCGCTCGGGATTACTTGGTCAGGTCCGACCTCCTCACATATTCTCCAAACGCACTGCGTCTCGAACCTGCTCGCTACTTGCCTGATGCCAAGGTTGGTTGGCGGAGTTGCTGGCCCGATTCGAGGTTTGTTCGACCAGCTTGTCGGGTAAAACAGTTCGACCAGCTGCAAGGTAACCAGAAGGGCCACAACCACCTCGGCGTCTTGGAGCGACAAAGGCAGTCGAAGTACGCCACTTATTCAGCCGCCCGTGATCCTTCCCGTGTAGATGCCGATCCGTTGCTTCTCCGCGCTCTATCGCGCCCGATCTGAATGGAAAGGAGCCTGATGTCAATCGCCGCCGACCTCAAGCGGATTGCCCAAGTCGAAGCCCCGATACTGCCGCTGCCCGGATCGGGCCAAACATGGCGACGATTCAGGGCGTTGTCGCTCTGGGCTGCAGAAAACCTGTCACTCGGGCGACTGGCCGAAGGCCACGTCGATGCCCTGGCCATCCTGGATGAGGCCCGAATGAAACCGGTGTCCGGCGCCACCTATGGTGTCTGGGCGGCGCGAACAGGCTCGGACGGAACGACGGCTCGCCAGGAATCCGACGGGTGGCATCTCACGGGCCAGAAGCCCTTTTGCTCGGGCAATGGCGTCATCGATCGCGCGCTGGTGACCGCCGATGCGCCCGACGGTTACCGGCTTTTCGATGTCACGCTGGACGAACACGTCGTCGCCACCCATCAGAATTCCTGGGTGGCCGTGGGCATGGCCGACTCACTAAGTGACACGCTCGAATTCGGAGGACCCTCGATCCCTGGGAATCTGGCAATCGGCGGACCCGATTTCTACCTGGCCCGACCCGGTTTCTGGGTCGGGGCGATCGGTGTTGCGGCCTGTTGGTACGGCGGAGCTAAGGCACTGGTGGACCATGTGACCGACACGCTTCCGCCGATCTCATCAGATCTCGTGATGGCCGAGATCGGTCACGCCGTGGCCCAGGTGAACGCTATGCGCTGGTTGTTGGAAAACGCCGCGCACTCGATCGATGATGACCCCTACGACACAAAGGGGGAGGGCCGGATGCGGGCGATGGTGCTGCGTCATGCCGTCCAGCACGGTGCGACGCAGGTGCTCGGCCATGTCGCGGCAGCTGGCGGAGCTCGTCCCCTCTGCCACGATCGCTCGCAGGCACAACGCGCCGCCGATTTGTATGTCTATCTCGCGCAGCACCATGGTCCCCAAGATGCGGCCGAGATCGGCCGTCTCGCCCTAAGCGGTGCCGCATGGAGCTAGACGCCGACCGTTCTCACCTTGGCACTCCCGACCCCACCCTCTGGCGAGCCGACCTGGCCGCAGGCCTTGTGGCTCCTCTCTTCGACGGCCCCGGCGACGTCCTGAATGAGACTCTCCTTCCCGACGATCTCTGCCTAGCTCCGCGGGGCCACGATGGTCATCCTGATCGCAACTCCCGCGGCGAAGCAGCCTGTCGAGTTACGATCTCACCGGGCGCAGACACGCATAGGTACACGGTCTGGGCCTGCCACTGGGCCCGACCCGACCCCGCCCTTGGGATCGAATGTCGCCCGCGGAAAGGGTCCCGGCCCGTCGCTGCCCAGAAGCGGTTGTTCGCTAGTGCACTCGCCTCGCGGATCCGCCCTCTTGGCCTAAATCACACCGACCATGCGTGGCGTCCCGCACCGATCCTTAGCCCGTTCTGGCGTTCCTTCGAAGTCTTTGGGCTCGGCGGACCGAACAAATGACTTCCACCAGTCGGACCTACTTCAAGGATATGTATGAACGTGATCCAGATCCTTGGGGCTTCGCATCAAGGAGCTACGAACGGCGCAAGTACGACCTGACCATAGCCAGCTTGCCCCACACCCACTACGGCTCTGTCTACGAGCCCGGCTGTTCAATCGGCGTCTTGACCGAAAAACTCGCTCAACGATGCGATCGCCTTCTGGGCTCGGACATCATACCGGCGGCTTTGCGGCAAGCGGCGACTCGAACGAAGGAACTTCCTCACGTACGTGTCGAATACCGACCTATTCCCGAGGCATGGCCTGAGGAGCAATTCGATCTGATCGTTCTCAGCGAGATCGCCTACTACTTCTCGCCAAGCGAGTTGGAACAAATCATGGCGCACGTCTTGAGTTCGACGGTATCGGGCGCTCACGTTATTGGCATCCACTGGCGCGGCCAGACGGATTATCCCTTGAGCGGTGATCAAGCCCATGTGTTGATTGAGGCAACGTTCGGCCTGCGGCGCATGGTTCACCACGTGGAGCGCGAATTTGTGTTGAACGTGTGGGAGCGGACCCAGTGAGTCGGCAACCAGCCCTCGGTCGTACCCATGCGGTCGGTATCGTCGTCCCCGTCCACAACGAGGAACGACTTCTTCACATGGCCTTGGGTGCGTTAGGACGCGCCATCGCCAACGTGCCGACCAAGATCGAGTGTCGCGTTGCCATCGTTCTCGATAGCTGCAACGACGCCAGCGCTGCCATCGCTCACCGATGGGCCAAGACACATGCGACCCTTCTGATCTCATGTGATGATGCAAATGTGGGCGCGGCCCGTAGACACGGGTGCGACGCCCTACTAGGAACGTGGAACCGCTTGAACCCGCGCCAGTTGTGGTTGGCCACAACCGATGCTGACTCAGTCGTTCCCGGGCCGTGGCTCACCGCCCAGATCGCGGCCCATGATGCTGGCGCCGATCTGTGGGCTGGTCGCGTCACCGTTACTGACTGGTCGGCCCGCGCCCCGGCCGCGGCCCGACTCTGGAACCAAGAATATGGACGGGAGGGATCGCCCATTCATGGTGCCAGTCTGGGTATGAACGCCCAGGCATATTTAGAGATTGGAGGCTTTCGAGCCTTCCTCACGGGAGAAGACCGGGACCTTTACCAGCGAGCACTCGAGGTCGGCGCTCACCTGCACCACGAAGCCAAGGTCACCGTGACTACCAGTGCCCGACGCCACGCCCGTGCCCCGCTCGGATTCGCACACGCCCTCACCGCATTGGAGAACGAGTTGATCGTTGGCGCACCCGTTTCGCCGTGAATAGTTCGTGCGCGAGTGGAGACAGCTTTGGTGACTAGCTACGACGCCGGTCTCATTGCGTGGTCCTGCTCCACACGCCCCTGGCGTCGCTCATGGACCTGGCGAAGTCACGAGTCGCCATTGAGCGCAGCTTCGGGGGGTCGCTCGTGGGTCGCAGCCTCCCACACCACGGCAGCGGTGCGGATGGCTAGAAGTCTGGAGACGCCCATGCCCACGCCCGTGGCCACGGCCCAACCCAGTGCCTCCGCCCAGGATGACCGTCGGTCGGCCGGCACTGGTGGGTGTGAGGCGTGGCCCAGTTCTTTCCACGCTTTATCAGTTAGTCGATGGGTCACCAACCCGGCCAGCGCCCCGGCGCCGTAGCTAACTGCCTTCCAACGGAGTTCCTTACTTTTCATCACGGGGGCAATTCTACGCGGTCTTGGCGACTCCAATCCTTAGCTCCAAGCGCGAGGCGTTCGTTGAGTCGCCTCTATTGGCCATGGCCAGCCGCCAGCTCGCTCTCGAGGCAGCATTGCACTGATTGTGGGCTGGCGCACCCGCTTGATCCTTTGTGCACCGGTCTGTTCTAGGAGTGGTCGAGAATCGAGAGCCTCGGCTGCGCCGGTCAGAGTTAGTTCGTCTGTTGGCCCGCTCATCGTGCTTGGTCATGAGCAGGCAGCAGTGTCGACCGGCTACATATTGTTCTGCTCGGCTGTCCGCCCGGCTTGTCGTGCATCTTCCGCCGCATCATTCGCCGCGTTCTTTCCAAACCCAACCCCGATGACCTGATCTGAGCGTCGGCGTTGTTGGTGGGTAATGCCATAGAGCACACGATTGTCCGCAGCGCTGGGGTTACTGCTTACGATTCCCCGGGGCCACAGGCACCGAGCGAGCACGGTGTTGAGTTCCGCTCCGTAGAGGCTGATCTTGGCCAGAAGGAACAGAAACCCGACGAGGCCTATAACGATGCCAAACTGGCCATACGTAGCTGAACTGTGGCGGACTTGGTGTTGAATCAAGCCCGAGCCGACAGTAATGAGCAGCGTAAATCCACCGGAGCCGACGAGTGCTCCGGGAAACAGAGAGCGCGAAGCGACGGGAGGTGGAGTAAGAGCGCGAAATGCCGCGAAGAACAACACGAAATTGAGGACCAACATAGCGAGGAATATCAATACGCGCACCGGGAAGCTGTGACCCGCCCCGGTCACCAACGAAGCGATAGCCGCATTCGCCAAGAACGAGCCTCCAATAATCAACAGGCTAATCAGACTTCGAACCAGCCGTGGAAGGAAGCCGGGGAGATCTAGTTCAGACATGTTCCAGACCCGAGCCATCGAGTGTTGCGCCGTCTGCGTGACACCCTGCGCTCCGTAGATCATCCCGAGAAGACCAATGGTCAGCCCAAAAATGCTGCCATGCAGATTGGCCGATGGGTTGGCGGGATTGAATTGCGCGCCAATGACGGGGAACTGATGGAGCGTGGTGACAATTCCATGTCCCAAGGAAGCAACGCCGATGAAACCAAAGATCGTGATCACCACAAGAAGCAACGGGTAGATCGCCAAGAATCCGTACCAGCCGAGCGCCACTACGAACTGATTCATTCCATCGTCACCAAACTTCTTGACAACACCATATGATGGCGCGGCCAATCGGCTCTGGCGCTGCCAATCATCAACTCTCGCCAGCAGTTCTTGGATCGGCATCATTGGCATGAACGGATCATCAGGCACATGTGGGCATCACCGTCTGTCGAAGCAAGTCCAGCCATAGCGGCCTTATGATTCCCGGCGAGCCGACCAAACTTGGATGCACACGATCAACCCATCTCCAGAAGCTCAGGCAGCCCTAAGTGAGGACCTCTCCAACTCGCTCTACTCCAGCTGCGAGATAGGGACCGGCTACATCGACTGCCGCTTTGACCGCCCCGAAGGTGCCCTCATTCGCATGACGCACGTAGGGCACAGCGACATTCACTCCCCTTCGGGCCGCGCCGGACGCCGCCACCTCGGCTTGCCGGGCTCCCACGACTGCAGCCTCATTGGCACGCCGGCTAGCTGCTACCGCTAGCCTTTGGGCTCGGCGCCTCGCCTTCCTCCCTTCGCTAGCTGTTCTTGAGATTGCTCGGTGAGTGTGCGCTGTGGAAGATGCCTGGCCCAAGGCCGCGACATTTCTCAGCCGACGTGTGCCGCGCCGGACCCTCCACTCCAGCGAAGGAGCACCTTCCGTGTCGAACGCAGCGAGAATCAAGCCACCTAGGAGCCCGAGATTCTTGAAGAAGTGGACCCGTTGCTGCGCGTGGGCGGCATCATCAGTTTCTTCCCAGAATCGGTGCCCCGCGTAGGTGGTGGGTATAATTGAACCGATAAGCACCACCGCCGCCGGCCGCCGGAACTTACCGATAGCAAGCAGTCCGCCCGCAGCGACCTGGGCCATCCCGTTCCATTTGATCAATGTCACGGTATCTTTTGGAAGCCCAGGCACTTGGTTGGTGAGGGTCTGAGTCACCGCTTCGGCCCGTTCGACCTTACTCTCGGGATTCCGGATGGCATCCAAGCCGCCGGAAACAAACATGGAGGCCAAAAGCGGTCGCGGAATTCGACGAGAGATACTCACAGAGTACTCATACCCTTCTCTCGGATCTCTATTCCAAGAATCTCTCTAGACTCGTGACTCGCTCGAGCGGCACGGTCGCTGTGGCCACCATTTTCGGATCAGGTAGATGCTACGAAACCGAGGCTTTGAGTCGTGGCCTAGTCTCGCTCAATGGCTGACACCGCTGATGAGGGAATGACGCGCGAGGAACTGGCACTTTCACTGGGCGAGGGGATCAGTGCCCATGCTCTCGTCAAGGCGCTTGTGTCCCACCTCAAAGACAAGGGCATCCTGACCGATGCGGACATCGAACAGATCGAATCGAGGGCCACGAAGCAATTTGCAGAGGACGTACAGACAATCAACGAAGCGGATGGAGGCTCATAGGGATCGCCTGGGACAGCCAAACGGGCCGGAAAAGACGACTGTGGCCTTGGCCCGATGACGCCGACTCTTGTGGCCGGTGCCTGCGCGAAGCCTGAGCCTCTCTCCGCAGTGATTGGCTTACTGCGCCGAGCCGGTCAAGGTTGCACGGCTCCTCCAAGCCACGGCCGATGGCGTCAAGGACGACATTCGCTGTGCAAGGAACTCGGAGGTCGGACGAAACGACCGCTGACTTCGCTGACAGCCGCCACGTCTCGCCTTGGTGCTCACAGGTCTCGATATCGGCGGGCCCGCGAGTCGGGTCTCGGGGCCCGATCGGGTGACCGATGCGGTGAGCACTTCTCTTCCCAGAACATGAGTTTCATGGTGCGCCCGTCATCTTCCGTCTAGGGAAGGATGAACGAGTGACTCGGGAACACCGAATGGTTGGTCGATGACCGTAAATCGTCGGTGCCCGCGTCGATGAGCAGAGAACCAAGGATTTAACATGCCCGTGGAGGAGGCCCGCCAGGCCCTGGATCGCCCAAAAGGGGGCCATCAATTTCCAGGGGGCCGCCAATCTCCATGTCCCACAGCATCGCGAGGACCTGCTCGAGGGATTGCCCTGTTGCGCTTCCAGTCTGGGCAGCCAAGAACACCGAGATTGCGGCCAGGGCTGTGATCAGATGTTCGTGGTCGATCGATGTCGTCCGCCAGAAATCCAGCGCGCCGACGAAGCCGCCTTCCGCATAGGCGATCACCAGTCCCACCGCCTCTGGAAAATCGTCCTTGCCCGTAGTCATTCGCCGACACCCTATTGCCTATCGCCTCGGCCCAAGTTTCGATCGCTTTCAGCGACCCCAGAGGCAGTCGAACTCTAGTTCGTGTACGGCAGGTGATTAGTAGTTCGAACGCCAGGCGAAGGAGGTGGGATGGCGAGCAACCCAGGTCGGCCTGTTCCCCCAACCGAGATGGCTCTTCGCTCAGTCTCGGACTCCCTGGGAATCCTCGATCGTCCGGCAACCTCGGCCCACAGCCTCGCATCGTGCTCCGCACGCAGTCCTAGCGCCGACCCGCACAGTCGCCCGCTGGAACCGTTTTCCACGTTGTTTGAGGCACCCGGGCGTGGGAAACGATAAACGATGCGTGCCGTATTGCAATTCCCGATATCCATTGGCTCACGAATACGGACGATGGTTATGGCATCAGTCCTGGCAGCTCCACTTGGGAGCCGTTCCATGCTGACGCCGCAACCTTGCTTCGCGCTCGACCGGGCCATCGTTGTGGACCGGGTCGTTGGAAACTCGATCGTCGGACGCTACGTCTGGGATGCACACGTCACTCGCTCGCACCTCCGCAGCGCTAGGTGCATGGTGGTCTGGTGCGTATCGCGATAGCCGGCGCCAGCGGGTTCGTTGGACGAGCACTCGCGGCGGCCCTTGTGAGGCGGCATGACGACGTTATTGGGCTTTCCCGTCGTCGTTTGGAACTACCCGGGGTGGAGGGTCACGAGGTGGACGTCGCCGACGAAGGGGCCTTGCGAAAGGTGTTGACAAGATGCGAGGCGGGGTTCTATTTGGTGCACTCGCTCGGCGCTGGCGACTTTCGTGCTCATGACCGACGGCTGGCGGAGGGGTTCGGGCGGGCCGCCGCGGCGGCGGGAGTCCAGCGCATCGTGTATCTCGGCGGCCTTGGCCAGGACCCAGAGTCGGAGCATTTGGCTAGCCGCCAAGAGGTGGGCACGGCGCTCGGCTCGGGCGGCGTTCCGGTCGTCGAACTACGTGCTGCGGTGGTGCTCGGCGCAGGAAGCATCTCATTCGAGATGCTTCGCTATCTCACCGAGCGGCTGCCGCTCATGATCTGCCCGCGCTGGGTCCGCACGACCATCCAGCCGATCGCCTTGACTGACATCATCAAGTACCTGGTCGGCGCCCTCAATGTCAATCCGGGTGTGTACGAGGTCGGCGGCTCACAGGTCACCACCTACCGGGAGATGATCGCGGCCTACGCCACGGCGCGCGGCCTTCGCCGCCGACGAATCCTGGACGTACCGTATCTCACGCCCCGGCTCTCGTCGTACTGGTTGGACCTGGTCACCCCCGTCGACCGGCGAGTAAGTCACACTCTGGTCGAAAGCCTCGTCACCGACGTGATCGTCGGGGATCGGTCCCGTACCGACGAGACGTTCGCGATAGAACCGATCAGCCTGCTCGATGCCCTTTCCGCCGCCCTCGACGACCAGTCGCGAGCGCTTGACACCGAGGTGCTGGATCGGAAGCCCGGGCTCCGAGATGGCATCTACACGATGTGCGTCGCCGTGCTGACTTCCCCCGGCACGGCGGTGCGCGCAGAGGCGGATTTCGACAGGATCGGCGGCAGCTACCGCTGGTATGGACTGCCGATCCTCTGGCGTGTCCGCGCCGCGCTCGGTCGCCTGGTCGGGGAACGATTGCGCCTCCGCGTCCCAGCCGCGATCGTTCCCGGAGCGCCGGTCGACTGGTGGGTCATCGCACGCCGAGACCCTGGCGCGTTGGTACTACGCAGCGACAGGTGGTTCCCCGGGGAAGGATGGCTCGCCTATCGGCACGACGACCACGAACTCGTCCAGATCGGCGCGTTTCGCCCGAAAGGGGTGCCCGGCTTCTTCTATTGGAAGCTCCTGCGACCAATCCACTTTCTCGTCTTCCGGTCGATGGCGCATCATCGGACAAGGCTGGCGAGGAGCGCTCGACGTCCGATATCCGACTAGCACGCATGCTTCCAAGCTCGCGGCTCGGCCTCGCCAGAGGTTGACCCTCCGATCCCTGGCATTTGGGCAATGGCTCAGCGAAACGTTGCCCATTACCGACGCCGAATACCCCCATGATCAACTCGCGCCACGGATCGCAGCCTTCATGTAACGGGCGATTGATCGCTCGGATCGTCGGGCACAGCGACGGTAACCAGAGCAATGTCGTCGCGGGGCTGTCCTGATTGAAATCTCATCACGTCCTCGAGGAGTCCGTCCAACAACGCCGATACCGATCTGCTATGAGCGGCCAGGACCGTAGCGAGCCGTCCATCACCATAGAACTCCCCTCGTTTGCTCCGGGCTTCGGTCACGCCGTCGGTGTACATCACGATGACGTCGCCCAGCTGGAGCTCGATCGTGATATCGGAGAACCTGGGGGCTTCGAGAACGCCGACAAGCGAACCCATGCGGCCAAAGGTGACCGGAGGGCGTGTTGGGCGGATCAGGAAGGGGAGCGGGTGGCCGCCACAACTGACAGTCGCGGTCCAGCTTCCGGCTTGGTGGCGAAGTCGCAGGACAGTAAGCGTGCAGAAGCGTTCGGTGTCGTGGTGGAGCAACACTTCGTTGAGGGTGCTAAGGCTGCCGGAGGGTTGTGGCTGGCGGACGGCGGCCGCCCGGATGGTGTGACGGGCGAGTGCGGTGACCACCGCGGCTTCAACGCCCTTCCCGCAGACGTCCCCGATGACCACGCACCAGTCTCTCGGGCTGACCTCGAAGACGTCATAGAAGTCACCCCCGATCTCGGCGCCATCACCCGCAGGGCGATAGGCGCCGGCCAGGTCGAGACCAGGGATGTGCGGGTGCGCTGGCGGGAGGAAGCTCTGCTGCAGCGTCTGAGCCAGCGTCCTGGCGCGGGCCTCGGATGCCTCGGCTCGTTGCTTGGCCCGCAAGAGTTCGCGTTCGTACTCACGACGCTGGCTGGCGTCGAACACAGCCGTGCGAATCACCATCGGAATCCCGGAGCTGTCACGCTCGAGGACGGAATTTACCAATACGGGCAGGCGGCGGCCGTCGGCACAGACCAGGTCGAGAGCGATCTCACGTGCCATGCCCTGCATCTGCAACATTGGGGCGTAGTGCGTCTCGTGATATATCCGGCCCCCCGCCGTGAGCAGATCGACGAACCGTCGCCTGGCGACCAGGTCGCCCTGCTCGTAACCGGTCAGAGTGAGAAACGTCTGGTTGACCTTGGCGATCAAACCATCCGAGGTGGTGGTCAGGTACCCGCAGGGGGCTCGGTCGTAGAGTCGCTCCGGATCGTCGCCGGCCAAGGCCCCGAGGAACCCCTCGAGGGCATCATTCCGGTCGACCTTGTCCGACCGGCTAAGCGCGGACAAAGTCGGCGATGGCGGCGGCGGTCGCATCCGGGGCGCTCAGATTGGGGCAATGGCCAGTGGCGTCGAGCAGCACGAGTCGGCTGTCGGCGATGGCATGGGCGACGTACTCGCCAACCGCCACCGGTGCGATTGCGTCCTCCCGGCACTGCAGCACCAGTGTCGGCGTGGTCACCTTGTCCAGGTCGGCCCGGTTGTCGGAGAGGAACGTGACCCGGGCGAATTGCCGAGCGATCTGCGGTCGGTCCGGCAAAAGCTCTCGGTTAGCTCCTCCCCCAGTTCGGGACGCTCCGGGTTGCCCATGATCACCGGCGCCATGGCACTGGACCAGCCCAGATAGTTGCTGTCCAACGACTCGAGCAGATCGGCAATATCCGCCTCGCTGAACCCGCCCACGTACCACCTGTAGTCGATATAGCGAGGCGATGGACCGACCAGGACCAATCTGGCGAACCGATCCGGCTCCTCCAAGGCGGCCAGCACCCCAATCATCGCTGAGACCGAGTGGCCAACAAAGACCACGCGGGCCAGGTCCAGCTCACGGCAAATGGCCAAGACGTCCTCGGCGTAAGCTGCAAGCGAGTCATAACGGTCGGGATCGTAAGCAGCGAGATCCGAGCCACCTGCCCCAACGTGGTCGAACAGAACGACCCGAAAGTCGCTCTCGAACCGTGGCGCGACTTGACGCCACAGGTGCTGGTCACAGCCGAACCCGTGAGCAAACACCATCGGCTGTCCGTCCGGTCGGCCTGCCTCCTGCACATTGAACCGCTCGACCGCGCCCACCGACGGAGGCTACCTCAAGGCTCTTGCACAGGTGACGCCGAGACTACGAAGGAGTCGTGGGACATCTTCAAGAGCAAACGACCAACCCAGTTGTCCTCTTCGACCTGGCGATCGTCTCCTTGGATCGGTACCGGATCTGCGACAGCATCGACGAGCTCAGAATCGTCGACGCTGTGGCTTCCGGATTATTCGCTGAAGAGGGTCGGTGCTAGATGGCTGCACGAATGTCTAAGGCTGCGAGCGGCACGTTGACGAGCTGCCGTGGTCCAAGCGTCTTGCCGGCGGGGGTCGCGCCGAAGCGAGTTAAGGCTGGCTCGCGTTTGGGTATGTATTGAGTCTCAGGGGGTACAGGAGAGGTTGTAGTCACGAGCCTGACTCTTGCAACCTGAGCGCCAGATTCCGGGTGCGGGACGCCCGGGATTCTGGCGCGTAAGCACCGCGAGCGACCCGTGAGCGTCATGCACCACACGACCTAGCGCCGATTCCGGGTCAGGATCACCAGTCTTGTGCGGCTCATTTGGAGGCGGAGTCACCGTCTGTCCCTCTGTAACTGCTCACCAGTCGGCCGGCCAACTGGCGTCCACCGTTCGCACCCGTTTTGTCCCCAGAACCCAATCGGTGTAACGCGTGCCGTCCGACAGGACGCTCCACACCTGCTCTGGCGAACATGGGAGACTGCCTCAGACGGCGTCCGTCTGCACACCGGTTGAGACTCGGGGCGACGGGTATAAGAAGCTTGCCAGGAGCGAGGAAAGCCCGACCGCCAGGAGCCGGGCCGAGGTGTCGTGGAGGCCCGGCTCCTGGCGCGTGACCTAATCCCATGTGCGCCCGATTCGGACGCACGGCGTGCGGAGGCCCGATCCATGGATCAAGGAGAACAAGCCGCAGAGGTAGCACCACACACAACCGCCGGGACCGAACAGGTAGCAGGCGAGCCACAGCCAATTGAGTCTGTCAGCGCCAGCGCCCGTCATACTCGTATAAGCGCAGCATGGACTGCCGTGGCCGTTGCGGCGCTACTTGGGGTGGCACTGATCGTATTTATCGTTCAGAACACTCAAAAGGTTCAGATCAAGTTCTTTGGAGCCAGCGGACACATTCCTTTGGTCGTGGCAGTTCTCGCCGCGACGATAATCGGAGCCTTGATCGTCCTCGTGGCGGGGATCTCCCGCATCACTCAACTCCGGCTATCCGCTCGGCGGCGCACGAAGGGTACGAAGGGTACGAAGCAAGCTTCAAGTCCTTAGTCATTGGGGCGCCACGATCGCGTCTGGAAACGTTCCGACCACGCAGATCCGTTTCCGAGTTGACGAGTCAGGGTATTACACCATCGTCCAACATGGTAAATGAAAAGGGGAACGTCATGGTCATTCTTCTGTTAGCGCTTCTGGTGTTGATTCTTTTTGGAGCGGGATTCGCAGTTCACCTGTTGTGGATTGCGGCAGTCGTGTTTGCCGTCGTATGGGTCGCCGCTTTCGCCCTTGGTCGAGGAGAGCGCAGATCCATCCGGCGGTAGTGCCATTGCGAAGCGGTTCGGCGTGTACCCGTGCTCAGCACAGTTCCCCCTGCGTCGGGCGGGTACGGTCTGGCTTCCTCGGGGATCGGCGGACCGTAAGCAATAGTGCCTTCGATCCGTCTCCCGACCAGCCATGCCGAGGAGCATGAGGATCAGGCCAACCACGGCAACCACGATGCCCACAGACCACAGGATGGCTATTTTTGCAATGAAGCCAATCAGCATTGGGACAACGCCGAGGACAATCATTTATGCTCCTTTGTGCGTTGGTCCTAGTTCTACCCATACGGTTCGCGCAAACTTCAACTTTGAAGCGGCCGCGCACGTATAAATCTGCCGCAATCTGAGGCCACCGCCATGAGTCGGCTCGGAACCGTTGCCACGAAACGAGACAAACTCTTTTGATACGGGTTTGAGTTATCTGTCCCAGGGTAGAGCGGGTATGTAACGGATGGCGAGAGAGCGGGAGGGTTGTCGTGTGCCGAGTAGCGAACGCGGAGTTCGGCGCTGGTGCCACCTCCAGCGCTTCGGCGCGCCATCTCGTGTCCAACCTTCTGGATCGTTGGGAGCTGCCAAGTCTCATTGAGGATGCCGAATTGCTGACGGGCGAACTGGTCAACAACGCTGTCGGCCATGCGTCAAGCGACCTGGCGCTTGTCGTCGCCGTGGCCGAAGGAATCCTAGAAATCGGCGTGACTGACTCCCACCCCCAGTCAATCTCATTTGTGAAACCGAAGCGGGAGGACATGACCGTTGCGGCGAGGGAGGAAGTTTTGGCCGAAGGTGGACGGGGCCTCCTCTTGGTTGGCCTACTGGCCGATGAGTGGGGCGTGGTCGGCCTGCCGCAAGGAAAGCAAGTGTGGTTCCGGTTGAGCACCAGCGATTGGTCATATAACTCGGCTTGCCCGTGCCACGGCGACGACCTCGGCCGCGTCCGACTGGAGTCTGGACGGTATGCCCTGGCCGTAGCTGGGCCGTGGGACAGCGCAAGCGGTTCCAGCTAGAAATCTGCTCTATGGAGACAGGCTCCTATTGCGGCGCTGAATCCGGGTCTCTCGGCCTCAAGTCCTGATTGTGAGGTACCTGGTCAACCCCGAGACTGCAAGCACTCGCATAATTCGTGCGGTCGGCGCGCTGATGACGAGGCTGCCTCCGTTTGACTCCAATCGCTTGTGAGCGGACACCAGGACCCCCAGTCCAGCTGAGTCGATATACGTGAGCCTCTTGATGTCCATCGTTATCGTGTCAGCGCCCCCTGACGCTGCTTCCAACAATAATTCATGAAGAACTGGGGCACTGGCGAGGTCAAGCTCGCCCGCCAAGGTGATGACCGCTTCGGAGCCGGAATAGGTGAGACCAACCACAGAGAAATCGGAGTCAGAGTGGTCTCTCTCCAAGGCGTAGAACCTCCTCCCCCTCTGGCAAATCTGGCCACTTTGCAATGCAGTCGGACTATATATCCACTCTCGATCCATTCTGGGCGTTGAGAGTCAACCTCGGGCTCATGGAGCCGCCCCGTCCCTGACCAGCGACTCAAGGAGGTGTTGGGCGGCGTCAGGCGCGGCCAGCGAGAGGGCAGCGCCTCAAAGGCTGAAAGGGAGACCTTCGAGAGATCATGGGGCCTTGACAGTCCCGCAATGGATGCACGGGCCCCCAGCGCACCGACCTACGTCGGGGCTCCACTCCCGCGAACTCTGACATCGACCTCTAGGGCCTCCACCCCTACCCCTGTCGTAGCTGAGTTGAACGGATGTAACCACAACATCATCACCCTGGCCGTGAAGGCCGCAGAGTCGGCGGGCATGCCCGGAGCCGACATTGTGCCGGTGTACCAAACCTTTTGGTGGCGGCACCTACGCCGACAAGGGCGGGGGCACTGAATTCTCCCGACTCCTCAGTCCGCTCCCAGCAACTGCCAGTCATGTTCGACACACAGCCTCGACGCTGACCCGCGGGCGGGATCCGCGTCGCGCGGCGCATGCCCTCCTGATCGTCGGGTAGGTCATAGGGGCGGCCGGTCTCGTCGAGCGAGGGGTTAGGACTCAGCGGTCGCCGAGGGACGCACACTTCGTTGGGGCAACCACCTTCGATCTTGAAGGGTCGCATACTCTGTCCTGAAGGGTGCCACTGAGGATCCACCCTTGGTCGGGAGCCCCTCGCAGCGCCGTTGCCTCCGGCCGACGCCGGAGTAGCGAGGCCCACCATGCCGATCGATGTCGACGTCGCGACGAGGAGCGCAAGTCAGGCAATGGACTTCTTGCAGTTCATGGCTTCACCGTCGCACGCTCGTGTCTGGAATCCGTCACCGCCCGATTCAGAGGTTGTTGCGAGACACTCGGGACATTGGCCCCAGTGGATGACCTCGGCCTCGTCGAAGTCGTAGCCCGAGTCGTGAGCGACCGCCAGACAGGGGATGTTGCAGGGGAACTGTCCCGTGCTTCCACCAACGCCGTTCGGGAAGCCGACCGAGTCACCATGGCAAAGCCGCTGATGAGCACCAGCAGTCCCTCGACATAGAGGGCAGCCATCCCCAGCATGCACGACCAGTTACCGACGTCGGCGTTGTCGAGAGGCGTGCTCACCACCCGAGTGAATGCGTACCCCGCAATGGCACCCATGCCGAGGATCGCCACGGGTGCCCACTGGCGAATCCTCGACGGGCTTCCCCTGACCAGGAGGCCACCCGCCGCGATTGATGCCGCGATCAGCGCGAGATACGCCGCGCCCAGCAGCGGCATCCCCTCGAAGGTCGGCACCAACTGGACGAAGTGGATCGCTCCGATACCGAAGAGAGCCATGATGCCGGTGGAGCGCAACATGGCATCGGTGCTCACTCCGGTGTGGCGAGTGTCAGGGCGTCCCTCTGTGGAGCGGCGTTCGTTGATCAGCAGGAAGGTTGACACTTTGTATATTTCCTTTCGAGTTCATCGGACGTGACTCTTGGTGTGGACGTGCGCAGTGAGTGGAGACTCGGCATGTTCGCTAGGAGATAGCGAGGAGGGTTACACCACCGGAAAGCGGGTTAGCCCCTCGGCCGCGACAGGAAGTGCCTGTTCCAACGGACGGCGCACCACGTCCATGAGTTCCTCGCGGCTGATCGTCTCCCTTTTGAGGAGCAAGTCGATGGCTCAGCGGGAGGCGGGGGCGGCGCACCGCAGGCACTCGACCGATGATGGCGCGTCAGGCGCTGATCGACGCCGGGCAGCGACCCGGAATCAAGATCTTCGAAGCTGATCCGCCGCAGGCGGCCCGTCGGCGCCAAAGACCTCGAGGACGAGCTCGAGATGGTGAAGGCGGCCAGCGCTCTCTTCGAGGAGGGCGATGTCGACCCAAAAGGAAGTTCCAGGTTGTCCGAGGGCTGAACATCCCCGATACGTCAGTTGATCATGAGTAGAGCGTTGGCCAGTCTGGTGGCTGCCCCGGGCTCCATGTCCAGGGACAAGTATGGGTCGATCAGTTCCACTTCGAGCACAAGCGGGTCGCCTACAGGCCCGGCGATGAGATCGACTCGACCATAGACAGGTCGTTGCCCCAGCAGGTCAGTGATGACGCCTATCGCCTGCTCCGCGACCGTGAACTCCTCAGAAGTGGGAGTCGCCAGGCCAGCCCACGCCATCCTCTCCCACGGTCGCTCGACGACACCCTCTCCGCTCTGTAGTACTGGCCTCTTCACTACGGCGTGACTGAATGTGCCGTCGAAGAAGACGAGGTTGACCTCGCCGACCTCATCGATCGCCGAGAGGTACTCCTGCACCATGACTGTCTGCCCGGCTCGTTGCAACGCGCGGACGTGCTGGAGTGCACTGGAAGCGCCGCCGGAATAGCGCGCTGTGTTCCGCCCTCCCGCCGAAACCGACGGTTTGATCACAAACTCTCCCCTGTCGGGTGGCTGCCAATCATCGTCAGGCATGACCCAGGTCGTAGGGATGATGGGCACCTCAGAGGCTTCAAGTTGTCTCAGGTACGTCTTGTCAAGGTTCCACTCGATAACCGCAGCGGGGTTGACCAGCTCCGACACCATCGACACTTCTCGAGTCCAACCCAGATACTCCTCAGGGCGATCCACGCTGTCCCAGGTGCTGCTCACAACGATGTGAGAAAAAGATCCCCAGGCGGCTCGGGGGTCATCCCAGGAAACCAGCGTCGAGTCTGCGCCCAGCTGGCGCAGAGCGGCTCGCAAGGGTGCGGCGTCGGCGTCTGGGTACAAGTCGTTCGGATTGGAATCTCCAGAACGTCGGCAGCAGGCCAACGCGAACATTCGCGCTCATCACGCCCAACTGCCGACCATCCTCGCTTGGCCGGGTGGCACTAGGTCATGCGCCCGACGTACGGACCTGGAAATAGGACCACAGAAATTGCCTTGACACCGCCACGACCAGCTCGATATGTGGGATGGTCATGGCAGCTGGGCTTACAACGACTTCAGCCCAACCGAAATTGTCGAAGCGTGACTGGCGTTCACTCGACTCGAGCCGATACTCAATCAGACTGTTCCCTGATTGATCAATGGCCGACATAAGGGCACGTTGTCTTGTCCCCATCACTGGGAACTGCAGCTCGTGTCGAGCGATGGTGATTCGTGTGTAAGCGGAATGATCGAAATGAATACCTCTCATGCGCAGAACGGGAGTATTGGTTGCAACATTCACAAGTTCCCTGACCCGGGCGGCGGCCATCAATCTCCTCTTGCCGACCCTCCGCCATGCGTAGGTTCGCCCTTGGGTCGTGATCGTGAGTGGGAATCGCCTACTGGCCTTACCGGAGCATATGGCGATCGTTCTGCTGTCGTCGTTCACAAGCTCGAAGGTCCGTCGGCCTGTCTTCCTCATCGACAGACGCGTTCCTGGGAGTTCTGGGAAGTCGTGCCATGCTGCCTTGAACTGCTCCGCAGCCGCTTTCTCTATCGCCTTCTTCGCCACGCTCTTTCGACTCGGTGGCACTAGAGGCTCACCAGCCGCCCAAGACGATTGCCGTCCACGTTCACCACGCGGTCCCAAGGTGCTGCCGCACGTTCCACAGCGGCCCTCCGCAAGGATGGGGTCGAGAATGTCGCTTCCCCCCATACCATGGCTAAACGCTATCGGCTCTTCTCAGGGTCGTCCCAGCCTCCGGCAGTAGTGTGCCCAATGGTCAACTTTGACAGCAGGTTGGCCAGACTCCCGCAGCAAAAAAGAGGGGTTTGGCCATGACGTTGGAAAAGTCGCTCGGTTCTGATCTATTCCAGATTGACGTAAGTCACGACGGTATCGAAGCGGTCGTTACCTTGACCGGTGAGCTGGATGTTGCGAGTGCACCAGAGTTGGTAATTGTCCTCCAAGATGGAGCGCTGGACGTTGCCGATACGGTTGAGCTCGACATGGAGCGCGTATCGTTCGTTGACTCGACCGGAATTGGTGTCCTCGTCTCGGCCCATAGGCGGATGAATGCACACGGTCGCACTTTGATCATCCGTTCGCCGCAGCCGCCCACGGTGAAACTGATTCAGATTTCGGGATTGTCCAGCTACCTGAACATCAAGTTGTGACACATGCGCGGGTTAGGAGCACTGGCACTCGGGGTATGTCATAACTGTCAGGGGGTACAGGAGGGGTTGTAGTCACGAGCCTGACTCTTGCAACCTGAGCGCCAGATTCCGGGGTGCGGGACGCCCGGGATACTGGCGCGTCAACCCACCTTGAGAGGATGGGGTCGTCATGGCTGACGAACACTGGAAGGACGAGCCCGAGGCACAGGACTTTCCTGCCGCGCGGTCCATCTCACCTTGCTCGTTGGACTCGATTCTGCGACGAAGCTACGAAAGTCCCTGAAGAGCAACAATCACTCAGTCACTTCGCGGCCAAGGACATCCTTCGTGCGGCCGGTCTCCCTCTCCTGGCAGCCGACGACCCCGAGGTGGCCGCCGACCTCGAAAAGGTCAGGTTCGGCACCAAGCTTTCCCCGGTGCTGCTCGTCTATGGCGACCCGCTGTGGATCGCCGATGGGTATCACCGGGTATGCGCCACCCGCGCGTCGGATCCATACCAGCTTCGTAGACGCCGGTGCTGCATGCGATGTTGCGGGAACGGCGAACATCACCGCTGCCATCGCGGTCAAAGTAATCAGGGCCATTACTGCCTTCACCAAGGGCCGTGAACGGCCACGGGCCTGAAGTCGGCCCCTACCGGTGAGATATGAACTCCGGTCGCGAGCCGTGGCTTTGCCGATGCCCCGGCTGGCGCCGGTCACCAAGATGCTCGGTGTATTAGACACGACTGCCTCCTATTGCGAATGTGCTCGGTCACCCAAGACTGTTGAGAGGTTGGCGGCGACCCCTTGTGCTGCGTCACCTATGACGCCGTCGGCTTGACCGGGCACAATCCGGGTCAAGCTGAGCATGTTGACACCACGGCTTGGCCGATCTTGTCGTCAAGTTCCCTACCAATCTCGTCGATCTCTTTCGATCCCAATGAAGCAAAGAGACTCGACGGATGGTCATAGGAGACGTGGGCGCCACCGACGTGGTCGGCGAACACCGCTACCCCGAAGGGCGCGTACAGCGCAGCCGCCGGATCGGCGCTGAGGACCCGCCGAGCGAGAAGCGGATTGCCAACCAGGTAGCGGGTCGCTCCGAGCGGTTCGCCGTTCAGGCTCAAAAGAGCACCTTGATCGAGGCGCGCCAGTGCCACGAAGCCGGTCGGCCCTAGGAACGCCGCAACCGCAGATTCCACTTCAGCCCACGAGACGTCTCGCAGGACAAGGTCAAGTGCCACGAGAGGGTCGAGAAGCGGTATCTGCTCGTCGAGGCGAGCCCTGGTGGTCTCAAAGTCGTGTCTGCTCTGGTACGTGATTCGGAGGGTGTACTGCTCGGTCTCGGTGTGCATTGGCGTTGCCGTCTGGGCCGGTAGGTACGCGTGCTTGACGGGGGTTGGGCCGTTACCCATTGTCAGTTGCCTTTCTGATCAGTTCAGCCACGATTTCGGGCTGGTTCCACTGGGGCCAATGTGAGGCGTTTTGCACCAGGTGAAGCGACGGTTCCCTGAACAGCCCGGCTATCTCGGCCGCAAGGGTCGGGTTCAGATAGCGATCCGCCACGCCAAAGATGATTGAGACCGGGACCTCGAGGTGTCCGATTGCACCACTGTCGATGAACTCGTCCTGTCTGAATAATGCGTCGAACAGATCCGCGGTCCAGGCACGGATAGCTATGAGGGCATCGGGCTGCTCGACGCCGCCGAAGAACTGCGGCAGGATCGACTGAATGGCCAGGCTGTCGGGGTCGACGGCATCCAACCCCCACTGGTCGGCGGTGTGCTGCAGCAGCCAGAGACGCTGGCCTTCGTCATTGAACATGGCGTCAGCGAGCGGCATGAGTGCTGGATCGGCGAGCAGTCGGATCATCTCAGGAAGGTGCAGTGCGGGCTGGTGCCCAAACATGGTGTTGAGCAGAACCAGATGAGCTACCCGCTGGGGATGGGCGACGGCGAACGCAACCGCGTCCGGCCCGGAGGCGTCGTGACCGACAAGTACGGCGCGGCCGATGCCGAGTTCGTCAAGCACAGCCGCCAATACGGACCCATGCTCATCGAGACTGACTCCGACTACTTCGGGTCGATCGGACCGACCGTATCCGGGCCAATCAAAGGCCACGGCCCGCCTCGGGGACAGCAGCGGAAGGAGCTTGTCGTAGATCCGGTGATCGTCGGGGAAACCGTGCATCAAAACGATCGGCGGATCCTCACCGGGTATGTCGCGTACGAAGACACTGCCGTGGGGGGTGTCGACTCGGCGCTCGTTGGTGGACACGTCCGGGTCAGTCATAACTACTATCGATTCATCCTGCGTTGTCATTGCTGTCTCCTTTTTCATGTCGATGAAACGGTGCTTGCTCTTCTTCGATTCTGTGACCGCTGATTTCCTTGCTCATCGGCGCCGGCACATCTGCGCACACTGTTCCGACGGACAGCAGTTCGGTTTGCTGTAGGGCGTCCTCCGACTTCCGAGGACGGGATGGCGGCAAGAACGGGGCGCCGAATAACCCGAGGAGGTCATTCCGCCTGCCAGCGGCCCATCCGCCGTACAGGTCGGGATGGTCGCCTTCCGGGGTAGGTCCCACATCCCCCGTCGCCGGTGCCTCGATGGTGAGCGACTCGGCCGGCGCGTCCTCGAAACCGCAGGAGTGCATCAACCGGCCGATCGGACGAATGCACCGCGCCGCACTCCCAGGGTGCCGTCGGCGAGTGCTCCGGCGAAGTTGAGCACCCGGGCGAAACCGTCCTCCAGGAGCATCGGCAAGGTGGGACCCGAAGGAAGGCCACCGGCGAACGTCGTATCGAACCAGGAGCTGGCCCAATCGGACTCGTCCACCCATTCGAGCAACTCGAAACCCGCTCCGAGAATGGCGTCGCGCAGGTTGTCAGAGGTGGCTAGGTGGCTGTCACTCCCGTCCATCGACCACGGCAACGGCCATGAGAGTTTCGCGTCCGACGTGCGGCAGACCTCCCACACGGCGAACCTGGCACCGGGGGCGAGCCGTTGCGCGATCTCGGCGAACCACTGCTGCTTGGCTTCGATATTCATTTGGACGTGCATGGTGAACCCGGCGTCAAATGGCTGCTCGGGTACGAGGTCGGCGATGTCGCGGTGGACGAACCGGACACGGTCCGACAGCCCGCAACGGTCGGTCAGTTCGGCGGCCGCCTTCACGTAGGCCTCGGTGATGTCCACGCCCGTGACGCGGCAGCCCGAGGCCGTGGCCACCTGGCGGGCCGGACCGCCGAGACCGGACCCGATGTCGAGGACGATGTCCGACGGCGACGGCATCAGGGTGACCAGCAAGCGTTCGACGGCCGGGGATCCTCCCACGTGGTACTGGTCGAGGTACTGCAGTGCTTCGGCTGTCGTCCCATCAGTCGGACCGTCCGGCACGAGGCGGTCGATAGTGGTGATTAGATCCTTCTCGGTATAAGTCATGTCACTCCTAAATGGTCGGGATTCGTGTTCTGGGTTAATCGCCGTGGTGGCCGTATGCAGTCGGGACGGAGCAGTCGGCGCCGGCCAACTCGACGTCTGTCCTGAGCGATGGAGCCAGCGATGGCCCGACGAACATGGCGATCGGTGGCTCCTTCACGGTCAACCTGTGCCCTACTCATGAATTCGAACCGGCGGCGGCTGGCGTAGCGATTCCCAGCTCTGGTTCGGCCCCCGAAGAAGAGCTCCACCCTCCAAGTCGATCGGTTTGGTCCGATATTTCCTCCGGTTGTCTCGGTCGGGCCGGAAGGAATGCGATTGCGACAATTGCCCCGACGATTGTGACGGCTCCGACAACCCGGCAACCGCCCGCCAGGCTGTAGAGGAACGCGTGGGTAGCGGTGTTGGCTAGACCTTCTGCGGCATGGTCGAGTCCCAGCTTCGAGAGCTGTTGAGAGGCGGTGATCGCTCCTCCGACCGAGCCCTTTGCGCCCGCGACGGCTCGCGCAGGTACTCCAGACGGCAACTCCGACACCAGACGGCTCGTATACAGGGACGTGGCGATACTGCCAACGACCGCCACCCCGAGCGTCCCGCCGAAGAGTCGGGTGGAATCGTTGACGGCGGATCCCACTCCCGCCTTCGCCGCAGGTACGGCGCCCATGATCGCTTCGGTGGCCGGCGCGCTGGTGAGACCCATGCCTGAGCCGAGGAACAGCATCTGACCGACGATGACGAGATAGGTCGTGGATCCAGATGCCGTCGAAGCCCAGAGAAGCCCAGTCGCAAACAGGAACAACCCAGTTCCGACGATTGCCTTATTCCCCACCCGAACGGCGAGTTTCGTGCCCACCACCGACGTCACGGCCACAGAACCGGCCACGGGGAGAAGACGGACCCCGGTACCCAAGGGGGTGTATCCCTTCACGATTTGGAAGTACTGGACAACGAGGAAGATGAAACCGGAGAGAGCGAAGAAGGAGATGGCAACCGAGCCACTGGCGGCCGTGAACCGAGCATTGCGAAAGAGGGCCACGTCGAGCATGGGGTGCTCGGTACGCTGCTCTACCAGGACGAAGATGGTGAGGACCGCCAAGCCACCAATGATGGTTCCCAAGGAAGCCGAAGAGTTCCATCCCCAGTTGGGCGCCTCGATGACGCCGAAGATCAGCACCGTCATTCCCGCCGCTGACAGCGTCAGACCCCGCCAGTCGATCGGCGGTGTGCTCGGATCCCGAGAGGCCGGCACCGAAACTGCGACAAGTGCGGCGATCCCGGCGGCGACGACGGCCATAAAGTCGAAGATGCTCCCCCACCAGTAGCGCCCCAGGAGCCACCCACCGACAATTGGCCCAGTCGCGATGCCGATACCGGTAGTGGCACCCCAAAGCCCGATCGCCATAGCGCGTTCTCCGCGTTCGGTGAACACATTGACGAGGAGGGAGAGCGTCGAGGGGAACATCAGAGCCGCTCCGAGACCCATGAAGGCTCGGGAGGCAATGAGGTCGGCGATCGTCCCGGAAAATGCACCGGCCAGGCTGCCCACGGCGAATACGGCCAGCCCGATCAACAGAATGCCTTTACGGCCCAGGCGGTCGCTAAGACTTCCTGCCGCTAAGACGAGGGCGGCGAACACCAGGCTGTAGGCGTCGACGATCCACTGGAGCTGCGTGGTGGATGCCCCCAGCCTCCGCACCAGCGTCGGCAAGGCAACGTTGACGATCGTCACGTCCACGCTGATGATGAATGCTGCGAGGCACAGCGCCACAAGGATGGCCACCCGGCTTCGCTGCGCCGGTGCGTGAGAACCGATGGTCATGATGCTCTCCTTTGGAGTCGAATGCGGGGGGTGTCGCAGGTCACACGCGTCGCCGACAGGCGAGGAACAGGGAGCCGTAACTTCTTTGATCCGGTCTCTCCTCTGGTCGTCCGCGGCGCCCCGGAATCGGTCCCGGCGCGTTGTGCGAGTCGGGACTCTTCGGCTTCTGCCAACCGACTACGGATCCGATCCGCGGCCAGCGCCTCGAGTTGGCTGTAGTGGTGCATCACATCTCCTCTGTAGGTGCGTTACTTGATAATCTAAAGTAAAGTGGACGAGGTTATCAAGCAGAAATCAAAGAGATTCTCAACGACTGGGTGGTATGATTGCCCTATGCGTTCCTATGACCAGTACTGCGCGGTGGCCAGAGCTCTCGACATCGTGGGTGACCGCTGGACCCTCCTCATCGTCCGCGAGTTGCTCCTACGGCCCTGTCGCTACGGCGAGTTGCAAGACGGACTTCCCGGAGTTGCCACCAACCTCCTGGCCGAGCGCTTGCGCAGTCTCGAGGAGAGCGGCGTGGTCACCCGCGACGAGCAGGGCCGCTATGAGTTGACGGCGTGGGGTAAGGGACTCGCCACCCCCGTGCGCGAGCTCGTTCGTTGGGCCGCTCCGCTTATGAACGAGAAGCAGAGTGGCGATTCCTTTCGGAGCCGCTGGCTGGAGATTCCGTTGGACTTAATGTTCGGCGGATCCGATCCGAACCGACCTGACCTCGAGGTCGAAGTCCGAGCCGGGGGTGAGGAAGCGGTGACGCTCGTGTCGAGAAGCGGCGAAGTTCGTTCCCATTCAGGGCCCGCGAACACGCCAGATGTCGTGGTGTCCGGCCCAGCGGACACGATCATCGGTCTCTTGGCCGGCCGACTCGACAAAGACGCCGCCGTTGGGGAGGGTGTGAGCATCCTCGGAGACTTCGAGCAGGTTGCTCGACTGCGTCAGCCCGACTGGCTCAGTGAACCGTCCTCGTAACGCGATCGGCAATCGGGCCACTTGGTCGATCTCTCGCGGAGAATCTCCAGCGGAGGGGAAGTTCCTCCCCGGCATGGACGTTGAACGGGGCATGGATCGGACCGTTCGCGTGCTGCTGGTGTCGGGAAGCCTAAGGGGCCGGTCGACCAACACGGCGGCGCTTCGTACGGCCGCGGCCGTCGTCCTCCCAGGAGTGGAGGCGGTGCTCTATGAAGGTGTCGGTGGCTTGCCTCACTTCAACCCCGACGACGACAGCGATCCGCTCCCCGCTCCCGTCGCCGACCTGCGATCTCGGATCAGGACCGCTGACGCAGTCGTCTTGTCGACCCCGGAATATGCGGGAGCGCTTCCCGGGTCGTTCAAGAACCTCTTGGACTGGACCATCGGCGATAACCAGCCCGGATCGATCTACCAAAAGCCTGTCGCCTGGGTCAACGTCTCTGCCTACGGTGCCGTCAACGCTCACGAGTCATTGCGCAAGGTCCTCCGCTACGCCACCGCCGAGATCATCGAAGAGGCCTGCGCAGAGGTGTCCGTCACCCACCCGATGGTCGATGATGACGGGCTGATCGCCGACGAGCACGTCCGCAGTCAGCTTGCTGCGCTCCTCGACTCCCTCGCCAGGCATGTCCGCGGCATCGATGGCGAAGCCAGTCGTCAGCCATGACGTGGCCGCCCGCAAGGGATCGCTATCTGGAGCACACTGCAGCCGGCCGCAAGCCGCCCTACCTGGCGGGGCGGGAGAGCATCGCGGTCGCCACGTAGTGGCGCTGGTTGAGCAACGTCATCGGCGATGTGCCGCGAGCAGCGGCCCACATTCGGCTGAGCGCATCCGGCCAACCGGCCCAGAAATACGCTCTGAACTGGCCTTCTTTGGAGCGGATGACGGGATTCGAACCCGCGACCCTCACCTTGGCAATGTCTTTCGGTCCAACTTTCTCACCTGCGATTACTCACATAGACGCAGCGAACTCGGCGTTTTTGATGATCCAGGAATGTCCGCAGGTGACCATTTTTGACAACGGCGCGTGGTATTTCCGTGGTGCGGATGTCTCAGACTCTCGCACCACCTGCACCACGTTCTGATGCACCTTACGCATCCTATTCAGCACCTCTCCCCGACTCAGACCCCATGCCACCATCGTGCCGGCCTGTGGATCCGCAAGGCAACTCGGAGAGGCCACGCTCCATCTTCGTCGTCATGGCCTCACCATCGAAAGTCCAGATCGATTGTATTGGATTGCCTTTTCGGCACCCACGCGCTGGTGGCACCCCGGAATGTCCACTACGAGCAATCCGCTCAGTGATCTCCCGAGCCGTTTTTCCGAAAGAGGCCGAGGGTCTCCGCCGCCTCCCTCAGTTCCTCTCGGGCCCGGGGATCAGCCACATTTTCGACGATCAATCGGGCCTGGGCCTGTTCGGATCGACCGAAGATCTCGGCACAGCCTTCGTCGCTGACAATTGCCGAATGCTGGAACGATGTGACCGGGTTGGTGAGGACCGGTAGAACTGAAGATGTATCCGTCTTTTGGTGCCACGATCGCAGAGCGACAATAGCGAGCCCACCAGCCGAATGGAGGGCACCGGATACGAAATCGGACTGGCCGCCGAAGCCTGAATACACGGTGCCTCGAACGAAGCTGGCATTGGCCTGGGCAAAGAGATCGATCTGCATTGCCATGTTGACAGAGAACATGGCCGGGTTGCTGGCGATAGATGCCGGGTCGTTGATGACCTCGGTCCGGGTCATCCGGAGCCGGGGGTTGGAGGCGGCCCACTCGTAGAGCTCCGGCGAGCCGAACATGAAAGATGTCTGAATAGGTCGTTCCACGTCAAGGGAGCCGGCCCGCTCTAGGTTGAGGACACCGTCGCTGATCATTTCTGACCACACACCGAGATCTCGACGATTGACCAGCTCGCCTGCGACCACGTTGGGGATCTGCCCGATGCCGAGCTGTAATGTGGCTCCGTCATCGGCGAAGTGAGAGACCTGCTGGCCAATCCTCCTATCGGTCTCGTCGATCTCGCGAGATGGACACTCCGGGAGAGGTTCATCGACCTCGACGGCGAGGTCGATCCAATCTACGGAACACTCGCTATCGCCAAACGTGTACGGCATGTTCGGATTCAACTGGGCAATTACGAGGCCACCCCGAGCGCGGGTCCGCTCAATGGCGGCAGGCAAAATGTTGACCTCGATACCGAGTGAAACTTGGCCGTCATGGGGCAACGAAGTGTGGATCAGAACTGCATCGACAGGCCGCATGGAGTCGAACAGGCGCGGAACCAGAGACAGACGCATCGGGAGATAGTCGAGCGCCGGGTCACGGCGCATACCCGGCCCGACAAAAGGAGTCTCGTTGGTAATACCTGAATGTTGGGGCCAGTCGGCCTGGGCATTGAGGGCGAACAACCGGCATCGCTCGAGAGCGGCCTCAAGTGCGCCCACAAGGACCCTAGGGGTAGCGAAGTTCCCCGACACGACAATCCGCGGTTCGTCGCCCGACAGTGCGCTCAGGCGGGCGACGAGTGCTTCAACCGAGACGATCCGCACGCAGTCAGCTCACAGACTGACGTGGCAACTCATACCCTTGGAGCCGAAGAGGACGGCTCGGCGCTCCGGGGGTGACGCCGGGGTCACGATCGTGTCGTCGCACTGAGGTGCGCAAAACCGCCCCCCTCCCCTCAACTGTCTTGGTGAAACGAACTGTGTCTGCGCATTGTGGCTCCGTCTCAGAGCGTGTGGTGTCAGGCCGCCAGTCATCACTCCAAGTATCCAAGGGTAACAAGTTCGACCACCAGGGCCGAAGGTCACTGACCACCGATCGGCGAGGCATGGCACGGATTACGGTCTTTGTACTCGAGGTCGCCCGATTGAGGACCTTTGCCCCTACAGCATTTGCCACGTAGGCGCGACTCTAGAGAGATCAAGCGTTTGAGGACCAGGAGTTTCGACATGAAGGCCGCAGTCATACCTGATATTGGTCAATCGCTGGTCATCGAAAAACTCTATGGCGGTGGCCGCACCGAAGTAGTAACCCATGGTCCACAGCACGAACAGGCGAATGAGTCGTTCGAGCAGATTGAGAAAGGAGAAATCGATGCCCGACCCTTCGACTTCCGTTCATCTCAATCCGACCGTCGATGCTGTGCATGAGGATTGCGGAGAGTCTCTCGCAGAACCAGCCAACTATCCGCGGGACCTCGAACGCGACGTTGTGAGCGACGCAAGTACTCGCTATCACCTGCGACCCATCCGTCCGGACGACGGGGCAAAGCTCGTTGCCTTTCACCGCCACCTGGCGCCGCGATCAATCTACCTACGGTTCTTCACCTTTCATCCGACACTTACAGGGGCAGAAGTACAACGGTTCACTTGCGTGGACTACGTCAATCGACTGGCTCTCGTGGCCGAGATCGAAGGACGATTGATTGCGGTTGCTCGCTTTGACTCGAAGCCCGGGGACGTGGAAGCTGAGGTGGCCTTCGTCGTAGCCGACGAATATCAGCACCATGGGATCGGCACACTGATGCTAGATGAGTTGGCTCGAGCGGCCAGAAGACGAGGGATCACGACTTTTAGGGCTGAGACGTTGGCCGAGAACCACACCATGCTGGACGTCTTCCGGCACGCTGGATTCCCCATGTCGTCAAGTATCGATTGCGGAACGGTCACGCTTCGGTTTCCGATCGCACCGACCGAGACGTACAAGGCGGCTTTGGCCGAACGCGAATCAAAGCGTCACTTGGGACCAGTCGCAGGAACATCCGGATGTGAATCTGAAGTCAGGCAGATATGACCCTCATTGTCGCCGGACCAACTGGTGCCCTCGAACATGACGGAGGCGTCTTCCACCCCGAACAACGGTCGCGGATCTTCTCGGTGATGGACGGAGTGCGCTCCCTTGAGATCGATGACGAGATCGTGTATCCCCCTACGCCAAAGGCTGAGTTGCAGGACCTCACGCGGGTGCACTCGCTCGACTATCTCCACGAGCTGGAGGCGTTCTGTAATCACGGCGGAGGTGACCTCGATCCAGACACTTACGCGCGGCCTGATTCATGGACGGCGGCCAGACGTGCCGCAGGGGCCGGCCTGGCCGCCATTGACGCCCTGGAGCAATACGGTGATGGCGTGGGCTTCGTGCCCGTCCGCCCACCTGGCCACCACGCCGAACGCGACCGGGCCATGGGCTTTTGCCTCCTCAACAACGTGGCCGTGTCTGCCGCCTCATTGACGGCACGGGGCGAACGCGTATTGATCGTCGACTGGGATGTACATCACGGCAACGGAACGCAATCGATCTTTTGGGATGATTCAAATGTCCTCTACGTCTCAACTCATCAATCCCCCTTGTTTCCCGGCACCGGCGAGGCCAAAGAGGTCGGAGGGCCCGAGGCAATGGGCCTGACCGTCAACGTGCCGCTGCCGGCCGGCGCGACGGGGGATGTGGTTCGAGCGGCGATTGACCGTGTGGCACGGCCGACCATCGAGCAGTTCACCCCAGACTGGGTGCTGGTCTCGTGTGGGTTCGATGCGCACGAGGCCGACCCCTTGGGTGAGCTCGCGCTCTCAAGCGGCGATTTCGCCGAGCTGGCCCGTATCGTCAACGAGTTCACTCCTCGGCCAGGGCGCTTGGCCCTATTTCTCGAGGGCGGATATGACCAGCTGGCCCTTCAGACATCGGTCGCCGCGACACTTGGCACCTTGCTCGGTGTCGACACCCAGCCCGCTTCGCCGACTTACGGCGGTCCCGGCATGAAGGAACTCCGAGCCACCGAATCCGATCGCCAACGAGCGATAGAGCGAACGCATGCCATGACCCCCAGCGCGGAGGGATGAACGTGAACGTAATCCAGAACATCGTTGCGGGTTTTGACGGCTCCAAGGACTCGAGAACAGCCCTCCGCTGGGCCGCCTGCCTTTCGAAAGCAACTGGAGCCCGGCTCCGGATAGTCCACGCCGTCGGGCTCCTTGAGCATGCAGGTATGACAGACCACGCGGCGGTACATCGAGAGGCGGCACTGCAGATAGCCACAGATGCCGGAGCGAAACCTACGGATGTCGAGTGGTCCGTGGTCGATGGCGATCCATGTTCTGCACTGCTCCGCACGACGATGGCACCTGTGTCGGCCGATCTCGTAGTGGTGGGCTCTCGAGGATCTAGCGCTCATGGAGCTTCGGTCCTCGGGAGCACAAGCCTCGAACTCGCCGAGCGCTCCGCAGTACCCGTCGTGATTGTGCCCGCAGAAGGCGCGAGTGAGAACCGGGTCGACGTCTGAATTGCGCACTCAGCGACACGGGTGATGACGCGGTCCACAACATGGCGTGCCGCTTGGCGCACCTCGTTGAACCGTGGTGGTGAAGGCGTGGCCGGTAGCTATCGGGATATCCAGGCCGTCTCGATGTCGAGGATGGCGCCACGCGTTGCGCGTAACTGAAGGCCCGGTCGAGGGCTCGTTCGCCTTCGGGCGAGCCATCCACCCCAACCACAATGCGGCCATCAGATGTGGGAGCTTCACGTTCGGCCTTATCGATATGTGACACGGAACCTCCTCTATCCGACTAGGGATCAAACGGTCATTCTCAGGCGACCGTTCGGTGGACCAGCACTGGGCAATGGGCGTTGGTAGCGCAAAACTCGCTGACCGAGCCGATCAGCATGCCGGCGAACTCACCATGTCCGCGACTGCCCAGGACCAAGACATCGGCTCCCTTGGATTCCTCAACTAGGAGTGGAGCAGGATGCTCGTGCACGGCGCGGGCCGTGATGTCGATGGCTGGGTAGCTCGTACGCAGTTCCGCCACCGCTTCGCCGAGAGCCTTTCGAATACTCTCCTCTGGGTCATAGCCAGTGGGGAAAGACATAGCCCAGCCATGGCTAGGCGGCCAGTCCCATGTCATGACAACGTCCAAGATCGAATCGGTCAAGCTAGCCTGCCGTGCCGCCCAACGCATGGCTCCAATGGACGCGAGGGAACCGTCGATCCCCACAATGATCCTCCCCGCCTTCGCAGCCTGTTGAGTTGACATGGTGCATCTCCCTTGAGTCTTGTCGGTGAGTTATTTCTTCAGTGACCGCGGTGCCGGCGGTTCCATGTAGCGGTTCGGCTAACGTCTTCAAACTCGACCGATCGCCGCCACATCGATTGACCTGAGTCCGGCCAATCCTCGGTGAGCGCCATCCCTTATCCCTTCGCTCAGTGAGCGTTGAGCCCGCTTACGGTCAGTTGAACCGAGGTCTCCACGCCTGCTTCTAATACCTTCAAGGCACGGTACGAAAAAATGGGTCGAAGCAGTAGGGCCATTGGTCCTCTCAATGGCGCCAAAATGCCCTGACCTCGCAATTGGGCCATGGAAAGTCGCCAAGCCGTCCTCGTGGGTGCGGACCCCTCTACACGTCTGACTCGCGTGATTTCGCAGGATCCGTATCGGTGCCCGACTTAGGGCCCGGTAGGCACCTGCCAGACGAGCGACGTCCCGCCATCCTCGGCTTCTTCAATAGCGAAGGTTCCGTTCAGCTTCTCGGCTCTTCGTCGCAAGTTAGTCAGCCCGAGCTTGCCGTTCCCGGGCTTGTACGGGTCGAAACCGGTGCCATTATCCGAAACGGTCAGACGGCACTGGTCGCCCTCGACCGCAAGATTCACCGAAGCCTCTGTGGCATTGGCGTGGCGCCCGATGTTGGTCACGGATTCCCGGATGGTGGCCAAGAGATGCTCGGCCACCTGGTCGGATATGGAGGCGTCAACGGGGCCGTCGATCGACACCTGAACCTCGAAGCCGACGACAGTATCGAGTTCTCGAACGAGAGTGATGACGCTGTCTCGAATGCCCCGGTTCTCACCGTTCATACCGAGTTCGTAAATGGTGGAGCGAACCTGATGGATGACGTGATCGATCTCGGCCACTGCTGCCTCGAGACCCTTTGCCATGTCGTCTGAGGCTCGCGCAGCCATGCTCTGGAGGGTCAGGCCCACGCCGAAGAGTCTCTGGATCACCGTGTCGTGGAGATCGCGTGCCATGCGATCGCGATCCTCGTAAACGGCCGACACCCGTACTTGTTGGTGAAGACGGGTATTCTCAATGGCAATTCCAGCTGCCAACGAGAGAGCCTCGACCAGGGCAACATCGTCGAGGGTGAATTCGGACCAGCCGACCTTGTCCGTGAGGTAGAGATTCCCGTAGACCTCACCGCGTACCTTGATCGGGACGCCGAGAAACGACGTCATAGGGGGGTGGTTGGCGGGAAACCCGTAGCTCTCGGCGTGATCACTCAAATGGCCCAAGCGCAATGGCCGAGGATCAGAAATGAGCAGCCCCAGTACTCCTTTTCCGGTTGGACGAGAACCGATTATCTCTTCTTGTTCTGGGTCGAGGCCTACCGTGATGAACTCAGTCAGCGCCGTGCCGTCGTCGTTGAGCACACCGAGTGCGCCGTAGCGAGCTCCGGTCATGGACCGAGCCTCCTCGACGACGTGACGCAGCAAGGCCGGCAACTCAAGATCTGCCTCGATCAGCAGGGTCGCTTCAAGTACCCGTCGAAGCTTGGTCGGATCATCGATCGACCGAAATGGCACAATTAGACAGAATAGTGCACACACAACAAAAGCCTGGAGGGTCATTCGCCGGCGCGACCGAGACTTCCTATCCGAGTCCTACAGGTGGGGTTGCCCAGATGGCTCCAAAATTGGCAGGATGGCGCGGTGACGCTCCGCGTGTTCCTGCTTGATGACCACGAGGTGGTTCGAACCGGACTTCGGGCCTTACTTGAGGCTAGTGACGATGTTGTGGTGGTTGGTGAGGCCGCGTCCGTGGCCGAGGCCCTCACCCGGATCCCTGCCACTGGCCCCAACGTGGCCATTCTCGACGTCCGATTGCCAGACGGCAGCGGTGTGGAGGTGTGTCGAGAGGTCCGGTCTACTTGGCCCGAAATCGCCTGCGTGATGCTTACGTCTTACGCAGATGATGAAGCACTCATTGCCGCCATCATGGCGGGAGCCGCTGGCTACGTCCTCAAACAGGTGGGGAGCGCCGACCTAGTGGAGACGATTCGGCGAGCAGGTGCGGGCGAATCGCTCTTGGATCCGGCACTCACCGAACGGGTACTCGCGCGCCTTCGAGAGGGCCCCAAAGAAGATCCTCGGTTGGCGTCTCTCACACCGCAAGAGCGACGCATCCTTGATCTCATCACCGATGGACAGACCAACCGCCAAATTGCCGAAGCCCTGTATTTGGCCGAAAAAACCGTCAAAAACTATGTCTCGAATCTGCTGGCGAAGCTTGGCATGGAGCGTCGAACTCAGGCCGCCACCTACGCAGCTCGACTCGACGAGCGGTCTGGACACGATGCTCGCAAGGACGCCACAGGTACCTGACAGAAATATCCGATCCTGTCTATGTAGCGGCGTCGATCGATGCTTCACCTTCAGTCAGTCGAATGCCTCGGACTTCTAGTCTGTGCTCGAGTTTGTGGCGCTGTTGCTGTGGCTGATCAAATCCGCGGGGATCGCATTCAATCCCAAGGGCGCGTGCCAATTCGATGAGAGCAACGTCGTAGGCCACTTGGTCGGCCAACGCCGCGGAAACCCTGTCCACAACGGAGTCCGATGGGCCGACCTCCTCCAGTTGGCGTCGACATCGGAATACTTCAGCCAGTGATGCGTCGACGGCCCTTGTTTGGCCAGAGATTGCTCGGGCGCCGAGCGCAGCCTCAAGGAGTTGCGTATACATGGACATAACGTCTCCATTCTGGCTTCTTAGCGATCGCAGGGCTAGAGGAATTAGACCCCGGCATCCACTTACGGCCCCATGCGGCCAGCGAATGAGGTGACGGGAAAAGGAGCAACGACTGGCGTCACCCTCGCGGGGCAAGTGCGGGAGGACGGACGACCACGCTGGGATTCTCATCGCAGATGGTGACGGACTAGTTCGTGGTCCTTCGTAACATGACGTCAGTGAAAACTGCATAAAGCGAGGTCGGATCTTGCGCCTGGACCATGACCGAAAAGATTTCGCTCATTGAAACGATTCCGGTTGGTCGGCCGGTGATGTCGAGCACCACGAGGTGCCGAATGCCCAAACTCACCATCAATACGGCTGCATCCGAAATGCTGGCGGAGACGGGGGCCCAGCGAGGATGAGTGGTAGCGATCTTGCTCACCTCATCTTCGGCGTCGTGCCCCTGCGCCCAAGCGGCAGAGAGATTATGTTCGGTGACCACTCGAAGCGGCGGTTCATCCAATACGGCGCAAGAGACGCAGTGATTGAGAAGCGATGACGCCACTGCCATCAGGCTGTCAGATTCCGAGACCACCGTAAGTGGGTTGAGGCGCATTCCACCAAGAATCGCATTGAGACCATCACCTGACCGCATACCCATGTCCCCATGTTGCAGTGATGTCTTGCTTCGCGCTAGGGCACTTCGTCCCAAGTTTGAGCAAGATGGAGGCCGATGATGCCAAGGGGATGGAATTATTGCGGACTTTGGACTCTATTTTGGGAGGCTGATCTATCGCATACTCAGAGTCACTATGGGGGCGAAGACAGACGCTAACAGAGGCTTGCAAGGCAAGTTCTTCTGGTCACGGGCTGTAGTGCCAGCATTTGAAGAACGGGAATTTCCTGTTGAGTTCCGCCATTCGCTGCTGGAGTCGTCATGACCCTCGACCAGTCGCTCTCTCCACTTGACGCCGCCTTTCTTTATGTCGAGTCCGACCGCACGCCGATGCACATGGCGTCGGTTGCCCTCTTCGAAGCTGGGCCGCTCGAAGACGGAAACGGAAAGGTTCGAATCGAGGAACTTCGCCGGGTGATCTCCAGCCGCTTGGACCTGGTGCCCAAACTGCGACAAAGGGCTCACCCAGGCCTCATGCACGAAGCTCCGCCGGTGTGGATGGACGATCCGACATTCGACATTTCTCAACACGTGCGATGCTGCCGGCTGGCAGAACCCGGGACGGAGCAGGAACTTGGTCGCCTCTGCGGAGAAATATTGGCCGCTCCCCTTGATCAGAGTCGTCCGTTATGGGAGCTCATCTTTGTTGATGGCCTGAGCGACCACCAGATAGCCGTTGTCGAAAAGCTCCACCATTCGATGGCCGACGGGCTGGCGGCCGCAGAACTGGCCACTGTCCTTTTAGACCTATCCCCGCATGTGGAACCGGTGGACCAATCGAGTCATTGGGTGCCCTCTGCGTCGCCATCGGTTGTCCAAGGAACCGCTCGAGATCTGCTCCGTTTGGGTGGGCTCTCGATTCAGGTTGCCGCCTGGGGGGGTTGGACTTTGCTCCACCCGATACGGCGGGCCACAGGGTGGCTGAGAACGGGCAGGGCGATTGGCACGCTGGTTAGCCCACGGACCATAGCGCCGCGATCACCGCTCAATGCACAAATCGGACCCGCTCGACAACTGCACTTCGTGCGCTTAAACCTTGACCAGGTCCGCGATGTTGCCCACTTCAACAACGCCACCATCAACGACGCCGTACTGACGATTGTGGCCGGCGGCCTACACGAACTTCTTGAGCGTCGGGGAGATCTGACCGCGGACAGCGAGCTGCAGGTGCTTGTGCCGGTTGGGCTAGAAAACAAAAGTGGTCGCGGATTGGCCAACAAGGTCTCGGCCTATTTCGTCAGGCTTCCCGTCGGCGTCGAGGATCCCATTTCGGTGCTCCGGCAAGTCTCGCTGGACACGAAGCGCAACAAGGCTCAGCACCAAGAACTGGCGGCTGGGATCTTTCTGCAATTACTCGAGCCGCTGCCCCAGAGCCTGCTGGCACGAGGGGCCGGGTTGATTCAGCACCAGCCATTCTTCAACCTCATTGTGACGAACGTGCCCGGACCCACCATTCCTCTGTATTCCCTTGGGGCAAAGCTCCTTGAGGCATTTCCGGTTGTGCCCCTGGCCGGCAACCAAGGTCTCGGGGTAGCCGCTTTCTCCTATGAGGGGCAGCTCAACTTGGGCGTCTTTTCTGATCCCACCATCTGTCCGGATATCGAGGCGTTCTGTTGTGGGGCGCGATCCACTTTTGGAGACCTCGTCGAAAGTTGTGGTGTTGGTCGGTGAGCGTGCACTTTAGGATCAGGGATGTGAACGACTCTGGCGATCCCAGCAAGGACAACGGGCTCAGCGATGGCGCGGCGATTGAGCAATCCCCACAAAATGAGAATATTCCCGCTGACGACACGGCCTCGGCCCGGCAACGAATCGCGGACCCGATTGATGAGATTGACCAGATCATTGAGCTTTGGACCGATCGACAACGTCAGATAGCCGCGGCAGAAGAACAAATCCAGATCGAAATGGAGAAATTTCTTGAGAGCTACCGCGAACTCTCACGGTCGGTGATCAAACCGACTATGGAGGTGATCGTACGAAGGCTCGAGGAGGACGGCGGCGGCGGGCTCATTTGGGACGGTCACTCAGAGGCAATGCATCGGCCGCGGTTGATTCTTTGGATGTCACTCAAGGGAAAGATAACGGGTACACCGCGCCAGGACCTGAACCCGTATCTCCAACTCGACGTCGATGTGGAACACCGGAGGATCGACGTCTGGGAAGGCGATATGTGGGAGAGAGAGGGTACAAGCAGAGCAACGTCGCCATGGACATTGGACGAGATCACTTCCGAGACCGTCACCGAACGGGTTGTCAGCATCCTTGAACGCGCCGCAGGTCACGGGCAGCCATTTACTCCACCTCCGCCGAATTGATCGACCACAGTGTTACCGAGCGGCAGCAACCGTCAGATCGAAATGGTCGAGCACCACGGCTCTCCGAACTTGGCGAAGAACTGGCGATGGCGGGGACGCTGGACCCGCGTCGTCGCACTCATTACTTGGGTTTGACCCGGGTCTAGGGGTGAGGAAGAAGAAGCTCCTCGGCGACTGGTGTGGTGATGGCGCCGAACTCGAGCACCAGCCAGACGAGCAGGTCGTCGACCGTAATGATTCCTGCAATGTCGCCTTCCTCAAGGACTGGGAGTCGCCGGATACCCGCGAGTTTGAGGATCTTGAATGCTTCGAAAATGTCGGCCGAACCTTGTATGGTGACCGGCCGTTCCGTCATGACCGTCTTGATCTTCGAACTCAACGGTTGACCGGTTCCGACACCTCGAACCGCAATGTCTCGATCTGTCACTATTCCCAGCAGGTGGTCGCCGCTGACCACAAGAAGAGACCCCACCCCATGGCTGCCCATCAGACCGGCTGCCTCCTCGAGTGTGCATTCGGGAGGTACCGTGACTGGAGCCTTTCGCAGGCATTCCCTTACCAACATTGGCCCCACTCCTTACTCACGACATTGGGACGAAAACGTGTCCCGCGTCTCGCCGGCACCCCATTTTTCCTGGTCCCACAATACAGCCCGACCCCAAATCCGTTGCGAACTTTGAGGTGAACACGTTCATTCGGGTCAGTCTTGCTCGGGTGGGGATTCGTGGACAATGACGCGACCGGTGACTTGGTCTGCCGTGATGGCGACCAGCGTGTGGCGAGTACCCCCGGCCCACGCCTCGAGGTCGAGTGATGCGAGACGTTGGTATTCCTCGGCGTCGGCCTTGATTCTGCGCCCCCGACCAGTGACCAGCACGCTCCACCCCTCGCTCACTGCTTCATCGACGCGATCGACCTCAAAGCCGACAAAGTGCTCCGTCTCGATGCTCTTGGCCTTGGTCTCGTCGGTGCTGAACACGATCTCACCATTGGTGAATTCGAAATTCACCGGCACGGCAACTGGGCCACGGCCCGTCACAAAGAGGATCCGCCCCACCCCCCCGACCGAGAGGTGCGCCTCGCATTGTTCCTGGGTGAGTGTCTCGAGCACCGGGTGGCGCCCGGCCCGCCCATGTCCGAGGGGTCGATCCACGTCTCCGCCCAAGAGCGCGATAGGGCTCGTTTCCAGGGCCTGAGCGATCAGCAGCATCGTCCCAGCGCTCAGAGTGGCGTCCGGGCTGTGTTCGAAGTACTTGAGATACTGGGGATCCGCTCCCGCTCGGCTGGCGAGTTCTTCGATACTCAGTCCGAGTTCGTTTCGGCGATGGGCGACCCGTCGAGCCAGGTCGCTGGCCAAAGGACCCGGTGGCTGCTCGCTCAGGCTCACTTCGTTGGGGCTGCGGGATTGGATTGCCGAGTCGGCTGGAGTGATGGAAATGTGTGTCATGGGTTCATTGTGATACGCCCACCCCGCCGTCCGTAGGGCCAAACGTCCCAACCTTCGGGGCTGAGGTCTACGACTGGACTAGGCGCCTCGATTCATCAGGGCACCGACCTTGGATGGGCGTCGTTGCGACCAGGTCGATGATCGATTGCCGAGCGCTTCCCGCCGGACACATCGTGTCGCAATATCCATTGAGGTCGCCTGCTGCTGCGCCGTCTCGGCTCTTCGAGCGGTTCGGTGGCTCCGTCGTGACACCGAGGGTCGGTCTCTTGGTCCGCTCTCACTCCAAGAATCCTGAGAGCCTGGCCGGTCACGGTCTTGCAGCGGTGCCTACTTTGACGGTCAGATCGGCCAGGCGGTTGGCATAGCCCCACTCATTGTCGTACCAACCGAGCACCTTGACCAGGCGCCCCTGGACCATGGTGAAGCCCGAGTCGTAGAGGCACGAGGCCGTGGAGCCGACGACGTCGCTCGAGACGAGATCGTCCTCGGAGTACTCGAGGCGTCCGGCCAACGGACCCACCGAGGCAGCCGTCCTGTAGGCGGCGTGGACCTCCTCGATCGTGGGAGGCGTCTTGACCAATGCCACCAGATCGGTCACCGAGGCATCGGGCACCGGGACCCTCAGTGCCAGGCCGTCAAGGTGGCCGCTGAGGGCGGACAGCACCGTCCCGGTGGCCCGGGCGGCACCGGTGGATGTCGGGATGATGTTCATGGCCGCTCCGCGGGCCCGACGTGGGTCCTTGTGGACCGAGTCCACCAGGCGCTGATCGCCGGTGTAGGCGTGCACCGTGGTCATGAGGCCGTCCTCGATCCCGAAGGCATCCTCGAGGACTTTGGCCAGCACCGCCAGGCAGTTCGTCGTGCACGAGGCGTTGGACACGACCACGTGGCGGGAAGGATCGAAAGCCTCGTCGTTGACCCCCATCACAAAGGTCCCATCGGCGTCCTTGCAGGGGGCCGACACCACCACCCGTGGCGCGCCGGCGTCCAGATGACCGGCCGCCAGGTCGCGGGAAGTGAACCGCCCAGTGGCCTCGACGACGACGTCGAGGTCCAGATCGCCCCAGGGGAGCAGCTTCACCTCAGGCTCGTCCAGCAGCTCGATCCGCGCCGGGCCCAGCTTCAGGTAGGAACCCTCGAGCACTACCTCCTGAGGGAATCGTCCGTACACCGAATCCCGGGCGAGCAACTTGGCCAGCTGGTCCGGAGGGGCCAGGTCATTGACCGCCACCACCTGGAAAGGTGCCCCTTCGGCGGCGGCGATGCGCACCAGCGCTCGCCCCATCCGGCCGAACCCGTTGATGCCTATGCGAACACTCACGCTCTCTCCTTCACCGATTCCGTCCCGCACCTCGTTTGGGGGACATTGTTCAGGGTGTACCTCGAGGTGGAGGCAAACCAGAGGCAAAGGTCACCTTGAGGCCTGATCCACAGCTCTCCCGCCCTATCCGTCGGACCTCATGCTGTGATCTCCCGACACGATGGGTCGGCTCGCCCACCGGCCCGCCATGTAGGGGCTCTGTGTGGTAACTCCGGGTTGTCAGAGCGATTCGATTGGCACGAGAGCGTCGATGGAGGTGCTCTACGCCACGGTTCCTGTGCCCAGACGGAGAACGTCAGCGAACCCATCCCCGAGGCAGGCCGTCAGTTTCTCACTATCGGGTATTGCCGCGGTGTCGAGATTTATGCCTACGTAGGCCCGTCCGGCCGAGGACACCAAAGAGACGTTGAGAGCGGCTCCCGACGGCGGCGCAAATGCGTACATGCGACTGACCAGGGAGCCGGCGAAGTACATCTCGAAGGGTGGTCCCGCAACGTTGGTCACACAAAAGTCATCGCCTTTGAGCATCGAACCCCACATTGCCGTGGCGACAGGAGCCGGCAAGAAGCTGAGGCCGGTTGCCATCGTGTCGCTCAGCGCCAAGCCCGGGGCGTGCTTCCATGAACTTGTGATCCGCTGCACCTCCCGCAGGCAATCTGCTACTTCGGCTGTGACTGGGACCACGAATCGCGCCGGCACGAAGTGATTCCCGGCGAGCGCATCGCCCTCGCTTCGCACATTGACGGGCATAAGTGCTCTGAGGCCTCTGAGCTCGTTGCCGTGGAGCTTGTGGTAGCGGCTGAGGCCACTCACAACGGACGCAATGAATGCATCATTTATGGTGCCGCCCGTTGTTCGGGCCGCCTCTTGTAGCTCCCGGATCTCCAAGGCGAGCACGTCAAAACGTCGTCTGAAACTGCGTTCACACATGAGAGTGGAAATTGGCTGGCGGGCTGGAGCGAGGAGTCTCGCCACGGAGGTGCCGGTCGAGAGAACCTGACTCATCGATTTGGCCGGGTGAATCGCTGCCTCGAATGCCGCGCCAGCAATGCGGCGTGGACTGGGAAGATGATTGAAAGGGTCGAGTGACGTTTTGACGGAAGGAGTTGTGCGTGCGGGGGCGGCAGAACTCGCGGCACGTCTGTCGCGATCCAGGAGGTGCATAAGTACCCCGAGGCCACCGACACCATCGACGAGTGCGTGGTGAACCTTGACGATGAGCGCCGCATGTTCACCGTCCACGCCTTCGACAACCACCCCCTCCCAGGGCGGCAGCTCTGTATCAAAACCGACCGTGGCCATGTTCTGAGCGATGTCAAGCACCTCCCTGAACGTTGCTCGAGGTGGCAACACAATTCGCCTGAGATGGACACCGAGGTCGAACCGACTGTCTTCGACGAACTGCGGTCTTCCTTGGCTCATGGGCCGCGAAACGGCATGTGACCGAAGTCGAGGGACGATCTTGGTGAGGGCTTCGATCCGGTCCTGCACCTGCGACCATTGGGGAGCTATGTCGAGTGTCATCACTGCGACTACCGTCGGACGTAGCACTGGGTCCCGCCCGATTGTCCACAGCAGGGCGTCGGCACCGCTCATGGTGTCGGTCACCCGTTCACGATCTTCGCTCATAGCGTTCGCACCTCCATCCGATTGTCCAGGCAATCTGGAAGTGTGAACAGGGCCGGAAGTCAACAGATGTGGGGGGTTAACAACGCACACTGAGCGGAAGGCTCAATTCGCTTGGCTAGGCACCAACATGCGCCATTGCTCGATGCCGTTCTCGGCGCAGTGGTGGGAGTGGACCTTTGGCCCTAGTCACGGCTTGGCATCAATCGCATGATGAAAGAACGAAGACCCAAGAAAGTAGGGACGCATAATGAAGGCACTCGTCTATGAAGGTCCAGGCTCCAAGTCCTGGAAGAACGTGTCCGACCCGGTCATCCTCGACGATGGCGATGCCATCGTGCGGGTCGATGCCACGACGATCTGCGGAACTGACCTGCACATCCTTAAGGGTGACGTTCCCGAGACTACGCCGGGTCGAATCCTTGGCCATGAGGCGGTTGGCACGGTCGTCGAAGTCGGCTCCGGGGTCAAGACTGTGAGCATCGGAGACCGGGTGCTCGTCTCGTGCATCTCGGCATGTGGGAGGTGCCGGTTCTGTCGCGAGGGGAGCTATGGCCAATGTCTTGGCGGGGGTGGATGGATTCTTGGGCACCTCATTGACGGGACCCAGGCGGAAATGGTGCGCGTTCCCTTTGCCGACACCTCGACGTATTCTGTGCCCGACGGCGCCAGTGATGAGGAGATCCTGATGCTGGCGGACATCCTCCCCACCTCATATGAGGTCGGCGTGCTGAACGGTAGCGTCCGGCCCGGCGACACGGTCGCCATTGTGGGCGCCGGTCCCATCGGCCTCTCGGCAATTGTAGGGGCCAAGCTGTTCTCTCCGGGACACATCATCGCGATCGACTTGTCTGACGCGCGGCTCGACGCGGCAAAGCGTTTCGGCGCCGACGTAACGGTGAACAACGGAAGGGAGGACGCGGTCGCCATCGTGCAGTCTTTGACCCAGGGACTCGGCGCCGATGTCGCCATTGAGGCTGTCGGTGTCCCTCAGACTTTCGAACTATGCACCGAATTGGTGCGTCCGGGTGGTCACGTGGCAAACATCGGCGTCCACGGAGAGCCGGCGACGCTCCATCTTGAGTCACTGTGGATCCGAAACGTAACGGTGACAACCGGACTCGTTGACACGTACTCGACGCCGACGCTCCTGCGGCTCGTTGCGTCGCACCTGATCGATGCGGAGCGATTCGTCAGTCACCATTTCGAGCTGGATCAGATGCTCGAAGCCTATGACGTCTTCGGCCGGGCGTCAGAAACCGGTGCGCTCAAGGTGGTCATCACCCGTTGATCAACTTCGTCGGAGGCCTCCCGTTCCCTTTCACATCTGAGCGTGGGGAGAATGGTCGGGTGCAGAGGAGTGCGAGGCTGGATGCGTCCTGCGCCGATTCTGGTCCGCGGACTTCGAAATCCATGAACAGTTGAAGGTGTGAGGATCCCGCATTCGGTAGCCCGTGGCCGTGGGCTACGGAATGCGCTTGCGTCGGGGAGCGACCGATGACGACATACGACCACAGAGCTCGAAAGCTGAGATCGACGTTCACCCTTGATTGAGGGGAGAGTCATGAGGTTGCGCAAGGGAGGTTGGGTGACAAGCACCGCCATTGCCGGGACTGTCGCGACTTATCTGCCGATCGGACGCAAGCGGTGTCTCACCTGGGGCGCAACCGACGAGGACGTTCGCCGAGTTCTGCCTGGTGATGAGTTTCTTTCGAATCCGGAGGCTCTTTCGACGAGGGCAATCACTATCAGTGCTCCCCCATCAGCTGTCTGGCCCTGGCTCATGCAGATGGGCAGTGGCAAAGGTGGCGTATACACCTATGACTGGATCGAGAATTTGTTCGGTCTGAACATGCACAGCGTCGACCACATCCTGCCTGAGTTTCAAGATCGGAAGGTTGGTGACGTGGAACAGCTCGGAAAGTCCGGGCCGCGCTTGCGTGTTGATGTCCTTGACGCCGAGAAAGCGATGGTCCTGCATTCAGAGGACGGCAACTGGGTCTGGGCGTTCGTTCTTGTCCCTCTCGGTTCGAATGTGACCAGGTTGCTGAGCCGAAACAGGATCAGTACCCCGGGAGCGTCGTTGGTGCAACGGGCCATCCAGACACTGGTGATGGAGCCAGGCAGCTTGATAATGGAGCGAAAAATGCTCCTCGGAATCAAGGAGCGAGCTGAAGCACTGCATAGGTCGGGACAAGAGGCGGACGCCAATGTGGTTGAAGAGATTGTTCGCTAGCGCGTGAGATTCGATGTCATTCTCTTAGGGTCTGTATGATTACGGAGGCAAACACGCGCAAAGGGCTGTTGGCTCCCGGTTGTGGGTTAGGACCGAGAATAGTGGTGCGATCGACACCACGATGTGGGAACCATTCCCGGCATCGGCAACGCTCGACGGGTGCGCAAGGTGTCAAGAACTCGAGGTTGATCGCTCAGATTCCTCATCGCTCAAGCAAGCTCCGGACGTGACGGGCAATCTCGAGGTCCTCACGAGCCGCCACGACGAGCACGGCCGTGCTCGACCCAATTGCAGACACGAGTCTGTCCCCAGCCGGTTCGCGATCCGAAGGAGGCAAGGGGCTGACGCCGAGGAAGCGAAGTCCCGCACAGGTATCTGCTCGTAGGATGGGATCGCCTTCGCCCGCTCCGCCGGTGAACACCAGGGCATCGAACCCGCCCATAGCTGTGGCCATGGCGGCTACGCCGCATTGGATCCGATACACGTAGACCTCATAGGCCAGTCGGGCGTTGTCGTCACCGGCGTCCATGGCTGCGTGCACCTCTCGCAGGTCGCCCGATCCACCCGAAAGACCACGGAGTCCCGACTCGTGCTCGAGTGCCTGCTCGACGTCGGTGAGGGAAAGGCCGCCATGACGCTGCGCCCACACGAGGATCCCGGGATCGACACTGCCCGAGCGCGTGGCCATCACCAAGCCTTCCATTGGGGTGAAACCCATAGTCGTGTCCACAGATCGCCCGTGGAACACTGCCGCCAACGAGGCTCCGGCGCCGATGTGGGCCGTCACCAAGCGGAGCTGATCTCGGGGCCGACCCAAAAGCTCGCCCGCCCGACGGCTCGCCCAGGAGTGACTGAGGCCGTGAAAGCCAAAGCGTCGGATGCCCCAGCGCTCCCGCCACATCCGAGGCACCGCGTAGGTGGCGGCTTTAGGGGGCATGTCAGCATGGAACGCCGTGTCAAAGCAAGCAACCTGACCGAGCTCGGGGCGTAGCGATGCCAACGCTTCGATGGCCGCCAAGGAGGGCGGATTGTGCAGCGGGGCCAGATCCTTCAATTCCTCGAGCCTCGCTTCCACCATGTCGTCGAGGAGCACGGGCTGAGTGAAAACCGCGCCGCCATGGACCACACGGTGGCCAACGGCATCGATGTCAGGGTGCTCGTCGAGAAATGCACCGAGGACGTTGCCTAGGTCCGCTGGCCCGGGTCGAGCTAGATCCTGCGATGCGACGATCGCATCGGTGGAGTCGAGCAGTCGAAGCTTCAGCGAACTCGATCCGGCGTTGACTACGAAAACGTTCACACACCCACCTTTTCAGACGGCTCACGTAACCCTGTCAGACTTGATGGGACGGATGCCGCCATCTGTCCGAGGAGAGTCCGATGACTGCCATCGATACGCCAATGTTCGGGGCCCAAAAGCAAGGGGGTGAGCTGGACCGGCTCGATGCCTACTTCCGGGCCGCCAATTACCTGACGGCCGGACAGATTTACTTGATGGACAACCCCTTGTTGCGCCGGACCCTGCTCCCCGAGGACATCAAGCCGCGCCTACTCGGTCACTGGGGGACGAGCCCCGGACTCAACTTCTGCTACGCCCACCTGAGCCGGTGCATCAAAGCACGCGGTCTGAGCGCCCTCTTCGTGTGCGGCCCGGGTCACGGTGGCCCGGCCGTTGTCGCCAACTCCTGGTTGGAAGGCACCTACAGCGAATTTTATCCCCACGTGGCCCGGAACGCCGAGGGTATGGCCCGCCTCTTCCGGCAGTTCTCCTTCCCCGGCGGCATCCCCAGTCACTGCAGCCCGGGGATTCCCGGGTCCATCCACGAGGGCGGCGAGCTCGGCTACTCGCTGAGTCATGCCTTTGGGGCCGCCTTCGACAACCCAGACCTCATCGTGGCCTGCGTTGTCGGTGACGGTGAAGCCGAGACGGGACCAGCGGCCACCGGCTGGCACTCGAACAAGTTTCTCGATCCTTGTCGGGACGGTGCGGTGCTGCCCATATTGCACCTCAACGGATACAAGATCGCTGCCCCGACGGTATTGGCTCGGATCCCAACTACTGAGTTGCTGGCGCTCTTCAGGGGATACGGGTACCACCCGATGCTGGTCGAAGGTGGATTCGACGACGAGAGCCCCATGGACGTTCACCCACGCATGGCCGACGCCCTCGACGATGCTTTTACTGAGATCCGCGACATGCAGGAGTCGGCTCGCCTCCGCGGCGCCAGCCAGCGGCCGGCGTGGCCCATGATCATCCTACGCACACCGAAGGGCTGGACTGGGCCCAAGATGGTCGACGGCGTGCCTGTCGAGGGGACGTTCCGGGCCCATCAGGTTCCGTTGGGAGAGGTACGTACCAACCCCGAGCATTTGGCCCAACTTGAGGCGTGGCTTCGCAGCTACCAGCCCGAGAAGCTCTTCGGTACAGATGGCGTCCCGATCGAGTCCATAGGCGCCTTCCCCCCGCTTGGCAAGCAGCGAATGAGTGCCGTTGCCCAGTCCAACGGAGGCCTACTTTTGAGCGACCTCGAGCTCCCCGACTTCTGTGACTATGCCGTCGATGTACCGAGTCCGGGGACCGCCATGCACGAAGCCACTCGGGTGCTTGGGTCATTCTTGCGCGACACGATCCAGGCGAACCCCACCACCTTCCGCATCTTTGGGCCCGACGAGACCTCCTCGAACCGGCTGCAGAATGTGTTCGAAGTCACGGAGCGGACATGGGATGCCGAACTTGTGCCCGGTGACGATCACCTGGCCCCAGACGGCCGGGTGATGGAGGTCCTCTCTGAGCACCAGTGCCAGGGTTGGCTCGAGGGGTATCTCCTCACAGGTCGCCATGGACTCTTCAACTGCTACGAGGCGTTCATCCACATCGTCGACTCGATGTTCAATCAGCACGCCAAGTGGCTCAAAACCAGCGCGGAAGTCCGCTGGCGCCGGCCCATCGCCTCGTTGAACTACCTCCTCTCAAGTCATGTCTGGCGACAGGACAACAATGGATTCTCACATCAGGACCCCGGCTTCATCGACCATGTGGTCAACAAGAAGGCCGAGGTCGTCCGTGTGTACTTTCCGCCGGACACCAACTGCCTCCTCTCGGTGGCTGACCACTGCCTGCGCTCCAAGAACTACGTCAACGTCATTGTCGCCGGTAAGCAGCCTCAGCACGACTGGTTGACCATGGACGAGGCCCTTGACCATTGCACGCGGGGTTTGGGTATCTGGGACTTCGCCTCGAACGACGAAGGCGCCGTGCCCGACGTGGTCATGGCCTGTTGCGGTGATATCCCCACTCTCGAAACACTGGCCGCGGTCCAGCTCCTCCGCCAGTACCTGCCCGAACTCAAGGTGCGCGTCGTGAACGTGGTGGATCTGATGCGACTGGAGTCGGCCACCGAGCACCCGCACGGCCTTTCCGACTCTGAGTTCGACACCATCTTTACGCCCGACTCACCGGTGATCTTCGCTTATCACGGCTACCCGACCCTCATCCACCGTCTGACCTATCGCCGGAGGAACCACGACAACTTCCACGTGCGGGGATACAAGGAGGAGGGAACCACGACCACCCCCTTTGACATGGTGATGCTCAACGACCTCGACCGGTTTCACCTCATCATTGACGTGCTCGATCGGGTACCGGGGCTGGAGCCGCGCACCGCTGCCTTGCGCCAACAGATGATTGACGCCCGACTCGACGCCCGACGCTACGGGCGCCAGCACGGTGAGGATCCTCCAGAGATCGCCAAGTGGCGGTGGGAGGAAAGAGCCTGAAGTGAAGGCTCTGGCGCTTTGGACCGGAAGAGCCAGATCGCGGACCTGAGATTCCCCGAGCGCTCCTCGAACAGGCCACTCGGTGTTCCGTCACCATTGGGTGCCCCTCCTCGAAAGAGTCGGGCTTCATCTGAACTCTTCCTGGTTTAATGCCCGTCGCGATTTGACGGTTCGTCACCGCCACACCCCTGTTTGGGACCGTATTCGTCAGAATCGAAAAGTTCCGCGGTGACAGGTGGCCTGATTTGGCAGCGCCTCCTTGGGGGAAAACCAACTGGGTTTGACAACGTCCAGGCAGGCGCTGGCAACAGTGAGCCCCCTGGCCGCATTTCTGAGCCGGCTGGGAAAGGCGCACAACTCGGTCGAACGCAAAGCTTCGAGTCACTTTTGAGGTGTGCGGGACCGAGTGGTCATGAATTAGTGACCAATTGGGGACCTTGTGCCCTAGAGCTGCATGTACTTTCAGTCAATGCTGAACCACAGGGAGTGACATCAATGACGGAGAAGGCGATTCACACTGACGGGTTGACGAAGCGTTACGGGCACGTTGACGTCCTGAGCAACCTTGATCTCGAAGTGCCGGTCGGTGAAGTGCTGGGCTATCTGGGACCCAACGGCGCGGGCAAAACCACGACCATCCGGCTGTTGCTTGGTCTGATCCACCCCTCCGCCGGACACTCATCGATCTTCGGGCTCGACAGCCAGCGTCACGCCGTTGAGGCGCATCGCCGCCTGGCTTATGTGCCCGGCGAGGCGAATCTCTGGCCTTCTCTCACTGGTGCCGAGACCCTGCACCTCTTGGGTCAGATCCGGGGTCAGGTCGACGCCGTCTACCGCGATGAGCTGATCGTACGTTTCGACCTCGACCCCTCAAAGAAGGTGCGCGCCTATTCCAAGGGCAACCGTCAAAAACTGATTTTGATTGCCGGACTCATGTCCCGCTCGGACCTCCTCGTCCTCGACGAGCCCACCAGTGGGCTTGACCCGCTTATGGAGCAGGCCTTCCGCCACAGCGTCTTCGAAGCCAAAGAGCGCGGCCAGACCGTGTTCTTGTCCAGCCACGTCCTGTCCGAGGTCGAAGCACTCTGTGACCGGGTGGGCATCCTGCGTAACGGAGTCCTGGTCGACGTGGGGACCCTGGCCGAGATGCGTCACCTCTCGTCCCTGACCGTCGAAGCCACCTTCGACGGATCTGTGCCCGACCTGACCCGAGTTCCCGGTGTCGATGGAGTCGTAGTAAACGGCCGAGTTGTGCGGTGTCAGGTTCACGGTGCTGTCGAGCCACTCCTCAAGGTTCTCGCCAACTCAGGCGTCCACGAGCTGCTCAGTCGTGAACCTTCACTCGAAGAGCTCTTCTTGGCTCACTACGGCGCCACATCCGAGACCGCGCCGGACCATGCCAACTGATTTCGCCACAAGACTTGTGGATTCACCGACGCCCTCGTCCGACACGCCCACGTCCTCGAACCCCACTCCCGTCGGCTCGAACCCCTCGCGAATGGTCTATCGTCTAACGGCCCGCACGGCATTGCGTTCAGGAGTGCTGTGGGGACTCGTCTTCGGGGTGTACGTGGCATCCCAGGCGCTGGCTTACGCCTCGACGTACAAGACCCCGGCGTCTCGTGAGGTCGTGGCCAAGTCGTTCACTTCGAGCGGGGGGCTGAACGCCCTCATCGGTCCGGCCCATGATCTACAAACCGTGGCCGGCTATACCGCGTGGAAGTCGGTAGGCATCTTGAGTGTGTTGGGAGCGATTTGGGCCCTCCTGCTCGCCACCAAGCTGCTCCGTGGGGAGGAAGACGCCGGACGATGGGAGCTGCTGTTGGCCGGTCAGACGACGCGCCGTGGCGCGGCGGCCCAAGCCATGTCGGGGTTGGCGGCGAGTCTTGGGGCACTGTTCTTGATCACGGCGGTGGCCACGGTGGTCATTGGCCACACGTCGCGGGTCCACTTCGCCACATCGTCTGCCATCTTCTTCGCCCTGACGGTCACCTCGGGAGCCGCCATGTTCATGGCTGCAGGGGCGCTCACCAGTCAGCTTGCGGCCAGCCGTCGCCAAGCAGCTGCCTATGCCGGCGGTGCCCTCGGTCTCTTCTTTGCGCTCCGCATGGTGGCCGATTCCTCGGGCGGCCTGAGCTGGCTGCACTGGGCCACTCCATTCGGCTGGATCGAGCAGCTGCAGCCCTTCACCAATCCCCAGCCGGTCGTGCTCGGCTTGATCTTCGCACTGACCGCCGTGATGGTGGCTCTGGCCGTCTCCCTCGCCGGCGCCCGTGATCTCGGCGCCAGCACGCTGCCGGACCGCTCAAGCTCTCAAGCGCACACCTCACTGCTCTTCGGCAACGTTGGGCTCACCGTCAGGCTCATCCGCCCGACCATCCTCGGGTGGCTGGCCGGGATCTGTGCCTTCGGGTTGTTGCTTGGCGGCTCGGCCAGGGAGGCAGCTCAGTCCCTTGAGGGCTCGAAGAGCGTCGAGGCGGCTCTGAACCGTCTCGATGGGGGCGGCGGGGAGGTCAAGGCCTACCTCGGTCTGTCCTTCTTGATCATTAGCTTGCTGGTCCTGCTTATGGCCGCTGGGCAGATCACCGCGGCGAGGCGAGAGGAAGCCAGCGGACGTGTCGAGCACCTCTTGGTGCGCCCGCTGTCACGGAGCCGATGGATGCTGGGCCGACTGGGTGTCGCAGCCGCAGTGGTCGTACTGGCGGGTGCACTTGGTGGGATCTTCGCCTGGCTCGGCGTGGCCAGCCAAGGTGTCGCGATCAGCTTTGCGAGCTTGCTCGGCGCCGGGCTGAATACTGCGCCGGCGGGACTCTGCCTGCTTGGTCTCGGGGCATTGGCGTGGGGCATCGCTCCCCGCCTGGCGTCGGGTGCCGTCTACGGCATCCTCGCCTGGTCCTTCCTCGTCGAGCTGCTCGGTGGGATCGTCAATTCGAGCCACTGGCTTCTCGACACGTCGATATTGCACCACCTGGCACCCTCGCCCGCGGTAGCCCCAGACTGGACGAGCGGCGGCGTCATGATCGCCATTGGTATCGGTGCCGCCGTCCTCGGCGTCCTCGCCTTCGCACGTCGGGACCTGGCCGGCGAATGACTCGCTCGACCTAGACTCGTTTTCATCGACAACACTCAGGGTGTGATTGACATCGACCGAATGAAGCGCCCTTTGATCGCATGGGAATGCTGATCATGGCTTCCAGTTGTGATGCGCACGATGTCGAAGTCGATTGGCTCAGGAAACCTTCGGTGCCACACCGTTGACTCTTGGAGCGCTGCCACTCTAAGAGGCGAGCCATTCGATGAGCTGAGCGAAGAGAATCAAATGCGTGTCGCCCACAAAGCCCTCGAGGACGTGCTGGCGAGCTCTTAACCCTATCTGGGCGATCTCGAGAGGATGTGAAAGTAGCTCGGCGAGCACGTCCCCGAAGGCCAAAAGATCTCTCGGGTCCTTAAGAAGGATGCCCGTTCCCGGGGCGACCTGTCCAGTGATGCCACCGACATTCGAGGCAACCACTGCCTTGGCCTTCCACATGCCTTCAGCGACGGTCAATCCGAATCCTTCCTCTAGGCTCTTTTGCACGATCACGGTGGCATGACGTTGCAAAGCATTTACCATTGCCGCGTTTTCGTCGACGTCCTCCATTGGCAGGGTGACGAGTGCGACGCGTCGGCGCGCGTCGAGAGGGAGGGCCTTCCATTTCGCCACGCACTCGGCGAATACCTCAGTTCCTTCTGGGTCATCGGTGACGTCGGCCATGGAAGGACCCACCAGCGCCAGGTGGGCGTCGACTCGCCCGGGAACGGACAATGCGAAGCCTTGCATCACCCCTGCCATGTCCTTCAAGTGGTCCCAGCGCGATACCTGGAGCACCAGCGGGATGGCGGGATCCGTTAGTAAAGCACCCTCGGAGAGGATGTCGGCCTGTCGTTCGACGCTCCCAGCTGTCCCGTCGCGGCGGGTGAACGAAGCGCGATGGTTCATCTCACTCCTCTGGAACAAACCGATATGGCGAAGCGTGCCAAGCACGTCGCTCTGCGACATTTCCTGGTTCTTGGGCGAGAACGGGTCGATGGACGGAGGGATCACTCTGACTCTGGACTCCTCCATCCAAGCGGGAACGTACTGGCGCAGGGAGAAGATGTACGCCGTGCAGGCAGCAAGATGAGGCCGGAGGAATGACCAGGCTTCATCGGTCCACTCGTTGGTCCCCTCACGCCCGACATGGCATCGCCAGACCACCCTGGCTCCTCCCTCGGCAAGCGCCGCCGCCATGCCGGCCGTTTGAGGATCGTGCAGAAGCACTACGTCGTCCTTCTGGATACGGCTCAGTACGCTCGCAGCGTTCGCAGCCGTAATATCCCTATAGTGGGCTGTCTCGGTCGGCCCAAGTTCACCGAATTCTCCAACTACTCCGTGGAGACGATTGTGGATCCGCTTGGTAATGGAGAAAAACTCAGCGTCGGCACTCATTACGAGCCAGCGGATATCTATGTTCGCATCAAGCGTGTAGCCGACCAGTACCTCGAGCATCTCGGCCACCCCCCCACCAGTGGCCGTCGAATTCACGTTCCAGACAGTCATTCCCTCGAGACGCTGGCTTGCCTGCGCTCCAGCCAGCCGCAGCTCGGAGTAGCGCTTCATCCCGATGAGCGGTTCGAGCCGCGAAAGAGAGAGGGTGGGCACCTCGATCTCTCGTACGGTGTGCTCAGCCGTGGTCAAGGTCAAGATCCTCTCACGTGCACGGGGGCGCCCGACCAAGAATCTGCGTCAGTTCACCTGGCGGTCACGGTTCTCCCAGTAGCGCCGTCGCAATTCTCGCTTTAAGGGCTTGAATGCTCCCGACAGCGGCAGCGGACCCTCCCGGAACTCCACCAACTTCGGGACCTTGAACCCCGCCAGGTTCTGGCGGGCGTAGTCCAGCAGCTCTTCGGCCGTCGCCTTCATGCCGTGTCTCAACACAATGATGGCAAGCACGGCTTCGCCCCAGGTGTCACTGGGTATTCCGATCACCGCGACTTCCTGCACGGCAGGATGCGTGGCGAAGGCGTTCTCCACCTCGGTCGAGTACACGTTCTCCCCGCCGGTGACAATCATGTCCTTTATCCGGTCGGTGAGGTGTAACAGGCCCTGGTCGTCGATGAAGCCCATGTCCCCGGTGCGATACCAACCGTCACGCATTGCCGCGTCGGTCTCTTCCGGCTTGTTCCAGTACTCGAGCATGAAGTTGCCGCCACGGGCGCAGACTTCGCCGGTTTCTCCTTGAGGAAGTGCGGTACCAAGGGAGTCGGTGATGTGGAGCTCGACACCCAACACCGGGCGGCCCGCAGTCTCGAGTCGGTTTGCGTCTTGTCTATGATCAGCGGGACCGAGAAACGTCAGCACAGAGGCCGCCTCGGTCATCCCGTATCCCTGAATGAAGTCAGTGTCGGGCAGCATCTCGAGCCACCGGGCGAGCAGGTCCGGCGACATTGGAGCTGCCCCGTAAACCAGCTGGCGCAGCGATTGCAGATGTTCGGCCGAGAAACCCTCGGCTCGCTCGAGCATCGACAACATGACGGGGACCACCATCGTGGTGTCGATCTCCTGTTCCGCGATGACGCGCAGCACCAGTCCCGGGTCGAACAGTGGGATCGTGACCGAGGTCGCGCCACTGGCAGGGATGCCAAGGACGCCTGCCACGACCGCGGCGTGGAACATCGGTGACTGGAAAAGAAACCGCCGCTCCTCACGAAGCCCAATCTCGAACAGCACATGGTACACGTTTAGAACCTCGGCGCGCTGCTGCAGCAGGGCCCCCTTGGGGAGGCCCGTCGTTCCTCCGGTATACATGAGAACAGCGGCGTCCTCCTCGTCTGGTTCGGGAGGCATCGCAGGCTCGCCGCCTCCCAGTAGCTCCTCGTAGCTGAGGGTGTCACCGTCACGACCAGTAATGCCGTCGCCAGCCTTTCCACCGATGATGACGAGCTTTTCGATTTTCGCCCCAGCCTCAGAACAGGCGCGGTCGAGGAGGGTGGCAAACACCGGATCGGTGAAGACCACCCTGGTGCCGGAGTCAGCGAGGACGTACGCCAACTCGGCCGGCGTGAAACGAATGTTGAGCGGGTTGATGATGCCTGCTCCGAACATGGCGGCGTGGAAAAGCTCCACATACTCATGCCCATTCGTGGCGAGCACTGCGAAGCGGTCGCCCGGCTCCACGCCGAGTTCGCTGCGCATGGCGTTACCCAACCGCAACAGGCGGTCGATGTGATTGGCGAACGTGCCTTCGTATCGCACGCCGTGGCTCGTCACATCGACGAAGGCCACCTTGTCGGCCAGTCGCTCGACACGAGGCAGCAACAACCTGGGATACACGAGTTCCTTCATGACACTTCACCTCTTTCAGCGATCCTTTTGGTGCTCAAGGCCTCTTTGGGAGCTCTTTCGGCCACACCACGACGAGTGTCGCCGTCCACGGTGGTATCTCTGCAGAGAACAAGCCGAGCGCTCAAGCCTCGGACCATTCGGCCCCCAACACTCGCTACAGTGACACAAACGCCTGCCTGGCTCATTAGCAACTCCCCTATCTCTAGTATCGGAGGGCTCTGAGGGTCGGGGCAGTGCCAGAAGTCCCTAAAACGCGGCAATTCCATGAGATGGTCGGTAAGCCCCTCGTTTGGAGCTCGAGCGAGGCACGGAGCGGAAGCGTCCGACATCGAATCGCCCAGTGCGGTACGTTGCCACAGGTGAGGATTGCAGTGCTTGGAGCTGGCTCGTGGGGCACAACGGTGGCGCACCTGGTGGCCCCAAAGCACGACACCGTTCTCTGGGCGAGAAATCCCGACGTGGCCAAGGCCGTCACCGTCGATCACGCCAATCCGGCGTACCTGCCCGGTTTCGACTTAGCGCTCGAGCTTTCGGCCACCGCCAGCCTTGAGGATGCGGTGTGCGACGCCGATCTCCTGGTCATCGGCGTGCCGACTTCTGGCTTTCGACGCGTGCTCGAAGAGGCCTCGGGCTGCATCCGTCATTGGATCCCAGTGGTCAGCCTTTCCAAGGGCCTTGAACGCGGCTCTCTCCTGCGGATGACCGAAGTGATCAGAGAGGTCATCCCTGGGCACCCGGTGGCGGCACTGACCGGCCCGAATATCGCTCGGGAGATCATGTCCGGAAAGGCTGCGGCAGCAGTCATCGCCACCGATGATCTTGAAGTGGCCGGTGCCATTCAGGCGGTATTGACTAGAGGCCTCTTTCGCGTCTACATCAACGACGATGTGGTGGGGTGTGAGATAGGTGGCGCACTCAAAAACGTGATCGCCATCGCAGCAGGGATCGGCGAAGGACTCGATGTGGGCGACAACACCCGGGCCGCCGTCATGTCGCGTGGATTGGCGGAGCTCACGCGACTTGGTGTGGCCATGGGCGCTCAACAGGCCACCTTCGCCGGTCTAGCGGGCATGGGTGATCTGATCGCCACGTGCATGAGCCCGCACAGCCGCAATCGCGCCGTGGGCGAACAACTCGGCAGAGGGCGACGGCTTGAAGACATCATGGCAGAGATGCACATGGTTGCCGAGGGTGTGAAGACAGCGAACGTGGCGCTCGAATTGGCAGAGCGTCACCATCTCGATCTGCCCATCTGCACCATGATCAACAAAGTCGTCACGGGTGAGATCCATCCGCTGGATGCCTACTGGGGTCTGACTCCGGCGGGCCACGAAGCCGACCCCTGCTGACTGCACGAAGTGCACGGTGTCCCTGACCACTTTGAAAGCATTCACCTTGAGCCACTCAGTAGAGACGAGTGCATACTGCGCCTTCAAGCTCACGGAGTAGGTCGGATCGCCATCACGGTGCGCGGCCGTCCGCTCATCTACCCGGTCAACTACGCCGTGCACCAAGACGCCATCGTGTTTCGAACACGCAGCGGCGGCGAACTGGACTCGGCTACAGATGATGCCGTGGCGGCCTTTGAGATCGACGGTACGGACATCCTCTACCACGAGGGATGGTGCGTGCTGGTGGTGGGTCGTGCCTCTCACGTCCGCAATCCCACAGACCTTGCCAGCCTCGATGGCGTCCGGCTTTCGCCTTGGGCAGGTGAGGATCGAGACAGCTTTGTACGCATCGCCTTTGATGAGGTCAGCGGGCGGCATATCCATCACCGAGCAACCTGACGTTTCTCAAAGGCGCTGACTAAAGATAGGGCGTTGCTCGGGATCACTTCAACGCACCAACGGGGGGTCCGGTGGACGAGAGATCGGTGAACCCGCAAGGATGAGTACGAAGTCATCGGACAGCATAAGGAGGGGCTACGACAGATCCATTTCATGATCTCACCAAACTCATCATGCGTCTTCCACTTGAAGCCCAAGCGTTATTTACCATCACGCGCTCCGGCCTGCTTGGGCCCGAGTCGCCCCACCGATTGTTGGCCATGGCCCAAGTGCTGGAACGATACGGACCATACGGCGCTGCTGTCGGGATCGCCGCCATCCGCGACGGAGATCGACCCGGTGTAGTCGACGAGCGTGGCATCCTCACCTTTGACAATCTCGACCGCCGCTCCAACGCTCTGGCGAAATTCCCTGCGGGCTCGGGGAGTCCATTCTGGTGCGAGCGTCGGAATCTTGTGCCGGAACCACCGGGGCATGCTTGACGCCTTTTACGGGACGGCCAAGGCAGGTGGTCGGGCACTGTTCCTCAATACTGACTTCTCTGGCCCCCAAGCCGTCGAGGTATGTGCTCGAGAGGGCGTGGAAGCTCTCTTCTATGACGAGGAGTTCGCCGAGGTGGTGTCAAAGATCGATGCGCCCAAGGGCAGCTTCGTGGCGTGGACCGACGACCTCGACGGAGGGACGATAGGGACCTCGGTCGACGCCCTGATTGCTACGGGGAACCCCACTCTCCCGCCAGCGCCGGACACGCACGGCAAGTTCGTGGTCCTCACAAGCGGAACGACTGGCACGCCCAAGGGCGCCGATCGCGACATTGCCTTGTCCTTAGTCGCCCCGGGCGCCCTACTCTCGAAGATTCCGTTTCACCGGGGCGAAGCCACCTTCATCGCACCGCCCATATTTCATGCCCTGGGATTGGCAAACGTGCTGTTAGCGACTGCCATGGGTTCGACAATGGTGGTGCGGAGGTTCTTCGACCCCAAAGAGACGCTCATCGCAACCGCTGAGCACCGCTGCAGCTCCCTCATTCTTGTCCCGACAATCCTCAACCGTCTGCTGTCACTGGGCGTGGAGGACATCAAGCAACTCGATCTGTCGTCTCTCCGCATCATCTTGTGCAGCGGCGCGCAGCTCGAGGGAGCATTGGCGTCGCGGGCGATGGATGCATTCGGCGACATCGTCTACAACCTCTACGGTTCCACAGAGGTGGCCTGGGCCACGATCGCCGATCCCGCCGACCTCCGGGCTGCCCCCGGTACGGCCGGGAGAGTTCCGCGAGGCACCACAGTTCGACTGTTCGATGACAAGGGACAGGCGGTACAAGCTGGCGCTACCGGACGGATCTTCGTCAGCAACGGGCAGGAATTCAGTGGGTATACCGGCGGCGGCAGTAAGGAACGCATCGAAGGTCTCATGTCCACTGGCGATGTTGGTCACTTCGACAAAAATGGCCTTTTGTTCGTCGACGGGCGCGATGACGAAATGATCGTGTCGGGCGGTGAAAACGTGTTCCCAGGTGAGATTGAGAACTTGCTGGCCGCCCACGAGGACATTGACGAGGCGGCCGCCATTGGCGTCGCCGACGAAGCATTCGGAGCACGCCTAAGGGTCTTCGTGGTATTGCGGCCGGGCAAGAGATTGGACGCCAAGTCGGTCAGGAGCTATGTGAGGTCCAATCTGGCCCGCTATAAGGTGCCCCGTGACGTGGTGTTCCTTGACCGACTGCCCCGCAACTCGTCGGGCAAGGTCCTCAAGCGCGAACTTGTCGTACCGGAAACAAACCTCATGAGTCCCCATCGGGCACCCTCGACTCGGCTCGAGGTTCGCCCTATCCGCGGCCGCATCTAGAGAGGGTCGCTGATCCATTGCGAAGACTTACGCTCGTACCGAGAACCGCCAGCGTATAGCGCCCAATGGGTCAGCAACATCGCTTCCCGTAGGAACTCCTGTAGTGAGGGCACCTGCGGGACCAGCCCGAGATGGAGTGGGCAGACAGTGACAAATGAGCGGCGCCTCAGCACTATCTCGCTCTTCTACGACTACGCCGTCGCATGTCGTGCCGCAACAATCAATCCGGTCACGTCTGCTCTCTTATCAAAGGCGGACAACTAAGGAGGCATCGGTCAATCCTCGCCGCTCAGGCGTTTCGGCCCGTGGGTTCAGCCGAAGCGTCCATTGACAAAGCGCTCCGTGTCAGTTTCGCGTGGATGTTCAAATACCTGATCGGTGCGGCCGTGTTCGATCAGGTGACCGTCATAGAGCAGCATTGTGTTGTCCGAAACTCGACGGGCCTGGCCCAGATTGTGGGTCACGATGATCAGTGTGAGCGCTGGCGTCATCTGCCGCATCAGGTCCTCTACCCATTCGGTAGCCATCGGGTCGAGCGAGGAGGTTGGTTCGTCCAGCAAAAGGACTTCGGGACCAACAGCAAGAGCGCGGGCCAAACACAGCAGCTGTTGTTGGCCACCCGAGAGCCGGAACGGCGAATCGTTGAGCCGATCCTTCACGGCACCCCACAATCCGACTTCGCGCAAGCGTGTTTCGGCCACGACGTCGAGCTGCTTACCCTTGGCGATCCGATTGACTTTTGCTCCGGCAACGACGTTGTCCTTAATGGACATCGGAAAAGGGTTCGCTCGTTGGAACATCATCCCAACCTGTCGGCGCAGAGTGAACAGACCTCCATGGAGCGCCCAGATGCTTTGGCCATCGAGCTTCACATCGCCTTCGCGCTTGAACCCAGACACTCGGTCATTCAAGCGATTAATCGTGCGCAAGAAGGTGGACTTGCCCGAGCCGGTCGGGCCGATCAACGCCGTGATCGTGCCGCGTGTGAAGGGCATGTTGACATCCGAGAGAATCGTCTGAGACCCAAAGCTCAACGTCAGATCTTCGGAGACGATGACGCTGGTAGGCCGTTCGCGGCCGGGGTCCAGGGCTTCGAGTGCTGGATCAATTGACCGATGTGCCGAAATAGTCGCAGCATGAGGGCTAGGGCTGGTGACGGTCATCCGAGCGTCTGTGGGCATAAGTCGCGCCTCCGCTCGGCCTAGGCAACGAATGGTATTCCCCTCAGCTGAACTGCAGCCGAACGGGAGGCGACCTGAAGATGATCTCTAAGATTCAGCGATTGCTCTGTGGATAGAGCTGGCTGCTTGCAAAGAGTCATCGCAAGTCGATAGCCGGATTACCTCACCGGCGGCCCGAACATATTCGCCACGACACCTTCGATTCGCCTTCGCTCCGCTGAAGGTCTATTTCTGGCAGCTGTGGCCCTCACGTTCGAAAACCCCATGAAATATTTCCCAACTACCCTTTCACCGCGCTTGAGTTGTAGCTAAATCGACGAACGGCCGGTCAATGGCGACGGGATCGCAGGGCCAGTCCACTTAATCCGAAGGAGAGACAATCATTGTCCGACGCCGGCATCAACCGAGCCGTTGCTTTGATGGGACAGCGCGTTCACCAGCCTTCGGTATTCCTCTACATCTACTTCGCCCCTGGTGAAACGTGAATCGAGGATCATGCGCGCATCACCGTAGTAGTAGTAATGGTGGTGGTGGTGGTGATGGTGGTGATGATGACCCCGACTATCGCTCCTGATAAACCGCAAAACCGCCCAAATGACGAAACCCCAGAAGGCGATCATCACCATTGCCATGAGGGCGTACTGCAACAACTGACCGTAGCCGCCATATCCGAACATCATGACAATGGCCTCCTTCGACGAGCAAAGTTCCACGCCGTTGGACCCAACCTACGGGGCGATCGCTGCAGCAAGTAGGGCCATTGGTCACAATCGACTCCAAGCCCCGGCGTGAAGCCACTCGACAGACTCGACACTGGCCACTCAGCGATTGGGATGCGGTCTCGAATACCGCCAAACCTCTCTTCGATATTCACCGATCCCTTCGTCATGGGCCTTGCTGTGCTGGCGCATGGTCTACGAGAACGCGGCCGACCATGGTGCGCAGTGCATGGAGCCGGTGGCGTGGGTCAGGCGGTGGAAGGTCTTAAAGGGCTGGACGAAGGTGTTGTCCTGCGAGCTGCAGCCGACGTGCTGGTGGTGGCGAGACGGCTGGCACGACGGGATCATCCTGGATCTGGAGTCCAATCGGCCCGGCCAACAGATTGAATCTCGAGTTACGGGGTCTTGGATCCATTGCTGGGGCCGTCGGATCCTGGCGCCAAGAAGGCAGGTTCGACTCCCCCTCGCCCGGTCCTCTGGCGAGGGGTCTGGCCCTTTCGGTCCAAGCAGGCGACTGCTACCCTTGAATAACCGAACAGCCAGCCTTCGTTCGGTCCTTTGTTGCCCCAGACCCCGGTAACTTCCGCCAACTCTGGCTCGGGGCCTGATTGTGAAGTGCAGCTATGTCCTCAAACCCTCCCGGTCGTGAGGCATTCAGGGACGATTTTGTCCAGTTCCGGTCCGAAGTCATCCAGTTTGAGTTCGACAGCCGCGTCGTCGTGGCCCTTTCGGGCGAACTCGATGTCGCAACTGCGCCGATGCTCAGGGCGTGTTTCGACAGTCCCATATTGAATGGCACGGCTGATGTCGAGATCGACATGGCTGAGCTCACCTATCTCGACTCAGCTGGTATGTCCGTGCTCGTCCAACATTGGAGAGACTTGAATGCCTCGGGCGGCTCCCTGGTCGTGTTCAACGCCTCACCGATGGCGCTGAACCTCTTCGGAATCACGGGCCTGACGCCCCTTTTGTTAACGGCGTCATGAGTACTGAACGCTTTGAACTTGTGGTCAGAGGCAGTCTCAGTTTGACATTGGTCGGTGCCCTGGCCGGATTCGATGTCATTCACGCCGACAATCAACATACTCATTTGAGTGGTTGGGTCACCGACCAGTGTCGTCTTCACGGCTTGCTGGCAACCCTCCGAGACTTCAACATTGAACTCGTCTCGCTCAACCAGGCAGTCGGCTCACTTGGACGCACGCGGTGCGTCGGCTCGATCCGTGGATGAAGGAGGGCGACCCTCGGTGGAGACACCACGATCGGTTCCTGAAAACGAACAGCCATTGGGCGAGACAGGGCCAGCCGTGTCCGTCAGCAGCAGCGTCAGCCACACCCGTACCAGCGCAGCATGGACCGCAGTAGCTATTGCAGTGGTACTTGGCGTCGCCCTCATCGCATTTGTTGTTCAGAACACGCAAAAGGTTCAGATCAAGTTCTTCGGAGCTAGTGGACACATTCCCTTGGTAGTGACGCTTCTTGCCGCCGCGTTTGTCGGAGCACTTATCGTCCTCGTGGTGGGGATATCTCGTGTTACTCAACTCCGGCTATCCGCTCGACGGCGCTCGAAGCGAACAAGGGACACTGAGAAGAATCCGAGGCCCTAGTCACGATTCTCGGGCGCCTTTGAGGCTCGGCCACTCAGTCGGGCCGTTCCCCTGCTACTCTGCTTGCAGCCGAGCGTCCCGCCTTCGCTCGGACTTTCGCTGCCCTAGACCCCGGGAGAGTTAGCCATTATTGGCACCGGGCTCGATTGCGAAGTGCAGCCATGATGTCGGCTCTCAACAGCGAAGACGGATTCCGGGCTGAGATGAATCGGCTCGAGCACCGGGCGATTCGATGATGTCCTTGTTGGCCATCAGGGCCCTGGTCAACCTCAACGGGCCGGGCCACTACCTGCACTGGGGCTTCATCCAGCTTTCCGTGGCCAACGCCCTCCTCATCGCACTCATGGTGGTGGTGTTCGTCGGAGCGATTCTCATTCCGTTCCGTCGAGGAAAGAGGCGCAACCGATGAGCATCGAAACCGGCAGTCCCGGCCCACAGGCGGACGCCGAATCCGATTCGAGGCAGTGGACGGCGAGGGCCCGGAAGGCTGCGGTTGCGGCGCTCCCACCTGAACGCCTGCTCCCGGACAGGCAGCCTTCCTATATGGCCTCTTGGATCTACGTATTCGGGATCCTGACGCTGGTCAGCCTCACCTGGGTGATCCTCACCGGTTGCGTCCTGGCCATCATGGGACCCACCTGGTGGCACGTGTCCTCGGTCGGCCTCTTCGTGAACTCACTGCACCTCTGGAGCGTCGAGGCCTTTTTCTTCTTCATGGTGATCCACCTGTGGGGCAAGTTCTTCATGGCGGCGTGGAGGGGGAACCGACGCCTGACGTGGATCACCGGAGTTGTCACCTTCGTGATCTCGGTCGGTGCCGCCTTCACCGGCTATCTGTCCCAGCAGAACTTCGACTCCCAATGGATCTCCACGCAAGCCAAGGACGGCATCAACGCCAGTGGGGCGGGCGCCATCTTCAACGTCTTGAACTTCGGGCAGATGCTGATGTGGCACATCGTGCTCCTCCCGCTGGTCGTCGTCGCGCTCACCGGAGTGCATGTGCTGATGGTGAGGCGTCGGGGCATTGTGCCGCCGTTCGACGTCGAGGGCGACGCGTCCAGTTCGGACCCCAACCCGTCACCGGCAGAGACCGAGGATGACTCGTGAGCGCAATGCAGGGTGCGCACAAGCCGCGTCGCTTCAACCCCGATCGAGACGTCGAGGACTGGCATGGTGCCTACGTCCCCTATGACATCTTGAAGGAGGCGCTCGTCGCCCTGTTGGTCGTCGGCGTCTTGATCGCCGGGTTGGCCATCATCTTCTCGTCGCCCGACGAACATCCGGTCACCCTCAAGAGCTGGACGGCCAACGATCCGGTCGACTTTGCCCAGACGGCGATCACCGAACTCGACGGCACCAGTGCCGTCGCCACCTATGGACCCCCGTACAACGCCACGCCCGACAGCTCCCAGTCGATCGGCTTCTTCTCGCCCGAGAAGTGGTTCGGGGTGCGCCATCCCGTGAACACCGCCCAGGACTTCGTGATCGATCCACTGAGGACCCTGCCCAACCGACCCGCGCTCAGTGCTGTCCTCAATCGCTATACGTCAGCCCCATCGTCGGAGCAAGCACGGTGGACCGCGGCCTACGAGAAGGCCGTCACCAAGGCCAGCTTTGCCCACGGGGCCCTCCTTGTCCCCGCCGGTCGCTACGGACCGGTGGCACCCATGCTGAGCGCCTTGACCTCAATGGCCCGGAGCGGATCGCTCGATGGTGCGTTGCTCAGCTCACGCCAGTTCTACGACACCAACTACACCAAGCCGCTCCTCTACATCGCCGACGGTACCTATCTGGCCAACCTCGCTGGTCAACAGCATCTCCAAGGGAACCAGTGGGGGATGATGAACGAGACGGGGAGTTTCCCCGGTCAGGCCTGGCTCTGGCTCTACACCTTGTGGTACCAGGTGCCACCGATGAGCTCGTCCCCCAATGCCGACCTGCAGGTGTGGGCCATCATGATGGGACTCACCGCGCTGCTCGTCTTTTTGCCCTTCATACCGGGCCTGCGATCCATTCCGCGTTGGTCACGGGTGTATCGACTGATCTGGCGTGTTCACTACCGGGAATTGCAGGGGGCCTCTATTTAGCAGGCTGCTCTCGGTCTGTCTCCTTGGCCTCGCACCTGCATCTCTTCGTGGTCGTCGTCGTACGCGTCGGCCCAGCAACCCATTTGGTCGGAGTCGGTCCAGGCATCAAGCATCCTTGCTTGATTTGGTGGCGCCACAGCCCAAACCTCTTCAGGAACCTCCGAGTGCGTAGTCGAGACACTCGGTCTGTACCGAACAACGAGCAAATCGCACGAACTATGGGCGCGTGTATTTGCCGACATGATCTCGGCAAACAGCGTTTGTCCATTTCAGTCTTGTCTTGGCATGGAACGGTGGACGATGACGCGCCCGGTAAGTTCATCTGGCTTGATCGCGATCAGCACGTGACGAGCGCCACCAGCCCAAGCTTCGAGGTCGAGCGATGCGAGCCGGACACATTCGTCAGGATCGTCGATTCGGCGTGCTCGACCAGTCACCAGCACGCTCCATCCCTCGCTCATGGCTTCGTCGACGCGATCGATCTCGAAGCCGACGACCTCTTCTGACTCGAGCGCTGAAGCCTTGGAAATGTCGGTGCTCAGCACGACCTCACCGTCGGTGTACTCGAAGTTCACCGGCAAGGCAACCGGTCCCCGTCCGCTCGAGTAGACGATACGTCCCACTCCTCCGGCCGCAAGGCGTGTCTCGCATTGCGCCGGGGTGAGTGTCTCCAGCACGGGGTGATGTCCCGCCCGCCTGGGCCCAGAATCTACCTCCACACCCAAGAGCTCAACAGAGGTCGTGTCAAGGGCGAGGGCCAGAAGCAGCAATGTGCTACGGCTTAGCGTTGCGTACGGGCTCTGCTCGAAGTACCTGAGGTAGCCGGGATCAATCCCGGCCAACTTGGCCAACTCCTCGAAACTCATCCCGCGCTCGGTCCGGCGACGGGCGACTCTGCGCGCCAGGTCAGAAGCTGGAACCCCCTTTGGTTGGTCACCTACGTCCGACTCATCGGGCCTCGGTGTTTGGTCCTCATTCTCCGCTCGGGCCGGAATGGACGGAGGAGGATTCATATGAACAGTGTGGCGTGTCGATCGACGAGTCCATAGGGCCGAACGTCCTGACTATTCCATCAACGGATTAATCCGGAAGCCCGGGTGGTGTTTGAGGATCTCGCGTCGGGCGATGGTGAACTTGTGGACCTCGTCGGGTCCGTCGGCTATGCGTAGCGCGCGCATCTGGGCATACATGTGGGCGAGCGGAAAGAACTGTGTCAATCCGGCTGCCCCGTGGACCTGGATGGCTCGGTCGATGACCTCGAGGGCGATGTTCGGCACGGCCACTTTGATGCCGGCGATTTCCGTGGCCGCCGACTTATTCCCGACGGTGTCCATCAGATGGGCTGCGCGCAGCACGTATTCACGAGCCATGTCGATGTCGATGCGTGACTCGGCAATCCAGTCCTGGATCAAACCCTTGTGGGCCAGGCTAGTGCCGAATGTCGTGCGTTCCAACGACCGGGTGACCATGAGTTCAAGGGCCCGCTCGGCCACCCCAATGGATCGCATGCAGTGGTGGATGCGCCCGGGTCCAAGGCGAGCTTGAGAGATTGCGAAACCACTCCCCTCCTCACCCAGCAGGTGGTCGGCCGGCACTCGGACGTCGTGGTAGATGATCTCGGGGTGTCCGCCTCGATCCGCGTAGCCGAACACGTGCGGATCGAGTCCCACTGACACGCCCGGGGTGTCCTTGGGGACCACGATCATCGACTGCTGGAGATGCCGCGATGCGGTCGGGTTAGATTTGCCCATGACGATGAGCACTTTGCACCGCTCGGCCCGAGCACCCGAGCTGAACCACTTGCGGCCATTGAGAACGTAGAACCTGCCATCGCGTTCGATGGAGAGGCCGATGTTCGTGGCATCAGAGGAGGCCACATCTGGCTCGGTCATTGAAAACGCGCTGCGGATCTCTCCGGCCAAGAGCGGTTCGAGCCATTGCGCCTTGACAGTGCCGGACCCGTAGAGGTTCAGGATCTCCATGTTCCCCGTATCAGGCGCCGCGCAGTTGAGGACCTCAGAGGCGAAACTGATCCGACCGAGCAACTCGGAGACTGGGGCGTAGTCGAGATTCGACAATCGCACGCCGAGGTGGTCCGGAGCCAGGTCGGGAAGGAAGAGGTTCCAGAGTCCACGCAGCATGGCCTCTGCCTTGAGCTCGTCAAGAACGGACGGGTAACCGTCGGGGCCGACCTCTTCGAGCTCTGCGTAGTACCGCTGCTCGTTCGGGTAGATGTACTCGGCCAAGAATCTACGGACCTCCGCATGAATGGCCAGGCCTTCGTCGCTGAACTGATAGGGCACGACTGTCCTCGCTCTCAATATGGCAACGATGAGACTCTTGCTAGTGTCGGTTCGTCACCTTGACACAACCCCACCACCAGCGCCTCTTCAATCCCATTTGTGATGCGTCGAGCCGCTCAGTCAGTCCAGCCGACCTATTTGGATGTTCCGACCGGTCGGAATTTGCTGGGCTATTGACCAGTGCCGACTGCACGGCTTGCTGGCGACCCTCCAAGGCTTCAACATTGCCCTTTTCTCGCTCAGCCAGCCGGCTAGCTCAATTGGCCGCTCGCCGTGCGAAGGCTCGATCCGTGGACAAAGGAGAACAATCCGCCGGCTCGTTTGTCTCACTATTTCCCGGCTACCCATCGGTCGCACCGTCCCACGGTCCCGGCGAATCGGGGCATTACCTACCCGACGGTCGTAAGCATTCCCGTACTGGGACGGGACCCTCGTAGCATCCTGGAATGGAGTCCGTTGCTCCTATTTTCGCTCTCGCCACCAGTAACGGCTCTGTGTCGGACCTTGCTCCGCTTGGTGTCCTCGTGAAGGGTGATCCCGCCGTCGATGGACCTGGAGATCACATCAGAGCCTGGCGAACGCGGCCGCTTCCTCTTCGAAAGCAGCGGCCGCTTCCTTGTGGACGCTGGGACGCGTCCGCGACACGGCGTCGGTGCAGTCGTCGTATGTAACCGCAGGCGCACCGCCGGCGAGCGCCCGCTCAAAGGCGAGCTGGGCAGCCCGCTGGGCGGCCAGCGCGAAGTCGGCAGGCGTGAAGCCCTCCGTGTGCTCGGCGATGTCCTCGGCATCACACGCCTCCAGGAACTCGGCCGCCAGCTCAGCACGGCCTGCACTGTCGGGCGCGCCGATCGGGATGATGAGATCGAAGCGTCCTGGTCGGAGCATGGCTGGATCGATGGAGGCGATGGAGTTTGTTGCCATCACCATGAGACGACCCGGGCGGGACTTGAAAACTGGAATCGCCTTGAGCAGCTCGTTGACGATCGGCTGGCTCTCGGGTCGGCTAGCGCGCGGTCGACGCGATCTCGTCCGCCTCGTCGAGGAAACACACCAAGCGGTCCACGTGCGCGAGATCTTCCAGCGCGGCACGGAGAGCCGCTGCGCCCGCGGTGCCATGGCCCAGGAGTGAGGGGTGCAGCTCGACGAACGCCCAGGAAAGTCGGGACGCCATGGCACGGGCAAATGAGGTTTTGCCGGTGCCGGGTGGCCCGAAGAGCATCACCGCCGCGGGCGCTCGGAGCCCGACACTGTCCGCCAGCTCGGAATGTGCCAGAGGAGCGACGATCCGGCGCTCCAGGAGCTCCTTGGTTGTGGAGAAACCTTTTATCTCTTGCCACAGGCCCACTGCCGGGAAGTGGCCGCCGTAGCGCTCCACGATCTCGAGCTCCTCAGGCACCATGGAGGCAGACCTGATGTAGAAGTGGAGCCCGTCAATCCGGTCGAAGCCTTGGTGCGCGAACGCGACCTCCCCGACTTGACCCGCCTCGACCAGAGCCAGCATGCGGAGGGCGCCGTGATGGATCGCCTCCTGGTCAAGTTCGCGAAGCAGCGCAGAGCCGATGCCCCGGTTCCGCCAACTCGGGTGCAGGGCGAGGGCCAGCAGATGAGCATCGCGACCGGCCATACGCGCGATGGCGACGCCAACAAGTTGGCCCGACGAGAATGCCACGGCGGCCGGCTGGTGTTCGTTGAGCGCCTGGACCGCGTCGCTGCGGCTATAGGCGGCGGCCGTGGCCGTGCCGGCCACGTCGATGAGGCGCACGATATCCTCCACGGGAGCCAATGGATCCCGGTGGTCCACTCGCTGTACGCGCCATCCCTGCGTCACGCGTCTAGTCTTGCTTGTTGAGGCCCAGCGTGGTGCCACCCCGAATCGAGCAAACGGTCGCGGTGTGTCATAGACGGTCGTAAGCGGCCAGAGAGTGCCAGCTCAAAGGCAGGTACGCCCCAGCTTGGAAAGTTCGTCCAGCGGACAGGTTGAACCCAAGGGGTGCCCACTCGTGCGGAACGGGCCCAATCCCGGCGAATGGGGCACGGCCTTGGGGATATTGACTTGGGACTTATGGCCCTAACGACCTCCATGCGGGGGAATTATCGTATTGCTGTGGTCATTTCATGAACCCCGACCTAACGAGACGCGTTCTTTTGGGACTGTCCGAAGCGCTCCCTGCCGAAGGGCAAAATGTCCTGACTGGCATTGACATGCGCACGGGTTGGGGAGACATCATCTTTGTCACGGTTCGGTCTGACATCTCTCCTCTTCACGGTCGGGATGATGTCGGCAACAGGTACAAGGTGGCGGTAGCTGCGGCGCTCGGCGCCGCTCGTCATCACATCGAAGTCACGTGGGATCATTGATTGTTGCTTCCCCCACGGTGCCGTTCGGGGGGCACCGCGAAACAGAAGTCGATGCCGCCGAGAATTGTCGATACCGGACGTGGCGCCTATCCATCTGGACCGGGCGAGAAGTGCCGATACCGGGTGGGTCCTCACACCGCTTAAGAGATGTCGACCCACCCGATATTCGCGGATCACACCATTCGAAGTCAATGGTTGGCGACTCGCCAGAGACCCCCGCTCGGCTCCCTGCCGATTCTTGGCGCGAATCCAGAACGGCGGGCAACGCTTGATCCTTCCGAGCACGTCGAGGCTCGGGCGATCGAAAATGAGGAGGAGCGATGCCAGGATCAATGCGCAAGAGAGGCGACAGCTGGGAGTTGAGGGTCTACGCCGGGACCGATCCCGACACCGGCAAACGAAGGTGGAGGAGCGCCACTACGAAGGGGACCCGCCGCGCTGCTCAGCGGGCGCTTGTCGAGTTCGCCGCTCGCCTCGACTATCCACCCCGGATGACCGCTCAGGCGACCGTCGCCAATCTTCTCGACAACTGGTATGCGGCGCTGTCACCGAACTGGTCACCAACGACGGCACGTCAGACGAAGAGCGTCATCGATCGCCATCTGGCACCTCGTCTCGGACACCTGAAGGTGGCCACACTTCGCACCGAGGACATCGACGCCCTCTATGGCGAACTACGCCAGAGTGGTGGACGCGACGGCCAGCCGCTCTCGCCCGGTACGGTGCACCGGATCCATGTCGTGCTCCACCGGGCACTCGCCCAAGCCCTTCGCTGGGAATGGATTTGGGTCAATCCGGCCGGCACGGCGTCGCCGCCGTCGTGTGAGCCGGCACCGATCTATCCCCCCAGTCCCGACGAGGTCGTCCGTCTGCTCTCTCACGTCGCCGGTGTCGATCCTGATTTTCATACCTTCTTGGCGATCGCCGTCTCGACAGGAGCCCGTCGGAGCCAGCTCGGGGCGCTGCGTCGGGGAGACGTCGACCTCGGGCGAGGACAGATCGGCTTCCTTCGAGCGCTCCTTGATGCCAAAGGGGGTCCTGTATTACGCCCGACGAAGACCGGCCGTACCTATCGAGTGAGTCTCGACGCCAACAGTCTCGAGATCCTGGCCTCTCACTACGACCGGGCGATGAAACGGGGACACCGATCCGGAGTCGCCATTGATCGTTTGAGCTTCGTATTTTCTGAGGACGGCGGGACTCCTTGGCCACCGAACTGGGTGACCAAGCGGTTCATCGCCTATCGCCGAGAAGCGAAGGTGGACTGTCGGCTGCATGATCTTCGCCACTTCATGGCAACCACAATGCTGACCGCTGGCGTCCCCATCACGACGGTGTCAGCCCGCCTCAGCCATGCGAGAACATCGACCACCCTGAACGTCTATGCCCACGCCGTCCCGGGCGGTGACGGCGTCGCCGCTGAGGTTCTCGGCGGCATTCTGCACAGGGCACGATGCCCCTGGAAAGCCCCAGGTCAGCCGGTTGCGTCATGAGACGCCCAGACGAACGGCGAGAGCCGATTTCTTCGACCGATGCTCGGCTGACCCTCACCTCTATCAGTGAAAGCTCAGAAGAGCCTCACCCAATCGGAGTGAGGGTCATCCGCCGTGATGGGCAAGCGATGGGCAGATGATGGGCAAGCGAAAGACGAGAGGCTGTCGGAATGTTTGCTTGACCTGCGGCTCTTTGGAGCGGATGACGGGATTCGAACCCGCGACCCTCACCTTGGCAATGGGTTTCGACCTCGGGCATTGACCTGCAGAAATACGGATCAACCCAGCTCATTCGCCCTTTTGGCTCGACCATAGCTGACCACAGGTGACCGCTTTTGTCCTCCTCGTGTGGTACCGCTGTGGTGCACCGTACGCACAGATCTTGTACCACGTGCACCACAAACCCACCCCGATGGCGACGGCGTCTCCACTGCGTATGCGCCACGGGTACAACGCCGTCCGTTGCCCCCTTGCTTATGCGTCCGAGCTGAGGTGTGGTGTACAGACGCCAACGCGTCACTCTCCATGACCAGGAACATGCCCACGTCCATACACCCATGCCCGCCGCCGGTATCCGACCTCTCGGCGCGCACCGTCATCGCTGACAGAAGATGGAGCCTCCGATGGGGTCGGTAAGGCGGGATCCACGGGGGAAAGGATGGCAAGCCCGATATCGGGATCGGTCCGGGCGTCAACGGACCAAGACCTGGTCGTCCAAGGGCGAAGGCCGCCGTTTCCTCGTCGCCCTCGAAACAAAAGAAGAGCCGGGCTGCGGAGTGGCCCGAAGGACGGTCAGCACCGATCTCCGCACTTACACCACGACGTGGCGACGCTCGTTGGTCGACCTCCGGTCGGGAACCCTGATCAACATCGACTCCCGCCTGCACCGCTACATCCTCCCCGCTCTCGGGGATCGGCCCCTCGCCGATATCCGACCGGCTCACGTCCGGGACTTTCTGGCCGCATTGGCTGCCGCGGAGCTCTCCCCCACTTATACGACCGGCATCTACCGCGGTGTTCGCCCGGATCTTGGCCTCGGCGGAGATCGATGGGCTGATCGGACGGAACCCCTGTCGAGACATTCGCCCTCCCCGCCAGATCAGCCGCCTCCAGCAACATATCCTGAGTCCCTCAGAGCTGGCTCGCTTGGCCGACGCTATCGACGGGCGGTACCGAGCGCTGCTCTACACCGCTGGGTACACAGGCATGCGCTGGGGCGAACTCGCCGCCCTCAAGGTCCCCCAGCTCGACCTTTCCAGCAACGCCATTACCGTCGTGGAGGCGCTGACTGAGACGAACGGCCACGTCGAGGTCGGTCCGACACGGACGGGAAGGATACGCACCGTATCGATCCCGAGCTTCCTGTCCAAGCTATTGGCGGATCATCTCGAGCGGTATCCGTCCAACGGATCACACACGTTCAGCTCGGCCCGAGGCGATCTGCTGCGCCGCAACTTCTATCGCCGACACTTCAAGCCGGCGGTGCACCGAGCGGGATTGGTCCCCGATCTGCGGTTTCACGACCTCCGCCATAGTGCCGCTGCCATGTTGGCCGATCTAGGTGCCCACCCAAAGCAGATACAGCAACGGTTCGGGCATTCCAGCATCCAGGTCACCCTCGACCGTTACGCGTACCTCCTCCCGAGCTTGGATGCGCAGGCAGCAGGTCATCTCGAAGCAGCTTGGCGCACCGCTTTGGGTGATGACTCACAGATCTCCAGGTCGGCTCCCGCTGGCCTGGAAGGTCGGCAGAACCACTGCGTGAAAGAGTCCGCGTGACCGCTTAGCAGTGCTGGAATCGCACGAACAATCAGAAGGTGTGGGTGCCGAAAATCCATCCCTCCTAGTCAGGCGGCCAATCGGTGGTCACTGCCAACTTCCGCAATTCCGACTATTACGGAAGGTTCTGCTGCTATTCTTCCGTTATGGTGCCAATAACGGAAGGCAGGGAGCGAGGTCACGAGGAAACCGTGACGTGGAACGGCGCCCCAGTCCGCGCCTGGGTCCCGCACCTCCTCACCGGCCAGGAATTCGAGGTCGGTGTTCGCACCGCCCGCCGCACCGAACAAGCCATCGCGGCCGTGCGGGCGAGTGGCGGCGCCACCGCCCGCTTTGAGCCGCTCGCCTTGTTATTGCTCCGAGCGGAGGGGGTGGCGTCCTCGTACATCGAAGGTGTGCGCACCCCTCTCACCGATGTCGCTGCGGCCGAGATCGGCGACACCTCGAACGCCACTGCCGCCTGGGTGGCCGACAACCTCACCGCTGTGCGCTACGCGCTCGATGGGGCCGAGCGCAACCTCACCATCGAAGATATCCACGAGTGGCATCGGCGCCTCATGGGCCCGACGGGTCGCCTGCCTGAGGAGATGGTCGGCGCCTTTCGCACGGCCCAGTCCTGGATCGGTGGAACCTCACCGCGCAGCGCCTCCTTCGTCCCTCCCCCACCTCAGCGGGTCGAGGACCTCATGGTCGACCTCGTCGGCTTCGTAAACGCCGAGTGGGTGGACCCAGTCACCCAGGCGGCAGTCGCCCATGCCCAGTTCGAGACCATTCACCCCTACGGCGACGGCAACGGCCGTATCGGACGGATCCTGATCGGCTGGGTCCTTGCCCACCGCACCGGGATCGCGGTCCCGCCCCCCGTCAGCGTCTTCATTGCCCGAGACCCCGGGGGGTACCTGGCCGGCATGACCAGGTTCCGCCACGGCGAGCTCGACCCGTGGGTCGAATGGCTTGCGGCTGAACTTCAGTATTCGAGCGAGGCCGCCCAAGGGTTGATGCTGCGCTCCGAACAGCTCCTGGATGACTGGAGCGGGCGCATCCATGACCTGCGCGCCGACGCCACGGCTCGGCTAGTGCTCCCCGTCTTGATCGAGCACCCCGTCGTCTCCTCGGAACTGGTCGCGAAGCGCGTCGCAGTGTCAGAGCGTGCAGCGCGGGCTGCTCTCGCCACGCTGGCTGAGCGAAGCATCCTCGAGCCAAACGACAAGGCGACCGCGGGACCGGGCCGACCCCGTCGCTTTTGGGTCGCGTCCGAGCTCATCGCCATGGTCACGACCTGGGGCCCACTCTGACCTTGAGCTCTTACCGCAAGCCTCACACCGACGAAATCCCGCTGAGTGCACCGGATGACCTCCCGCGGCCAGTTCGTACTCGTGGAGGAGACCGCCGAGCCGGTCCGCTCTCCGACGTTGTACCGCATCGGGACAGGTAGGTGGCGGCGGGGATATTGACAACGCTCAGCGGGCAACCGCCCGTTCAATCACGCTGTGGCAGAAGGTGGAACTCGTCCCGGCGTAATTCCGAACGGCTGGGCATAGGCGACGTACTGCTTGGTGACTCAGCCCGATAGCAATGAACAGGGCGACGCCAATGATGACGAGCACGCTCGATACGTCCGACAGCCCCCGAAAGAGGACATAGGCGACAGCGACCCCGAAAGCCCCCGAAAGCCCGATGAAGAAGGCGGATCGGCGATCAAACGGCCGCCCCAGACTGCCGAGCGAATCGTCGCTGCCGTCGCGCTCCTGCTCAACGCTTGGCGGGAGCACTAGGACGCCGGGCGCAGCTTCAGTCTCCTCGCCGTCGCTTCGCCCGATGGCCGGCTCCTTCACTGTGGCTCCGCACCGCTCGTCTCGGCCGGACTCTGGCACCGTCGGTACGGCATGGCCTGGCGGCGCACGTAGGCGGAGCGAGTGGTATCCCACCTCCTTGGGCAGCTCCGGCGAACGGGAGAACCCGACTCGTCAAAGACCGAGCAACTTGAACGCGAAGTAAAGTGGACGGCCGGACTGACTCCGATGACGCATGCAGGTTGATCAGTTCAACCCAACCAAAGTGGACGCCAACCTGAGTGGTTCGCCTGTTCGAAGACACAAGCCCTTCATTGGCGTAGCCAGGCCACGTTCGGTTGGTTTGGCGTGCCATATTCACGGGTGACCTGGGTTGAAGTCCGAGGCATCCGACAGCATGAACCGGCCCGGGTGGGGCCCGGCTCCCCCATCCCGTACCGCGATCAAAAATGCCTCGTGATCGCCGGTGCTCATTCGATTGATGATCGGGCCTTCGACCCACGCCGCGCAGTCGCGCAGCAACGGCGCTCCCAAGATGCCCTCCCTCCACTCCAGCTGTCGGAATTTATCGATGGCGTCGCCACTCCACTCGCCGAATAGCGATGCCATGTCACGCTGATCCGAACCGAGCAGGTGCACGGCTAATGCCTTACTCCTTTCAGCGACCCAGAACGTGTGATTCACCTTCGAGACACACACGAGGAAACGGACCGGCTTGAGGCTCGATTGCGTGATATATCCGGCGAGGCATCCGCTCACCTCGTCCCCGACGCCAGCCGTCACGACATAGAGCGGATAGTCAGCCTCCTCGGTCATGGGGTCGGACATGCTCATGTTCTCTACCCCCCTTGACAGGGCAGCTACACCATTGCGTAGCTAGGTCGTTGGATTGGCCGCGGCCTTCGCCCGATCGACAACTCCAGCCACCGCGCCGGCGATGATATTTCCGGGTGGCTCGTCGGGCGACCGCGGATGCGGACGAGTGGGAGCAAGACGCTTGGCCCTTTGGAGTTGCTCGCCCAGTTCGACCAGAGCCTTTCGTCCTAGTTGCGCCCGAACCTCCGGAAAAAGATCATGCTCCTCGTCGCGAATATGATGACGGACGCTCTCCACAAGAACGGCCACCTTGGCGTTGAAACGTTCGTCTGCAGGGTCCATGCCGACGAGTTCCGAAAGGAGCCATTTGACGATGTGGTGTTCTTCGAGAGACTCAAGGACATCATCGGTCGATGAGGGGACCTCGCGGCGGGCGGCAGGGTAGAACACCTGTTCTTCGATCGCTGAGTGTTGGACCAGTTCTCGAACCATGTCGTCCACCAACTTCCTCTTGGTCCGAAATGCCCTGTCACCAGCCTTTTCAAAGGCTCGGAAGAGTCTCTCCACAGCCCGGTGGTCCGCCTTGAGGTAGGCGATGGCATCGGTGGTCGACGATTCTCTGCGATGGGTAGCTGTGGCGCCCCTCCGCTTCACACCAGTTGTCCGGGCGACCGCTGGTTTGGATACCTTCTTCTCAGTCCTGCTAGTTACCACCGGCACCACCTCCGAGTTCGGTCGGCACACCCGCTGCGCGTGGTGCCTGCAAACCCCGCCGACGATACGAGTCCCATGCGTATTCCCTTCTTCTCAATGGCAATAACCAGTGCAGCATGTGTACCCCGCCTCACCGTTTCGAAACACAGGTTCACGGTGAGCACTTGTATACCTCGCGGACACGGGGGAACGGTGACCAGTGCGCCCCTCCAGAGTTCGCACCGCTCGATGTGAGGCCATCTTCCGAAGCAACAATGGGCACCATTTCACATGGCGAGGCCTACTTGGTCGAAGTCCAGCCAATTGCCTGCTTGGCGCCTCGATAGCATCAAGGCGCGTTCCGCATTCGCCTTGCTTGGCGCCCCGCCGGCCAGTAGGTCCGGGGCTACGATCGTACGGACATGAGCATTGGGAGGCATTTCGATGAGCGCCAATCGGGAACTATCGGATCCGGATCATGGGGAGACGAGCGAGCCACCTGACGACGAGGCCGTGAGGACTCGTGCTGATGGCAGACCCTCAGAGGAAGCCTCCAGCGATGATCCGAAGGCACAAGCGCGGGCGATTCTTGAGGATTCCGAAGAACGCGTGGCGAAAGGCGCCAGGGCCTCGGGGTCTCAGGATCCTCCGAAGCCACGTTCAGAATAGCTCGGTCGGACGGGTCAACGGTTGTCGAATCATCCCCGCGGCGGTGAAGTTCAGGTGTGTGAGATTGCTTCTTAGTAATGGTCGTCAGACAACATCAATTCCGACTGAGCGACGACTCGCGCGCGGTGGGCACCCTTGTCGGTTCTAGACCCTCGTGGCGAATAGCTAGCGAGAACCGATGGGCATCGCGCACTGCGCACCCTCCATGATCATTGTTGAAATAGACGTAGATGTCTTCTTCAGGGGACCATTGGCTAGCGAGTCGCTCGGCCCAGGAACGAAGGGCCGCTCGGCCGTAGCACGGAGCGGGCCGCGCCCGGCCCTCGTGGAATCGTAGGTACCCCCAGTTCGCCGTACGCCACAGTGGTACACGCCTGCGAGGCGAATCGCTCAGACAGAAGGCCGCGTTGTGATGTGAGAGCAGTTCGGCCGTGGCCTCAACAAACCACGACTGGTGGCGCGGTTCAAAAGCGACCCTTACCCCACGAGGAACGGTGGTGAGAACTTCATCCAAAGCACCCAAATTAATCTGAAAGTTAGCCGGAAGCTGCACCAAGATTGGGCCCAGCTTTTTTCCCAGATGTTGCGCTCGCTCCATCAAGCGATGCACGGCTTTGTCGGGCTCTTTGAGCCGACGAACATGGCTCAGATATCGGCTTGCCTTGATTCCTACGACAAAGTCGTCTGGCGTGACGTCTCTCCAGCGCTGGAAAGTGCCCACTTCAGGCAGTCGGTAAAAGGAGTTGTTTACCTCCACAGTTTGGAAACGAGCGGCGTAATGTTCGAGCCAGCGAGATTGAGTTAGCTCAGCCGGGTAGAACCGACCCCGCCAATCGGCATATTGCCATCCTGAGGTTCCGATTAATACCGGCATCACGAGATTTTCTACCCAACCGGCAGACCGCAAAACAGTCGGTCTCCTGGAGTGTCGCCGCCCCTTTGGAGAACGCGCAGGATGTCCTTGTGGACTGCACACACGCATGTGTCGAAGGACGGTCAACTTCACTCGTTGGCCCCATGTAACGCACCTTCGCCGCGTACCAATCCATCAGCCCATTAGCGAAATGCAGCGAATCGCATGGTGCCGAATCATCAGAGCGATGTCCACATCTCCGTTCGTGTCACCCAGGTTTAGTTTCGGGGTAAACCGGGGTAACTAGAAATCATGCAAACTCCGACGGAGAATGGGGCTCATGGAGTAACGGGCGGCGGCGGAAGGTTGGGCGGTGGTGGACAAGTCCTTGAAACGACGGTCCCCAGCCGCCTAGACCGGCTCCCTTGGTCTCGATGGCATTGGATGGTCCTGGTGGGACTCGGTACCGTGTGGATCCTCGACGGCCTTGAGGTCACAATCGTCGGTGCCGTTGGCAGCACAATGACCAAGGCAGGCAGCGGGATTGCCATCACGACTGCTCAGATCGGCGATGCGGCTGGCATATACATTGCGGGCGCGTGTGCCGGGGCCTTGGTCTTCGGGCATTTAACCGATCGCTTAGGTCGTCGACGCCTGTTCCTTGTCACGCTTGGCTTGTATCTAGCCGCCACGGTTCTGACGGCAACTTCACGGAACTACCAAATGTTCTACATCTTTCGATTCTTCACTGGGATGGGCATCGGCGGCGAGTATGCGGCCATCAACTCGGCGATCGACGAACTCATTCCGGCGCGGGTTCGCGGCACGGTTGATCTCATTGTCAACGGGTCGTACTGGCTCGGCACCGCCGTGGGAGCTGCCGCAACTCTGGTGCTCCTCAACCCGAAACTGCTGGCCCTCGATCTGGGCTGGCGCGTCTGCTTCTTCATGGGGGGTGTCCTCGGGCTCGGGGTCCTTCTGGTGCGTCGCCACCTGCCGGAAAGTCCCCGGTGGCTCTTTACGCACGGGAAGGCAGATGAAGCAGATCGGATCGTCGACGACATCGAACGCCAGGTCACAGAATCGACCGGACAGAGCCTTAGCGATCCGGACAAACCTATAAGGATCCGCGAGCAATCGGCAGTCGGGTTCTTTCAAGTTGCCAAGGTCGTCTTTGGCCAGTATCCCCGAAGTTCCGTACTTGGACTTTCGCTTTTCGTCGGACAGGCGTTTCTCTACAACGCAGTCTTTTTTACTTTCGGTCTCGTGTTAACCACCTTTTATCATGTGCGAACCGACGCGGTGGGCTTTTACCTAATTGCCTTTGCGGTCGGCAATTTCCTAGGACCGCTCATCTTAGGGCGACTCTTTGATGTGATTGGCCGACGTCCGATGATCGCAGGCACGTATCTGCTTTCGGGCGCCATGTTGGTCGTTACGGCCTATCTCTTCGACCATGGGGTGCTTACTGCCACCACCCAGACAGTCGCCTGGATGGTCATTTTCTTCTTCGCGTCTGCGGGAGCCAGTTCGGCCTATCTCACCGTGAGCGAGATCTTTCCGATGGAAACTCGGGCGCTTGCCATTGCCTTCTTTTACGCCGTCGGCACCGCCCTCGGCGGAATTTCCGGACCCGTACTTTTTGGTAACCTCATCGCCACTAAGCGGCCCTCATACGTGGCTCTTGGTTACGTGCTCGGGGGGGTGCTCATGTGCGTTGCGGGCCTTGTGGAAATTGTACTCGGCCTTGATGTCGAGGAGCAGCCCCTTGAAGAAATCGCCACACCGTTGTCAGCTGCCTCGGACGACGATCCGGGCAGCATTGATGAAGGTGACCCCATCGAGCTGGCGACACGCAGAACGGGGTACCCAGCCCCTTCTGACGCTACGACACGGCGCCGCAACCGGGCAGGGTGGGCACCACTCCCGCGAGCCTCGATGTATTCAGGCAAGGATCCGTTTCTCGCTGTTGAGGTTGAGGCACTCGTGAATGCCTTGACCGATCGCTCCCCGCAATCAGCGGCGGAGGTGGCCCACGCCGCTTCTGCTCGTTACTGGGGCCCAGGTCGGTTCCGCATCGCGATGCGGTCGGGTTTGGCTTCAGGACGAATTCGTCGTGTCAGACACAATCAATACGCAGCAGGGATTTCGCCGGCTCCCACTTCGCACGCGCCTGCTGACAAGAAGGCTGACGCGACCAGAGCTCATCAGCCCTGACCGTTGAGCCGTCTTCTGCCCTGCGGGAAGCGCACCAAATCGAGCGGTAGCTCCTTCGGAGCAGGGACGCCCTTGATTCGGCCTGGCCCACCTCACGCCTCGCGCCAAAGCGAATCGAATTCAGCACAGCCGGTTCAGGCTAATCGCGTAATTTCGATTTCCTTTTCAGCCTTGCCAACGGACCTCGGCCGAACCGATCACTTTGCGAGGTCTAATGCCCGCCCAAATGGGTAAGAACTATCGGGACCCATTGAGCGGGAGATCTCACCATCGCGGTAGTTGTCCCAACCCGAAGACCAGGCCGCGGCCTTCTAGCGATACGCATCCTCCTGATCTTGATGGCCGTCATCGTGGTGGTGCTGGTGATAGTCAATGGAGGGACAAACGTCAGCTGCCGCGCTTCGATGGCCAACATGCAGCCGATCAACCCGGCCGAGGTGATCGTGAACGTTCAGGTCACCAATACGGGTTCTGGCTCCGGTACGCCAGCCTGCACCGTTTGCGTCAGGTCTCCCGGCGGCGCCTACACGAGCGACGGTGTGCAGACTGCGCACCAACCGATTCCGGGTTCTCAGACGACCTTGCAGGGAGCATTACCGTCACCCCTCAAGGCGCTCACAATGTGAGCCCATTGCCCCGAGTGTGAATTGCGTGTAACTGTCAAGTCGAGGAGAGATGACCCTTTGTGAACCTTTGCAGTCCGGTCACATTGATCCCAACCGAGGACCGAGTTCGCGGGCGAAGAAATCGTAGAACCCTCGCTGGTCCGGGCCGATCTGGTTGATGTAGACCTGGTCAAACCCAGCATCAAGGTACGCCGAAATCGCTTTCACGTGCCGTTCTGGATCCGGACCACACGCGACCACGTCTGCCACCATGTCCTCAGTGACAATCTGGGCGGCTGACTCGAAGTGGGCCGGCATGGGGAGCTCCTGGGCTAGCTGACCGTTGAGGCCCTCGGTCGGCCAGAGCTCATGGGCGAGCTTCCGTGCCCGCTTCTCGTCTTGGTCCCAGCACACCTTTAACGCGGCAATGCATGGACCCGCCCCTCCATGACTCCGGTACTTCTGCAACAAGGCCCCGTCCGGCTGGACAGTGATGAAACCGTCACCAATGCGGGCAGCAACCGCTGCCGCCTTCGGTCCGAACGCCGATACGGCGATGGGCGGCGGGCTATCCGGTGTGGAGTACAGCCGCGCGTTTTCGACCGTATAGAACTCCCCGTGATGGTTGACCAGCCCACCCTCCCAGAGCAGTTGGATCAGCTCGACAGCCTCTTCGAGCATCTTGAGGCGGATGTCAACCGACGGCCAGCGCTGACCGGAAATGTGCTCGTTCAGCGCTTCACCAGACCCCACGCCGAAGACGAACCGACCATCGAGAAGGATCTGAGAGGTGGCCGCCGCCTGGGCCAGGATAGCGGGATGAATCCGAAAGGTAGGACAGGTCACCCCGGTGGTCACTTGGTGATCCGTGGCCGCACTGATGGCTCCAATGACGCTCCAGACGAATGGACTCTCCCCCTGCCGGTCAATCCACGGATGAAAATGATCGGAAATGAATACCGAATGCATCCCCACCTCTTCCGCCAGTTGGGCTTGCGTCACCAATTCCCGCGGACCATGTTCTTCGCTGGAAAGAAACGCCCCAATTTGAGTCATGGATATCCTCCGTTAACAATTTCGGTGTATTGATTCAGTTCCCCTATTGACGACCCGACAAACACGTCAGGAACGAACCTCCCACGCACTGCTACTCGCGCGGCGGGTCAGGAGGATTCCGGCGACCGAGAAGGGGAAGAATGAGCCACAAGATGGCAAAACCAGAAAAGATCAGGGCGACCATCACGGAGACGGCCCACCCCGACGCGACAAAGCTCAGTGCTAGGAGAATCGACGAAGACACCGCTAAGGCAACGGTGGCCAGCCCAGCCAGGGCCAGTACGTTGGCCGTCCTGAGCAACCTGCCCTTCTCATGCCTGCGGAAGACCCATCGGTGATACGCCACTGGAGCAATCAAGAGAGCTATCGAAAATGCAGCCAAGAGCAGGCTTGCCTCGTACAGATCACGTTGCGTCTGATTCAGCTTGACGAATCGCACGGTAAACGGAAGTGAAAGAAGGAAACCGAAGAGTACCTGGACTCCCAGCCCGGCGACCCGAAGCTCTTGCAAGAGATCGCCGAGGTTCCGGTCGTTTCGCTCAGCCGTTGACTCGTCATGTCTCGGCCCCGGCCCAACCGCAGGTCCGGCAGTGCTGGGCGTCACTGCGCCTATCCCCGTTGGGTCGGTCACCGTAGCCAGAGAAAACGAGGCGCTGATATGCCCATATCGAGCCCCATCGCGGTCGGTCGTACCTCAGGGGTGGCAGTCGTTCCGGAGGCCCCAATGAGGGCAACAGGACGTAGTCCGACCATCCAGATCATTCCCTTCGTCCACGTCCACCCTTTTCTCAAAAGGAAATGCACAGCCGCGACTTCATGACTTCTGAGCAGTTGCTTTGCCACCCTTGCGGCCCGCTTCCTTCTTTTGGGCGGTCGTCCCGCCCTGTTTTGAGTTGGAAGCCTTTCCGGAGCTCTGCCCCCCATGCTTGGAAGCATCTGGACTATTGGCAATCCGGGCGGCCCGCTGATTTGACATGCCCTTTTCCTTGAGTCGCTCGTACTGCTTCTCATTCTTTACACTGACGGACTTTGAGGGCATTTTTTTCCTCTCGTTTCTGCGTCGTTCATTGCGGGAGGGTCGCTATCCCTGACTGCATCTTTCCCAATCCGTTCAATTTGTAATCTCAGAAAGCTGTGAAGATTTGCCGGTTGCTAGTGCAACAACGCTTCAGGCGACGAAGAAAGGGGCGAGTGGGCTTTCGGCCCATTGCGTCAGCTGGTCTGCGCGTGACTGATATACGGCCAAAGCGCCAGCCGCACCGAGTTCTGCTTCCGAGAATCCAACGGTCTTCACTCCGATGCATTTGACGGGGGCCCGACCAGCTGCCTCGACGTCCCAAACCGCGTCGCCGAGGGCCAGGACCGATGAGGATGGCAGTTCCGACCGGTAGAGGGCGAGCGAACAAAGATCCGAATGAGGTTTGCCCCGCTAAGCGTCCTCGCCATCAATGACGAATCGATCAAGTTCTCCGAACGGAGAGGAGCCAAGAGGGCAGGAAGGTCATCTCTCTTCGCTGAAGTCACAATGACAACCGTTCCCCCGTGCCCCTTCACGTGAGTGATCAGTTCTTGTGCTCCCGGCAGTGCGACGATAAACGGATGAAGCTCCTTGAAGTAATGTCCGTGCAACGCGCTGATGACGGGTGCGTCGTGCCCAAGAGTGTGGTCAGAAGTTCGGTGTCGCCCATGCCGATCAGGCGATGAGCCTCTGCCATCGGTCGGAGCTGTCCGGCATCCTCAAGCGCTCGTCACCAGGCCAAAGCACGAGCCGTACGGTGCGCCCAGTCGATCGCCTCCGCATCGTTCCCCTGGAGCTCGGGGTCCGCGGTCAGGGCCGTCGGTTTCTCTACGTTGGAGTGGACCTCGAGGAATTGGGGCGCCCGCAAGCTTGCGCCGACACGAATTGTCAACTCGTGTAGTCGACCGGATCCGCTCCCTCGATCCCGACGGCGAATGCCAACCCGCGGAGCCCCGAATTGGCAGTCAGTGGCCAGATGCTGTGCACTGCGTCAGGAGGAATCCTGATCAGATCACCCTGCCCCACTTCCCGCTCGTCTTCGGCAATTTTCATAACGCCTCGTCCAGAAATGATGTATTAAAGTTCGTGAGTTGGATGCGAGTGTGGATCGACGAGACCTCCGCCGGCAACTTCCCACTCACTCACCAGCTCAAGGAACCCGCCCCTGGTCACCTCCTTGAGTTCGCCAGGTTGAATGAGCCACCAGACGGGACCAGTTCCGGCGTGTCGGGCGACAGGTGCCACATTTCTGGCTGAGCGGACATCCATTTTCACCGTCCCTTATTAGATCGAAGCCGCTGAAGTGCAAATCCTACGGCAATCGATCAAGCATCTGGGATTAGGCTTTTTTGGTCTGGTTCTTCCCGATGCTCGGGAACCGCCTCTTTACAGCCGCCCTCACTTTCTTCTGCTCAGCCGGGGTGCCGTTTTGAGCGACCCGAGCCAATGCGTTGCGGGCGTGCGCCTTATCGGGGATCGGGTATTTGCGCTTCCCGGGCAACGCGAAAGACTTCTTACTGAGTTTTTTGCGGTCCTTGGTCTTCAATTTCTTGGCCATGCACGTAGCTTGGTCGTCGGTTACGGCCGACACAACCCCCATCTGTAGCCCTTCTAGCTCGAGGGAGGTCGTTGTATGACCTGATCGCCAACCCATTTGGCAGCGGGGGCATGACGGGCCCCCATCGCCCTCCAATACTCTGACCCCTGGGGTTGCGGGTGGGAGCCGCCAGGCCTTCCGCATGCGCACGGCCACTACGGTTCGATTGGTCGGCCCGGTCGGGCGAAGCCTGCGACGGCGAGCCCGATTCAATTTCCGTTAGTTGGCACCTGAAAGTGGGTAGGGAGCCATGACCGCCTTAGGCATCACAGATCCATGAAAGGAAGAGTCAACCAAGGATTTATCGGTGATGCATTCCTCCTTTGCCAGCGTGGCTGTGACGGGCGGCATCGTAGATGGATTGGAACGGCCAATGTTGGCGAAACGGGTCAGGTTTTTGATCCACACGAGAGGATCCTGACCTTGGATTTGATTGCCAAGAAGTCGTAAGTCGTGGCCAGGTTGCTGGCAGAACAGACCCACAATCAGTAACCCAAAAGGAGACGTACATGGACCGAGAACGAATTCATCGACCTTCTGAACGAAGACCTCAGCACCGAGTATCAGTCCATCGTTCAATACAACTTACATATTAGTACTGTCACTGGTCCAGAATATGTAAGCACCATCGACGAACTCACCCAGCATCTCGGTCAAGAACTCAATCATGCCCGGGTCCTTGCTGCTCAGATTGCGTTCCTTGATGGTGACCCGACCACAAAGGTTCGTCAAGTGCCGGCAACCACCGATTCGCGCGATGCCCTGCAAGCTGATCTGAAACTCGAGCGCGAGCAGCTGGAACGCTACCGAGAGCGGTTCGCCCAGGCGAACCAACTCCAGCTAGCCGACGTAGCCGAGGCTCTGAGACCACTGCTCGAACAAACCCAAGAACACGTCCGAGACCTCCAGACGGCACTTGGTGACTGATGCTGGCTCCGCAACGACATTCACGTCGCCGTCGAGCCAATCGGAACTACCCACCCTTTCGGCGTGAACGGGAAGCGGATTACAAATCCTCCCGTTGGAGGGATGGGGCGGAGTGACCCTTAACGCGTGATATCCGTGGCTCGTAGTGGTCCGAAAACCAGATATGGTCGGTGACGCCCAATCCCACTCAGGCCGACCTCGAAGACCTTGTTGCCTTTCTACACCGGATTGCGGCGCAGGGCCCGCTGCTCAAGGCGTCGGACCTCAAGGACGCCATCAGCCTCACGCACTTCATAGCGAGGTTGGGGCACCGATGCTGGGCCGCGCGTGACGTCGCCCGTGTGCAGTTCGAACCGGCTTGAATGCCAGGGGCATTCGACACACCCGTCGACCAGTGTGCCTTCCGAAAGCGGACCCCCTCTATGGCTACAGCGGTCCGCCAAGGCCGAGGTCTGCCCACCGGATCTAGCCGCAACGATTCGGACTCCGCCCGCGTCGAGACACTTCAGGCCCTCCCCATCTCCGAGGACGCCCGCGGCTGTCCATTCTTGAGGCCCAGTATCGAATGCGTTGGTGTCGACTCCGACGCCCAAGGCATATGAGAGATGCCCGCCAAGCCATCCAGAAAGCGCAATTGCGGTCATCCCGATCGCGGACGTGACCAGGCCCCGGGCCCCTTGTTGTCGTCGTAACCACGAGACCGACAAGAAGGAGAGTCCGACCACGTTGCCCGCGAAATGCAATAGTCCGATTCGCATCTCTGCGTCCTCAGTATCCATCCAGTCGGAGAGGCCGGCCAGCGCCGTCGGCAGAGCGCACATGATGCCGGCTCCAATTAGCCGTCTGCTCCCCTTGTCCCCGTTACGGGTGAGGTCGAGTATCAACGCACCCGTCCAACATCCGATGGGCAGGTCCGTGAGCAATGGATGGAGTGGGTGGCCCAATGAAGAGCCACTCGAGCGCGCCGCGAATGGGCGCACTTTCCACGAAGGACAGCTTTGAACGGAGCCGCCGCGCCCACGGATCGAGACCCGTGGCCGATTCAATGCGGTCCGACATCATCCGGAGGATATGAGCGAAGGAGGACCGGCTCATGACGAGAAACCAAAAATCCACCTCTGCGTGGATTGCGACGAGAGTCATGATGCTTGTCTTTCCCTATCCACCTGGGTGGCAAACGACAACGGGCGCCGAGGCCCTCCACTAATGCAGGTTAACGGAGGACCAAGTGGTCCACTCCCTTCCGGCGTGGTTTGAAGCCCCCGAGCGTGGGGAAACGGTAAACGATGCGTACGCCACGCAGCTCCCAATATCCATCGGCTCACCAAGACGGACGATGACTGTGGCGTCACTCCTGGCGGCCCTAGCAATCGGACCTGCGGCGTGTTCGTCGGGGCCAACGCAAAGCCCCTTGGCCACAAAAAGGGCGACCAAGTCACAGCAACACGAGTTGGCACTTGAGGCGACAATCGTCGCGTCATCGCAGACCTCGAATGGGTACGCTGTGACCGCCGCGACGGTGACCATGCCCGAAAGCAGGACGGGCCGAGTTACCGCGACTGGCGTGGGTTACTTGGCCGTGGCTCAGCAGGTGGGAAGTAAACATGGCGATGCGGTCGGATACGTGAAGGTCAAAGAAGGAACGCACCATAACGTGGTGATCCCGGTTCACGACAAGTTGACTACGGGAACTTATTTTCTCCTGCTGAGCTCAGGCTCACCCCCAACAGGCACGGTTGTCGATCCTCTCGCTGAAACCACAGTGGTCGTTACCGTCCCTTAGCGGCCGTGAGTTGTGGCTCTCCTACTCGGCAGACAGCTTCAACATCCCGGTCTGAAGCCGCCGGCACCTCAAAACGGTATCTGCTCTCAAGCCGCACCCTCTGGCACAGGCAGGCTGGAGGTAACTCCTTGGTCACCAATCGACCTGGGTAAGGACATAGGGGCGGATGATAAAAACGGGGAGTTACGTGCTGGAGTTGAACAGCCCGTAATCGGACTAGCTTTCGGGACAGTTAGCAGAAGGCAACTGCGGGTATATCCCACGAATGAAGGATCCTCTCCAAAGCCGGAGATTGCGGGGCACGGCGCTGGCCGCTGGGCTCGTTGTCGGCTTGGCGGCCTGCGGCGCCAATGGCAATCCGACTCTTACCCATCAACCTACTCAGACTCCAACAACTGGCAATCGGCCCGCCGGGCCGCGAGACGTCGGACAGTCGGCACGATGAGCGTGACCGACGACGACGAGCGGCATGAGCGGAGTACCGACTCTGACAACCTAGACCCTCTACGAAACGGCGAGGGACATCCGGTTGGCGAAGAGAGGGCACGGAAGAATCGAGAGGAGGATCCTCCCGCCTAGTCGGCGGGGTTGGCTAGCGGTGGTTCCAGTGATGATCCAACCTCAAGGGCCGAGCCTCGATCGTGGCCTGCCTATTCGAGCATAAAGGCATCGGCCCGAATGAGGTTGTCCGATCGATCGAGGCCGTAGGTCCAGGCCTCGCCTGTATCCGTGGCGCAGACCTCACACCAAAAGACCCACGGCAGAACCTCGCCACCCGGTGCGACCCACCCCTTTCCCTCAGCAGCCGAGAGCTCCTGACCGCACCGAGGGCACACGTACTCAGCACCCACGACCGTTACCACTCCGAATTCGCACGCAGCCTCTCGTCTTCGTCATTTAGGAAGGGGCGTCCGGGGCTGCCGCCCTTGCGTCATCGTCCGGCTCTTCACATGTACTACTCATTGGACCCAGCCGAGTCGACCGGGTCATGAGGGCGACCGGGCACATCGGGTTCTATGGGTATTGGTGCAGGTTCGCCAGGAATAGGGTCCGTGGGATCGGGAATGCTCATAGCCTTCCCCTACCCACGCCCAAGTGATCGAAACGGGAGGCGCCGACGAGCGCCCAGAACGGCCTGAGGGGTGGGCTCCTACGGATCTATGGACGGCATCGATGAGCTTGGGACCTTGCATCGGGGACCTTCGCCCAGGACGGCCGGTGCTGGCGCATGGTCTACGAGAACACGGTGAGGACGCACTGCTGAAGCCGGTGGCGTGGTTGGGTGGTAAAAGTTCCGGGCGCCTGGACGAAGGTGTGGACGTGCGAGCGGCACACTGACGAACTAGTGGCGCCAGGCGTGTGGGTACGTCGTAGTCACCAGTTCGTGGTTCGAATAGAGCTTTGCTCTACTGGTCGATCACTCCAATACCGGCAAAACCTTTGCCGCCTCCCGTGGTGATCAGAAGCCTCAATCTCCTCCGTAGATGCGCGGACTTCGGTTACGGTTTGGCCCGCTAAGGGCTGGGGTGCAATAGCTCGCTGTCTCACAGGGCTCCCCTCCGTGCGCTCGAAGTGCACGACTACCGCGGCCCCATTCGGCCAGAGGGGCGCTCGACCCAATCGGCCACAGATCTCAAGTGCGGCTGGCTCCTCATCAAGGTGTCCAAGGTCAACTTTGAGGATCTGCTCGACCGAAGACAGGAATTGCGTACTCCACCAGAAACCGTGAGCCGCAAGGATGAGGGTGGCCCCTTCGGTAAGGCTGAATGTCGCGGACAGCGCTGCTTCTTGGTTTTGCTGGACGAGCGGCACTGGCATCAGTCGGTCACCATCTACGATAATCGCCGAGACTCCAGCGCCGGTTGTACCAATCTCCACCCGCTTCGTCGCTGGGTCGATGATGGCATACATGGTGTCGGCAGCGTGCGCCACTGACTCCGCCATTTGCAAGAGAGGGTCGCCCGCTAATGCCGTCGCCCACATGGTCTCGCGAAGCCTTCCCGCCTCCGAGCAACCAGCATCTTGACCCAAGCACCCGACCCCAGCCAGGAGCCGACCCCCTGCTACTGGGATAGTTCATACCAACTGGTTGACGATGCCGAATTTGTTTCAGGTCCGGCCGCCGCTGCCACCAAGGCTGGGCATCTGCACCCCACATCCCTCGGCGGGAGATTCGTATTCAGGTTCACCTGTACCGTGCCGAAAAATGGTTGTGATGAGTCACTTCGATTCCAATAGGCGCGAACGAAGCTTTGGGGGGCGCCCCGGGCGGACGGGATTCGACCTGGTGTCCGCCCGGGGCAAACCAATGAGTGGTTCGCCTACGCGGCCGCCAGACGCTCCGCGGCAAGGCACGTCATGCCGATACCAACTCGCTCTCGGCACTCCCGCTCACCTGGATTCGACGAGGCTTGGCGTGGGGAGCTACGGGAATAACCAATGTGAGCACGCCCGCTTGATACTGCGCCTCGATGTTCTCGGTATCGAGATTGTTTCCAAGGAACACCTGTCGGATGAAGGTCCCGTACTGGCGCTCCGAGATGATCGCCTCAATCTCATCGGAGTGAGGCGGAGGCACCCGCTCGGCCTTGATCGTGAGAACGTTGTCCTCAACGGTGAGGTCGACCAATTCGGCCGACACACCAGGCAAATCAAGCCGAATTAAGAAGGAGTCTCCCTTGCGGAAGGCGTCCATTGGCATGGTCATTTGGCGGGAGCCGCCAGGTCCAGCACCTGCCAACTGTTGGAAGAGCCGATCTACATCTCGAAACGGATCCGAACGAACGAGAGCCATCTTGGTTTCCTCCCTTACCTCTACTCACCACTCCTTTTTACGGGCACCCGTTGCGGCGCCAAGAGAAATTATTAGCACTCTCGACTCGAGAGTGCTAGCCCCTTGGGCCAGATTTTCAGCCCATCCCACCGACGAGATGCCGGTACGGCGACCGGCCTTGAACCGCTTGGCGGACTGTAGGTCGGCGTCTTCCGTCCATCTGTCGTTGCTCGCCAATATGAGCGCGCCGCACGGCCACGGCCTCTGCGACTATGGCGTCGGGGAGGTCGCTGCACTCGCCCTGATCGAACAAACATGCCAAACGCTATCGATTTTGGACCATTGAAAATCGGGACCGACGGTATGAATTCTTACGCCGGGAACGGAACACGGTCCCAGGTGGCCAGGAGCCGGGCTGAATACAGTCCAAGCCTCTCCCAGGTCATCGAAACGACACCGCCTCATGATCAAATCGGAAACCTCGGAGCGCACACCGGCCCCACATCGGCGGAGGCGGATCGAGACGTCAAGGTCCTCCAACTCTTGTCGCCCGAGATGTGGGTTTCGCCCATGCGAAATGGGTATAGCAGAGTCAATGCAGATGACTAGGGACGATGCCGAGCTGCCAGACCGGATAAGCCAGCTCGCCGACCTGCTTATGGCCCGCTCTTTGACGTTGGCCGTCGCCGAATCGCTCACCGGCGGCATGCTCACCAGTCACTTCGCTGCCGGACCCAACGCCGCCAAGTGGCTGCGGGGCGGCCTCGTCGCATACCACTCCAACGTCAAGCGCGAAGTTCTCGGCATCAGTGACGGTCCCGTGGTGAGCAAGCGCGCTGCCCTAGAAATGGCTCGAGGCGCCGCCCGGCTCTTGGGGGCGGACGTCGCCCTGGCCGTAACGGGCGTCGGAGGTCCAGAGAGCCAAGACGGTGAGCTTCCCGGCACCGTTTGGATGGCCGTGCGCGATCATGCTGGCGAGGAGTCTCAGATTAAGCAATTCGAAGGCGAGCCGAGGTCGATTTGCGAGCAGGCATGCGAAGGTGCGGTCGCCTTAGTGGAGATCTTCCTCGCCCGTATCGAAATGGGATGACGTCGCCTACTGACGAGTGACAACGTCTCTTGCCCCATTCGACCGGGAAGGAGTGCGCAATCTGGAAGGGTTCGCTGAGCTTCGGTCCGGTCAATGTCCCGGTCAGTCTCCACCCAACCACCATGGACAAGACACTTCATTTTCAGCAGATGGAAGCCGGCACGGCGGATCGAATCCGCTATAGGAAGGTAACTGCCACAAAACCATTACGCGAAAGACCCACCTTCCTCCGAGAAGGGGTTTTTTGTCATCCGCCGGCAGCAGATCCGGTCGCGACACCCCTAGCGGGCGAGAGCCTCAGCGTTCGTTCGGACTGCTCGCCTCTCGTTGTCGGTCCGCTTCGGCGACCCGCTGGCGCTCGGGGTCCTCGAGCTTTTTTGTGCTCCGCAACTCGACAAAGGGCTCAACGTCCGGTGAAAGGCCATTCTCGATGGCCTGCTGATGCTGGAACTCGGCGTTAAATTCGGCGCCGATGAGCACGGACAGGTTGGTGAGCCAGAGCCAGACCAAGAAGATGATGATGCCGGCGAGAGTGCCATAGGTCTTGTTGTAGGAGCTGGAAAATGAGACGTACAAGGCAAAGAGAGCGGAGGCGACGAGCCAAATGGCCACCGCCACAAGCCCGCCTGGAGTTATCCACCGAAAGCTCGGCTGCTTGACGTTGGGACAGGCCCAGTAAAGCAGGGAGAACATGAGGCTCACGAGGACCAGGAGTACGGGCCATTTGGCGATATCCCATACCGTGACGACGCTATGGCCGATCCCCAGTGCTTGACCTGCCTGGGTGGCGATCTTGCCAGTCAGGACTACGAGCACAGCGCTGACGACTAGTAAAACCATGGTTACGACAGTGACCCCGACCCGGGTAGGGACCTTTTGCCAGGCCGGGCGGCCTTCGTCGACGTTGTAGATCGCATTCGATGCCCGCATGAACGCCGAGATATAACTCGACGCGGACCACACGGCGAGCACAAGCCCCAGTAGTGCCGCAACTGTGGCCGCGCCAGCGCGTCCTTGAACGTGGCGGATCGCGGTGAGGAGAAAGGACTTGACGCTGCCGGGGGCAACCTGTTCGAGGTTGTGGATGATCTGGTTGGTGGTGGAATGCCCGACGAACCCTAAGAGCGACACGACGACCAATAATCCGGGGAATAAAGCCAGCAGGCCGTAGTAGGTCAGCGTGGCGGCCCGGTCAGTCAGGTTGTGGTGTTTGACTTGTTTGCCAACGCGACCCACCACATGGCCCCATGAGCGCGGGGGAATGTCGGTCGGCCTCTCCGGCTCGCGCTCTGTCGTGGTGATGGACTCGGTTTGGCTGCCAAGACCGGGAGCACTGGCATCTTCAAGGTGCCCCGACTCTGGACGGGCCGAGCCTGACCCATTGGCCTCGTTCGTTGCTGTGTCATTCGTCGAAGTCATGTGAGCTCCAGCTCGTGGGATGTGGTGTTTGTTACTTTGTTGGGCGAATCTCCTGGGCTGACTGCTTCACTTGGTCGCCCACCTGCTGGCCTCCCTGAGAGGCAGTGTCCTTGGCGTGTCCGACGGCCTCATCGGCCGCGTGACGAACCTGGTCCGCACTTTCCGCCACGGCATCCTTGAGATGTTGCGCACCTTCGAGAGCGGGTTCCTTCAACGCGGACACAGCCTCTTGACCCGACTCCTTGAGCTGATCGACGGCCGGCTGTGCCATGTCTTGGACCCGCTGGGCCAGTTGCCCTTCCGCCGGTGTCCCGGGAAACGCCGCGGCGGCAAGAAACCCGAGACCGAAGGCGACGGCCCCGGCGACCAGTGGCTGTCCCTTGGCTTGGGCGGCAACCTGGTGAGGGATGTTGCCAACAGCTTCACTGGCAGAGTCATTGGCGCTCCCGATTGACGCGTGGAGATCCGACGCGTTGCCCATCACCGACTCCTTCGTCGAGTGCCAACGGGAAGCAAGCTTTTCCTTTCGGCGCTCGATCACCCGAGCTGGACTCACGTGGTCGCTGATGGCGTCCACCGTTGTTCCGAGGTCATCCCTTGTTTCAGCAATGCCTCGCCTCAGCTCTTCTGCGCTTTGGCCCATTGGACATCCTCCTTGAGTGTTTCGACGGTCTGTTGGGGTACTGGATTGATCGATTGGGCCCGTCGCCGACCTGACATGGCCAAGAGCCCGGCGGTGACGGCATAAAGGAGTCCCACGAGGGCGAAGGCGAGAGCTCGATTCATGGCTTGATTGAGGAGCCACGCCAATGCCAAAGAGAGGAAAACGAGGGCGAGGTGGCCGGCGAGGGCCGCTCCACCCATGAATCCGGCTGCCTTTCCCGCTTTGGAGAGTTCTTCCTTGGTCTCAACTTTGGCCAAGGCGATCTCTTGGCGCATCAGAGTGCCCATCTCCGAAACGGCATCCCCCATAAGTTGCCCCAGGGACTTCTCACCCATCGCTGGCTGGGCCATCACCGCGTTCCCCTCTGGCGGCGGTACGGAGACCGACATCAGATCGGAAGGGGTCCGGGCAGATCGGGTTCGGAGGTGAGAGCGTTGGCTCTGCCTTCGGAATCCGATGGAACCGATGAGGACGGCGTAGAGAGTGCCGGTGCACCCTGACCGGCGGCCACTGAAGGGAACTGGTTCGGCCGTGGCTTTGATCCCCCGTCAGTACCTTTTTGAGCGGCGCGGGCGAATCGACCCGCGGCCACGCCGGCAGCGACGGCACCCAGCAGAAAGAGTCCCGGGCGGCGGCGAGCGAAACGGCTGAGATCCTCCGCCGCCCCAGCGAAGCCCCCAGTGTCCAAACGGTCAGCGTAGTAACTGGCCCGTTGGGCCGCCTGACCGACATAGTCAACCGCGCGGGGGGCCTCTTGCGTTCGACCCTCGACGAGAGCCTGGAGCTCATCGGCCAGCCCGCGCAGATTCTGCGCGGCCTTCCCCGTTTGCTCAGACGCCCTTTCGTTGAACTCGTGCTGTGCTCGTTCCAGCGCTTCATGAAGCTGGCGCTGTGCCTGCTCGGTCAACTGACTCAGTTGCTCCTTGGCCTCATCGGCAATCACTTGACCGCCTTGCTGCACCGCCGCAGCGGTAGCCGATCCCTGCTCTTTCACCGTCGAGGCGACCTTCGGCACCTCTTGGCCGGCGTTTTCCAAGGCGGACTCCGCAGTATTCGCTGCACCATTTGGTGTCGAAAGATTGTCGGTTGGAACTGTCATGGAACCCTCCTTGCTCCTCGGTGCCCATACGCTTTACCCCTTGAACTAACGGCCAAACTCAAAGCCTGGACTAATTCGCGCCACGTCGGAGGGCGGAAAATCTGCGCAAATCATCCCGACGAAGAGGGCTCGGCCGCAGACCAAGCGGCGGGCAGTTCGGCGGTTCAGGTGGGGCACTTTGGGTATAACCGCCAGGGCTATGTCGGCGATGAGGCCATCCTTCCGAGGCGGTGGGTCACGCAGTGACCCTCGAAATTTCAGAGCCTCGAGGCGGTGGTCCCATGATGCCAGATCACAGCTGAACGACGAAAATCCCCCTGTTGGTAGCTCGTCCTTCAGCTACGTACTGCCCCTGGCCGCTCGCGAGCCTGTGGTGGATCCCGAGTTTGACGCCTACTTAGCGACCATTGGGGCGAAGTGCGAATTGATTGTGGTCGACGGGTCACCAGCGAACGCCTTTGAGGTCAACCACCGGCGCTGGTCGAAGCATCTTCACGTTTCGGTCAGAACTCCGACCCCAATGGGAAAGGTAGGTAACGTCCTAACGGGAGTGAGCCTCGCCACTCACGACCGCATCGTCATTGCTGACGACGACGTTCGTTTCGGTTCGGAACTATTCGACCTCGTCGAGCGCCTTGACTCGGCGGACGTGGTTCGACCCCAAAACTACTTCGCCCCGCTTCCGTGGCACGCCGTGTGGGACTCGGGACGCTCGTTACTCAATCGAGCGGCAGCTGGCGATTGGCCTGGCACTCTCGCCATCCGGCGTAGTGTGCTCGTCGGGGCCGGTGGTTACGCGGGCAACGTTATGTTTGAGAATTTCGAACTGGTGAAGACGATTGAGGCCGCTGGCGGGCGCCAACTCGTAGCATCTGACCTGTTTGTGCGTCGGCTCCCCCCAACGACCCATCACTTCGTCAACCAGCGGATCCGCCAAGCCTACGATGACTTGGCCCGTCCAGTTCGCTTCGTATCCTTTCTCGCCGTCATCCCAACGCTCTCGCAGTTCGCACTTAGGCGGCGTTGGGTCGTCCTGGTTCGAGCCGTGTGCATCGGTGCCGTGACGACCACTGTGCTCGCGGAGTTGGGCCGTCGTCGGGACGGGGCCACCGCTTACTTTCCGCTTCGGTGCTCGCTCGTCGCGCCGCTCTGGGCCCTCGAACGCTCAGTATGCGTTTGGCCAGCGCTCTTCGCCCGGTTGCGAGGCGGGATCAGATATCGGGACATCCGCATCAGCCGAGCGGCGCTCAGTGCCCGAGAGCGCCATCAGGCTGTCGCCTCAATGCCGGCCCATCAGCTCACCTGTAAAAGCGGGGTTTGGCAAGCCCTGCGGCGGGTACAGCCTGGCCATGCCAAGGCGAGTGGACGAATCTAGCTCTGGTGCCCTCAGCGGGGTGTCTGTCCGCCTGACCGATTCACGCCAGCGCTGCTCGGAGATGGGGGGACCTCTCCCTTTAACTAGGCGCCTTCTCGACGTCTTACCCCAACCCGCTCCCCCATTGCCCGAACCGCGGGGTGAGATTACCGAAACTCTCTTCGCCGCTCTGCGCCAGGCTCCCCGTGACCTTCACTGGGTTCCAGATGTCGATGCGGCGAGCGAAGACGATCGCCATCTGGCCTTGTACTGCTGCTACGAGCTGCACTACCTCGGCTGGAGTCAGATCGATCCAGACTGGGAGTGGGAACCATCGGTCCTCAGGGTGCGACGGCTCCTCGAACGTAGGTTCGAAGATGATCTTCGAACTGGTGTTGGGCCCGTCGACAACTCGCCCAAAAACACCATCGCTGAGCTATGGGCATTGGCTGCCAAAAGGGCTGGCCCATCCCTCTCGAGGTTCGCCTGCGAAGAGGCCACTCTCGATCAAATGCGTGAACTTGCCAAGCATCGATCTGCCTATCAGCTCAAAGAGGCAGATCCTCACACCTGGGCCATACCCCGCATTTCGGGGCAGGCCAAGGCGACGATGGTGGAGATCCAAGCCGACGAGTACGGCAATGGCGACGGGTCAAGAATGCACTCCGCCCTGTTTGCAGAGACTATGACCGCCCTCGGCCTCGATCCTCGTCCAAACCGGTATCTAAATGAACTTCCGGGCTTTACGCTGGCGACGGTCAATCTCATATCGTTCCTCGCTCTTCACCGTCGTCTGCGAGGCGCCCTTGTCGGCCACCTCGCCTTATTTGAAATGACCTCGGTGGGCCCGATGGGTCGATATTCCAAAGCATTGCGCCGATTGGGCATACCGCTTAGGGGACGCCAGTTTTACGATACCCACGTCGAGGCTGACGCGGAACACCAGTATCTCGCGAGCGAGGTCATGATTGCCGATTTTCTGCGGCAGGAACCGGAGCTGGCCGGCGATGTTCTGTTCGGGGCCCGGGCCCTCGCCCTGGTCGAGGCCCGCTTTGCCGCCGAGATTCTCCTCCAATGGAGATGTGACAATTCCGCGCTGCGCATCCCCATTGAGACCACGAGCTGAGGGGCAAGACTTCGAACCGGCACCAAAGGCCTTCATATCTCGATTCGACCGCTCAGGTTGCTCCCGAATATTGCTCAGCCATCCACGGTGTCAGATCCAGGGTGAGTGGGAGTAGCCACATCCTCGAATGTGTGGTCCAGTTTGATCCGCATATTGCTGACGAACCTGCCGAAAGCGGTGTGGGGAGGATCGGGCCGTTCCGAAGCGCTCCGAAATGAGCTGGCGATCTCTTCGGCAAGTTCGCTGCGTCCTTCAGGATCGAGACTCTCGATGAGAGATGCGATGTGTCGGTCTTCGCCTGCCAGAAGTCGTCGCAGAGTGGCTACGGCGTCGCTCAACGTGTCCTCGAATGTCTGACCGTCCGAGGCGTGTACGTTGCGGGGATCGATGCCGGTGGTCCGCTCGTGGATGAGCCTCATCGCTTCTCGGAGGTGATGGCGCTGCACTCGCAGCTCCTCGTTAGCCAATCCGTCCATTCGCGGAAACAGGACTCGTTCGAGAGTATCTTCGTAACGGGAGACCGATCTGACCAACTCACTGGCGAGGTCCGCCCGCTCTGTTAAATCATCCGTCACATCCAACCGGTCGGCGATTCGATTAATTCGCAATCGCTCACCGTGCAGTGGGCCCAGAACAATCTCCGTGTCTCGTTCCATTTTAGCTATTCAGGCTGCTCGGCAGGCTGTTGATTCCAGCCGCCGCAACGCCTCGGTGTTGCGAACATGGATAAGCGGCTCCCATAGCGGACGCGTCATTCGTGCGATTTTCGGGGAGCTGGGTTCCTCAATCATCTCGACCACGCTCCCCATCTTCGAGGGTTGCAGACGCACCTCGACCCGTGCTCGTCCAAACGGTCGAAAGCGAGCCTCAAGAACCAAGCGCTCGCCAGCAACGCATTCGAGTACAGCAGTCTCATCGTGCAGGTAGAGCGGCCGTACACCAACGGTGTGTCGAAACTTTGACCCGATGGCTGGCCAGCTGGCGTCCACGGTTCGCACCCGTTTTGTCCCGACCACCCAATCGGCGTATCGCCTACCGTCCGACAGGACGCTCCACACTTGCTCTGGTGAACATGGGAGATTACGACGATTCATGGCCATCTGGCTGACTTACCCCAATCTCCGAGATCCCACGCCCACAAATATTCGCTTGGCGCCGGACATCCTGGGCTGACCGCAGCCTCAAGCGGTCAAGGTGCGTTGATTGTGACGGGCCCAGGTGATCCAGATGCTTCCAACTGCCACATGGCCGAAGGGAGGTGTCCTAACCCTTTGGTGCAGCCCTCAGTCGGCTTAGGCGACAAAACGCTGGGTATGGCTCCTCCATGGCTCCCGTGTACTTTCCCTTCAACTTCGTGCCCGCATACCTTCGACTATCGCGATTGTTCGGGGTGACGCCCCAGACGTCGAACGTGAGGGTGAGTGGGTCTGAAATGACCGCAATGTTCGGCCCATGGAGGATTCATACGGCCCTATCCAACATTGAGCACGTCGAGGTCACCGGTCCGTATCACTTCATCAAGACAGCGGGGCCAGCTCGACTCTCGTTCGCCGATCATGGGTTGACGTTTGCCACGAATGGTGAGCGTGGGGTCTACGTAACGTTTCGCCGACCGATCCGTGGTGGCGAACCAACCGGTCGGCTTCGCCATCCGAATCTCACGCTTACCGTTGCCGATTGTGATGCGTTGGTTGAAGCGTTGCAGGCTTATGGAGCACGGATCAAGTGAACCGCTGAGGTATGCGTCGGTCTCCCGCCAACCGACCTTGGCCCTGGACTTAGCTCCACGCTGAGGCGGTGACCGCACAGGTATCTTGGTTGGGCCGCCTTGTTGTTGATTTGACCCCCCCGTCGAAGGCAACGCCATCAGATGAGATGAACGTGGGCTCCAGAAGAAGGCGGGAATCTCATCGGTGAGGCCGACAACTGCCCGAAGGGACAAGACACAGCTCCAAACATTGGGTGCGGTTCGCCTTGCTTGGCCTTAGATCTAAGAAAGCGGGTGACGCAACCGGCATGAGGCATGACCATTGCCACGAAATGACATTGCCAATCTTTGGTACAAGTTTGGGTTTTCTGTTCCTGGGCACAACACAAGGCTGGAGCGGCGAATACGGCAGAATGGCTGGGATCGAGCGGGAGGAGTTTGTTCGTGTGCCGAGTGGAGAACGCCCAGTTCGGCGGGATGCCGACATCAAGCGCTGCGGCGCGCCACCTGGTGTCGGAGACTCTTGACCGGTGGCAGCTACCGACCCTCAAAGAAGACGCCGAGTTGTTGACGGGCGAACTGGTTAACAACGCCATTGGCCATGCGTCAACCGACCTTGCGCTCGTCGTCGCGATGGGAGAGGGAAGCCTAGAAATCGGCGTGACGGACTTCGATCCCCATTCGACCCCATTTGTGAAGCCGAAGTGGGCCCGCACGGCCATCACGGCAAAAGACCAAGTTCTGGCCGAAGGCGGCCGAGGACTGCTCTTAGTTGACCTTCTGGCCGAAGAATGGGGAGTGGTTGGCCTTGAGCAAGGAAAACAAGTGTGGTTCCGGTTAAGCACCAACGATTGGCCGTACAACTCAACCTGCCCGTGCCATGACCCCGAGCGTGTCCGACTTGAGTCTGGCCGCTATGTCATGGCCGTAGCAGGGCCGTGGGACCGGGCCGGCGGCTCCATTTAGCAATCCGGATGGGACTCGAACGGTCCACCTTCAGACTGATTTGTCGGACTTACTTCTTGATGTTCAAGTAGTTGCTCAATCCCGAGACTGTGAATATCCGCATAACCCGTTCATTCGGCTGCCTGATGACGAGGCTGCCCCCCGATGACTCGAACCGTTTGTGCGCGGACACCAGGACCCCCAGTCCAGCTGAGTCGATATAGGCGAGGCTCCCGAGATCGACCTCTATTGTCTCCGCCCCGGCTGCCGCCGCTTCCGACAAACATCCTTGAAGAGTCGGAGCACTGGCGACGTCAAGTTCGCCCGCTAAGGCGATGGCCGTTTTGGAACCGGAATGGCTGACTCGAACCACAGAGAAGTCGGAATCGGAGTGATTGTTCTCCAACTTCATTGTCGAACCCCTTCCACTCCTTTGGCGCCCGGAGTCCGACTACGGCCGGGATGGGCCAGCCGGACTGGTACAAATATATCCCTCGAGAAAGGGCGTTCACACGGGAAATGAGGCTCCCGGGAGCAGCGGGGGGGTCCGTTGGTCGCACGCACCCAACTGCCCAGGGATCGCCACGCCCAAGGCTGGACCGCTATCAAGGCAAGCGTGAAGCTGGACAATGGTGGCGCTCGCTCGACCCAAGCAGCCCGCACCGGCTGCCCCCGTCACCCTGATTGTGCCGAGTAGCTTGGCGGAGCCGACGCATCAGCCGGATGGCCCTCTTCTTCTCCGCCAAAGGGGGTGCCTCTCGACCACAACGATGCTTCTTTTGCACCCCTCGGCCGCGTCTAACCGCGAGCAGAGATGCGAGTACGCGCCGAGAGGCAAAGGCTGTGTGAAGAATCAGCAACGCAGCGTCCATTGACCTACTGGCGCCGTAACCGATGCGCGTCCCTCTTTCGCAGACTCTTACCCATCACTGAGTCCGCGGCGGCTTGACTTGGGAGGGAGATACAAGCATCAAATTGCCAACAAGCCGTTTGATCCCGAACCTTGCAGGGTAGGGACGGTTTGGCCTCATCTCCAACGCAGCGACCCGTCCAGCTGCGAGGCCCAAAACGAAACGGAGCCGCGCATGCAAGCAGTCACATGGCAGGGCAAAAGAACCGTCTGTGTGGAGACGGTGCCTGACCCTTCGATCAAAGAACCCACAGATGCAATTGTGAAGATTACGAGCACCAATATCTGTGGTTCTGATCTACACCTCTATGAAACGCTGACGGCATTTATGGAATCGGGAGATATTCTCGGTCACGAACCAATGGGAATCGTGGAAGAAGTCGGTGCCGAAGTAACCGCGATCAAGCCCGGCGACAGAGTCGTTATTCCCTTTCAGATGTCGTGTGGTCACTGCTTCATGTGTGATGAAAAGCTCTTCAGCCAATGTGAAACCACTCAGGTTAAAGAACAAGGAACAGGTGCCGCGCTTTTTGGTTTCTCCAAGCTCTACGGCGAAGTCCCAGGTGGCCAGGCCGAATTTTTGCGGGTACCCCAGGCCCAGACGACGCACATTAAGGTCCCCGAAGGACCAGCCGATGACCGGTTCGTCTATCTCTCCGATGTTCTGCCGACCGCGTGGCAAGCGGTGGAGTACGCGGGGATCCCTAAGGGGGGATCCGTGGTTATCTTGGGCCTGGGTCCGATTGGTGACATGGCCGCTCGCATCGCCCAGCACCATGGAGCACGCGTCATCGCGGTAGATATGGTTCCCGGACGCCTCCAGAGGAGTCGTGATAGGGGAATCGAAGTGATCAACTTCGCTGATCAGGAAGCCGACCTAGGCGAACTCATTCGAGACAAAACGGACGGACGTGGATCGGATTCGGTCATTGACGCCGTAGGAATGGAAGCGCACGGGTCACCCGTAGCCAAGGCACTGCAGACGGTCACCGGGCTGTTGCCCGATGCTCTGGCCGCTCCGCTCAACAAGGTGGCCGGTGTAGATCGATTAGCGGCATTGCTCTCGGCTATCGATATCGTGCGGCGGGGCGGCACGATCTCCCTGATCGGTGTGTATGGCGGCGCAGCTGACCCACTCCCAATGGTCACGATGTTCGACAAGCAGATACAACTGCGCATGGGCCAAGCCAATGTGCTGCGGTGGGTGAAGGACATCATGCCGCTGCTCACTGAGGACGACCCTCTGGGAGTCGATACATTTGCAACCCATCATCTCCCGCTTGCCGACGCGCCTCACGCTTACGAAATCTTCCAGAAGAAGCAGGACGGAGCAGTGAAGATCGTGCTTCATCCGTAGGGTTATCTACTCGCAGACCCTCTATCAATCGGCTTCTCCGAGATGACATCTACGTCTCGCCGGGGCGTGCTTTTTCCGGGCACGCCGTGCTGCAGATGCTCCGCGTCATTATTGCTGACTGAGCAAATGGAAGCCCATTGGGCCAAAGATTCTCCGTGCGGCGCTCATCAAAATGGATCCGCTGGAGTAAGTTCTAGAACTGAGCTGGTCGGTCAGCGGCCGGTTCTCCAGGTTCATGCGCCTTAGCCCGGGAATGGTGAATATTGACCGCCGATTATGACGCAGCTCATTATGGAGCCCGACTGGCGGAGGACTACGACGCCATCTATGACGGCGTGTTCGACACCGAAGGGGCCGTCGAGCGTCTGGCCGACCTAGCCGACGGCGGTCGAGTACTCGAATTGGGCGTGGGCACCGGCCGAATTGCCTTGCCGCTTGTCGCCCAAGGACTGGAGGTATGGGGAATCGACGGCTCACAGCGGATGCTCGATCGCCTCTCGGCCAAACCGGGTGGTGCACGCGTCAAGACCGCGTGTGGAGATTTCGCCCAAACTCGAGTCGAAGGGCAATTCGCATTGGTCCTGCTATTGGTGAACACAATTTACGCCATGCCACATCAGGATGCTCAGGTGGCCTGCTTCGCAAATGCCGCCAGGCATCTCTCCCTCGGTGGCCGCTTCGTTGTGGAGGCCTGGGTGCCCGACCCGCCCAAGGGTGATCATGTCGGGCTCAAGGCCCGTCGACTTGGTCGTGGATTTGCAGGCCTCGTCATCGAGGACCACGATCCGGCCTTACAAACCCTCTCGACCACGCAGATCGTGATCAGTGAATCAGGGCAGGTCCAAGCGTTCCCCATCGTGCATCGCTACGCCTGGCCTGCTGAACTCGACTTGATGGCCAGGCTCACCGGCATGTCGTTAGAGCACCGGTGGGGTGATTGGCACGGGGGAGTATTCGATGCCCGCAGCACAGATCATATCTCTGTCTGGCGAAAGGACGTGGATGTCAAAGGACCGGATCTGTCTTGACTCACCCTCTATCTAGTCCTGGGCGACTGGTGAAAGATTCCAATGATAGACGGGTCCCCATGTGGAAATTGTGCGCCGATAAAAAGTGTGCGAACGTGACCAGATGGCCGACACTTATCACGTGATTTCACTCACCAGGGGCGAGAAGGGCATCCCGACCGCCGAACTCGAGAACTTGCTCAATTCCGCATCAGAGGATGGATATCTCTGGCACCAGGTGATCCCAATGGCCGACGCCGCGGTGTGAGTTCCCCCGCTCCGGCGGACAGTTGCTGTTGGTTGCTGATCATGCCGCGTGAGCGGCTTCGTAGTCCACGGGACTGAGCATCTGGCAGTAGCTGTGGCGTCGACGCGGGTTGTACCAGGCCTCGATCCATTCGAAGATGGCCTTGGGCCAGTTGCTGGCGGCTCTCCCAGTTGTGCTCGTCGAGCAGCTCGAGCTGGAGCGTGCCGAAGAAGCTCTCCGCCACGGAGTTGTCGAAGCAGTCACCGATCGATCCCATGGAGCCGAGCAGACCGGTCCCCCGCAGGCGTCGGCCGAAGGCCCATGACGTGTAGGTCGATCCGTGATCGCTATGCGCAATCGTCTGACCAGCGGGTGGCCGACGACGCCAGATGGCCATCTCGAGGGCGTCGACCACGAGCTCAGAACGCATGTGATCGGCGATCGACCAGCCCACCACTCTCCGGCTGAAGGCATCGAGGACGACGGTCAGGTAGGCCTTGCCGTTGCCGGTCGGATGCTCGGTGACGTCCATCACCCAGAGGCGGTCAGGCTCAGTGGGATCGAAGGCCCGCTTGACCAGGTCGTCGGAGGGCTCGAGGGACGGGTCCCGCTTCGTGCACCCTCCCCGGCGGCGCCGGTGGATGCCGGCAACTCCGGCCTGGCGCATCAGGCGCTCGACGCGTTTACGCGAGCAGCGAACGTCGAGGCCGAGTTTCAGCTCGGCGTGGACCGAGGCGAGCCATAGGAACGACGGCTCATGGTCCAGATGTCCACGATGGTGTCGCTCAAGTAGGCATCCTCGAGATCTTTCGATCGCACCGGGTTGGCCCGCCAGGCATAGAAGCCCGAGGGTCGACACCCTCATGACCCGACAGCAGGCCGACACGGGCAGGTCCGTGCAAGCCCGGGTGATGAAGGTGTAGATCATTTTGGGCCCGGCAACGTCTCCTTGGCGAAATAGGCGGCCGCCCGGCGGAGGATCTCGTCCTCCATCTGGGCCGTGCGCAGCTCACGACGAAGACGCACCAGCTCGGCCCGGTCGTCGGTGTCGAGCCCGGCCCGGCGGCCGCCATCGATGTCGTCTTGTTTCATCCACCGGCGCAGGCAAGAGGTGGCGATGCCGAGATCGGCAGCCACCTTGGCTACGGGCTGGTCACCGGTCCGGGCCAGCTCGATCGCCCGCTGGCGGAACTCGTCTGGATAGCGCACTGGCATAGGGACATCCTTCCAAGAGGTGCCTCTCGGCGCCTCACGTTCGGTGTCCGCCAAGGCGGGGGAAGCTCACTTTCATTTGGTGGCGTGCCGGCCCCTTTTGAGCAACTAAGAGTTCCATCAGGTCGCGGTATGTGATTACCGCTTGAGAACGTCGGCCGCTCCGAAGCCTAGATAGTCGTCTTGTGGGGATTGTTTTGGCTCCAGTCGATGAGCACTTTGTTCGAGCGAAGATCATCGGCCGGCACATTGATCAACCTTCAGACGCCCTAAGAACCCGAACTGACTTCTTTAGCAAGCCTTTCGGAGGGCCGGCAAGAGTTTGGTTTCTGCCCAGTGAATGAAGTCGTGCTGGGTGACGCCGCCGATTTGCACCAGGGCCACGTGACTGAACCCGGCGTCGGGGAAGACCCTTATAGCTTGCACGAATTCGTCGACATTCTCGCCACAAGGAATGGCCTCAGCTACTTCGTCCTTGCTGACAGATCTCGACGCAGCGTCGAACGCCCGTGTCCCAGGCAGTTCGGAGTTGACCTTCCAACCCCCGCCAAACCAACGGAAGAGCGAATGGGCGCGATCTACCGCCGTCTGTTTGTCCAAATCGAAACAGACTGGAATTTGCCCCACTGTGGGTTTGCTCTTACCGCCTGCCGCCTCGAATTGGTGGATCAACTCGGCCTGAGGCTGGACAGCGATCATGACGTCGGCGTATTCGGCGGCGAGCCGGCACGATTGCCCGCCGGAGACGGCCACGCCGATTGGCGGAGGTCTATCCGGCATGTCCCATAACTTGGCCGAGGCGGCCTCAAAGAACTCGCCCCGGTAGTCGACGTATTCACCGCTGAATAGCCCTTTGATGATCTCGAGCGACTCACGCAACATCTGGTGCCGCGTGCTCACTGGTGGCCAGCCCCCGCCAGTCACGTGCTCGTTAAGATTTTCGCCGGCCCCCAGGCCCAGGGTGAATCGCCCGTCAGACATGATGGCGACCGTAGCTGCCTTCTGGGCCACCACGGTGGGGTGGTAGCGCTTGATTGGGCAGGTGACATAGGTCATCAAATCGATTCGCTCCGTTACCCAGGCGGCCGCCCCGAGAACCGACCACGCGTACGGCGAATGCCCCATTGAGTCGAGCCAAGGGAAGTAGTGATCGGAGATCACCGCAAAATCGAAGCCGGCCGATTCAGCGGCTCGCACATCAGACACCAGCTCCTTCGGCCCGCTCTGTTCGCACATCATCGTGTAGCCGAACTTCGTCAAAACTCTTCTCCACTCAACTTGTGCTGTACGGAAAGGCTGTACCCCGCACCACCAGGCTGCAAACCAATGACAGGCACGAGGAAAGGCAGCGTTGTAGAACTTGCTCAGTGCAGCAGAGCAGCGAGAGGGCTCGTGTGAAACTGATTTAGGATCTCCAGTACATCTCGGTACACGTGGAGAGCGCCCGCTTCGGCGAGTTCATGTTCGCTATAGCCGCCGGACTCGACGGCAATGCACCCCACTCCAGCTGCCCGCGCCCCTTCGACGTCCCACACGCTGTCCCCGATGGCCAAGGCCCGTTTCGGATCGATCGAGCCTGACCTCATGGCTTTCTCAAACACCTCAGGTGCCGGTTTGGGTTCGTCAATGTCATCCTTGGTCGTCGTTGCATCAATAACCTCGTTGGCACCGAGCTTGTCGAGCAGCGTTTCTAGCTCGCTGGAAGCAGCCGACGTGGCTATGACGACGGCGAGACCCTGCTCGTGAGCGTGCCGCAAGAGTCCGGCTGCCCCGGGAAACGGCCGGGCTTCGTCGATGAGTTCTTCGTAACGGCGCGGTCGTGCAGCCACGGCATCGGGGCTCTCGTGGCCCAAGAGCTCAACCACGAGTTGATCGCTTCCCATGCCAACGAGCCGATGTATGGCATTCATCGGAACCCATTCACCGGCATCCGCGAATGCACGTGACCAGGTCAAGGTGTGCAAATAGTTGGTGTCGAAGAGTGTTCCGTCGACATCAAACAAAAGCCCTGGTCGTAGGTTTGATGTCATGGCACCTACTCGCTGTCTTGGGCTGGGACCTCGCAAGCCCGCGAACTCACGATGGGGACCTCGGACGCCGTGGTCGTACGTGGACCAACTTTACCCGCGGCGGGTTCGTCTTTTGGATGGGCATAGCGTCTCCTTGAGAAGATCCAGCGTCGCGCGTTGGTGACGGTGACGGTAGCTTTGCTGCTCCAACGTGGTCTCTGGCTGGAGTAGGTGGTACCCCCATTGGTGGCACCGCAAACCTATTGGCTCCCCTCCCTCGGTGCATCCAAGGCACACCGGACTCGTGAAATCACGCGACGAGGCGATACCGGTGAATGAGGCGCCGATCGTTTTTCGTAGTCGGACTGGTTTGCGGATTCGGTCTGGAACGATCCCCAGGGTTCTTGGAACCTGCTGGTCAGAGCGCCATGCGGGCGTGGTCATTGTGGTGAGTTATGACCCCAAGATGAGGAGCCAATCGGAGTACCCTCGACAGACGGCGCCCACGAATCGCTCGGCGAATGGTTCGCTTGCGAAGGTCTAACGGGCGTCTTGGTACTCTGATGCCCTCAGGGTGAAACACCTGGTCGAACTGGATGTGAACTTCGTTCTTCTGTCCCTGATGAAGAACTCCGGTGCTCGGGCGTCGCTGAGCGAGACCAAGCTCATAATTGGACTAAGGATTCTCCAGTAACAGCCGACTGAGCAGACCTGTTTCCGGACTCCCGCGATGGGTATATCGCGCTAATGGACAACCGTCTCTGGCGACACAGGATTCGAGCCGCGCTTATGGCGGCGGGTCTCATGTTCGCTTTGTCAGCCTGTAGCAACCCAACCCCAACCCATCAGCCGGGGCACCAGCCCGCGCCGAAGAACACAAAGGCGGGGCCTGGAGGCGCCAATCCATGATGATTCGCAACCATACGAAATTGGGGGATCCGTAAACGGAGACGGCCAGGGCGAGCCCCGGACCATTGGTCTGAGGCAATGCGGGGGAGTCCACCGCGAAGTGACCAGCCCGACGGACCCAACGGTGCATGCTTCGAGGCAAGAAGCGGAATGAGCGGGGGGGAAGTCCCCCGTCATTCTGCAGCAATGCCTGTATGAGACTGTCGGCCGTCGTTCAGCGAAGCTGGCGGGTACCCGCGCCCCGGACACGGGGGAACATACCGAGCACGGGTACCCGCCGGCGACAAGAAGTTCTTTCGTTCGATTCGAGCGCCGTCGAGCAGATAGTCGGAGTTGAATAATCCGAGAAATACCCACCACCAGGACGATCAGCGCTCCGATTATCGCTGCGGCGAGAAGAGCCACTACCAAAGGAATGTGCCCGCTCGCACCAAAGAATTTGATCTGCACCTTTTGGGTGTTCTGAACGATAAATGCGATGAGGGCCACGCCGAGCAAAACCGCAATAGCGACGGCGGTCCATGCCGCACTTACGCGAGTGTGGCGGGGGACCCTGCCGTTGACGGTCTCAGGTTGATTTGTCTCCACTGTCCGCGGTTCGCTTCCGGGAACCGTCGTTTGGGGTGCTGTCTCCCTGGCTTCTTCTATTTGATCCATGGGGCCCTCCGCTGCGGTTGGTCGCGCATGTCGGTAACGCACCAGAAGACAGAGCCCCATGGACGGGGGTCCCGGCTGCTGGCGACCGGCGGATTCCCGGCAATGAGGCTCATACCCCTCGCCCCGGGTTTCAATCAGTCCCGACATGGAAACCATTTAGGCGTGTCCTACGACCGGAGACGTGATCTGCTGAGAAACTCGAGATCGCCCAAGGGCGCTGAGTGCTGAGAGTGGGCAGTTCCGATGCCGCGCCCGGTTCCCCCTGCCCCGCCCCGGTGCCCTCGGTGCCACAACCTCAAGGCTGACCTCTACACCCACTCGGATTGCCCACCAGGCAGTACGCCGGACTCGCACTTGCATTGGGTCTGCGTGGTTTGTGGCCTTGAATGGCTTCAATGGACGCCCGTCGATGACGATCAACCTCTTGGCTAACGCTGGCTTTCCGCTGCCCCGAGAGTCGCAGGATGTCCTCTTCCGCGAGATCCACGATGACAATATTCCAGTCGGCGCACTCGCCGCGCCCAAGGTACCTTCAAAGCCTTGGACCGTACGTATTCGATCCACAGCGGCGTCGACCATCTCGGCACGGCGGGGAAGGCGGCACCCAGCCTCTACTTTCAAGAGGGTGGGCGCTGGCGGATGGTTCTATGACACGTAGCTGGCCAAGGCGGCCATGCAAGGAGCCGTAACGTGGGTTGGGCGGTGGAAGTTCCTCGCCGGCCGCACGAGAGTGTGGTCGTGCGGACGACACGCTGACGAACTGCCGTGGGCTGGACGGCTGCCTATCGAGCGTCAGCCAACTGGCACGCGCTTCTGCGGGATGCTCGCTACTTCGAGACCACACTGAGCTGCCATGAGACGCCCTAGCGGTCGCTGAGGCACGCAAACCAGGGTCCCGGTCGCCGGAGCCGAGCCGAGGTAAGGCGGCTCGCTCGCGCCGCCAATGTCAGCCAAGCGGTTGATGCCAACGACGGGATTTCCACTGAACCCCATGCGTTCGCTTGACCACATGGCGTCTTCGCGGTCGCGACAGGCACCAGAGTGGCGGTACTTGAGCCCGTGCAACTGACTCGGTCACTCCTGTCCCAACGGAGCACCTTCTGCCGGGTCGAACGGCTGCCTTAGGATGGTGTTTGTGACGTCCTCCTCTGAGCCGGTAGATGTGCGCCGCCGGGCCGGCTGGTTGCCCCAGAGCCAAGATGACTTAGAAGCTTGGCTCGCGGGCCACCGACAGCGCGTCAACGCTCAGGGTGAGCAGCTCGCGCTTGACCCCGTGTTGTGCGAGTTTCAGGAGCTGATGGACAGCGACCCCATCGTCCGCATGCACCTCAACGAGATGATCGCCCAGGTTCCGAAGGCCAAGCAGTACCGCAAGCGACATCTGGACAGCGTGGAGGAGCTTCTGCGGCTGATCAACGAAGTGTTGACCATGGCCCCGGAGTTCGGCGATCAAAATGTCACCCTGCCCCTAGCTGCGATCCTGGATTGGACGATGGGGACATCGGCCGGGTTCGCCGCCTACCGTGACCCCCGCATCAACGACATGATCAGGAACATCCTTGGCGTGTGGAGCAGGTTTCTCAGCAGCAGTGATTCGCTGTATGTGCTCAACGATTCACCCACCGGCTGGAAGTGCGAGGCTGCCCAACAGGCGGTGGGCATAGAGCAGTACCAGTACGACTCTCAGGACGAACACTGGGGGTTTGCATCGTGGAACGACTTCTTCACCCGACGGTTCAAAGACGGCGCGCGCCCGGTTGACTCACCCGATGACGATGACGTCATCGTCAGTGCCTGTGAGTCGACGCCGTACGCCATTACGAAAGATGTGCGGCTGCAGGATTCCTTCTGGATCAAAGGCCAACCGTATTCGCTGCGGGACATGCTCGCCAACAACGACGCCTGCGAGCAGTTCGTCGGGGGCACCGTCTACCAAGCCTTCCTGAGTGCGACGAACTATCATCGGTGGCACAGCCCCGTGGCCGGGACAATCGTGGGCGCGTTCATTCAGCCGGGCACCTACTATTCGGAAGCCGACTCAGAAGGCGCCGATGCGGTCGATCCCCCCGATTCGCAGGGATACCTGGCGCACGTCTCGACGCGGGCGATCGTTCTCATCCAGGCCGACAACCCCGTCATCGGTCTGGTCGGCTTTGTTGCGATTGGCATGTTGGAGGTCTCGTCCTGCCTGATCGACCCTGACATAACGGAGAGATACCACGTGTCCAAGGGCGAAGAACTCGGATATTTCCAATTCGGCGGCTCAACCCACTGTCTCATCTTCCGGCCTGGTGCCGTGGCTGACTTCCACCTGGGCGCCATCCCCCAGCCACAGGACCCCACCGCCCCCCTTGTGCAGGTCCGCTCGAAACTTGCCGTCGCGACTCCACGTCAGTAGATGCCCAGGTCATAGCAGCCGGCAACCTGGTTCCTCACGCGAACCGGTGCTAATCGCCCGACCATATCCCGGTGTGTCCGAGTAATGACGAACTACCTGCCTGCCTCAGCAGCTTTAGTCACCATGATCCGCCGGATGTCCCGTTATGACGCCGCCCTCGGCGTGAAGGTCATTTGATGGCGATCCTCATCGTGCACTTGTCCGTTTCGACGCCCTAGAACGCGGAGACCGCATGAAGGACCCGAAGGCTGATGCCGCCAACAAACCGGGTACCGTAGCTAGTGATGCGGCTCATCCTCGTCCGTCACGGTGACGCCTACGCCGGGTTTGACGGAATGATCAGTGGGCCACGCGGATGTCGGGGCCTCACCGAACTCGGGCGGCGCCAGGCCGAAGTGCTGCGAGACCACCTCGCCGATACGGGCCGGATTCGTGCCGACATCCTTCTGGCGAGCGTGCTACCTCGGGCGCTCGAGACGGCCGAGATCATCGCGCCGGCGCTAGGCATTCGAGCCGTCCGCCAAGCGTGTGATCTCTGCGAGATCCATACCGGCGAGGCCGACGCTCTGGCTTGGACGGAGTACGCGGCCCGATACGGTTCGTTCGACATGGAGACGGAGCCTGAGCGCCTGTTCGCGCCGGGCGGCGAGAGCTGGCGGACCTTCCACGAACGGGTCGGTGAGATGTGCAAGCGCATTGCCACGGAGTTCATCGACCAGACGGTTGTGGCCGTCTGCCACGCCGGCGTCATCATGGCGTCGATCCGCGTGCTTTTCGACATCCCACACCCCGGGACCGGGGCACAGATGAAACCGACGAACACCGGAGTGACCGAGTGGGAGCACGAGCGGACCATGGACCGTTGGACGCTCCATACGTTCAACGAACACACACACCTGCTGAGCCTCGACGCTGAGCTAACGCAGTCGGGCGCCGGTGACATAACGGGGAGAAACGGGTAAGGGAAACGATATGCACGATAATCCCGAGTACTCGGTCGAGAGCGCCCGAACTGCGGCCCAACAAGACCGGCTCGCAGAATGGGTGGCTCGATTCTTGGCGAGCCCGGGCAGCGATAACCCCGTCCTGGCCCAACAGCTCTGCCTGGAACTCGGCTGGTGGGCTGGACCGGTCCAATTGCCGCTCGATCAACTCCATCGCCTCGCCGGGCCCTCCGGCGACCCAGTGCTCTGTCCAGTCGACGAGGACTACTGGGATGAACGCGTCGACGCCTTAGACAAGCTCGCCGAGGAGGGAGAAGACCCGCCGCCGGTCATCGTCGCTTATCGCCGCGGTCAGTTCACCCTCGAGGACGGCAACCACCGCGTCGAAGGTGTCCGTCGTGCCGGCCAGCGGACGACTTGGGCGGTTGTCGGTTTCGCGCAACAAGAGGAGCGTGACCGTGTCGCAGTTGAGTGGTCGGACTTTCCAACGGCGGACGGGTAATGTTCAATGCCTCCTTTTCCGCGAGTGGTGAGGGCTGCTTCGTTACCGAGGACAACTTGATGCTTGAACCTCCGGGGGCGCGGAAATGTTCCCATCACTTAGTCGGGATCGTCTGGCCAACCTCAAATCGGCCATCGAGAGACAGCGGGGAGCCCTCGAATAGGTCACTCGAACAGAATTGTGTCTAACCAGACATTTCCGGGGTTAGCCCCTGAACTGGGATCTGGAGCCACGGTGCGGGACGATGGACTGGACGAAGTTCGGTCGCGCGGGCGGCATGCCGGCGAGCTAGCGGCGCGAGGCAATGTGTGTCCTGATCCGACACCACATTCGAGGTGAACTTTCACCTGTTGAGCTGCCCGTTTAGGCCGCGCAAGACCCTTGACTTTCAGCGACAGTTGGGTAAATTTTGCCTGAAAGAAAGCGTGGATTACAGACATTCAGATACAGAGCTTCTGCCCCTGTTGGATCGATTTTCGAATGGGAGTTTTGGCGATGACACTGGAAATGGAATCCGAATCTGGACTGCTCGAAATCGGCGAGGAGCGCTCGCAAGATCGGCTTGTCCTCTTTGTTTCAGGGGAACTTGACCTCGCTGGCGCGCCACTGCTCCAAGAGCATCTTTTAGAGGCAGCCCAGGCTGAAGTGAGCGAAGTGGTGGTCGATCTGGAGCACACTACCTATATCGACTCATCGGGGTTGGACGTCTTGGTGTCGGCGCACAAGCGGCTAGCGACCAGCGGGGGCGAGCTCATCATCCGCTCGTCGACGCCGCGGTCATTGCGGTTGTTTGAGGTTGCGGGCTTGTCCAGTTACTTGAGCATAAACCCGTGACGCAACTATGCCGGCCAGCGACTGGGGTATAGAAAGCCTCAGGAGGTTCAAGGCAATTGGGACTCGCGGGACGCCTTGCAACCTGAGTGCTAGAATCCGGGCAACGCCGTCGGGTTCCAGCGCGTTTGTTATTCCGCCGAGAGAAAGCAATCTCGTGAGTGGGGAGACCTACCAAGTCGTGACGAGAGGAAGACTCATGCCAGCCTTGCTCCTGGCTATGGGCGGTCGAGGTCGCCTCGGCCGCACACGGTCTGACCCACCTCATCGGCTCGATTCCCGATCAAGACCACGTACAGCAACTGTTGGAGCTTTTGAGGGATCTAAACATCGAGCTGGTGTCGATTAACCAAGTGTCGAAGTGGCGCCGATGGCACAAACTGCTCATTGCGCTCCGCACACAGCCCTAGCGTCGACCCCGGGGTCAGGGCTTGCCTCGCACGCTTGCGATCTCTTCGTGATCGTCGTTATACACATCTGCCCAACACCCGGAGTAGCCAGATCAGGTGTCAGTCATTTCTGACGAGCTCGTCGCAATCGCGGCAGTATCAATGCTGAGGGTGAGGGCCGTCGAGATCGAATGGGTTCGCCAAGACGTATTCCTTGACCTTCTCAAGTATCGGCACGGCCATTCCTTGTGGCAATGACGGTGCGTTTCCCGACTTCCTGGCCTTTGTGGTGACGATGTAGTCCACATCAGAAACCTTGCTTGATCCGTTGCCACGATTCTCGCGACCCATAATGAACCGATCGAGATCGCCTCTCTTACCGGCCTTTGCAGTCTCTTCCAAGATCGCCAGGCCAACCCTCTCTTCAAATTCAATATCGCGACCGCGAGTTTCTGTGGCTGCAACGGGACTCCGGTACGCGATATCTGCGGCTATCTCCGCGGCGACATCGACACCGATGACGTCGGGAATGTCAAGCGCACGGCGAACTAGTGTCCGCCATTGATCTTTGCTAAGTGGCATCGCTCAAGCGTACAGGCCAGTCCGACGCTGAGGTATCTCCGGCGTGGGTACCTGGGTTTCACCGGGTGAGGCGAGACTTGAGGGGGCGGCGCCAGCGCATGCGCTCAAACCGAGCGCCACATTTGCTATAAGTCCAGTGGCTGACTTTCGGGACATCGACCATTCGCCAAGATCTTTCGCGCCCCATCGCCTTGACTGGCCCACTTCTCCACGTCGAGCCAGCCCGCTCGTTCGGGGCCCACAATGCAGACCGTAGCCAACATCCGTCACAGTTCCGGCACGCAGGGGACGATGCAGGGGGAACGCCACGCCGACGAGCTGGTACGGGCCACGCCGTTGCCGGAGTTGTAGTCACGTTGTAGTCACGCCACTACTCTCGCCACATGACAAACGAAGAGCGCATCCGAGGCGAGGAGGCCGTGATCCTCCTCAGCAACATCGACCAAGCCAGGTTCGGTGCGCACGCCAAAGACCAATGTCGAGGGGTCCCGCGCTATGGGACACAGATCCGCAAGTGGGTCGGGAAGGTCAACGCCCACCGGGCAATTAGTCCGGGCGTCACGCCACCTGTTCACGGTGCCGCCGGTTAGGAACACTGGCACCTGGGGTAGGTCATGAAGTCTCAGGGGGTCCAAGGGACAGGGCGTCATGAACCAGACTCTTGCAACCTGACTGCCTAGAGCCCGGGCTCTAGCGTGTGTGCCCGGTCCCAGGAGGCGTCTTTCATGATGGCGGCCGGTTGCGCCTCCATGCACCTCGCACTGCCCTTGCGCCGACCCCGGGCCCCTGCCGACGCCGAACAACGCGGGCAGTTAGAGTTGGCTTCACCTTGGTACGCCTTCCTGGGCATTGGGTACGGCACGCCAACGGCCGGTTTCAAGCCAGGCTCCACATCCTCCTTGGGATATCCGTTCCTCCACGCGGTCGCCCCTGTGCCCCTGTGCCACAGCACAAGCAACTACAGTTCCCGACACCTGGAAAGGCCATGTTGCGCGAACGAAACCCAACCTGACGTGAGGCCCTGACGGCATTTGCGCTCTTGACGGAGTGCGGCACGGGCGGCATTTGCGCCGCAAGCTCCATGAACCCCTCCACCGGGATGAGCGGACGACGAGGCAAGGTACAGGCCCGTTACTGGAGTCTCCGGGCGCCCAAGTCCAGGGGTGGGTCGGAATACCAACTGTTGGTGGATGGCGGTGGTACCGCCATTGATGGCACCCCCAACGAGGTTGGAGTTGTGCTCTTGGAGCTGGGCCGGGCCCATGATGTGACGATTGACTATCCGATCCGCAAACCCAGGAGCGAAACGTTCGATCTGACGCTCGATGCGCCCGGCCATCGCCTCAAGCTCTCGGGCGTTCCACGCACCTGAGATTCCTTCTTCGCCCGGGTCGCCACGGACCTGGCGGGGCACGTGGGTGTAACCCCACAAGGATTCGGTGCCTGGGGGCGAGCGCTGGGGGTCGGCCGTGGTCATCTGCCCGACCAGGACAAACGGTATGGACGGGACCTGCCCCATGGCGATTTGCGAGCAATAGGCCGTCATCTCGTCTATGCCGGCCGAAAGGTGCACAGTGCCCGCGAGGGCCACCTCGGGGGCAGTCCAAGGAACGGGACTCGACAGGGCCCAATCGACTTTGACCGTCGAGAAGTCCCACTGGAATCGACGCATGTCGTCTCGGAAACGTGCCGGCAAATGCTCCCAGCCCACCAAGCCCCCGTAGAGATGGGGGGCGACGACGTCCGCAACGACCGCCCGCCCGGCCTCCACCTCGTCGCCATCTCGGATCCGAACCCCTGTGGCACGACCATCCCGTAGTACGACGTGTTCGACCGAGGCGTCGCATTGAATCCGGCCGCCCCGGCTCTCTAATCGCCGAACCAGGGCAGCCGTGAGTTGCCCGGCTCCCCCCACCGGCACGGGAAAACCGTACTCTTGGCCGAGCATCGCCAACAGCCAACCAAAGAAGGAACTGCCGGCCGCCTCAGGGGAAAGGTCGGTATGCAAGGAGCATCCGGCCAGAAGAAGGGAACCCGGACCGGCGAACTCTTCTTGGACCAGGCGGCGCACCGGCAGGGTCGCGAACCGGGCCAGACGCAACAGCCCCGCAGCGCGCATTTTGTTCACCAACTTCACGCCGGCTCGCACTGGAGGGAACGGCGTGAACAAGGCCTCGAGAAGATCTGGACCCACCTGTTCCCACAAGCCGTAGAGGCGCTCCCAAGCCTCACCGTCACCGGGCGCCAAACTCTCCATCCCAGAGACGGTCTGCTCCAGATCGCGGGACAGCACCCCGCAACGCCCGTCGAGAAATGGGTGGGCCAAGACCGTCGGTGCGTGGGACCAGCTCAAACCCTGCTTCTCGAGGTCCAAGGCCACCAGGGCCGGCGAGGCCGCCGCCAGAGGATAAAAGGCGCTGCACACGTCGGCCACGTACCCCGGGCCTAGGTAATCGGCGCTGCGCACTCCCCCACCCGGCTCTGGCTGCTCTTCTAAGACCAACACGTCCCAGCCCGCGTCGACCAACACGTTTGCGGCCACCAAGCCGTTGGGGCCCGATCCAATGACGACCGCGTCAACTGCTGCAGAGGTCCATCCCATGCGACCTATCTTCTGTTGCGGTTCATGAGATGTGAGACGCAGCCGTCAGCCGAGGGGCTCATTCTATTGCCGACCGTCTCGGTCAGATCTGGCTTCAATCTCCGCCTTTTCCGCCGCTTTCTCCTCGTCTTCGTCCCACCGCTCAGGGTTCGACCCTTCGGGCGTGACCGAAGGTTCGGCCTTGCCCGCGGCTCGAGGGTGACGGGTCGGTTCGTCAGACAACTCATCCTCCGTGATGCCGGTCTTCTCGAGCTGGTCGACGATGTCTTGATCTCGGCTCGCCGCAGCTCCGAAAGCTTTGTCTTGGGGGTCCTGCTTGGGTTCCTTTGCGGTCACCGTGTCCTCCTTAGAGTGGAATTGCCTCCTCTACGGTCGGGATTACCTACCCTTTCGCGATGGGCGGGAAACGCGATGACAAATGGCCTCGTAGGAGCCCACCCATTTCTTACGTGCCTCATGCTGCTTCGGCGTTGGCCATTACCCGCTTTGCGGGTGAAGGGTGCCACGTCAGCATCACGCCCTGACCAGGACTGATGCTGCGCTGACCTCGAAGATCGGCGAAAATGACGCATGGTCTTCCGTCTTCGCCTGCGCCAGGTGCTCCTCTTGCTCCTCTTGCTCCCCTTGCTCCTCCTCGGATGCCGTTCGTCTCGATCCAAGGATCTCGAACTGCTCGTCCTACGCCAAGAGATCGACGTCATGCGTCGGCAGGTCCCCCACCCAGGCTCCGGCCCGAAGAACGGATGGTCCTCTCGGTGCTTGGGTGGCTCCGGGCCAGCTAAGGATCGCTTTTCATCGCTCGTGCTCCCGAGACGCCGCGTCGCCAGCATCGCGAACTGGTCCGTTCCAAATGGCGATTCCCCCACCGGATCAACCCGCAATCGCATACCAGAGGAGGTGCAGCTGCTTGTGTGGCGCCTGGCCACACAAGAGCCCGTAGCTGGTCGGCCCTTTGGCCGCCGCCTGGACGTTGCCGAGCTCGCGGGCGGCTCGGTAGAGCCTGGGAGCGGAGGAAGTTACGGAGGGCCATCAGTGGTCCTCCTCCTCGTTGACCGCCTCATCGGGGATTAGCTCCCACGATGGCGCCGTCGCCCACACTTCGGGGCCGGCGATCCTGAACGCCACCTCGGGGGTAACTGTGCAGAAGAGCATGGTGTTCTCTGGGTCTTCATCCCCGACGCCGTATGGATTGAATCCGGTTTTCCTCAGCATCTCGCCGGCTTCGAACGTCGGGCTCTCGACCTGCACGATGTAGATGGTGACCACGGGAGCGGTCGTGGTGAACCGGCGGAACAGCCGTGCCTTCGATGGGAGCGTCACTCGTCCGCCTGAGAGGTAATCGAGCACCCCGCGCCCGTGGCAGAGCTTGTACTTCTTCCCCGAACCACATGGGCATGGGTCATTACGGCGGGCCATTACTTCTCCGCCCTAGTAATGCTCCATCTGGCGCACACGAGGTCGAATGCTCAGAGCGAATTCGTCGGGGCGTGAATTGGGCACTGGTCGAGCCCCCGGGCGTCCTTGGTCCAACCCTCGGCCAAGAGCAAATCACGAGCGCGCTTTGCTCTTGAGTCGGCCGAGTCGTCCAAACTCGCCGGAACCTGAAGCGTGGACGCGGATTCGGGCACGTCGCACAAAACCTCGAAGTAGGTCCGGGCCAGTGTCATATAGGCAGTTACTACCCAAGAGGTGAGACGATTATGCCCTGTGTCCTCGACTTCCGTCTGAGCTCTCGCGGCGGTTGGCAGCCACTCATGCCCATATTGGGTGCATGCACACCCCAGTGACGGTGCGATTGAAACGGAGGGCGGCGGGTATCAGTTCGATGCCGGGCGGTTTGGGACGCCTAGCCGCCAGGGACCCGGGCCGGGGCTCCCAGCTTCCTCGGCCGGTCTTTTGGCGCGGAATTATCTTTCGATCTTAACGATCCGCCCCCGTTGACTTGGGCCCTTCTCCACGTCGGGCAGGCAGCCGGTGTAGTCGGACCTGGATGACGACAGCGCGAAAACTCACCGTTCCGACGTTCGCCCCTCACCTTCGGCACGGAACTGTTCGAGTTGTGCTGCCACCAGAGAGGCTGGCGACTCCGAGCACTCCGGACAACGATCCATCCCTCCGGAGTACTTTGTCCATCCTGCTTCGATCAGGAGATCTCGGACCCGTTCCGCCATGGACTGAGCCGAATCCCCTACCTTCGCCGGAATCCTCAGCTTCGACTGGCATTCGGGATCACTGCACGAGATGTTGAATTACGGGCTAAGGACGATACATCTCATTCTTCTTTTGTACCCGCGGAGCGAGGCGCGGAACCTCACTCCCCGTGCACAAACAGAAACTCGGGTGCTCCAAGATGTGTCTGAAGATTGAGCCAGCAGTATCGACGGGGGTCGCTCAAGGTCTGACCGCAACGTTTCGCGGTTCCGTTTCCTATTTGCGGAGTCCGGGTATTACCTCGTTGTCCAACGAGGCAATGAAAGGGGACATCATGGCCATTCTTCTGTTAGGTCTCTTGGTACTGATTCTGTTTGGCGCAGGATTCGCGCTTCACCTGTTGTGGATTGCGGCTGTCGTGATCGCCATCGTGTGGGTCGCTACGTTCGCCCTTGGTCGGGGAGAGCGCAGATCGATCCGGCGGTAGTGCGATATGCCGAGTGCTCGGCTTGTACCCGTGCGCGGCTCGGTTTTCGTTCCCCCAAACGGGTCGGGCGCGGGTGCAAGCCGGCCAACCGTGCCTTGCGCAAACGAGAGGGCTCCGGCCCTCTCGTTCCGCGGTCCGGGCCGTCAAGCTCGCCCGATTGTAATTCTATGTCGAGCATGAGCGGTTACGACAGAAGCGGAGCGAATGATAGAGACCACCGGCGAGACTCTTCTGGCTCGCCAGTCTGAATTATCCGACTTCCTAGATCCGCGGGCTGGCGTGGGAACCAAGCCCGCATTCCCGTTGGCGATTGTCGTTCGCGTCACACGCCATCTCGCGATCTGGGCCGCCATCTTGATTCCCACAGCCATGGAAATGGCCAGAGGATGGCGACCGTTGCTCGATGACGCCACCATCTCGGCTCGGTCCTACGAAGTGCTCTCGCTTCATTCACCGTTGCCCGGTCAGTTTTCCCAAGCATCGTTCTCACACGGTTCGACAAGTGCCAGCCATCTGATATTTAGCCCCGGACCGTTGCAGTACTGGCTGCTTGCTCTTCTCGTTCACCTTGACCCGATCCAGGGCGCCTTGTGGGCAGCGGCCTTGTGGTCCGGGGCAATTCTCGCTGGCCACCGAGGCCGCGTGGTCGCGAGCCGGTTGGGTTGGCTGCGCTGGCGTCGCACTTGTCGTTATCGACTTGGCCTGGACGATGCCCCAAGTCTTCGTGCACCTGGTGTGGAATCCTTACTTTGGTCTCATCTTCTTCGTGGCCATCGTGGTCTTTGCCTTTGTCGTCGCGACCGGCTCACTTGGTTGGTGGCCAGTGCTCGTAGCGACGGCGTCAGTCGCCTGTCAGACCCATTTGATCTTCTCCGGTCCCTCGGTTGCGCTCGCGCTGGCTGCACCGGTGCTGGGAGTAGCCCGAAACGGACGACCCGAGCGTCTTCGTTGGCTAGCGGTGGGTGTCGGCGTTGGTGTTATCTGTTGGATGGCTCCCGTGATTCAAGAACTCACGGCGCATCCAGGCAACTTGACGCTCTTGGTTGCTAACGGCGCCAGTCGGAGGGGCTTAGGTGTCGACGCCGGTTTTCGGGTTCTTGGTGCACAAGGCTCAGTAAGGCCACACTGGCTGACTCGAGCGACAATCACCGGCTGGCACACGGCAGTCGGATCATTCCGTAGTCCCGCGGATGGGACCTTCCTTCTGGCCCTGATGATCTCTATCGCTGTGGTCGCCCGGGTGTCCGGGCACCCCGAACTCAGTACGTCGCCATTCTGGCCACACTCTGTTCGTTGGCCACGGTGTTTATGACGTACCCGGTTGCCGAGCGCCTGTTTCTGTACTATGTGGATGTAATTTGGTGGGTCGAAGGCATCGTTTTATGGGTTGTCGCGGGCGTTGCCGCGTTCGGTCGGACTCCGGTCGCTCTCTTCACGTCTCTTGGCGGCATCGAACCGACCTCCGCCCGAGAGCAGACAACCCAGCCGCAGATGGGCGATGCTCGCTGGAAGTGTCGTGGTCCTGCTCTCGGTGTCGACAGTCTTGGGCGTTCGGGAGATGGTTTCACCCTCATCCAATTTGCATGTAATGGCGGTGGAAGACTCCGAGGTTGAACACATCACTGCCGCCATCGAACGCGGGTTCCCCGAGGACCCGTGGCGGTGGTGATCAAGACCAGAGACTTTGGCCTCACCTTCTTTGGGGTGCCCGTCGGCGTGGCATGGCAGCTCGAGGCAGATGGATGGTTGCCCACCGAGTCGATGGCTATTCAAGCGAAGAGTGCGTTCTTCGTTCTACCTCATACCAAATCACCAACCGTCGTAATCACCGTGCAAGGCGGCCACGTGGGATCGCGTCTGCGAGCGACACACTGAGGACGGTGGGTGCTCGGCGTCTACCCGAAGTATCAGAAGTCTCGAGTTCCTCGCGGAAGATGCGACGAACGTTATACCAGGCGTTTCCTCTTCGAGTACCCCTCACCCGTGCGGCTTGTCGGGGTGCACTTCAAGCCTTGGGGGATTTCGCCATTCGCCGACGTGCTGGCGACCGAGCTGCGGGACCGATGGTTGCCGGCCGACGACGTATGGCAATGCCTAGCGTCTTGTTCTTCGGGAACCAGATAGGAGAGCTGTACACTCCGCTATCGCGGTGTTGATGCACATCGCCGAGTGGTCACCGACGTGGCCCGTCCCTCCGACACGTGGATCTTGGGTGAGCGGTGACGAGAGGTGCACCGCCCCCCGGCGGCCAGCATGGCCTCCCAAAGTCCGAGATTGCGCAGCGCGTTGGCATTCAGCGGGTAGTTCCGGGGATTTTTGCGCATGATGAGGCTCAGCTGGCCCATGACCCGATTCATCTGTCCCGGGCCGTATCCAGGTCCTGGTACTCCTCGTACTGGTGAACAATCAAAGCGAGAAAAGATTCGCGCCCGCAAGGATCTGCGTCCTCTTCATCGTCGGGGCGGTCTCAGACGCCGAGGGCTCGGCTCGGTGACTTGCTCCATGGTCCTCAGCTCAGCGATCCCATCTTTGGGTCGGGTTCGTCCTGTCTGGAGCCGAGCCACATCCTCCATGCCGCCAGGCACCAGGCCGCCAGGCACCAGCCATGAGAACCGGATCTTCATGTTGCACGGCTCAGCTGTTCGCGAACCCGAGCAGAGCAAAGCCAACTGCGACCGCAGCGTCAGTGAAGGCAGCTCGCCGCCAAGATGGTCGTACGAACGCGAAACCAACCGAGGTCGCTCCATGGAGGAGATCGACAACGATACCGAGCTCCCCGGCCCGCCCACCAAGTCGGAACTCGGCCGCGGCCTGAATGAGATGACGACCACCGAGGGTCCGCATGACCAGCCGAGGTGCATCACCTTCGTCGACTCCCCCAAAGACCCGGAGCATCCCACCGGGAACGATGAGAAGTGTGGTGCCCCATTCGGCTCGGATGGCGAGAGAAAGGGGCGCGGCACGCTGCCACGTGGCGCCTCCGCTCACCTCATCACACTCGGTCGGCGACGCCGATCACGGGCATCGGCGATGACGGCCGCAACGAATGTGCGTCCCGCGTTTGGCAGTGTCTTCAAGAAGCTGGGATCAAAGAACCCGTGAGCTTTGTTATCGAAGATGCCGTGCGATCCTGCATCTCGCTCGTCGTCGGCAGGGTGACGCAGATTGTCGGGCCGGTCGCGATCAATGGGCAGATCTGCGAGTTGGCTTTCCCACGCCCCCAGAGCGGCGTAGTGGTTTCCGACTCCGGGGGCGATCTGGCCGGCGGCGACTAAGAGTTTGTTCCAGGACCCGATCACTTTGGAACGCCGGCCATCGAGGGCGGCCTGAGCAATGAACCTGGCAGGAATCTCCGGCTGGTAAATGGGAGGCACCGGCTGGGGATGCCGATCCATCGTCGTCTGGCACCAATCAAACTGTGGTGTATTAACGGCGGGTAGGTGCACCATGGAGAGTCGGACATGACTGCCTTGGTGTATCAATTCAGCCCTTGTGGACTCAAAGAACCCCCGGCAGGCGAACTTGGCCGAACAGTACGGCGACTGCAAGGGAATGCCGATGAACGACAGTGCCGAGCCGACATTGACGATGTTTCCCCGATCCCGGGTCCGCATGCGCTTAAGCGCTGCCATGGTGCCCCACACTTGCCCGAAGAAGGTCACCTCGATGGCTCGTCGGAAGTCCTCGGAATTCGTATCGGAGAGCGGCGAGAAGCTTGTGGTCATGGCGTTGTTGACCCAGATGTCCAGCGGACCTAGCTGATTCTCCGCTTGCGACGCGGCCCGGTCGACGGCGTCGTAATCGGAGATATCCGCCGCGACGATGAGGGCTCGTGACCCCTTGGCCTCGACGTCTGCCGCAGCGGCTTCGAGGCCCGCCCTGCCCCGTGCCAAAAGCGCGACGTCACAACCACGACCGGCCAGCGCGATGGCCGTGGCGCGACCGACTCCGGCCGAGGCCCCGGTGACGAGTGCAACTTTTTGTGCGCCCATCTCTTCTCCTCCATTCTCTGTCACTTATAACCAACGTTTGCACGGGTTCACAATCTCTGCCGTAACCCTCTAGGAAGCTGCGGCCGGCTTCTCTTTGCTCAGGGTTGCGCTGCATTCAAGCAATACGGCGTGAACGAACGCCTGTGGCAGATTGCCGCGTAACTGGCGTTGTGTGACATCGAACTCCTCGGCCAGAAGGCCCGGCGTTCCACACGCACTGCGATTGCGCTCGAAGAGCGCCCGAGCACCGAGGTGATCCCCCTGCTGATCGAGGGCCAAGGCGAGTAGGAGGCCACAGAGAAGAAACGCACCCTCGGACTCCCCAAGTGGTTGAGCATCGTGAGCAAAGCGGTAGACGTAGCCATCGCTCAACAACTCGGCGACGACAGCGGCCACCGTAGCAAGGCTTCGCGGGTCAGTGGGCGGAACAGCGTTACGGATCCCTGGCAGCAGCAGAGCGGCGTCGATCCTTACGTCCCCTGGGGTACGCTGCCAGCGGCCATCGGCGTGGAGGCAATCGGCTGAGACGTCCGCCAGGATCGCATCGGCCAGACCGCTCCACTGGCCCGATTGAGAGCCGGGAGCTTCCTTGGCGATCGCGCGGAGGCCCGAGACGCACGTGAGGCGGGAGTGGGCCCATCGATCATCGTCCAACTCCCACATTCCGGCATCTGGCTCGTGCCATCGCTCCTCGATGGCCGCAACCGCAGTCTCGACCGCGGTCCAGTGCTCGGTATCGAGACGGTCGTGCGACGAAGCGGCGGCGAACAGCTCAAGTGCTTCCCCGAAGGCGTCGAGTTGGAATTGTTCGGTGACCCAATTGCCGACTTTATCGGTGCCCCCCGGATATCCAACCAGGTGAGGAAGGGAGCGTTCGTCTGGGACCGGGCCACCGGCGACGGTGTAGGCCGGCTTCAACGCAGTTCCGTCAGCCAGCAGGCGCGCAGACACAAATGCCACGGCAGAGTCGAGCAGCGGAAAATGGCCAAGTGCGGCCACCGCCTGGCCGGCGTAGCACTGATCTCTTATCCAGGCGTATCGATAGTCGTAGTTCCGGTTAGCCCTGGCCCGTTCTGGAAGGCTCATGGTGGCAGCTGCCGCCATGCCGCCTTCGTCGCTGGTCAAGCCATTGAGTACGGCCAGCGCCATTTCAGCGTCCCGGGGACCCACGATGCCGTCACCAAGATGGGGAACGGCAAGGCTCCATGCAGCCTCGGTGGCGGACCAACAGGCTTTCGGGTCAAGGACGTCGCCCGCCAATGGCACGTCACTGAGTTCGAGCACCAGATCGAACGCCTGCCCAGGCCTGATCTCGAGTTCGGCCGTCAGCGGGCCGGATCCACCACGATGAGCTGTTGGAACACCAGTCCACCTGAACCAAATGGGACCAGAACGCCCAGTCCAAGTTCCGTCACTCGACCGATGGGTCTCGCGGATCGCTTCGGTACCAAACGCAGCACGAACATCGAGGACCGCTCTGATCTGCAGTGGCCCATCGAGAGCGTTGACCCGACGAAGAATCGTCACAACATGGGCATCTGCGGGCATCGCAATGGCTTCTCGGCTCTCGACTATTCCCTCTCCCGTAATCCATCGGCTGTTCCAGATCAGGGACCTGGGCGAGTAGTAGCCGCCCCAGGTATAGCGACCCATCGGAGTTAGTGCGTAACAACCCGCCCCTCCGATCAAAGTCGAGAACACGGCGTCAGAGTCCCATCTCGGCACGCATAGCCAGGCAAGGTCGCCTTGCGGACCGATGAGCGCTCCGCGTTCACCATCAGCCAAGAGCGCATAGTCACGCAGGACGTGGGGCGAATACTCGACAAGCGGGTCCATTGTCGTGCGATCTTAGGCAAGTGGCCACCAAATACAAGGTGGGCACCGCACCCGAACTGCCACCTCGCTGCGATTCACCCCGACCACTTTTGCGCTCAACGACCCCCACTGACATCGGGATTTCCCACCACGGTCAAAGAGGGCCCTTAACCCGGGGCGGCGTAAGAGCGACGACGTCATGTTTCACGATCGAAAGGTCCCCCCAACTTTACGATCACCCAACGCGCTCTCTGCCCAGGGGAGCCCGCGCCCCATCGCCAGCAGATGAGCGACTATTACGGCAAACGTCGAACAGAACGGACTTAGGGCGCGCGCCAATACGCCGCATCTGCGACCTTCCCAAGGGCCGCAGCCTGCAAGCACCGATCGATCAACCTGAGGCGGAGCCCGGGCCGTTCACACGCTTCCACATCCCTCCAACGATTTCACGGTCTGGCAACAAGGGGGTCCCGCAGCTCTCGTTCGCCATCTGGCTCGCTGCTGGACGACCCGCCCGCATCGCCTCGGCAATGCGGCGTTGCTTTGGGTCACCGGCGAAAGGGCGCCGCATCGGCCTCCTTGAGGGTGAGCCCATGACCGAGCGCATCCGAAACCGGGCGAAGGACGCCACCAACGGGACTTAGGGTCCCCTCGAAAAGCATGGACTCCAAGCGAGCATGATCATGAAAGTATTCAATGTGGCGCAGGTTGGGCACGGTGACCCCGACGTGGGCATGAAGATTCGGGGCACAGTGTGCGGACACTTCGAGGCTATATGCACCGGCCAAGGCCGCGGCCCGAAGCCAGGAGGTGTATCCGCCGCAGCGAGTGACGTCCACCTGCAAACAATCCACGGCGTCGGCGGCCACCATCCTCGCGAAGTACGCCTCGTCAAAGCCGTACTCACCGGCCGCCACATCGAGTGACACCTGGTCCCTGACCTCCTTGAGTCCGATTAGGTCATCGGATGACACCGGCTCCTCGAACCAAGTGGCACCGGCGTGATCGAATAGTCTCTGCCCCATCCGGATGGCCTGCTTGCGGGCATATCCTCCATTGGCGTCGACAAAGAGTTCGGCTCCTTCGCCAATGACTTGCCTGGCTAAGACGGCGCGCGCCAGATCACGCTCCGTCCGACCACCCCGCGACTCGCCGATCTTGATCTTGACCCGGGGGATCCGCCACTCTCCCACCCACTTTTCTAGCTGTTCTTGTGCTGACCGGTCGTCGTAGGTGGTGAAGCCGCCACTGCCGTAGATGGGAGCCTCGTCACTGCACCGGCCGATCAGGTCTGAGAGCGCAACACCGAGAAGTCGGGCTTTACAGTCCCACAACGCTATGTCAAGCGCCGATATGGCGCAGCTGACGACTCCAGGTCGCCCAAGGTTCCGGGCGGCTCGCACCATGGCCTCATGGGCGGCCGCCACCGCGAGGATATCGAGGCCCGTGACGGTTGGCCCCAAAAGTTCGTCAATGAGTGGTTGACAGGCAGCCGAGGCGTAGGTCCAGCCCAAGCCCGTCGCCCCACCCCCACCGACTTCGACCACCACAGCGGTGGTTGAGTTCCATTCGAGCGTGCCGTCGGCTTCGGGTTTGTCGGTCGGGACCGTATAGACCCGTGATGTCACCGTGGCAATTGAGCCTGCCGAACCCTCAGGCATTTTTGAGGGGCGCCGATGAGCCGTCGCGACGCAGATGCTGGAGCCGGGTACCAACCTCGACGGTCATCGCGCTGGACCATGGGTGCTCACCGTCACCTGCATCGACGTCTTTCATTCCCAGCCTCTGGGCTCGTGAAACCCAAGGCGCCTGGGCTCTTCGCTCGTGGTTGAGGTCCCCTACGGCTGGGTACGGATATGCACGAACCTGTTGTCCAGACCCACCAGAAAGGCAGGGAGATGGCGAAAATCGCGTCAGAGGTACTCATCGAGCGTCTGGTCGACTGGGGTGTCGACACCATCTTCGGCCTGCCCGGCGACGGCATCAACGGCATCATGGAGGGGTTGCGCCGGAACCAGGAAAAGATCAAGTTCGTCCTGGTGCACCACGAAGAAGCGGCTGCGTTCATGGCCACGGGTTATGCCAAGTCCACGGGGCGCCTCGGCGTCTGCCTGGCCACCTCGGGACCAGGAGCGATCCATCTCTTGAACGGTCTCTACGACGCCAAGCTCGACCACGCCCCAGTGCTCGCCATCACCGGGATGCAGGAGTCGCAGATGTTGGGAACCGGTTACCAGCAAGAGGTGGCCCTGGAAAGACTCTTCATCGACGTGGCGGAATACAACGAAATGATCCATGTGCCGGTGCAGATACCCACCCTGGTCGATCTTGCGGTGCGCCACGCCCTCTCGCGGCGCGGGGTAGCCCATCTGACCATACCGACTGACATTCAGATTGCCGATGCCGGGGCGAATCCCTGGAGCGCCCCAGCGCCGGCCGTGATTCAAGCCACGGCGCCCATCTTCTTGCCCCCTCCGGGTGAGCCCCGTTATGGCGATCTGGTCTCCGCCGCCGCCATCCTCAATGCGGGGGAAAAGGTGGTGATGCTCGTCGGTGCCGGCGCCCTGGACGCCCGAGCCGAGGTAATCGAGACCGCCGAGCGGCTGGGCAGCCCGATCGTCAAGACGCTGCCCGGCAAGGCGGTGGTCCCCGATGATCACCCCCTGTGCATGGGGGGCATCGGACTCCTCGGCACGGCACCAGCTATCGATGCCATGGAAGGTTGCGACACCCTGTTCATGGTGGGAACAAATTTCCCCTATACCAAGTACCTTCCCGAACCTGGGCAATGCAAGGTGGTTCAGATTGAGGTAGACCCGATCCGCGCCGGCAACCGCATCGCCACTGACGTACCAATGATCGGTGACTCCCGCGAATCTCTGCTTGCGTTGTTGCCCCACTTGGACAGCCGAGAGGACCGCTCCTTCCTGACCACACTGCAGGACACCATGAAGAACTGGCGAGACAAAATGGCGGCGATTGAGTCAATCGACCAGGATCCAATTCAGCCGCAATACCTCATGCGGGTGATCGATCGGATGGCTAGTGACGACGCCATCTTGACGTCGGACTCGGGGACCATTGCCACGTGGGCCGCCCGGCACTTCACTATTAGGGACGGGCGCCAGTTCTACCTCTCGGGAAATCTGGCCACGATGGCGCCTGGGCTGCCATACACCATCGCCAACCAGATCGCCCATCCAGGACGACAGTGCATCGCCTTTGTCGGCGATGGAGGGTTCGCCATGTTGATGGCCGAATTCGGTACGGCGTGTCGTTACGGCCTTCCCATCAAAGTGATCATCAATAACAATGCCTCGCTCGGTCAAATCATGTGGGAACAGCTGGTGCTCGGCTATCCCGAGTACGGCATTCGGTTCGGACGTCAGCCCGATTTCGCGCCGTGGGCTCAGGCCTGCGGGGGTCTGGGTATCCGGGTCGAAAAAGCGGCCGAGCTCGAAGGGGCAATCTCAGAGGCCCTGACGTTCGCGGGGCCGGCCCTCGTCGACGTCACGGTAAATCCCGATGAGCCACCCATGCCAGGCAAGGTCCAGTATGAGCAGGCCAAAGGCTTCGTGAAGGCGTTCATGACCGGGCAACCCCGTAAGGCCACCATCGCCAGCACATTGTTCCGCGACAAGATCACCGAAATGAAGTCATGAGTCGCACGCGCAAGACGACTCCAGAAACCGGCACCGGTCTCGTCGGTATTGAGCATTTGCTCCAGAACGTGCGCCACGGGCGCTTCGAGCGCAGTCTGGCCGGCCTCACTGGCGCTGGTGCATTGATTACCGGCGTCGAGATCTGGCTCGAACATGACCGGGCCAGTTTCGCCAACCGAATGATGTGGTTGCCGGTCGCCATTACGCCCGTCATGGCGGCGGCCGGCCTGGCCGGCGTTTTCTCGCATCGGGCCGCCAAGACTGTCCTTCCGTTGGTCTCGAGCATCGTGCTGTTCAATAGCGCACAGGGCCAGTACCTGCATCTGCGCGGCATTTCCCAGAGACCCGGGGGATGGAAGATGGCCCGCTACAACGCCGAGATGGGACCGCCGACATTTGCTCCGCTGCTCTTCGGGCTGGTGGGTGGCATGGGTCTCTTGGCGTCGGTGCTGCGCCGCGAGCACTGAAGCGTGGGCATCACTCCCGGATCGGCGGAACAGCGCTTTCCCGCTTACGACGTCACCGATCAGTCGGCCACCTGGGACAAGACCACTGCAGCGGTAGTCCTTCGCCGCCTGGAGCCGGCCGGTGCACCCGTCTTCTTCAGTCGAGAGGAAGAGCCGGTTGCCCGAGCCCTCATTGACCGCCTCTTGGCCCAAGACGACGGGCCCACTGTCCCGGTCTTCGAGGTGATCGACCAGCGGCTGGCCGAACGCCGAGGGGATGGCTTTCGCTACGAGGACCTTCCCGACGATCCCGAGGCATGGCAACGGTCGGTAGCGGCGGTGGACGCTGAGGCGACAGAGCAGTATGCCCGATCCTTCGCCGAGTTGCCCATCAACGCGCAGGCTCAGACCATTGAGAAGGTACGCATTTGCGAGGGGCAGTGGCGCGGGCTTCCGGCCAAGCGGATCTTCTCCGTATGGATGCGCTACGTCTGCTCCGCCTTCTACTCGCACCCATGGGCCTGGAATGAGATCGGATTCGGGGGCCCGGCGTATCCACGGGGATACAAGAACCTCGGCCTTGACCGCCGCGAGCCCTGGGAGGTCGCCGAACGCGATGCGCACGACCCAGTCCCGTGGGTCGAGCGAGCCGAGGCGGCCAAACGTCGCCACGCTCAATACCTCTCGAGCACTCAGTCGAGCTCGTCACCGGACATATCACCATGAACCAGGTCCAGCGCCGCAATGCCTCGGCTTGGCTCCTCCCAAACGACGGCACTCGAACCAATCATCAGCTGCGCCGAGACATGCGTCGGTTCAACCAGAGCGAAGAAGTGGACGTCGCCGTGATCGGCTGCGGGGCCGGGGGCGCGGTCGTGACCCAGCGATTGGCGCGTAAGGGCTGGAAGGTGGTGGCGTTCGACGCCGGACCTTTCTGGGACCCGGATCGGGACTGGGTCAGCGACGAGGACGGGGCGCACCAGCTGTACTGGAACGAGCAGCGGGTCATCTCGGGCGAAGATCCGGTCGAATTGGGCAGCAACAACTCAGGCCGGGGCGTAGGCGGATCTATGGTTCATTTCGCTGGCTACGCTCCCCGGTTCCACCCCTCCGACTTTTCCATCTTGACCACCGATGGGGTGGGCGCCGACTGGCCAATCACCTACGCCGACCTCAAGCCCTATTACCACTTGCTCGAAGCCGAGCTCCCAGTGGCCGGCCAGCGCTGGCCCTGGGGCGATCCGCACCGGTATCCCCACTCTCCTCATCCCATCGGTGGCAACGGAATGGCCTTCGTCAGGGGCTGTGCGTCGATTGGCGTCGAGGCGCGCATTGGCCCCGTAGCCATCAGCAATGGCCGATTCGGGAATCGCCCCCACTGCATCTACCGCGGGTTCTGCCTACAAGGTTGCAAGGTCAACGCGAAAGCCTCACCGCTGATCACGCATATCCCCGATGCCCTGGCTCAGGGTGCGGAAATCAGGGCCGAGTGCATGGTCAGCCGCATCACGATCGATGAAAGCGGAAGAGCCTCCGGGGTGACATATCTCCACCACGGACGCGAGTTTCACCAACGGGCCGCACTGGTCGTGGTGGCCGGCTACTCCATAGAAACACCCCGCCTCCTCCTCAATTCGGCCTGCGCGCGCTTTCCCGATGGTCTGTGCAACGACTTCGACCAAGTCGGGCGTTATGTCATGGTCCAGGGTGCGCCCCAGACCGCGGGCCGTTACCAGCAGGAAATCCGATCCTACAAGGCACCTCCACCCGAAGCGTCGAGCGAGGCCTTCTACGAGACGGACCTTACGAAGCCCTACAAGCGTGGGTTCTCGCTCCAATGCATCGCGCCCCTCCCCATCGTGTTTGCCGAACACGTGGGAGCTCAAGGACACTGGGGCGAAACCCTGCGGGAATACATGCGCGACTACATCCATTGGGCGACTTTTGGCGTGCTCTGCGAGTTCTTGCCTCGATCCGAGAATCGCATCACCCTGGCCGATCAGCAGGACCGACACGGCCTCCCCGTGGCGAACTTCTCTTACTCAATGTGCGAAAACGACAAGGCACTCGTCAAAGCAGCCACCGATGTGATGGAAGGGATGCATCACGGTGCCGGTGCCGAGGAGGCGATCACCATCAACCGCTACGCCCACCTCATCGGCGGCTGCCGCATGGCTGACGACGAGCAGAGCGGCGTGGTGAACGCCGACTTGCGCACATTTGCCGTGCCCAACCTCTTTGTCGTTGACGGCAGTGTGTGTCCCACCCAGGGCAGCGCCAATCCGGCGCTCACCATCATGGCCCTGGCGGCGCGCGCCGCCGAGTATCTCACTCACCACGGCTCGTGAGGGTTACCGCCTCGGGCTGGGGGGGTATGAACCAATGATGATCGACCAATCCATGAAGAAGAAAGCCCCTCCGATTCGTGGGGTGCTCAAGAAGGCGATGTCAGCCGCCCACTCAGCTTCCAGCGACGATCCGCGGCCATTGGAGGGATACGCAAGCATCCTGGCCGGTTACGCGGTTTTGACGGCCGGGCTCGCCTTTGGGCTACGGAACAAGCGAGGCCGCCTGCGGGCGATGGGACCGATGGATCTCCTCCTCTACGGACTGACCACCGAACATCTCAGCCGCCTGGTCACAAAGGACTCGATTACGTCGGGGTTCCGACTTCCCTTCACGCGCTTCAAAGAAACGGCCGGTGAGGGGGAAGTCAACGAGGAGGTGATCGGCGACGGGCACCGCCATGCCATTGGCGAACTTCTCACCTGTCCATTCTGTGTGGCCCAATGGGTGGCCACAGGATTGGTAGCGGGCAGTGTGGGGGCACCGACGCTGACCACCGCGGTCATCTCCATCAGTGCGGCCGCTCGGGTCAGCGATTACCTGCAACTTCTCTACGGGCAGCTGCGCCAGGATCAGTGAGGCAGTCCGACATGGACACCCATGGCCTCAGCTTTTTCGAGCCGTCGCCTTGCCTCCTTTGCGGCCGGCCTCCTTCTTCTGGGCCGTGGTTCCTCCCTGCTTCGGGTCCGATCCTTTTCCGGACCGTTGGCCACCGTGCTTTGACGCATCGGGGCTATTGGCGATCCGGGCGGCTCGTTGCTTGGACATACCTTTTTCCTTGAGCCGCTCGTACTGCTTCTCGTTCTTGACGTTGGCGGACTTGGTCGGCATTCGTCTTCCTTTCTCGATGTTTCCAGCAATGAATCATTACCCGCTTGGGCCTGGCGTAATCCCGATCGTCGAAGAATGGACGATCTCTCTTCAGTTGAGGAATCAGCGCAGCGGCAGTCCGATGAAGCCGGCGAGCACGGCCAGGCCCATCATCATCCAGGCGACATAATCACCCACATGGCCCGAGTGGAGACGATGCAGCACGTTCACCGGGCCGTAGGCGTCGCGCAAGACGGGCAACTTCTCGGCCAGACGGGCGCCGTAGAGACCGGCAAGTGCAACGCAACAGGCGAGAACGGCTGAGGCAAACCCAAGCCCGAGACCGGCCCCCGTCCAATTGGACGCCGTCGGCGCGACGGTTCCCTCGGGCAATTTGTACAGGGCCTGATGGCTGTATCCCGTCGAATCGATGAAGGTGGCGGCGGCTCGATTGGCCACCGAATGTGCGCCCGGCAGCAAGCCGATGATCAACCCCCCGGCGAGGAGGACCAGAATGGAAACGATCATGGTCCAGGGCAAGTGCTGCAATCGGGATTCTTCGTCCTCGTTTCCGCGAGCCCGCATCGGGCTCCTTTCCTGGGGCCTTGGGCCCACAGCGAAGTAGACGCGCCCGGCCACCCTCAGTACCGCTCCCCCGGTCAAGGCGGAGACGGCCACAAAGAGCACCGGTACCCAGCCGTATCCGGCCGCACTGGCGGCATCCTCGCTCAGTGCCTTGCCCAGCGCCGTACCGAAGGGGGGTAAGCCGGCGAGACCGAGCGCACCAATGATCATGAGGACCCCGATGGCCTTCTGCCCCCTGCCCGCCCCGTAGAGGTCGTACTCGTCGACGCTGCCGTAACGGGCCAGCATCACGCCGGCGATGAGAAACAGCGCACCCTTGACGCCGGCGTGCCCCGCGACGTAGATCAGCGCCCCCGCTGTTCCGCCCACGCTCAAACAAGCGAGCGCAACGAGGAAGAGGCCGACATGGGCAATGGTCGAGTAGGCCAGCATGCGCTTGAAATGGCGCTGGCTCAGCGCCATCACGGCGCCGAGCACCGCGGTCAGCGCACCGAGCACGAGAAACGTCCGCCGCACATCGCCGAGCGGGAGGACGGGGGCGAAGACGGCCCAGTAGATACGGAACGCGGCGTAGATGCCAAGGGGCACCATGACCCCCGAGAAGAGAACGCAGACCGGTGCGGGGGCCACAGCGTGTGCGTCGGACAGCCAGAAGTGGAACGGAACCATGGCCCCCTTGACCAGGAAGCCGGTCAGCACCAGAACGAAGGCGGCGACGATGAGGGCGCCGGGGCGATGATGGGCGAGTTCGCTGTGCAGCTGAGGCAGACCGACGCTGCCGGTGCGGGCGAACAGCAGGCCAAGCCCAGCCAGGGAGAGGTACGCACCCAGGCTGTTAACGATGCCGAAGTTGATGCCGCCCTGCAGGGCGGACTCGTCCTCGACCACGATGGAAGTCAGCCCATAGGCTGCGGCACCCATCAGCTCGAAAAAGACGAACATGTCGAAGAGGTCGCCGGTCAGGGCCAGACCGACCATGCCGGCGAGAAATAACAACATGAGGCAGTGATAGTGGGCCTCGACAGCGTCGAGATAGCGGACGCTGAACAGGAGAGCGATCGCCATCAGGCAGCACGCCAGCAGCGCAATGCCCGCGCTGAGCGGGTCGATAACGAGCACAATGCCGACGCTGTAGCCGTGGCGGGGCGTCCAGCCAGCCGCCCAGGTGACGATACGACCGCTCGCCGCGGCGGCGAGAAGATAGGCGAGCAGGCTCGCCATGGCGAGGGCGGTGGCGATCGCGATGACATCGACCGCGAGGCGAGGCAGTCTGCGACCCGCCACCAACAGCACGCAGGCCATGACGATGGGTATGGCGATCGCGATGGGCGCCAGCATCGCGGTGACGTTGTCGAAGCTCAGCATCAGGCGGCGCCTAGCCTCGGATCGCGTTCAGCTCGTCCGGGTTGATCGTTCCATGACGTTTGTGGATCTGGATAGCTATGGCGAGCAGCATGGAGGTCACGGTGGCCGACACCACGATGTCGGTCAGGGTCATGGCCTGGACGAGGGGATCTACGACGTGGAGGTTCGGCTTCGTTGCCGGCTCGCCGAAGAGGGGTGGAGCCCCGCCCCATTGGTAGCCGATGGAGAGCAGCAGCACATAGGTGCCCGACTGAGCCACGGCGAGGCAGACGACTGATTGAATGAGGTTCTTGCTGCGCATGATCCCGAAGGCGCCGATCAAAATCAGCCAGCCTGCGACAAAGTAGGCGTAGTGGCTCATGGGTGGTTCCCGTCTGGCGTCTTGGCCTCGCGGCTGGCGTGCCCGTTCCCCTGCGGGCTTCCCGAGACGGATCGGACCGTGAGCGCCTGCTCGAGGAATTTGGAAATGAGCACGACAACGCCCGAGGCCACCTCGACACCCACCACGCCGTTGAGCAGCGGAACCGTGCCGGCGGAAAAGAGGTCGCCGAACGCGCCTTGCGGGATGACGTTCGCGAGGAAGGAGGCGCCGACCAGCACACCCGAGATACCGAGGCAGGCGAAGGCGCCCGCAGCGATGGCCTCGGTCCACTCGAAGGGCCGTACCGGCCTGACCTTCTCGAACATGCGATACGTGCCGGCGACATAGAGCAGGTGGATGCCCGTGCCGAGGATGACGCCCCCCTGGAAGCCGCCGCCCGGCGTGAGATGACCGTGCGTGATCACGTCGAGGCCGATGATGAGGACGACAGGGAGGAACGCAAGGCCGCCGAGGGCGGTGGAGTCGAGAGGTCTGCCCTCGCTGAGCTTGCGCCGCTCGGTCTCGTCGTCGGCGGGGCGAAGGATTACGGAAATGACCAGAACGCTGGCGAGGAAGATGGACTCCTCACCGAGGGTGTCGAGGCCGCGCTGATCGAAGTTGATGCTCGAGATGACATTGGAAGTAGCGTGCTTGACGGCGGCCGGGATCGACGCATCGCGGTAGGGATGCAAGCTGGAGCCGAAGGCGGGGATCTTCAAGATGGCAAGCGCCCCTAGGAGGCCGATACCGGCGGCGCCGAAACCGAAGACGACGTAGCGCACCGTGCGGGTCATGACCTCCTCGCCGTCCCGTCCGCCCGATTCCAGCTAGGTACGGGTCTCGACGCGCCTGACGGCGAGCATCACGACGAGGGGGACGACAGCAGTCCCCACCCCGATTTGGCTCAGTGCCACGTCCGGTGCGGCCAAGCTCAGGAACAAGATGCCGAGCAGGACCCCGTAGATGGAGAGCATGATCGCCTGCCGTGCCGGCTTCTCGGTCAGAACGACGGCCGTGCCGCCCAGAAGGACCATGGTGAGGGCGACGCCGATGATGGCTGTCATTCTGGCGCCTTCGAATCGACCTTGGCGTCGGCCTGGGCCATGAGGCGGCCAGTCGCCGCGGTGGTCACGGGACCGGACACAAAGAGCAGCCCGACGATGAGAATGATCGTGCCGGCCGTGATGCCCCAACCGCTCTGGATGCACAGGCCGATGGCCACGAGCGGCCCGGCCACCGAAGTAATCGGCGTCACGAAGTGCAATCGTATGTAGCTGTCGGCGCCGATCACGAGGGCACCGGCGACAGATGCGATGGCGACGGCGACACCGAGTCCGACGAAGGCGAGGGCGACGTCGTGGGCCATCAGGTATCACACTCATGGAGGAGGCGTGTGAAGACGAGCGTGCCCGCCAACGAAAGAGGCACGAGCACGAGCGGCAGGATCAGCTCGGAGCTCTGATTGCTCACCTGAATGAAGATGAGCATGAAGATGGCGCCAATGGACGATCCCATCTCGAGGGCCACCAGCCTGTTGAAGGAATGACCGATGGCGCCCATGGCAAGGACTGGGCCAAGGCCACCAACCAGCAAGGCGAGAGCGAGAATGGCGTACCCGCTCACTTTGCGAAGCCCTTCTCCACATGGCGTCCGCCCGTGGGCAGAGCGTGGATGGTCATATCACCGCTCTCGCCGTCGACATCGACCACGATAGAGGCAGGTGTCGCCGTCGTCGCCAGTGTGGCGATGGCGCGACGGGTAGCTGCCTCGGGCGAGGGGCCAGCTGCGTCGATGTCTACCCACTCGAGGCGGCCCCGGGCGTCGGGCCGTCGGAACGGTAGCGCGACCACCTGAAGGGCATCGGTGACGATGGCCAGCGGCACGGCGAGCACCGGACGCAGCGAAGAGGCAGTCGGCGCCCACCGCGCGCCCACAGCACGCTGAGCCGCGACCGTCACTACGCCCACCGCGAGCGAACAGGCTCCCCCGACCACGAGCTCACCCCAGGAAAGGGAGGAGAGACTCAGAAGCCAGATGCCCAGAGAGATACCGCTCCACAGCGCCACGCCCGGCAGCCTCTCAACCATCGGCCTCGACCTTCGTCCAGGAGGGCGTTTATGTTTCGTCCTCTCTTGCCTTCATGTATTTCCGGCTCGGTTGCCGGTTAAACCACGCATCCTCATCGCGCCCAAGCGGGGGCGTGGCTTCACGTTGGATTCAGAGCGAGCGATCGGGTCTGAAGCTGACGAGGGGCACGATGGAAAGAGGGATGATTGAAGCGTCGCCTGGGGCTACTCCGTACAAGTCTCGACGAAGATGGGACAACGGATGGGCTTCGCGCCGAAGACCACCCTCCCGAATGAGACGCTCAATACCAGTGGAACCTGGCGAAGCGGTTGGTCCCCGACTACCCGCTGGCTTACCAGGGCATGTATCCCTAATGGCAGCTGGGAGTCGTATGACGGTCGCCGTGGCCTTGGTTGCCAACGTATGGTGACAGTCACCAAGGTAGCGGTGGGCATCCTCGGCGGCTCAAGTGCCTTGTTGTCCGAGGGCGCGCATTCGATCTCGGATTCGGTGAACGAGTTGTTCCTGGTTGCTTCCATCCGCCGAAGCAAGCGGCCGGCTGACGACAGGCATCCTTTCGGCTATGGAGCTGAACGCTTCTTTTGGTCCCTGCTCGCTGCCGTCGGGATCTTCTTCGCGGGGGGCGGTTTCTCGCTCTTCGAGGCGTACCGTGCCTTCACATTCCCTTCCCGCACGGGCCGGTGGTTCCTCGAGTATTTCGCCCTGGGTGCGGCCGCGGTGTTCGAGGGAGTTTCTCTGACCAGAGCTGTGTACCAGGTGCGATCAGAAGCGGTGTCCGCCGGTCGAGCCCCGATGGAGCATGTGGTCAAGAGTGCGGATCCCGCTATGAAGACCGTGGCATTCGAGGACACCGCCGCCGTGTTCGGCGTCGGTGTCGCCGCCACCCGGGTGGCCCTCCACCAGGTGACCGGTGACGGAAGATGGGAAGGCGTGGCTTCGGCCATCATCGGCCTGCTCCTGATTCTTGCCGCCTTCGTTCTGGCGCGCGACAACATGAGCCTCCTCATTGGCGAATCCGTTGAACCAGCTCTGGTCGACACGATCGAGGCCACGATTGCCAGCCATCCGGTGGTTGCAGAGGTGGTCGAACTGCTGACCCGGTTCCTCGGCGCGCACGAGGTCTTGGTGGCAGCGCGTGTCATTCTCCTCGAGGGGCTCAGCTCCGGTGAGATCTCGCGCATGAGCGCCGAGATCGATGACCATGTGCGTCGGTGTGATTCTGAAGTCACACAAGTATTTATCGACGCCACCACATCGGAAGAAGCTAGTCCACAGGTGCAGAACTCGGACACACCAAATAGCGACGCTCGACGAGCGAGTGCTTGATCGGGTGTTGTTTACTTTCCTGCTGGTAAAGAGTTGAGCGCGAACGTTCTTCGTCAGACGCCGAGCCTGATGGGTTAAGGCCGCGAAGTCTCCGGGTTCGAGGCGACTGCCTGCTGGTCCACCATCCGACCAAGGCGGCGCTAAAGCTCTTCGACCGGACTCGGCGAGGTTCATAAGTACTGTTGCCCCAACGAGCTGATGCCACTACACCCGGTTGAGTCACAGCTGCGCGAGCGGCACGCTGACGAGCTGCAGTGGGCTAGGCGACAAGGGACCCTGAGTCGACTCCAATCGAGGTCGACTTTTCGCCCTTGAACTGCCCATTCGGGGCCGCACAATCCACTCTTGATTTTGTGTGACAGTTAGGCAAATTCCTACTTGGCAGCGTTTGAAAGAAAGCGCAAAGCGCGGGTTACGGACATTCAGATACAGAGCTTTTGCCCCTGTTGGATCGATTTCGAATGGGAGTTTTGGCGATGACACTGGAAATGGAATCCGAATCTGGACTGCTCACAATCGACATGGAGCGTTCGCGGGACCAACTCGTCCTGTCTATTTCTGGAGAACTGGACCTGGCCACCGCGCCTCTGCTCCAGGAACATCTTTTAGAGGCAACCCGATCCGATGTGAGTAAAGTGGTAGTCGATCTGGAGCGCGCCATCTATATCGATTCAGTGGGGTTGGGCGTCTTGGCATCGGCGCACACCGGCTGGCGACGAGCGGTGGCGAGCTCATCATCCGCTCTTCGCCGTCGCAAGCCTTGAAGTTGTTTGAAATTGCGGGACTGTCTAGCTACTTGAACATTGAGGCATAACCAGGCCGGTTTAGGTGTCCAGCTCTCCAATCAGAAGAGTTGTAGTTGGCCGACGACCAACTGGGTTCGGGCGGCGAGGATTGGAGCCAGCTTCCCGACCGGTTCGGATTGGATCCGGCCCGCGAATTCGAGTGGCGAGACCTCGTAGAGGCACTTCATTGGGCGGTGCTTGAGAATTAGGCACCTTCGTCTAAGGCTTGTAGGCGTCTTCTGGCGTCAGCGACCTCGTCATCTGCCGCTGCCGCCTGCTTCGCGAGACGATCAGCTTCGCGCCCTGCCTCGTCGGCCATTCGGTGTGCTGCCCGCATCCTTTCTGCCAATCGCTCGACTTCGGTGGACAGGTCATTCCGTCGACGCTCTAGCTGCCGCTGTCGCGCCGAGTCAGATCGTTCGGAACGAGCGGTCTTGCGGCCGCTTTGTCGTGGCCTTACCGCTTCATCTCCGATCGAGGGAACCGGCCCGAATCCGAAGCCAACCGCAGTCTTATCGGCGTCGAGCACACCACGCTGTAAAAGATTCGCCGTATCATCATCGATCGTGGCAGAGCGAAGTGTCTCGGTCATCTTTTGCCTTGCGTCTTCTCCGGGTCGATGACCAGCCGCCGCGAGATATTGGGCTCCCGCCTCCGCTCCAGCCTCGATGGCCGAGCGCTCTGCTTCCCGGGCCACGGCGAAGCCGGCTCGGTCACCCTCGAAAGTCTGGGACATGGCGTCGTGGAGCTGACGACCGGAATGCAGCACTTCTTCGACCAGCTTCTCGTGGTTCCGGGCCACTTGATTGAGTGCCCACGCAGTCAAGGGTGGCTTGCGGAGCGCTTCCACCTGTTGTGCTTCCTCTACCCGTCCTTGAGATTTCAGACGTTTCGCCAAGGCATTCCGTCCAGCAGTGAACTCCCCGAAATCCAGAGCATAAAGGTCGTCGGCACCCTGAGGTTCAGGCACTCTTACGCGCTGGCGACTTCTTCGTCGACACCGTACGGGAAGGACGACGCTTCGACGACCGACTACGATCCGAGCTCTTCTTCGAGGCACTTGCGGATTTGCGCGGTGCGGCCCTCTTGCGACCCTTTGCGGTGTCCTGACCTGCCGCCTCTGCCAACTGGGCAGCAGCATTGGAGAGTGCCTTCTTACGACTCCCACGCGCCGTCGTTGCCTTGACGCTCGCCTGTAAAGCCTCCATGAGATCGATGACCTGACCTTGCGCTGCCTCTGGCTCCTCCTCGGGCACGACACCGTTGCCCTTCTCGTGGGCACGAATGAGCTTCTGCACCTCCTCAGTGTAGGTATCGTGATATTGCTTTGGCTTCCACGGGCCAGACAACGAATCGATGACCTGGGTCGCCAACCGGAGTTCCTTCGCGTCGGTCTTGGTCGACTTAGCGGGCAGATCCGGCACGTCAGTGCGCGCGACCACCTCGTCAGCGAAGTGCATCGTCGAGAGCGCTAGGGCGCGATCACGAGGCCGGATTGCGGCGAGGTACTGCTTGTTGCGCATCACGACCATGCCGATGCCGACCCGCTCTCGACGCTCCATGGCGGCGACGAGCAGCCGGTACGGGCGGACAGCCGCCTCACCGTCTGGGGCGAGCCAATAGGTATGGGCATAGAACACGGGGTCGACGTCGGCTAGCTCGACGAAATCTGCAATATCGATCGTCCGAGTGGTCGCCGGCCGCAAGTCGTCGAATTCGCTGCTCTCCAACACCACCATGTCGCCGTTGTCCTTCTCGTAGCCCAGTTCGATCTCCGAGGAGTCGACTTCCTTTCCTGACTTCTCGGCGACTTTCTCATAGCGAATACGCGAGCCGCTGTCTCTCTCCACCTGATGGAAGTGCACGGTGTGTTCCCTTTACCGCAGGAAGCACCTTCACCGGAACGCTCACGAGACCGAAACTGACGGAACCTGACCAAATCGCTCTTGCCATACCTCTGAGATACCCCCATAGCGTGCTTTCTATCCACTGATCATTCCCTTTGCGTACGAAATGTCGACTCTCCGAGTCGGACGCTGGTCGGGCCGCGCAATTTCCGGACATCCGAGATCGCCGCCCATTACCGATCGTTCGGCGCCGGCCGGAGCCCGGCGCGAACTCAAGACCTCGAGAGGAGCTGCCTGATCGGCCCCGTGTGGAGCTGATCGAGGATCCATGGTGACGGCCGAGAGGGGTTGAATCGCCGCGAGCCGCATGAGGATCGAGGGTCACCATGTACCCGGATTGCAATCGTGATTTGCGCTGGTGATGCTCGTGGGTGAGGGGAAGTTCTTAGATGGATGACGAAGCCTGGGTTTGCGAGCGGTACGGCGACGAATTGGTGGGGCTATACGTACCTAAAACCTCCGCTTCGGGGCCGCAGGGTCTGGGCGACCTCGAAGCGAGGGGTTCGCAACCCGCCAGGGGCCCGGTCCCCTGACAGTTGCTGTCATCGATCCCCTTTTTCGGAAGCTCGCCGCTGATCCCACAACCTACACGCGTCACCTGAGCGACGACCTGATGGTGATTCAGCCCGAGGGTTGACTGGAAGTCCGTGTCCTTTCGATAGTTCTCGCCACGAGGTCCGCGGCCACCTCGCGCAGCTTTCGATTCTCGCGCTGTGAAACGCGGACGAGAACCTGGAAGGCATCTTTGGGAGAACGGCCACGCGAGGCCATAATGATGCCGACGGCGTGGTCGATGGTCTCCCTCGACTGGAGGGCCTCGGTGAGATTTTCACTGAGCAGGCGAGCATCCCAGTAGACCTGGGCATTGGCGAGGACGATGGCGGCTTGGTCGGCGAAGAGTTGCACCCGGTTTGCGTGTTCATCGTCAAAGGCGTTGAGCTGGCCTTCCCCCGTTTTGACGGACATCCACGATCGGGCTGCAAAGTCCCGGAAGGCTGTCCAAAATGGAGACCATGGAAGAGAAGAGAAAGCGGCCACGGCGGTCGTTTTCCGATGAGTACAAAGCGGAGGTGGTCGAGCTGTGCCGCACCAGCGGCAAGTCGATCTCCGAGGTGGCAAGCGATCTCGGCCTGACGGTCAGTGCGGTCCGCCGCTGGGTGGCGCAGGCTGACATCGATGCCGGCCGCCGACCGGGAATGACCAGCGAAGAGCACTCCGAGCTGGTCCAACTCCGAAAAGAGAACCGGGTCCTGCGAGAAGAGCGTGACATCTTGAAGCGGGCCACAGTTTTCTTCGCCAAGGAGACCCGATGAACGTGTACCCGTTCATCGAGGCGGAGAAGGCTGAGCAGGACGGCAACGTCGCCACGGCGTGTGTGCTGCTCAAGGTCTCCCGTTCCGCCTACTACGAGTGGTCCAAGCACATCCCCTCGGCCCGGGATCTCTCCGACGCCGACCTCGGCGACAAGATCGTCGACATTCACACCAAGAGCCGAGGGACCTATGGGGCGCCCCGGATCATCACCAAGCTGGCCCAGGTGGGCATCTGCGTCGGGCAAAAACGGGTGGCCCGTCTCATGGTGCGTCGTGGTCTCATCGGGCGCTGCAAGCGCCGGTTCAAGGTGACGACGACCCCAGACCCTGACGCAGGCTCGCTGGCCCCGGACCTGATCAAGCGGGCCTTCGCCCCCGAGGCCCACGAGCTCGACACCGCCTGGTGCGGCGACATCACCTACATCCGCACCTGGGAGGGCTGGCTGTATTTGGCCACGGTGATCGACCTGGCCAGCCGGCGGGTGGTCGGCTTCGCCATGGCCGATCACATGCGGGCCGACCTGGTCTGCGATGCCACGGAGATGGCCACCGAGCAACGCCGTCCCGCTGCGGGGCTGACCTTTCATTCCGACCGCGGCTCGCAATACACCTCGGAGAAATTCCGAGAGCTCCTCGCCGACCACGAAATCGTCCAGACTTCAAGCTCACGACTGCCTGTGCCGCTTTTTTCTGAGATGCGAAAGCAGGTCGGGGTCGCAGTAGGGGACGATCGCCGGGGTCTGCCACGACCGCGGCCGTCATTTGTTGTCACTGCCTTCGACGTGGGATGGACAAAGGACTCAAGAGGGATGAGCGCGTTGGTCCGTGGGCAAACAACGAGTACATAGAGTTGCACGTGGACGGATTAGAGCCCCAGCTAGCCAACTAGGACTCATCCGGCCAATTGGGACTGAACCCAACGACGTTCGTCGGAGCGGGGTGACCCCGAACGCGGGGCTGGGGTCATCGGTCTATCCTCATACTGGCTCCAGGTGAAGGAATCCAATGGGATACTCATATGTGTGTATCGGCAAGAAGTGCGCTCGAGCTTGTGACCACGATCAACTGGTCCGGTCACTCTGCAAGGTCGGCACCGTGCAAGCTGTTCGTTGCCAAAAGGTCTGCCACGGCTCAGTGGTGGGCGCCGTCCTCGATGGTGAGATTCGATGGTTTGAACGCGTGGACTCCCCTCGGGTGTGCGTCGCCTTGAAGAAAGCAGTCAAACGCGGGTCGAGGCGAGATCTTCCAAAAGGCTTGAAGAAGCGTCGGGTGAAGCACTTAACCGGTCACCCGCCTCGCTGAACTGGAGGCAAGGCCCACCCTGGGCGGTGGCGCCCCCGACCCATCGTCAAAGGTGGAAGTTCAGGGCCACCAGCAGCGACGCAAAGATCCCCCGAGATTCTTCGCAGGTTGACGCTGCAGCGGCGGTCGGGTCACTCAAATCGGGGCCTAAACCGTCCAGGCGATACTTGTCCGTTGACGGGCGATTGAAGGGCTGGGTGTGGTTTCGGCTCAGCCCTTCGTCGCGAAAGCAGCATGGATTGACCGTAGGGTTTCGACGTACTGCCCGTTATCCCCGAATGAACCGCTCAACCTCGACGACCGATCTCACGTGCCCTACCGATGGAGTCATTTTGTGGTGGCCCCCCCCCGCAGGCGGGGGCCGACTCCATCAATGGTTCAGATCTCAACAGCGTTTGGTGGTCTCATCGTTGCGAGAAATCATTTACGAGGGAGGAGGTCAAGCAAATCGAAATGGCCGCTTCGTGGCTCGCTAGCCAAACGAGCGGTCGGCAGCGGCCAGTACACATTTTGTAGGTTGTCAGGAGATCTTTGGCGGAGGGCGGATTCGGGAGGGCTTCGGCCCTCTCATTCCGCGTCAATACCGCCCCAATCGACTCAGAGCATCGGCCGTTCACGAATCGAAACACATCAGGCCAGTTGCTCGCTCAGTCAGTACCGAGACAGTTGATAGCTTCAAGGTGTTCGACTACGTCTTGGACCTCGTCCGACAGAATGGGTTGTCCGAACCTCTCTTCTTCCATGCTGAGCACCGAGCACAGCTTCGATGACGCATTCAGCGTGAGCCCGCCTTCTTCTTGGCGACCTTCTTGGCGCTGGTGGCCTTGCGCTTCGCCGGTGCCGCCTTCTTCTTGGCGACCTTCTTGGCGCTGGTGGCCTTGCGCTTCGCCGGTGCCGCCTTCTTCTTGGCGACCTTCTTGGCGCTGGTGGCCTTGCGCTTCGCCGGTGCCGCCTTCTTCTTGGCGACCTTCTTGGCGCTGGTGGCCTTGCGCTTTCGCCGGTGCCGCCTTCTTCTTGGCGACCTTCTTGGCGCTGGTGGCCTTGCGCTTCGCCGGTGCCGCCTTCTTCTTGGCGACCTTCTTGGCGCTGGTGGCCTTGTCTGCGATTACCTTCCGAATGGGCTTTGTTCGCTTGTCAATACGATCTGCCGCGCTAGAACTGACTATCGCTGAAGCGGCATCGCCAAACCTCCGCTGCGCCTTTGATCCTGCACCTGCCGTCGCGGTCTCGATGTTGCCGACAGCTTCGCCAACCAATCCTGCGATGCGATTTAGTTTGCTTGCCATAGACGAATACTAACGGGTTTCCTCGCCCACCACGGAGACTCGGCGGTTTCGCCGTCCTCGGGCTCGGGCAGCCGTCCGGTAGCTGACCGCTCGGGCTTCGCAGTCCACGCGTTGATGGATCGCTGCTGTGATCTTCGCAATCTTTTGGATCGCCGGAGTTGCCCTCGGTCGCGGCGAAGGTGCCGGCAATCACAGATCTTTCAGGTGGTAGTGCCCTGAACCTTGGGGCTCTTCAGGTGGTAGTGCTCTGAACCTTGGGGCTCTTCAGGTGGTCGTGCCCTGAACCTTGGAGCAACCCCTTGTATCCGCGCCCGGTTTGGTGTTCTCCCATTTCGTCGGGCGCGGGTACACGCCGGTTCGCGGTGGGCGATTCGGGACACCTCTGGCCCTCTCGCTCCGCATCCAAGGGCTGAACTGGCCGAGTCCCCAATATCGGCGAAGTGGGGGCAACCTGGGAGCGTGTCCAGATCGGCACTTTCCGGTCGGTAATGTTCGGGCCGGGAGTCAGTACTCTTCTTGATAGCGAAGTAAGAACTCCGAATGGTTCTGGCGAGCTTCGACTTCTGCCTCACGAACTTGAACCGCGAGTCGGGCTCCGCTGGGACTTCCAGTCCTTCGGAGAGCCTGAAGCCGAGTGCTCGCGGGCTACTCACCGAACCTCAGAGCGGCGGACGACAACGATTGCGGTGTCGTCTTGGACTTCATCCTTGAGCATCGTCCGAGTGAGTTGGTGGCAGACGGCCTCAGCACTATTGGCTTGGACGGCCATGCGCAGCCGTTCCATGCCATCGTCAATGCTCTCGCCTCGACGTTCGATCAGGCCATCGGTGAAGAGCACCATCGCTGCTCCGACAGGCAGCGCGACGACAATCGACGATCTGGGGAACTCAATAGGGATACCCAGTGGCGGACCGATAGGTAGGTTGACGAAATAGCCCGCTTCCTCCACGGGAACCAAAAGGGGGGCTGGGTGGCCGGCGGTGGCGACGTGGAATTCGTCGTACGGGAACGAGGCGGTGGCGCATACGGCGGTCACCATGGTCGCCGGTTCGAAGTGCTGGACCTTCAGACTGGTCAACTCTAGAACTTCGGCTGGATCATTTCTGAGGAGGGCGTAGGAACGTAAGGCGCTGCGTACTCGACCCATCACTACTGCGGCATGCATGCCGTGGCCGGCCACGTCTCCGGTAACGACCCAAAGCTCACCGGACGGCACGATGAAGACGTCGTACCAGTCGCCACCGACGGGCTCGTCTGGGGTGAGGTAGCGGGCCGCGAACTCCAGACCCGGGCACCTGGGTAGCCGGCCCGGGAGCAGGCTTCGTTCCACCAGCGCGGTCGCTGCTCGCTCGACCGCCAGCTGACGAGCCTGGACTGCTCCGGCGAGTCGTTCGGCGACTACTTGGAGGAGTTCGGTGTCGCGATCTTCGAACCGGCGGTCCTCTAGTCGGCCCACATGAAGCACACCGATTACTTCGTCTGCCACGAGGAGCGGTACGCCGAGCATGGTGCGGATCCCCTTCTCCCAAAGGATCGGGTTTGCGACCGTGGTCGAATCGACCCTATCGAGGCGCACCGGTTCCTTCGACCGGGCGATGCGTCCGGCAAAGCCGACGCCGACCGGCACCCGGACACCCTGGCGGACCTCCTCCTCGATGCCACACGCCGCCCGGGCGACGAGGTCACCCGAGTCCTTGTCGAGCAGCACGGCTGCCGTGTCCGCGTCGAGAATGCCGCGCACCCGCTCCAATAGCTCCATGAGCAGGTTCTCAACATCCAAGCGGCCGAGCTTGGTGTCGGTGACGGCCCGGAAGTTGGCCAACTGATCCTGGTCGCTGAGGTCACCGTCGTTCTTCACACGCAGAGAGTATCGGTGTCTCGGCGCGAGGACCCGGAAGAGAGTCCTGCCGTGGCGAATAGGTCTGGCCGTGTCGGACATCTGGTACTCAAATTGTAGATCGTGACCTTGGTGGGCTGGATCAGGCGGCGCATCCCGGTCGGCACCCCAAAATCACCAACAATTCCCAAGCGCAAGGGAATCTACTGGTGGCTGCCTCGCTGGCTGGACGCCATCCTTCCCAACCTCTCCATCGAGCCAATTACCCAGACGGGCCTCCTGCCGGTCAGCACGCCTCAGCCCGTAGAAGGTGAGCTGGCATCGACCGGACCCCGACCTCAGGAGTCGGCACCGATGAGTAGATCGTTGACAGGCGCCGGAAAGGCGTCCTGAGTAGCGCACCGCTCGCCCACCCGCCCACACTGATGGACCCAAGCGGCCCTCCGACATCTCGACCTATACACCTGCCAAAACGTTGTCCAACAATTCTCTACGACGCCCGCTCTCGTAGTGCCTGCCGCCGGCAGAGCTGGTTGGCTTAGGTTCGGAGAGTGTCCCGCCCGAGCTTAGCCACGGGGTGGCTCAAAAGAAGATCGAGCTCGGACCGGCTGGTCCGGCGTGGCATATCAACGGGTGCCCCGGGTTGAAGTCCGAGGCATCCGACAACATGAAGCTGCCCTGGCGCGGCCCAGATCCGCCACCTCGAACCGCGATCAAAAATGCCTCGTGATCGCCGGCGCTCATTCGGTTGATGATCGGGCCTTCGACCCGTGCCGCGCAGTCGCGAATCAACGGTGCCCCCGAAATCCCCCCCTCCCAAATCCAGCTGTCGAAATTTGTCGATGCCGTCGCCGCTCCACTCGCCGAATAGCGATGCCATGTCACGCTGATCCGAACCGAGCAGATGCACGGCTAGTGCCTTACTCCTTTCAACGACCGTGAAGGTGTAATTCACCTTCGAGACACACACCAGGAAACGAACCGGCCTGAGGCTTGATTGGGTGACAAATCCGGCGAGGCATCCGCTCACCTCCTCACCGTCGCGCCCGTCACGACATAGAGTGGATAGTCAGCCTCTTCGGTCAAGGGGTCGGACATGCGCATTTCTAACGGCCTTGAGAGTACTCGCTTCACCATCGTGTGGTTATGCCTTTGGAGTGACCGCAGCTCTGGCCTGATCGGCAAGGACACCCACTGCGCCCACGATGACGTTTTCAGGTGGCTCGTCGGGAGACCGCGCGTGCCGGCGAGCGGGAGAAGGCGCTTCGCCTTTTGGAGTTGCTCGCCCAGTTCGACCAAAGCCTCTCGTCCCAGTTGCGTCCGAACCTCCGGAAAAAGATCATGCTCCTCGTCGCGAATATGATGACGGACGTTCTCCACACGAACGATTACCTTGGCGTTGAAACGTTCGTTGGCAGGTCCATGCCGATGAGTTCCGCCAGGAGCCATTTGACGATGTGGTGTTCTTCGAGAGACTCAAGGACAAGATCAGTGGAGTCGCGGCGCGCGACACCTAGCGGCTTTTAACCCGCGGCCGCCAGTCGCGCGTCATGTTCCGCACGCAGCCCTAGCGCCACCTCGGGTCACAATCGCGGCAGTATCAATATTGACGGTGAGGGCAGTCGATATCGAATGAGTTCGCCAAGACGTATTCCTTCCCCCGAAGGATCTCACGTACTGCAGGTGGCCGCCCAGTAATAGTCCCAGCAGTGAACAGTCACGTTCGGTGCGCAGTGCCCCAGTGTCGACTTCAACACCTCAAGAGTGGGAAAATTCTTCAGGACCTCCCACTCGGCTCCACTTTGCAATGTCCTTCGTTGAAACGAGTTGCCCTGATTGTCGATACGGACGATTGGATGGTTGCTTCCTTCGACGTATCGGTTGTCCATGAATACGACGATTGAATCGTGGTCCAAACGACCAAACAGACCGCTGAGGAAGGGGTCGAGACTGGCCAACGGTATATGCGACCAGAAGAAGCCAACAAAGGCCGCATTGAAATTGTCAGGACACGACCCAAGTGAAAAGCGTCTGCCGTTGCGAACTCCACATGCGACGGCCATTCCCGCCGATCGCGAGCTACCTCCAAAGTGGTGTCGTTCACATCCGTTGCTAGCACGAAGGCTGCATGCTCGGCGAAGACGTCGGTCCAGTATCCGGTCCCTGATGCGACATCGAGAACCCTGCGCCCTCGTAGAACATCAGGCAGCCAGCCTCTGATCGCTTGAAGATCTTCCTGACGCTCAAGCTTGGTGTACACCTGATCGTATTCAGGTGCCCGCTCTCGGTAATAGTCCTCGGTCCCAGTCGTCAATACGTCCTCCTTATGCGGAGGCCCGGTTTGGAACCCAAAACATGCAATTCGGTGAATGAAACAGGTCGCCCGATCGGTTGCCGCGTCGTCCGGGACGGTAGAGCAAAATGACCCCGACCCGGTCGCCGGGGCTGGCTACGGCATCCAAAAGGCATCAATCATCCAACGCCTTGACGGATTGCCGAACGTGTACGGAAGACCGATCCAGGGAAGAGTGGAGCTAGTAGCCGGATGCTGAGGTGCTCCGGCATGGACGAAGGAGGTCATAATGCCGTCCCGATCAGCGAATGTGAAGAACGAGAAGCAGTACGAAGCCCTCAAGGACAAGGGGATGTCGAAGGAGCGAGCCGCCAAGATCGCCAATTCCCCTAAGGCGTCCAGCCATGGAGGACACAAGTCGGGATCAGGGGGTAACTCTTCTCAGGGGGGCACGACTGCGCAGAAGAAGAAGGCGGGAAGAAAGGGAGGGAAAGCGAGCGCCGGGAAGTCATGACTATTGCTCAGGAGGGACCGCGCTCCGTGGCTGGCACGACCCCTGTCGAGTATCACTGGGAACGGGAGACAACCAAGATGTCCACCGCGGTCATCTTCACATCGAGGCCCGTGTTTACCGATCGGGTCAGGATGAGAAACATTTTGAAGTGCTGGCCCAGAAGCCTGTTGTATGCGTCCTCGCCCTGACGGCCCAGCAGCGCGCCGTACTTGTGCGCCAGTTCCGCCCCGGACCCGAACGAGTCATGACAGAGCTGCCAGCTGGCTTCATTGAAGACGGCGAGAGCCCCCTTCAGGCCGCCGAACGTGAACTGAGGGAGGAGACCGGATACCGGGGATCAACGCGCGAGTTGGCGACGTTGTTCTGCAATGGCTACTCGACGGAACAGCGCCACGTCTTCATTTGCTCCGATGCGACCAGGAGCTCGCCACCCGAGCCCGATGCCGGCGAAGAAATCGAGATTGTCGAGGTGGACCTTCCCACGTTGCGATCGATCCTGAGAGAGGGTGGAATGACCGTCACGGATGCCTGCTTCCTGGCCCTCGACGCGCTCGGTCTCCTTGGACAGACGGGCTCGCCCGTCGGATGATCGCTGGACAGTGGGCCCGGGTCGATTTGAATGGCAACGCACCAAGTTGATGCGGGCGGTCATGGTGGCCGGACACCGCAGCGTTCCGGCGAAGCCGAGTCCGGGCGTGTCCGGGTGGGTTGTTCGGGCTGGATGTACAAGCACTGGAGAGGCCCGATCTATCCGAGTTCCCTCCCCGCGCGCCAGTGGTTCGCCTTCTACACTTCCCTATTCGACACGGTGGAGATCAACAACACGTTCTATCGGTTGCCGTCTGACGAAGCAGTCGATGGGTGGGCTCGACAGGCACCTTCCCAATTCGTGTACGCCCTCAAACTGGGGTCGTTCGGGTCCCATCGGAAGAAACTTCGAGATGCCGAATCCTGGTTGCCGAATCATCTTGATCGAGTCAGCCGTCTGGAATCGAGTCTGGGACCCACCCTGATCCAACTGCCACCGCGTTGGCAACGAAACGCGGAGCGACTCGACGAGTTCTTCGATGCGGCACCATCGACCTTGCGGTGGGCGGTCGAGCTTCGCGAGCCGTCGTGGCTGCACGATGACGTCTACGCGGTCCTCCGAAAGCACGGCGCGGCCCTCTGTATCCATGACCTGCTGGCCGATCATCCTTGGGAGCTCACAACCGATTGGACCTACCTGAGGTTTCACGGCCCGCACGCCGTCAAGTCCCCGTATCGGGGCTCCTACAGTTCACGGCGCCTTGGACGGGTAGCCGAACGGATCACGGCCTGGTCGGAGAAGGGAATAGGCACGTATGCGTACTTCAACAACGATGACTCCGGCTTCGCGGTAAAGAACGCTCGATGGCTGCTCGGGCATCTGCCGAACTCTCCTGATCCTCCGGTAGTTGTCTCGCAACCGAGCCACACGTGACCCACCTCGGACAAACCGCCACCGTTTGGATGCTGAGCACAGGACGCACATCCACTCAGTCGGCGGCGAACGAGCCTCTTTTTAGTCTCCTTCACTATGAAAGGGCGTCGGCTAGATCCTGAATGGCCTCTAGCTCTCGGGTAGCCGAGCGGGCATTTCGATTCCTCCGGGAAGGGCGATGGCGAGCATGGTCGCTCCGTCGGGTCCTGACTTGAAGGCGTGAGGCATCTCCTTGGGAAGAAACACAAACTCGCCCGCCTCACAATCCAACTCATCCTCCCCGCAACGGAACTTCATGCTGCCCCGGAGGACATAGTTCAATTCGGCCTCACGTCGGTGAATGTGCAACGGGGGACCCACATTCGGCGGAAAGGTCACCTCCATAGCCGAACAGGTGTCTCCCGTTTCGCCGGCCGACGCCTTAACTGTCATCAGCATCCCCATCGTCCGGAGATGACGCCCAACGTCAGGATTGAGGAGCACCGCACGGTCAGGTTTCTTTGCCATCTTGGCCCATCATGCCCTAAGACGGAGCTCGGGTCGTCGGTGGAGATCAGGTGCAGGTCGGGCATCCCCGACCAGACACTGTTCAACTGGCTGAAGCCCGTGGAGAAGCGAAGGCTCGAGGACAAGTTCCAGAGCGTTGGCCGAGCTCAAGCGCCGGCGCATGGAGAACGCCGAGCTGAAGATGGATTGCGAGATCCTGCTCAAAGCGGGGTGACCCCAGTCCATCTGGATTATCCGGCCCGTCGCCTTGTCCCTGAAGGCGTGCCACAGCACAACCCCCCAACCTGGACGTTTTCCCGCGCTGCGTAGGCACTCGGGGGGCCTTTCGGGTACAAGCGAGATCTTCCTGCCTCACAGGCGGGATGTTTGACTCTTATCTGGCATTAATCCCCCTATGGACCACGACACAGTTCAATCCGGCAGGGTGGCGTGGGTTCCCCAAATCGGGGCGGCCATTGAGCCGATGACGAAAGAAGGACAACCATTCATGAAACTCCGCCTACGAAGCGTGCTCGCTGCAGGCGCGCTGACCAGTGGTCTTGTCGCGGGAGGCGCCTTGGTGGCCAACGCGGCGACCAGCACGTCGAGTGCGAGCTCCAACACCTCAAGCACAAACGCTGCAACTGAAGGCACCACGCCGAACAGCTCGTCAGGATCAACGACCTCTCCCTCAAGCAATTCGACGGGATCAGCATCTTCTGGGTCCACGAAGAATTGCCCGAACATGGGTACAAACTCTGGTTCCTATCCGACACCGGGATCAGGTTCTTCCACCGGCTCGACCTCGGGATCTGGTTCGACCGCCGGATACTGAGCGGTATTCTTCGGCGTATGTGATCGTTCCCGATGGTCCGGGAGCGTCCGGCGTTGTCTAGAAGTTACCCGGCGGCCTCAAATGACGAAAAGAAGTCCGAAGCCTCCGACCACGAGGGACCATCCGCCCGGCGATGGCCAGTCCCCAATAGGCCAGTGATGGGTGGGATCCGGAGGGATGCCCGCACTTGTGACTTAGCGTCGGATGACCTTCACACGGCCCCTGACGGTGCCTCTGCCGCAAGGAGGCTCCACTCCCCGGGGACGCCCTTGAGGACGTGACGGCCGCGGTCGGTAAAGGTGATACCTGACCCGGCCACCAGGTCCCGAACGGTCGAGGTGGTGAGGACCTCCCCACTTCCAGCCAGGGCGCTGACTCGTGCCCCGACCAGGTCATTGGGGCCGTTCCCGAGGGTGCAGTAGGCGATTGAGACACCATCGGCGCTGGCATATCGAACATCAGGGAACTCGCCCGTCATGAGTGCCTCCGTTCATCCATGGTTGGAGGCTAGGCATTCGGAAGGAGAGATGCAGAGGGGGTGATTGGTGGGGCCTGTCAGCGACGTCATCCACACTGCTAGGTGAGTGCTGCTTGGTCGCCTCGAGGTCCCTCGCATCCCCCTCCCCTTCACGCCCATAAGGTCACATAAGGTCACCGCCTCAGAGAGCGCAATCGTTTGCGACGCGCGACCTTGGATGAGTTAGCTCCGTCGTGGGCATCTCGGGTACTCTCCACCGATCGGCCTCCGCCGGCTAGATCAATGGAATCGAGATTGAGGAAGTCATTGTCATCGTCCTCAGAATCGAGCCAATGGCCAACCTAAATGCTAATGCGGATGCCAGCGCGGATGGCGTTGCAGCACAGTCTCGATAGTGTCTCATTCGTGACGGGTTCGGCCAACCCCAGCCCCGACAAGGCCGGCATCCACCGTTTCCTCGCCAGACCGCCATAACCTGTTCGCCACTTCAGGGAGGCCACATTTGGCCGTTGTTCGAGGGGGACCGCCGGTGCACGTTGTCACTCGCCATCACCGGACCGGCCGTGGGGCGCTCGCCGTGATGCTCATTACAGCGGCGCTAAGCGTGCTGGCGATTGGCGTCGTCCACCCAGCAAAGGCTTCGGCTGACCCCACACCGTCATGCGACGCGACAACCTGCACGGTCGACTTCGGGACGGCAGGAACGACCCAAGGATGGAATGTCCCCGCCGGGGTCTCGACAATCACGGTCACCATGGCGGGCGGCGCGGGCGGGTCATCGGCTGCGGGAGGCCTCGGCGGGGCAGGCGGCCAGATGGTGGCCACGGTGCCGGTGTTCTCGGGCGAGAACCTCTCGATCCTCCAAGGGACGTCTCCGTACCCCGGCGGCGACTTCGGCGGTGGGGGCGCGCCGGGCGGGGCAGGCGGACCCGACCCAACCGGTGGGTGGGGCGGTGGAGGATCGTTCGTGTTCGAGACCAACCCAACGGCAACGCTGCTGCTCGCGGCGGGCGGAGGCGGGGGCGCCGGTGGCGACAGCAGCGAGATCGCCGGCGCCGGTGGCAGCAACGGCTCCGGCTCGGATGCAACCACAAACAACGCCGATGGGACCGTGGTCGGCCTGGGCGGCACCCTGGCCGCCGGCGGTGCAGGCGGAGCGGGCAACCAGGGCCCCTCAGCGCCAGGGATGGCCGGCGGCGGACCGGCCGTGGCACCGAGCAACCCCGGCGCCGGCGGCAATGGCGGTATTTCGGATTCCTTACCGACCGTGAGCTCGGGCGGGGGCGGCGGTGGGGGCTACTTCGGCGGCGGGGGCGGCGGCGTCGACGATCCGTCGGGCATCAATGCCGGAGCCGGCGGGGGGGTTCGGGCTTCAACGACCCGAGTACCACCGTGGTCTCCACCTCGACCAACACCGGCGAGGGCTCGGTCACCATCACCTACCCCGTCCCGGTCACGACGACCACCTCGGGCGTATTGCGCGACGCCGCCACCGGTGCTCCGATCCCCAACAGTTGCGTCGTCTTCTCACCGGCCGCCTTCCCGGGCCAGACCAACTACAACAACGTGGGGATCAACGGCCAGTGGTCATTCACAACGGCCGAATCCGGACCGTTCAACCTGGCCTTCTATACCACGGCCAACGGGGACTGCAGCCAACCGATCCTGCCCAGTCCGGTGCCCTCGTGGTATATCAACCAGCCATTGAGTGGGACCGATGAGCACCTCATCACCCCGCCCCCCGGAGCCACCGCGGTCGACGCCGGCACCACCGGTATCGTCGCGTGCCTCGGTGCGACCGCCCTCCCCACCGCGGCCTGCACCGTGCCGCCAGTCGTCTTGTCGGGGCACGTCGACACCACGGGCCCCGTGCCGTTGGCCAACGTCTGCGTGTTCGTACTCGGCTCCGACCGCAACGGCACCGCCCAGACCATGACCGACGCCCAGGGCAACTGGAGTATCTCGGGCCTGCCGGCCGGCTTCAACGTCGTCGTGGGCTTCGTCCCATTTTTCAACGGTTCCGGCGGTCCCTGCCAAAACGACGGTCCGCCGCCGGTGCCGCAAGCCGGTCAACTCCAACCAGTCTTCGACAGCAACATCTGGGCCAACCTCGCCGATCCCAACCTGCTGAACGACCCCTACACCTGGGCGGTTGAGCATGGGGCCACTGTCTTGAGCGAGCCCACCGCCAACGTCGACGCCTGCATCACCACTGCGGCCGGCACCGTGGTCCCGAGACCAAGTTGCAGCCCGAGTGTCCCGGCCGCGGTGGCAACGTCTTCGACCACGCCGCCAACGACAGCGCCCAGCGCGTCTCCGCTGTTGGCCTTTACCGGTGCAACCTTCATCCCGCTCGTCACGATCGGTTCCAGCCTGCTTCTGTCCGGCTTGGCCCTCCTCGCCATCTCCGCAATCGGCCGGCGACGGCTGCCCCGTTGAGTGCGTCACGGGACAAGTGTCAGCGGCCATCGCGAGACGCGCTTGCACCTCTCTTTCTTGAGATTGGAGCCGTGGCCCGCCCTGACGAGGCGTCCCTCATCGGTATCGCACCGACCCTTCAACGCTGACCGCAATGATTCGCATTTGAACTCGGGTTGCGACCACCTGGTCACAGTTCCCGTCCTAGACGTACATCACTGCGCCGTCCTTTCCATTCGCCCGATTCGAAAAGCCGTGGCTTTCATACAGGTGCCTGGCTGTGGTATCCGTTTCGTCAGTTCCGAGGTCAATTGTGTGGGCTCCCCGCTGACGCGCGGCGAAATGTCCAGCAGCGCTCGTCCAATCCCACGTCCGCGCTGCGACGGCTTGACATACAACTCCGCCAAGTAGCACTCCAAGCCCTCGCTCCAGATGGCTCGTCGGAACCGAAGGACAGACAAACCATCCGGACCGTCTCCAGCTAGGAGGACGACGGTCTCATCGGAGTCAACAAGCTCGCGCATCCGATCCGCCAGGACTCTTGCGGTAGGCGAAAGCAATTGTCCCAGCGACTGCATGTCGCTTCCGTCGGCTTGGCGCGGCCCGCCAGAGCTTGCGGACCCCATAGGCCCGGTAGTTGGCCGTCCAGATGGCGACCAGCATGGGGACCAACTGAGCGTCTCGTGCTGCACGGGCCGAGAGCGGTCGGGACTTGGCGGCGTAATACGTGCTCGGAGCCACCTGCAGTTCCTTGCAGACGGGCTCGACCCCGAGCTCCTCTTTGTTCTCGTCGATGAAGTCGACGATTACTTCCACGGGCGGTCGAGCTCCGCCTCCGCGAAATACGCCGAGGCCCGGCGCAGGATCTCATTGGACCGCTTCAACTCGCGGTTCTCCCGTTCGAGTTCCTTGAGTTTCGCTCGCTCGTCGGTGGTCAACCCTGGGCGTTCGCCGGCATCGGTCTGCTGGCGGTTGACCCAGCCCCGGATCGACTCGGGATGGACCCCGAGCTTCTCGCCTTCGACCGAAGAGGTAGTCCGCTACATCGATTCAAGGAAGGATCGCTGGGGAGTCGAGCCGATCTGCATCACGTTGCAGTTCGCTTCCCGGACCTACTACGCCGCCAAACGGCGGCCACCGTGTGCCCGCAAGGTCCGCGACGAGGCCCTCAAGCCCAAGTCGCCCGGGTCCACCGCGAGAACCTCGACGTCTATGGGCTGACAAGGTCTGGACCCAGATGAACCGGGAAGGCCACCAGGTCACCCGCTGCACGGTCGACGCCTGATGAAGGACCTGCATCTGAGTGGAGCCCGGCGGGGCAAAGCATTCAAGCGAACCACGATCGCTGACGAAGCCCAGCATCGGCCCGCCGACTTGGTGAATCGCCAGTTCGTGGCTGATCGTCCCAACCGTTTGTGGGTGGCGGATCTGACCTATGTCAAGACGTTCACCGGCTGGGTCTACGTCGCCTTCGTGATCGACGTCTTCAGCCGCTGCGTGGTCGGGTGGCAGACGTCGACCTCACTGCGCAGCGACTTGGCCATCGACGCCTTGGAAATGGCCATCTATGCGAGATCCGACCGGGACCTCGACGGTCTCGTCCATCACAGCGACAGGGGCGTTCAATATCTCGCAATTCGCTATACCGAGCGGCTGGCCGAAGCCGGTGTGGTCAACAGCGTTGGTAGCAAAGGTGATTCCTATGACAATGCCCTTGCCGAGAGCTTCAACGGGCTCTACAAGACCGAGCTGATCCACCGCCGGGGGCCCTGGAAGAACGTCGACCATGTCGAATGGGCCACCCTCACCTACGTCGATTGGTTCAACAACCGCCGCATCCACAACGAGATCGGCAAGATCCCCCCGGCAGAGTTCGAAGAGAACTACTACCGTCAGACTGCAGCACCGGAATTGGTGACATCACAGACAAAACGAGTCTGCATGAAACCCGGTCCGATTCAAGGCGTTTAGCTGGCCTTACGCTGTGCCTTCTTGGTCTTGAGAGCAGCCTTGAGAACTTGTGCCTCTTTGGCGGATTTCAGTGCTCGCTTTCGTTCTGCCAGCGCGGCCGATTGCTGAGAGATCCGAGTGCGATCGGCGGTTCTCGCCTGCACGGACACAGACTTCTTACGAGCCTGAGTGGTTTTAGCGACGGATTCCTTGCGCCGTTGGGTCGTCTTGCGAGCCGCGGCCTGCTTTGCCACTTTTTCTTGGTTTATCTTCTCGGACCGCTGCCGGGCTTGCTTCTCGACGCGCACTCGTGCGCGCGCGGCGGAGTCTTGTCGAGACTGAAGCGTGGCGTTAGCCTCTTGTCGCCTTTGTAGCGCCTTGGTTTCTAGCCGGTCGGCATCGACAAGCTCTTCGATTTTCGCCTTTTGGAAGTTGCCTTCTCGGACGAGTTCATGATCCCCAACAAGTGAACCAAGAATCCTCTTGGTATCGGCTTCGAAGGACTCATATGCCATGGCGGGGGTCCAGTTGGTATTGACATTGCGGGTCACGCCTTCGATGGCGGTGAGCGGTAGGCGCAGCCCTTTGAGGCTGCCTCTGATGATGGGTCGAGTAATTGTGATTACTGTGTTCACGAAATCTCCTTATTGGCGATGTGGTTGGCGGTTGCGTCCAATGCTCCAGCGGCATCTCGGACGTCACTAGCGGCGCGTTCAATCCGGCTGGCCTCGGCTTCATCAGCTTGGTTCTGACGAAGTGCATCAGCTTCAGCTTGATCGATAGCCTTTTCCTGCGTCACTTCTTGGTGGTGACTGGCAGCCTCTTTCTGGCGCGCTTCAGCTTCAATTTCGCGCCTCATTGGTGCGCCGCTCTCGATCGATCCGCTCCACATCGTTCTCTTGGGCGACCTCGGCATCGAGGCGTTTGCGCTCCACTTTCAGCTCTTGCTCCTTCGTGACTATGTCGGCTTCCGCCTCGCGCTGCTGGGCTGCCAAGTCCGCCTTGGCAGCGTCATCTTCAGCCCGCGCCTCTTGTTGATGGAGCTCCCCTTCTTGCCGGAGCTCTGGCTTTCGAAGGACCGCACCTGCGACCTCTTTCGTCTTGCCGGCCAGTCTGTCGGCCAATCCGCGCGCGGTTTTCTCGTTGGCCACTGAGGCCTCACTTTCGTTTTGGGGCACGATTCACTCTCATCGAGAATTAGAAGGAGGTCGTACCAGCGCTTTTTACCCGAGCCACCGGGTTATTAAACGAGCCGATCCTGCTGCACGGCCGCGGAGGCCTTGGACTGTGTGGGCACTGCATCGAGGCCAGTGACATGGGCCTGGGCCCGCCCCATTCGAGATCGAGCGTTTATCAGGGGGCGGCCCGGGTAAGAAAGTGGGCGCTCCCAACTAGGGGTCGCTCAAGAAGGAGGTTCAGATGTGTCTGACGTAATGAAGTCTGACAATAGAAGTGCTTCACAGTCCGGCTCGAATAGCAATTACCAGGAGGTCGGTCCCCGCCGTCGCCTTACAACCGAGACCAAGCTAGCTTTCAAAACGACGGAGTTTTGGATTTACGCGATCGCCGTTGCAGGCGTATTGCTGGCGTCCAAGCTCGTTGGCACCACTCAGAATCACGCTGACTATTTCCGAGCAGACAAGGCATGGTTCTATATCGTCATTCTGACCGTGGGCTACATGGTGAGCCGAGGCTTCGCCAAGGCGGAGCAGGGACGCCTATGACGAACGGCGCTAACCCAGGACTAAGCGCGCAAGATGCTCGACGGCGATCGACCCCACCAGTGGGGTGGGGTCGATCGCCGTCTGTTTCCTGAGTTGCACCCCCGACCTATCCCAATTCCACGAACCGAGACGATCAAATATGTGCCTGGTAAAGCCGTAACATGCGCTTGCTCTTCGTAGGCCTTGCCATTACTGCGGGTATTTTCCTGGTGTCCCACGGTCATATTCTCTTTCTTCCCCTCCTGCTCATATTCCCTCTGGGGTTCCTGGGCCATCGTCGGCGCCGACGCTGAGAGGTGATCCTCCATATGTTTCCCAAGTTGTTCTCGCCGGCCGCAACGCGCCGATCGGCGTTGAGCAGTGAATGCCCGGGTGAGGACAGACCCGGGTCGTCGGGGGCAGCGGATAGCAAATCTGTGAACCCATCCGAGGGATCGGCAAAGCGCCCGACGGCGATAGTACGAATCTTTTTTGGCCTGGTTGTCATACTCGCGGCGGCCGCGCCCGTGGCTGCACTCGTCGTCGCTGTTCTCTACCTGTTCCAGATACGTCCGATTAGTTAGCGCCACACGAAGCCTCTTTGAGTCAAGACCCCAAGTTTGACGATCTTTTGGGCGCGGCGAGTCCAAGCCGGCATCGGCAGAGGCGGCTGCATAGAGTTCTGTATGGGTCCGGGAGTGACTTCGCCGAAGAGCCGGCCGTTCAGGGTGTGGAGCCGGTCACGCTGGCTATGAGTCGTTCCCTAGTGTCCTCCCGGGCCCCCTATGGGGCGTCGAGGAGGAGCTGGCGGTAGACGGCGTTGCTGACCTTTCGCTTGAGCGATCTGACCGCTTCCTTTTTGGTTTTGCCTTCGGCAACCTTGCGTTCGAAGTAGGCCCGGCCTCGTGTGCCGGGATTGCGCACCTGGGTGATGGCAGCCATATGCAGTGCATGATTGAGCTGGCGGTTGCCCCGGCGAGAGACCCGGTGCACGACTCGTCCACCCGAGGACAGCTCGATGGGAGCCGTGCCGTTGTAGGAGGCGTAGGCGTCTCGGTTGGCGAATCGAGGGACGTCGCCCGAGTAGCCGATCAGCCCGGCAGCCAAGATCGGGCCCACCCCGTAGATCTCGGTGACCGACGTCCCGGAAGCCTTGATGGCCACTCCGATGCGCCGATGCGACGCCTTGATCTGGGCATCGAGGCGTCGCACGTCCTCGAGGAGCTCAAGGGCCAGATCGAAGCGCATCGCTGGGCCGGAGTCTGAGGGTTGAGCTTGGCCATGAGCGCATCGGCGTCGGAAACGTACATTTCCTTGGCAATTCCCCCTGGTGAGAGCTCGGCGAAGAGGGCATGGAGACGACAGACGACCCTCGTCCGCTGACTGCCGATGTCCATGTTGCGCTTGGACAGAAGCCGCAATACCTCGACAATGGTCCGCCGGCTCGACGAGCGAAGCCTCGGTGCCCGAAGCGCCGCAATGGCGATCGAGTGAGCATCGTTGGGGTCGTTCTTGTTAGACCGCTTGGTGGCGAGCACCCGGATGCGAGACGCCAGAGGTGGCCGGCACATCGAGCACGTCTTCACCCCGAGCGACGAGCTGTTGGGCCAGAAGATACCCCAACCCGCCGGCCGACTCGATGGCCCAGGTGCGCTTGTCGAATGGCTGCGCCCAACTCATCAACTGGTCCACCTGTCGACGGGTGGCACGCACCTTGAAGCTCGAGAGCTGATCTTCATCCCCGTCGATGGCCACCGCAGTGTGCGATGCCTTGTGGGGATCGATGCCGATCATCACATTCATGACTACCTCCTTGGTTGTGTTGGGAAACCACGGGGGCACTCCTGCTTGCAGACTGTCTGTGCTCGATCCTCTTTTGAGCCACACCGTGGCGAAGTCCCGGCGGGAGACACTTCGCACATAAGCCAACCGGCAGGAGCCGGCGGCAGGCACTTCTTGAGCTACCCCGCAAGGACCTCTAAACGCTACGGATCAACCGCAGCACCTTCCACAAGTCTCAAGCAGGCACGAATGGGACAGTGCTGGACGAAGGTGTGTCATGCGAGCGGCACACCGACGAGCTGGTCGGGGCTAGGCGACGAGGGCCCGAGCTGACTCCATTCAGGTCCGGTTTTCAACCTTGACCTGCCCGTTCGCGGCCGCGCCCCCTCTTGACTGGTGTGACCGTTGGGTAAATTTCTACCTTGACAGAAAAGCGCGGATTACAGACAATTTAGCTACAGAGCTGTTGCCCTGTTGGATCGATTTCGAATGGGAGTTTGGGCGATGACACTGGAAATGGAATCCGAACCTGGACTGCTCAAAATCGGTGAGGAGCGCTCGCAAAATCGGCTCGTCCTCTCTATTTCAGGAGAACTCGACCTCGCCGGCGCGCCGCTGCTCCAAAAGCATCTTCTAGCGGCGACCCAGGCCGACGTGCACGAAGTGGTGGTCGATCTAGAGCACACCACCTACATAGATTCAACCGGATTGGACATCTTGGTATCCGCGCACAAGCGGCTGGCGGCGAGCGGTGGCGAGCTCATCATCCGCTCGTCGACGCCGCGCTCATTGAGATTGTTTGAGGTTGTGGGATTGTCCAGCCTCTTGAACATTGAGGCATGACGCAGGACTGGTTTAGGCCGTCCGGCGGGTGGGGTATAGATCCAGCCTCAGGAGTTCACGCCGGAACAGGGCGGCGGGTGGTCAGGGGCTGCCTGTGGGCCTTTCGGCGGGGCCCAATGGCTGCACTTTTTCCTAGTGCGAAGTATGGACTTCCGGGCAAGTCTTCAGTGCGCTATCGCGTACAGACGAGGAAAAGGGTCGGGCGCTTGTGGCCACGGTGGCGTGGGGAACCGCCAGCGAAACCCTTGGTCACGTGGATGAATTCGCCGGGATACACCCATCTGATCTCTCTGTGGCGCGAGCAGAAACAGCGCGGCCGGAAGTAGCTCGAACACTGACTTCAATGAAGCATTGGCGGCGATCGGCATAGGCCCATTTCTCATCGGCGACGAGCAAGTACTGGATTTTCTTCCCTAGGTCTCGATCACAACCCGAACCCCGTGAGGACTTCCGAGTGAGCCCGTTAGCCTTGCGGTCGCCAAAGCCCCTGCGGTCGCAGATGCACTTCATCCCTTTAGCCCTTCCGGGCCCGTCTGGAGGAGTTCGGCAGATGGCGGCGCCGGAATGAGTGCGCCCATCTCCAGAGCAATCGCCCGCAGCCTGACGAACTCATGCTCAGTGAAGCCATCCCGATACTTCGACATGAACTTGAGGCTACGGCGGAAGAGCGACAATGGCGCGGGGGCGGACGATTGTGGAGTGGCCACCGATACCCTCACCTTCATGGGAGAAATGGATTGGCGAGACGAGTGACCGCCATCCGCTACATCCTCTACGTCCCGGCACATCCTCCCGAAAGCGGCAAGGTCATCGTTCACAACCACGTCCGCCCGGAGAACTTTCATCCGCGGTATGAGCCAGGCTTGCGCGGCTTCAGGGTGTGGCTATCGGAGCCAGGACCGGACCTCGTTCGGTGTGACTGTGGCTGGGCACCAAAAGCGGGTGAACACTACCGGCTCGATGGCGCGGAGGAGTTTGGGCTTTAGTGATTGCGCGCCAGAAGACCGAGCCACCTGCCGCGGCCCGGCTCCTGGCGACCGGGGACGTGTCCCGCTTCCCGGCGAAGAATTCATACCCTGCCCGCCGCGGTTCAACCACTGACGCCGCTTGCCAACCAAAGACTAGACTGAGCAATAAGGTGTGAGCGAGTGACTACGGGCAAAGATGATTTCCCCGAGGCGGTGGGACTGGTGATCGCCTATGCGGAAGGCGGCTTGATCGGCGCGCTGGACTTCTGGCGAACGACATCGATCGACCACGAACATCTGATCACGGCCCTCGCCGCTATCGCAGTGTTCTTGGCGGCCCAGACCGGAAAGGCAACCGGGCAATCGCTCGAGCAGGTCCTCCAGATGCTGTGGGACCAAGAGATTGGGGGCGCCTTGGAGCTTGAAGGCCCCCTTCTCGGCGACACAGGGGCTGACGAGGCTCCGACGGAGCATTAGGTCTCCGTGTTGGGGCCGATCCTGTGCGGTCGATAGGGTTAGGCAATGGTGTTCGATCAAGGTGAGGGCAGCGCCATTCTCACGCCATCGTTGCGGAGGGCCGGTGTCGAACGTGCGTGCGCACCGTGGGACCGCCTAGTGAAGCTTGACGCCAAACGTCCGGTGAAGATCGAGGGGGGGCTGTCCCAATGAAGTGTGCGTCCTGGGCGACGACTGGTGAGTTTCGCTCCTCCCCCTATCGGCCGTTCACGTATCGGAATCACTTTGTTTTAGTCGGCTACTGAGTGGAGTGAGACGAGAGAAATGTCGGAGTCACCGAGAACGGCCAACAAATGGGTGAGGGCGGCCTGTTCATCGCGAGCTACCAGGCGTGTCTGTCCGTGGTCCGAGTGAAAAGTATTGGAGCCACTGAGCGGTCTGACCAGAGTCGGACCCACTTCGCCCCAGACAACGATTTCAAAGGTCTGAATGCTCAAGGCTGCAGCTGCGGTTGACGACCCCGCAGGGGTGGCGGACCCGCCCTCGTAAACAACCTCGTAGGTGGCTTCGGCCCTCACCAGTGACCTCTTGATCTTTCCTGCCCAGACACGTTGCCAAGCCGCAAACGGCAGCGGGCGGGTTGCTTGGTGGTCGGATTTGCAAGAGGCTTACCCCGAACGCTGGCGGCTTAACCCCGCCAATCCCAGTTGGGAAACCGCCCTGGGATGCTGGTACGTCTGGGAGGGGTATATTCAAGGCCGGCAGGGTTAGAACGCAGCCCAGATTGCAGCTCTCTGCAATCTCAGCCGGTGTCCACACACTCGTAATCGAGGTGACGCCAATGGTGCTAGCGGTCTCCCGCAGCATTGGACTCGATGCTGATATTCGAACAGCTGAACAGCACGGGCTGGTGATGCTCGCCGGCGAACTTGATGCCGCGACAGCCGGACAACTCTTCGACACGTTGGCCGAGCTTGCCCGTGAGGGGGTCATACACGTCTCCCTCAACCTCGCTGAACTCGACTTCATCGACTCCACTGGTATTTCGGTGCTGGTGGCCGAGCACAAGAGGGCGGAGTCAATGGGGGGAGAGTTGATCATTTTCTCGCCGCGTCCACGAGTGCGAAAGATCTTTGAGGTCACCGGGCTGGGTGAATACTTCAACCTTCGACCAGCCAAGGGGGAGTTGGGGAGGTGCCAAGGGTGATGGTCAATCTACGCAGCTCTTATTTTGAGGTCCGGTGCGAGGCTCCAGGTTGCCAGTCAACGCTTCGGGTTGAGGCAACGCACGACTATCACCATGAGACCCAATCGCTGGCCCTGCGGGCCCGGGATGGACTGATCTCGCACGGCTGGACCGACGATCGCAGGGGACTCGACATGTGTCCCAGCCGCTCCGCAGCACGTCATAGCCCTCTGGCAGGGGCGCATCATCGGTCGGGAGGGACACGATTCGGGGTATAGGGTGCGCGTGCTGAGTGTCGTTGAGAGCCTTCGGCGGGATCTTGCTCGTGCAGTGTGGTCGTGGGAGCGTGGGGTGTTGTTTAGGTCGAGCGTTCGAGCGGAACAGGCGTTCAACGCATCAGGTCTGGTCGCAGATGTCCCCCAGCTTCGATCGCCATGTCGACGTTCTCTGGAAGGTCCTTGAAGGCGCCCTGGTCGGAAGCAGCTCCGCTCCCGAGGCTGCTGCTATCGAGCCTGCCTATCGGGGCGAAGGTGTGTCACTGTCGCGTCGTACTCATCGGCGAGGCGGGCGGCGATCAGTGAGCGGTGGCACGCCTCGGGATCGGCCTCGACGCAGAGGAGTGCGGTCGTCCCACGGGTCGGCATCGTTGCGACGATCGGGTCCAGGTCCACCTGATCGAGGATCTCGTCGACGTACCGTCGGGCGTACTCCGGGGCCAGCTCGACGCGTGAGCGCTTGCCGACTCCCTGCCGTGCGTCTTCGTTGTACTGCACGTGTCGTAGCTCAGTGGTCGGCGCGAGCTCCGGATGGTGCTCGTACGCGAGTCCGGCGCCGGCCAAGGCAGCCTGGAGGCGGCGGGAGTTCGCCCATGCGTATTGGGAGCCGCGCACGCCTCGGCGCTGCCGGACGTCGAACACGGTGACGACCTGCACCGCCGCGAGCGCCGTCAGGAATGTCTCGATGTCGAGTCCGTAGACCCCGGTCGTCGCGACCGATCGAGGTTCATCGACTGGGGAAGTGGGTATCGAGTGTGTCATGGCCGCGCTGACCCGTACCCGTAACCGGCGTCGCTCAAGCGCGCGACGGCGGATGCGACCGAGCCCGCTGACTCCCGCTGCCCGCAGTTGCCGCGAGCATTTCCTCGCCTTCTTCCCTGATGGGTTCCGGGACGAGTCGTACGTTCAGACCGAGCGTAGCTACAAGTGGGACGCGCACCGGGAATGGGTCGAGCTGCTGAACCGCAAAACTTTCGAATCATTGCTGGACGTCCATGGCTACGACGAGATCGCGCGCCGCGGCCTGCGAATCGAGTCTCACACCAACCTGCTGTTCTCCTTCGAGAAGATGGCTCTCCGAGACGCGCTGCGCGATCCGGTGGGGGCCCGAACTTTCGCGACGGGACTGCACGGTTGGATCTACGGCTCGGACCGCGAGCGTGGGCGCTTCGAACGCTGGACCGAGCAGGTGGCGGCGCTCCCGCGGCGCCAGACCCGAGTGCTGACGTGGCCGATCGTGACAGTGTTCGGCTTCATTGCCCGGCCGCGCGTGCACATGTTCCTGAAGCCGACCGTGACCCGCATCGCCGCGGACGCCTACGAGTTCGACTTCGAGTACCGATCGACGCCGCAGTGGAAGACCTACTCGAGCCTGCTGGACTTCGCCCGGCGCATCCGAGGCGACCAGGCGGACCTGGGTCCCCGCGACATGATCGACGCGCAGTCGTTCATCTGGACACAGGGCTCCGCAGAATACGAATGACGCCCTCGGGGCGCTATGAACCCGGTCTGACGACCGATGTCACAGTGTTTGCCTCTCGTTGTTGATTGCCCGGAGCCACGTAGCAGTTTTGTTCCGATCGCCGAGCGATACAGGCAGATCACCGAGCCTCCCAGACCGCGGAGATGATGGCACTCAGCGCACGGTATCGGCGACCACTCGCCCCTCAACCTTCGCAACCTCGCCAGCACTCCAACTCCTGCACTGACACTGGCTCGATCGGTCCAGCGCGTGCCCCAAAACACCGTCGGCCTCCACGCGCCTGTCCCCGAAGTGCCGCAGGGTGGCACCCTTTGGGGCACGTCCAATATCAATGAGGCGAGATACTTATTGGCAGGGCGTCGGAGGGGCAATCACGACGCGAGCACCGGCCAACGAATACGGAGTACGGAGGGCATAGCCCTCTCCGTCACGCCGTTGCTCCCCCAAGGTCGCCTCGGATGTTTGAGCGAGTCATCCCTAACCCGGTTTAGCTTGGTACTTGACAATACATAGTACCTGGCTTAGAGTGAACGCATGCCCCCGACTCACGATCCTCAGCTCCTCAAAGGGGTCCTATCGCTGTTGTTGCTGCGCCTGCTCGCCGACCGCGAGTCCTACGGGTATGAGGTCGTTCAGAGCCTGCATCAACTCGGATTGTCCGATATCTCCGACGGCACGGTCTATCCCGCCCTCGCAAGGCTCGAACGCGAGTCCCGAGTCAGCGCCCGTCTGGTTTCGTCGCGTTCGGGTCCGGCCCGGAAGTACTACCGACCCACCAAGGCCGGTTATGCGGCACTGACCGATGGCGTGTCCTCCTGGCTCTCGCTTGCCGGCGTCGTCACTCCGGTGTTGTCACGCCCGTACCCGCCCCAACCAGTTCAACCTACAAAGGAAGTGTGAAATGAGTGGAACCCTAAGCTGGACGGACCGGCTCCGTATCGAGCGGGCTGTGTGGACTCTCAACAACGGCTTGCAGACTCTGCCATTGCGTTCCCAGGCCGCGAAGCGCCGCGAGCTGCGAGTCAACCTGCGGGCGGCCTCCGCCGATGTCGGCACCAAGGAAGCCGTGCGTCGGTTGGGCAACGTCCGCACGATGGCCGCCGAGTACGTCACTGCTGAGTACGGCGGACCGGGACCTTCCTGGTGGGCAGCAATCTGCGTCCTCTTACCGGCGTTCGTGCTCATGTTCTGGTTGTCAAATGCCCGAATCGACACCTTCAAGGGTGGTGTAGTCGCGGCCAATCCGCACGCCACTGGACTGTTCCACTGGCACGGTGTCGCCTATGTCTTCACCGATGCGACGTTCACCTTCGTCAACGGGAAGGCCACCGAGGTGGGCGGCACGTTGCTACCGCTCGTCTACGTGTGCGTCTTTGGGGCGGCGATTCTCGTCGGACGGCTCTGGCGTGTGCTCCCGGCATCGCGCCGCCAGTTCGCGATTGACTCGGACGGCAAGTAGCAACCCTGACAACCGGACAGTGGACAATTCAGCTGCGATCAAGATCGCGGTCGACCCACCTAACATCGGCAGACTTGTCCACACGCCCAAAAGTGATGCCATGAAGGAGCGGGGCCTCCGCTCCCCGTGAAGGTTCCACTCTCGTGACCGAGACTGGGCCTGTCACAGCAGCTCCACGAAAAGGGAGGCCCCTATGGACCGAGAATACGTTGGCATCGACCTGCACCGCCGGAGATCGGTCATTTACCGAATGGACCAGGCGGGAGACAAGGTCGATTCCGTGCGAGTAGATAACGACCCGTTGGGATTTGCTGAGGTGGTGAGTCAAGCGCCGGCAGGCAGCGACGTGATCATTGAGGCCACTTATGGCTGATACTGGGCCGCCGATCTTCTCAAGGAGATGGGCTACGTCGTGCACCTGGCTAACCCTCAAGGCAACGACTGGGGACACCGACGGGTGAAAAACGATGAGCGCGACGCTCGGGACCTCGCCGACCTTTTGCGTCTGGGTCGGCTGGCCGAGGCGTGGATCGCTCCGCCCCTCACCCGAGAGCTCAGGGAGCTGGTGCGCTTTCGGGCCAAACTCTCCCACTTGCGAACCGGGATCAAAGCTCAAACCCATGCCGTGATGGCCAAGAACGGCGTGCTGCCCTGCCGGGGCGACATGTGGGGCATTGGCGGCGCAGCCCAGTTCAATGCCCTCGAGCTCCCCGACTCCTATGCACACCGCATCGAGGTGCTCCGTGACCTGGTGCGTATCTATGACACAGAAATCGCAAAACTCGATCACATGACCCACACCATCCTCCGGGATGACGCCGGCTACAACGCCATCCAGGCGATCTATGGGGTGGGTCGGGTGTTCGCAGCGGTCTTTGTGGCTGAGATTGGCGACGTGGAGCGCTTCAGCTCACCTCAGGCGTTGTCCTCTTGGGCTGGGCTCACCCCACGCCACCGCGAGTCCGATACGAAGGTGCAGCGCGGGCACATCACCAAGCAGGGCTCACGCCTCGTGCGCTGGGCCGCCATCGAGGCCGTCGTCCGCTATCACGGCGGTGAGGCGTTCCGGGAGCAATTCGCCGTCATCGCTGCACGCTGTGGGCGCAACAAGGCCAACGTGGCCATTGCCCGCAAAGTTCTCACGCTCGTCTACTACGGCCTTCGAGACGGAGAAATCCGCTGTCTCCAAGACCGCAAGGCGGCGTGAAGCTCGGACACGGCTGGGCGCGCGCTCGCTAGCAGGCAAGGCTCTCACCTCAATAGGTGACGTAGCCGAGAAAGTGATTGAGCCCGACCGGCCGTGGCCGGACAGCACCATGCCGAGACACTCGGCGAAGACATGCCTGGCAGCCGAGCCTGCCACTCTCACCATCTCAAGGGCGAGAGACCTTGGTGCGAACTCCGCGGCGCAGCAGTGCCGCCAACGACAACTTGACCGATCATTTGCCTTCTTTCGCTGGCGCGCGCCCACGTGGCACTCGTCGAGTCGATCACCGTGCCCAAGAACCAATCCGAAAGTATTGACACGGCCCCACTCCTTCAGACATGCCTGATTGAGAATGTGAGCAGACGTTGTGGTTAGTCCGTAGCGTTCAGAGGTCCCGACGAACTGGCTCCCTTAAGTGCCTGCCGCCGGTTGTAACCGGCTGGCTTCCTTTCGAGATGCCACTCGTCTGGATCTCGCCGCGGTGTGGCTCAAAAGAGGAGTGTGCGCACCAGATCCGAATCAGGAGTGCCCTCGCGGTTCCCATCAATCAAGAGGAGGTGCTCATGTCGGTGATCATCGGGGTCGATCCCCATAAGGCGAGCCACACGGCGGTGGCCGTTGGTGGCGATGAACGGGAGGTGGCCAAGGTCACGGTCCGAGCTACAAACCAGCAGACATCCAAGCTGCTGGCGTGGGCCGAGCCCTTCGCCGAGCGCACCTGGACCAACGAGTCCGCCGGCGGTCTCGGTTACCTGCTGGCCCAACAACTCGTCGATGCCGGCGAACACGTCCTCGACGTCCCACCCACATTGGCCTCGAGGGTTCGGGTGCTCGGCACGGGGCGATCGGAGAAGAACGATCCCAACGACGCATTCTCGGTCGCCATCGCCGCCTTGCGCTCGACTGGTCTTCGCACGGTCGGCCAGGCCGACCACACCGAGATCATGCGCCTGCTGGCCAAGCGCAATCACGATCTAGGCAGGCTGCGGGCCCGGCTGGTCTGTCGGCTCCACAACGCCCTGGCCGACCTGTCACCTGGGGGAATCGCCAAGGAACTCTACGTTTCTGACGCCAATCGGCTCCTCGGATCGTTCGAGCCAGCCACGCCCATCGAGCACATGCGCCACGAGCTGGCGCTCGAGCTCGTCGATGACGTGGCCGCCTCGACGAACAGATCAAAGAGTCTCACCGCCGCATTCGCACCGCCGTGCGGGCGTCGAAGACTTCGCTCACCGACCTCTTCGGCGTCGGCCCGGTCCTCGCCTACTCGGTGATCGGATACAGCGGCGATGTCCGCCGCTTTGCCAACCGGGACTCCTTTGCCGCCTATGCGGGGATCGCGCCGGTCGAGCACTCCTCAGGGGGTCGGGTGTTCCACCGACTCTCGCTGCGGGGCCACCGTCGGCTCAACAACGCCATCCACATGGTGGCGATCTGCCAGATCCGCCAGCCCCACTCCGAGGGCCGAGCCTACTTCGAGCGCAAGGTCGCCGAGGGCAAGACCAAGCGTGAAGCACTGCGCTCCCTCAAGCGCCAGGTGTCCAACGCCGTCTACCGCCAGCTCGTCATCGACGCCGAAAGGGGTCCGGGAGGACACTAGGAAACGACTCGAAGCCTGCGTGGTCGGCTCTGCATCCTGAAGGCCGGCTCTTTGGCGAAGTCACTCCCGGACCACCCAAAATCCTATGCATCTACGCCGTCTCGTGACGGGTTGATTCGACGCGCTCCGAACGGCCTGAAAGTGGGGACTTGATGTAATGAAGGAGCGCAGCGCAGCTCCCGTGTGACGGGCATCGGTATAGCGCACGGGCCCGCACGCCGAGCACGAGGAGCGATCCCGTGACCGCGAGGAAAGTCGCCACTCCGGCGCAACCCAAGTCGAAGAGCCCGCGGGAGTCCTCCCGTCGCCCGGGACCAGGTGTGCAGAGCACACTTGGGGTTGCGAAACCTACCCGGAGACGACAGAAGGAGACTCCCGTGGAACAGCAACAACAGTATGTCGGCATCGACCTGCACCGGCGGCGCAGCGTGATCGTGCGCCGCAACGAGGCAGGCCAGACGCTCGAGACGGTGCGCATCGACAACGACCCCGTCGCCTTGGCGGCCGAGCTGGCCAAGGCCGGCGAGCACCCCGAGGTGATACTGGAAGCGACCTATGGATGGTATTGGGCCGCTGACGTGATCCAAGAGTGCGGGGCCAATGTGCACCTGGCCCATCCACTGGGCAACAACTGGGGCCATCGGCGGGTGAAGAACGATGAGCGCGATGCCACGGACCTGGTCGACTTGCTCCGCATGGGACGTCTGGCCGAAGCCTGGATCGCCCCGCCACCGCTGCGCGAACTGCGCGAAGCTCATCCGCTATCGGGGCAAGCTCGTCCATTTGCGCACCAACCTCAAGTCTCAAGTCCACGCCGTCTTGGCGAAAGAGGGCGTCGCGGTGCCCATGAGCGACCTGTTCGGGGTGGGCGGCCAGGTCCTCCTCGACAAGGTCCACCTGGCCGACGCCTACCGGGTGCGGGTCGAATCGTTACGCGACCTGATCGATCACATCAACCGCGAGATCGCCATGCTCGAAGAGCAGACCGCCCCGTACTTCGCCGGCGACCTCGGCTACCACGCCGTCCAGGCCATTCCCGGCGTCGGCCCGGTGCTGGCCGCGATCTTCGTGGCCGAGATCGGCGACATCTCGAGGTTCACCTCGGCCCGCCATCTGTGCAGCTGGGCCGGGCTCACCCCTACCCACAAAGAGTCCGACGTCACGGTCCACCGGGGCCACATCACCAAGCAAGGCTCTCGCCTCGTGCGCTGGGCCGCCGTCGAGGCTGTGGCCCGACAGCGCGCCGACACGCCCATCCGACGCCACCACCGCAACGTGGGCGAACGCCGAGGCACCCAGATCGGCCGGGTGGCCGCGGCGCGCAAACTTCTCATCCTCGTCTACTACGGCCTGCGCGACGGCGAGATCCGTTGCCTGGCGCAGACGGGGTGAGAACCGGGACGGACGCAACCCGGTGCGAGCTCGCCTTGAGTCATGGTCCCCGCACAGCGGCGAGACCGAGGTCTTGATTGAGCCCACCGGGTTGCGGCCGAACCACTCCATGTCGCTCCTCGCGACGAACAGATGACCGGCACCCGGTTCTTCGGGTTGCCCTGCCAGCATCGCCTGGCTCTGGAGATGGGTCGCAACGGCGCCCCCACTCGGCATCACAAGGGGGCGACCACGAAGCCCTGACGGGCTTCGCATCACATGATGTGAACGACAACTGACCGAGCCGTCAAGGCTTCCCCTCCGGGCGGCCTCCGGCCGGCCTTGACTGCCCTGTTCGGTTCTCGGTTACCCCGGGGGCCCACATTGGCGCGCCCATCGGTCGAGGCCTCACCGTCATCTGGGCACGACGAAATGCCAAAGGAGCCTCCGGCACCCTCTTGACAAACTGCGCTCCTTCATAGATGACTCAAAGAGGATTCGGACTGGGGCAGTCACGAACCACCGTTTTGACGGGCATAAGTAGGCTGGATCTTGTCGCGACTGGTGGATCAAACTGATCTGGCCCCGACAAAATCGGGCCAGCTATACGGTTCCACCCGCACGTCCGCCCCGGTCTGCGGAGCGTCGACCATATTGCCCGCTCCGATGTAGATCCCGACGTGATTGATGTCACCCGGTCCCCCGCCGAAGAACACGAGATCTCCCGCCACCAGGGGATCACCGGGTGCCAGATGTGTCGTGGCGTCGTACTGGTCCTGGGCGACCCGGGGCAAGGAGATCCCCGCCACCTTGTAGGCCGCTTGGACCAGACCCGAGCAGTCGAAGGCGACACCGGGAGTCTCGCCACCCCAGACGTACGGCGTACCGACCTGCGCCAATGCCCAGTCCACGGCGACGCTGCCCGCAGTGGCGGCCGCCACGGTCTGGGCCTGGGTCTGTCCGTAAGACTGGGCCAGGGCCAGGACCTGAGAGACGTAGCTGTTCGAGTGGTTGTACGAATACAGCGCGGCCGAGACGTCGGCGCCGTTGCGGGCCCCGTTGGCGCAGAGCATCCGGGCCGCGGCGTAGACAGCGTCGGTCGCGTCGTACGGGCTCGGTGGAGCCACCCCGCCGGGTGGGACCGGGGTGTCGTAGGCGGCGAAGGTGGCCGGTTCGAACTGCATCGGACCCTCGGCCCCGGCCGAGTTCGCCCCCGAGTGCACGCCGGGCAGGTCCGAGGTGCCGTTGGACGACTCGACGGTGCCGATGGCGGCCAGGAGGGTCCATGACAGACCCGGACACGTCGCTGCCGCCTGCTCGTAGAGGGTGAGCATCGCCGGTGGGATCTGGGCGGTGGCGACCGCGCTCGGGGCCACGTCTCCCCCACCGAGGAGAGACGAAATCCCCGCCCCGGCCCCGGCGGCCATGAGGACGACCAGGACGCCGAGGGTCGCCCCGCCGACCGCTAGCTTGGATCCGAGGCCGGCCGTGTTCACAGGTTGTGCACATTTGCCAGCGCCCGGTCGGGATGGCCGAGGTCGGCCAGCCGCCTGCGTGGCCCGCGGTCACCGACGGCCAGCCCCAGCGGCCCGTCGGCCGCCTGTCCGGGCCCAATGACTGCGGTGGCCACTGGTACGGCCAGATGAGTAAGGACCGGCCGTGCGGCCGGCTCCCGGCCGCACGTCGGGAACCGGAACAGCACCCAGGTCGGATGGTCCACCGCTCGGGCCAGCTTGGCGTAGCCCCCGAGCTTGGCGCTGAGCCGCGCCAGCGTCTCGGTGCCGTTGTCGTATTCAAAGCAGAACGGAAGACGAACCCCGTGATCGGCCCAGACGCCATAGCCGTCGGGGCGCACGGCATCCCCCCATGCCGCCGCACAGCGCCGGGCAGTCGGCCAGCAGGGCTGGGCGATCGGTGCGTCGCTCCTGATGCGAGCGGCCAGCCGGGCCTAGCGCAAAATCGGCGATCTCGTGCATCCGACGGAGCACAGAACACCGCGCCAGAACGACGATCGGCGCCAGCGTGGCCGAGGCGCAGATCGGCACGTCGGGAATGCTCGCGGAATGCAAGCAAGCTCCCCGTTGGGCGTCATGTGACACGCTACGAACCGACATAGGAGGCAACTCGCGGGTTGCGAGAGGAGCGGATGGCGAAGATAGTGAACAGTTGATGGGCTTGGTGACGACGGCGCACTCCATGTCACTAGACGGATTCATAGCCGACGCCAACTACCGAGGCGATCGACTTCAGACGTGGCTCCAGGCTGACGACACTTCAAGCCGATTGAATCCTGCCTTCAAGATGTCACTCGAGAGCGCCATCTTCTTCGACGAGGGAGTTGGCCGATGCGGGGCCGTTATCTCTGGGAGGCGCACCTACGACGTGTCCAATGCCTGGGGTGGCAAGGGCCCGATGGGTCCGCTGCCCCTCTTCGTCGTGACACATTCGCCACCGGAGAGCGTCCCGGACGGTCCACTGCCCTATACCTTTGTCACAGACGGAATCGAGAGTGCCGTCGAGCAGGCTCGAGGGGCCGCTGCCGGGCAGGACGAAGTGCTGATGGGGGCGATCATGGTGCAGCAATGTCTCCGAGCTGGCTTTCGTGACGAGGTCATCATCAACTTGGTTCCCGTCCTCCTAGGCGATGGGGTGAGGCTTTTTGAAGCCGGTAGTCCTGGCGACTACGAGGTGGCTATCGACAATGTCATTACCGCTCCCGGAGTGACACACCTGACGTACCGAGTGGTGCGGTAGCGCTTAATCGCCTGTCCCCGAAGTGCCCAACTGCAACGGGCAGATTTCGCCAGCAGGGAGCTCGCCGCGACGGCCCTCACCGTCCCATAGACCGATCGGTGTGCGCGCCAGCCTGACCAGCGCCCAACAACCTTCGTCAATAGCAGAACGATTCGATGGGGTCTCCGTTTGATCGGCGACGCCCATCCGGTGAGCTGTGGGCGCGGCGGTGTGTGCTTCGCGATCGGGCCAGGCGGGCTCGGTGCTTGCTCTAGTTCCTACGTCCGGAACGGCACTTTGATGAATCCTTGAGATAGGGTGACTACCGGCCGAGCCGTGGAATGACGACCTGAGTAAAGGGCGGCAACGGTCATTCTGCTCGTAGCAGCAATGCTGTCGGCGTACGTGCCGCCATGCGCCCGGGCACGGCGGCGATGATGTTGGCCAGCGCCAATGTGCCCAACGCGACCAGCACAACCGCCAGTACCGGCACGGTTGGTAGGGGCACGGCGTAGATCTCCCGGGCAAACAGAGTCCATAATGTGCGCCCTACCGCAATGCCGATCGGCACGCCGATGACTATCCCGATGGCCGAGGAAACCGACGCCTGCCAGGCCACCACTCCAGCCAACTGGCGGTGAGTGAAACCGAGCGTTTTGAGCAGGGCAAGATCGCGCCGTCGACTCCTGACCGAGGCGGTCAGGGTAAGGCCCAAGGCGACGATGGCGGCGGCGGCAAGTACCATCGCAAGTAAGGCAGGGGTCACCCCGATGGTCCCATAGTTGACGATCTCAGCCGGCCGTTGCACGCCGAGCACCGAGACATAGTCGCCGTTCGCCGCTCCGTTGGGAACGTTGGCGAGGGCTCGGTCGGCGGCGTTAGCCACTCGCTGCATGTCGCCGAGCCCGGCGGCTTTCGACACGCCGGTCCGCAATCGCACGAAAACGAGGTTGGGGCCGTTCAACGCTGGGATCGAGCTTTGCGTCGCCTTTTGGAACGAGCGCGGAAGGCTCGTCAGAGATATGAGCCCTCCTGTCCCCATCGAAGTGTGATCGTCAATCACGCTAGAGAACCCGACGGCTGGCATGGTTGCCGTCCCGACTATTACGAACGGGGTCGGCGGAACGTAGGTCTGACCACTTCTGGGAGTCCCATAGGAGACGAACACGGTGTCGCCGAGGTGTTTGTGCAGCTGCGCCAGCGTTGCCGCGCCGAGGACGATCTGACCGTCGCCATCGACAGCGTGACCAGTCAAGGTCGGCGGAGCGATGGACTCCTTGTGGGCGGAATGTCCGTGCTCGAACAGGAATGGAACACCTTGGCCATCGATCTCGACGTCGTTGTAGTCGTATCCCTCCCAGGCCACCACATTGGGGTCGCGGTCGAGAAGGCTCAGTGTCTGGGGAGGCGCGGTATTACTGGCGTTGAGCAGATAAGTGAAGTTCCATCCGTAGAGCGACGGCTGTGCCACCAACGATTGCAAGCCGCTTCCGAAGGTGAGGGTCGCCACCACCAACGCCACGGCGAGGACCGCGCCCAACAGCGTCGAACGAACCGGCACGGTGGCTCGGCCCCGACCCGGTTCGAGTGCGAAGCGCGCCCCGATCAGAGTCGGTGCGGGAAATCCCGATGAAGCCGCCGCCTGCAAAGCCTTGGAGCTACTCGGAGCAACTACTCTGCTACGAAGCGCGGCACGATGTGGCGCCCGTCGCCAGGCCAGGACCAGCGTGGCCACACTGAGAGCGACCACAAGCACCAGTACCCCGATCCCGAGCACGGTCCAATCAATCGCGATGCCCAGGTGGGGATAGACGGCACGGACCGGTCCGAGAGGCGACAGCGGCGACAACAGCACGGCCACCCCGATGGCGAGCAGAGAGCCGATCACGATCGAGGCGATGATTCCGATCAGTCCGTCCGCCACAATGGCGGTCTGGTCAGCCCCGAACGACCGAAGGACCGAAAGGTCCTCGGCGGTGTCGCCCAGTTGGCGGGAGATGAGCTGGACGGCGATGAGGAGGGCGGCGAGAAGGGCGATTCCGCCAAACACGCCGAGGGCGATTACGAGCGGCTTGATTGTCCGGTCCACCTTGACCTCGACGGCCTTTGTAGCGTGGAAGCCGAAGGTGTTTCCCGGCGGTGCGACTGCCGCGAACTCTTGTTCCACGGCCGCAACACTGCTGACCTGCCGGTCGATCTGGAGCCCGTAAGTGATGGCTCCCTGCGATCCCTGCCCGGCGTCGGCCACGATGGCTCGACCCAGCGCCGGCGTGAAGAACTCGAACGTCGGGTACTGGTCGATGTCGTCCTGGACGATGGCGTTGTTCACCTGCACCAGACCCACCAAGGTGGCGTCGAGATGTCGATGGGGTGAGACACGGGAAGTACCGAAGCCGGGCTGGCTCTGTTCCTGCTGGTTGTAGATTCCGTAGTGAATGACCTCACCGACTTGAACCCCCATCAGGTGGGCGGCCAGCGTCGTCATGACCACCTCATCGGCTCGGTTGGGATTCGCCATGCGTCCCGTTACCACGGCCAGACGGTCCTGATTGAAGAACAGTCCGTCGACGCTAGCGACGGGTTCGATATCACCGATCGAGCCGAGTCGAGGGGCGCCGTGGGGGCCCAGCGCGGCGGCAGCGATGGGGATGCCAGCCTCGACATGCTTGACGCCGGGCAGACGGGAGATGGCGTCGACGGCCGACGTCGAGTAGTTGGGCGCGCTACCGCCGCCATTGCTGGGTCCACCGAAGACCGTGATGCCCAGATCGGAGGGGTTGGTACTGGCCAAATAAGTGGCGAAGGAGGACTGGGTACGACGGGCCGCCGACACCGAGCCCATCGCGAGCCCGCCCACCAAGGCGACCAACAGGATCAGGGAAAGATACCCGCTTCGGCGTTTGCGAAGGGTGGCCCGGTGCCGATAGGCCGCCACGCGCAGCCCTTGGCGGGTCATGGATACTGGGCACCGATCATTCTCATCGTGACGTCGTCACCACCCACAGCCCGCCTGTTGTGTCCGGTAGTCCACCGTCGCATTGTGACTGAACTAAGTCGGCGCACCAAGGTGGCCAGCCCTCGAGGTTCCTTGGTGCTACCACCACGCCCATTCCTCGGATCGCAAAGGAGGTGAAACCGCATCTCAGCCGGGTCCTTTGGGGGGGTGCCCAAGTCCAACGGCTCTCCTGAAGATCGAACTATTCTCTGCCTAGTGGCTCATCAGAACGGCCAAGGAGCATCCAAAAGGCCGGCTCGCGGCGTGCCATTCGCGGCCCGATCCAAAGTGTGTTTGCTGTCGGGCAAGGGCGGCGGATGCCGGCGCGGCGATCAACGCCTGGTGGGATCGCGCGCTGACCTCTTGCGCAACGACTTGAAGCCACGTTAGGCACATGTGATTGGATCGGGCGAACAGATCGACCCAAAGGTGGGGACCGGCTCCCTGTCGGTGTACGGAACTCACCCCGAATCAGCGAAGTGCGTTCCTCGAAACTGAGGGAACTGGCCAGCTACAGTCCAGATCCGCCAATGCGTTCGGACCTTGCTCGATCGGAAGTTGTAACGTGACCGTTACAATCATCTTCGCCCTGGCCGCCGCCCTAGCAAACGCGGTACACCTGATGACCCAGCACGCGGCCAGTGTCGGTGCATCTGACACGCACCGGGGCTGGGATCTCGTCACCTTTTTGATCCGCCAGCCTCTCTGGCTTCTCGGTTGGGCGGCAGCAGCAGGGGGATTTGCCTTCCAGGCGGTCGCACTCCACAGCGGGCAGCTCTCGGTCGTCCAGCCCCTCCTCGTCACCGAATTGGTCTTCGCCCTGGTCCTGCGCCAGTTCTGGGTCCACCAGCACATCGCGAAGACGGCGTGGAGCGCTGCACTGATCACCTGTGCGGCTCTGGCGGTGTTCCTGGGTGCGGCCGAGCCCCATGGCGGCCACGTGCAGCCGGACGTGGCCGATTGGATCTTCGCGCTGGTCGTCTTCGGCGGGGCGGCCGCCGTGTTGGCCGTCACGGCGCGCTGGGGATCTCCCGTGCGTCGGGCCGCGCTCTACGCCACCGCGGCCTCGATCACATGGGCCCTGATGGCCACGTTCATCAAGGCGACCACCAACGTGCTCGCGGCATCGGGCCCGGTGGGCATGCTGGCGCACTGGCCCATCTACGCGTTAATCGCCTCCGCAGTCCTCGGTTCTGTGCTCCAACAAGCCGCCCTGCAGGTCGGCCCGTTGAGCGTGTCCCAACCTCTGATCGTCGTGGTCGATCCCGCCGTCGCCATCGTGTTGAGCGTCTGGATCTTCGACGAGCGATTCACTGTGAGCGTGGCCCAGAAGGCCGTCGCGGGCGTCGCTTTCTGCGTCATGGCCATGGGCGTTACCATCCTGTCGCGGGCAGCGCCCACCGACCTCGACCCGTCGATGCCGGTCAGGTTATAAGGGATGTACGCGGCGAAACGCGGGTGACGATCCCTGATTCGAGCAGTTGGCCGAGTATCCCTTTGGAGCGGCGGAGTCAGGAATCGGTGTAATGACCTCGGCGAATTGTTTGACGCAGTCCCGGCGATGGGTGGCACCTCAGCACAATGGGTCGATCACCTCAGTCATCCGGGTTGATCGTCGGATCATCAGATCATCCTGAGTACCTCTGCGCCGAGGCTACGCATTCGTCGAAAGTGAATACGCTCGGCCCACTCATTAGCTGTACTTGATCCTGTGTCCAACACAAGGTCACGAACGTCCCGACGATCTTCTTGGGTATAGCGCGAGACAAGGGTGCGAAGTTCAGTCCCCATCCTCGTACTTGAAAGAAACCTTCACCCTGGCCCGGTACGCCTTGACCTTCCCGTCCTCGAGTTGGAGGTCAAGTTCAGCCACCTCGGCGATTCGAAGATCACGCAAGGACCCAGGTTGCCTTGGCCACCGCCGCGCTAGCTGCCTTCTCCCAGGATTCTCCGCTTGTACCTACGAGTTCTATGACCTTGTACACGCTCTCGGCCATGACAAGGTCCTCTCTCCTCGATGTTGCCAAGAGACTACGCCTACTCGTCGTTGCCTTCACCGGCGTGTCAGCCTCAACGTGGCACCCGGCATTGCCTTCGGGGGATCCGATTCCTGTCTCACGGAGGCTGATTGGTCCCTGAGCATAAAGCCGGCAACGGTAAGTGTCCACCCGCAGACCGTACTGGTGACTCAGGGGTGATTGCCGTTTCGCTCACTTGGGCGTGGGTAGGGGGAAGTTATGACCATTCCTCATGAGCCCACTCCTATCGAGCCTGACCCCGAACCCATCCCCGACGTACCGGGAGGCCCTGGGCCATCCGACCGGAGCCAATCTGAAATCGACGCGGACCTCGAAGCTTCTTTCCCGTCCAGCGATCCACCATCGGGTTGGGCGGGTCCCGACAAGTAGTAATCGAGGGGGACTGGTGATTCGCGGGGCCTCTTGGTGTTCAGGAGCTACAACCATAGGGCGATACGTCATCGCTGCCTGTAGAATAAAGGGGTGCGCGACGACGGAGCGGCCCTCCTTGTGTATGACGGCGATTGCAGTTTTTGCTCATCAGCGGCCAAATGGGTTTCAGCCAAATGGACGAGATCTCGATTGCCGGTGGCAGTCCCATGGCAGCGCCTCGGCCAGGACGAGATGGACCGCTTGGGTCTAACCGTCGGAGACGTCAAGCGGGCGGCTTGGTGGATTGAAGATGGTCGGCAGGAGAGCGGTCATCGTGCAGTAGCGCGGTCGCTGATGGCGGTCGGTGGTGGTTGGCAATTGGCTGGTCGCCCTTTACTCATTCCACCGGTGGAGTGCCTTGCGGCACTTGGGTACAGAATCGTGGCAAGGAACCGAAGTCGCCTCCCTGGTGGAAGCCCCGCTTGCTCGCCCTAACGGCCATCGCGGGCTCTACTGCTGCGTGGTGCTCGACCTCTACTCGCGCAAGGCGGTCGGTTGGGCCATCGACCGCCGCTGTGAGTCAGCGTTGGTCCTCGATGCCATCACCAAAGCCGGTGAATCCAGGAAGACTTCACCAACGACGGTGATCCACTCGGACCACGGCACCCAGTTTACGTCGTGGGCCTTCACCGAGAACGTCCGACGCTTGGGCCTTCTCAGCTCGATGGGGACCGTCGGCGACTGCTACGACAATGCACCCATGGAGTCGTTCTGGGGCTCGATGCAGATCGAGTTGCTGAATCGTCAGCCTTGGCGGACCAAGATGGAACTCGGCCTGGCCATGGCCGACTACATCGAGCACTTCTACAATTGCCACCGCCGACACAGTTCGCTCGGCTATCGCACCCCGAACGAATTCGAGGCCTTAGACTCAACCACCACCCAACAGGCCACTTTGTCCTAAAAAGTGGTCCACCAAACGGGGTTTACCGCAT
>CAVURD010000027.1:0-45524 GCA_963743785.1 uncultured Acidimicrobiaceae bacterium | reverse complement strand
CTGATTAAGCCGAGATGCTCGGGTTGATCCACGGCACAAGCGGGCGACGCGGCGCGCCCACCGGCTCGTCGGCGTGCCGTTCGCACCTCCGTATCTTCGTCGAGGTTTTTGAGAACTTCCACCGCCCAATCCACGTCACCGGCTGGGGACAGTGGTCCGCATGGTCAGCAGGGTCTCGTATCGGACACACGTCAAAGCAATCGCCCGAGATCAGTCGATGAGTTACTGGCACGTCGCTCCGGCGCCGACCGCGATATTGGCGTAGCTATGCTCACCTGATGAGCGGGGGAGGCGAGTGTGGCGTTCCATTATCCTCGCGACTCTCGTCGAGCATCAGCGTTGCCGTCGTCGTGGCATCTGTGTGTTTAGTCGGCTGCTTCGGCCTCGGCACTCGCGCGGGTGCAACGGCGAAGCCGAAACCAACGGTCGCGCTCGCTGCGCAGGCCTACGTGTGGGGATTACCCCTCGTGGTGTCCATGCGGACAGCACAAATGTTCTCAAAGCTGGTCGGGATTGACCACCTGGTGAATCAGAGCAAGCTGACCGGACCTGGACCCCAGATCGTCGTTGCACCAAATGTGGACACCCTCTACAGCGTGGCCGTACTGGATCTCCGGAGAGGACCCGAAATACTAACTGTGCCGGAAATCCACGATCGCTACTACGCCTATCAATTCCTCGACATGTATACCCAGTCGTTTGCCTACGTCGGGACCCGAGCCACGGCCGGACGGGCCGGGTCGTGGGTGATTGTGGCACCCGGGTGGCATGGAAGGGTCCCGGCTGGCGACTCTCTCATCCGATCGTCGACTCCGCTCGTGTTTCTCCTCGGTCGATTTCTTGTCTCCGGCGAAGCAGACCTACCCGCAATTCGGGCCATGATGGCTCAGGTCCGATTGGCACCCATGAACGATGCCGCATCGCTTGGACAGAGCCAATCTCGAACCAACGGGACGGTATCGACGGCCACCTTGCCGGCCAATGACCCGAGCCTCGGAACGTCTCACGGGACCCCTCAGAGCGTCCCCGAGCAAGGTGCGGCCTTCTTCGACGAGCTGGGCGATGACCTGACCATCGATCCTCCGACCAGTGACGCTGACCGTTCCGAGCTCGACCGCCTCGCGCCACTCGGGGTGGGCCCGGGGCGCCACCCCGCCGCCATCGGGACGAGCACCAGCCGTGCGGTGCTGGGCCAGGGTGTAACAGAGGGGGCGGCCCAGGTATTCCGGGCTGTGGGTTCAACCTCCCACGGCGTCAACGACTGGTTGGAACACCTCAACATCGGCCGTTACGGCACCGACTTCCTCCTTCGAGCGGAGGTCGCTGAGACGGGCTGGGGTGCCAACATTCCTCAAGAGGCGGTGTACATCAACTCCACGAGCGACGGTCATGGCGACCCGTACTCGGGAAGTCGCAAATACGTCCTGCGATTTCCTGCCGGATCGCTTCCTCCCGCCAAGGCCTTCTGGTCATTGACCGTCTACGGTCCGGACAAGTTCTTAGTGGCCAACGCAGAGAATCGATACTCGATCGGCAGCCATACGCCGGGACTGCAAACGAACCCACACGGCTCGCTAGATCTCTACTTGCAGGCGACGCCCCCCACATCTCACACGTCCAACTGGTTGCCAATCCCCGCGGGCGCGTTCACGCTAACGATGCGAATCTACTTGCCGCTTCCTCCTGTTCTGCTAGGAAGCTACCGCCTCCCACCGGTCGAGCCCTCAGACTCTGAGCCTGACGGACTCCGTGCGGACTGGTGAGCCATCCTGAGCGCCTGATGAGGTAAAGGGCGTGTTCTAATTGTTGAAACGAAACTCCACCACATCGCCGTCATGCATGACGTAGTCCTTGCCCTCCATGCGCGCCTTGCCGGCCGCTCTGGCCGCCACGACCGACTTCGTCTCCATCAGGTCACTGAAGCTCACAACTTCAGCCTTGATGAAACCCTTTTCGAAGTCGGTGTGGATCACGCCGGCAGCCTTCGGCGCCGTGTCCCCGATGTGAATCGTCCAGGCCCGCGCCTCCTTGGGCCCCGCCGTGAGAAACGTCTGCAGCCCCAGCGTGGCGAAGCCCACGTGCACGAGTTGCTCCAGGCCTGATTGGTCCTGCCCGTAGCTGGCCAGCAGCTCTTTCGCGTCGGCACTCGGGAGACTGGCCACCTCCGCCTCGATCTGCGCGCAGAGCACGATCGAGTTGGCCGGGGCGGCGATGGCGGCCAGCCTTGCCTTCACCTCAGCATCACCGAGTGCGCCTTCATCAATGTTGAAGACGTAGATGAACGGCTTGGCGGTCAGCAGGTGGAGGTCGTAGAGAAGATGAGGATCGACCTCCCCTGCGGCCGCGGCGCCGGAAATGGTGCGACCGTCATTGAGGATCCTCTCGGCCGTGGCGACGGCCTCGGCCGAGAGCCTCAGTTCTGCGTGGGCCCGGGCCTCCTTGGCCAACTTGGGAAGGCGGTTCTCCACCGTCTGCAGATCCGCCAAGATGAGCTCGGTGTTGACCGTCCCGATGTCGCTCTCGGGGTCGACCCGCCCGTCGACGTGAACGACGTCGTCGTCATGAAAGACGCGCACCACCTGGCAGATGGCGTCGCTCTCCCGGATGGCGGCCAGAAACTTGTTGCCCAGGCCCTCGCCTTGCGACGCGCCGCGGACAATGCCGGCGATGTCGACGAAGGTGACCGATGCCGGCACGACCGGCGCATTGTCGTACAGAGCCGCCAGCTGCGCCAAGCGAGTGTCAGGCACGGCGACCACGCCGACATTGGGATCAATGGTGGCGAAGGGATAGTTGGCCGCCAGCACCTCATTGTTGGTCAGCGCGTTGAAGAGCGTGGACTTGCCGACATTGGGCATTCCGACGATGCCGATGGAGAGGGACATCGGGAACCTCGACTACTGGCTCAGCAAGCCAGCGGCGTCGGCCAGGGCTCGCAAGTCCGATTCGGGTCGTGCTCCGGTGTGGGAGATCACTTCGGCGGCGCACAGACCTCCCAGACGTGCGCTCTCTACCGGGTCCATGCCGTGGGTCAGCCCGTAGAGCAATCCCGAGGCGAAGAGATCTCCGGCTCCGGTCGTATCGACCAGGTGGTCGACGGTTGCGGCGGCCACCGATTCGGGACCGCGGGCGGTGAGCACGACAGAGCCCTGGTCTCCCCGCGTCATCACCACCAGGAGCCCGGTCTCCTCGGCCGCTTCGAGCGCGCCGGCCGTCGAGGTGGCGCCGAAAAGCATGGTGATCTCTTCTTCATTGCCGAGCAAGATATCGACATCGTCGAGCAGCAGGTCCAGGAACTCCCGCTGGTGGCGGTCCACGCAGAATGAATCGGACAGTGAGAGGGCTACCGACCCGTGGGCACTGTGCGCGGTCGCGGCGGCGTGGCGCATGGCCTCCTTGGCGGCCGGCACGTCCCAGAGGTAGCCCTCGAGCAGCACAATCGATGCCCGTTCCACCACGGACGTCGGCACCCCGGCGGGCGTCAGGGACGACGCCGCACCGAGATAGGTGCCCATGGTGCGCTCAGCATCGGGGGTGATGAGGACGACACACCGGCCGGTCCCCAGCGCGTCCGCTCCTGGCGCTTCGCTGTAGGTCGGCTCGAAGAAAACCCCGGCGGCCCGCAAGTCCTCCACATAGGCATGACCCACTTCATCGTCGGCCACGGCCCCCACGTAGCCCGCCCGGCCGCCAAGCTCGGCCAGTCCGGCCGCCGTATTGGCCACCGAACCCCCTGAGACCAGGCGTGGATTGTGCATGATGGCCTGCACCGCCGTTGCCTGGGCCAGATCGATCAGGGTCATGGACCCTTTGACCAGCCCTGCCCGCTCCAGCACGTCGTCTGTCGTCGTCTCGAGGACATCGAGCAGGGGAGAACCGATGGCGACCAGGTCAAGATCGGAATCATCCTGGCCCTCGTTCACCCCGGTCGGCGCTGTCTCATCGGCGTGCACGGAGCGAGAACCTACTCGGAGCGCGGCGGGTAGCCTTCCCGCGATGCCGCCCAACTCGTCCAATTCGACCTCGACCTCCATCGACTCGTTCCGGTTGCCCCGGACCGTTGAGCCCCTCGTCTACCGGCTGGAGATAGAGCCAAACGTCGGTTCGGCCAGCTTCTCGGGAACGGTGGAGGTCGAGGCCGTGATCCACGAAGCTGTCACCGAGATCGTGCTCAATGCCGCTGACCTGGCCATCAGCGACGCCGAAGTGCGCACGGAGGCAGGCGCGACCTTCGGCTGCGCCGTCTCCTTCCGCGACGAGCTGGAGCAGGTGGTGTTCCGTCCCTCGTCTGAGCTTCCACCCGGCCCATGCCTCCTGACCTGCCGATTCACCGGAGCGCTGAATGACAAATTGCGGGGCTTCTACCGCTCCACCTTCGCCGATGCCAAGGGGGAGACCCAGACCATCGCCACGACGCAGTTCGAGTCGGTCGATGCGCGCCGGGCGTTTCCTTGCTGGGACGAACCGGACCGCAAGGCCGTTTTCGATATCACCCTGGTCGTCGAACGCGACGTCGACGCGTTCTCCAACTCCCCCGTCCTCAAGGTGCAACGAGTGGGGAAAAAGAATCGTGTCCATTTTTCACCGACCATGAAGATGTCGACGTACCTGGTCGCCTTCGTCATCGGGAAACTCGAGACCACCGATACCGTCGATGTCGACGGGGTGCCGTTGCGGGTGGTCTTCACGCCGGGCAAACGGGCGTTGGCCGATTTCGCCCTGACCGTCGGCGCCTTCTCCCTTCGTTTCTTCACCGAGTACTTCGGGCTCGCCTATCCGGGCGACAAGGTCGACCTCATTGCCATTCCCGACTTCGCCGCCGGGGCCATGGAGAACCTGGGCTGCATCACCTTCCGCGACACTGCGCTCCTCGTCGATCCGACCACGGCATCAAGAGCCGAGCTCGAGCGGGTGGCCGAAGTCATTGCCCACGAGCTGGCCCACATGTGGTTTGGCGACCTGGTCACCATGGGCTGGTGGGAGGGGATCTGGCTGAACGAGGCGTTTGCCACCTTCATGGCCACCCTCTGTGTGGACGCGTTCCGACCCTCGTGGGAGACCTGGGTCGGGTTCGCCCCCTCGCGTGAGGCGGCCCTGGCCATTGACGGGACGCATGCGACCCGTCCGATCGAGTACCCGGTGGGGCCGCCGAGGGAAGCCGAGGGGATGTTCGACCTCCTGACCTATGAAAAGGGTTGTGCCGTCCTGCGCATGCTCGAGCAGCACATCGGGGCTGAGGCGTTCCGCCGAGGTGTCCGCACCTATCTGGAGCGGCATGCCTACGCCAACACCGTGACCAGTGATCTGTGGGATGCGCTGGAAGATGCAAGTGGTGCCCCCGTACGCGACATGATGGACACCTTCATTTTGCAAGGTGGGCACCCGCTGGTCTCACTGAGCGGCGACACCGTGAGCCAACAGCCATTTTCCTTCGGCCCCGTGCCCCCCGGAACGACGTCGTCCATTGGGGACTTGTGGGAGGTCCCCCTGGCCGTGCGTGCGCTGGCCGTCGACGGCAAACCGGGCGCGCCCACCAGCCGGCTGGTGCTGGGAGCCGACCCACGGCACTTGACGGAGGCCGACGCCGGGTTGGCGGTGATCAATGCCGGTGGCTGGGGTGTCTTCCGGACCGACTACGACACCGACCACCGACTGGCCCTGGCCGATCACCTCGACGAGTTGACCCCGCTCGAGAGGGCCAATCTGGTGGCGGACACGTGGGCCGCCACGCTGGCCGGACACTCCACCCTCCAGGACTTCATGAGCTTGGCCGCCCGCCTGGGCCTCGAGCCCGATCCGACCCCGTGGGCGCCGGTCGCTGCTGCGCTGCAGATCAGCAACCGCTTCGCCGCCGAGGCGGAGCTCGCCTCGCTGCACCAGGCCGTCGGCGCCCTCTTCATGCCCCAGTTCGACGCCCTGGGCTTCGAGTCCCGGGCGGGTGAGGGGGACCGCACCCCGACCCTGCGTGCCCTGACGATCAACATCTTGGGCACCGTCGGGGCTGATCCCACCGTGCGGGCGGAAGCCGCGGCGCGATTCGATGACTCCCCTCTCGGCGGTGGGAAGGGCGATCCCATACCGGCCGACGTCGAATCGGCCACCCTGGCCGTCGTGGCCCGGCTCATGAGGCCAGGTGACTATGACGCCGTCTTGGCCCGCTACCGTACGGCGACCACACCGCAGGAGGAGGTGCGCGCACTCCAAGCGCTCTCGACGTTCCCCGATGTCGCCTTGGCCGATCGGTCGTTCGACTTGGCCATGACCGAGGTCCGGAGCCAGAACGGGTACTTCGTCATTGCGGGATTGCTCGCCAACCCGGTGGCCGGGCAGGCCATATGGAAGCGGATGACCGAGACGTGGGACGAGATGCTCCAGCGTTTTCCCAAGAACGTCCACTCGCGCCTGGTCGAGCCCATTCCGGCGTTCTGCGGCGACGCCGACTTCGCGCGAGGGGTGGTGCAATTCCTGGTCGATCATCCGTTGGCCTCGGGACCCCGACGGGTGTCCCAGTCCATTGAGCGCCTCGGCGTACAGGTCGCCTTCGCCGCACGCGAGCGTGATCGGCTGGCTGAGACGTGCCGGTCCGCGGTGGCCGCAGTCGAAGCATCTCGTCGTTCTTGATCCGATGACCAACACCCTGCCGACTGACGTCGCGCTCGAGTCTGACCGGCTGAAATCAGTCCTCAACGTGGCCCGCCGCACGCGCGGCTTCATGCCGGACGACGAGGGCGAGGCCCTCGTGCGTGCTGCCTTGCGGGCCGGTCGGGCACCGTTGGTTGACGCCCTTCCGGCCACGTTTGTCGAGATCGGCGCCTGGTGCGGAAAGTCGGCGCTCTACCTTGGCGGCGCGGCCGAAGCGACCGGAGCCGTGCTGTTCTCCATCGACCACCATCGCGGGTCGGAGGAAAATCAGTCCGGTTGGGAGTACCACGAGGCTGACCTGGTGGACCCCGGACTGGACCGGATTGACACCTTGTTGCACTGGCGGCACGCCGTGAGCCACGCGGACCTGGAACGGTCGGTGGTGGGGATCGTCGGCGACTCATCCACGGTGGCGGCCCGTTGGCGGCAACCGTTGGCCTTCTGCTTCATCGACGGTGGCCACGGCGACGAGCCCGCCTGGGCCGACTACCGGGGTTGGGCCCCGCGGGTAGCCCTCGGCGGTTGGCTGGCCATCCACGACGTCTTCCCCGACCCGGCCGACGGCGGGCGTCCGCCCTATGAGCTCTTCTGTGCCGCGCTGGCCTCAGGGGAATTCACCGAGGACGGCGAGAGCGGCAGTCTGCGCGTGCTCCGCCGGGTGGCACCGGCTGCGGCGCAGGCAGAAAACGGACCGGCGTAGCCCTCGCACCGGAGCAACCCGGTCCCCGGTCACCGCTCTCCGGCCCGCGGCGGCCGCAGGGATCCGACCTGTTCTGGCCGCCGCTACCGCACCAAAGTCTCGAGTTCGGTGACGAGGTCGGCGGTCGAACCCTGCTCGGCGATGGCCGAAGCCATCCGCGCTGCGTTGGCGCGGAGGCGGTCGTCGCCGAGCGCCCGCTGCACCGCCCTGCGGATTCTGGGTGCCGGAGCACTACGCGGCAAGCGCACCCCGGCTCCGTGGTACACCACCCGAGCCGCGGTGTCGTTCTGGTCCCGGCCCATCGGGATGCAGACCATCGGCACGCCCGCCGCCAGGGTCTTCATCGTCGTGCCGTGCCCGCAGTGCGATACGGCGAGCGAGGCCCCAGCGAGGATCTCGCGATGGGGAGCTGAGCCGACGACGACGACATTGTCGGTCGAGGTGACCTCGTCGGGCTCGAGCATCTGACCCACCGTCACGACGGCGCGCACCGGCAGCGTGGACAGGGCCGCAATGACCCGACGCAGGAGCGGTCCCTGGTTCTGGTAGGTGGAGCTGAAGCCGACCAGCACCAACGGCCGCTGGTCAGCGTCGCCCCAAGGTGATGTCCACGGTCGGGCCCATTCTGGGTCATCGAGGATGGGGCCGACGTAGTGAACGTTGGCCGGTACCGAGGAGGCGGCATAGTCGAAGGCCGGGCTGGACAACACCAGGATGCGCTCGACGCCCAGAGCCTGCTCGTAGAAGGACGACAGCGGGGCCAGCCCGTATTCTGATCGGGCCGAGTTGACGGGTGGCAGCCCGGCCCGGAACAAGCGATTCACTACCGCCACCATCGCCGCGTCGCGGCTACGACCGAGCACCGTCTTGGCTGGCGCAAATCCGGGCCCGATCGGCGGTGTGCCGCGGGAGGGCATCACCCAGATGTTCGGCACGAGGAGCGCGACGGGCAGCCCCGATCCCTGGGCGGCGATGATCGACCCGAAGAGAAACGCGTCGGCCACGACGGCGTCCGGCGAGAAGGCATCGATCGTGTCGGCAGTGTCGGCGGCAACGTCAGCCGCGGGTCCGGCGATGAACCGATCACGTGCTCGCCGCAACATGACCAGTGGGTTTTTGGTCTCCCAGTCCTTAAGAGGGTCCTCGGACGGATCGAGCGAGTTGCGGTGCGGACCGCGGCGCCACGGCGAGAACGAGCAGCCATTGGCTTCGGCCGCTCCTTTGATGGTCGGATCGCCCAGCACGCGCACCTGGTGACCCCGGGCGATCAGTCGCCGGGCCACGCCCAGCTCGGGTGGGATATTGCCCCCGCCCTCCCACAACGCCAGCAAATATCGGCGAGATCGCCCGTCCGTCATGTCCTGCCGTTCCCCACTTTGCTCGTCCCGGACCCAGTGTGGGGCGGATCGGGGCCGAAGCCAAGGTGGTCAGCCTCTGTGTCACCCTCGTGCCAGCACCACTCGGCAAGACGAACAGCGTGGGGTGGTTCGGCCACCACCCATGACATGCAGCGCGGACGAAGGTCTGGCCGCCCAGCGATCGGTCGTCAAGGAATGAGCACGATTTTCCCCCGGGTGTGGCGCTGTTCGAGCTCGGCAAAGGCATCGGCCACCCGCTCCAGCGGATAGGTCGCGGCGATAGGAACCTCGATCGCGCCCGATGCCACGAGGCCGGCCATTTCGGTGAGGACCTCGGGGGTGGAGGCGCTGACGCTGCCCTCGGCCTTCGCACCGAGTTCCGCCGCCTTGTCGGGCGAGGTGATCGTCTCGATGCGATCGCGGGAAATGCCCACGTCGGCCGCCAGCTGGACGTAGTCCGGCCCGAAGAGGTCAATGAAGGCATCGATGCCCTCCGGCGCCGCGGCCCGCAAGCGCTCGACCAGGCCGTCACCGTAGGCAACCGGGGCGGCGCCGTGCGAGCTGAGCCATCCAGCGTTGGCGGGTGATGCGATACCGAGGACCTGCGCACCCCGGAGGCCCAGGAGTTGCACGACGACGGTCCCGACACCACCGGCCGCCGCCGACACGGCGACGGTGTCACCCTCTTTGACATCGACGGCCCGCACCGCGGCATAGGCCGTGCACCCGACGACGTACAGAGAGCCGGCGACCTCCCAACTCAGCCCCACAGGCTTGCCGATGAGTTGGGCCTCCGGAACCGAGACATGAGTGGCGTGACTGGAGCGTCGCCAGGAGAAACCGAGTACCTCGTCGCCCACCGCGAAGCCATCGGCACCCTCGCCGAGGTCGGTCACCACGCCGGCCAGATCGCTACCCTGGCCCGAGGGAAACGTCGCCGGGAATCGCTCGGCGAGCGCACCAGAGCGGATCGCTGTTTCGCCCGGGTTGATGCCCGCGGCCTTGACCGCCACGACAACCTCTCCCGCCGGCGGTGTTGGCCGTGGCACGTCGGTGACGTAGAGAACGTCCCGGCCACCGTAACGATCGAAGCGCACCGCGCGTGATCCGGTCCCCGTCATATCGCTCTCCTCTCGCTCAGACCCACGTCGCGATCGAGTGCATCGGGCTCGCGCTCCTCCGAAGGCGCCCCGCCGGAAGACGGTCAATCACCTCGTCGCGGAGATGGCGCAGTGACCGCGGCGGTCGGATCCGAAGGCGTCGCCAGCCCACCGGTCGGGTCCACGACGAAACCCTACCGGCACCCGTGGCCATCGAGTCGGCGTCGGTGAGTGGCCTTCCTGGACTGGGCGACGACACGCCTGAGCGTGGTGCTGAGCGGGCGATGAGCGGGCGACCCAGCGGGTCCGCTCGTGGGGTTCGAACCGTCGTCCTGGCGCGCCCGCTCCCGAGGACGACGCGACCCGCTGTGGGTCTTGCCCCCCGACCACGAACCGGGAGGAGGACATCCCCGAGGGCCGAGGTCGGTGGTCAGGGGCGCCAGCCGGCCGTGCAGCCCATGGCGGCGTCTCCGCTGCAATGCGGTTCGGCCAGGTCCAGGGCGGCAGGCAGGCATTCGCCCCTGAAGAGGCCGGCGGCCGGTGTGGTGCTCGAGAGGGCGTCGGCCGCCAGAACCATGGCGGCAAAGGTGTAGGTCGTCCGCTCGCCCTCGGGGAACGTGACCTCCTCCGGGTAGACCATTCCGGTCCAGTAGGAACCGTCGGGAAGGCGGAGGTTCTGTCCCGCCACGAACAGGTCGAGCGTGTGGCGGTCCATGCCCAGACCGTCGAGGGCCAGGACACATTCCGCCGTTTCGGCGGCCGTGACCCAGTTGTTGGTGGAGACGCACCGCACGCCCAGCCCTTCCATGACAAAGGTGGACCATCCATCGGCCAGGCGGCGGCGGCCGGCTTCATCATCGAGGGCCCCCGACAGCACCGGGTAGTACCAGTCCATGGCGAATTCGACCTTGGGGGCGAAGGCATTGGGATGGTGGGCCACCGCGTGACCGAGGCGACCGGCCGCCAACTCCCAGTCCGGCCGGTCCTTGGCCAGGCATTCAGCCACGGCGACGGCGCAACGCAGTGAGTGGTAGATGGACGACGAGCCGGTCAAGAGGGCGTACTGCTCGGGCCGGCCGGCGGAATCGAGCGACCAGCGCACCGACCCGTCCGGCTGCTGATGACGGAGGATGAAGTCGATACCGCCCTCAATGGCCGTCCACAGCTCACCCAGGAACTCGACGTCGCCCGTGATCAGGTGGTGGTGCCACGCGCCGGCGGCCAGGTAGGCGCAGACGTTGGTGTCGAGTCGCTGGTCCTTGACGCCGGCTCCCAGGTAGTAATTGAACCAACTCCCATCCGGGAGTTGTCGGTCGGCCAACCAGCGGTACGCGCTCATGGCTTCATCGACCAGGCCACACACGGAGAGGGCCATCGCTCCTTCGACGTGATTCCAGGGATCACAGTGACCACCGCGAAACCACGGGATCATCCCGTCGCTCTGTTGCAGGTCGGCGATGGCATGGGCGGTGGCCAGCACATCGGACGTGCTGAGCACGCCCGGGACGGCCGGGATCGTGCCCTCATGGATGCGGACTTCTTCGGTGGTCATGCTGCTGCACCTTGCTTTGGCGTCGTCGGACCGCGTCGTCCCGGCACGCCGCGAGGGAGATTGGGCTTGGCGTCGGACAGATCGGCGGCCTGGAGGGGCTTGGCCAGGTAGAGCACGAGGCTCTTGCCGATCAACGGATTCAAGACGCGATCGGCGGCCCGGGTCACGAAGGGGGCCTTGACGATGTCCCACACCAGGACCTTGTGGTACGCCTCCACCGCCGGGTTGTGGTCGTTGCTCGGGCCAACGAGGCAGCGCAACCACCAATAGGGCGAATGGAGCCCGTGAGCGTGATGGAATCCGGTGGGCTGCAGTCCGGCCGAGCCCAACCGACGCTCGAGGGTCGAGCGTCGGTAGATCCGCACGTGGCCGCCCGGCGTGTCGTGATACTCGTCGGACAGTGCCCAATTGATGGCCTCGGGTCCACAGCGGGGGACGGTCACCGCCATGGTGCCCCCCGGCCGCAGGACGCGAGACAACTCGCTCATCGCAGCCACATCATCGGGAATGTGCTCAAGGACCTCCGAGGCGATGACGCGATCGAATCTGCCGTCGGGGAACGGCAGCGCCAGGGCGTCGCCCTGCACGGCGGTGGCGGGATGATCGGCGGGCAGCTCTCCCGCCTCCACCATGGCGGCGAACGTGCCGCGCACTTGGGCCACTTCCTCGGGCCCGGCATCCAGTGCCACCACCTCGGCACCACGTCGAGCCGCCTCGAAGGCGTGGCGTCCGAAACCACACCCGAGATCGAGCAGGTGATCTCCCGGCTGCACGCCGAGCTTGTCGTAATCAACGGTCAACATACTGCTTCCCTCTTCGGTTCATCAGATTCCATTTCCAACGGCGCGATGAGCGGCGCACCCGGGAGCGGCCTTCCTTCCAACACGGCCTCGTAGCAGGCCGCCGTCCCGGCCGCGGTCACTTGCCAGGTGAAGCGGCTGATCACCCGCTCCCGCCCGGCCGCCCCCAACCTGGCCCGCAACTCAGGGTCGTCGAGGAGACGGGCGATGGCGCCGGCCAAGGCGCTCGGATCGTCGGGGGCTACCAGCAGTCCGGTCTCGCCGTCGGTTCCGACCACCTCGGGCAGCGCACCACCGGTCGTGGCCACCACCGCCACGCCACAGGACATGGCTTCGATGGCCGGCAGGGAGAATCCCTCATAGAGCGAGGGCACCACGGCGACCTCCGCTTCGCCATAGAGACGCGCCAAGGCGTCGTCACTGATCCCACTGACGCAATGCACGGCATCCGAGAGGCCAAGGCGCGCGATTGCCTTGTCAACCCGTCCACCCTCTCGGGGCCGGCCGATGACTGTCAGCTGCACGTCTCGTTCGGTTCGTAGTTTGGCCACCGCTTCGAGCAGCGGGACCAGGCCCTTCATCGGGACGTCGCTCGACGAGGTGACCATCACTCGGTCTGGCTTGGGCGTCACGCCGTCGCGGGGCCGGAAGACGGTGTGATCGACCCCGACCGGAACGACCGTCATCCTCTCGGGCCTCACTTGCATCTGCGCGGCAATGTCGTGGCGCGACGACTGCGACACCGTGAGCACAGCCGGGAGCGCTCGCGCCACCTTGACTTGCATGCCGAGGAATCCGAACCAGCGCTTGGTCGTGAATCGTTGCCACGGGTTGGTCGTGTGCGACAGGGCCAGCTGGCGGTCCACCGTGATCGGATGGTGCAAGGTCGTCAGGAGCGGCCAACCGTCCTCGACCATACCGAGCATGCCGGTACCGAGGCACTGGTTGTCGTGCACGACATCAAAGTCCCCTCGGCGATCGGCCAAGATCTGCCGAGCTCGCCGCGAATAGGCCAGCGGCTCGCCGAATCCGGCGGTGCACATGACGCCGAATTCGACCCAGTCCTCTCGGCTCTTGAACTCCCGAGGATGCGGCACGCGGAACGGGTCGGGATCACGGTAGAGGTCGAGACCGCCGACGGGAGTGAAGCCGACTCCCGGATCGAGCTCGGGCCAGGGTGCCCCAGCGAACACCTCGACCGAATGTCCCAGCGCGACCAGTTCGCGGGTCAGGTGACGGGTGTACACGCCTTGCCCACCACAACGGGGGTTGCCCCGATAAATCAGGAAGGCGATCCGCAAACCACCTGGTCGAGGGGGCGCGGCCGGGACAGCGGCAGGTACCTCGATGTGGCGAGAGCGCTCCCAGGACTCCTTCGTTTCGATCCACTTCTGGCGCGGAGATTTAGGCACTAAGTGTTCCGGGAGGACCAGCCATGGCCCCATAGCCTCCCCGAACCCCCTGCTCCGGCGCAAGCGGCTGCCGAGTCTGTGCTCGGGAACTGCGCTCACGAGGGCCCGGACCAGCTCCGTGCGGGCCGAGACCACAAAGTCTGCGGCCGCCCTGGCCACCGGCCACACGGCGACCGACTTGGCGAGCCACCCCACGGGCAGAGAGCCGTCGGCCATGTGCCCGACCCCGGCGCACAGTGTCGTGCTGGCCGGTCGTTCTGGCCCCCCGGCACATGCTGTCTCTCGTGGCGTGAATCCGGAGTTCGGCCCGAATCGGCCGGTTGCACCTCGGTGAGATACGCCCGCGGGTGGATAGAACCGCTTGGCCGGCCCCGTCCGTTCGCCGAGCCGTCACCGTAGAGAGAGCCGCATCGACACAACTGGGTACGCTGTCCTCGTGCATCTGTCCGGACTCTTGGGCCGCCAGTTGCTCTCGCCGACCGGTGAGGGTGTCGGCAAGGTCGACGACGTCATCGTCCGCCTGCGCGGGGATGACTACCCGGTGGTGATAGGGCTCGTGGCCAAGGTCGGCGGTCGCCGTGTCTTCGTGCACATCAGCGGGGTCGCCGAGTTGAGCGACAAGGGCGTCACCCTCTCGAAGCCCAAGGTCGACTTGCGCAGCTTCGAGCGGCGAGACGGCGAAGTCCTGTTGCGAGAGGACATTCTGGGTCACCGTCTCATCGACGTCGCCGAAGCCGAACTGGTGCGAGCCTGGGACGTCGAAGTGACGGCCACGGACGAGGGCTGGGTCCTGTTGTGTCTGGACACTCGACGACCGGCTCGACTGTTCGGATTAATCCGGTCCACCGCCGGGAATCCCTGTCAGGACTGGAAGGCTTTCGAGCCTCTCATCGGCCATACTCCCAGCGTCCGGGCTCGGTCCGGATTCGGGAGGGTCGTCAAACTCAAGCCGGCCCAGATCGCCGATCTCTTGGAGGACGCCTCCCGCACCGAGGGCGAAGAGATCCTCGACGTGGTCCATACCGACCCCGAACTGGAAGCTGACGTGTTCGAAGAACTGGACCCGGACCTCGCCACGAAGCTTTTCGGGGACAAGACCGACGCCGAGGTGGCCGAGGTCGTCACCCACATGCGAGCCGATGACGCGGCCGACGCCGTGGCCGAGCTGCCACAAGCCCGTCGACAGAAGATCCTCGACCTGCTTCCGGTCGGCACCCGGGCCAAGGTCCTGACCCTGCTTGGATTCAATGCCACCAGCGCTGGAGGAATCATGGGCGTGGACTTTCTCGCCGCCCCGGCAGATGTCAGCGTCGACGAGGCGTTACGACGTGTCCGCCAGGCCGACAACATCCAACAGGAAGCGCTGGTGACTATCCACGTCGTGGACGAGGCCAACCGTCTGGTGGGGACGGTCAGCATCATTGGGTTGCTCCACGCCGACCCGGGTGCCCGTCTGGGTGATGTCGACGACTCCGACCCGGTTCGGGTCACCACCGCGGCCGACGTCGTCGACGTGACCTTGCTCATGGCCGACTACAACCTGTTGACCGTTCCCGTCGTCGACGCCGACGACCACCTCCTCGGCCTGATCACGGTTGACGATGTCCTCGAAGCGACGATCCCTGATGACTGGCGCCGACGAGAACCTCCGGCTCATCCCGAGGTGGCCCATCCCGATCCCGACAGCGACCCGATGGCCATACATCACTCGGAGCAGCAGGGGTAACCGTGACGGAGCGACCAACCGCCACGGGTGCGCCCGGGGCGGACGATTCGCCACGCCCCGACGACACGCCGAGCTCGCAACTTCAAGCGCCGGCCACCGCGGTCCTCGACGAAGCCCACCTCGGCGATATCGAGGGCGCCTTCGGACGGGTCAGTGTCGGTGACATCGGTGAACGGCACAGTTGGCGGAGACGGCTCCTCACCTTCGCAGCCATCGCGGGACCGGGCCTCATTGTCATGGTCGGGGACAACGACGCCGGCGGTGTGTCCACCTACTCTCAAGCCGGCCAGAACTACCACACCAGCCTGCTGTGGACCCTGCTGCTGCTCATCCCGGTCCTCATCGTGAATCAGGAGATGGTGGTCAGGCTGGGGGCCGTCACCGGCGTCGGTCACGCCAAACTCATCAACGAACGGTTCGGCAAAGCATGGGGTTGGTTCAGCGTGGGTGACCTGTTCGTCCTCAACTTCCTGACCATCGTCACCGAGTTCATCGGCATCTCCCTCGCCGCCTCCTACGCGGGAATCTCTGAGTATTTCGCCGTTCCCACTGCCGCGGTGGCGCTGGTGGCCATCATGGCCTCGGGAAGCTTCCGACGCTGGGAGCGGGCCATGTTCGTCTTCATCGGGATCTCCCTCATTCAGGTGCCGATCTTCTTCCTCTCTGATCCGCAGTGGGGAACCATCGGCCACAACTTCATCGTGCCGGGCATCTCCGGCGGCGCTTCATCGGCGGCCGTGCTGCTCATCATCGCCATCGTCGGTACCACCGTCGCCCCGTGGCAGCTCTTCTTCCAGCAGTCCAACGTGGTCGACAAACGCATCACGCCCCGGTTCATCAGCTACGAACGCGCAGATACCGTTCTCGGATCGTTCGTCGTGGTGATCGGCGCCACCTGCATCATGGTGGCCGGCAACTATGCCGCTCAGGGCACCGACCAGTTCGGAAAGTTCACCAACGCCGCCGGTGTCGCCCACCTCCTTGCCCGCCACAGCCACGTCCTGGGCGACTTGTTCGCCATCGTCCTGTTCGATGCCAGCATTCTCGGTGCGGCCGCGGTGACCCTGTCCACCAGTTACGCCTTCGGCGATATCTTCGGCATCCGGCACTCGCTCCACCGCGGCTTCAAGGACGCCAAGCCCTTCTACCTGAGTTACACCGCCATGGTCGTCGTGGCCGCCTCCATCGTGCTCATCCCCCATGCTCCCCTCGGCCTGATCACCACCAGCGTCCAAGCCCTGGCGGGCCTTCTCCTCCCGTCGGCCGCCGTCTTCCTCCTGCTGTTGTGCAATGACCGAGAAGTGCTCGGACCCTGGGTGAACCCACGGTGGCTCAACGTCGTGGCCTCCATCATCATCGGTGTGCTCCTGATCCTCTCGGGCACCCTCATGGCCACCACGCTCTTCCCCAGCATCAATGTGGTGGGCGTCTTCATCGACCTCACGATCGCTCTCGCCGCCGGCGGCATCATCGTCATGGCCGTGCTCTGGATACTGGCCAAGCGGAGCGGCCGAGCCAAGGTCCCCCCGGTACCGCAGATGAGCCGCATCGAACAACTCTCGTGGCGGATGCCACCTCTCGCCCTGCTCAAACCAGTCAAGTGGTCTCCAGGACTGAGGGTCGGCATTCTCTCCTTGCGCGCCTATCTGGTCATCAGCGCGGTGCTCTTGATCGTCAAGGCCGTCCAGCTCGGAGGCGGATGATCGCCGGGCGCCGATGACGGCTCAACCCCTCAGCCGTCCAGGTCAGGGTCTCGGGGCCAGCCAGCGAACGTCGAGAAACCAGTGCTCCCCGGACCTTCCCAGCTCGACCGCTCCCCACCGTCTCGACCTGGTCACCGTGCCGTACCGATACCGTTGACGCATGGATCTGGCGTATCCCCCCGAAGCAGAGGAATTCCGCGGCGTGATCCGGGGCTGGCTGAACGAGAACCTCCCCGACGGCTGGGGCCAGCCGGGGTTCTCCATGACCCCCGAGGAGCGCACGACCTTCAACCAGGAGTGGACGGCCAAGCTCTTCGCCGGAGGCTGGATCTGCGCCAGCTGGCCCGCCGAATACGGCGGTAAGGGGCTGAGCCTCCTTCAGCAGGTGGTGCTCAACGAGGAGTTCGCTCGAGCCAGTGCTCCTCTGCGGGCTGACTTCTTCGGCGACACACTCGTCGGACCCACCCTCTTGCAATGGGGCACCGAGGAACAGAAGCAGCGATTCATTCCGGGCATCCTCAAAGGTGAGATCGCCTGGTGCCAGGGATTCAGCGAACCTGACGCCGGATCGGACCTCGCCGGGCTCAAGACGAAAGCCGAATTGGACGGCGACGAATGGATCGTCAACGGCCAGAAGGTCTGGACGACCCAAGCACGCTACGCCGACTACATCTTCCTGCTGGCCCGTACCGACCCCGAGGCGCCCAAGCACGCGGGCATCTCCTATTTGCTGGTCCCCATGAAGCAGGCCGGAGTCGAGGTGCGTCCCATCGAACAGGTCGACGGATCGGCTGAGTTCAATGAGGTGTTCTTCACCAATGTCCGCTGCCCCAAAGACAACGTCATCGGCGGGGTCAACAACGGTTGGAAGGTCGCCATGACCACGCTGGGATTCGAGCGCGGGACCTCATCGACCACGGGCTATCGCCGCTTTCTCAAAGAGTTCAACCAAATTTTGAGCTTGGCTCAGGAACGCGGCCGCACCGGCGACCCCCTCATTCGACAGCGGTTGGCGCAGTCATGGGCGAAGATCAAAATCATGGAGATCAACGGCTTTCGCACGCTGACCGACGTGTTGGCCGGGACGCACACGACCGCCGCGTTCGAGCGCGTGCAACAAGATGTTCTGGTCCGAAGCCCATCAGGAGACCATGCTGCTGGCCATGGATATCCTGGGCTTGGACAGTCAGATCTTGTTGGGCAACGGAGACCAGGAATCACTGCTCCCCGGGGGGCGGCGAGCGCGGGCACGCAACTACCCCGTCAACGACCTACAAGCGCTCTTCTTCTTCTCGCGATCGGAAACCATCTGGGGCGGTACGGCTGAAATTCAGCGCAATATCGTCGGTGAGCGCATCCTCGGACTACCCAAGGAGCCCAAGCCCGGTTAAGACGGCCCTTCCCGGAGGGTCCGGCCGGTCACCAAGGTCGTTTCGTAGCGGACCGGAACCAGTCCACCGCACTGGTCGATCTCGGTGCGCAACGCGGCAAGGAGTTCGGCCAGCTGGTCGGGCGGAAGGGTGCGGTGGTCGCTGTGGGTCGCCGAGAGTTCGAGCCATGTCTCGGTCGGGTACGTGGCCTCGTGGTCAAACCAGAGCATCGATACGTTCTCGAATCGGCTGGTGGCGCGGACGGCATCGGCGATCGCCGCGTAGAGAGACCGATCCCGCTGGCCCAGCAGGACCGATTGCTTCGCCAGCCCAGGAGCGCAGCGCAGATAGGCCCGGCGTAGGGCTTCATTGATCTCCGGAGCGGGATTCGACTGGTTCCAGAAGAGGCCGATCCGGCCACCGGGATGCAGTACCTCGGCCGCCCTGGACGCGCCCACGTGCGGATCGACCCAGTGCCAGGCCTGGCCCGAAATCAGGAGATCGAATCTTCGGGACCCGGCGTCCCAGTTTTCAAATGTGCCGCTCTCGACCGCCGTACCGTGCCGGCGAGCCACGGACGCCATCCGGGCGTCGGGCTCCAATCCCAAGACATCGCATCCGCGGGCCTCCAACAGCCTGGAGGTAATGCCCGTACCGCACCCGACGTCGAGGACCGTGGCGGGCCGTTCCGTGATGAGATGGTCGATCAAAGCGCTGGGGTAGGACGGCCGGACCCGGTCATACTGTTCGGCATCGTCGCCAAAGGAGTTGGCCCGGCGGCGGTCGCCAAAGAGATACGGACTCTCGGTGGCCATTACCGATCAACCAAGACGGCGCTGTTCGGAAAGAGGGAGCTGCTCGGGCACGGGCAGGGCCACCACCTCGCCCCCCTCTTCGGCCACCATCTCTTCATCGACCGCGACCGCGGCTCCGCGTATCCGGTCACCCCTGGTGGCATGGAGCACCAGGGGAATGCTGGCCGCCAGGGTGGCAATGCCTCCGACCATCAGCGCAACCCTCGGAGTGGTGGCATCGCTGATCCACCCCAGCAGCGGAGCGCCGATGGGGGTGCTGCCCAAGAAGGCGATGGCGTTGAGGGACATGACCCGACCTCGCATCGAGGGCTCGGACCGCAACTGCAAGATGGCGTTGTTGGTGGCGATGAAGGAAATGCTGGCCGCACCCATCGGCACCAGGAAGAGGAGGGCCACGGTCTTGGTGGGCGAGAACCCGACCGCCAAAATCAGTGACCCGAAGATCACCCCAATGAGAGCGAGGAGCTTCTGGGACGGCCGGCTGCGGTGTGCGGTGAACAAGCCGCCGCACACTGCTCCAATGCCCATGGCGGCCAGAAAGGCGCTGTAGAGACCCGCCCCTCCGTCGAAGGTGAATTTGGCCAGAAGAGGGAGCGTGACGGTGAAGTTGAAGGCAAAGACGCCGACCACAGCCATGGAGAGCAATGGATTTCTCAAGTCGGGAGTGGTCCATACGTAGCGCAGGCCCTCGCGCACTTGGCCTTTTGCCCGGGCCACCGCTCGGGTGGGATGGAGCTCCGACTTACGCATCAGGGTGAGCGCGACCAGAACGGCAATATAGGAAGCCGCGTTGACCATGAAACAGGTGGACACACCCAGCGTCAGAATCAGGACACCACCGATGCCGGGTCCGATCACCCGGGCCCCGTTCATCACCACGCTGTTCAGGCTCACGGCGTTGGGGAGGAGATCGAGCCCGACCATTTCGGGGACGAAGGTCTGGCGGGCCGGGTTGTCGAAGAGATTCACCACACCGAGCAGCCCGGCCAGCACGTACACATAGGTCAATTGAGCCGACCCGGTCACCACCAGGAGGCCGAAGGCCAGGGCCAGCACGGCGGCGGAACCCTGGGTGGCATAGAGCATCCTTCGCTTGTCGACGCGGTCGGCGATCAGGCCACCGAACGTGCCGAAGAACAGCATGGGCAGGAACTGCAGCCCGGTGGCGATCGCGACATCGACACCGGTCCCGTGCAGAATGAAGAGGATCAGGTAGGTCTGCGCCACCATCTGCATCCAGGTGCCGGAGACCGAAATGACCTGGCCGGTGAAATAGAGTCGGTAATTGCGCACCGACAGGGCGACGAATGTCTTGCGGGTCGCTCTCCGGAGCCGGGTCATTGTTCGCCCAACAGGTGTTCGAGCAGGGCGATCAGTTCGGTCGCGCGGGCTTGCTCGGCGGGATTCAGGTCGGCCAAGCGGCGGGTCAGGAAGGCGTTCTTCAGCGTGCGGATCCGCTCGAGCGACCGCTTGCCCGCCGGCGTGATGCGCACCCGGGCGCTTCGCCGATCGGCGACATCGGTCACTCGTGTGACCATGCCCGAGTCCGTCAAGGTCGCCACAATGCGGGTCATGGTCGGCGGCTGGACCTGCTCGATGGCGGCCAACTCCCCGAGGGTGGGACTGCCCAGGCGGTTCACCGCGCCCAGGGCGGACGCCTGGGCCGGAGAAAGACCGGCCAGCGACTCCTGCCGCAGGCGCCGGTGCAACCGGTTGATGTTGAGGCGAAGGCGGCTGGCCAGTTCCTCGTTGTCCAGCGCCCCCCGTGTCTCCGGAGCAGTGGTGGGGGTGGGCGCCATGCCCCCAGTATAGTTAGTTTTGCTAACTAATGAGCCGGTCCAGTCTCCGGTCCGGACGTCAAAGACTGGGCACGTAGCCGCCGCTGCCCAGGGCCGAGCTCTCGTCTTCGGTGAGCGCATCGTCCAGACCACCGATCACGTCGGTCACCCAGGGCAGACGGTCGCGGAGTATGCGCTCGACGCCGCCCGAGAGGGTGGCCTCGCTGATGGCGCACGAGCTACACGCGCCCTGCAGCTGCACTTCGACGACGCCGCTCTCGACGTCGGCCCTGACCAGCACCAGGTCTCCCCCGTCGGCCTGGACGGCCGGTCGCATGAGGTCGATAATGCCGCGGAACTTGGTCAATCGGTCGGCCCGTTCGTCGTCGGTGAGGTCCGTCTGGGTCTCGGTCACCCCACCATTGTGCCGTGCCCGGAGCCGTCCGTGACCCCGGCGTGCCCGGTCCGGGCCCAGGGAAGCCCTGATCCGCACCCCGCACGAGCCGATTGGACGGGTTCGCCCGGTGCCGACTTCGGGCAAGAGGCCCGGCGTGCGTGGCCAATCATGCGGGGGTGCAGCTCCGCTATCGGTTGACCTGTGCCTTCAGCGATTCCCAATCTCGCACGGCGTGGCGAGCGGAAAAGGCGCCGACAATCTCAATGACACCGAAGAGGATCGCCCAGATCCCGAGCAGGATCACAATCCCGGTGAGGGTACCCCCGGGGTGCCGAATGACCAGGAAGGCGATCACCACGGAGGCAACGCCTCGGATCAGTTGGACCCACCAATAGGGCAGGTGACGGCGTTCCAACGAATGCACGATGTCGACGACACCGAAGACCAGGAACGACCATCCGATCAGGATGGCGATGACGTAGATGGTGATATGCGGCCAGACAAAGCCGATGATGCCGGCCGCGATCCACAAGACGCCCATGACGGCCAGGAGCCACCGCTGTTTGAGCATCCCCAGCGATCCCACCAGTAGGAAGAGCCCGACGGCGATGAAGTACGCACTGGCGAAATAGATCAGGACATTGACACTGACGTGCTTGTAGCTGATCACCACGAAACCGAAGATCACCGAAAGGATGCCCCCGGCGAGGTACCAAGCCCACAGTTTCTGCATCCTGTCTGTGACGACATCGCCCACTGCGATCTCGTCGGCCGTCAATAAGCTCGGCATAGGTCACTCCTTGGCGAGGGGGATACCGGTCGTCCGGTTTGGCGAGTGTAACGCCGGGTCTGGCCAGTTCAGGGGATACGCATCAGGAGATGCAGGCGGCCATGGCACCCATCGCTCGCTGGCCCCAGGAGCGGCCGACCTCGGCCCACCGGTCCGGTCGCTCCCTGACCGCGTCGGCCTCGGCCCACAATTCGTCCTCCACCGGGGCGAGACACTGGCGCACGGCGCTGATGGATGCGGGGTTGGCCTCGATCTGCAGGCGAAGCGCGTCGGCGGTCCGCCACATCTCTTCGCGCCAGAGTTCACGTGGCACGAACGACGGCAGCCGGGCCACCGTGCTCGGAAAGGCGGGAACGAAGATGCTGGCACACGGGCTCCCCAGCGCCACGTAGGCCTGCACGGGTGCGCCGGCGCCCAAGTCGGCGGGCAGCACGGCGATCAGCGACGCCGCCGTCACACTGAGTCCGCTCACGTGCATGCACACGCTGATTCCCGTGAAGTCGGCGCGCACCTCAGTGGGGGGTGGAGAGGCCGGCCCGGCGACGCCGGGTTCGCCCCACGGACCTTGACCGTGGTCCCGCAGGTGGGCCGCCATGGCGGCCGGGGTGAGGCCGCCGCGAGGGTGTCCGGCCAGGAAGCTGCGGCTGGCCGCCAGGCGGACATCGGCGTAGCCGGTGCGTTTCGAACGATCGCGGAAGCGCTCGAAGTCCTCACCCGGAAGGAGGTCGTTCGACCCCTTTGTCCAATTCGAGCCAAGGGTGATCCGGTTGCTGATGGCCGTACCGTTGGGAAAAGGGGCGGCGGCGAAGCTGGTGCCCGACGTATCGAGCACGAACGCCTGCCCCGCATCGGCGATGAGGAACGAGGAGTCGTAGGCCTCCTGACGCACCGCATCGGCAATCCCCCCCTGCCCGTGGGTGGTGAGAAGGTCGGTCATGATGCCGACGGCTTCGTCGGCGCTGCGGGCCCGTTCGAGGCCGAGGCGCACCAGGTCCATCCCCGTCAGGGCGGGCCGGGCCTCGGCCACCCGATGCACCGTGCTGACGCGTTCGTTGCCGATGGCCACCCCGAATTCATTGACCCCGTGTTCGGCACCCCACAGCCAGGTGGGACACGACAGCAGGGCGGCGTGGGCGCCCGTGTCCCCGATCGAAAGATACTGCGTCCGCAGCGTGCAGCCGGCTGACGCCCGGCGACCGAACGGAACAGCCAGCTGGACCTCTCCGATCGGGCGGTCGGAATTCTTGGCGAAGACCATGCCGTTCGGCCCGAGGCCGCACAGGGCGTCACACATATGATTGAGCTTAGGGAGCCTGGCTAGGGTGACAGGTGTGCGACCGCAGCCAGTGCTCACCCTTGATGAAATAGACCTCTCGGACATCGAATTTTGGGCTCGCCCTTGGGCCGAACGGGAAGGCGCCTTTCAGCTCCTGCGGCGGGAGCGGCCCATGCCGTTCTTCGAGGAACCCGAGATACCGTCCGAAATGGCTGCCTTGTTGCCTCCAGGGCCGGGATATCGCGCCCTGACTCGACACGCCGACATTTCCGAGGCGAGCCGGCATCCGGAGATCTACCTGTCGGGCCCAGGCGCCACCACCATTCCCGACATGCCCGAGGAGATGCTTGAGTTCTTCGGCTCCATGATCAACACGGACAACCCGCGGCACGCCCGGCTTCGCCGCATCGTCTCGGCCGCCTTCAACCCCAGGATGATCAAGAACATCGAAGATCGCATTGAGTTCGTGGCCAACGACGTCATCAATCGGGTGGCCGGGTCCGGCGGTTGTGACTTCGTGGTCGACGTGGCGGCCCGGCTCCCCCTCGAGATCATCTGCGACATGATGGGTATCGGTGCGTCGGACTACGACGCCGTGTTCAACGCGTCCAATGTGATCCTCAGCAACGGCGACCCGGAGTACGTCGCCGAAGGCAGCGATCCACTGGCCGCCTTCTTGCTGGCGGCCCAGGAGTTGAACCTGCTCATGACCGGGTTGGCCGAATCTCGCCGGGGCAATCCCACCGACGACGTGACTTCGGCCCTCATCAACACCAATATCGACGGCGAGGCGCTGAGCCCATCGGAAGTGGCGTCCTTCTTCATCCTGCTGGTGGTGGCCGGGAACGAGACCACCCGCAACGCCATCAGCCACGGTCTCCTGGCCTTGACCGAGCATCCCGATCAGCGTGCACTCTGGCAGGCCGATCCGTCGGGCATCGGCGCCTCCGGGGTCGACGAGATCGTGCGGTGGGGCACTCCGGTCATCTGGATGCGCCGCACCGTCGCTCAAGACACCACGCTCGGTGGCGAAGAGCTGAAGGTGGGCGACAAGGTCATTTTGTTCTACAACTCTGCCAACCGGGACGAAGACGTGTTTGAGGATCCCTACACCTTTGATGTACGTCGCAGTCCCAATCCTCACATCGGGTTCGGCGCGGCGGGACCGCACTTCTGTCTGGGTGCCCATCTGGCTCGCCAGGAGATCGCCGTGATGTTCCGCCAACTCTTCGAGCGTCTCCCCGACATCGTCGCCAGCGGCGAGCCCGATCGACTTCGCTCCCCGTTCATCAACGGGATCAAGCACCTCGACTGCCAGTTCACCCCGGTGGCTGTCGCACGCTGACTCTCTGACGGCGCTTCCTCCGACGGCCCTGGGGGCCTAGTTGGTGAGTCACGCCTTGCGGCACACCAGGCAGCTCTACGGCTTCTTCGCCGTGGTCCTGGGGTTGATCTTCTGGCTCTCGCTCGGCTCGCAACCCTTCTATGCCGGCCAAGCCAATGTGGTCTTGGCCGAGCACCTGTGGCCCAGGCACCTGACCGACCCGCCGTTGGACACCGGCCAAGCGGCGACTCAGGTGGGATCGGCGAATTCCTGAAAGGCGGCGAGCGCCCGGGGGCCCCACACCGTTCCGGGGCCCCCGTTCATGGAGATGGCGACCCCGATCATTTCGGTGACCTCGCTCGCCGTGGCCCCACGCATGACGGCCCCTCGCGGATGAGCCGAGATACAGCCATCGCACTCCCGGGTAATGGCAATGGCGAGCGCGATGAGCTCCTTCGTGCTGGCCGACAGTGTGCCCTCGGCCATGGCCGCAGTCTGGAGGGCGCGGTAGCCGGCCATGACGTCGGGAATAGCCTCGGTGAGGGCGCGGTACGGAGCCCGCAATTCGTCAGTTACCTGGTGAAAATGTTCCATAGGGCATCGTAAGGCCTCACGGAGTTGTCGCAGCCAGGGCACCCAGAACGGCCCCGGCCACCACTTGCTGGAGCCGGGCGAAGTCGGCATCGAGCTGCTCGGGCGAGAGGGCGGCGAACCGACCGCCGGCCTCACTCGCCGCGAAACCGAGGACGGCTGTGGAGACGAGCCGCTCCAGCTGCGCCGCGTCGCCGTCGGGCAACCCGGCCTGTTGCAGCGCGGTGTAGACGACGTCACGAGTGCGACGGGCCCCCGGCGTGGCCGCCGCTCGTTGCAGGAGAAGCGGAAAGACTCCGGGGTGACACAGGGCGGCGATCCGGATCCCCTGAGCCGTGACGGCCAGCCGATCTGGCCAAGCTTCATTCGGGTCCGGCAGGGGAACTTCCAGTAGAACGCTCTCCACCAAACCGTCGAGCAGATCCGCCTTGTTCGTGACGTGCCGGTAGAGCGCCATGGGCGTGACGCCCAATCGGTCGGCCACGGCCTGCATGGTGATGGCAGCCAAACCCTGCTCGTCAACCAGTTGCAGACCGGCGGCCAGCACGGCAGCTCTGTCTATTTGGCCAGGTCTTCCCACATCGGCCAGTTCGCGCGGCCGCCCGATCAGGCCGCGCCAGCACCTTGCGGTCCGCGGGAGCGAACCTCCTCGACCGACGTCATGGCGTCACGCAATTCTTGAATCCAGTCGGCTTCGTGCTCGGCCACCAGGCGCACGCACCAGGCCAACGCCTCGCTCCGGCTGCGAGCAACCCCGGCGCCGATCAACGTGTCCAGCACTCGACGGTCCGCCAGTCGCAGTCTCGTCATGACCGGGACGCCAGCGGTGGTGAAGAGGACCCGGCTGCCGCCACACTGAGCTCCCCACGACACGGACCGCCGGAAGGACGGCTGCGCCTCGTCGGCAATCCGCATGCGGGTCTCTCGGGTTTCCTCTCGGTGCCCGCTGATGCGGGCCAGTTCGGCCACCTGCACCTCGTCGTCGCTCGACCCATCGGGAAGTTCGGGCGCCGGAAGCGTGCCCACCACTTGCACCTCGTCGGGGTCGATCTCGACCGTGGCCGGACCGAGGAACCACCCCTGGGGGATGCGGCCGGCGAACCAGGCGCCGATCAAGCGTTCCTGTTCGGGACTCGTCGGCGGATTCTGTCCACCTCGACGGCCACCGCCCCGTCGTCCGCCTCGGTGCCCGCCCCTTGGTCCTGGGAAATCTTGTGAGTCAGTTGTCATAGTTACTAGATTACATGATTACATTCATTCTCGCTACACCGCTGACCTCGATGTCTGTTTGTTGTCTCCATATGCTTATGGCGGCTATCGAAGCCATGGCGCATCCTTCTCGAGTACGGGGCAGGTCTGAAGTCTCGCCACGTGGCCACCCAACTGGGGACCAGCCGGGACACGAGGTCACGAGCGTGATCCCGGGCCCTCCACTCCGACTGGCCCGCTTCACTCGCTATCTCGAGAGTCTCGAGCCCCTGCACCGAGGTCACGGCAGCGCCAGCTTGAATCCTCGGTGCGATGGCGAAAATCCCAAGGCCGCGTAGAAACGGTGGGCGTCGGGGCGTTCCAGATTGCTGGTGAGCTGTACTCGGTAACACCCCAGATGGCGCGCCCGCTCGATGGCCGCACCCATCAGGATGTGGCCGACACCGTGACCTCGCTGGTCGGGGTGCACGTGGACGGATTCGATCTCGGCGCAGAGAGCTCCGTGGGACTGGATGTGGCGAAACACAATCAGCTGGCAGACGCCGACCACGCGTCGGTCCCACTCGGCGACCAGCACCCCACCCGGCTGCCGCCTGATTTCGGCCAGAGCCGCCACGTACGGGGCCAGGTCGAGGGGGTCCTCCTTGCCTTCGGCCAATGAGCCGAGATCGAGGAGCTCCACAATCCGACCGACGTCACCATCCGTGGCGTCTCGCACCGTGAGGTCATCAGCCGGGACGAAGGCCGTCACGGCTGGCCCAGGATCCGGTCGACGTCATGTCGGTGCTGGACCACCTCGGGCGCGGCCGTCAAGGTGCGACGCGGTAGGGCTCCATAGCTGAACCGGCAGACGGGACACGTGGACATTGGACCAACATTGTGGCCCAGAGCCTCAATCGGGTCTCTTGGTCTTTCGCAGGGTGAGCGCGCGGCGGGGGCAGTCGCGAGCAGCCCGCCTGGCCAGGGCCAGCAACTCGGGGGGAAGGCACTTGCCGTCGAGCATGGGGTAGCCCCATTCGTCGAGGGTGATGACTTCGGGCAGGAGTTCGGCGCAGTAGCCATAGGCGTCGCAGGCCACGGGATCGATGGAGAGCTGCAGTCGAGTCACGTCACACCTCGATGGGCACTGGGAACTGGAGCTGGGTCGGCCAGTCGCGATGGTCACAAGGTTCGCCCCGCAGGTGGGCGGACACATCCGTGGCGAACACCTCGAGCGCGCTGCGCACCATCCCAACGGCGCCGTCGGGATGTCGGCAGGCACCGCGACCATTGATCTGCTCCAGCCTGCGCAAGAGCCGTGTCATCAGTGGCGGATCGGGGGTGCCTCGGGCGAGTCGGGACAGATCCTCGGCCAGGGCGGGCAGACCGAACACGCACGGTCCGCACTGGCCCGAGCTCTGGAGAGAGGCGTACCGAACCATCCGAGCGGTCTCAACCACGCCGCAGGCCGGCGCTCCGAGGACGACGATGATGCCGACTCCCGCTGACGCGCCGATCGTGCGAAGAGGGATGGAGGCGTACGGCGTGTCAAAGTGGCGCGGCCCGATCCACGTGCCGCCGTAACCACCCACCAGGAGAGCGGCGATGGCAGTGGTCGGTGTCGCCCGGGCCACTATGTCGACCAGCGGGGTGCCGCGCTCGATCTCGACCACGCCGGGGCGGGCCACCGCACCGGTGACCGTCACCAATGAGGTACCGGGCTCTTCGGGCATCCCGTGGGCCCGGAACGCACCTGGCCCGAGCCGGGCGATCAGCGCCACGTGGGCCAGGGTCTCGGCGTTGTGGACCAGGGCCGAGCGGCGGCCGATACGGAGACGAACCGACTTGTCGGGCCGGAACGATGGAAGCGAGCGCCCGTCATCGATCCACTGCGCCAGGGCGGACTCCTCGCCGGCCACGAAATGATCAGGGGGTCGGACGACTTCTTCGACCGTGTGGGCATGCCCTCCCACTGACCGCTCCGCAATGGCGGAAACCACACCGGCGGCGACGGCGTCCCGACCGACCGGGATGCACACCACGATACGGTCCGCCCCACCCGAGGCGGCCAACAGTTGGGCGCCATCGAGTACGAGGTGCGGTGCCCTGGTGAGCAGCACCTTGTCCTTGTCGCTGGCCGGCTCACCCTCCATGCCGTTGACCACGATGACGCCAGCTCGATCATCCCGCTGGGCGGCGGCCAGTTTTCTCGCGGCGGGAAAGGCCGCCCCGCCTCGTCCGGACAGTCCGGAAGCCTCCAGTGCATCGACCAGTGCTCGCTGCCATGCGTGATCGACCACGCTGGGGATGGGCAGCGGCCCGAGTTCCCGCAGATGTCCGGCCAGATCGGCCGGGTGGCCGAGCAAGCCGTACCGATCGGTGTCGGGGAGGGTATCGCCGGCGTGAGGCGTCATGACCGACTCCCGCGCCCGCCTCCGGTGAGCGAGAGATGCTTCTGCGGTTCGACCGCGTCGACCGCGGCGGCTCCGATCCGCTTCTGCCGCGCCACCACCTGGAATCGCCAGACCAGTGTCGACCCGACCGAGAGGACACAGAGAATCCCGAGCGCAATCACCCACGGCTCCGCCGCGTCGGTCCCCATGCCGAAGGTGTGGGCCACGGCCACCGGCCAGGACAGGTAGGCCAGCCAGTGCAGACCACGCCACGTGCCCGGCTTCATGCGGGACCGCAGGAGACTCGAAACCAAGACCGCCAGCATGAGGTCGAGGCTGACGGTACCCACGCCGACCCACAGGCGGCTGTAGGAGGAGGTGAAGGGCACCACGGCCGAGACCCACGAAATAGAGACGAACGTGTCGAGCACGCTGGTCAGGACATGGATGGCAAGGAACACCACGGCCAGCAACGAGATGCGTCGGTGGATCTCCTGTTGGGCGAAGCCGGGCCATCGCCGCGCTTTGGCTCGGTTCGTTGTGGCGATGCCCAGAACCATGGTTGCGGTCAGCAGGAGGAGCGCCACGATGCCGGTGGCCCGCGTCGTGTACCAAAGAGCAGTCGAGTTCATGCCGCGCGCTCCTCGGGCCAACCGTTGAGCGAAAAGATCCGGCCGTCGTGGCGAACCAGGCGGGCTGCTTGATCGAGTGACGGCACACGCCGAAGAGCCTGGTGACCCCACACCAGCGCCGCGGTCGTGACGGCGTTCGCCTCGACGCAATTGGCACCCGTCGCCGACACCAAGGACCAGTAGGGCGAGACGCAATCGCCCGTCGTCGGGTCGACGATGTGATGGACCTCGCGGTCCCCCACCGTCCACCTCCGCACGGACGGGCTGGAACTGGCCAAGCCGCCGCGACGAATGGCCACCACCTGATCAGCCTCGTCGGGCGGCCGGGACGATGACACGGCAATCCCCACCGCCCAACCTGCAGGCGGCGGCTCACCGGCAACAGCCACATCGCCGCCGATACTGACGAGGGCGCCGGCGCCGACCGCACCGGCGATGCGAGCGGCGGCCCGATCAGCGATCAGCGCCTTGGCCGATGAGCCGAGATCAAGCTTGACGCCCCGCGGGATGCGCACGGTACGCCGGCCCCGGTCGAGTTGGACGTGCATGTAGCCGATCGCCGGATCCAGGTCGAGCAGGGCAGACCCCGGCTGGCGCCCGACCTCGCTGAGGTCCCGGTCGTAGCCCAATCGTTCGATGGCATTGCCGATGGTCGGGTCGACCGCACCGGCCGTTCGGTGGGCCACCGTGCAGGCCACGGCGAGAGCCTCGAACAGCGCCTCGCTGACGGGCACAGTCCGGCCGGCCTGGGCGTGGACGACCTGTAACTCGGAGTCACCTCGGAATCGACTGCAGGCGCGGTCGAAGAGGTCGATCTCAGCCCGAAGGATCATTTCGGCGGCGTCGCCGTGATCTGGGCGCTGCACGACCACGGTGGCATGCGTGCCGATGGCGGGCCAGGTCCGGACCAGGAGCTTCTCAGTCGCGGCATCTGCCATCGTGGCGGTCATCGTGAGGTGCCGCCGGACGTGACAGTCGGGACGGTGGTGGTCGTGGTCGGCGCGGTCGTGGCGGTACTGCCCTTGGCCGAAGCGGTTGACGATGACCTCGATGTCGTCGAGGTGGCTGAGGCCGCGGGCGACGTCGGCGTCACCGCCGCGGGCGTGCCCTTGGTGGACGACGTGTTGCTGGAGCCACCTGGAACCTCTTTGGCGACGACCACCCCGACGAGAGCGCTGGCCCCCGTCGCCGCGATCACGGCGGATCGAGTCAACCGGCGGAGTCGGACGTTGGTGCGAGCTCGAGACTCGGGAGAGGGTGGTTCGCTGGGACGCGGCATACTCGGTGACCTTCGCTGTGGGGAACGCCTCCATCCGAACATCTCCGTTTCGGGTCCACCGCAGGATCCACTGTGACCCTCCTGGGACAATCGACCGAGGAGCAGCTGGGCGAAGCCAGGCCGGCCCCACTACGCTCGCCCGCGCCGCCACGGTGCTTCAGCGAGGCCGAGAAGGAGTGCGATGTCCCAGGTCAACACCGTCCAAGGACCGATTGACGGGGCGGCTTTGGGAGCCACCTTGATGCACGAGCACATCTTCGTGCTCAGCCCCGACATCGAGAAGACGGCCGAGGAGTGGGACGAGGCGGCCCAACAGGCCCGTGCCGTCGCCAAACTGAGAGAACTCAAGCACAAAGGCATCGACACGCTGGTCGACCTGACCGTCATCGGATTGGGCCGCTACATACCGCGGGTCAAGGCGATCTCCGATGTGGTGCCCGAAATCAACATCGTGGTGGCAACCGGCGTCTACACCTACAACGACGTGCCGATGTTCTTTCACTTTCGCGGCCCTGGCACCGTCATGGGTGGGCCCGAGCCGATGGTGGAAATCTTCATTCGAGAGATCCGTGAGGGAATTGCCGACACAGGAGTGCGCGCCGGCATCTTGAAATGCGCCACCGATCGCCCGGGTATCACCCCTGGCGTCGAGCGCGTCCTAAGGGCGGTGGCCCAAGCTCACCGGGCCACGGGTGTGCCGATCACGACCCATACCCCGACACCACCCGAGCCATGGGGACTCCATCAGCAGCGCATCTTCAAGGAGGAAGGGGTCGACCTCTCCCGAGTGGTGATCGGTCACAGCGGCGGCACCCTGAATACCGCCTATCACCTCGAGCTCATTGAGAACGGGTCATTCCTGGGCTTTGATCATTTCGGATTGATGGGATTCACGATTGACGAGAGGATCGGCGCGGTGGCGCGTCTGTGCGATCGGGGGTACGCCGAGCGCATCGTGCTCTCACACGACGCCATGTGCTTTGTGGACTGGTTTCCCCGCTCCATGTCGGAAGCGGCGAAGAACTGGCGGTGGACCCACATCCCCGAGGACGTGCTTCCGGCCATGCGGGCCAGCGGCATCAGCGACGCGGACATTGAAACGATGATGGTGACCAATCCTCGGACCGTTCTCGAGGGCGGTGCTCCGTACTAGTCGGAGCTCCCCGATCACCACCCATGACGCTGCTCCAACCGGAACTCCTGACTCACCTGGCCGAAGTGTTCCCCGACGACGTGGCCTGGAAAAACCTGGACGACGGGACCGACCTGAGCCTGAGCCAGTGGCACCATCGGTCGAATCGGCTCGCTCGGGGGCTGCGCGCTCGAGGGGTGCGGCCCGGCGACCGAGTGGCCCTGGCCATTACCGAGGAGTGTCCCTTCGAATGGCTCATCTCGTACGTGGCGATCCACAAGGCGGGGGGTGTGGCCGTGCCGTTGAACACCCGCCTCAGCGGGCCTGAGCTCACCGCCATCCTGGGCCACGCCGGAGTCAAGGGTCTCCTGGCCAGCGACTCCGTGCTGGCGGCGCACCCAGGTCTGCAGGCGGGCATCGAGCTCACGGCCACCGTCGGGAGCGCCGGCGCCACCGGGAAGGCGTGGAGCGATCTGCTCGACTCCGATCCGTCCGACCTCGAGCATCGGATCCGCCCCGATGACGTGGCCGACATCATGTACACCTCGGGCACCACGGGCGCCCCCAAGGGCGTACTGGTGCGCCACAGCGGGCTGTCATCGAACGACCGGGTACCCTCGAACTGGCTTGGGCTCGGCTTCATCACCTCCTCCCCGTTCTCGACCACCAGCGGTTCGCTCCTCATCTGCGGACCGATGCGCGGCGGCCTGAGTGGCTGGTTTCTGCCCCGCTTCGATTCTCGACGCTGGCTACGGGTGGTTGAGTCGGCCCGACCGGTCGCCGGCTTCCTGGTGCCGGCGATGGTGCAGCTGATCGTGGCCGACCCTCACTTCGACACGGCCGATCTCTCCAGCCTGGCCGTGGTCAACATCGGCAGCGCGCCCTTCGCCACCGAGACTCTCCGCCGGTTCGGTTCCCGTCTACCCAACGCCGACGTGATGAACGGCTATGGCCTGACGGAATTCGGCGCCGTCTCAGCCACACCGATCGGTGATGCGGGCACGCACGCCGGCTCCGTGGGACGCCCTCTGCCCGGCGTCGCCCTGCGCATCGTCGACGCCGACGGCTCGGAGTTGCCGGTCGGCGAAGTAGGCCAGATCACGGTCCGGGATTCGCGTCACCAGCGGTCGTATTTCCATGACCCAGATGCGTCGTCACGGACCTGGGCCGGTGGCTGGCTGCACAGTGGCGACCTCGGCTACCTTGACTCCGACGGCTTTCTGTGGGTCGTCGGGCGCCAGAAGGAGATCATCATTCGCGGCGGGCACAATGTTGTGCCGGGAGAGGTCGAAGCGGTCCTGTTCGAACATCCCGATGTCACCGATGCGGCAGTTGCCGGGATCCCGCATCCGGTGCTCGGGGAAGATGTCGCCGCCTGGCTGGTGACGCGGCCCGATGGAGCCCCATCGGTCGCGGCCATCCGAAGCTTTCTGCTCGATCGGTTGGCCGACTACAAGGTGCCCCGCCGGATTACCCTTGTCGACTCCCTCCCGCGCAATGAGGCCGGCAAAGTGCTCAAGTCCAAATTGGTGTCAGAAGACCAGCAGAGGAGTACGTCATGACGGCCGACGCGGCCACGCTCACCGTGGAGCAGATTGGATTCGTCCGTCGCCTGACCCTGAACCGGCCCGAGCAGCACAACCCGCTGACGCCGCGAGCGGTTCGCGAGATCCTCCAGGCCGTTGCCGCGGCCGAGGGTGACGAGCACGTCCGCGTGGTGGTCATCCGCAGCACGGGTCGTTCATTCTCGTCTGGCTATGGCTTCGTCGCAGAAGACGTCGAGCCGGGCGATTTCGCCCCTCACGCGGCCATCGAAGGTGACGTCACCGCCATGCTGGACCTGGCATCGGGGTGGGCCAAGGTGTGGGACTGTGCGATTCCCGTCATCGCCCAGGTACACGGAAATTGTCTGGCCGGTGGTACCGATCTGGCGCTGCACTGCGATCTGGTGATTGCCGCTGACGACGCCCGGATCGGGTTTCCCCCGGTGCGCTCCATGGGCGTCCCACCCACCAACATGTGGCTGTACCACCTGGGACCTCAGTGGACCAAGCGGCTGCTGCTCACGGGCGACACCGTGACCGGAAGGCAGGCCGAAGCGATGGGATTGGTCGTGGGCACGGCGCCATCCGAGCAACTCGATGAGGTGGTCCTCGAGCTGGCCTCCCGCATGGCCCTGATCGGTCGGGACCTCCTCATCGCCAACAAACGCGTGGTCAATATGGGCGTCGAGCTCATGGGACGATCGCAGCTCCAGAAGTTTGCCGCCCTCAACGACGCCATTGGCCACCGTGCCCCCGAGGCGGTGGCCTTTTCGGACCGGATCGGCGAGATCGGGTTGCGCAGCGCGGTCCGCGAGCGCGACGCCGCCTTCGGCGCACCCGAACCACCGGCGACGTAGCTCCCTAGACGTCCGTCAGCGACGTGTCGGTGATCCCGAGCGCGCGCAAGGTGCGGCCGAGTCCCAGAAACGCCGCCAGGCAGATGGTGAGATCGAGGATCTCGGGGTCGGTGAATGCCGCCCTCATCCGTTCCATGAATTCGTCATCAATGCTGAGGTGGTCAATGGCGAATCGCTCGGCGTACTGCATGGCCAGGCGCTCCTGTCCGCTGAAGCTGGCCCCCTCGTCGTGCGAGCCGACGTGACAGTAGAAATCTTCGGTCAGCCCCTGTGCCTTGACGGAGTCAGCTCGAAAGGCCAGGCAGACGGTGCAATCATTGAGCTGGGCGATGCGCATGCGCGCTGCTTCGCGAACACGCACCGGGAGGATGCTCTTGTTGTAGGCGGTGTCCACCAGCCGATTGACGGCCGCTCCCATCTCGGGCCGGAGCGACCACAGCTGCACCGCGTCGCCACCGTCACCCGGTGGGATGTCGAGTCGTGCCACCCCCCGACCCTATGTCAGCTTCTCGCCCGGCGCATAGGGTGGGACCCATCGGATCACCCCTGTCGTGACGAGCCAGAAAGACCGCAAACCGCAATGCCACCGCACCGATTTCACTTCGATGCCACTCGTTCGTGTGTCTGGGTGGACGCGCGCTCCAATTTGCACCCCATACGGACCGAGACACGCGGCCTCGAAGGATGGGTGGAAGTCGCGCTGCTTCCCGATGGCGGCCTCGACCTCTCGACCCCTGTCACCGGGGAATTGGCGCTGTCGGTGAACCGGCTCACGTCAGGCAACCAACTCTACGATCGTGAGTTGAGGCGGCGAATGGACGCCAAGAAATTCCCCACCATCACGGGCCGAATCACCAGCTTTTGCCCCACGGAGGCGGAGGATTCGTACCTGGTCGGCGGGGACCTGTCCTTCCACGGGCACACCCGGAACTTTGAACATGACATGACCATCGATGTCGGCGACCGGTCCCGCATCGAAATGACAGGCGACTACGTCTTCGACATTCGGGAGTTCGGCATGAAGCCGCCGAGCATGCTCATGTTGAAGGTGTACCCCGAGGTTGCGGTCCGGGTCGCCCTCTACGGCGACGTCAGACCGTGACCGAGTGGCGGGGGCCGGACGGGCACTGGGTCAGCGACGACAGTTCATTGATCGACGTCGACTACGTCCACCAGTGGTTGTCCACCCAGAGTTACTGGGCCAGACACCGCCCGCGAGACGTCACGGCGAGGGCAATCGACGCGTCGATCGATCTCGGGCTCTTCAACCAGGATGGCACTCAAGTCGGCTTCTGTCGTTGGGTGACCGATGGTGCGACCTTTGCCTGGCTCTGCGACGTGTTCGTCGATCCGGCCCATCAGGGCCACGGGCTGGGTGTCTTCCTGGTCAAGGTGGCCACCGAGCACCCGAGCGTGACCGGTCTCCGCCTCCTCCTCGGGACAAAGGACGCGCATGAGCTCTACCGAAAGTTTGGATTCACGCCCCTAGCCCGGCCCGAACGCCTCATGGAGGTGAGGCCGGACGTGCCGTCGCCGGCGCTCTGAACCCACACCCCGAGCTGCTCGCTCCGCCATTGCACCTTTCGCCAACCGGCCCACGAGTCCTTCATCGACACGGTGCCGGCGCGGGCTGTGCCGGCCGACAGGGCAGGCCAGCGCATCCGATGGGCTCGTGTTGACCGGCGGGAAGGAACGGTCCATTTTCATCCCTCACTCCTGCTACCTGCGTTGGACACGAACGCGAATGGCAATCGCCGGAAACGGGCATAGGAAGAGCAGCCGGCGGACGGAGTGGAACGAGAGGAGAACCAATGCCACAAGGGCAATGGACGAAGAGAAGAGAACGACAGTACAAACACATTCGCGATGGGCTGGAGGAACGCGGTGACTCACAAGAATTGGCCGAGGAAATAGCCGCTCGAACGGTGAACAAAGAACGGGCCCGAGCGGGTGAGGCGCGCCAAGCGAGTTCGACCTCGACCCAAGACATCTCGTCGGGACGCCGCGGTGGATTGCGATCACACCGCGGCCGTGGGGGTAGGACCCGGGACCAGCTGTACGAGGAAGCCCGGCGGCGTGGCGTGTCGGGAAGATCGAAAATGTCAAAGGCTGAGTTGGAACACGCCCTCAGCCGGTAGGTCGCCAGCTGCCCTGACATCGAGTCGGGCCAGGTGGGATCGCTCCTGCGGCGGCCAGGCTCCGGGAAGAGCGGGCCAGATCGGGCGGCTCGGGCTACGTTCTCAACCGTGACATATGACAATGGGTCCCCGCCGCCTCCCCCCGTACAACCGGGTGGGTCCTCCGAATCGCCTGACGAGAAGAAGCCGGCCCCGGTCAACAGCCGGACCATCATCGTGGTGGCGATCATCATCGCCGTGGCGGCCATCGTGATTGCGCTCGTGGTCACGCATTCGAACTCCCCCAAGTCCCCGTCGACGTCCACGACGTCGACGACAGTGGCACGCACCCCACCAACACGAGCCACCACCACGGTTCCGCCTACATCTCCACCGACGACCACGACGAGTCCACCGACGACCATTCCGCCGACGACCACGACGACGACGGCGCTGACTCCAGTCACCTAGACGGGGACCGTCCCGGAGAGGTTTCGATCTCCCGGACCGCAGAGTCTCCGATGTCTTGAGACATCACAATGGGAGAGAGGGCCACGACAGCAGAGAGGCACCGGAACCGCCGCGCGCACACGCCCCGGAGCCCTAGAGACGCCCCTCCCGATTCCATCCATGGCGCCGCCCGCGCCGGCCGTCACGACGCCGTAGATCTCGTACCCCAAGCAGTACACGGCTGCGTGTGAGAGCCAAGATGGCGCGAGCTGGCTGCAGGTGACCCCCCGTCGCTGCGAGCGGAGACACCCGCCCGCTCGTCAACGAGATCGCCGGACCCACATGGGGCTACCACTTCCAGGACATCAACCTGGCTCTAGGCGACCTCGTGCGAGACGTCCGAGACGCAGAATCCTCGTACCTGCACCACGGAGTGGGTTCATAGAACTGAGTTCAGAGGGCAGCAAAGCCTGCGCCCGTTCGCCGGGAACCGGGTGCCACCATGCAGCACTTATGGGCGTGTGGATAAGTCCTCGCCAGTTTGCGCCTCGGTGGCGGTCCAGCTAGCAAGAAGCTTCAGAGCGTCCTCGCTCGTCGAGTCGGGTTGTGTGGTGTAGACGACGAGCCTCAGATCGCTGTCGGTCGAGACATCGAAGACCTCGTAGGTGAGTTCGATGTCCCCCACTGCCGGGTGCCGCACACGCTTGGTGCCCGTGAAGTGCTGTCGGACGTTGTGAGCGGCCCAACGGGTACGGAACTCTTCACTCTGGGTGGACAGCTCTCCGACGAGATCGGATAGGGCCCTGTTGTGGGGATCTTGTCCGGCTTGCGTACGCAGGATGGCAACGGTGTCGTCGGCGGCCTTCGACCAGTCCCGGTAGAAGGTCGTGGCACGTGGGTCGAGGAACACGAACCGGGCGTTGTTCACGGGTCTCCGTGGTGACGAGACGAACATCTCAGAGAAGAGCCCACGGGCAAGGACATTCGCTGCGATCATGTCGCCTCGGCCGTTGTTGATCACTGCGGGTGCCGTGGTGATGGCATCGAGGGTGGCCTGCAAGCTCTGGCGAACGAATTCGGGCTGCGCCCGCTTCCGTGGGGTCTGACTCGAGGCGGCAGCTCGGGCGAGGTCGTAGAGGTGTGCCCGTTCCGCCTCGTCCAGCTCGAGGGCGCGGGAGAGGGATTCGAGAACCTCTTCGGAGACGCCGGCCAGGTTCCCGCGCTCGAGCCGGGAGTAGTACTCCACGCTCATCCCGGCCAGCGAGGCCACCTCGGTGCGGCGCAATCCGGGTACTCGTCGGTTCCTCCCGGCGGGAAGTCCGGCCTGCTGGGGAGTGATCTTCGCTCGACGGGACGTGAGGAACTCCCTGACGTCGCTGCGGAGCTCGGGCGTGTCCACGATCATCACCGTACAGGCCGCCCCTCACCTCTGACGTGCCCTGCCAGTACACCTTTCATCAGGGACTTCTCCGAGTGATTTCGAGGGTGTTCGATGGGAAGCACCACATCAACTACGAGTTTGGAGCCAGCAATGAAGCACATCTCTTTGGGGGGACTCGACATCTCTCGCATCGGCCTCGGCTCTATGACCATGGCCGGTATCTACACCTCGGGCGGAGGGCTCGACGATGACGAGTCGATCCGCACCATCCACCGAGCACTCGAACTCGGCGTCACCCACATCGACACCGCCGAGGTCTATGGCCCATTTCACAGCGAGGAGCTGGTAGGTCGGGCTATCAAGGGTCGACGGGACGAGGTCGTGGTGGCCACGAAGTTCGGCGTCCTCTCTCATTCGGGCCGAGATGCCGGCGTGCCTGACAGCAGCCCACAAAGCGTCCGCATCGCAGTGGAGGGCTCGCTCCAACGCCTTGGGACCGACTACATCGATCTCTACTATCAACACCGGGTGGACCCGAGTACCCCAATTGAGGACACCGTCGGCGTACTGGCTGAGCTGGTCACCGAGGGCAAAGTCCGCACCATCGGTCTATCGGAGGCCGGCCCGGACACGATCCGGCGAGCGCATGCCGTACACCCAGTCGCCGCGTTGCAGACCGAGTACTCCTTGTGGACTAGGGATCCAGAGGACCGACTGCTCCCGCTACTGCGCGAGCTCGGCATCGGCTTTGTGCCCTATTCGCCGCTCGGCCACGGTTTCCTCACCGGCCAGATTCGCACAGTGGACGACATCCCTGACGACGACTGGCGCAAGACCAACCCACGGTTCGTGGGCGAGAATTTCGAGCGCAATCTCCGGATCGTCGACGAGGTCGAAGCGGTCGCCGCCGAGGCCGGAGCCACCCCTGCACAGATCGCACTGGCCTGGCTCCTTGCTCAGGGGGACGACATTGCCCCCATCCCAGGCACCCGGCGGGTGGCACGCGTCGAGGAGAATACGGCGGCCGACAGTGTCGAGCTCAGCCCCGAGCAGATTGCCCGGTTGAACAGTCTCACTCCCGCCGCCGGCGACCGGCACGACGAGGCGAACATGGCCAGAATCGAGGGCTGAGGTTCTGCCTTCACCTGCCCCAGTTCGCCTGTGGCCTCAAGCGGTCAACGCAACAGCCTCGGCGAACGCCTGAGATGGTGTCATCCATTCGAGCGTCTGTCGAGGCCTCGTGTTGAGCGAGCGGGCGACGACGTCGAGCTCCCGCTGGGTGCACTGTGAAAGATCAGAGGCCTTTGGCAGGTATTGGTGGAGCAATCCGTTGGTGTTCTCGTTGCTCCCGCGCTGCCACGGGCTCTTGGGGTCGCAGAAGTAGATCTGTATGCCGGTCTCGACGGTGAACTCAACGTGCTCGGCCATCTCCTTGCCCTGGTCCCAGGTGATGGAGCGTCGCAGCTGAGTCGGGAGGGTCAAGATGCGCTTGGTCATGGCCTTGCGCACCGCCTCGGCACCATGCCCGTTGGGGAGCTTGAGCAAGATCACGTAGCGACTGTGGCGCTCGAAGGGGCCCGCCGGCTCGCCGCCCGGTCGGCGACGAGGGCCCGATACTTCCTCCGCCCGCCGTTGGCGTTGACCTCCCGGCACACGGTCGAGGGAGAGCGGCCCAGGGCCTCGGCGATGGCCCGGATCGAATAACCGGCCGCCAGCCCCCTCGAGATCTCTTCTCGTTCTGCTAAAGACAGCCGCAGCTCAGAGCGCTCACGTGCCGTCGGGCGGGTGCCGCCAGCATCGGCAATGAACTTTCGCAGTGAAGAGTTCTGCCTGCCCAGATGCTTGGCGATGCGTTTGACCGGCACTCCCGCTTCGCGCATGTCCCGAATCGTTTCCCTGTCCTCGGGCGAGAACCGTGCCATTCGTGTACCTCCTGATCGACGACATCACTGTTCGCCAATCAGGCTGGTGTTGCAATGACCGCTTGAGGCCACGCCGGTTCGGCAGCTCAGAGGTAGGCGACTTCAGCCGCCTGGCAACTCGCTGGCGAAGTCGAGGGCTCCGCCGAACCGCCGTCGTGGACGGGCCCGATTGTTCAGCCATCGGGCGACCGCTGGTTCCCGGTGCGGTCGTGCCCCGACCACCTCGACGAGCTAACGGGAGTTCGGCCGTCACCGCCAGCCTTAACTTCACCCCGGGTTTGGTCTCCGCGCTCACCATCGACCGGACCTCCGAGCAGCCGATAATTGGGGTGTTGGTGGCGTTTCGAGCACCCTTGGATTGGATCCGTGGTTCTGCGGCTTTGCCAAGCTCAGCGGCGAGCACATGGTGCCCACGTCCTCGATGGAGATGATCTCGAGGTTGATCCGCGCGTGAGCACAACCCGATCGCAGCTCTACAGATTCGCGAGATCTCGACAACGTTGAGGCCGTCGAGCACGGGTATAAACGAGGGGGGCTTTCGGGAGCTGCTTCCGGCGCTGACGCAGCGCGAGGCGCGTCGGGTCATCTACCGGGAAGGCAATCGCCAGATCAACCACTTCGTGCGTGCCATCGGACTCGGACCGCATCGGCGTTGAGAGTGTCCCCGTCCCGGCGGTATGGGATGGCCTTATAAGCAGTCGGATACTCCGACGGTCTTAGCCCCGGGGTGCGAAGAACTCAAGTGCGATGTTGTCGGGATCTCGAAACGACAATGCCGAGTAGTAAGGTGTGTCCACGACGCCACCGTTGGGGATGCCGAGTTCGTTCAGACGGATTTCCCATGCCTTTAACTCATCGCGGTTGGCACAGCCGAAAGCCAGATGATCGAGCCCCGGCCGCCGCTCGCTGAACGGCTCAGTGCTGTCCAAGTCAGGGAATTGAGTTAGGCCAACGATTGTGCTGCCGGTAAGCCAAGCGACGCGCTGGAACGGACCTGTGTCCTCGTCAAGGATCGGGTCCGAGCCGAACAGATCCTTGTACCAAGGCACACTCCGTTCAAGGCTCGTAACCGTTAGCGCCACGTGAGTAATCGAGGGGAACTCAGGCATCTCTTTTCTCCTCCTCGCACCTCGTGGACGCAGCGAATGCTACCTCTTTGGCTGGCAACTCTCGGGGAGTAAAAGCTATCTGGCGGTGCCAGTCGCCGCGCTAACTGAGGCCCCAGTCCCGGCGTTATGTGCTAATCCTACTGCCCGGTCTTGTAAGCGTCGTGGTAGTTCCACCATTGATACGGCGCAGTCTGCGGATACCCCTCGGGCGAGTCCTCCCACTCTTCCTGACGACCAAGCGCCGTGATGTCGAGGTAGTTCCAAGTCCCACCCATCTGCTCGTCGCCCCGAAGGTCGATGAAGTAGGTGCGGAAGATCCGGTCACCCTCCCGGATGAACGCGTTGGTCCCGTGCCATTCGTCGACGTCGAAGTCCTTATCGAAGTCGTCGGTGATCGTGTACCAGGGGATGTGCTCCCAGCCGTGGCGCTTTTTCAAGTGCTCGATGTCAGCCTGAGGGGCGCGCGATGCAAACGCAAGCGCCGTGTTTCTCGCGCGCAAGTGGCCAGGGTGCGCGACTTGGTCGGCGCCGAGGGAACAGCCCACGCACGCCCTTTCGGGGTACGAACCGCCCTCTGCCAATGTCGTCACTTCAGGTCCGTAGAAGGCGCGGTAGACGATCAGCTGACGCAGTCCCTCGAAGAGGTCCGCGAGGCTCATCCGTCCGGCGGGGCCGTCGAACCAATATTCCTTGTTAATGGCCATCCAGGGCAACCGCCGGCGTTCAGCAGCGAGCGCGTCCCGGGCGCGGACCAACTCCTTCTCCTTGGGCAGGATCTTCTCTCGTGCGGCGAACCACTCCTCCCGCGAGACGATCGGCGGTGTCTTCATGGCTCTCCCTTCTTGGGTCATCGCTACAGGCTCGCGCGGAGGCTCCCCTAAGGAAAGTGGACCCTCGGAGGGGCGTGTTACCTGGCCCGCTCTACCCACCTTCCAGGGAGAGAACCGGGTGCCCCAATCGTGCCGTTCGGGACGCCCCTCGGTCCTCGGGTGGCGGCCGGCGGCCCCGGTGCCGTGCGGCCAGCGCGGCGTCTCCGGGGCGTGTGCGCGCGGCGGTTCCGGCGCCTCTCTGCTGTCGTGGCCCCTCTCTCCCTTGAGACATCTGTGGAGATCCGGTACCCGGCGGACAGATCGGCTCCGGTTCCTGGACGACAGGGGGTCGAAGGTTCTACGCCGCATTGATGCGATCTGGTCTACCACTGGGGTTGGCAAAAGCACCGTGTTCCTTTCCTCGGTCGTGACGGATGGGATGAGTGCGCAGGAGTTGTCCTTCGGACCAGATCTGGACGGTGTCGCCCTTGATGGCCACTTCGACTTGGTGGCGTCGATAGGCATTTCCGGCTCGATAGGCGGCACCGGCGAACCTGATGGAGCCGTTGCCGTCGACTTTGCGGACGACGACGGGGACATCTCGTGACCGCGTCGGCGGCGCCGCGATGGCGTGCCGGGCCACGTCGTGGTCTCGCTCAGCTGGGTGGCGCCTGGCGTGCGTGGCCACCAACACGTCGTCATGGAAGACCTCGAAGAGACCGTCTTTGAGGATCACGTCGACGTTCTGGCCGGCCAGATAGCGGCCCACGTGATAGTTGATCGTGAGCAGGCTGACGGAGCCGTTGGTGCGGACTCGGCGGCGCAGTCGGGGCTTGGGTTGCCCTTCGCCCTTGGCCCCGGCCCCTGTGGGCGCCTCGAAGGGGTGGGGCCGAGCCAGGGCAAAGCGTGTGGCCGGGGGAACATTGCCCACACTCTGATGTTCTCGTTCGGCGTTGTAGTGCCCAATCCAGGCGTCGAGTCCCGCTTGCGCTTCGGGCACCGACGCGAAGACCTTGTCGTCGAGGTATTCGCGTTTGAGGGTCTTGTGGAAGCGCTCCACCTTGCCGGTGGTCGTCGGGGATCGAGGGGCGGTGAGGCGGTGTTTAATGCCGTTTTCCTGGCAGATGCGGTCGAACATGACGATGCCTTTGCCGGGCCCGAAGCGACCCGTGAAGACCTTGCCATTGTCGGTCAAGATCTCCTCGGGCATCCCATGGGCCGTCATGGCTGCCACCAATGCGTCACAGACCGGCTTGGCGGTGGCACGAACGACCACGCTGGCGCAGACGCAGAAGCGGGAATGGTCATCGATGCCGGTCACGATCGACGCCCGTGAGCCGTCCTCGAGATAGATGCCGGCGGTGACATCCATCTGCCACAGCTCCATCGGGCGTGAGCGCTCCCAGCGCTTGTAGTCGCTCGGCCGGCGGCGCCGAGGAGTCGGATAGATGAGCTGATGGCGCACCAGGGCTCGATAGATCGCCGAGCGCGACGGCAGCGGCTCCACCTCTTCGCGGGCCAAGCGACTCATGATGGTGCGGGGACCCCAGGCGGGATTGAGGCGTCGCATCTCGAGGATCTTGGCCTCGACCACCGGCGGCATTTGGTGCGGGCAGGTGTCGGGCCGGGGACTCCGATCAGCCAGGCCCCCCAGACCCCCGTCGGCATAACGACGCAGCCACGTATGGACCGCCTGGCGCCCGACCCCATAGCGACGAGCCACGTCGGTGACGCTGGCTCCGTCGTTGAGGACCTCGAGCACGGCCTTATACCGCTGTTCCACGAGACCCAGCTCCACCAGCATGTTGACGGCCTCCCTCACTCTGGACGTTGGTATCCACAGTGAAGATCGACGGAACCCCACAGGGGCGGATGGCGTGTCGCCCAGCTACCGGAGCCAGTGTCGCCCAGCTACCGGAGCCGTGTCCGGAAAGTGTCGCCCATGTACCGGAGCCAAGGTGTCGCCTATCTACCGAGACTCCACATCCCTTGAGACATCACAATGGCGCCCCCGGCAGGATTCGAACCTGCGCACATGGTTTAGGAAACCAATGCTCTATCCCCTGAGCTACGGGGGCTCAGTAGGACTCTCATTCTCCGGCCTCTAGAAAAACCAATCAGAATCCGGTCTTCGGCGGCCGCGGTGGCGATTCGAGGGAGTCCAGTGGGAAAAGAGTATCCGAGTGGGACCACGACTTCGTATCTTCCAGGTTCATCGCAAGGTGAGCCCTAGGGGGCCGACATGACGTAGGAAAATGATCGGCCACGTGAACCGGAGCCGCGGTCCACCGTGCCTCATGGCCGGCCACAGTCCGCCACCGTCCCAGCGCCGAGTTCCTGCCTACTTCTGTCTCGCACGAGCGCACACCCTCCGATTGTCAGGCACGTCACGCCAGCTGCGGGTCTCACCCCAGAGATGGCGAGCCCGCGGACACATTCGGGTTCGATCCCTAGTTGAGGATATTGACTGCTCTCGACACCACCAGCGCCACCGTCAGGAGAGAGGCGGTCGATTGCACCATCATCAAGAGTTTTGACCAGGCAGTGAGTGGCATCGTGTCGGTAGGACTAAATGCGGTCGTGTTGGTAAATGATGTGTAGAGATAGTCGAGAAAGTCTGGCGTCCAGTTCGGGCCGGACCCGGGAGTGGACATCTGAGGAAAGAGGAAGTCCGGGCGGCGGTGATTTGCCCGGAGGCGAGCAGCGACGCCGCCTCGGTCGAGGTCCCAGTACCAGAGCCCGAAGACGATCACGTTGGTGAGCCAGATCGGCACAGAAGCGAAGACCAGTGAGCGGCCACCACCCGCCGGGCTGTGGTTCAGGAGCGCACTCACCATTCGCCCAAGGCGACGATGTTCGCCACGGCGATAATCCCGATCAACGTGAGCGACATGGCGCGAAGCAGGCGGGACTCTCGGCTGATCTCGCCTGGCTTGGTCACGATCAAGGCGACGAAGTAGAGCGCTCTCCAATGCCGGAATGAACCAACGGGGGCCGAGGCCGCGAATGACCGTCTTGGGCAGGACGACTTGGAGCGCGATCGCCACGACTACGGCGAGCGACGCAGGCCATCGGTGCTCGCTTTTGGATGCGATACCCCACGCGACCCGGTCGTCCCTGGTCTGCGGCGGCTCGCTCCCAGATGGCGCAGTCCCCGTCCCCTTCTCCGGACCTTGAGAGGATTCGGCCATCGACAAACACCGTAGTCATCACCCTCTTGGGAGAAGCGGGATGCCGCCAATCGAGCGGTCGGCCGAAAAACGCGATGGCCGACCTGACGCTAAATGTATCGAGACGCACGACTCGCTCTCGCGGTGACGCCGTCAAACCGCCGGCAGCATCCGGGCGGGCCGCGCAGTTCCGGCGGGCAGCGAGGA
>CAVURD010000026.1:0-23642 GCA_963743785.1 uncultured Acidimicrobiaceae bacterium | reverse complement strand
GTTGCTTCGGAAGCGGATGGCCCAGGGAGGACGCAACGGCGATCGAGATGCTCCAAGACGCATCAAATGGGCGATGGCACGGTACGACAGAAGACCTGCAATAATTCCCAGCACCCTTATGACGGACAACCTCGACAACCTGATTCTCGATCTCCTGGAATGGTTGGGTTCGAGTCAGCGCCCCTACGTCGAGGTGCTCGATGCCTGGAGGACGTCGTGTCCGCGCTTTCCAGTGTGGGAGGACGCCAACGACCGAGGCTTTATCGAACGTCACTATGCGCCCGGGCGCGGCCAGTACGTTTCGGTGTCCGTGGCCGGGATCGAACACGTCCGGAAATACCGCTCCCAGGTTGTGAGCGATGTCGAACCGCTCAGCGTCTGACCGTCTCCGACCGCCGGTTCGGGTGTAACGGATCGGCGGTGGGGTCAAAGAGGGTCAAACAATCACGGCCGTCTGAGGTAGGAGAGCATCAGCACCGGTTGACTGGGCAGACTTAGCGGATGACCTTCGATCAGTATGCGCCGTACGGGCCGGTCGTCGAGACGACCCTACGGGTGGTGACTTGGAATGTCTGGGGTCGGTACGGGCAGTGGCAGGCGCGCCAAGCGGGGATCGAAGAGGCGCTCCTCGCCACGGGGCCCGACATCGTCTGCCTGGTCGAGTCCTGGTCGAGCGCTGATACGACTCAGGCGGAGCAGGTCGCCACGCGGCTGGGAATGGAACATCATCTGTTTGAAGGAGATTGGCAGCACGACGACTGGGTGTCGGGCATCGGACTGGTCTCACGATGGCCCCTGTCGCTCCGCGAACGGAAGCTGCTACGAGGAGAGGATGGATCCGGCGTTGGCGAAGTGCTCGGCGCGACTGTCGAGGGCGAGCGGGGGCTCATTCAGGTCTTCGTCGTGATGTTGGACTACCCGCTCGACGCCAGCCAGGTGCGCCAGGGTCAGGTGCGACAGCTCGCCCAGCTCGTCTCGGAGACGACCCGTCGGAGCCACCCAGTCGTGGTCTGTGGCGACTTCAACGCCGGGCCTGACTCTGACGAGATCCGCATCCTCACGGGGCGTGCTGCCACTGCCGCCCCGGGTTTGGTCTTCTATGACGCCTGGGAGCTGGCCGGCGATGGGACTGATGGCTATACGTGGTCCAACCGCAATCCGCTGGCCGCCGTCGCCATGTATCCCGATCGACGCTTCGACTACGTGCTCTCAGCCTGGCCACGGCTCGGCGCCGTCGGCCATCCGACTCACTGCGAGCTGCTCGGCGTCCTCCCCGGCGAGAAGCCTCAGTTGTCCGATCACTACGGCGTCCTGGCCGATCTGCGATATTAAATCGAGGTCCTATTCCAATTCTTCCCTTCGTATCTGCTCAAGGAGCGGAATGACATAGCCGAAAAAGGCTACGAATGTGCCGGCGAGCATCAGTCCCATACCGGTAAGTCGCCAGGGATGGAAGGCCGCCACTATCCCCCCGCTGGCACCGAGTAAGAGTCCGACGAGGCCAATCTGCGCTCCGAGTCTCACGATCCTGCCGCCGTGTGCGGCAGCGGCGAAGATGACCAGCGCCGCGATCCCCAGCATCCCCCCGAGTCCGGCGTGGACCAAGTACACGGCTCTTCCCTGCCGAGGCAGCCATCCGTCGGGCCGGCCGGCCGGAACGAGCAACAAGGACGCGACGCCAAGTGCGAATTCAAGGCCGAGGGCGATCAGCATCGCGATCCAGGGCCACCGTTCCGTCATCGGTGTCCCGTGGCTCACGTCATTCCGTCGGGGGTCCGATCGAATGACCATTGGCTCCCTCGATTGGCGGACCAGTTGCAACCTCACCACGCCCCACCAGTTTCATCGGCCTCAGATGGCGGTGGTGAAGTGTCGGGCGACCACTTCGTCCCAGCGGGCCTCATTCATCTCGAGCAGTGACCCGAGCACCAGATCGGCCAGGCCGAAGGCGGCCTGACCCTCCTCCCCCTGCTCGGGGACGGCGATGCAGGCCATGGAGGCCGCCTTGGCCGCCAGGACCCCGGCCGGGGCGTCTTCCCAGACCAGGCAACGACGCGGATCGGCGCCCAACTTTGACGCCGCCGTGAGGAACACGGCCGGATGCGGTTTGCCGTACTCCTCGTCCTCAGCCGAGTGGATGAGGTCGAAATGCGGCCGCAAGCCGAAGTGATCGAGCGCCGCCTCAATCAGCCGGTACTGCGACGACGAGGCCACGGCCATCGGCAGCTCCCGCTCCACGCACATGGCGATGGCGTGATCGGCTCCCGGTTTGAGCTCCCCTTTGGCTAACACCAGGGCAATGACCCGATCGACGATGGTCACCGCCACCTCGGCCGGGCTCGGGCTCGGCCATGGATACTGCTCGTGCCAGAACTCGGTGACTTCCTCCACGAACATGCCCTTGGTGTTGCGGCACCCGTCGGCGGCCAGGGGGACGCCGAGGTCACCCAGGATCTCGATCTCGGCCTCGTGCCAGAGGATCTCCGAATCGATGAGCAACCCGTCCATGTCGAAGATGGACGCGGCGAATCCCGCCGCATTCGCCGATGTGGTCAAGCGGACAGCTCGGCCTCAATCGCCTCGACGATCGCCGGGTCCTCCGGCTCGACCTGGGGCCGGAAGCGCCCCACGATCTCGCCCGTCCCCGAGACCAGGAACTTCTCGAAGTTCCACGTGATATCCCCGGCGGTGCCGTCGGCGTCGGGGAACGCCGTGAGCTCTTGGTAGATGGGGTTTCGGTCGTCGCCGTTCACGTCGATCTTTTCCATGAGGGGAAAGGTCACTCCGTAGGTGGTCGAGCAGAACTGCTGGATCTCCTCGGCCGTTCCGGGCTCCTGGCCCATGAATTGGTTGCTGGGGAATCCGACCACCGAGAACCCCCGGTCGCCGTAGGTCTTCTGCAGGCGCTCGAGCCCCTCGTACTGTGGGGTCAGTCCGCACTTGGACGCCACGTTGACCACCAGCAGGGTCTTTCCGGCGAAAGCACCGAGCGAGGAATCGTCGCCTTGGAGCGTGTGGATGGGAATGTCGTAGAGAGCCATGGCTCCGAGGTTACCGGGCCTGAGCGGACCCTTGCCGGGGGCGAGGACCGCTCACCCGAAGTCGCCGCGTGCAACAGTGAGCATCATGCGAGCCGTGGTGATCCGGGACAGCCAGCTCCACTGGGAAGAACGGGACGATCCGGTGCCCGGCAACACCGAGCTCCTGGTGGCCGTTGAGGCAGCCGGTCTCAACGGGGCCGACCTGATCCAACGCATCGGGCTCTACCCCGCCCCTCCCGGCTCACCGGCGGACATCCCCGGCATGGAGCTGGCCGGCGAGGTGGTCGCCGTCGGCTCCCAGGTCCGCCAGTTCTCCCCCGGCGACCGGATCATGGCCCTGGTGGGGGGCGGCGCTCAGGCCACCTTGTGCGTGGTCGACGAGTCGCACGCGCTGGCTGTTCCCGACCTGCTCCCCTGGCCCGAGGCGGGGGGCTTTCCCGAGGTTTTCTCGACCGCCTTCGACGCCCTCTTCACCCAGGGCCAACTCCGCATGGGGGAACGGGTGCTGGTCAGCGGCGGCGCCGGAGGTGTCGGCACGGCCGGTGTGCAACTGGCGGCCGGCACCGGGGCCACGGTGGTCGCCACCGTCCGCGATCCGGCCCGGCGCGACGAGGTCGTGGCGCTGGGCGCGACGGTGGCCATCGACCCGGGCGATGTGGCCGACCATGGCCCCTACGACGTCGTCCTCGAGCTGGTGGGGGCGGCCAGCCTGCCCCATGTGCTGCCCCATCTGGCGATCGGGGCTCGCGTCGTCGTCATCGGTGTCGGCTCCGGAGGAGCCATGGAGCTCGACCTCATGAGTCTCATGACCAAGCGGGTGCGCATCGGTGGATCCACCTTGCGGTCCCGCACCCGGCGCGAGAAGGCGGACGTGGCGGCGGCGGTCGCAGCCCATGTCCTGCCACTCCTGGCGTCCAATCGCATTCGCGTCCCGGTCTGTGCCGCCTTCCCCATGGCCGACGCCACCGGTGCCTACGACCGGTTCGCCGCCGGAGGGAAGTTGGGCAAGGTCGTCCTGGTCAATTGAACGCTCCGGCCCGGACGTCGCCGATCGAGGCTGTTCTCTTCGATGGCGATCAGACGCTGTGGGACTTCCAAAGGGTCATGCAAGGTGCTTTGCTGGCCGTGCTGAACGAGCTTCGCGCCGCCCGGCCCGGTGCCGTCACCGACGCGTTGACCGTCGGCGACCTGCAGCGCGACCGGGGTGCCGTGGCGCAGGAGCTCCTCGGGGTGGAATACAACCTGGCCCGGCTGCGCCGGCTCGGCTTCGCCCGATCCCTACAGCGCGTGCGGCGAGACGGCGGGGACAAGAGCGAGGCGCAGGACCTGGTGTTGGCCGAACAGCTCGCTGATTCCTATTTTCGGCACCGCGACGAGGACCCGGCCCTCTTTGAGGACGCGTTGCCCACCCTCGAAACGCTGCGGCCCGACTACCGCATCGGATTGCTGTCCAACGGCAGTCGACTGCCCGAATCCATCGGGCTCGGGGGGATCTTCGAAGTCGTTGTCTTCGCCCAGGATCACCGCGTGGCCAAACCCGACCGCGGGATATTCGAGGTGGTCCAGCAGCAGTTGGAGTTGTCCCCGTCCGCCTGCGTCCTGGTCGGCGATCACCCCCTCAACGACGTGGTCGGGGCGAAACGAGCGGGCTGGCACGCCATCTGGATCGACCGCGAGGGTGGGGGCACCTATCGGCCTCCACCAGGCTGCGACGAAGTGCCCGATGCCGTGATCACCTCATTGGATGAGCTGCCCCGGGCGCTGAAGGGCCTCTGAGTTGGGCGTCTGAGTTGGGCGTCTGAGACCGCCGGGGCCCCTCCGGCACAGGCCGCTCGACGCTCCCCGGACGCGACACCGCTGAATTGGCGTGGCGCGACGATCGGACGATGGCCCCCGGGCGAGACCTTTCTGCGTCAGGTGGAGTCACCCCGTCACGGGGTCAGGAGTGCGCCCGGACGAATGCCTTTGACTGCGTGCCGACCAGGCCGACCAAATTTCCGAGAAAGAGGTTGACGTCATCGAGGTGCAGACCCCAGCTCGGACCCAGGACCTGGGTGGCGACGGGCCGAGGATCTCCGGGGACGATCGGCGCGTTGACCTGCAGCCAGGTGGTCCCGTTCTGGTACATGCACCGCCCGGAATACAGGTTGGGCTGGGTCGCCCAGGGGATCAGCCGTCCCGTCGTGGTGCCGCTGCGCGGGAAATAGGGCTGGAGAACACCGCTTCCTCCGGTCGACAATGCGGCCGGGTTGACGCAAAGTACCTGCATGCCTGTGGTCGGACTGGGCGTGATCTGGAGGAAACTCACGCCGTGTCCGGGTATCCCGAAAAGCGTTCCCGCCGGAGGCGTCTGATCAAAGCTCGAATAGGCAACGACGCAATGCAGCTGGGTGGGCGCGGTGCAGGCTGCGAGGTGTTGGAATGTCCCCCCGACCTCTTTGCCGATGGGGATCACCACATTGCCGCCGGGAATGATTGCGGAGACGAGAAGGTTCCGGGCGCGTGCGTTGGAGTCGATCTGGGTACGCAGCAGCTCCTGGGCCATGGTGGAACCTTGGGAGTGACCGATGACTACGACGCCCCGACCGTGATTGTCATGCTCCATGTAGTCCTTCCAGGCCGACTGCACCACGTCGTAGCCGGCGGTGAGGGCAGCTCGGAAACCCGATCCGAGATGCTGGAGCCCGTTGTTGGTGATTTGGGGATACATCGGTGCGTAGACCTTGCACACGCTCGAAAAACGCGACGCCTGGAGCGTAGCCACATAGGTCTCTGCGGCCTGGATCTGCAGGTTGGCTGCGAGCCCCGGTTGTCTGCTCACCGTCGGATAGACGTAGAAGCAATCGATGGGTGGCTGTGTAGCCGGGCGAGAAAGTTGTACGGAGTTGCGACCCGATGCCCTCTGCACCAGGGCGTTCTCGTTGGACAGGCACGGGTTAGCGGGAAGATCGGGATTGCAGAGCCACTCCGTTCCGGCCGCATCGGTGCGTGACGGGTCGGCGCCGTCGGCAATGGCCGCCTGCTTGGCCGACGATGCTGCCGCGGCGGCCGGGCGTGCCTGCAACGGCCCGATGCCCATCGCGACCCCCGAGAACAGGAGGGCGGCAATGACCGGCGACACGCGAGCGACACGTCCAGCCTCTTGGGGCACGGTGCGATTGTCCACGACTCCTCCTTCTCCGTCCGGGCCTCGTTGCGCCGATCCAGGCTTCAGCGGGTCAGCACCACGACGCCGGCGTTGGCCCCCCGGCCCACCGTGTGGGAGAGGGCAACCCGAGCGCCTGCAACCTGTCGCGCGCCGCACTCGCGCCGAAGCTGACGCACCAGCTCCACCACCTGGCCGAGGGCCGACGCACCCAATGGCTCACCTTTGGAAAGCAGCCCGCCACTTGGATTGACGGGCAGAGGTCCGCCCAATTCGGTGGCGCCGGATTCGAGCAGTGCGGCCGAACCACCCGGCCGGCAAAGTCCGAGTTCCTCGTAGGACAGGAGTTCCCGGGCGGCATCGGTGTCCTGGCACTCCACGACGTCGAGGTCCGACGGACCGAGGCCCGCCTCCTCGAACGCCGCGGTGGCGGCCAAGGTGGACGGCGAAGGCACGGTGTCGTCGACCAGTCCCGACAACGGGGTGGACTCGCTGAGCACGGCGCCGGGAAGATGGGAACGGAGCACGGCTCCGGCCAGCGTGATCGGCGCAGGAACCGAGACCTCCAGACGATCGTCGCGGGTCAGCACCACCGCTGCCGCGCCTTCGTTGGGCGAGCACAGCATGAAGAGATGCAACGGCTCGCACACCACCCGAGAAGCCAGGACCTCCTCGGCCGAGACCTCCTTCTGGTACATGGCATCCGCATTCGATGCGCCGTGGCGCCGGTTCTTGACCACCACCTGAGCCAGATGCTGCTTGGTCACTCCCGAATTGACGGCCAGCCGTTGCGCGCGCAGTCCGAAGAAAGCGGGAGTGGCGGCCAATCCGGCCTCCTCCTGCCACGGCTCGAAGAACGAGGAGCGGATGATGCCCTTGGGCATCTTCTCGGTCCCGAAGACCAGCACCGTGTCGTACTGGCCGGCCCGGATCGCTCCGGCCGCCAACATCAGGGCGGCACCACCACTGGCGCACCCGGCCTCGACGTCGACAATCGGCATCCCGGTCATCCCCAGGCGGCTGAGCACCTTGTGGCCGGTGGCGACTCCCCCGTAGGCGGTCCCACAGAACGCCGCCTGGAATGCGCCGCGACCGACCCCGGCCTGCTTGAGCGCGGCGCGCACGGCCCGCACCCCCATATCGGTGGTCGACGCGCCGTCGAATCGGCCAAACGGATGCAGCCCGACACCGGTGATGACGACGCGCTTCACGAGGGCGCTGCCGGAGCGAAGGCATAGGTGATGACGTCATTGCCGTCTCCGTCGATGTGGAGCGGCACAATCCGCAGTTCCATGGGGCAGGCCAGTGAGAGCGCAGCCGGGTCGCTCTCGGTCAGCCGGGCGATGACTCGAATGCCTTCGGGCAGCTCGACCACCCCCACACCGTACGGCGTCTCTCCGGGGTACCCGGGGGGCGTCGCCGTGACTGCCGTCCACGCCCACAGGGTTCCGCGCCGTGAAAGCTCCACTGGCTCGGGATCCTCGGTGGCGCAATAGGGGCAGGTGTCGTGACGGGGGAAGTGCCGAGCGCCGCAGGCCGCGCAATGGCTGCCCAGGAGCGACGGTGGGTGCCCGTCGGTGAAGAGGCCTTCTTTGACCATGACCCGCATGCGGTCAATGTAGGCCATGGCCCGACCCCGGCGGGCCTTGCCTCTCAGTCGGTGAGTTCGATCAATTCCAGCGCGTCGAACTCCCAGAAGGCGCGGAGCGAAGCCAGCTTGCCGGCCCCGTTCGAGCGGTAGGTGTAGACGCCACGCACCACGGCCTGGTGTTCGCCGCCGGCCAACGTGGTTCGGATGGTGCCGACGTCGGCCACCTCGTCCCCGCAGAGGTACGACTCTTGAATCTCGAAGCTGATGGCCGCGCTGGGAGCGATGACCGTGTCGTAAAACGCGGCAATGGCCTCCCGCCCCTGGTGACCCTTCCCGTCGGGGTCGAAGGGTGACGGACCAATGGGATCCTGCACCACGGCATCGGGAGCGAAGAGGTCCAGCCAAGCGTCCCGGTCCCGGGCGTGGACGGCGGCCCGGGAGCGGATCCCCAACTCCCGTGCGGTCAGCGCTTCCTCAGTCATGATGTCCCCTTGTCTGCTGGTAGCTGTTCATCGGACCTTGGCGATGACGTCATCGCTGAACCTCGAGAGGCTGTCGATCTTGGTCTGCAGGCCCTCGGTGTCCTGCTCGGGCACGTAAGGCCACCGAAATCCTACGATCACGTCCGTCACACCCAATTCCTCGAGCCGGCGTACGCCGTCAACGCTGTAGGCATCCAGAGAGATGACGTGCACTTCAAAGGGCTTGCCCTCGGTGCCGTGCTCAGCCCGCAAGTCGGCAAGTCGCGCCAGGAGTCCCGGCAGATCACCCGGGTCACCCCCGCCGTGCAACCACCCGTCCCCGCTGACGGCGGCCCGGCGGAGCGCCGCCTCGTGGTGCCCACCGATCAGGATCGGGACGGGCTTGGTCGGCGTGGGGCTCATCTTGACCGAGGGGAGGTCGAACACCTCGCCGTGATACTCGAAATACCCGCCGGCCATCAGTCCCCGCATGACCTCGATCTGCTCGTCCATGCGCTTGCCCCGCCCTTCCCAGGGCACGCCGCAGACGGTGTAGTCCTCGGGCCACGGGCTGGTCCCCACCCCCAGCAGAAGACGGTTGCCGGTCAAGACGGCGGTGGAGCTGACCTGCTTGGCCACCAGCACCGGCTGGCGGATGGGCAGCTTGACCACGAAGGTGACGAAGCGCAACTTCTCGGTCACCGCTCCCATGGCCGGGATCAACGAGAAGGGTTCCAAGAAGGGCTTGTCCTCCAGAAATTCCCGGGTACCGTCCGGGTTGAACGGGTAGCGCGTGTCGGACTCCTCGGGGTAGCAGATGCTGTCCGGAATCACCATGGAATCGAAATTGGCCGCCTCGGCGGCGCGAGCCAAGGGGAGGTAATACGACGGATCGGTCATTGACTCGGCATACGAGAATCGCATGGCGCCTCCGGTGGGATCGATGTGGGATGGGAGCGTGGCCGCCGCCTACCATGCGGCCTGTGCCCGATCATCCTGCCAGCAGCGACGGGTCGGCCCACAACCCGTCGACCGGCACCGTCCGTTCGGCCGGTTCGACTCCCCTGGCCATTGACCTCTCTTTGGTCGATCTGGAGAGGGACGCCCGCCGGATCATCGGGGAAATGGCCTACGCCTACTTCTCGGGTGGTGCAGAGGACGAGCGACTCCTGGCCGAGAACGTGGCCGCCTGGAGCCGATGGCAGCTCCACCCTCGGGTACTGGCCGGGATCGACCAGGTCACCACCTCGACCACACTCCTGGGCCAACCGGTCCGCTCGCCGGTGGTGATCGCTCCCACCGCCATCCAGGGCTTGGCCCATCCGGAGGGCGAGAAGGACACGGCCCGGGGTGCGGCCGAGGTGGGCGCGCTCATGGTCCTGTCCTCTCTCGCCACCTGTTCGTTGGAGGACGTGGCCGCGGCGGCACCCGGGGCTCCCCGATGGATGCAGATCTACATCTTGCGCGATCGGGCCCGCACCCGGGACCTGGTCCAGCGGACCGCGACGCACGGATACGGCGCCCTCGTCCTCACCGTCGACGCCCCGGTCTCCGGACTCCGCCTCCGCGAGCTTCGAAGCGGCGTGCATCTGCCCCGCGACCTGTCCCTGCCCAACTTGACCGGGGACAGTACGGCCCGAGCCCACGAAGGCGGCTTCATGGCCGTGGTGACCCGGGAATTCGAGCCGGCCTTGACCCCGGACGACGTCGGTTGGCTGGCCGGCCTCAGCGGTCTCCCCGTGGTGGCCAAGGGGGTGCAGCGGGCCGATGACGCCGTGCGCTGCATCGAGGCGGGTGCGGCGGCGATCGTGGTCTCGAATCACGGTGGACGCCAGCTCGACGATGCTCCGGCGACAGCGGACATCTTGCCCGAGATCGTCGATGCCGTCGCCGGACGGGTCGAGGTCTATGTGGACGGAGGCATTCGCCGGGCGCCCGATGTGGCCAAGGCGCTGGCGCTGGGGGCGCGAGCCGTCATGGTGGGTCGACCCTCACTGTGGGCGTTGGCGGCCGGCGGTGCCGACGGCGTGGCGTCGCTCCTGCGCTGGTACGAAAGCGAGCTCCGGCGCACGATGTCCCTGTGCGGGACGGCCACCGTGGAAGCGATCGACCGCTCTTTGGTCCGGCGGGCGACCGGATCATCGACGTTGGACGGAGTGCCATGACGACCGTGGCGGCCATGGTGGCGGCGCGCGCCGAGGATGATCGCCTCGGCGTGCTCGACGCGGCCGGTCGATGGACCTGGCGCCAGTCGGTCGCCGAAGGCGCGGCGCGCGGCGCTCTGGCCCGGTCGCTGCGCAGCGACGGACCGTTTCACATCGGGGTGCTGCTCCCCAACGGGCCCGAGTACCTCTTCTGGCTCAACGGGGCCGCGTTGGCGGGGGCGGCCATCGTCGGGGTGAACCCGACCAGGCGGGGTGAGGCACTCGCCGCCGACATCAGGTCCACCGACTGCGCGCTCATCGTCACCGACGCCGAGGGCGCGGCCCTCCTCGAAGGACTCTCCCTGGGCGTGGCTCCCGATCACGTACTGGTGACGGGATCGGAGCGCTACCTCGAGCTCCTGACCCATTTCTCGGCGGACGACGGCGCTGGAGGCGGGCAGGCCCGAGACCTGGTGGCGCACGCCGGTGACGTGGCTGACGACGCGCTGTTCCAGCTCATCTTCACCTCGGGGACCACCGGGACACCCAAGGCGGTGCGGTGCACCCAGGGTCGGCTGGCCGGCATCGCCGAGGTGGCGGCTCCGGGATACGGGTACGGCCCCGACGACGTCTGCTACTGCCCGATGCCGTTGTTCCACGGCAATGCCCTCATGGCGCTGTGGGGACCCGCCGTGATGGTCGGTGCGGCCATCGCCGTCCGACCCCGCTTCAGCGCGTCGGAATTCCTGGACGATGTGCGGCGCTTCGGAGCCACCAAATTCAGCTACGTCGGCAAGGCGATCGCCTACATTCTGGCCACCCCGGAGCGGCCCGACGACGCCGAGAACTCCCTACGCAGTGCGTTCGGCACCGAGGCGTCGGTGCGCGACCGCAATCGCTTTCGTAGGCGGTTCGGTTGCTACCTCATCGAGGGCTACGGCCAGAGCGAGGGCGGTGCGGCGATCAACCCGGTGCCGGGCATGCCCCCAGGAGCACTGGGGAAGCCGGTCGACGACGTCGATCTGGCCGTCATCAGCCCCGAGACGGGCGCCGAGTGCCCGCGCGCCGTGATCGATCCGGGGGGCCGCCTGCTCAATGCCGGGGAAGCCACCGGCGAGATCGTGAATCGAAGCGGGCGGGGCAAGTTCGAGGGGTACTACCGGCACGAGGGCGCCGAACAGGACCGCCTCCGCAACGGGTGGTACTGGACCGGTGACTTGGGCTACGTCGATCCCGACGGCTTCTTCTACTTCGCCGGTCGGTCAGGCGATTGGCTCCGGGTCGACTCGGAGAACTTCGCCGCCGGACCGGTCGAGGCAGTGCTCTCCCGCAACCCCGACGTCGCCGTCGCCGCCGTTTACCCCGTGCCCGACACCGCGTCCGGTGCCGGTGATCAGGTGATGGTCGCCCTCGAACTCGTGCCCGGGGTGTCCTTTAACCCTGCGGCCTTCCTGGCCTGGCTCGAAGCACAGCCGGACCTTGGGACCAAGTGGCTGCCCCGCTTCGTCCGCATATCAGAGTCACTGCCCCAAACCGCAACCGGCAAGGTGACCAAGGTGGGCCTCCGACAAGAAGCCTGGGCGTGCGACGAGCCGGTCTGGTGGCGCCCCTCGGACGGCGAGAACCCTGGCTTTACGGCGCTCACGGCGAATGATCGGGCCACGTTGGCCCGAGGCCTCTCCGATCACGGACGGCCGCCGATCGGCGGTCGTCCGCACTGAGCAACGGCACCAGTTCGGACAGATCGGCGACGCGGTGCATCCCCGTCAGCAACGGATCGGGAACCGAGCCAGATCGCTCGGTGGGTCGCCAGACATGCACGGCGCTCATACCCGCGTGGTGGGGTCCCTGCACATCGGGTCCCCAGCTGTCCCCCACGAAGACGGTCTCTCGTGCGGTCACATCGAGTGCGCTGACGGCATGGGCGTAGATGGAGGGATGAGGCTTGCGGGCCCCGGCCCGGGCCGACGTCACGGCCGAATCGATGAGGTCGAAAAGGCCCACCTGGATCAGGAAGGCATCGAGTTCCCATCCCCAGTTGGAGCACACGCCAATGGCCCATCCTGCTTCCCGCAGGGAGACCAACGTGGACGCTGCTTCGGGGTAGGCCACCATCGGTCCCTGGTCCGACGCACGCAACGCGTCGATGATCGAATCCTGATCATCGGGGGGGACCCCGCAGTCACCGATGAGATGGCGCAGTCGGTGGCGCACCCAATCCTCATAGCTCGCCTGGTCCACTGAATGGGCGAAGTGCTCCACCCCGTCGTAGCGGGCGAAGTACGCCTCCGCCACCTGGTCGGGTAGGTCATATCCGTGAGCCGAGAGGACCGCGGCGTAGTTGGAGGCCTCGTAGTCCTGCCAATGCGCCAGCGTGCCGTAGAAGTCGAAGATCACGGCCCGGGTCATCACGCCCAGTCTGGTTCATCGCCCGCAGGACTCGTCGCCCTGCGCCCGGGGCCGTTGGCACTGGTGGTCGGCACCCCATTCCCGTCCATTTTCGAGACGCGGTGACGAACGGGCGGCTTGTCTGACCGAGGCGGCCCGACGAATCCGCCGCGACGGCCGCCACCCGAGAAGGGCCACCGGCGCCCAGAGCCGAGTTTGGGATCGGCCCCCGATGACCAATCGGGCGCCCACGACCACCGCGCCGGCGATCAACGAGAGGTACGCCACCCCGAGCAAAGGCACGGCCTGCATCGTCGGAACGACCTGCACGAGGTGAAACGACGATGCTCATCAGCGTCACGATGCCCGTCGAACGCAGCACCGCCATGTTCCTCTTTGCATCCAAGGGCCGCTCAAAGGTTTGCGCGCCCATTCCGCCCCGACTGGGCAGTGAGAAGTCGACGTTTGAATGTGTCCTTTCGTAGTTGTCCAGTGGGTAGTCCGCGACCTTTGTCGGCTCGACGACACCCGTTGTACATATCGAGGAGGGTTACACCGATCCGCTTCTGCACGGCGCGCCAGGTGCGAGCGTCTGTCTCGCACGAATTTCCGGTCAGTGATCTGGGTGCAGATGCGAACACCGGTGATGGGCGCGCTCTGCTCACCCGCGAGAACGCCCGTGTGGCGCTCGGGCACAACCGCCACCGCCTACACCTCGGCGATGGCGCTCCGGTTGGGAACGGAGGGAGTCGCCGTAAGTCCCAGAAGGTTCAGCATCGTGACAACGCTCGCACAGAGTTCAACCGATCGCGACCGTTGTCCGAGCATTTCCCGCCGCCCCACGGACGACTTGCATCAATTCCTCGCCACTGATCGTCTCCTTCTCGAGGAGAAGGTCGATGACGGCATCGAGGGACGCTCGACGCTCAGCCAGCATCGCGGCGGCCCGCTCTCCCGCTTCGGAGAGGATCCGGCTCACCTCCTCGTCGATGACCAGCTGAGTTCCCTCGGCGTAGGGTCGACTCTCGAGTTGGTGGCCGAGATATGCCGGTCCCCCCGATCCGAAGCCGATCGGACCGAGCCGCAGTGAGAAACCCCAGTCCCGGACCATCTTGGTGGCCAGCTCAGTAGCTCCGGCCAGGTCGTTGGCTGCCCCGGTCGACGCCTCGCCCAGGACGAGGAGTTCCGCGGCTCGGCCGCCGAGCCGGACGGCCAGCGACTCGTTCAGGTAGCTCTCGGAATAGAGATGTCGTTCATCCGTCGGTAGTTGCTGGGTGGCCCCGAGGGACTGGCCGGCCGGCAAAATTGTGACCTTCGTCACCGGATCTGCGTGTTCGGAGCACAAGGCGACGAGGGCGTGGCCCGACTCGTGAATGGCGACGGCACGCTTCTCCCCGGGGAGCAGCGCATTTGACGCCTGGCGAGGACCGAGCAGGATCCGATCCCGTGCCTCGTCGAGGTCGATGGCGGCGATCACGTCGCGGCTGTGTCGGACGGCGACGATGGCCGCTTCGTTGATGAGGTTGGCGAGGTCGGCCCCGGAGAAGCCCGGGGTGCCCCGGGACACCGCCTTGAGATCGACGTCATGGGCCAGGTGCTTGCTTCGAGCGTGAGTGGTCAAGATGGCCGTCCGCTCGGTCTGGTCGGGGAGGGGGATCTCCACTTGGCGGTCGAAGCGTCCGGGTCGCAGGAGGGCTGGGTCGAGTATCTCCGGGCGGTTGGTGGCCGCAATGACCACGACGCCCGACGTGGGATCGAAGCCGTCCATCTCGGCCAGGAGCTGATTGAGGGTCTGTTCCCGCTCGTCGTTTGAGATGACCGCGCCCCCGCGTCGTTGGCCGATGGCATCGACCTCGTCGATGAAGATGATCGACGGCGCCCGCTTGCGAGCGTCGGCGAAGACCTCACGGACGCGGGAGGCGCCGACTCCGACAAAGAGCTCTACGAAACTCGAACCGGTCAGCGCGAAGAATGGCACTTCGGCTTCGCCGGCCACGGCCCGGGCCAACAGCGTCTTTCCCGTACCGGGAGGACCAACCATGAGCACCCCTCGAGGTCCTGTCGCACCCGCGCCCGCGTACTTGTCGGGATGCTTCAAGAAGTCGACGACCTCGGTCACCTCGCGCTTGGACGCCTCGTAGCCGGCGACATCGGAGAATCGAGTCGATGGCCTCTCTTCGTCGTAGACCTTGGCCTTGGACGCTCCTATGCCCAGGATCCCGCCTTTCGCTTGACGCGCCCCCTTGCGGCCGATCCACACGACGACGGCCACCAACAGCAGCAGAGGCAAGAACGAGGCGATCACTGCTCCGATGTTGGTCTGCGAACCGATACCGGTGATCGCCACGTGGTGTGCCTTGAGGAGGGTCGGGAGTTTCGGGTCCTGGAGGGCGGTCGGAATCTGACTCGAGTAGGCGGTCCCGTTGGTCAGGCTGCCGGCCACCGCTCCGGCCGGGTCAATGGTGGCTGTCTTGACGTGGTTCGCCTGTACTTGGGAGAGGAACGTGGAATAGCTGTACCTCCGCGAGGGGACGCGGCGAGATCCCAGCGTGCGCAGGAGCAGGAGGGTCGCCGCCACTCCCGCGAACGGCAGCCAGCGCCGGCGGCCCATTGGCGCAGGAGGGCTTGTACCTCGCCGGTAGTCCGGCGAGGTACCCGGAGGTGCCGCATTCGTGCGATTGCTGGGCCAGATACTCACAGGGCGACGCCTCCTTGGACGGATTCGGGGCGAGCAACTCGAGCGAGCCGAAGGTAGAGGAGCACAAGCCAGCCCACCGCGCTGACCAGCCAGAAACTCACGAGTCGGTAGAGCAACACCGCGGCCAGTGCCAGAGCCGTCGGGACGCCGGTACTCACCAGTCCGACGCAGAGGGTCCCTTCGACCAACCCGACCCCGCCGGGAGTGATCCCCAGGCTCCCGACCGCGGTGGCCAACCCGTAGATGAGGAGCAGAGTTCGCCAAGGCACGGGCGCCCCGATGGCCAAGAGGCTGATCGCCAGAACTCCGGCGTCGGCCAACCAGTTGGTCATCCCCAGTCCGCCGACCTCGCTCCACTCCGATGGAGACAGGCGGAGCGATTCCAGACCCTTCAGCCAGCGCCTGATGGCTTCGCCGGGATCATCGATCGGATGCGAAATCAGACGTGCGATGCGCTGGACCATCCATGTCGTTGATCGCTCCAGGCCAAGAGGGAGGTTCGGTCGTCCGACGACGGTGCGTAGCGAGGCTCCGACGGCCACAACCACGAGGCCGGCGCCGACGGCCAACCCCGCCACGAGCACGTTGCCGGAGAGTGCACCGCCCACCGCGAGGACCAGGATTGCCCCGACCGACGACACCAGGCCGCCGACGAGGAGAGCCCAACTGGCCAAAGACGTGTCGGCACCTTGTTTCGTGAAACGTCGGAAGGTGAAAGCCGTCCCCAGTTCGGGTCCGGCCACGGGCACCGACACCGCGAGTGCGTTCGCGGCGTAGATGGTGGCCATCATCGGCCGATGGCCAATGCGCGTCCCGCCTGCTCTGAGGAGGAGGCTCTGCATCGAGACGAAGGTGGCCATTGAGACTGCCTCGAGCACGAGCGCAACCGGGATCCATGACCAATGGGGATGGCCAAGCCGCTCGATAGATGACGTCAGGGTGGCTCGCTTGGTGACGACGAAGAACGCCACCACGGCGACAGTGACGGCGCTCAATCCGCCGCGAATGCCTTTTCGCAGCCGTCGACGGTCCGCGCCCTTGGCGTCGCCACGCCTACCTGTGGCTGGGACAGGAACCGTTGTGTCGGGGTTCGAGGCAATCGGATCAGAACTCGGCGGAGCGACCACCGTGAGTCGCCGGGCCGTCGAACCATTCGATCGGTCGTCGCTGTCTGCTTCTCGGTTCGGTACCTCATCGAACGCTTCGGTCCGGGGCCGGTTCGGCGACTCGCGGGGTCTACATCGGACCGAGCTGCTCACGGTCGACATGTCCGCCACGCAGGGGTCCTGTCTCCTTGCCATGCCAGCCGGCTGGGTCGTCGACCCAAGCCGGGCACGGACCGCTCGCAGCCGCCGGCCCCCACGCCCGATCCAGGACCACGGTGACGACAGGCATGAAGCTGCGTTGACCGGAGGACCACGATCAGCGGTGCACGACAACGGTTACCCATCATCGCTCGACACGGTCCATGGAGCGCCCCGTAGGGGAGGCGGTCACCTCAATACCCATAGCTGCCGCCCGACGTCACCGCTGGGGGCGTGGGTGTCGTCTTCGCTGAGCTGATCGTCTTGAGGCCCGGGGTGGCCACGAAGAAGTTCGACACGCCCTGGCCAGTGACGTGCCCGGGGGCGTCGTCGACGAAGGTGTAGAGAAAGTGGCCGTTGAAGGCGACCTGCTGGCCGTTGGGCTCCTTCAACGCGGTCAGCGCGCCCTGGATTCCGGTGGCCGTGGGCTTGGCCGACAACAACGGCGGCCAGAGTCTCGCCAGTTCACCGCCGACCAACGACTTCTTGGCCGTATCCGATCGGAAGTAGTACAGGGGGAGACCCTTGACATTGACCAGGATCGATTCGGTCTTGCCGCCAACGGTTGCCGTCGCAGTGTGCAGAGTCACCGACTTGGAGATGCCTTGAGCACGGACCGGCTGCTGCACGGCGGCGAGCCTCGACGGATTCATTGTCGACCCCCCATGGGCCGTGGCGGGCGTGGCGGCTCCGGCACCTGCACCGATGGCCGACAGGGCGGAGAGGGCGATCGCTCCGCCGAAGATGGCTCCGAGATGGTGACGCATGGTTGATTCCTCCTACTTGTCGTGACTCGTGACGACGAAGTCGTCTGGGATGGTTCGAACTCAACTTTCAATGGCCCTTCAAGTGCAGCCGTGTCCTATGACGAAGAAGTTCTGGACGATGCGACGATCGCAACTTCTTGTCGGTGGTAGATAAGGCCGAGGGTTACGGCGACTCAACTCAGGACTGAGAGCTCGGCTCGGCTGTCCTTGCCATCGCCATCCATCATGAGAAACGACCGGATGCGCTGATGGAAGCATCGGGGAGAATCAGATCTCGCCGTCCAGTCGGTTCGTGATCTCAACCGACTGACGTGGGCGCCCTGAACTCAACGCATGGGCCACACCCGCCCACGTACTCTTGGTGGGGCAGAAGATCCGGCGGGTTGTAACCCTCTGCGCTATCTGGATGTGAGCACTCTTGGTCTCGTGCTCGAGCACCGGCCCCTCGGTTCCCAACTCCCCCTTCAGGCCGGGGGGCCGGTGCCCTCTCTCTGCTCCGTGGGGGTGAGGGACGCGTCGTGCCGATGCCATTCCGACTTGACGGCGGCGCGCCTCCGGCCAGGTTGGGTGCAAATGCCCGGAATCGGGGTGATGTTTGCTTCCCGTACTCCTGAGTGCTCAGCCTCCAACGGCGCCTGCCCGGGGGACGCGGCTGGCCGCCCTCAGCCCACCGTCCTCCCTAGCCAGCGCACGTGCCGCACTCTCGAACCCGCTGATCAGGGCCCTGTAACCCCTCCGCCTATCTTAAGGTGAGATGTCTCCTGCTCTCCGGTCCTGCCCAACGAACGTCAGCCCACGGTCCGCCCCGGGCGATGCAGATATCGCCTATCTGCGGGTGGTTGACACCGAGCGATACACCGACTGGGAGTCGGTGTATCGCGACAACATCGACCGCCTCTACCGCTTGATGTACGCGCGGGTAGGCAATCGTCCCGACGCCGAAGACCTCACATCGGAGGTCTTTCGGACGGCCCTTGGACCTTTGCAACTTACGGCATCGAAGGGTGAGGTTCGGTCGTACCTGCTGGTCACGGCCCAGACGGTTCTGGCTTCGCATTGGCGCCGCACCTTGGGCCTGGCGATCACCTCGATCGACCCCGAGTCCGACATCAATGCTCTCGTCGAACCATCGGGGCTCAAAGATCCAACCGATGCCCCTCAGCGAGCGGCCAAGATCTTGGACGCTCTTCCGGATCGCTACCGGCGCATCCTCGAGCTCCGATTCCTTGAAGCCTGCACGATCAAGGAAGCGGCCCACGAAATGGAGGTCAGCGTGAGCAACGCCAAGGTCCTCCAGCATCGCGCTCTGCGTATGGCCGCGAAGGTCGGATCGGAGTTCGGACAATGACGGACCGCAAGCTTTCCGCCTTCGTTGATGCGCTGGTCGCCGGCCGTCGCCCTGGATCCTTCAAGGCCGAACCGGCCGACGCCGAAGTGATCCGGACGGCCATCGCACTGCGCGCCGCTCGTCCTGGTGATGCCATCCCCGACGAAGCGTTTGTGTCCGACTTGCACCAAAAATTGTCTGATCAGGCGAGTTCCCCCCCGGCATCGAACGTCCGGCCGCTCAAGGTGCGCCGCGCCCGTGCCGCGCTGGTCGGCATTGCCGCCAGCGTGGCGCTGGTCGGAGGGACCGTCGTGGCCACCGACAGCTTCAATCACGCGGCGGTGACAACGGCTGTGGCGATCCCCCGCGGGCCAGTCATTCGTACCGCATCGTTCGAGACGGACAGTGGCAGCGTGTTGGGACAGATCGTCGTCTATGACGGACATCCATCGTGGGTCTACATGAAGGTGGGCGTACCCGAGTCGAGTGGCACGATCAAGTGCAAGCTCCAGTTGAACACCGGCTCAGTCGTGGCTGCCGGCACCATCGAGCTTCACCACGGGTCAGGTGAGATGACCAAGACCATCGGGGTGGACATCAGCCGGCTTCGGGGAGCGCAACTCTTCAACTCCAGCGGCGTTGTCGTAGGTTCAGCCACCTTCGCCTGAGGCTCCACACCGCAGCGACTGCGTCAGACCGCCTCACGCCGCAAGACACGAGCGAGCGACATGTCGCGAAGAGGGGAGCTCAACGCAAGACGTGTGCGCTGAATTCGTCCCACCCGCCGGCCCACTTTCACGAGGATCGTACGTCGTCTGTAACCCACTGTCGTATTACGCACTGGGAAAGACAGTTGCATCCGTTCACGTACATGGGGGCTTCCATGGCAGTTCGAAATTGCAGTCCGCATCCTCCTCGGACCACACAATCGAAGATCGACCGTCGCGCCATCGGTGTCGCTTGCCATCTGCTGGTCGCCGGGATTTGGTTGGAGCGGCAGCTCGGAAACACGCCGAAGATCCTGACGAGCTGGGCGGTCGGTCGCAGTTCCTCAAGTCCGGCGACACTACCGTCTTGTGCCAGTTCTTTGTCGCTCACGCGACCCGTGAGCGAGGAAGCTACCTCCGACCCTGTTCCAACGGCCGTCAACTCTTCATCAGATGTCCCGCTCGAGACGAGGATGACGCCCGACCGACCGATAGTCACACAAGACAGTGAAAGGAAGTAATGGAATGAACAGAAGCAGCGCATTCGGATTTGGATCTGGCAGAGTCACCGACTTGGTTCATGGGCGGCCAACGCCCACGTATGGGCGAGGTCGGGTCTGTGCCGCGTCGGGTTGTGGCACTCAGCTATCTCTTTACAACCCCAAGTGCCGATGCTCGATCCACCATCACACTCTGTAAGGTTCGACCACCCGACTGTCGCCTCGACGCCGCAGACCGCTTGGACCTTGGCCCCAGGAGTCGTTTCGGCACCCACACCAACGGCGAGATCGAAACAGCTAGATTTCGTGGCGGGGAATCTCTCGGCCGAGTTTCGGCGTATTCCCTATGCGCCGGCAAGCCGTCTGGACGGAATCGAAATTGAATGACATGAACGTAAAAGGAAATGCCTTGGCGACCGCCGGTTCCACTTGAGCCTGCTTATGCCGCAACAACCGGTGATCAAATACCAGCGGTCCTATCAATTCGGTCTGACTCCTCCTGAGTTGTGGGACGTACTGGATCAGGTCGACCAGTTCGAACGCTGGTGGCCGTGGCTGCAGGAATTCCGCCTCGAAGGTGAGCCTCTGGGCGCCGGGTCCGTGCTGCACGCGGTGGTGGCTCCGCCCCTTCCATACCGGATGCGCCTAGAGGTCGAACTCACCCGCTGGGATCCACCAGTCGCCATTGACGCCGTCATCCACGGTGACATCGAAGGCGAGGCGCGCCTCAGGGTGGAGCCCATCAGTACTGGATCGCGGGTCGAGGTGGCCTGGACGCTCGAGATGATGCAGCGCCCGATGCGGCTGGCCAGCCGCTTCGCTCACCCCCTCTTTCAGTGGGGCCATGACCGGGTCGTCGAGGTGACCGTCTCCGGGTTCCGCCGACGTCTCGAGCCTGCCCCCTAACTGAGACGGGCAATCGCCACCGATGCGGCAACCAACACGACGCCCCACGACAAGGCACCGAGCGCACGTTCGAGCGGGCCGAGCAGCAACTCCCGGTCAATGGGCACCCATTTTGCACTCCCCACCGTGATGCGGCCCTCGATCCCGGTCGCCTGGCGGCGGATGAACCGTGCCGGGGTGCTCAGTCGGCGCTGCGCCAATGACAACGCACAGGCCGCGACCGCGGCAATCGCGGGGCTCAGCGCCAGACGACCAGTCTGGGCCACATAGCCAACGAGGACCGGGAACGACCCCCAGGCAATGGCGAACCCAAGGTCGCTATGGACCAGTCCACCGAACAACTCCAGGTTGTAGGCGACGACCAACAGGGGGCCGAGCACCAGAAACGGAACCAGTGCCCATCCGACGCGCGACAATCCGGCGATGCCCAAGGCGACCGCCCCGGCCAAGCCGGCGGCGGTCAACGCAATAAGCGCCGCGGTGGGAATGTGGGTGCCCAAGGGGCGCCCGTGCAACTCGTCCAGGGCATGGGCCGCAAACCCCACGGCGAACAAGAACGCCAACAATGTGGCCACCAGTCGGGAGAGCTGGATGTGAGGAGCCAGAGAGGCGCCAATCACCACATAGGCCAGGTGCCATGCGGTATAGGGGGGGTGAAGCAGAGTCCACCAGTCCCTCCATCCGCCGGAGCGAGCGGCATAGAAGGCCGGCCGCGGCTCGGTGCCGGTCTCGACCTGCGGTGCCAATGACGGCGAATCCCCAGACTCAGCGCCCCGGTCGTCAGAGTCCGGCTGATCATCCACTGCTGCGGTTTCCCCACATGACCAGACCGCCACCAAGGCTCATGACGCGCACACCGATGTTCTCGAATCCGGCTCTGTGCCAGGCCTCCACGGTCCATGCGACCGGATACTTCCGGTAGTGCTCGGAGATGTTGGGGCCGAGGAATCGGCCCACGTTGAACCACTCCCTCCCCCCGTGAGCCAGCCGCCTGCGGGCAGGATGACACGGGTGTACAGACGCCACCAAAATTGCCAGAAACGGCTCGGCGGGGCGAGGAACTCGAGGCTGGCCACGGCTCCGCCGGGCTTCACCACCCGCGCCAGCTCGCAGAGCGTGGTCTGGGGATCATCGACGTAACGCAGCAGGTACGTAAAGGTCAGCGCGTCGAATGAGCCGTCGGGGAAGGGCAGCTGCTCGGCCCGGCCGGCAACGAGTTGGATTCGACTGACCATGGCGGCATCGGCGACGTTGCGGTGGCCCTGAGCCAGCATCGCTTGCGTCAGATCCACACCGACCACATTGGCTGACGTTCGCGATGCCAGCTGCAATGCGACCCCGGCCGTGCCTGAGGCTACGTCGAGCACCTTGCCGGGTGAGGAGGGCACTATCCGGTCGATCATGGCCCGTCGCCATCGCCCGTTTTGACCCATGGAGAGGACCTCAGCCAGCCGGTCGTAGCGTTGCGGGAGAGACGTGAACAAATTTTCGCGGAAATTCGTTCCGATCACCGGAAATGGTCGTCAACGGGTCTCCTACTCTCGGGATGAAAAGATCTCATTGTAAGTCCGGACACCGAGAGAGGAGCAGGGTGGGAGCGACGCGCTTTGACGTCCTGGTGATCGGGAGTGGTCCGGCGGGCAGCATTGCTGCTCTCGTGCTGGCGCGAAGCGGGGCTCGGGTGGCCCTGGTCGACAAGGCGACGTTCCCTCGAGACAAGGCCTGTGGCGACCTGGTCGGCCCCCGCGGTCTTCAGGTGCTGGCTGAGCTCGGGCTCCCACTGCCGTCCGGTGCCGAGGTCGGCGATATGTGGGTCGTCGGTCCGACCGGTCGAAAGGTGCGGCTGCCCAGCGCGGAAGGACTGACGTACCCGGGGCACGGCACGTCAGTGGCCAGGACGGTCTTCGACACCGAGCTCCATCAGGCCGCGATTGAGGCGGGAGCCACACCCGTCTTCGGACGGGCAGACGAGCCCTTGGAAGAAGCCGGAGAAATCGAAGGATTCCGGTTGAGCACTGGAGAAGAACTGCGCGCCGACTTCGTGATTGGAGCCGACGGGGCCACCAGTCGTGTTGCTTCGGCCGCCGGCCTGGTCGATACCGACAAGGTCCTCTGGGGGTTCGCCGTTCGGACGTACCTGCCGCGCCCAGTGGATCTCCCCTCCATCGTCTTGTGGGAGCCAACGCCATGGCACGCTTTTCCCGGCTACGGGTGGGTCTTCCCCGGGGCGGAAGACGGAGCGAACATTGGCCTCGGTCTGGGGACGCAGTCTGATCGTAAGGCAGGGGCGGGAGCGTTGAGGGCGCTCCCGAATTTCCTCGAGTACCTACAGGTGCGCGGTCTCCTCACCGATTCGCAGGCCTCGACCCCGGCGCGTCGCCTCGGTGGTTGGCTGAAGATGGGAATGGTCGGCACGAATCCGGCGCGGGGCCGAGTGCTGCTCGTCGGCGACGCCGCCGGCCTCGTCAACCCGCTTCAAGGTGAGGGTATCGCCCAAGCCATGGGCAGTGCACGCTCAGCCGCTGAGGCTGTGCTGGGCGAACCCGGGCATGCGGCCGAGCGGTACCGAGCCACCCTCGCCGACGCGCACCTTCCCTATCATCGCATCACCGCCGCCGCCCAGGCTGCGCTAGTGGGTCGGCCCCGAGCTGTCGCGGTCGTAG
>CAVURD010000025.1:0-221018 GCA_963743785.1 uncultured Acidimicrobiaceae bacterium | reverse complement strand
GAAGGGTGGCGGCTTCGTTCCGGTAGGTAGTCGCTTGGGCGTGGAGTCCCAAATGGCTCGCCATCGTGGCGGCGCTCGTGAGTGCCTCGTAGTAGATGTCGTTGTACGCGGTGACCTCTCCAGACTTCGATCCGTCGTAATAGTCCCAGTCCATTCCGTTGTCGTTGTTGGTGGCGAGAAGACCGCGGCTGTCCACCATCGACCGGTTGTAAGCCAGTTCCCGGGTGATCATCGGCCACTCGGTACGCACAAAGGTGAGATCCCCGGTGTAGAGGTAATAGGTGGCGATGTTGGCCACTTCGTCCATTGAGTACGAGGCCGAGTAGGTGAATCCGCTCTCGGGGAACGTCCCGAGAGGAGAATTCGGGGGAACCTGGGCTCCCGCCTCGCCGTTGGCGCTCTGATAGCTGCCCAACAGTTTCAGGGAGTCCTTCACGATAGTCGTCAGCTGCCGTGGTGTAGAAGACATTTGGTCCCTCGACACCGAGGTCGCCGCTCCAGACAACCCGGTCCCGTTTCGCTCCGTCCATGATGACCGGGAGGAGGTCGCCGGAGCGGACGGAGGGACCCGTGAAGTCGTTGAGCGCGGTAGCTCGAGCCAACGGGTTCGAGTACAGCGTGGTGTTGTGCGGTCCCACGACGTCGAGATCACGGAACTGTGCCGTCTGGCGCGGATACTCGAAGAACCCGCATGAACCGGAGTCGTAGTTGTGGGCACCAGGGGGCAAGGAGGTGGTCGTGAACCTCGCGACTCGATGCCCGTCGAGTGATGTAGTGACGTACGTCCCGTCGACCACGGTGCCGACGTGATGCCAGCTGCCAGGCACCACCGGCGAATGCAGGTGCACGTCGTCGATCATCTGTAGACCGGTCGAGCTGAGGGAAAACTCTCGAAGAGAGTTGGGTGGTCCGGTGGTATCCACGTCGTCACCGAGTAAGAACAAATATCCCGATAGGGATGATTTGGCTCGCACCATCCACCCGGCCTCGCCGGAGATCACCTTGGCGTCGAACGAAACGACGGCGTTGGTCCAGCCGACACCCTGGTTCACGATGCCACCGAGCCCCGCATTGTTGACCAGTCCCCCACGCACAACGCGCCAGGCACCGGGCACTGTCTGGGCCGGGAGTTCGTCCAACTGAGTCGTGTATGCGCCGTCGTACCAGATTCGATTGAGTGAAGTGGAGCTTGAATCAAACCAACCTCGATAGTCATTCGGCGTGGCCCGCACTGCAGTGAAGCGGATGCCGATTGCCCTGAGCGTCACGGATCCCACCGAGGTGAGCCCGATCTCCTGATAGCGCTCACCGCCCTGAATCAGACCGGTCGTCGCCCTGCCGGGGCCGCGAACCGTGAGGCTGTCGACCCGTGAGGTATCTCCGGCGGCTGAGTTGCTTGGCGCATCGTCGCCGGCCGGACCGATGTACTGCCGCCCCTCGCTGTACGACGACGACAGAATCGGTGATCCACTCTGGGATTGCACATCGAAGTACGGGACGCCGCTGACGTCCCGGCCATAGTCGACGACGATGGATGGTTGAGGACCGCCCGGATGCATGGTGAGCGTGATCGGGTGGGCAAGAGAGGGATTCGTCGCTGTCTTTGCCTCCGTCACGTCGCCCGACGTGCTGAGGATGCTGGCCGGACGGACGTCATCGGTCGAGGGAGCCAGCACGAATTGCTGCCAGCCAGGATGGGCCGGCCACTCAAGGGGTCGGGTCGCCCCGCCGGCGGCCACGGCCACGGACCCAATTCCAATCCACATGGCCAGGGCGCAGATCATCGTGACGGGGATGCGCCAGCCAGGTCGCCATCTCGAGAGCTGCGTCGAGGGAATCAGGGGCACCGTCCTCTGGGCGAGACGAGGGACTTGAAGTCTTCTTGTACCGCCGGTCGCAATAGGTATCCAGCGATCGTTGTGGCGATCGGAGTAAACCGCAAGCGCTCGGCCGACGCGGTGCTTTCTCTGACTCCACCGCTCCCCCATGGGTCGCCCCTGCGTCCAGGGTCCGACGGGTCGGATCTACTCTCGCGGTTCTCCGGTACGGTAGGGCTGGCATGCCGTACCAGGGATTCCGATCATGAGCGAAGCGCCGACGGTCGTCGACGTCGTGGTCGAAATTCCCACCGGGAGCCGCAATAAGTACGAATACGACCACGAGAGCCACGTCATCCGGTTGGATCGCCGTCTCTTTACCGCGACGGCGTACCCGGCCGATTACGGCTTTGTGCCAGACACGCTCTCCAAGGACGGCGACCCGCTCGACGCGTTGGTGCTGGTGGCCGATCCGACATTTCCCGGCTGCGTCGTTCGAGCCCGGATTTTAGGTGTTTTCTTCATGCGGGACGAGGCCGGGCTCGACGCCAAGCTCCTGACGGTCCTGGAGCACGATCCGCAATGGGATCAAGCCGACGACATCGATGACCTCCCGGTCCACCTGCTCAACGAGATCGAGCATTTTTTCAGTATCTACAAGGATCTTGGAGCCAGAAAAGTCCACCGAGGTGATGGGGTTTGAAGGGCGCGCCGCCGCGATAAGAGAGTTGGAAGCGTGCCGGGAAGCCTTCCGTGCGCACGCCGGGAAGAATTGAAAGGACGGCTATGTCGTTTCCACGCGAGGAAGTACAAGCAACAGTTGACCGATACCATGCACTGCGAGACCGTATCGATGCGGGCCAGGAGACCGATGCATTCGGCGCCTTGGCCGACTTCTACACTGAGGACGCCGTGTACATCGACGGGGCCTGGGGACGCCTGGAAGGGCGTGAGGTGATCGCTAAGTGGCTGGTCGATTCCATGGTGGGCATGGAGGACTGGAAATTCCCGGTCGAGTTCACCGCCATCGAGGGAAACGACGTCGTGGTGAAATGGACGCAGATCATGCCCCGCTTGCGCGACGACGGGACGCCCTACCGGCAATCCGGCTACTCACGGCTCATCTACGCCGGGGGTGGCAAATTCTCCTACGAGGAGGATGCCTACAACATGGTCCATGTCCTGGAAGACATCGAGGCCAGCGGGTGGCAGCCCACGCAGCCGATGAATTTCCCGCCGGCGCATCCCGACCGGAATTTCGACATTTAGAGATTTGGCAGGCGAGTATTCCGGGTGCCGGGAAGCCATCGTCCACGGTTGTGACATTCGGCACGAAGAGATCATCCGTCATAAGATGACCGGACCTCGTCATTGCTGTTTTTCGCTCACAGACTCAGGAGGGTTCCCCATGGCCGTCGACACGTTCTTCGCCTACGCCGGCGTGTACGCAAAGGTTGAGGACGCCTTGGCGGACTATGACGCCGTGCATGCGCTGCACACCGAGATCGGCCTCATTGACGCCTATGACGCCGCCGTCATCGAACGCAAGGCGGACGGCAAGGTCAAAATCGTCAAGAAGCATGAGACACCGACACGCGTGGGTGGGGTGCTCGGTGGTGGGGTCGGCCTGGCCACGGGACTGGTCATCGTCCTCTTCCCCGCTGCCGCCATCGGCGGTGGTCTCCTGCTCGCCACCGGCGGTGGTGGTGCTGTGCTCGGTGCGCTGGCTGGCCACGCCGCCGCGGGCATGAGCCGGGGCGACCTCAAAGAGCTCGGGGAGGGCCTCGACAGGGGCCAAGCCGGTCTCGTCGTCGTCGCCGTCGCTGATGTGGAAGCCAAGGTGGAGGCGGCCATGAAGCGGGCTGACAAGATCCACGCCAAGCAGCTCAAAGCCGACCAGAAGGCCATCGAGGCGGACGCCAAGGGCCAGGGTTCCTAGTTCTCCCCGCCCTGGTCGCCATCAGGCGACCCCTTCGTGAAGGGCGGGGGCCTTTACGGCACGATTTGGGTGCCGCCGCCGACACTGTCTCCGTTGCCGGGTAACCCCCCCGCGCCAAAGGGACTCACCGAACCGCTTTGCTGCGTCGCCTGCTGCTGGGCTTGGGCCTGCGTGCCCAGGGTGACCGACACCGTGTGCTTTTCGTCACCGACGTAGTACGTGACCGGCACGACCTGACCGGGCTTGTCCTTTTGGACGATGCTCTGCAGCGTCTCGGACGAATCGATGGCTGTGCCACCGACGTCGACGATCACATCACCCTGCTTGAGACCGGCCTGGTCGGCCGGTGAGCCCGCGATGACGTTGAGGATGACGGCACCCGATGTTGGTGTGAGGCCGTATTGCTGGCGCAGGGCCGGGGTCAGCGTCGTGATGTCAACGCCCAGGTACCCCCCGGTGTTGGTGGCCGGCCCACCCTTCTCCAGTTCGGGGATGAGCGACTCAACTTGCGAGATGGGAATGGCAAAGCCGATGTTCTGGGCGCCGGTCCCGTCGCTGGAGGTGCCGGCCACGGCCGTGTTCATGCCGATGACCTGGTCGGCGGTATCTATGAGGGGGCCGCCGGAGTTCCCGGGGTTGATGGCGGCATCGGTCTGGATCAGGTTCTGCAGGTTCTCCGACGTGGTCCCGGTGCCGCCGGCCGTGACCGATCGACCGAGGGCCGAGACGATGCCCTGAGTCACGGTCGGCGTCCCGGCCGCCAGGCCCAGCGCATTGCCGATGGCCACGACCGCATCGCCGACTTGCGTCTTGGCCGAACTGCCAAAGGTGACGGTTTTCAAGTTGGACACGTTGTTGATCCTGAGCAGCGCGACGTCCTTGGCGGCGTCGTAGCCGACGAGCGTGGCGGGAAGGGCCTTGGTCTGGCCGTATTCGGTCACGGTGATGGTCCCGCCCGCCGTGCCGGTGAAGAGCTCGATCACGTGGTTGTTCGTGATCACCTCACCGTTCGAGGTGATGATCATCCCGGTACCTTCGTCCTCGTTTCCGCCCGCCTTGACGTCGATGGAGACCACGGCCGGGATCACGTCCTTGACCAGTTGGGGGATGGTCACGTTGCCGCTGAGGACCGCCGCTCCGGGGGCGGAGTTGCTCTCGTGGATGGTGACGCTTTCCCCGCCGTTGTTGTTGTGGTCGACCAACGCGGTGACGCCGGAGCCCACCAAAGCACCGATGACCGCAGCGATGACCGCCACGGCCACCCAACGACGGCCTTTCTTCTCTTTGGGCTCGGCTGTGGCGATCGGCGCCGAAGGCGGTGGCGGGAAGCCAGCGGCGGCGGTCAAGCCGAGTGGAGGCGTTGCAGGACCGGTCGGGGCGGCCGGAGCCATGACGGGAAACGGCCACCCGGGCTGGGTCGGCGGCGGCGGCGGCGGCGCGCCGCCACGTCCTCGCCCGAGGCCCCGGCGGCCGAGGGCTCCACTGCCTCGTCGACCGGTCCCTCCGCCGGGGACTCCACGGTCGGGTTGTGTGACGCTTCAATGGGGGCTGCCGCGACGTCCCCGGGCGCATCAGCGGCATCGTCCGGCTCAGGAGCAGATGTCGCGCCAGGTGGTTCTACGTGATCAGTCATCAAAGTCCTCCCGAACGAGCACGAGTCGCCACGCCGGCACTCTCGGCGGCAATCTTCGGCCGTCGTCTAGACGCCTAGCCATGATACGGGATGCTGGAACCGAGGAGGGCACCACCCAAAATCCGATTCGGCGCTTGGAAGGGCCTCAGGCGCGGTAGCGTGTCCGCCGCATGTCACGCCGGATCGATATCGAGTTAACGAGCAAGAGCAGCGATGGGTCATGGACGTGGCGTGCCGCCGGAGCGAAGCAGCCCAAGGGTGTGCTCGATGGCTCACTGGTCCCCGACGGCGGCGCCGTCGGTGCGGTGTTTCGGGCCGACGTCGAGGTCGGGCTGGAGGGGATCGAAGTCCTCTCGCTGGCCTCGGTCAAGCCGGCCCGCTCGCCCGAGAAGGTCGAAGGTCGCATTGAAGTGGTGGGGACGCCCAAACGGGCTCCCGACGTCTCGGTCATGTTGGCCCCCGGTTCGGCCAAGCGGAGCCGGCGACGCGACGGTGAGGATGGCGATGATCGCCGGGACCGCAAGGGAAAGGGAAGCAGCCGTCGCAGCGAGGGCCCCGGGGGCGAGCGCCCCGGTGGCAGCGGCGGTCCGTCCCGCGGTAGCGGTGGCGGTGGCTCCAGCGGGCCACGTCGACCGGGCAGCCGTCGATCGGCCGAAGGAGGCGAGGGGCGCGGGGCGCGGGGCGAGCGTCCGGTCACCCCGACATCGACGGTGCACCGCAACGCCATGTTGGCCGCGCTGCGACCGGAACAGATCCCGGTGGCTGAGCAGTTGCTCCGGGGTGGCCTTCCCGCCGTGCGTCAAGCGATCGCCGCCCAGAACACGGCGGCCAAGGCCTCGGGCAAGCCCTCGGCCTCCACCGACGCCCTGATGGCCATGGCCGAAGAGCTGCTGCCGGTGGTGAAACTGGCCGACTGGAAGGACCGCGCGTCGGTGGCGCAGACGTCGGGCAAGGAGTACCGGTTGCGCGAACTGCGCGCCGTGGTGGCTGCCTCACGCACCGTCATCCTCGATGAGGAGGGCCGGGGCCTGGCCAAGTCCCTGAAGGAGTCACTCGACGGCCGCGTCACCGCCCTACGGGAGGAATGGTTGGCCCGAATGACCAACGCCATCAAGGAAGGCCGGGTGCAGCAGGCACTCGAGGTTTCCATCAGGCCGCCCGAGCCCGGCACGCGTGTGCCGGCCGATCTGGCCGTGCAGTTGGCCGCGGCGGCCTCGGAGGCCATGACGGCGGATCTGCCGCCCGAAGAATGGATGCACCTGCTCGATACCGTGATCCAGTCGCCGGTCCGGCGTACGGTCAAGCCGGTGGGCATCCCCGACGACGAGGTGGCCAAGCAGGCGGCCCGTCATGCCGCCGGCATGGTTCCGGCACTGGCCAAGCTCTTGGGTCTGCGCATCCCTCCCCCGCCGCCTCGACGGGTGGTGACCGAACGGCGACTCAGTCCGGCCGGCGGTTGAGCGTCAGCAGCCGGGCCACGAAGCCGGCTGCCTCGAGCCGTTGTTTCGATGACCGGTCTCCGGGCAGGGCCAGGGCGTCAATGTCGCGGCAGCCGCGCGCCACGCACCAGCCGACCACCGCCTCCATCAGGGCGCTCCCCACGCCGACGCCCCGGGCGTCGGATTCCACAAAACAGCACTCGATCCGCCCGCTCGTGTCGGTGCTACCGGTACGGGTGAAGGTGGTGGCCGCGGCCAACCCGACCAGGGCGTGGTGGAACTCACCCACGTAGAGGGCGGCATCGGATCCAGGCGAGGTCCAGCGCGCGATGAGGTCTTCCGGCGTGTGCGAACCGAGCAGGGCCGCTCCCCCTCGCATGGAACGGGCGCCCTGTATGGCGGTCGCGAGCAGCTGGGCGCCCAGGGCCAGGTCAGCTGGTTCCGCTGGGCGTGCCCGTTCCACCGGCTCCCCCTACGGGGTCGACGCCGTGGGGCCGACCGGAGGGTCGGCCTCGAGCAGCTGCTGGGTGCGATTGAGGATGGTCCGGCGATTGCGGTGTGACGCCTCGTACCGGTGAACCGCCCGCAGATGGTCGGGCTCTAGGCTTTCGAGCCGGCGCACCACCTGCGACGCCGAGAGGGTGTCGTACCCGGCGAAGACCTGCTCGACCACGGCGCTGTCGGCGGGGTCCGGAACGGGCTTCGGCGTCGCCGTGGTGGCCCCGGGGGCGCCGGCATCGTCATCATCGGTGGCACCCGGCGGGATTCGATCGGTCCGGGGCGTCCTGGCCGAAGAGCTGGCCCACCCGCCGGGTCAGGTCCTTCTGACCGAAACGCACCACGAAGGCACCGACGGTGCGCGCGTTGCTGATCTCCTGGTCGACCCGCTTGCGACCTTTGGCGATGAGCCCCGGCAGGTCCTCGGCCACGGTCATCACCACGCCGACGGGAGCGAACAGCAAGACGTCGAGTGGACCCCGACCCGGTTCCGGCTCGTCGGGAGCTCCGGCGTCATGCGGGGCCCCGGCGTCATGTTGAGCTCCGGCGACATGCGGGGCTCCGGCGTCATGCGTGGAGCTCCGGCGTCATCGGGAGCCCCCGCGTCATCCGGAGTCTTGGTGTCGTCAGACACAATCCCGACAGAGCATCTTCTTCTTGTCGGCCAGCTGGCTCGGGTGCTTGACCAAGAAGCAGGAACGGCAGACGAACTCGTCGGGTTGCTTGGGCAGGACACGCTCGTTGCCCTCGCTCTTGTCCTCCTGGTCGGTTGCTTCCTCGTCCTCGGGCTCGTCCTCGACGACGAGGCGCTCTTTCAAGATGACGTCGAGGCTCGCTTCGACGTCCTCGTCCTCGGGCTCTTCTTCTTCCTCTTCGTCCTCGGCCTCACCGGACTTCTCCACGACGGCGGCCGGGGAGGGGGTGAGGATTTCTATGGCATCGACCGCGTCATCGTCGTCCTCGTCGTCGACGACGACGTCCACGTCGAGGGGGTCGTCTACCTCGAGGTCCTCCAGGGCGTCCTCATCGATATCGACCTCCAGGTCATCGTCGTCGAGGGCCTCGTCGGGGTCGACGGCAGGGGTCTCCTTCTCGAGATCTTTGGGCATGTCCTTCTTCTTGGTGGCCATTTGCCGCCGGAGCATAGACGGTCATCGCGCCGGGTCAATCACGGGGGGGCCCGCAAAGTCAAGGTCCTCTGGGGACTCACGGCGGTGGCCAGGCGGGCGGGCCCGGGGTCTTTGGCGCCATTTCCCCCATCCGGTCAAGCCGGGTGTGGGAAACGTTCTCTACTCGACCCCTAGGCCTCCCTCCGCCTCTCACAGCATCCCCCCCTCAGGTACATCCAGCGCGGTCGCTTTCGGCTCTGTAGGGGCGTTTGGGACTGCGCCGTACACTACGCACTCGGAGGGAGGTGGCGTCAAGGGGCACTGACCACCTCCCAGCAGGGACGATGTCGATTGTTCCTGGTCAGTGTGTTGGAGATTTTTCCGAGCGGCGGCGCTCGGCGCGGCGCTCGGATTCGAGCCGTTCTAGTTCAGTGGTCCCGTGATCGACGAAGGTCATGGCCGCGGCGATGGCGTGGTGGCCCGCCTGTTCGGCAATGGCGCGATGCATCTGCTGCGCCACCCGCCGATACGCCGGATGACCCTGCGGCCCGGAGCGAAGTTCGATCAGATGCATGGCTTCGCGCGCGTTGCACTGCATGACGTAGCGGATGCGATGGGCCAGTGCGACGGCGTACGACGCTTGCTCGGGAAAATGCGGCTGCAGCGTGCGGTAGAGGTCTTCGGCGCGGTCGATGGTGGCGCGGTAGCTGTCGCTCACGCCGGCGTCGGCCACCAGTTCGGGCATGTCGTAGCCGAGCGAGATGCCCAATCGTTGCCATTCGATGGTGAGCATGCGATGACGCTGCAGGTCGCGAAACGCCCCGTAGTCCGTCACCAATTCGAAGCGGTAGTCGGTGCGTTCGAAGGCGCGGCCGGGGCGATGGCGCCGGTTGGTCCGCTCGCCGACATAGGCCGACAACAGGGCCACGCGTTCTTCCCCGTTGAGGAGACGCACGCGGCGCAGCGCTTCGACCTCGGAGCCGGAGCGCTGACTGAAACAGGCCGCGGCCAGGACTTTGTCCTCCCCCTCGGGGTCGAAGTCGAGCAGCGTCACTTCGGCCGGGGGCTCGCTCGAGGGGTCCCCGCTGTCACCGGTGCCGCCGGTGACGCCGATGCCGCCGGGCTGGTCGTCGGGCCACAGACGGTCGAGCACCCGGGCCGTGTCCTCGCGGGTGGCGGCGAGGTAGGCGGTCCACTCCCCTCCCCGCTCGGCCACGTCGACGCGTTGAAGAAACGACGGGATGACCTTGCGAAGCTCGGTCAGCATCATGTCGGCGTAGGTGCGCGCTTCGGGCAGTGGATGGGCCCGCATGCGGAGGAGGAGTTGCTCATAGGACTGGCCCGTGCCGTAGAGGCCGATGTTGGAGAGGCAGGCCGCCGGCAGCAGGCCGCGCAAAGCGTCGAGTGCCTTTGCCTTGACCGCTTGGCGGTAGACGAAGTCGCTGTCCCCGGCCTGTTGGGGGAACCGCGCCACCACCGAGGCTTGGACCGTCGGCAGGAGCTCACCGTACGTATCGAACACGCGATCCATGTCACCCACGTAACGCGCGCCGTAGGGCGACTCGAGGATTTCGGTGGGCCGGTAGTAGCGGTAGTGACCGCTCTCGAGTCGGTTGTTGTAGGCGATGTAGCGGGTGGATTGCTCCAGATAGGCCATGAGGCGGCCCCACTCGAGCACTTTGGAGAGGACGTTGGAGGATTGCTCGCAGGCCAGGTGCACGCCACCGAGCTGGGCCACCGAGTCGTCGCCGTATTCGACGAAGACCTTCTCGTAGAGTTGCTCGGCCCGGGCCAGACCCACTGTGGCATCGAGGGTGATGTCGCCGGAGATGTCGAGGTCGCGCACGAACTCGTCCAGGAAGAGCCGGCGCAGGCTCTTGGGCGAGCGGGAGTAGCGGGCGAAGAGCGCCCCCTTGACGACCTCGGGCAAGTTGACCAGGGCGAATACCGGCAGGTGCAGGTTGGTCACATAGCGGCGGAGGATGGCCTCCTCGTCGGCGGTGAATTCCTCTTCGATGTACGGGAACATGGGCGCCCCACCCTACGGTTGAGGAACGGGCTGATGGCGGATGGGCCGTCAGCGTTCGGGGACGGGAAGGCCGGCGGCCACGACGCCTCGCAGGAGCAGCCCGACCGCTTCCCGGGCCCCCCTCTGGGTGGCCGGAACGGTGGCCACGTGGGCCACCTGTTGCACCAGATCGGCCACCGACTTCATGGTGCGCACGAAGTCGCCCGGCGCCACATCGCCCACGTCTCGGGCGGCCACGCCGAGCGCCGTCTCGAACGACGCCCCCCGGGCCCACGAGACCACGGCGGTGGCCAGGCCCGAGGAAGGCTGCCGCGTCCGTGGCACCAGGTGGACCTCCTCGGCCGCCCGGATGTGCTCGGCCACCAGAGCGAGCGCATCGCAGCGCCACCGCAGATCGGCCAGCCGTTTCTCGCCCAGCCGGTCGGCCACCGCCCCTCGACGCCGATCGCGCCGGACCGGTGGTCGCCCGCCCCGGTGCCCGGCCAGTCGCCGGGCGCGCCGTGGTTCGAACACCACCGAGGAGACCACGCCGGCCAGGATGGCGGGCTCGGTCCCGTCGAGGAGCTCGTTGGCCAGCGCCTCGGCCACCAGGAGATCGGACTCGTGGTAGATGCGGGCCAGGCGGTGGCCGCTGGCCGTCAGCGACCAGTCCTCGACGTAGTGCAACTCCTCGAGCACGGCCACCCGATGGCTCAGCTGGAGGGAGAGGAGGTCGGCCCGTTGCGCCTGCCATTGGGCGAAGGAGCGGTGGAGGACCTCGTTGGCGGTGTCCTGATCGAAGCGGGAGACCAGATTGACGGCCAGGTTGTAGGTGGGGCGGAAGGACGAGCGCAGATCGGGAGGCGGGGCCATGGCCACGCGGGCCGCCTCGCTGAAGGTGGTCTCGTGGGACCAGACCACGACGGCATGGCCCTCCTCATCGAGGCCGCGCCGGCCGGCCCTTCCGGTCAATTGCAGGTACTCGCCCGACGTGAGGCTGGCCCGTCCGGCCCCGCCGTACTTGGTGAAGCGCTCGATGACCACCGTGCGGGCCGGCATGTTGATGCCCAACGACAGCGTCTCGGTGGCGAAGACCACCCGGAGCAGTCCGGCGGCGAAGCACTCCTCGACCGTTTCGCGGAAGACCGGCACCAGGCCGGCGTGGTGGGCCGCCACCCCGGCCGACAGCCCCTCCAGCCAGTCGTCGTAGCCCAGTACGCCGAGATCCTCGTCGCTCAGCGATTCCACGCGCGCCTCGGCAATCTGGCGGATGGTGGCCCGTTCATCCCGATCGGTCAGGCGCACGCCGTCGCGGACCACCTGACGCACCGCGTCGTCGCAGGCGGCCCGGCTGAAGATGAAGACGATGGCGGGGAGCAGGTCCTCGTCGTCGAGCGCGGCGATGAGCTCGGTGCGCAGGGGTGAGCGATACGGCAGCCGCGGTCCCCTGCCCCTGGGCTGCCACCCGGCCGGCCGGCCCTGGGAGGCCCGGCGCACCGCCTGGTCGATGCGCTGGCCTTCCCCACCGGCCTTGCCGTTGGCGAGGAGCGGCACCAGCAGCGTTTCGTCGTCCTCCCGTCGATGGGCCGCGAAGAGGTGGCGCAGGACGATCGGACGGTGCCGCTCCACGATCACGTCGGTGTCCCCCCGGACCGAGCGCAGCCACTGACCGAGCTCTTTGGCGTTGTTCACCGTGGCCGAGAGGCAGACGAAGCGGATCTCGGGCGGCGAGAGCACCAGCACCTCTTCCCAGACGCCGCCGCGGTAGGGGTCCTGAATGAAGTGGACTTCGTCGAGGATGACGGTGTGCAGATCGCCCAGGAGGTCGGAACCGGCCAGCAGCATGTTGCGGAGCACCTCGGTGGTCATGACCACCACGGGGGCCTCGGGTCTGACCGCGGTGTCGCCGGTCAGGAGGCCGACGTGCTCCGGGCCGTAGGTCGCCACCAGGTCGCCGTACTTCTGGTTGGACAGCGCTTTGAGCGGTGTGGTGTAGAAGGCCTTGCCACCGGCCTGGAGCGCCCGGTGCACGGCGTAGGCCGCCACCAGCGTCTTGCCCGACCCGGTGGGGGCCGAGACCAGCACGGAGTGTCCGGCCCGAAGCGCCCGGAAGGCCTGGAGTTGGAAGTCATCGGGCGGGAAGGGAAGTTGCGCCTCGAAGTCCCATCCCTCCCCCGCCTCGGAGACGGGCCACGGGAAGACGGTCAACGCCCGAGCAGCTTCCCGATCCCGATGGCGGCGAAGTAGAAGACGACGAGGGGGATCGCCAGAGCCAGCATGGAGAAGGGATCCGAACTGGGGGTGAACACGGCGGCCACGACGGTGATGATGATCACGGCCCAGCGCCAGGCGTGCAGCAATTTGGCCGGCGTGACCACCCGCGCCAGCTCGAGCGAGACCAGGATCACCGGGAACTGGAAGGTCAGACCGAACAGGCCCATCATGAGCAGTATCAGTCCGAGATACGGAATGGGGTCATAGATGGCCTGGAGTTGCGGCCCTCCCACCGACTTGAGGAAGGCCAGGGCGTGGGGAAGGGTGAGGTAGGCCGTCGCCGCGCCGAGGAGGAAGAGGCTGAAGGCGGCGGCGACAAAGGGCACGGCCCACTTGCGCTCCCTCGCCTGCAGACCCGGCGTGATGAAGCGCCACAACTGGAAGAGGATGACCGGGGAGGCGAGGACCAACCCTCCGAACACGGCGATCTTCACGCGCAGGGTGAGTCCGTCGAGGGGCGACGTGACGTAGAGGTTGCAGGTGCCGTTGTTCCCGACCAGCAGCGACCCGTTGCCGGCCCCGTGATGCGAGGTGGTGGCGTAGACCGAGCAGAGCGGCCGGAGCAGGAAATGCAGAATCGGCTCGTAGGCGATCACGCAGACCAGGGATGTGATGACCACCGCGATCACACAGACCACCAGGCGGTGGCGCAGCTCACCCAGGTGCTGGGTCAGGGTCATGCTGTCGGGCGAAGGTTTGTCCTTGCGCGTGCCGAGGAGGGGGATGGACATCGTGCTGGCTGGGGCCCGCTAGTTCAGACTGGGGTCACCGGTGACCACGTCGTCGGACGGGCGCATCGGGGCCGGCGGGGTCATGGGTCGGGTGCGGGGGACGGACGTTGTTCCCGGGGCGGACGGTGTCTCGGGCGTCCCGGCCGACCCCGGCCGCAGCCTCGGCCGCCGTGTCCTCGCCCTTCCCGTCCATGGTGGAGAGATGGTTCAGCAGGGCCGAGGGCGAGCGGGCCAAGCCGGGCGATGTCGGTGGTGGAGGGCAGGTCGGGAATGGAGCCGCGGACCTCGGTCTCCATGCGGTGCCGGAACTCGTTGAACGAGCGCCAGGCCCCTCCCACCTGCCGGGCCACCTGGGGCAGCTTGTCCGGCCCGAGCAGGATCACGGCCACCACGACGATGATCAGCAGCTTGGCTGGATCCAGATTGAACATGCGTCCCCACTCTATGGCGGCTAGAGAGAAGCGATCAGGCGCTCGACCCTCTCATCGTGCGATTTGAAGGGATCTTTGAGCAAAACCGTGCGTTGGGCCTGGTCATTGAGCTTGAGATGGACCCAGTCCACCGTGAAGTCCCGGCGGCGCTCCTTGGCCCGTTTGACGAAGGCGCCCCGCAAGCGGGCCCGGGTGGTCTCGGGCGGGTTGGTCATGGCGTCGGTGATGTCCTCGTCGGTGCAGGTCCGGTCCACCTGGTCGCGTTGCTGGAGCTTGTAGTACAGGCCGCGGGTGCGATCGACGTCGTGGTACATGAGGTCGATCATGGCCACCTTGGGGTGGGCCAGGGGCACACCGTGCCGGCCTCGGACCTCCTCGATGATGCGGTGCTTGGCCACCCAGTCGCACTCGCGCCAGAGCGACGTGGGGTCGGCCTCGAGCCCCTTGAGGCAGTGCTCCCACATGCCGAGGGCGATGTCCTCCTCGGGGGAGAGCCCCCGGCTGTCCCGGAACTTCACCGCCCGTTCGAAGTACTCGTTCTGGATGTCGAGCGCCCGCATCTCGCGGCCGTTGGCCAGGCGGACCCGGCGCTGGCAGGTGATGTCGTGGCTGATCTCCCGGATGGCCCGGATGGGGTTCTCCAGCGTCAGGTCGCGCAGCACGGTCGAGGAGTCCTCCAGCATGGCCAGGAGGATGCTGGTCGTCCCCACCTTGAGGAAGGTGGCGTACTCGCTCATGTTCGAGTCGCCCACGATCACGTGGAGGCGGCGGAACTTCTCGGCGTCGGCGTGGGGCTCGTCGCGCGTGTTGATGATGGGGCGGCTGCGGGTGGTGGCCGAGGAGACCCCCTCCCAGATGTGCTCGGCCCGCTGGCTCAGGCAGAACACCGCGCCCCGCGCCGTCTGCAGCACCTTGCCGGCGCCCGAGTAGATCTGGCGACTGACCAGAAACGGGATGAGGACTTCGGTGTAGCGGTTGAACTCGTCGTTGCGCTCGGTCAGGTAATTCTCGTGACAGCCGTAGGAGTTGCCGACCGAGTCGGTGTTGTTCTTGAAGAGGTAGACCTCGCCCCGGATGCCCTCTTCGCGCAGACGGGCCTGGGCCCCGCTGACCAGTTGCGCCAGGATCCACTCCCCCGCCTTGTCGTGCATGACGACGTCGCTGATCTTGTCGCACTCGGGGGTGGCGTATTCGGGGTGGCTGCCCACGTCGAGATAGAGCCGGGCGCCGTTCTCGAGAAAGACATTGGACGAGCGGCCCCAGCTCACCACCCGGCGGAAGAGGTAGCGGGCCACCTCGTCGGGGCTGAGGCGTCGCTGGCCCCGCAGCGTGAAGGTGACGCCGTACTCGTTCTCGATCCCGAAGATGCGTCGCTCCACAGAGCCACCGTACTGCCGGCTAGGCCAGAAGCTGCGCCAGCTCCTCGTCGGGCACCCGGCGGAAGGAACGCCGCCCGTTGCCCCGGCTCAGGGTGGCCACCTCGAGATCGGCCGGGGCGAGCGTGCGGTCCGGCCCGGCCAGGGCGGCGGCGGCGGCCTTGAGCGCCGCGGCGAGGTCCCATCCCTCCTGCCAGGAGGCCGCAACCCGCTCGTTGATGGTCTCGGCATCGCCCCCGAGGACGGCGAAGTGGTCCTCGTCGGTGATCGTCCCCTCGTAGGCGATGTGGTACAGCTGATCGGGATGCCCCGCGTGGCCCAGTTCGGCCACCAGGATCTCGACCTCGAGCGGTTTCATCTCGTGGGTGAACACGTTGCCGAGATACTGCGCGTAGAGGTTGGCCAGCGAGCGGGCGTCCACGTCCTCGCGGCTGTAGGCGTACCCCTTGGTGTCGGCGTGGCGCACGCCGGCCACCCGCAGCTGGTCGTACTCGTTGTACTTGCCGACGCCGCCGAAGGCGATGCGGTCGTAGATCTCGCTGATCTTGTGCAGTGAACGCGACGGGTTCTCGGCCACGATGACGATGCCGGCGTCGTAGGTGGTGGCCACCAGGGAACGGCCGCGGGCGATGCCCTTCTGGGCGTACTCGGCCCGATCCTTCATCACCTGCTCGGGCGCCACGTAGTACGGCATGCTCATGACGTCGACCCCGCCTGCCCGGCCTGCCCCGACTGCTCGGCCCGCTCGGCCCGGGCGCGGGCGATGAGGGCACCGAAGCGTTCGGCCACTTCGTCCTCGGGGACCGGGCGGTAGCCCTCGGCGTCGACCACCGCGATGAGCGGGTAGATGCCGCGCACCAGGTCGGGACCGCCGGTGGCCGAGTCCTCGTCGGCCGCCTCGTAGAGGGATTGGATGGCCAGCTCCACCGCGTCGTCCTGGGAGAGGCCCTCGCGCCACCCCAGCTTGATGGTGGAGCGGGCGTCGCGGCCGCCCGAGCCGGTGGCCTGGAAGTCGGTGTCCTCGTAGTGGCCACCGGTGGCGTCGTAGCTGAAGATGCGGCCGGTGCCGCGGGCCGTGTCGTAGCCGGCGAAGAGCGGCACCACCACGAAGCCCTGCATGGCCATGGGCAGATTCTGACGCACCATCTGGGCCAGCTGGTTGGCCTTGCCCTCGAGCGAGAGGGTCGAGCCTTCGACCTTCTCGTAGTGCTCGAGCTGGACCTGGAAGAGGCGGACCATCTCGACGGCCATGCCGGCCGAGCCGGCGATGGCGACGGCGGAGAAGCGGTCGGCCGGAAAGACCTTCTCCATGGCCCGGTGGGCGATGATGTTGCCCGCGGTGGCCCGGCGGTCCCCGGCCATGACCACGCCGTCGGCGTAGCGCAGGGCCACCACCGTGGTGGCATGCGCCGCCAGCGGCGCCGGAGCCACCCCGTCACGGGCGGCGCGCTGTTGGTCCGGGCCGTCCATGACGCCGGTCAGCCGTTGCAGTCCGACGAAGTCTGGCCCCGGATCACGTTCCGGGGGAAAGAGGGGTAGCGCCACCGGTGACTACTGCCCACCCTTCTGGACGTAGTTGCGGACGAACTCCTCGGCGTTGTCCTCCAACACCTCGTCGATCTCGTCGAGCAGGTCGTCGAGCTCCGCCTTGATCTTCTCGCCCCGCTCCGAAGTGGCCGGTGCCTGCTCCACCACGTCGGCCTCCGCCTCGGCGCTGGTGCGATCCGAGGTGCTCGGGTTCTTTCGCTTCTGTTCTTGTTCTGCCATCGTTCGCCCTGTTCCCGTCCACTTGTGAGACTGTCACGTCTTCGTGTGAGACGCCTTGTCCTTCGTGAGACTGTCACGTCTTCGACCTACGAGTTGAGCCGCTCCAGCAAGTCCGCTGGACTGGTGCTCTGGGCCAACAGCGCGCCCGTGTGCTCGGCGGTCCCCTTCAAGGGATCCATCATAGGGACGCGCCGCAGCGGATCGGTGCCGATGTCGAACACCAGGGAATCCCAGTTGGCCGTGACCACCGCGTCGGGCCAGCGGGCCAGGCATTTACCCCGGAACCAGGCACGGGTGCCCCGGGGTGGCTCGGTGACGGCCTCGTCGGACTCGGCCACGGTGACCAGGCGCTGGAGGCCCAGGCGCTGGTAGACGGAGCGGCCCGGGCGCAGGTCGTGGTACTGCAACGCCAGTGCAGCCAGGCGTGGATCGCCCCAGCCGCACCCGTGGCGCTCCTGGTAGGCCAGGAGCAGCTGCTGCTTGGCCACCCAGTCCAGCGTGTCGGAGAGGGAGGCGGGGTCGGATTCGAGCCCCTCCAGGACGGACTCCCAGTGGCGCATGACCAACGCCCCGACGTCGCCCTGGTCGCCCAGCGCGGCCAGGCCGTGCTCCTCGGCGTACTTGCGGGCGGCGCCGAAGATCTCCCACTGCATCTCGAGCGCGGTGGCCGTGCTGCCGTCGGCCAGGGCCAGGGGGTGGCGCCAGGGAGAGGTCGGCCGAGACCTGATGGATGGCCCGCACCGGATCGGCCAGCGCGAGGTCGCGGCCCGGCCCGGCCTCGTCTTCGACCATGGCCAGCACGATGGCCGTCGTGCCGACCTTCAACAAGGTGGCGACCTCGGACAGATTGGCGTCGCCGACGATGACGTGGAGTCGGCGGAACCGCTTGGGGTCGGCGTGGGGCTCGTCCCGGGTATTGACGATCGGGCGCTTCAAGGTCGTCTCGAGCCCGACGATCTCCTCGAAGAATTCGGCCCGCTGGGAGATCTGGAAGTGGACCGTGGCGGCATCGAGCGCCGGCGTCTCCACCCCGACCTTGCCCGAGCCGGTGAAGATGGTGCGCGAGACGAAGTGCGGCACCACGCCTTCGATCACCCGGGAGAACGGGACGGCCCGGTCCATCATGTAGTTCTCGTGGCAGCCGTAGGAGTTGCCCTTGCCGTCGGAGTTGTTCTTGTAGACGATCGGCGCGGCCACGTCGGGGATACGCGCCTGGGCGGCGATCATGGAGCGGCGCATGACCTCCTCGCCGGCCTTGTCATAGACCAGGCATTCGAGCGGGGTCAGGCATTCGGGGGTGGAGTACTCCGGGTGGGCATGGTCGACGTAGAAGCGGGCGCCGTTGGTGAGGACGGTGTTGGCCAGGTGGGTCTCGACCATCGGGGCCAGCGACCCCTCGCGGGCGAAGCCGCGGGCGTCGTTGCCCGGCGTCTCGTCCTCGAAGTCCCACCCGATCCTCTGCTCGATGTCCGCCGCGTAGGCGTTGACCAGCACCGAGGAGGCGGCAATCGGATTCTGCTCGGGACCGGGCGAGTGAATGCCGTACTCGGTCTCGATCCCGCAGACCTTGATGGTGGCCACGCGTCGACCCTAGGCCCTTTTAGAGGTACTGCCCGGTACCCACCCGCTCGATCGACCGGCCGCCGGTGACCTCCCTGTCCTCGGTGAGCAGCGTGCGGACGTAGACGATGCGCTCGCCCTTCTTCCCCGAGATCCGGGCCCAGTCGTCGGGGTTGGTGGTGTTGGGCAGGTCCTCGTTCTCCTTGTACTCCTGGCGGATCGACTCGAGCAGGTCCGAGGTGCGGACGCCGCCGGGCTCACCGGCGATGACCCGCTTGATGGCCAGCTTCTTGGCCCGGCGGACGATGTTCTCGATCATGGCGCCCGAGGCGAAGTCGCGGTAGTAGAGGATCTCCTTGTCGCCGTTCTGGTAGGTGACCTCGAGGAAGCGGTTCTCGTCATCCTCGCGGTACATCTCGGCCACCGTGTGCTCGATGATGGCCAGCGCCGCCTTGTTGAGGTCCCCCCCGCCGAGGCGGCCCACCTCGTCGGCGTCCAGCGGCACGTCGGCCGTGAGGTAGCGGCTGAAGATCTGGGCGGCGGCTTCCTCGTTGGGCCGTTCGATCTTGATCTTCACATCGAGCCGGCCCGGGCGCAGGATGGCCGGGTCGATCAGGTCCTCCCGGTTGGACGCCCCGATGACGATGACGTCCCGGAGCGACTCCACCCCGTCGATCTCGGCCAGCAGCTGCGGCACGATCGTCGATTCCATGTCGGAGCTGATGCCGGTGCCCCGGGTGCGGAAGAGCGACTCCATCTCGTCGAAGAAGACGATGACCGGCATGCCCTCGTCGGCCTTCTCCCGGGCCCGCTGGAAGACCTGGCGGATCTGGCGCTCGGTCTCCCCCACGTACTTGTTGAGGAGCTCGGGCCCCTTGATGTTGAGGAAGTAGCTCCGCACGTTGGCGTTCCCGGTGGTCTCGGACACCTTCTTGGCCAGTGAGTTGGCCACCGCCTTGGCGATGAGCGTCTTGCCGCATCCGGGCGGCCCGTACAAGAGGATGCCCTTGGGGGCCGGGAGCGAGTACTCGGCGAAGAGCTGGCGGTGCAGGTACGGCAGCTCCACGGCGTCGGTGATGGCCTCGATCTGCGTATCGAGCCCACCCACGTCGTCGTAGGTGATGTCGGGCACCTCTTCGAGGACGAGCTCCTCGGTCTCGAGTTTCGGGAGCTTCTCGATCAGCAGCTGGTTGCGCACGTCCATCAGCAGCGAATCGCCGGCCCGCAGCTTCTCGCCGACCATCTCCTCGGAGAGCTCGGCCACCCGCTCCTCGTCCGCCCGGGCGAACACGACGCAGCGTCGCCCGTCCTCCAGTCGCTCCTTGAGGGTGACCACCTCGCCGCTCATCTCCCCGTCCCGCACGAGGACCACGTTCAGCGACTCGTTCAGCACCACCTCGTTGCCCTTGCGGATGATGCCCGGGTCGATGTCGGGGTGGAGGCTGACCCTCATCTTGCGCCCGCTCGAGAAGACGTCGACCGTGCCGTCTTCGTTGACCCCCAGGAACGTGCCGTAGGCCGCCGGGGGCTGCGTCAACTTCTCGACTTCTTCTCTCAGCGCGGCCAGCTGCTCCTTGGCCTGCTGCAGGGTGAAGGTCAGCTTCTCGTTCTGCGAGGTGGCGTGGGCCAACTGGCCCTTGGAATCCAGCAGGCGCTCCTCGAGCGCCTGCACGCGGCCGGGGCTCTCCTGCAGGCGGCGCCGGAGCGCGTGGATCTCGTCCTCGGCGTCGGCCAGTTCGGCCCGCAGGGCTTCGGCCTGCGCCGCCTGGTCGTCGGAGTCAGGGGTGACGCTCACGCTGTTCACCCTAACCCTCCCGCTCGCAGAATTGGCCCACACCACACGGACCTGGTGCGGGGGCGGCCGCACGCAGGCGTTGCGCCGCCGTTCGCCGGGTTATACAGGGGTTACGCAGCGGCCGGGCGGGCGGCGGCCGGGCACGTGGGCGGCACGCGGGCGACACGTGCCGGGACCCGCAGCCAGTCGGGGGCGTTACGCCCAGGACCTCATGAGGTCGGACTGGGCCAGGTCCTCCCAGCTCTTGTGGAAGGCCGCCGGTTGTATGCCCGCCGGTTCCGTCGTGGTGGTCGACGATGCGGCGCACGCCACGGGCGTGAACGCGGGCAGTTCGGGCAGCGTGGCCACCTTGGACTGAGGGTGAGCGAAGTTCAGGGCGGTAGCCATGTTGCCGGGGTCACCCTTCGCTGTCGAGGCATCGCGTTGGCTGAGCGGCTTGAGTCCCCAGCGCCACTCGATCAACTTCAAGACCGAGGTGTGGTCGTAAAAATGGTGGGACACGGCCGTCAGCGGGCTGGTGGCCCGGGTGAACGGCGAGGCGATGATGCAGGGCACCCGGAAGCCCGGTCAGCACCTGTCCCTTGGCGTTGAGGTCGGTGTCCACACCGGTGGACGGGCTGGCGCCCACCGGCACGCCGGCGGTGACGCGCGGCGGCGTCACGTGGTCGAAGAATCCGCCCCACTCGTCGTAGTTGATGACGAGCACCGTCTTGTCCCAGCCCGGGCCCGAGGCGACGGCGTGGAAGACCTGCGACAGGAAGGCGTCGCCGGCGCGGATGTCGGCCAGCGGGTGATCGTCGGCGGAGGTGCCGGTGTTCTCGTCGAAGAACTTGGGGTCGAGGTAGGCCACGTTGGGCAATGTGCCGGCGGCGGCATCGGAGAGGAACTGGGTGTAGGGCGAGCTGATGGCCTTGTACTTGGACCCCCACATGGCGATGAAGGGCACGTCGCTGTAGTAATAGCGACCCGTGGGACCACCGCTCTGGTTGAGCTGGTCCCAGATGGTGGGGAGGGTCGATGCGGTCAGGGCGTCATCGAGGCGGTCGGTCTGCCCGCAGTGCTGGAAGAAGCGGTTGGGGTAGGTCGGGGCCAGGATGGAGCAGAAGTAGCGGTCGCACGTGGTGTACGCCATGGCCAGCTTGCTCATGAAGGGACGGTCCTTGGCCTCGTAGTAACTGATGGCCAAGGTGTCGTTGGCCTTGTCGGACAGGAAGCCGTTCATCTTGCCGTCGTTGTACTGCAGGCGCCCGCCCGAATAGGAATGGTCGGGGTCGGTGAAGGCGCAGCCGTTGAATTGGCTCTGGTGGTAGGTGGCCGTTTCCTTGCCTCGTGGATTCGGGTAGGTCAGGCCGGCTTGCCTGCCGTCGGCATGGGGCAGCCAGCCGAGAAAGTGGTCGAAGCTCCGGTTCTCCATCATCACCACGATGACGTGCTCGATGCCCGAGTCCCCCGGCGCCGGCAGGGCGGTGCTGGTCACGCTCGCAGTGCTGGCGGCGCCGGCGGTGCCGGCGGTGGCGAAGCCGTCGACCCGGGCCTCGGACGCACCGGCCCGCCCCATCCCACCCAACAGCGCGGCACCTGACGCTCCCAGGGCGCCTTTTACGAAGGTGCGGCGGTCCACGGCCATGGTGACGTCCTCCTTTGTCGTCCATATGGTGGCACGACGGGCCAAGGCCGGGTACTGGAGGGAGAGGGTCCCATGACCGGGCAGGCACGGGGCGACGAGTAGCATGGAGGGGTCCGACGCGTCATGTTGACGAAGCTGTGGCTGCCTCGGTACGGTCCCAGCGGGCCGGGCGGGTGGTCACCACAGAGGAGAGAGACGACGACATGAAGGTCTGGATCGACCAGGATCTCTGCACGGGCGATGGGCTGTGCGAGGAGATCGCGCCGGCCGTGTTCACCCTTCTGGACGACGGTCTGGCCTACGTGAAGGAAGACGACTCGGTCAAGAACGAGCCGGGCGGTTCCGCCGGCATGGCCAACGTGCCGAGCGACCTCGAAGAAGCCGTGGTGGAGGCGTCCGAGGAATGCCCCGGCGAGTGCATCTTCATCGAGAAGGACTAGAAGGACGGCCGGCAGAGACGGCCGGCCGTTCCCGCCTGCCTCGCCTGCCTCTGCCGCCTTGCCCGCGTTTCCGGCGGGGTTCGCTCAGCCGCTGAGCCGGCGGGCTGTCGTGAGGAAACCGGTGTGGCCCACCATGCGGTGGTCGGGTCGCACCGAGCGGGCCTCGACGTGCCAGGTGCGACGGATGATCTCCTGGGTTTGCGACACCCCGAACGGAGTGTCGTCGTCGTCGAGGGCCTGGCGCAGCAGTGCTGTCTGATTGATGGTGGGGAGATAGGCCAGGAGAATTCCACCGGGCCTGAGCGCCGTTGACGCGGCTGCCACGACCTTGTGGGGCTCGGGCATGTCGAGCAGGATGCGGTCGAGGTCCATCTCGTCGATGCCCTCGGTGACGTCGCGGATCTCGACCCGGTAGGCGGAACCGGGGCCGAGCGTGGCCGTGACGTTGGCGATGGCGCGTTGCGCGAAGTCCTCCCGGAGCTCGTAGCCGACCACGTCGGCGCCGGCCCGCAACACGGTCATCGAGAGGGCTCCGGACCCGACCCCGGCTTCGAGCACGCGTTGGCCCGGCCCGATGTCGGCCGCGATGAGGATGGCGCCCAGGTCCTTGGGGTAGATCACCTGCGCCCCCCGGGGCATCTTGAGCACCACGTCGCTGAGCGTCGGTCGCAGCACCAGGAACTTGCGGCCGGTCGATCCGACGATGGTGCGGCCCTCGTCGCCACCGATGATGTCGTCGTGCGCGATCACGCCGGCGTGGGTGTGGAACGTGGCCGCGGCGACCAGGGTGAGCAGGTAACGGCGCTCCTTGGGGTCGATCAGGAGTACCCGCTCCCCCGCTTCGAGGAGTCGCGGCACGCGACTCAGTCTTCGTCGGAGGCCGAAGGGGTGTCGCCGGCCGGTGTGGAGCGGTCGCGTACCGAGATCAACACCTGCTCTCCGGGTGCGACTTTTACCGATGAGACCAGGCCGCGATTGTCGCTCAAGGTGCGGCGCAGGACGAAGACGCACCCGGCGATGACGAACCAGGCCCAATTGCGATCGCCCATGCCCCGCCGGAAGGCGGTGCGGAGAAGGCGCCGGAAGAAGAGATCCATGGACGACCTACAGACGGCGTATCTCGACGACGGCCGACCGGCTCCGGCCCCGTCGGCGCCCGGCCAGGAAGGCCAGGGTGAGCAGGGTCAGCCCCACCGCGCCGACCACGGCCAAGGCCCGGGGCGCTTCGGCCCGGGCGGTGGCTTCTCCTTCGCCGACGACCTGGGCGTAGGCGGCCCGCAGATCATCGCGGGTGATCAGCCGCGGTCGTTGCCTCGGCTTGACATCAGGTGGTTCCTTCCTGGGTGGCTTGTGGTTGGGCGCGATCGGTCTGCTTCGGCAACTTCCGTTGGGCGGGGCCGGCGGTGATCCGCCAGGCGGCCACCCCCACCACGACGAGGCCGAGCACGCTGACGACGAAATACGGTACCCACGACCAGTCACCGGTCAAGCTTGTTCCCGTCTCGTCCTGGAGGAGCCGAAGGACGCCGATGAGGAGCAGCAGGAGGCCGATGGCAATGGCGATCGACCCGGCCACGCCCCAGGCCAGGAAGCGGCCGAGGCCCTTGAGGGGCCCCAGCGTCTCCTGCTTGAGGTAGTCGATGGTCAGCTGCACGGCGTCCCCGCCCGACTTACGCACCCCGTTGATCCCGCTATCTGAGTCTGAGCCCGCCCGTGCCATGTGGCCTGTCATCCTGGTCTCTGGGCTGCGACGGTGCAAGCACCCATGGTTGACGAAGGCCAGGACGTGGCGCCCCACCGATCCCCCAGCCCCTCACCCCCGTTCTCGGAAGATGTAGGTGGACGTGGCCCGGGCCACCAGGCGTTCCCCGCCTGCACCGGCTGCCCCGGTCGGCGGCGGTGGGCGTTCCCGTGGCGCTCGTGGCACCGGTGACGGGGAGCGGATCAGGGGCGTCGAGGGCCACCACGCTGGCCTCGACGAAGGCCACCCGCGATCCGCCCGCGACCACTTCGGCCGTGCAGATGAGGGTGGCCCCCGGGGGGACCGGCGCCAGGAAGCTGACCTTCATCTCCGCGTTGGCGGCGAAGACCTTGCGTCCCTGGACGAAGGTGACCGCGGCGGCCCCCATGGCGGAGTCGGCGAACGCGCCCAGGAACCCCCCCTGCATGATGCCGGCCGGGTTGGCGAAGCGCTCGTCGGCCGTCATGCGCCAGATGCATCGCCCCGCGGTCTTTTTGTCCAGGCACACCATGCCGAGAGTGAGATCGCTGTTTGGGGGTACCTGCATACGGTGACGAGTCGGTGTCATCGCAAGTGAGCGTAGGCCGAGAATGGGTAGGGTTGACTATGGCCTCGGCTCCAACAGCGACCGACAGCGCACGTCCCGTCGTGGTGCAAGATCCAACTCTGGTCGAGTTGGGCATCAACGTGATCCGGGGACTGGCCATGGATGCCCCCGAGCAGGCCAATTCCGGGCACTCCGGCACGGCCATGGCTCTGGCGCCACTGGCCCATGTCCTCTGGACGCGCATCATGCGGTACGACCCCGAGGAGCCGTTGTGGCCGGATCGGGACCGTTTTGTCCTCTCGAACGGGCACGCGTCGATCCTGCTCTATTCCATGTTGCACCTGACCGGGTACGACCTCTCGCTCGATGACATCCGCCAGTTCCGCCAGTGGGGCAGCCGCACCCCCGGCCACCCCGAATACCGGCACACGGCCGGAGTCGAGGTGACCACCGGTCCCCTGGGCCAGGGCTTCGGCAATGCGGTCGGCATGGCCATCGCCGAGCGGTTCATCCGGGCCCGTTTCGGCCGTGACGTGTGTGACCACCGGACCTTTGTGTTCGCCGGAGACGGCTGCTTCATGGAGGGCATCTCCCACGAAGCGGCGTCCCTGGCCGGGCACCTGGGCCTCGGGAAGCTGCTGGCCTTCTACGACGACAACCACATCACCATCGACGGCCCTACCGAGTTGGCCTACAGCGACAACGTGCCGGAGCGCTTCGAGGCGTACGGCTGGCATGTACGCAATCTGGGTGAGATGGCGAACGACGTCGACGGCCTCGAGGCGGCCATCCGCGAGGCCATGACCCAGCCGGCCGACGGACCCGAGGCCAAGCCCACGCTGCTGGTCCTGCGCAGCCACATCGGGTGGCCCTCGCCGAAGCTGACCGATACGGCGACCGCGCACGGCTCGCCGTTCGGAGCCGACGAGATCAAGGTGACCAAGGGCCTCCTGGGACTCCCGCCCGACGAGTCCTTCTGGATACCCGACGAGGTGCTGGATTTCTACGGCCAGGAGGTGGCCCGCGGCGCGGCCAACCGGGCCGAATGGCAGGCCCGTTTCGAGGCCTGGACCGGCGACCGGCGGTCCTGGGAGGCCGCCCAGGCGGGGCGCGGCGTGCCCGGCTGGGCGGACGGTCTGCCGACCTTCGAGGCCGGTACGAAGTTGGCCACGCGCCGGGCCATCAATCAGTGCCTCAACGCCACCGCGCCCGGGTTGCCGGGTTTGCTGGCGGGATCGGCCGATCTGACCGGGAACAACGGCGTGGCGCTCAAGGGCGCCGACCTCCAGGCGGCCGCCACGCCGGGGGGCGCCCAGCTGCACTACGGGATCCGAGAGCACGCCATGGGCGCCACCATGAACGGGATGGCCCTGCACGGGGGCGTGCTGCCGGTCGGCGGCACCTTCTTCATCTTCTCGGACTACATGCGCCCGGCCGTGCGCCTGGCCGCGCTCTCCGGGGCGCATGTCATCTATTCATGGACGCACGACTCCATCGGCGTGGGAGAGGACGGTCCGACCCACGAGCCGGTTGAACATCTGGCCTCGCTCCGCGCCATGCCGCAGATGACCGTCGTCCGTCCGGCCGACGCCAACGAGACGGCGCAGGCCTGGCGCCTGGCCGTCGACGCCCACGGGCCGATCGGCCTGGCGCTCACCCGCCAGACCGTGCCCGTCCTCGATGCCACGGCCGAGCGGGCGCCGGGCGGCGTCGAGAAGGGCGGGTACGTCCTGGTCGACGAGTCCGGCCCGGGACCCGCCCAGCTGGTGCTGATCGGGACGGGCAGCGAGGTGCAGCACTGCGTCGGCGCGGCCAAGGAGCTCGAAGGGTCCGGTGTCTCGGTGCGGGTGGTTTCGCTCCCGTGCTGGGAATGGTTCGAGCAGCAGGGCGAGGAGTATGTGGCCGGGATCCTGCCGCCCGGCGTCCCGACGCTGAGCGTGGAGGCGGGGGCCACCTTCGGGTGGAGTCGCTACGCCGACGCGTCCGTCGGCCTCGACCGTTTCGGGGCCTCGGCCCCGGGCGGGGTGAACATGGAGAAGTTCGGTTTCACCGTCGACCATGTGGTCGAGCGGGCCCGGGCCCTGCTGGCCACCCGGTCGTAGCCGCAGCGCCGTCGCACCCCAGGAACTCGTCGCACCCAGGAAGCCGCACCCAGGAAAAGGAGCAAGAAGCATGACCCGACTCCAGGATCTCTATGACATTGCCGGCCAGAGCCCATGGTTGGACAACCTGCGGCGCGACTGGCTTCGGGACGGCAAGTTGGCCGACCTGGTGCAGAAGGGGGTGCGGGGCATCACCTCGAACCCGACCATCCTGGCCAAGGCCATCAGCGGGCAGGACACCTACGACGATCAGTTCAAGGCATTGATGAAGGATCACACCGTCGAGAGCGCCTACTGGGAGTTGGCGATCAGCGACATCGAGGACGGTCTCAAGCTGCTGCGCCCGACGTATGACACCAGCGACGGTGAGGACGGATTCGTCTCGCTTGAGGTCTCCCCCGCACTGGCCCACGACACGGACGGCACCGTGCGCGACGCCCGCATGCTGCACGATCGCATCAAGGAACCCAACCTGCTGGTCAAGGTGCCGGCCACCCGGGAATGCGTGCCGTCCATCAACACGCTGATCGGCGAGGGACGGAGCATCAACGTGACGCTGATCTTCGGGATCGACCGGTACGACGAGGTGATGGAGGCCTACATCAGCGGCCTCGAGACGATGGTGGCGGCCGGTCGCGGCGCCGAACTGGCCAAGGTAGCGAGCGTGGCCTCCTTCTTCGTGAGCCGGGTCGACACCGAGGTGGACCGTCGCCTGGAGACGCTGGCCGGCGGCGAGAACGGTGACGCCGCCATATTGGCCCTGCGCGGCAAGGCCGCGGTGGCCCAGGCCCGGGTGGCCTATCGGCACTTCCGCTCCGCCTTCTCCGGACCGCGGTGGGAAGCGCTGGCGCACCACGGTGCCCGGGTGCAGCGCCCGCTGTGGGCGTCGACGTCGACCAAGAACCCGGCCTACGACGACCTGTTGTACGTGAACTCGCTCATCGGACCGGCCACGGTGAACACCATGCCGGAGGGAACCATCGCCGCCTTCGACAACCACGGCACCGTGGCCCGCACGGTGGACGCCGATCCGGACGACGCCACCGGCGTCCTGGCCCAATTGGCCGCCGCCGGCATCGACATGACCGACGTGGAGCAGACGCTGGAGGACGAGGGCGTCGGTTCATTCGGCAAGTCTTTCGACGAGCTGCTGCAGTCACTCAGCGACAAGGCCGCCACGTTCGGTTGAGCGAATGGGCGACCGAGCGACTGAGCGACCGAGCGACCGAGTAGTTGAGCGAATGAGCGAAGGACGCAGCACCATCCGCACAGGCACACACACAGCACCCACTGCACCGCCAAGGAAGGGAAGGAACAACCATGAGGATCGGCATGATCGGCCTGGGGAAGATGGGCGCCAACATGACCGAGCGCCTACTCAAGGGCGGGCACGAGGTGGTGGCCTTCGACCTCCACGCCCAAGCGCGTGACGCGGCGGCGGCCAAGGGGGCCGTGCCGGCGTCGTCGCTGAAGGAGCTGGCCGGCCTGCTCTCCGCGCCGCGCGCGGCCTGGGTCATGGTCCCGGCCGGGGAGGCGACCAACAGCACCATCGATGAGCTGGCCACCTTCTTCGAGTCGGGCGACGTCATCGTCGATGGGGGGAACTCCAACTACAAGGAGGCCCAGGAGATCGAGGTCCGGCTGGCCAAGAAGGGCATCGGCTTCGTCGATGCCGGGACCTCGGGTGGTGTCTGGGGACTCACCGAGGGCTACTGCCTGATGGTGGGCGGCACCGACGCATCGGTGGCCGTGGTCGAACCGGCCTTCCTCACCCTGGCCCCGAAAGACGGCTACGCCCACGTCGGGCCGGCCGGGGCGGGGCATTTCGTGAAGATGGTGCACAACGGGATCGAGTACGGGATCATGCAGGCCTACGCCGAGGGGTTCGAGATCATGGGCTCGGCCGACGAGTTCAATCTGGACCTGCACGAGATCGCCTCCATCTGGCGCTACGGCTCGGTGGTACGCAGCTGGCTCCTGGATCTGGCCGAGCGGGCCCTGCGGCCCGACGCCGGTTTCGACGAGATCAAGGGCGTGGTGGTCGATTCGGGCGAGGGCCGCTGGACCGCCGAAGAGGCGATCGCCCGCGGGGTGCCGGCTCCGGTGATCACCGCCGCGCTGTTCACCCGGTTCGCCTCGCAGGAGCAGGACTCATTCCAATTGAAGATGCTGTCCGCCCTGCGCAATCAATTCGGCGGGCATGCGGTGACGCTGGAATCGGGCCAACAGGGCCTCGAGACCGGCACGCCCACAGCGGGCTGAAGACCGAGAAGCGGCGAGAAACGGCGAAGAGGCGGCCCGGCCCCCATGACTCCCCCATGTCTCCCATGACGGCACCTACGGCCCCGGTGGCCAACGTCCCCGCCGCCTTCACGGCCGTCGTGGTGGCGGCGTTCGCGGCCCGACCCGGGGAGCGCTTCTCCCTCGTGCTGTCGGGCGGGCCCACCGCACAAGCGTGTTACGAGCACCTGGCGGCGGGAACGGGACCCGGAACGGGAACGCGGGCGGCAGCCGCCCCCACGGTGGACTGGAAGCTGGTCGACGTCTACATGGGCGATGAACGCATGGTGCCGGCCGACGACCCCGACGCCAATCAGCGCCTCGTCCAGAGGACCCTCTTGAGCCGGGTGGGGCCGGTCGGCTCCTTCACGCCCATGTCGACGTCGGGCCCGCCGGAGCAATGCGCGGCCGAGTATCACGCCACGATCGAGCGTCTGCTGGCCGGCCGGGGGATCGATCTCATCCATCTGGGCGTCGGCCCCGACGGCCACACCGCCTCCCTGTTCCCGGGGGTGCCCGAGCTCGATGCCGGGTCCGATCAACTCGTGGCGGCCACGCTCGATCCCAACGGCCGCAACCCCCACCCGCGCCTGACGCTCACCCTTCCGGCCATCAACGCCGCCCGCTGTGCCGTCTTCACGGTGTCCGGCGACTCCAAGCGCGAGGCGATGGACCAACTGCGCCACGGGGCGGACCTGCCCGCCGCCCGGGTCAGCGCCGCCCAGGTCATCTGGCTGGTGGACGGCGCCGCTTTCGGCCCCGCCCCCTAGATTGGCCTGATGCTCTCCGACGCCGACCTCCTCCATACGCCGCTACCCGAGCTCACGGCGCTGGCGCGCGCCGTGCGCGACGAGGCCTACGGCCGGCGGATCACCTATTCGCCCAAGGTCTTCATCCCGCTCACCATGCTGTGCCGTGACCGCTGTGGCTACTGCACCTTCGCCAAGGCCCCGGCCCGTGTGACGTCGCCCTATCTGCTGCCCGAAGAGGTCCTGTCCATCGCCCGGGCCGGCCAGGCCGCCGGGTGCCACGAGGCACTCTTCACCCTGGGCGAGCGCCCCGAGCTGCGGTACCCGCTGGCCCGCCAGTGGCTCGACGACAACGGGTTCGCCTCGACGGTGGAGTACCTCGCCCACGCCTGTCGCCTCGTCCTGGAGGAGACCGGCCTCCTCCCCCACGCCAATGCAGGTGCCCTCTACCCCGACGAACTGGCGCAGCTGCGCCCGGTCTCGGCCAGCCAGGGGATGATGGTCGAGTCCCTGGCCACCGACCTCGAGGCCCACCGCAGCGCCCCCGACAAGGACCCGGCCCGCCGCCTGGCCACCCTCGACGCCGCGGGCGAGCTGCTCATCCCGTTCACCACCGGGATCCTGGTCGGCATCGGCGACGACCGGGCCGGCCAGGTGGCCGCCCTTCGGGCCATCGCCGCGTCGCACGCCCGCTTCGGCCACGTCCAGGAAGTCATCGTGCAGAACTTCCTGCCCAAGGCCGGGACGTCCATGGCCCGGGCCGCACCATGCCCGCCGGCCGACCTGCACTGGGCCATCGCGGTGGCTCGGCTGGTGTTGCCGCCCGAGGTCCACATCCAGGCGCCGCCGAACCTCTCCGACGACCTGGCTCCCCTCCTGCACGCCGGCATCGACGACTGGGGCGGCGTCTCCCCCATCACCGCCGACCACGTGAATCCCGAGCGGGCCTGGCCCGCGTTGGACATCTTGCGCGGGGCCACCGAGTCGGCCGGTCATGTCCTGGCGGCCCGGCTCACCGTGTACCCCTCGTTTGCCCACGCGCCCGAGAGGTGGTTGGACGCCGGCCTGCGCTTCCCGGTGCTCGACGTGGCCGACGCCGAGGGCCTGGCCCGCGACGCGGCCTGGTGCTCGGGTGGCGAGGTGGCGCCACCGCGGCTGCTCGATGGGCTCGATGGGCTCGACGGGGTCGTTGCGGTCGATGGGTCCGTCCCCCCGCCGAAGGCCGGTGGCCACCGTCGGGGTGGACCCGTGGCCGAGGTGCTCGACGGCGTTGTGCTCGGCCAGGAGATCGGCGTCGACGAGATCGTCACCTTGTTCTCGGCCCGCGGGCCCGAGGTTTCCATGGTGGCCGAGGTGGCCGACGATCTGCGCCGGCAGGTGGTGGGCGATGCCGTCACCTTCGTGCAGAACCGCAACATCAACTACACCAATGTGTGCACCTTCAAGTGCCGGTTCTGTGCCTTCTCCAAGGGGCCGCTCTCGCTGAACCTGCGCGGCGCGCCCTACCTGCTCGAGCTCGATGAGATCACTCGCCGCGTCGCCGAGGCCGAGGCCGAGGGCGCCACCGAGGTCTGCCTGCAGGGTGGCATCCACCCGAACTTCGACGGCGACTACTACGTCCACGTGCTGGGCGCCGTCCGGGCGGCGTCCGAGCGGATCCACATCCACGGCTTCACCGCCCTCGAAGTGACCGAAGGGGCCCGCCGGTCCGAGGTGCCCCTGGCCGACTACCTGGTGCGCCTGAAGGAGGCCGGTCTCAAGACGCTGCCCGGCACGGCGGCCGAGATCCTCGACGACGACATCCGCGCCCTGATCTGCCCGGACAAGATCAACACCGAGCAATGGCTGGAGGCGCACCGCACCGCGCACTCGGTGGGCCTGCGGTCCAACATCACCATCATGTTCGGCTCGGTGGAGCAGCCGCTGCACTGGGCCCGCCACATGGTGCGAACCCGGGACCTGCAGCGCGAGACCGGCGGGTTCACCGAATTCGTGCCGCTCCCCTTCGTCCACATGGCGACGCCGATCTACCTGCAACGCAAGGCCCGGCGCGGCCCGACCTTCCGCGAAACGCTCCTGATGCATTCGGTGGCCCGCATCGCCTATCACGGGGACATCGACAACATCCAGGTGAGCTGGGTGAAGATGGGGGTCGAGGGCTCACGGCAATTGCTGCAGGCCGGGGCCAACGATCTGGGGGGCACCCTGATGGACGAGAACATCTCCCGCGCCGCCGGGGCGAAGCATGGGCAGCGCATGGGGGTCGAGGAGCTCGAGGCCCTGGTGGCGCCCCTGGGTCGTCCGCTGGTGCGGCGCTCGACGCTGTACGCCATGGCGGGAACCGCATCGAGCACGTGACGACCGACGCGGTGCAGAACGAACCCGCCGACCGGGGCGGCGAAGGCAGCGAGGCCGGCGGCGACGCAGAGAGTGAGGCGGAGAAGGAAGCCGAGAAGGCGGCGTACTCGAGAGCCTTCGAGGCAGTGGCCGGTGGGCGCACGCTGTCCCCGGCCCAGTCCCGGGAACTGCTGGCCATGATCGGCACGCTGGGCGATCTGGCTCGGGAGGGGACCTCGGTGGGTGACCTGAAGATCGCCAGTGCGGCCCTGGCCGAGATGTCCGAGGCCTTCCGGGTCTTCCGGCCCTACCGCGCCATACGGAAGATGACCATGTTCGGCTCGGCCCGGACCCAGCCCGAGGATCCGGTGTACCTGCTCGCCCGCGACCTGGCCACCAAACTGGCCCAAGAGGACTGGATGGTCGTCACCGGTGCGGGCCCCGGCATCATGGCGGCGGGGCTCGAAGGGGCGGGGCGGGACCATTCCTTCGGGGTCAACATCCGGCTCCCCCACGAAGAAGGGGCCAACCCCTTCATCGCCCAGGACCCGAAGTTGGTGGAGATGCGGTACTTCTTCACCCGCAAACTGATGTTGATCAAAGAGTCGCATGCCTACGCGATCCTGCCCGGCGGCTTCGGCACCCAGGACGAATGCTTCGAGCTCCTCACCTTGCTGCAGACGGGAAAGGCCGAACCGGCGCCCGTGGTGCTGATGGAGACTCCGGGCGGCACCTACTGGCAGGGCTGGCTGCGTTTCGTCCAGGAGCAGGCCATCGCGTCCGGCTGGGTGTCGGCCGAAGACCTCGCCCTGTTCAAGGTGACCACGTCCGTCGAAGAGGCGGCCCGGGAAATCGCCCACTTCTACCGCAACTACCACTCCTGTCGGTGGGTGGGTGACCTGTTGGTCCTCCGGGTGCTCGTGGCGCCCAGCAAGGCCGAGCTGGCCGACCTCAACCAACGCTTCGGCGACATTGTCGCCCGGGGCACCATCCGATCCACCGCGGCTTTCCCGCCGGAACGATCCAGCAACGATCACCCCGAACTCCCCCGCCTGGCTCTTCGTTTCGACAAGTGGCACTTTGCGCGGCTCCGCCTACTGATCGATGCCATCAACGAGTGCACGGGCGTCTGACCAACTTCGTCGTTTCGAATGACTCTGTGTAGCTTTTCGAATGACTCGGTAGGGGTTCGAACCAGTCCGCCGTGGTGTTGGCCGGAAAGCACCGATTCGTCAGGCCCCGCTGTCTGGCGGCGGCCGCTGGTTGCGCTGGCGATTGTGGAAGCCGCAGAGGAGCTGACCGTTCTCCTGGGAGGTCGGACCACCTTTGGAGAATTGGACGATGTGATCGGCCTGACAGCGTTCGGCCGGTTCGTCGCAGTAGGGGTGCTGGCACTCTTGGTCCCGCAGCTCGATGGCCCGGCGGGTCGCACCGGTGAAGAAGCGAGAGGTAATGCCGACCTCGACCCGCCGGCCTGGGGCGAACACGGCTCGCTCGACGTAGGCCTCGTCCAGCCACGGCAACAAGGTGCCCGGGGAGATCACGGTGGCCCCTTGGGCCAACTGGCAGATGCGGCCCGACAGGGTCGGGTAGTCGACCAGGACACTGAAGAGGGGGGCAGGCCGGCGCCCGTCGGCCGGCGCCGTGGCCGAGCGGGTGGCCATCTCGACCAGGGCATCGGCCCGGCGCTGGGCCGAGGTGCGGCCCAGCTCGTCGGCCCTAGGGTCTCGTCCGAGCTCGTCTCGGGCCTTGGACCAATCGGCCTCGAAGAGCTCCCGCTCCAGGCGTTCGAGCTCACCACCGACAATGGCCCCCGAGATCGGGTCGAGGGTCATCTTGCCCAAGAAGGTGCCGCCCATGCTCGGCACCAGGTACACGTCGCGGCGGGCTTGCTGCTCCATGGCGTCCTCTTCGGCCCCGTCGGGGTCGGCGTGCTGCTCCCAGTAGCGCAGCACCCGGACGAACTCGGCGAAGGCCAGCGACTTGGCGTAGTCCACCAGCATCTCTTCGTCCCGGGCCAGAGCTGCTTCGGTCGCCGGTCGGCGTACCGAGGCCACCAGGTCCACACAGGCCGCTCCGATCTCACCGGACGACCAGGCCGCTTCGAAGTGGGGCAGCTCACGACACTGGCGCCCCCGGCGCACTTCCCGGGAGGCCTCGTTGCTCGGGAGCCGGCAATGGCGCCGCAGCCAGGCGGCGGCGGTCCGAGCACCACCTGGCGCCCACGCCCCCGAGGCATCGAACTCGGCCACCGCTCCGGTGACAATGGCCCCGAGGCGGGAGCGGACCCGTTCGAGGCGTTCGACCGAGTCACCGTCGGCGTAGTTCGCCAGATCGCATCGCGCCAGTCGATCCACTGCCTCTTCGACGGCCTCCAGTTCTTGGAGTACTTCAAGCGCTTCGAAATCTTCGTGTTCCACGGGTCCCATTGGATCACGGGGTTGTGACACCCGATCGGGGCCATAATCCCTCGTCAGAGGCCCAATATCCCGTCGCCCGAATCGGGGAAATGTACAGCATCTCTTGAATAATTCTCGGATGAATCAGGCACCCCCGAGCACCCAGGCCGTGCCCATTTTGGGCTGCGCCGTCCCTACGCCCCGTCGTCGAGTCCCCCGGCGCCTCCCCCACGACCTTCGCCCAACACCGACACGGCCTTCTCCACGGCACGACGAGCCCGGACGATCCGACGCTCCAAGGCCAGGGCCTCCCCGGCCTCGGCCGAATCGGGATCACCCGATGTCGCCCGACGCAATGCATCGATCGCCATATCGGTCAGTTCCTCCGCCATGCCCTCCAGCCGGCCGGCCAGTTCGGCCAGGGCGTCGTTGGTCGGGCTCACCGAATCACCATCACCATCACCATCACCATCACCAACACGAACTCCACATGCCCACCGCCCCACTGCCACTGTGGCGCCCAGCGGCACTCACTTGGGCAGGGCGACCGTCTGCACGCTGTAGTCCCCGTGCGCGAAGGCAGCGCGCATGACCTTCTTGTCGAACTTGCCCACGCTGGTCTTGGGGATCTCGTCGATGAAGGTCCACTGGTCAGGGAGCCACCAGCGCGGCACCCGCTCCACCAGGAATTCCAACAGCTCCTCGGCGCTGGGCGACTTGCCCGGCGACAGCACCACACAGACCAAGGGGCGCTCCGACCACTTCGGGTCCGGGATGGCGATGACGGCTGCCTCGAAAACGTCGGGGTGGGCCATGACGGCGTTCTCCAGCTCCACCGAGGAGATCCACTCACCGCCCGACTTGATCACGTCCTTGGTGCGGTCCGAGATCGTCATGTAGCCCTGATGGTCCAGCGTGCCGACGTCACCGGTACACAACCACCCGTCGTGGAATTTCGAGGGATCCTCATCCTTGTAGTACGAGCCGGTGACCCACGGCCCGCGGATCTCGAACTCCCCGATGGCCTTGCCGTCGCTGGGCAACACGGTGCCGTCCTCGGCCACCACCCGCACCTCGACGCCGGCCACCACCCGGCCGGCCTTGATCTTGTAGTACATGTCGTCGTGGCCCTCGATCCGCCGCGCCGGCGGCAAGCCGAACGCCGCCAGAGGGCTCGTCTCGGTCATGCCCCACCCCTGGATGATCGTGGCGCCGAACCGCTCCTCGAACTGCTCGATGAGCGACTGCGGCACGGCGGCCCCACCCGCCGTAATCCCCCGCACACTCGAGAAGTCCACCTTCGACTCGATATGCAGCAGACCGTTCCAGATGGTTGGCACCCCGCAGGCCAAGGTCGGGTGGAGCTCGTTGAAGATCTTGCCCAGCGGCTCCCCCATCAAGAACATCTGCGGCATGATCATGTCGGTCCCGGCCAGCCACGCCCCGTAGGGCGTTCCCCAGGCCATGGCGTGGAACATGGGCACGATGATGAGGATCCGGTCCTTCTCTGTCACCCCGACCGATGAGGCCGACTGCAGCGCCTGGGTGTGCAACCACGTGGAGCGATGGGAGTACACCACGCCCTTGGGGTTGCCGGTGGTGCCGCTGGTGTAACACATGGCTGCCGCCGAGCGCTCGTCTAACACCGGCCAATCGAACCCCGGCTCCTCGGCCGCCAGAAGCTCCTCGTAGGAGAGGGTCTCCCCCAGCGCCGACGTATCGCCCTCGCCCACGACGATGAACGTCTCGACCGTCTTGAGGTCGTCTTTGATGGCGGCCAACAGGGGAATGAGCGACGCATCGACGATGATGACCCGGTCCTCGGCGTGGTTGACCACGTAGGCCAACTGTTCGGCCGGCAGCCTGACGTTGAGTGTGTGCAGCACGGCCCCCATGCACGGGATGGCCAAATACGCCTCCAGGTGTCCCTGGTTGTTCCAGCAGAACGTGCCCACCCGGTCGCCGTTCTCGATGCCCAGTCGTTGCAGGGCGCGAGCCAACTTCTCGGCCCGGACGGCCACCTCATTGAAGGTGGCTGAGCGGTGACCCTCGGCCTCGACCGTGATGACCCGGCTGTCCCCGTGCACCGCCAGTCCGTAGCGGAGGATGTCGGTGATCAAGAGCGGGGCGTCCTGCATGGTGCTGCGCATCGCGTGGTCCTTTCGCTGGCCGATCCGGCTCCAAGTATGACGAGTGCGCACACCGCGTGCCTGCCGAACGACCTTTCTCTGGGGTGGCTGCCCCCCTTCTCGCGCTCGTCGGACTGGCAGCGGGCGTCCTCACGAGTGGCGCCGTGGTGCTGGCGGGGGTGGCGGGCATGGTCACCCTCGACTCCGGTGGTTCGAGTCCGAGCACGGCTGCTGCGGGTGCGATTCCCCCTGCCATGCTCGCCCTCTACGAGCAGGCGGCCGGCACCTGCCCCGGCCTGTCGTGGGCCGTGTTGGCCGCCATCGGCACGGTGGAGTCCGGGAACGGTACGTCGAATCTCCCAGGCGTCCACACGGGTGCCAATGCCGCTGGGGCCGAGGGCCCGATGCAATTCGAGCCGGCCACGTTCGCTGCATACGACCTCCCGATTCCCGCGGGAGGGGCCAGCCCGCCCAACCCCTATGACCCGACCGATGCCGTCTACGCGGCGGCGCGGTATTTGTGCGCCAATGGAGCGGGCAGCGGCGCCACCCTCACCGCAGCCGTGTTCGCCTACAACCACAGCCAGACCTACGTGAGCGAAGTCCTCAAACTGGCCGAGACCTACATCCAGCCTCCGGCGCCCACGGTGTCAGCGGGTCCGGTCCGGGCCGTGGCCGTCGAATGGGCCCTCGCCCAGATCGGCACCCCGTATATCTGGGGTGGCGAAACGCCCGGCGTCGGCTTCGACTGTTCGGGGCTGGTCCAGGCGGCCTACAAGGTGGCCGGCATCGCCTTGCCCCGGGTGGCCCAGGACCAGTTCGATGCCGGGCCGCAGCTTCCACCAGGCGTGCCACCCGCACCAGGCGACCTGGTCTTCTTCGGCGGCGGGACGGCCGATGTGGAGCACGTCGGGCTGGTGGTGGCTCCCGACGTCATGGTCGACGCCCCGTTCACCGGTGCCGTCGTCAGGGAGGACCCATTCCCGTCGACCCTCGGGGCCCCCTTTGGCAGCCAGATCTTCGTGGGTGCGACCCAACCAGGCGGTTAGGCGGGCGGTGAGATGGTGATGCGGTGAGACGGCGCGATCCCGAACGAGCAGGAGGGCGGCCTCGCCCACGGAACACAGCCGGTCGCCCAATCGGGGCCGGCGTCCGCAATCCCAGTTGGCAGGGCATGAATGCAGTGCTAGACCAGACCAACGTCACCAAGGCAGGACCGATGAGAGGAGTAGGCAATGAAGTTTGTAGTGACGTGGAAAGTTCGGAGCGGTGCATCCGCCGCGGACAATGAGGCTGCGGCCGCTCGTACCCTTGAGGTCTTCGGGAAGTGGTCGCCACCCTCCGACGAGACATTCCATCAGTTCTTGGGTCGTCTCGACGGTACGGGCGGTTTCGCCGTCGTCGAAACCGACAATCCAGATTCGCTCGCAGAAGCTCCGGCGAAGTTCGGCACCTACCTGGATTTCGAGATCATCCCTGTGAACGACATCACCGAGACCACGCGCCTACTGGGCGAGGGAGTCGAGTTCCGCAAGTCGATCTAGAGGGGTTCGCTGGAATCGGGTCGGGTGCGTCTCGGGCGACCCGGGGCTCTTTCGTTGGGCGCGCGCTGCGCAGAGGCGCAGAGGCCCAGGATCAGGACCTCGAAACAAGCGTCGATCGCCGAAGTGCGTCATCTGCCGGCACCATGGGCCACGACAATTGCTCGGTCGATAACGCCCCAAGGTTTCTGTGAGCTCGAATGGATAACCGCAGTTCAGACGGCCTTCTACGGGCGTTGCGGCCGATCCAACGTCCCAGTACACTTCCTCGTCGTCACTTAATGGCGGTGGACGTGGGGGGGAGAAACATGCACGCATGCAGGGTCGTACGCCACCGTGTCGCCCCTGCTCTTGTGGCGGGACTCGCCACCGCGTCGTTGTCGCTGATTTCGACCCAAGCGGTCGGAGCGAGCCCACCGAGGAACGGGGCAGTGGCCATTGGTTCATCTGCCGAGACTGGTGAACTCTTTGGGGTCGCCGCTACGCCTGGCGGTGACGCGTGGGCTGTGGGCTATTCGGGGACCAACCCTGCCACCAAGTCACTCATCCTCTACTGGAACGGCTCCCATTGGAAGCCTGTGCCGAGCCCTAGTCCTCCTGGCGCATCGCTCCGCAGCGTTGCCGCCACATCATCCAGCAATGCATGGGCTGTGGGCTATAGCGGGGACGCAACGAACACCCAGACATTGATCCTGCACCGAAGTGGAAAAACGTGGCGGCAGATGCCGAGCACCGCCGGCACTCTGTCTGGAGTGACGGCGACCTCTCCTACGAACGCCTGGGCCGTTGGCGCTACGAACAGCGGCAGCACGTTGATCCTGCACTGGAACGGAAAAGCATGGCGCCAGATGCCGAGCACCGCCGGCACTCTGTCTGGAGTGACGGCGACCTCTCCTACGAACGCCTGGGCCGTTGGCGCTACGAACAGCGGCAGCACGTTGATCCTGCACTGGAACGGAAAAGCGTGGCGGCAGATGCCGAGCCCCAGCCCCGGCAGCGGGCAGGCTCTCGCCAGCTTCTTGAGCGGCGTGGCGGTCTCGTCTGCCGGCACGATCTGGGCGGTTGGCAATGGCAACAGCTGTGGTTGTGGACCTGGCGCGAGCTTGATCGAGCGGTGGAAGGGTCATACGTGGGGGCAAGTGCCAACTCCCACGTTCGGAGGCGGCGTCAACCTCATTGCCGTCGCGTCACTGCCCTCGGGCAGATCGTGGGCCGTGGGACTGAGCGGAAGCGGAGACGGCCCGACGAGCAGCGTGATCTTGCAGTGGACCGGCACCGCCTGGACTCGTGTCCCAATTGCGGACCTGGGAAGTGACGACGGTGGCCTCTGGGGTCTGGCCGCAACATCCCGCTCCAATGCATGGGCCGTTGGTTGGGATAGTGCGGGAGGTAATGCTGCCGGTACCCCCAAAATCTTGATCCTGCGTTGGAATGGCACAGCCTGGAAAGCGAGCCTTCCCGTGGCCAGTTCGGCCAAGACGCCGGCTGGTGGCGCGGCATCAACGACCACGACGACGACGCTCGCGCCAACTACGACTACGACTGTGCCGTCGACCACGACGCTTCCGGCGACCCCCACCGCTGACGGCCCCCTCCTCGGAAGTGCGGCATGGGGTCAGGCACTGGGTTCATTCGCTGGAATCAGCGGCTTTGGCGAAGTAGCACCCGACAGTTTCAGCGAGGGACCTACTGCGGAGTCCCCGCACGTGGATTCAATTTCGTGGTCGAACTGGGGCGCACCGCAGGCAATGGGGCAGGGTCAGGCCATCGACGGCACAGGTCAGAGTGGGCCCATATCTAGCTGGCCGGTCGAGACGGCCACGGTGGTCGCGTTCGATCTCGGGACCTGTGACGGTAGTACGCCCGCTTATCAGGAAGTGACCTACTACTTCCCTCAAGACGGGGAGACGTTCGATCCAACCAAATCGACGAACGCCTGCACTGGAGAGTAGGTAATCATCGCGATGCTCTCGAGAGATCTGCATCTGCCCCCGATCATCGCTGGCTGACCTTCTTTGGTCTGCGTCCGGGCGATCCCGCGACGCTCGTTCGGCGACGTGGGGAGTGGTGGCACGTCCGAGAGCAAATGGTGCGATGAGCACGGCTCCGATCTCGACTGAGGTGGACTCGTCGGGGTGGCTCCTTACGCCGGACCGGGTTGGCTACTTAGAGGGCAACGATCCGCTGCAGCGACTTGTCCTCGAAATCGGCCACCCAAGCATCGGGCATTCGCAGATTCGACCAAAACCAGTACGGGTCTTCGAGCCCTATCCGGCGGTCGAGCCAAGTGGTGAGTAGCACTCCGTGGCTCACAATAATCAGGTCGGTCTCCAGGGAACTGAGGTCGGTCTCCAACACGGCGAGCCGGGCACCCACGTCATCACGACGCTCCCACCCGGGGACCGCCTCTCCCTTCAGATAGCTGGCGACAGCTTTGGTTTGCTCATCGGCCGTGATGTACCACGGATGCTTCACCTCACTGAGCTGTTCTCGGACGTGGATGGTGGCTGACGGAAGCGCAAGCGAAGCGGTTTCAGAGGCTTTACGTTCCGGACTCGTCCATACCGTGGCCGTGGTAGATCCGTTGACTAGCGAGCTCCCGAGCGCACGTGCGTCCTTTCTACCCCGCTCGGTCAGCGTCCACTGAACTGCTGGCGTTCCATCGCTCATGAGCGGCTCGGCATGCCGCAGGAGGATCATGCGCGTCACGGCGTTCATCCTCGCGCCGCAACACGGTGGTGAGCGGGGCGAAGTCATACTCTCGACGTCCAACCGACTCCGACCGCGCAAGCCACGGTGCCGTAGATCGCAGCTCGGCAGCCTTTGCTGTGCTGAGGATTGGGCGGGTGGCAACATTGATGGGATGACTTGCGCCCATGACAGCTGATAACTCAACCCCGCAGATGCACGAAGACGAGGTCTTGGTGGACGACCGCACGGTCCGCGCCCTCCTCAAGGATCAGTTCCCACACTGGGCCGATACGCGGTTGCGCAGAATCGCAGATTCCGGGACGGACAATGCCATCTATCGGCTGGGCGACGACCTGGGCATACGGCTGCCTCGCATCCAGTGGGCAGAAGCCCAGATCGAGAAGGAATGTCGATGGCTCCCCAAGCTGGCGGCGAATCTCCCCGCGCCAGTGCCAGAGCCCCTGGCCGAAGGCCGCCCCGGCCGCGGCTATCCGTTTCCCTGGCTCGTCTTTCCCTGGTTGGATGGAACCAGCCTCGATCGGACTGCGGTCGATAACTGGAATGTCATCGCAGAAGACGTGGCCGAGTTCGTACTCGCTCTGCAGCACCTCCCCACTCAGGGTGGGCCGCCTCCGATCCGCAGAGGCACCCCGATGGCTCAATTCGACGAAGCCGTGCAGTGGGGCATCAGCCAGCTCGGAGGCGTCATTGAACTCGATCGAGCGAGGCACGTCTGGCGCAGCGCCCTAGAAGCTGGAGACTGGCCCGGGGACCCCGTCTGGGTACACGGCGACTTGCTCCCGGGCAACATCCTCATCGACAAGGGTCGACTCAGCGGCATCATCGACTGGAGCTGCGCAGGGGTGGGCGATCCGGCATGTGAAGCGATGCTGGCCTGGTCGCTTCCGTTGGACGCCCGCCGCATCTACCGGAGAACTCTCGGGTTCGACGACGCCACATGGGCGCGTGCCCGCGGCTGGGTTGTGCAACAGACGGTGTTCTACATCCCGTACTACGCCACGTCACTTCCGTTTGCCGTCGATCAGGCGATGAGGAGGCTCAGCGAGGCATTGCTTGCTGATTAGCAGAGGTCGGACGCCCAGAAGCGGCGCTCGGTCTCTGGCAATCTCGAGTGATTCAGCAGTGCCGGCACGCTGCGCCGTAACATTCCGCCGTGACGTACTCGATCGTTGCTCGAGATCCAGCCACCGGCCAGGTCGGCGCGGCCGTCCAGACTGCCTCGTACTCCTCAGGCGCGGGTGTGATCTGGGCGGAAGCAGGGGTCGGCGCAGTTGCGACGCAGGCAATGGGTGGGCGAGCTTTCGGCCACCTCGGACTAGAGATGCTCAGGGTCGGATCGACACCCGTTCAGACCGTCGCTGCACTCATGGCGGGCGACGGCAATCCTGAGATACGACAGCTTGGTGTCATCGACCTCACCTCCACGCCTGCTGCCTTCACCGGGTCCGATTGCGTCCCGCATGCCGAAGACCATGCAGGTGTCGACTGCGTCGCCCAGGCAAACATGATGGAGCGCTCCGATGTGCCCCTGGCAATGGTTTCTGCCTTCGAAGCCTCGACTGGTGAACTCTGGTCACGGCTCCTTGTTGCACTCGATGTCGCACAGGCCATGGGCGGCGACTTTCGAGGCATGCAGTCCGCCGGGCTGGTCGTCCGAGCCGGAGAACGGGGCGCCCCAGCCTGGGCTACCGCCATCGTGAACGTCCGAGTGGACGATCATCCCGAGCCCCTACGGGAACTCGAGCGGCTCGCCGTGCTGACCAACGCCTATCGGCATATCAACGTGCCGTTGGAGCGCCTTGCTTGTGGGGACTATCAGGGCGCCCTTGAATACGCCCGCATCATGAGCGACGCAGCACCGGCCGACCCCAATCTGCAGATGCGGCTCGGCTTGACCCTCCTTGCGGCCGGTCAGACCGAAGGACGGGAGATCCTGGCGGGACTTGCGGCGAGGAACGACAAGTGGGTCATTCTCATGCGTCGGACCCTCCAACGCTACGGCATCGACCAGACCGCGCTCGGGCAGCTTGAGTGACGCTGGAGCCTTCGTTTTCTCGACCCCGGGCACGAGAGCCTTCAGAACCATCCTCTATCGGCGGGCGGGAGCGCGGAGCGCTACTCCAACTCCTTCCAGTGCTCCCGACCGAAAAGGCGTCCAAATCGAGCTGTGAGGGAAGGGCCTTCGTCGTGTGCGGTATCGGGATGGAGCACAAGTGCGCCCTTAGGCGCCGGAAGATTTGCGGCTTCCTCGTCCGTTATTGCACAACGGACCAAAGTCGTTGTCATTTCCCTCACCTGGTCGCGGTCAACAAACCGCAGACCATGTTTCGTCTTGACGGCAATACCGTCGAAAAGATCGAGTTCAGGGATCTGCAAAACGTGCTCGACTGTGCCGAACTGAGTGTCCGTTGAACTGAGTACCGCTGCACCAATCGGCAGGGCCTCGTATGAGATCGGGCGTCCTTCGTCCATCGGTCCTCCTCTGTCACTCGGAACTTTATCGAAGCGAGCTGACCACACAGTGAACTGGTGCCCCGCTTCGTTGATAGGGCTGGCATCCGCAGTTCTCAAGGTGCGCGGTCTGTCGTCCGGGTTGTCCACATGGAAGATGTGGACGGTCCCACTCAGCGACGGCGGAGTCGCGGATCCGTCAGTGCGGGCGAGGAGGCGAGATAGTTGTCGTCGGGATTGAGTTCCGACCCCGGGGGAACGATCTCGTCGATGCGGTCGAGGAGATCGTCACTGAGCACGACGTTGGCCCCGGCCAGGAGGTCATCAAGCTGCTCGGGTGTCCGGGGCCCGATGATCACCGAGGTAACAGCCGGATGAGATCTGACAAAGGCGGTCGCCAAATGGGTCAATGGGAGCCCGGCCTCGGCGGCCAGCTCGCTGAGCACACGGACGGCCTCCAACTTGGCCCGGTTGGCCGGAACGTTCAGGTCGAATGCCTGGGGGGCGGTGGTCGTCCGATGGCCCCGAGTGGGATCGGCCCGTCCCGACAACCATCCGCTGCTCAGCGGACCATAGGACAAGACGCCCATGCCGTGACGCTGGGCGACCGGCAGCACGGTGCCCTCGATGGTCCGGGTGAGGATGGAGTAGCGGGGCTGCTCGGTTCTGAATCGGTGATGGCCGCGACGCTCGGCCACCCATTGCGCCTCGACGACGAGGTCCGCCGGAAACATGGATGCGCCGATGGAGCGGACCTTTCCCGCTCGGATCAGGTCAGAGAGGGCACCCAGGGTCTCGTCGAGATCCGTGCTGTAGTCAGGCCGGTGCAGCTGGTAAAGATCGATGTAGTCAGTGCCAAGGCGCCGGAGGCTGGCGTCGACCGCCCGGGTGATCCAGCGGGGTGACCCGCCCTGCCGGTTAGGGTCGCCGCCGACCGGGAGTCCGAACTTGGTGGCCAGCACAATCTCGTCGCGACGTCCGGCCAGGGCCTTCCCGACGATCTCCTCAGACTCGCCCCGGGAATAGACGTCGGCGGTGTCCACGAAATTGATACCGGCGTCCAACGCCGTATGGATCATACGGATCGACTCGTCATGGTCGGTGTTGCCCATGGCCCCCAACATCATCGTCCCGAGAGCGAATCCGCTGACCGAAATACCTGTACCACCGAGGACCCTGCGCTCCATTTGTTCTCCTTCGTCGGCCACGGACTCCCGTTTTAACAGCCGGAGGCCATTCGGCAGGCCGTTGTGCCCCTCCGCCAGACTGGTTCGCCGGCACTGGGGTGACCGCACTTGTGCTGCTGCGCCCCCAGCTGATGCGGGGGGGGTGACGGAGTTGCGATGGATCGCTCGGCCACGAGTTCCAAAGGCTGCTCACTGACGCGCCAGGGGCTACCGTCCACTCATGGCAACCCATGACGTCACTATTGACCTCCCCACTCGATTCGTGCTCCATTCGGACGTGACCTTCGTCGTATGGAGCAACGACGCCAAGCTCGGCGAGCTCCAGGTAAGCAAAGGCTCCATCGACTGGCTGCCTGGCAACGGCCGGACCCGCTACCGGATGCGCTGGGAGAAGTTCAACGAGATCATGAAGAAAGAGGGCCGCGCGACGCCGCGTTAGGGCGCCCAATACGCCAGGAGTGACTGCGGATGTTCGCCCGGTTCACCCGTCTCGCCTCAGCAATCAGGAGCCGCGATGCGCAATCCTGCCCCACGGGCAGTGGGGCTAGAGGGCACCCCGGACCTCGAGCCCGACCGTGCTGACTTGGATGGGGAGCACCTGGTAGCGCTTGTCCAAGGCGGTGACGCGATGCTCAAGTGCCTCTTTGGTCTTTGGGGTGGTGCTCAGGATCGTGACTGAGCCGCCATCTCCCCCGGCCCCGTTGACCTTCCACCCGATCGCGCCTTGCGCCGCCGCGCATTCAATCACCCGTCTTGCGTCAACGCCCACAAGCCCAGGATGAAGGGACCCCTGCGCCTCGGTGTTGGCGATCATCGCCTGACCGAAAGCGTCGAGATCCCGGGCGAGCACTGCATCGCGAGCCCCGACCGCCGCATCTCGCAACCGCGAGAACACCCGTGGCCCCTGACTCCCCACATCCTCGATGACCTGGCGGTGCACGGCCGAGGAATCGTGGGCGCGGCCGAGGAAGACCAGCGTCAGCCGTGGGCTGAGTTCCTCCCAGGTCGGCAATGGGTACACCTTGGCCTCGGGGTACGCCTCGATTTCGAGGTAATTGATCCCGCCGAACGCCGCGCTCAGCTGGTCCTGGATCCCGCTCTGGACACCGAGATTGTCGACTTCGAGCCGATGCGCTGCGTAGGCGATGTCGCTCGGCGCGCGTTGCTCCAGGCGCAAGGCCGTCAATCCGCCCAGCAGAGCCACCGCAACCGCCGCCGACGTGCCGGTGCCACAACCAGCCGGGACCCCGGAACGAACCCTGACTTCCACGGCGAGTCCTCGTGGGGGTGGGAACGCGTCGATGGCGGACTCAAGCAGCGGGTGGCGGGCGGCCCGGGGCGCCCTCGGGACGAGGGAGTACCGGTCGCCGAAGGTATCCACGTCGAGCACCACAGGGTCCGGACCTACCGTCGTGCGGATCGAAACCTCTACTCTCGGTGTCACTGCGATATTCAAGACCCGTCCCGGACCCCCAAACCATGTGTCGGTCCACCCACCGTTGTCACAAATCCGCACGGGAGCCGACGCCTCGATCACCACCCTGCATCCCACCTCGTGTGGGCCAACTCGGCCGCTTCGGGCGAATGAACACGTGCCCGTGCCCCGCAGGTTGACCAGACCCCAGTGGTGGGCGTCCCAGCAAGTGCCAACTGAGTCAGCGGGCTTGCCGTGCGACCTGCGAAACAGCTGCCGAATGCAACAGCTCGACTGCATCGGCGGGGAGTAGGAACCCTGCAGCTTGATCCCTTTGAATTTCACGGGCCCAGGCCGAGACGAACTGGACATGCGTCTTGTAGAGGCTGGCCAGATGGGCCGCGCTGTACGGCACCGTGGAGCCGAATAGGAAGCAGAAGCCCCCGCTGTTGCCTTGGCTGCCCAGTGCAGCGATCGGCGCGTCAACCTGTGGAGTTCGCACGCCCCCGATGGCGTTCCCGTTGGCGTCAAGCTGGTACACCACCGGTGAAACGTGAGTGGTCGCCAAGACGGGCGCCCCAGGCGGCGGTGTCCCGTCGACGACCCACCGGTTGAGCCAATACACGGCGGCATCGAGGGCCCAGTGCGTTCCACCGGTGTTAATGGGAACGGCGCAGCTGAAGCCACCCACGGGGGTGCGGGTCGGGTTCTGCATGGCAGCCAAATTGCTCTACCGCGCCCTGACCGTTGCCCGTGTCGTTGGGACCGATGGCGAGACCGTAATAGTCGTAGTGCGAGCTGCCAGCGACCTCCCAGAGTCGGAACCACTTTGGATTGCCGTAGTGCAGTCGGTCGGTCAGGTTGCTGTTGTCGACGTCGGTTTCGGTCTCGAACTCCAGCACCGGAACGCCGAGGTCACTGCGGATCGTCGTCGGGGCCGGGGCCGAGAAATTGGCCTGCGGTGCTTGGGAGAGTGAAGCACCGGTGCCAAACTGGCTGTGGACAAGGAAGCCCCGGAAGACGTGGGCAATGGGCTGCACCGCATCGATGTACGTCATGAGGCGTCCGGCCGACTGCGACTCACCAGCCGCAATCAGCGTGTGCGGCCGCAAACCAGCCAGGATCGTGGCTGCGTCGTCGCGAACCGCTTGGCCAGCCTGGGAGAAAATGTCGTAGGAGAAGCTGTCGCCTGGGTGTGAGAGCGACGAGTACTCGGCGGGATCGGAGGTTTTCGCTGCGTCGACACCGACACTCTGGGCGGAAACCCCCACCCAGGCGAAGCCGTCGCGGATCAGTTCGTTGTGGGCGAGCGTCCAATCCGGGGAGTCGTCAGTCCCGCCCGAGACATTGAGCCACTCGACCACGACCGTGCCGTTGAACCGCTTGGGGTTGATCGGACGGTAGACGGCTATCCGGGTCCTGTACGGCGAGCTCACGCCAGTCGTGATCTTCCATTTCCCGTCGCTGGTCAGGGGCTGCGCTGGCACGAAGGAGTGGGCGGTGCCGGAGAGGAAGAACTGAGACTTCTCGTAACCGACCTTTGACAAGTCGAAACTTGTGCCATAGAGGGTGTTGTTGAAGGTCGGAGAACCGACTGGAACGGGCCCGGTTATGGTGACTCCCCGCGAGTTCTGAGAAGTGCTCGTCGACGTCGAACTGCCAGGGGATGTGGACGACGCTGAACTCGATAATCCTCCGCACGCCACAAGAACGACGCTCAGACTGAGGGCTGCGGCCGCACCGCGGCGCGGCACCTATGGCCACACCTTCTACCGGCTTCTCGGCCGACGATCACCTCTGACGTCATGACTTCCCCCTTTGTCAGAACCGCACCGTAGTCACAATGGTGGCTTCGTGTCCGCGGTTGACCGAACCTGCATAGATTGCGTGCCGAGTCCGCCCCTGTGCACCATCGGGCCTGGACCTTCACATGGGTATGTCGCTCGGGTTGCTGCCCCAGCACGTCGGGTGGGACGGAGATCTCCGACGCAAGACGGTGCCCCGTGATTCGCCATAGCGATCAGAATGGCGCAGTGCTACTGATTGATGCTGCAAATGTGGTCGGGTCCCGTCCGACCGGCTGGTGGCGTGACCGAGCAGGAGCAGCCCGAACCTTCGTGGACCAGGTAAGGGCAGCCGTTGACTCGGGACGACTCGCCCAACCTGTCATCCTCGTCCTGGAAGGCCAGGCTCGCGGTGGTGTCCCGGATGGGACCGCCCACGGCGTAACGGTCCTTCACGCTACCGGCAGCGGTGACGACATGCTCATCGATGTCGCCTCGAGCGCCTCTGATGAATTGGTCACACTCGTCACGGCGGATCGCGGCCTACGGCGGCGGGCTGAGGCCCTGGGGGCCGACGTGGTTGGACCGGGCTCGCTCCTTGACATCCTCGAGCAATGAACTAAATACCGCACGGTGTGCAGCAACATGTCGCGCTGCCACATTTCGCCCGTACGCGGTTCCCGGCCCCGAGGGGGCGCACTCGTGCCGGGGGCGACGAGCCGTCACGCTGGACCCAACCGTGTCCGAACGCCGGGACCGTGGGACGCCTCGGCCCGTCGGGGCTGGTCGAGGGCTCATCGGGCGCACATTGGGCTCGAGTCGACTGCCACGCGCGTGTCGGGCCTACGCTTCGTGCATGAGCGCCCTCGTCCCGGCGACCACGCGCCAACGTGAACGGGCCCTCCAGGTGCTCCTGAGCCGCGACCTCGAACCCATCGTCGACATGGTCAGCTGGTCGATGGCCGACGGTGCCTACGAAGTTGCGTCGGCGGACGGATCCGTGCGGTTCCGCCGAGACGCCGGCGGGGATGGCGGCTTCTGGATCGAGTCGGCCACGGGTCAGAACCCGCTCGCGGTGCAGGACCAGAGGCGCTTCGTCGGGCTTGAGGCCGAGCGGGCCACGCCACATCCGAGTCGCCACCAGAACAGCTACCCCCACGCCTTCGAACAGTTCGCCCAGCTTTTCGACCATCCGTCAGCGCCCGACCTCTGCGTGATCCACAGTGCGTCGCACAACTGGGCCGACCAGGGCGGGCACCTCGGGGAGCATGGATCGCTGGGCGTGGTACAGGCGAGGGCACCCTTCATCGTCGCGGGCGCCGGGGTGCCAAGGCTCGGGATGGCCGACATCGGCTGCCGACTCGTCGATGTGGCGCCGACGATGCTGCGGTTGCTCGCGGCCGATCACGACCCTGACCGGCTGCTGCTCTCCCATCAGGACGGGTTGGTGATGGATCCACTGCTCGAGGGCCCGGGCCGCGCCCGGTATCTGATCGGGATTCTCTGGGACGGGACCAACCCCAACGTGCTCTACGACCTTGCCGGTCGGGGCGAGGCCCCGAACGTGGCGCGCTTGATCGGCGAGGGAACGGCCTGTCGGTACGGGGCGCTGGCATCGCTCCCGACCGTGACCCTGGCCAACCACACGACGATCCTCACCGGCAGCCACCCAGGCCACCACGGGATCCTGCACAACGCCTGGATCGACCGGCGTACCGGTGCGCAGGTCATCACGAACTCGCCGGCGACGTGGGCGAATTCCATGCAGTGGCTCAACCCCGGGGTGCAGACCATGCATCACGCGGCCAAGCGCGTGCGTCCCGGGAAAACCGCCTCGATCAACGAACCCTGCGACGCCGGAGCCGACTACTCGACGTTCGGACTCGTGCGAAACGGCGAGCTGCCGCCGCCCGCCCCCGGGCCCGACGACCTACCCGACGCGACGACACGGTTCGTCAGGCCAAGCAAGGACTACCGGTGGGCGTCTCGCGTGGACCACACGGCCGTCGAGCAGTTTCACCGCGTCTGGACTGACGGTGGCGGTGAACCTCCCGTCTTCACGTGGGTCAACTTCACCCTGACCGACGCGGCGTTTCACGAGGGCGGCCCCTACTCGGAGATCGCAGCGAGTGCCGTGCGCGACAGCGACGCCAGGCTGGGCCGCATCCTGGCGAGGGTTGAGCAGTCCGGGGTGTGGGACGACACCGCCTTCTTCCTGGTCGCCGACCACGGTATGGAGGAGTCCGACCCGGGGGTTCGAGGGGACTGGGACGTTGCACTCGCAGAGGCAGAGGTGGTTGTGCGCGACGAGGGGTACGGCTTCTTATACCTGAGCGGTTCGTGATCCAGTAGCCGACTCGAGCTACTTCTCGATGTAAATCATGAGCGGCGGGACTACCCCGTGCCGTTCCATAGTGGCAGCCACCTCTGGAGGCGGCGAGGCGAGGGCGGCCATCACCGCCGCCGGATCAGCGGCGTCACCCATGATGGCTACGGCGTTGCTGCCGTCCTCCGCAACCAGGTCCACTGCATTCAAGACACCGGTCGCCGCAACGGCCTCTGCTCGCTCTGCTTTGAAGCTCAACCATTTCCCGGCGTCGACGACTCCATGTGTGACAACCATTTTCGGCATGCCATCTCCTCCTCTGAAGCGTCGCCCTCGAGGCGGCGCTGGGGGACCCTGTATAGCGTGCGCTGAACTATCGCGCTCGGTAGCCCCGACATCCCAATCGTCCGGGTCGGTTCGGTCGCCCCTTGGCAGGGCAAGGCGATCGAGGAGCGCTGCCGGAGACTGCGACGGATCCGGGGAAAAATACGGTCGGCTTATGGACCGCCATTCGCCGTTGAGGTGGCGCGCGTCGAGTTCGCCGTGTTCTGGGTGTTCGCGCTGCTCGTCGTGCTCGTGGTGCCCTGAGTCTGCGTGGGCGGGACTTCCGTGACGAGCCGGTACCCTCCCCGTCCATTCATGGCGACAACCCACACCGGCTGGTACACGTCGTGGTCGGCCGTGAACTGAAACGGCCCGAGCGGGGTCTGCAGGGAGACGCCCTCGAGTGAAAGCTTGAAGGCGCCCCGGTCCGTCGCGACATTGGTGAAGCCCAACGGAGCGTTCTTGGCCGCGGCGGCCAGCAGTTTGACACCAGTGAAGGCCTGGGCCGCGAACTGGTCGGGAGGAACGCCATATCTGGATCGATAGCTCGAGGCAAACGAGGTGTTGGCCGGCGACGGGTCGCCGGCATACCACCCGGCGGCCGACTGGGCGTTGCGCCCGGCACTGCCCGCGGCCCTGGCTACCGCCGGCGAGTTGAACGCGTTGCCTCCGAGGATGCCCCCGGTGAATGCACTCTTGCGGGCATCGGTGATGATGCCGCTCGCCACCGTGGGCGAGGAGGCGGTGACCATCAGTACCCCCGGCTTCGAGGCGAGAGCGGCCGCGACAGCCTGGCCGAGCGCCGGCTCGGTGACCGGCACGATCACCGGGGGGCCGGCGCTCACGCCGGCGGCCGTGAACGCATTGGTGGCGAGTTGGCCGGTCTGCGCTCCGTACGCGTCCCCCGATGGGGCAATCACCAGGGCCTTCTTCGGATGCGACTTTCCAAGGTACGTGTCGACGTTGACCGGGATGCCCGTGGCCTCACCGAGCGAGTCCCGGAAGATCCAGGTGCACGGGTACGAGCAGTTGCCGACGATGCCCGGTCCGGTATTGCTCACGGCCAGGACCGGCATACCGAGCATGTTGGCCACCGGGTCGGCCACGTAGGCGGAGTTCGTGAAAGTCGGCCCCAGCACGGCGAGCGCGCCGCGATTGGCCAGTGTCATCATGTTTATGGCGGCGGTCGAGGGGTCCGAGGCGTCGTCGGAGATCGACAGCTTGAGATGCGCGCCGTTGATCCCGCCGGCCGCGTTGATCTGGTCGAGGGCGAGGTTGACCCCTTGGACCTGTGACTGGCCGTACGGTTCACCGCTGCCCGTGATGGAGAACACGGCACCGAACGTGATGGTCTTACCGGACCAGTTCTTGCCGCCCGACGTCGTCGTGGTGGTGGACCCGCCCGCCTTTGTTGTCGTCGTCGTGGCCACGCGCGCTCCCGTCGTCGTGGTGACGCCCGGCTTGGTGGTCGGGTGGTCGGCGCCGTCGAGGTGGTCGGCGCCAGCCTGGTCGTGGTTGTCGTCGTGGTTGTCGTCGTGGTCGACGGGAACGAGGTGGTCGTGGTCGGGTTGTTCGGTCGGGCTGATGGCGTGGTGGGGCTGCTCGAGCAAGAGGCGAGCACCACCGCCCCAAGGGCCAGTAGCACGCCCCCTGACATTCGCCGCACCGAACGACCTTAGCTCCCGCACTTCACGCGGCCGAGGTTTTCAGCCGCCTCCGTCGAGAAGCGTCGGCGGCGACCCGCCGTCAGTCGGCGGACCCAGCCGTGCCTTCAATGCCGCGGGCGTCCCCGTCCTCATCGAAGAGCATGACGACATCGACGTAACCGAGGCGAGCCAGGTCGGGGGCGAGTTGGTCGGCCTGCTCACCGCCCAGTTCGAGCAGGAGCGCCCCCCCGGGCCGAAGGAATCGGCTGGCCCCGGACACGACGCGACGGAGTAGGACCATGCCGTCGGGGCCACCGTCGTAGGACAGTGACGATTCGAAGGCCAGGGTGTCGTGCGGCAGGAAGGCCAGCTCGGGGGTCGGCACGTACGGCACGACGCTGACCACAACGTCGACGTCTCCTTGGAGTGAGCTGGGCAACGGATCGAACAGGTCGCCCCGAGAAACCGCGACGCCGTTGGCCGTGGCGCAGGCGACCGCCAGCTGATCGAGTTCAGTGGCCACAACCAACGCTTCGGGGCGTTCCAGTGACAGGACCTTCGCGATGGCCCCGGAACCCGTGCAGAGGTCGATCGCGGTGCCGGTCGCCGGCAATCGTTCCACGGCTCGGCGGGCCAGCGGCTCGCTCTGCCAGCGGGGGACGTAGACCTCGGGATCGACCAGGATCTCGATGCCGCAGAAGGAGGCCCGTCCGGTGATCCACGCCAGGGGTTCGCCGTTCAGGCGGCGCCGGACGAGGGCATCGAGGAGCTCGAGATCGCCGGCCGCCCGGGCCGACAGCTCGAGCGCCTCCTCTTCGGCCGCGACGAATCCAGCCTCCGAGAGCAGGCCGATGAGCGGGTCGAGGCTGGGCCCCAGGTCGCTCGGCCGGGTCACGCCGGCCAAGGCAACAGGTCACGCCGGCCATTGGACTCGGAGCGGATCGGCCGTCGGGGCGCGGTGGACGGCAACGCTCGGCTAGATCGAACGACCGCGCAGCTGACGGTACAGACGCACCAGGCCGGCGGTCGAAGCATCCTGCTCCTCCAGATCGGGAGCACCATCGGCGCTGAGGACGGGGGCGAGTTCCTTGGCCATCACCTTGCCCAGCTCGACCCCCCACTGGTCGAAGGAGTCGATGCCCCATACGGCGCCCTCGACAAAGACGGTGTGCTCGTACAGCGCCACCAGTTGGCCCAGGACCGAGGGTGTGAGCTTGGGCGCCACAATGGTCGAACTCGGGCGGTTCCCCGGCATCACCTTGTGCGGGATGAGGTCGGCCGGTGTGCCCTCGGCGGCGATCTCCTCGGCCGTCTTCCCAAAGGCCAGGGCCTTGGACTGAGCCAGGCAGTTCGCCATCAGGAGGTCCTGCTGGGTGCCCGTTTCGTGCGTCCCCTCGGCGAAGGCGATGAAGTCGGCCGGGATGAGCTTGGTCCCCTGGTGAATCAGTTGGTAGAAGGCGTGTTGGCCGTTGGTGCCCGGCGCGCCCCAGAAGATCTCGCCGGTCTGGCCCTCCACGGCGGTGCCGTCGAGCCGGACCGACTTACCGTTCGATTCCATGGTGAGCTGCTGCAGGTAAGCCGGGAATCGGGCTAATCGATGGCTGTAGGGCAGCACGGCGTGGGTCTGCGCGCCGAAGAAATTGTTGTACCAGACGTTGAGCATGCCCTGGAGGACCGGCAGGTTCTCCCCCAGTGGCGCTGTCTTGAAGTGGGTGTCGATGGTGTGGAATCCCGCCAGCATCTGGCCGAACTGCTCACGCCCGATGGCCACCATGAGAGAGAAGCCGATGGCCGAGTCGTAGGAGTAGCGCCCGCCCACCCAGTCCCAGAACCCGAGCATGTTGTCGGGGTCGATGCCGAATTCCCTCACGCCCGACTCGTTGGTCGATACGGCGATGAAGTGCTTGGCCACCGCGCTCTTGGCGCCCGCGGCGCCCAGGCCGGCCAACAGCCAGCCCCGGGCCGCGGCGGCATTGGTCAGGGTCTCGAGGGTGGTGAAGGTCTTGGAACTGACCACGAACAGGGTGGTGGCCGGATCGAGGTCGTGGGTCGCCGCGTACAGGTCGACCGGGTCGACATTGGAGACGAACCGGCTGATCAATTCGGGGGAGGCATAGTCGGCCAGGGCCTCGGTGGCCATGGCCGGTCCCAAGTCCGAACCGCCGATGCCGATGTTGACGACGGCCCGGATCCGCTCCCCGGTGGCACCGACCCAGGAGCCAGAGCGGATGCGGTCGGAGAGATCGCCCATCCGCCCCAACACGGCGTGCACGTCGCCGGCGACATCTTGACCGTCCACCGAGAGGCGCTCACCTTCGGGCAGGCGCAGAGCGATATGGAGGACGGCCCGGTCCTCGGTGGTGTTGATGTGTTCACCGGCGAACATGGCGTCGCGACGCGCCTCCACCCCGGAGGTTCGGGCCACGCCCAATAGGAGCCGCATCGTCTCGTCGGTGACGCGGTGCTTGGAGTAATCGAGCACCAGATCCCCGGCCCGGGCGGTCAGGCGGGCGGCCCGCTCGGTGTCCTCGGCGAAGAGCTCGCGCAGCTGCCGGTTGCCGACGTCGTTGAAATGCGATTCAAGCGCCTGCCACTGGGCCGTGGTGGTGAGATCCATGTAGGGCACTGTAGGGGAGGCGGGTCGGGGGCCACCTCCTACGGGACGTTCTCCGGCTCTCCCCCTCCCCCAGAGCCTCCTCGTGGCCCGGTACGCCCTCGTACGGTTGTTGGGGGCACGCTCCGCCTTGCTGGCAATACCGTCAAAGCGGGATGCCTCGAATCGGTCAGAATTTGAACTTCTGACCGATGAATTCGCGGGACATGCAACGTCCAACTGTATGAAACCGCTGAGGTACGGTCAGTAGTGCAGGCGTAGAGGAACAGAGAGGACTGGACCATGTCAGAGGAAGGCAAGCCGGTCGAAGCGTCACGCAGAATCGAAGCACCGGCGGCCCTCATTTTCGGGATCCTGGCGAATCCGCCACGTCACATGGATTTCGACGGGTCCGACATGCTCCGGGGAGCCGTCCTCGACCGTCCCATCTCCGGCGTGGGCGACACCTTCACCATGAAGATGCATCGGCTCGGAGACGACTACCTCATGCTCAACTATGTGGTGGAGTTCGAGCCAGACCGGCGCATATTCTGGGAGCCGGCTCCCGGAGACCCTTCTCGGGCTGAGGGTGATGATCCATCCAAAGTCGGCATCCCTGCGGGCTACCGGTGGGGCTACATCCTCACTCCGGACGGTGACGATGCCACCGTCGTCACCGAGGTATTTGACTATGGCACCGTGACGGAGGAGGTCCGCCGATCCCTCCTACGTGATGGTGGGGCGTGGATCAACGGGACCAATTCGGTGCTTGAGTCCATGACGGCCACCCTGGAGAGGCTCGAGAAGATCAGTACCGAGTAGGGCTGCTGCCGGAGCGTATCTATGAATCGGTCTTCAGAGTGTTCGAGTAGGCAGACCCCCTGTAAAATAGGAGCATCGGGCGAGAGACCCTCTCGACTGCTAGCCCTGGCGATGCATCTCCCGCCAGGTGTGCTCCGCCGAGCCCATCCAAGAGGACTTTGGCGGCCCTGTGCTGATCAGCTGAGTCTAAATACGCGGTACTCGACGCCGCCCGCCAATCGACGGCCCTCAGCAACAAAGAGACTCGTGGTCATCCAACGGTAGCGCTCGTCTCCGGTTTCAAATCGTGGCGTGGTGCGGAAGTATTGGTCATTCCAGTCGGTCGCGGTACCGCTTGCAGTCGCGTTCATGACTTTGTCGTTCAGTTCAAGCAATCCCGTGTAATGGGCATAGATGTAGGCACCATCGTCGGTACCGATCTGGCCCCGTACGTCAATCTGTCCCCATCCGTCGGAGCCCACGGTGATCCAGTCGCCGCCACCCGACAGGAGAGTGCCGTTCAGTCGTTCCCCGCTCACCTTCCCTTCGGCTATCTCCAAGAACATTCGACTCCCGAATGTCACGGCTGGTTTCAAGCTGGCGGAAAGATCAAATTCGTGAACGAGTTCCACGGACACCTCCTCGTGTCGTAAAACGCGACCGTACTGCGGGTTCAGATTCTCCGGCAAGGTGTCACTTGAGCGTCCGAATGTTCGACGAGGAATTTTCCCGTATCAGGTGAATACCGAACCGTCCGCAAAACGTCGTTACTTCGCCTCCGGGGTTCACGCTGGGAGGGCAACGGACTCCCGATAGTGGTTGGGCCAAGCCTGCGCTGAGAGTGCCTCAAACGCCGGTTCTGGGCGGATCTGACCTCCGGGCGTCGGGCTGCTATGTCAATGGTGACCGCAGCCGACGTTCAGCCGAAGAATTCAAGTGCCTGCCCGAAGAGGTCGGAACAGTTGACGATCGGTCCGGAGAAGTCTCCCGTCTCGAAATCGAATGACACGACCTCATCTCGCGCGACACAGCAGAGATCGCCGTCTGGGCTGAACCGTAGGCCTCTGGGGTTGCGGAAGAGGATCGACCCGTCAGGTCTGAAGATCCTGACGAGTCGGCCATTGGTGCTGTCGTACTCGCGAACGCTCGAAATGGCGTCGCGCCCGCCGAAGGGCCATTCGCAGGACACCACAATGTTGCCGTTGGGCGCGATGGCGAGATCAAGGGGGCTCAGCTGCGAATCTTCGACCAGGCGCGGCACGAGGAGATGGCCATCGGCACCGAATACCTTGATCGTGTTTTCGCCCATGCCCGCGGGGCTCATACCCGAGGCCAAGAAGATGCGACCATCGGGAGCGAATGCAAACCCCCTCGGGAATGCGACAACTTCTGGAGGAAGGTACGGAATGGCGGGTTCGTCAAGGCACGCCGGCATAGCCATGATGGTGCGGAGACGACGGGAGCCCACGTAGTAGCGCCCCTCGAGCCCGAAGACTCCTCCGCCGGGGTCGAGTGCGTTGATCGGGCCGGTGTCTTTCAGGACTTGTCCCTTCCGGTCAAGGGCGAGCACGCGATCGTTACCGTTGTTGACGTAGAGCAGCTCGCCGCTTGGATCGACGCACAATCCTCGCGGGTCAGCGACGCGGCTGTCGTCACAGAAAGCTCCCAACGCGTTGCCGACGAAATCGAAGGCGAGGATGGTTCCGTATCCCGCGCCGTTAGCGCCCTTTGCACTGGAAACCAGGAGTCGCATCTGACCGGTCCTCCTTCTGGGTCTTTTCACGGCGGTCCATCTTGACTCAGCTGCGTCGCCAGGAGGCCCGGCAGCGGCAGTCCACTTCTCGCGCTGAACCACGGATGGGGGGGCTACGGGCGCCCCTGAACTCGGCGTGCGACCGTCGTGCTGAGGGTTACCCCACGTCGACGGTTAGAGGCGAGGCCAGGGAGACAACCTCCAGTCATGGGCGGCTCCCCTGCGACACAGACCAGCGCGGGACGGGGGAGATTTGCGATCCTCACGCGGATTCACTTTGACCCTCGTATGAGCCCGCCCGCACAACCTGGTCATTTCGGAGTCAGGATGAATCCCCGCGACCGATTTGCTACCGCCGGGGGCCGTGGACACGTGGCGGATTTACGACACCGACGAGAACGGGATCGTCGGCACCATCCGGGCTCTTGCTCAGGACGGTCGGTGCTGGCACGAGGTCTACGAGAACCCCGGTCGGCCACGCAAGGCACTGTCCCGAGCCGGTGACTTGGGTCGGCCGGTGGAAGTTCCTTGAAGTCTGGACGAAGGTCTGGTGGTGCAAGCGGCACGGCGACCACCTCGTCGAAGCTCGGCGGGAGTAGTTTTGGTGCGCTGACTTCATTAACGTGGTGGTCTGGGTTCCGATCGGAGGGTTGCTCATGTCCGAATATCCAAAGACATCCGGTTTCAATCACGTCGCCACATCCACACCGAATCTGGATCGCTATTTGGAGTTCTACGGAGAGATCTTCGGGGCTCAGGTGCGCCACATCATGGAGGCAGAAGGCGATCACCCACGAATGGCCATCGTGGACATGGGCGGAGGCAGCGCCCTCAACGTGTTCGAGGTTCCGGCAGAGTCAATAGTTGGGGATCGAACCAAAATGGGTGGCCGAGGCCCGATCGACCATTACGCCTTGGCTGTTGAATCGGAAGAGAGGCTCCACGAGATACGGGATCATCTCGTCTCCGTGGGGGCATCGCCCGGAGATGTCACTCAGTTCGGACCCGCCATGTTTTCGGTGTTCTTTCGAGATCCAGATGGCGCCGAACTGGAAGTTGCGTATCTCAAGGCCGGTGACCAGATCGGTGGTAAGCCCTCACCAGTCGCCTAGGACGGACGCGTCGAGGGACAGCCGCCCTCGATCTTCACAGGACGTTTGCATAGCCTCCTGCGAGACGGCCGCCCCTTGATCGGGCAGATTGACCTCCGGAATTCGGGGGGCCTTTACCAGTCGACCTTAAGGATCTCGCGCATCGCCGCCTCGAAGTCGTCGAAACTCGCACCCTGGCGGCTCGCGGCGATCAGCTCGGCATCGGCGCCGACCGGCAGGCGGAGCGGACGGTCCTCTGCTTCTAACGCATCGCAGATCTTCGTCGCCACGAGCTCGGGACCTGGTGCCGGCTCCCCGCCACCAAGAACACCCATGGCACTCTCCCATTTCGTGGCCAGCTCGGCGTAGGGTCCGGGTTGGCCGCGGAGGTCCACCATATTGTCCCCGAAACGAGTCGCAATAGCACCCGGCTCCACCACGAGCACCTTCACGCCGAAATGGCCTACCTCTAGGTGCAATGACTCGGACAGCGCTTCGAGGGCAAACTTGGTCGCCGAGTAGAAACCGGCCAAGGGGGCGCCGACGATTCCCGAGACGGAGGTGACGTTGACGATCGTTCCCGAGCCCCGTTCGCGCATGGCGGGGACGAAGGCCTGGATCATGCGCGCCGCGCCGAAGAAGTTCGTCTCGAACGCCCGGCGAACCTCGACGAGGGGAACTTCCTCTACCGGTCCGTCGATCCCGAATCCCGCGTTGTTTACCAGGACGTCGACGGGGCCGACAGCGGCCTGCGCAGCGGTCACGGACTCATCGGAGTCGACGTCGAGGGTCAAGGTACGCGCGACGGCCAGATCGGCGATCGACTCGTACTGTCGCGCGGTGGCAACGACCTCGTAGCCCCGTGCGGTCAGTTCCAGGGCGGTGGCCCTCCCAATACCACTCGAACACCCGGTCACGATTGCGCTCTTGTTTGACATTCGTCACGTCTAGCCCCAGGGGGCGGGAGCTGTCAACGGACTGTTGCTTCGTTCGAAGGTGGACCCGGTCCTATGCGTCAGGCCGACAGGTATCGACTAAGAGACGTGTGCGCGGGCATCTGATTCTGACCGTTGTCGGAAGTGCCGGCCACACCGGAAAGGACGCGCATCCTCTCCAGGTACTTTCCGGAACCCTGGCACTGGCCGCCGTGCCCTCTCAAGCAGGCACCACTTGGGGGCACCGTTGCCCGCCACGACGAATTCGGATTGGGCCTGCGTCGTTGCGGCCTTTAAGCGGCGTTAGTCTCGCTGGACCGCTTGGGTCATCTTGATCCCGAGACCAGAAACTGGAGAAACATGAAGACTCTACGATCGTTGATCGTGCTTTCACTCGCCGGCATTGCTGTTCTGGCAGCAGCTTGCTCTTCCGGTGCGTCGAGTTCGACGATGACCTCGGCCACCGTTGCCGTTGCTCATTTCGCGGTCGGGGCGAAGTACGTCGCTCTTGGGAGCTCATACGCCGCGGGCCCCGGCATCCCGGTACTATCGGGCGGCGTCTGTACCCGGTCCAGCCACAACTATGCGAACCTGGTGGCGGCCAAGCTCAAGCTCTCACTCGTTGACGTCTCGTGTTCGGGAGCAACGACGGCGAACGTTCTGACCACGGCGCAGGGTACGAACCCACCGCAGATCGACGCAGTGACCTCTGACACCTCCCTCGTCACGTTCACCGTGGGCGGCAACGACATCGGGTACACGACCACTGCATTTTCGTGCGGCATGGGGGGCGCTTGCACGTCTCATCCGGCCCGGCTCGCTTCGTCGTTAGCTACCCTCAAGACGTCGCTGACGACGATGGTCTCGACCATTCGGTCCAAGGCCCCATCAGCCAAGATTGTGCTAGTCACGTATCCTCGGCTCGTTCCACCGACCGCCTGCCCGGCGTTGAACTTCTCCCAGGAGGGCGACCAAGTGGTGGGCTCGATGGGCCAGGGACTAGAGCAGGTCTTTGTAGAAGTCGCGAAGGCAACCCACGTGCTGCTGGCTGACCCCTACGCGATCGGCCAGACGCACGGACCATGCGCTCCACCCGACGCGAGCTGGATAGCTGGCCACACGGTCACGGTGGGTTTTCCGTATCATCCGACACCCCTCGGCCATGAAGAGATGGCGACACTTACGGAGCGTGCCCTTCAGGGCTAGATGCAAGCCGCTGCGTGTGGTCTGAGGGCGAGTGCGCCCGTTCGCCGGAAAGGGCCGCATCTCTCTCCAGGTACACTCCCGAACCCTGGCACTCCAGATCCTCCCCTCCTCTGATCTCTCATCTCGTCCAACGTCTCGTCAACCTCGAAGAGACTGCTCGAAGAGATCCTCCTCAAATCGCCACAGCCCGGCGCAGGTCGGCCAGGGACAGCTCCGCGGTCACCTGCCCGGCGCACTGGACGCAGCCTTCGCGATGCCGCCACGATTGGATCCGCCGGCTTCCATCAGGGTTGAGCGAAACGGTGAACGTCTCACCCTGGGGATCGAAGTGGAAGTGGTAGTAGGGCCGCCATTTCGTGGTGACGGCGTGCCCCTCGACGGAGACCTCCTTGAGGATGCGACGGAACCGCATCCGATCAGGGTCAATGATCCAGGTGCTGTGACACGACTCCAAGATGATTGCGTCCATGCCACAAGCGTGACAGTTCGGACTGTCCTTGATCTGGGGACTTCCTGGCATGGCCCTTGGAATTCCATTTCGGTTCCGTGACGCTCGCACCGAGCCACCGCACCGAGCCACCGCACCGAGCCCACCGCCCACCGACCGTCTGGTCGAGGACGGCTACCGTCGTCGGTGAGCTTCGGACCCCAGCCCGGCTCCCCCGCTACGCGTTCAGGAACTCGATGATCCGGTCGAAAGCTCGCCGGTCCTGCCAGAGAAACTGATGACCGCCCTCGAAGAAATCGAGCGTCGCACCGGGAATCCGCAACGCCATGCGCTCACTGTTCCCGGGCGAGGCGATGCCGTCGTAAAGGCCGGCGCAGATCAGGGTGGGGCAGCTGATGTGGCCGAGGCGATCCCAGGTGTCGTGATGGCTCCGGGCCTCGAGCTGGAGGGCTGAGCCCTTGGCTCGAGCAGACGACGGATGGTCGTCGCGCCCGTACGCCGTCATCACCTCGACCATCGTCTGCCACTCCGCCTGATGGGTGAGGCGACGCTCGGGGCTCCAACGGGTGTCCATCAGTTCGAGCTGCCGCTCCGCCCGGGCCACGCCCTCGAGCTGCTCGAGCTCGGTGAAGGGGATGGAAGCGCCACCGGCCCCGCCCGACGAGGTACAGGCCACGACCAGGCGCCGCACCAGTTCGGGGAAGCGGATCGCCAGTTCCTGGGCCACCATGCCGCCGAAGGACACGCCCATGACCAGACAACTGTCCCAGCCGACCTGCTCGAGCAGGCCAGCCGCATCGTCGGCGTAATCGGCCATGGTGTAGGGCCCGTCGGGTACGTCGGACCGGCCGAGGCCACGCTGATCGTAGGCCAGGATCTCGAAGCGCGGCCCGAGCGGGCCGCTGAACACGGACGGCTTGTTACGCAGATCGCCACCGGTCCCCGAGATGAAGAGCAGCCGCGGCCCCGTACCGGACCGCTCGGCGTAGAGGGTGATCGGGCCCAGGTCGTGGGTCGGCACGAACCTACCGTAGGGCCAGTTGACCCGGGACGATCGGGGCCGGCAGCGACGTCTGGCCCACCAACCAGCGGTCAACGGCGGCGGCGGCCGAGCGTCCCTCGGCGATGGCCCAGACGATCAGGCTCTGGCCGCGGGTCTGGTCGCCGCACACGAACACCCCATCGACGTTGGTGGCCCAGTCGTCGTCGGCCGCCACCGAGCCACGCTCGCTCACCTCGATGCCCAGCTCCCCCACGACGCCCCGGCGCTCGGTTCCGACGAAGCCCATGGCCAACAACACCAGCTGGCACGGGAGCTCGAACTCGCTCCCGGCGACGGGCTCGAACACAGGGCGCCCTCCGTCCAAGCGGGTCTCGACCTCGTGCCCGCGCAGCGCACGTACGGCGCCGCTGCCGTCGTCGACGAACTCGGTGGTGGTGACGGCGAACAGGCGTTCACCGCCCTCTTCGTGGGCGGCGGACGTGCGCAGGATGAGAGGCCAGATGGGCCACGGATTCTCGGCCAGCCGGTCGCTCGGTGGCTGGGGCATGATCTCGAGCTGGTGCACCGAGGCGGCGCCCTGACGGTGGACCGTGCCCAGGCAGTCGGCCCCGGTGTCGCCGCCGCCGATGATGATCACCCGCTTGCCCCGAGCGGTGATCGGCGAGGCGGCCAGTGCGCCCTCCTGAACCAGATTCGAGGGCTTGAGGTACTCCAGGGCCAGGTGCACCCCGTCCAATGACCGCCCCGGTACAGGCAGGTCGCGGGGCAGGGTGGCCCCACCCGCCAGCACCACGGCATCGAACTCGGCCCGTACGTCTGCGGCGGAGCGGACCGTGACGTCGGGGGCACACGCTGTGCCCTGACCCCGCTCCTCGCCGGGCTCGGGCACGGTCTCGCCGCCGGGTGCGTCATCAGAGCCCGGAGGCGAGGCGTGTCCGACGGCCGTCGAGCAGACGAAGGTGACACCCTCGGCCTCCATCTGACCCAGGCGCCGGTCCAGCACGGCCTTTTCCATCTTGAACTCGGGAATGCCGTAACGCAGCAGTCCCCCCGGCTTCTCGGCCCGCTCGAACACGGTGACGGCGTGGCCGGCGCGGGTCAATTGCTGCGCCGCGGCCAAACCGGCGGGGCCCGAGCCGATCACGGCCACGGTCTTGCCGGTGGCTCGCTCGGCCACCACCGGGGCCACCCAACCTTCGGCAAAGGCCCGCTCGACGATCTCGTACTCGATGCGCTCAATGGTCACGGGGTTTTCGTTGATCCCGAGGACGCAGGCCGCCTCACAGGGGGCAGGGCAGAGCCGGCCGGTGAACTCCGGGAAATTGTTGGTGGCGTGCAGGCGCTCCATGGCCTCCGGCCAGTCATCGCGGTACACCAGGTCGTTCCACTCGGGGATGAGGTTCCCCAAGGGGCAGCCGTCGTGGCAGAACGGGATACCGCAGTCCATGCAGCGCGCGCCCTGCTCCTGGGTCGCTTCGGTGCCGAAGGGCTCGTAGACCTCGCGCCAGTCGCGCAGGCGCACCTTGACCGGCCGCCGACGGGGCAGGTGACGGTCGAACTCCATGAAGCCGGTGGGCTTACCCACGGGTGGTGACCTTTCCCATCCCTGCTGGCGCCGGCGGCCTAGCCATGGGAAGTCTCCATCACTGTGCTCTCGACGCGGCGTCCGTTTGCTCCGTTCGCTCCGTTCGCTTCGGCCACTTCGGCCGCCCGGGTGGCTTCGAGAATGCGCCGGTAGTCACGGGGCATCACCTTGACGAACTCGAGCATCTCGACGCCCCAGTTCTCGAGCAGGCGCGCCGCCACGGCGGAATCGGTCTCGAGGCCGTGGCGCTCGATCAGCGAGCGCACCATGAAGGTGTCCTCGCCGCTGAGCGGTTCGACCTCGACCAGAGCGGGGTTGACCCGCTGCCCGAACGTGCGCGCCGGATCGTAGACGTAGGCGATCCCGCCCGACATGCCGGCCCCGAAGTTGCGCCCGGTCGGACCGAGGACGATCACCCGACCACCGGTCATGTACTCGCACCCGTGGTCGCCCACGCCCTCGACGACGGCGACGGCGCCCGAGTTGCGGACACAGAAGCGCTCCCCCACCTGGCCGCGGATGAACACCTCGCCGCCGGTGGCGCCGTAGAGGATGACGTTGCCGGCGATGATCTGCTCCTCGGCGGCGAAGGTGCTCTCGACCGGCGGCCGCACGATGAGGCGCCCGCCCGAGAGGCCCTTGCCGAAGTAGTCGTTGGCGTCACCGAAGAGGCGCATGGTCACGCCCGAGGGCACGAAGGCACCGAAGCTCTGGCCGGCCGAACCGGTGAAGGTCAACGAGATGGTGTCGTCGGCCAGCCCGGCCGCGCCGAAGCGGCGGCTGATCTCCGAACCGAGCAGGGTGCCCACCGTGCGGTCGACATTGGTGATGGGCAGGGAGACCGACACCAGGGTCCCGTCGTCCAGCGCCGGCGCGCACGCGGCGAGGAATTGGTGGTCCAGGGCCTTTTCCAGGCCGTGGTCCTGGCACCGGGCCTGGTGCCGGGACATGCCCTCGGGCACGTCGGGCATGGTCAGCACCGGGCTCAGGTCGAGCCCGGCCGCCTTCCAGTGGGCCACGGCCTCTTCGCTGTCGAGCAGGTCCACCCGGCCGATGGCCTCCTCCATCGAGCGCAGGCCGAGCGCGGCCAGGTGCTCGCGCACCTCCTCGGCGATGTACTCGAAGAAGGTCTCGACGAACTCGGGCTTCCCGCTGTACTTGGCCCGGAGCACGGGGTCCTGGGTGGCGATGCCGACCGGGCACGTATCGAGGTGGCAGACCCGCATCATGATGCAGCCCGAGACGACCAGCGGCGCCGTGGCGAAGCCGTACTCCTCGGCCCCGAGCAACGCACCGATGATGACGTCCCGACCGGTCTTGAGCTGCCCGTCGACCTGCACCACGATCCGGTCACGCAACCCGTTGGCCAGCAGCGTCTGTTGGGTCTCGGCCAGGCCGATCTCCCAGGGGATGCCGGCGTGCTTCAACGAGGTCAGCGGGGCCGCACCGGTGCCGCCGTCGTGGCCCGAGATCAGCACCACGTCGGAGTGGGCCTTGGCCACCCCGGCGGCCACCGTGCCGACGCCGACTTCGGCCACCAGTTTCACGTGGACCCGGGCCAGCGGATTGGCCGACTTGAGGTCGTGGATCAGCTGGGCGATGTCCTCGATGGAGTAGATGTCGTGGTGGGGCGGGGGCGAGATCAACTCCACCCCCGGGGTGGAGTTTCGGGTGCGGGCGATCCAGGGATGCACCTTCTTGCCCGGCAGCTGCCCTCCCTCTCCGGGCTTGGCCCCCTGGGAGATCTTGATCTGAAGGTCGTCGGCGTTGACCAGGTACTCGCCGGTCACCCCGAAGCGGCCCGACGCCACCTGCTTGATGGCACTGCGCCGCAGGTCGCCGTTGGCGTCGGGGGTATAGCGCTCGGCGTCCTCACCGCCCTCGCCGGTGTTCGACCGCCCGCCGATGCGGTTCATGGCGATGGCCAGGGTCTCGTGCGCCTCGGCGGAGATGGAGCCGTAGGACATGGCGCCGGTGGAGAAGCGGGCCATGATGGCCGACGCCGGCTCGACCTCGTCGAGCGGGACGGGCCCGCCCTCGGCCACCCCCAGTCGCAGCAGGCCGCGCAGGGTGGCCAGCTGTTCGGCCTGGCCGTCGACCGCGGCGGTGTACTCCTTGAAGATGCGGTACTGCTTCGATCGGGTGGCGTGCTGCAGCTTGAAGACCGTCTTGGGATTGAAGAGGTGGTACTCCCCCTCTCGCCTCCACTGGTACTCCCCACCGATCTCGAGTTCGCGGTGCGCCCGCTCGGTGGGCCGGGCCTCGTAGGCCATGCGGTGCCGGGTGGCCACCTCGGCCGCCAGCACGGAGAGGCCGACGCCGCCGATGCGGCTGGCCGTACCGGTGAAGTACTCCTCGACCATGGCCGCATCGAGCCCGATGGCCTCGAAGACCTGGGCGCCCGTATAGGAGGCCACGGTGGAGACCCCCATCTTGGACATGACCTTGAGGACACCCTTGCAGGCCGCCTTCATGTAGTTGCGCCGGGCCTGGCGGGGTGACACGCCTTCGAGGAGGCCGCCGGCGATCATGTCGTCGATGCTGTCGAGTGCCAGGTACGGGTTGACGGCGGCGGCGCCATACCCGATGAGCAGCGCCATGTGGTGCACCTCGCGGGCGTCGCCGGTCTCGACCACCAGGCCGACCTGGGTCCGCGTCTTCTCGCGCACCAGGTGATGGTGCACGGCCGAGACCAACAACAGGGAAGGGATCGGGGCCCACTCCTCGGTGGCGTTGCGGTCCGAGAGCACGATGAGGTTCGCTCCCCCGGCGATGGCCTCGGACACCCGGTGCCGCACCACTTCGATGGCCCGGGCCAGGGCCTCGCCGCCGGCGGCGGTGGCCGCGCCGGCTTTCCCGGCCTCACCCACCTCGAACAAGCCGTCGATGGCGAAGGCGGCAAAGCCGGGCGTCTCGCCCTGCTCGTTGACGTAGAGCAACTTGGCCAGGTCGTCACGGTCGATGACCGGCTGGGGCAGCAGGATCTGCCGGCAACTTCCGGGCCGGGCGTGGAGCAGGTTGCCCTCGGGCCCGATGGTGGCCCCGAGGGAGGTGACCAGTTCTTCGCGGATGGCGTCGAGGGGCGGGTTGGTCACCTGGGCGAAGAGCTGGGTGAAGTAGTCGTAGAGCATGCGGGAGCGGTCCGACAGCACGGCGATTGAGGCATCCGAGCCCATCGAGCCCAACGGCTCCCCGCCCGTCTGGGCCATGGGGCCCAGGATCACCCGCAGCTCCTCGGTGGTGTAGCCGAAGAGCCGCTGCTGGGTCACCACCCGGCCGTGCTGGGGGGTGAGCATGGTGCGGGCCGGCAGTTCGCTGAGCGCGACCTGGTCGTCGGCCAGCCATTCGCCGTAGGGGTGCTCGGCGGACAACTCGGCCTTGATCTCGTCGTCGTCGACCAGGCGGCCCTTGGCCGTGTCGACCAGGAACATGCGCCCCGGTTGGAGGCGTCCCTTGCGCACGATGCGCTCGGGGGCGATGTCGAGCACACCCACCTCCGAAGCCAGGACGACCAGCCCGTCGTCGGTGACCCAGTAGCGGGCCGGGCGGAGCCCGTTCCGGTCGAGCACGGCGCCGACCACGGTGCCGTCGGTGAAGCACACCGCGGCGGGCCCGTCCCAGGGCTCCATCAGCGAGGCGTGGTACCGGTAGAAGGCCCGCCGGTCCTGGTCCATGGTGGCGTGGTTCTCCCACGCCTCGGGAATCATCATCAGCACCGAATGGGCCAGGGAGCGGCCGCCGAGGTGCAGCAGCTCGAGCACCTCGTCGAAGCTGGCCGAGTCGCTCGCCCCGGGGGTGCAGATCGGGTAGATGCGGTCCAGGTCACCCTCGATGAGCGAGGTGGAGAGGAGCGCCTCCCGGGCCCGCATCCAGTTGCGGTTGCCGGCCACCGTGTTGATCTCGCCGTTGTGAGCCAGATAACGGTACGGGTGGGCCAGGGGCCAGCTGGGGAAGGTGTTGGTGGAGAATCGCGAGTGCACCAGGGCCAGCCCGGACTCGAACGTCGGGTCGCGCAGGTCGGGAAAGAATTGGCGCAATTGCTCGGAGGTCAGCATGCCCTTGTAGACCAACGTCCGGGCCGAGAGCGATGGGAAGTAGACGCCGTCGAGCACGTGCTCGACCCGCTTGCGCAACACGAAGGCCATGCGCTCGAGGGCCATGGTGTCGCGGCTTTCGTCGACCGGGGTGACGAACACCTGGGCGATCGCCGGCATGGCCCCGAGCGCGGTGTGACCGACACCGTCGGTCTGGATCGGCACCACCCGCCATCCCAGGACGCGGAGTCCCTCCTCGGCGGCCAACGTCTCCACCGTGCGCTTAGCCTTGTCGGCGTCGTCTTCGTCGGCGGGCAGGAAGACCATCCCGACCGCGTAGTGCCCGGCATCGGGCAACTCGAAGCCCGCGTCACGTGCTGCGCCCACCAGGAAGCGGTGCGGCACCTGCACGAGAATGCCGGCCCCGTCGCCGGTCTCCACCTCGGCTCCCGAGGCGCCGCGATGGGCCAGCCGCTCGAGCACGGTCAGGCCCTTGTCCACGATGTCGTGGTCGGGCCGGCCCTGGAGGTCCGCCACCATGCCGACGCCGCAGGCGTCGTGTTCATATGACGCGTCGTAGAGGCCGGGTGCCATCGTCGTCCTTAGAAAAAAGAGGGGGGAAATCGAACGTACGACCGGGACGGCGCTGGCCCAGAAGTGGAAAGAAAAGAATACACGACCGGCCCTCCTAGGCTGATCATCGTGGTCGATCGGGTCCTGGTGGTGGGTGGCGGCGTCATCGGGCTCTCAAGTGCCTACAAGCTGGCCCAGGCAGGCCACGGGGTCACCCTGGTCTCCCCGCTTCCGGGCCGGGACGGCGCCTCCTGGGTGGCGGCCGGGATGTTGGCCCCGGTCACCGAGGCGCAATTCGGTGAGGCGGCCCTCACCTCCCTCCTCCTGGCCGGCGTCTCCCTCTGGAAGGACTTCGCCACGGGCCTCGAGCACGACTCCGGGCTCGACATCGGCTTTGACCAGTCCGGCACGCTCACCGTGGCGGTGGACGCCTCGGACCGGGCCGCCCTCGACGACCTCCTGGCCTACCAGCACGAGCTGGGGTGCGTGGCCCACCGCCGTTCGGCCACGCAGTGCCGGGCGCTGGTGCCCTCGCTGACCCCCGCTCTGCGTGGCGGGATCGACGTCCCGGGCGACCACCAGGTCGACAACCGTGCCCTCCTGGGCGCGCTGGTTATAGCCTGCCACCGCGCCGGGGTTGAGATGATCGAGGACTCGGTGGCCGCGCTGGGCCCCGGTCCGTCGGTCAGCCTGCGGGGTGGCGCATCGGTGTGGGGCGATCGCGTCCTACTGGCGGCCGGCGCCGCCACGGCGGCGATCGGCGGCCTGACCGGCGCCGGCCTGCCGCCCATCCGGCCGGTCAAGGGCCACATCGTGCGGCTGGGCGCCACCGGGCCGGCTCCCGCCCTGTCCCGCACCGTGCGCGCCCTGGTGCACGGCCACTCGATCTACCTCGTCCCCCGGCGGGACGGGTCGGTGGTGGTCGGGGCCACCATGGAAGAGAAGGGAATGGACACGTCGGTCCAAGCCGGGGCGGTCCACCAGTTGCTCGATGACGCCCGCACCGTGGTCCCTGGCATCGACGAGCTCGTCCTCCTCGAGGCCCAGGCCGGCCTGCGCCCGGCCACGCCCGACAACGCACCCATCGTCGGGTGGACCGAACTGCCGGGGGTGGCCGTGGCCACCGGTCACTACCGCAACGGGATCCTGCTGGCCCCGTTCACGGCCGGGGCCGTGGTGGACCTCCTGGCCGGGTCGTGAATCAGCTGAACCAGCTCACCGTCGTGGTCAACGGCGATCGGCTCACCGTGGCCCCGGGCACCACCGTCGCCGATGTGGTGGCCCTCCTGACCGACGGCGCCGAGGGCAAGGGGATCGCCGTGGCGCTGGACCGGGCCGTGGTCCCCCGCTCCGAGTGGCCCAGCACCCTGGTCCGGGCCGGCAGCCAGGTCGAGGTGGTCACGGCGGCGGCGGGTGGCTGACAGTGGTGCCCCGGCGATGCCAGACTCGGGGCCATGACTGAGGGAACGCTCGGCTCCACCGCGTTCGTCCTGGCCGGCGGCGGGACCAAGGGGTCCTTCGAGGCCGGCGCGCTGCAGTACCTGGTCGGGATGGAGCGCATCACCCCGGACATCGTGACCGCCACGTCGGCCGGCGCCATCGCCGCCACCGTGCTGGCCCAGGCGCGCACCCACGCCGAATTCGCCCAACGGGTGCAGGAGATCGAGGACGACATCGTGGCCATGACCCGTCCCGAGCACGTCTTCGGTGAGCAGGCCTGGTTGCGGGCGCTGAAGGGGACGGCCCTCGGGCGCTCGGTCCAGTTCGCCGTCACCCAGGGAACACCCCTTCCGCCCACCTTGAACGAGGCCATGCCGGGGTACGGGATCGACATACCGATCGGTGGCACGCCTTCGCCGCGGGCCCAGCGCAGGGCCGCCCGCAAACTCCGACGCCAGCGCCAGCGCCGGATGTTCCGCATGGCCGCCGGGGCGGTGCACCGTCTGCCGCGGGCCCGCCGGCTGGTCCGCACCAGCGGGAGCTCGGTGCTCACCCTCGAACCCCTGGCCGACGCTCTGCGCCACGGCGGTCAGAGTGGGATCCGCCCGGTCGACCGGGCCCTCGTCGCCCGGCCCGGCTTGGAGCTGCGCCTGGCCGTGGTCGCCCTGCGGGCCGGAGTCCTGCGCTACGTGACCGAGGCCGGCACCATCGTCGAAGAGGATGCACGCACGCCGGCCGCCGGACCGGCGGCCGGCCCGGTCGATCTGGTCGAGGGCGCATTGGCCTCGGCCAGCGTGCCCCTGGTCTTCCCACCCCGCCACCTGGCCGACGACGACTACGTCGACGGCGGGGTGCTCCAGATCATTCCGGTGCGGGCCGCGGTGCAACTCGGCGCCACCCGCATCATCGCCGTGGTGGCCATGCCGCTGGAGATACCCCGGGAAGAGCGGAACTTCACCGAGAGCCAGGCGGCCCAGGTGGGGATCCGCGCCATGGGCGTGATCGGCATGGCCGAACGTCAGCGCGAGAATCTGGCCACCGTGCTGCCCGAAGGGGTGACCCTGACCACCATCGATCCCATCGTCGACGTCGTCGGCCTCTTCGAGGTCCAGCCCGGTCTCCTGCGCATCAACAAGGACTACGGTTGGCTCCGGGCGGCCGACATTCTGGCGGCGGGCGATCCCACGCTGGTGGCCGACATGGCGGCCCAGACCCATCACCTCATCGGGGCCCGCCTGCAGGCGTGGCACCTGGAGGAATCCCTGTGGACGGCGCCCTCGGCCGGCGCCCAGGCCGATGCCGGCACCCTGGCGCTCCTGCGCCAGCTGAAGCACGAGATCGCCCGGGTGATCGAACGTCGCAAGCAGCTGGGCTTCCCGGTGCCCGATGGCTGCGAAGCCTGGTGGTCGGACTTCGAAACCCACAGTGGCCAGCGACCGCCCAACCTCCCTGGCTGCCCCGAGCCCCTGCCCTGAACCTCGAGCTCGGATCGGCTCGCATCGGCTGGGCTCGGGCTCGGTCCCGCGCTGGACGGTCGGGCTAGAACGGTCGGCCTAGACGGTCGGCCTAGACGGTCGGGCCGCCCAGCCAGCCGCGGCGCTTGAACAACATGAACAGCACCGCCACCGCGACCAGCTCGGTGCCGATGCCGACGACGAAGAAGGTCCACGCCGGAGCGATGTGCGTGACGAGAAAGCTGAAGTTCTGCCCGAAGAACCCGGTAAGCCAGCTCAAGGGCAGGAACACGGTGGCGATGATCGCCAGCTGCTTCATGACCACGTTGAGCCGGTTCGACACGGTGGAGAGATGGGTGTCCATCACGCTGCCCAGGAGGTCGCGGTAACTGTCGACCTGGTCGGCCAGCCGGATCAGGTGGTCGTAGAGGTCCCGGAAATAGTGCGCCGCTTCATCGGTCATCCCGGGGACGTCCGTGGACCTGGAATTGATGCTGGCCATCATGTCGCGTTGCGGTGTGATGGCCTTGCGCATCTCCATGAGGCTTCGTTTCATTTCGAAGAGCACGCCCAGCTGTGCCTCGGTCGGGGCGGCGAGGATGTCGTCTTCGAGGGCATCGATCCGGTCGTCGAAATCGGAGAGCACCGGGAAGAAACTCTCGACCAACGCATCGACGACGAGATAGACGACCACGATCTGGGGCGAGGCCACCTCCGCCGCCCTATGTCGTCCCATCCGCTCGCGCACATGCTGCAGGGCCGGGCATTCTCCCCGGTGCACGGTCACCACATAGGTGTCGGTCCAGAAGCAGTGCACCTCGACCTGGCCGGTCCTCTCGGGGTCGGCGCCCCGGGCGACCATGTAGGTGAAGCCGTCGTAGTCGTCGATGCGAGGTCGCTGGGAAAAACGTTCGGCCGCCTGCACGGCCAGGGGGTGAAAACCGAAGTGGTTCGTGAGGAGCTCGCCCACCGTGCCATCGCCCGCGCCGTCATCGAGGTCGAGCCAGAAGAATCTGTTGCCCGCCAACGCGTCCAGGACGTCCCGGTTGGTGGCCTCGAACGTCTGACCTTCCTGCGTCAGTGTGCCCTTCATGGCATCAGCCTCGCTCTCCGGTGGTGTGGTGGGGCACCCGAGCCGGCATGGCCGCGCTGCAAAGAGAGGCGGAGTAGGCGTCGAGGGGTGCCGACGTGGCCGATCCCCACATCCGAAGTTTGACCGAGGGCAGGGTCCGCCTGAGGTGCCGGGCCTCGGGGTGCTCGACGAGATGAATGCAGTCGGGCCCAGTCGACGTCTGCGTTGCGGTCTCCGTCGTTGCCACCGCTCAACGAACCTAATGCCTGGGCTGCCCCGAACTGTGGGCATTCTCCTCCGTCGACCGTGCCAGCATGGGGCCATGGCCACCATCGAAGAACTCCTGAGCGCCCTCGATGAGCGACTGCTCGACGCCATCGGCGGCAAGTCCACGCCCGAAGGGGTGGCCAAGCTGGCCGAAGCTCGCGCCTGGCTGACCAATCCGGATCAGCCCCACGGCAGCACCGTCACATCCTGACGCGACCTGCAGCGGGTTCGCCAAAACGAGCCGGGCTGAGGGTGGACCAGAAGGCGGACATGGTCCGGTCCGCGGTGCCGGCGATCTGTTCGGCCAGCAGTTTGGCGGTGTAGGGCCCGAGGAGGAGGCCACTGGCCCCGTGCCCGGTGGCCACCCATGCGTTGTCCCAGCCGGGGACGGTGCCGGCCAGGGGGCGGTCGTCGGGTGAGGTCGGGCGGAGCCCGACCCGGGTCTGGAGGTACCGCGCGTCGGCCAGTCCCGGGGCCACGATGAGGCATTCCCGCAGGAGCTCGTGCAGCCCGGCCGCGGTCACGCCGGCATCGAAGCCCGCCCCCACCTCGAAGGTCCCGCCGCAGGCCACCCGTCCACCCGGCCAGGGCACCAGATAATGCGTCAGGAGCGGCTGGACAATGGGCCAGCTCTCCGTCGGGCCCGGAACCCCCAGGTGCACGATCTGCCCCTTGGTGGGGACGATCGGCAATGGGCTGTCCAACCACTCCCCCATTGCCGCGCTCCAGGCGCCACCGGCCACGGCGAGGGCGCCGCAGCGCACGTCGTCGGCCCCCTCCACGTCAACTCGACGCACGCTGCTCCCGTGATCGCCTGTCGCTGCACCACTGACCCCGCGGACGGCTCCCGACACCAGTCGCACGCCGCGGGCCCGTGCGCCCTGCCTCAGGGCGTCGGCCAAACCACGACCATCAATCCGAGCGGCGCTAGTGCAGTGCAGCACCCGGTGCGCCGAGCCCAGCGGCGGGAAGAGACTCTCCGCCGTGCTGGTCGTGATTTCCGACACCGCTTCGGCCGAGCGGGCGGTGACCAGGTCGGCAAAGGGCTGGAACCACGCGTCCTCGTGGGGCCGCAGACCGACCGAGAGCAGCCCGCAGCGGGCGTAACCGCTTCCACCGGTATCGATGCCCTCGGCGCCGAGCTGCGCCAACAGGGTCGGATAGTGGGCAGCCGCCCCGAGAGCGAACTCGAACGAGTCCCGATCGGCGTCGGCCGACGTGTCGGGGGACAAGATGCCCGCTCCGGCGTCCGTCGCCCGTCCGGGGAAGCCGGCGTCAACGAGGGCCACCGCCGCCCCGCCGCCGGCCAACTCGAAGGCCAGCGAGAGTCCCACCAAACCTCCACCGACCACAACCACATCGCAGTGCGTGGTGCCCATGGCGGGGAGTAGATCAGGCCGGGGGCAGGGATGCAATCATCCGTGGCTCGACCGTGAGCCCGCTCGGGGCAGGATGGGCGGATGGATGTGGCCCGTACGCCGGACGAGCGCTTCACCGGCCTACCCGGCTATCCGTTCGAGCCCAACTACGTCACCGTGGGGTCGGATCTGCGACTGCACTACGTCGATGTGGGGCCCGAGGACGGACATCCGGTCCTGCTGCTCCACGGACAGCCCACCTGGTCATATCTCTACCGAACGGTCATCCCGGAGCTCACGGCGCGGGGCCACCGGGCGATCGCCCCGGATTTCATCGGTTTTGGTCGCTCGGACAAGCCGTGCCACCGCGCCGCCTATTCGGTGCGAGCCCACACGCGGTGGCTCCTGGACTTCCTCGGCGCGACCGGCCTCACGGGCATCACGCTCGTGGTGCAGGACTGGGGCGGTCCCATAGGCCTCGGTGCCCTGGCCGAGGAGCCCGAGAGGTTCGCCGGTGTGGTGGCGGCCAACACTGCGCTCCACACGGCGAGCGCCTCGCTGGCCGGCGCGTTGACGTGGGCCTGTCACACCATGAGTGACGGCCGGGTCGTCGTCGAGCCCGCTCTGCTCGACTATCAGCGCATGACCCAGGAGCTCGCGGAGTTCCGCCCCAGCCTCTTCGTTCAGGGAGCGACGCGCACCGAGATCCCCCCCGGTGTGCTCGACGCCTACGATGCCCCGTATCCCGACGAGACGTTCTGCGCCGGCGCCCGCCAAATGCCCGTTCTCATGGGACTGACGCCGGGGAGCGAGTGCGCCCGGCAGAACCGACGTACCCTCGACGCATTCCGCACCTTTGACCGTCCCGTTCTCACCGCCTTCTCCGACGGAGATCCGGCGACGCAGGGGTGGGAGGCCGTCCTCCGGGGAGCCGCACCGGGCGCGGCGGGCCAGGCCCATACCGTGATCGAAGGCGCGGGACACTTTCTCCAAGAGGACAAGGGCCCAGAACTCGGCCGGGCCATCGCGAACTTCGTGACCGCCCTGCCGCGCTGACCGCCCGGGGTCCCCCGCGCTCTCCGAGGTCCTCCCGACCTCTCCGGGTCAGCGGCCCCGCTGCTCAGCTACTGGGGGGAGCGGCCGCTTCTGGGGCAGCTTCTGGGGCCGCCGCCAACGCCTCCGGCTCGGGAGCACCGGTGCCCAGCTCGGCCTTGAGGGCCGCGAGCTCGCTGTCGACCGAGGCATCGCTTCCCACCTTGTCGAGCTCCTTTTGGATGTCGTCGCCGCCGCCGCCGACGTCTTCGAGGACGCCGGACTCGAGCAATTCGTCGAGCGCACCCGACCGAGCCTGCATGGTGGCGATCTTGTCCTGGGCCCGCTGGAGGGTGGCCCCGGAATCGTTGAACGACTTGGAGATGCCGGCGGTGCTCTCGTCGACCGAGGAGATGGCCTTGGCCGCCGTGTACTGCGCCTTCATCGTCTCCTTCTGGGTCCGGAATTCGTTGACTCGCTTCTGCAGAGCATCGAGTGTCTTGCTGAGCTTGGCCTCCTCCTCCACCAGCTGGGCCCGCTGCGGTTCCATCTCGTCGATCTGCTGCTGCGCCGCCGCCTTGCGGGACAGCGCCTCCTTGGCCAGGTCCTCGCGGCCCTGTCCGAGGGCCGCCTTGGCCTGATCCTGCAAGTGGTCGATGGTGTGCTGGAACTGCTGCTCGTGCAGCTCGATGCTCTTGCGTGAGCCCGCCAGATCGACCAACGCCCTACGGACCTGGGTGATCTGTTCGAGCATCTTTTCATACGAGAGGTCCAGCATCTCGTCTGGCTTCTCGGCTGCATCGAGTGCCTTGTTGGCCTTGGCCTGCGCAATGTCGTGTGCACGTGAAAAGATGCCCATGGTCCCTCCCGGGTCTCGGCGGTTCGCTTCCAGGTTAGGTCCGATCGCCGCTCTCGGTGCGGCGAGCCCGATCAGCCCGGTCGCTGGTTGTACTGGCTGAGGGTGGTGTTCGCGGGCCGTCCGGGCGCTGGAGAGGGCAGTGGTCGGGAGGTCGAGGTGACGAACATGATCTCCTCCGCCGTGACGATGTCGGTGCGCACGTCGGGGTAGGGCCGATGATCGCACCCGACTCCTTGCCCGCACACTCTCGGGTCACGGCCGGCCGTTGGTTGGTCCCGGACTTCAGCCGCGCTGTGACGTGACTCGCTGGTCGGCTGGAGTCGCTCGGTGAGCGTCGCAGACCCAGCGAAGGTGAACCACATCTCGATCCCTCGGACGTCACTACGATGACGGCTGTGGCAGCGAGGAGCGGCACGTCGATTCGCCACGTCCCGGCGCTCGATGGACTGCGAGGCGTTGCGGTCGCCGGAGTTCTGCTGTTTCACGCTGGTCATCTCAGCGGTGGGTACCTGGGCGTGGATCTCTTTTTCGTGCTGTCCGGTTACCTGATCACCTCGCTCCTGTTGGCGGAGCGTCAGGCCACGGGCACCGTGGCCCTGAAGGCTTTCTGGGGGAGAAGGGCGCGCCGTCTCCTCCCTGCGCTGGCCCTCATGCTCCTGGTCGTCGCGCTCTATGCCCGTCTCATCGCCCAGCCCTCCGACCTTCATCAGATCCGAATGGATGCTCTGGCGACCATCGCGTACGTCGCCAATTGGCGAGATGTAGTGGCGCATTTCTCCTATTGGTCACTCTTTACGGCGCCGTCACCGCTGCAGCACACGTGGAGCCTCGCTATTGAAGAACAGTTCTACATCGTGTGGCCGATCGTCGTGCTCGCCGTCGCCAAGGCAGCTCGCCACAGGGACGGGCGCTCTGTGGCGCGCCTGGTCCTCTTCGTCTCCACCGTTCTGGCGTTCGCCTCGGGCGCATGGGGAATCGTGTTGTACCGGATCGCCGGGGGGAACCGCGTCTACTACGGGACAGACACGCGCGCAGCCGCTATTTTGCTCGGCGCTGCACTGGCCGCCATCATGGCCGTACGCGGTCCAGTCACGACTCGTCGGGGCCGGACCGCAATCGAAGGGGCCGGCGTCGCAGGCGTCCTGTTGTTGGCCGTGGCGTGGGTCCGTCTGCCTGGAACCTCGCCCCTCCTCTACCAGGGGGGACTGTTCGCCTGTTCGCTCGCCGCCGTGGCGGTGATCGCCGCGGCCACGCATCCGAGAGCAGGGCCCGTCGCGAAGGCGCTCGCGACGCGCCCGTTGGTGCTGCTCGGGATCATCAGCTACGGCGTCTATCTGTATCACTGGCCGATCTTTCTCTGGTTGGATCAAGTCGGCCATCTGCAGGGATGGACCTTGTTGGCGGCGAAGATCACCGTCACGTTGGCGGTGTCCGTGGCGTCGTTCATCCTCGTTGAGCGTCCCATCCGGCAAGGCGGTCTCCGGTGGCCCAGATCCCTGGTCGTCGTGCCGGCGACGGCGGCCGTCGTGATCGGGTCACTGATCGTGGTGACTGCGCCGTACGTGCCGGTGTCTGCCACCGTCAGCCGACCGGATTCTCTGCACGCGGTGACGGATTCGGTCCGGACCCAATCCGAGCCAGAGGGCCGTCTTCTGTTGGTGGGAAACTCTGTTCCCTTCTTTCTGGCGCGTGAGGGCTTCGAAGCGCTGAAGACCCAACCACCCCTCCATGTGCTCAATGGAGCGTTTCCGATCTCCGCGTTCCCTCCCGAAGCGACGGCAGACCGGCTGAATCAGTCCGATGGAAACAACTACCTCCCCCTGACCCTCCGGTGCACGCAAGGCTGGTCGAGCGATATCCAACAGTTTCGGCCGAACGTGGTCCTCTTCACGATGGGGGATCTCCTGGGCGAGCTTCGCGACGGCGACAATGGTCAGTGGCTCCGACCGTGTGGCCGCGGATTCGACGAGTGGTTCAAAGCGTCTCTGCAAAGTGCCGTCCGTGTGCTCACCCGTTACGGAGCGCACCTCGTCATCGCCACAAGTGCGTATTCCCAGTACTACGGAGCACCGGTGAATCGATGGTCCCAGACTGATTGCATGAATCGCGTCGAACACGAAGTGGGCGACGCCCACCCGAAGACCGTCACGGTGATCGATCTCGGCCACTACGTGTGCCCTCACGTTGGGACCTGCCGCCAGTCAATTGACGGCGTGCCGATGCGGCCAGATGGGATCCACTATCGGGGGAGGTCCGCCGAGGCCATCGCCGCGTGGATGTTGCCGCAGCTCAGGTTCGGTCCGACCGCCCGTCCGGTGGCCACGCTCACCTCCAGCGGGGTTCTGCTGGACCATCGCTAGAGCGGTTCGTGGTCGGACCACCGCCAGGAACCGGCATCCCGGTCACGGTCACCGATTGCCGCAGTCGCGCCCGGCGGGCCGCGCTGCACCAGGCGGGATCGATTTTCCACTTCATATCTGGACGCGGCCGATGGCACGTGGCGACAATGGGTGATGGACTTTCAGCCGGACGTTGAGCTGCCGAGGCAGGTTGGTCGCGTGGCCATGAACTGGTCACACCTCGAACAGGCGACTTCGATCACGCTGTGGATCGCCGCTGAGTTGAATGTGAGCCAGGGACGGATCCTCACCGCTGGCGTGCCCCTCTCGACCCAATGGGACCAGATCTCGGCCCGCCTCCTCGCCGCCTCGTTCAGTCCCGATATGCGCGAATGGTTCAGGGACTGGCGCCGGAGAGCCGATGCGCTCCGAATCCGGCGCGATGATGTGATTCACGCGATTTGGTGGCCAACCGGGGGGTCGGACTCTCCGTACTGGGCCATTGATGAACTGAGCCAGCGCGCTCGTGACACGGTTCAGGAGGATGTCGTGCCGGGTGGGACGGCCGCCCTTCGTGGCCTGGCGAATGAGATTGCCAGCGCGTGCATCGATCTCGTCAATTGGACGTCGCATGTCATGGGACCCCAGTCGGCCTCCCGACCAGTCATCACTGAATGATCACCACCGCGCGCCGGACCCACCCGGTGGCGCAGCGTAGCGCCATCGGACAATGGGGGTTCACCTGGTCCAGCCCTCGCTTTCGTAGGTTTCCGGTGGTCCGGCCGTTCTCCACGCTATGAACGGTCGGCTCTCTCTGAACGATCCCACGTGCCCGATCGATGAGGTCATCTTGTGGTGGATCTCCTCGACCGACTGGTTCGACCCTCACGGTGCCTCCGATCACAGCGGCGTATGGTGGTGTCACCGATGCGAGAGGTCCTTCATGGGGACCGTCAAGAGTCTCACCGAGGTCGACATCGGCTGGCCCTATGGCGCAGGTGACGCGCACACGAGGCAACCGCAACTCGCCTCGTAGCGGGAGGGGACGAACCGCCGCCCACCTCGGGCTCTCGCCTACGCCGTTTCCGTCTTCGATATCGGCTGGACCACGATCGACGGACCGAACAGGATGCCCAGATCGACCATCGCGGCCCGGCGCCTTCCCCAGACCGGCCGGTCCGGCTGATTTCGAAACCACCTGAGCACGGATATCCGCCACGCGGGCCCTGTCCCGGTGGAGACGCCCGGTGTCGGCGAACAGCCACGTGACGCCGCATCGGGCCCGGCTGGAACGACACCCACGGCTGGACCGTGGAGGAAGATGGCCGCATACTGATTCAGGAAACACTTCGCTAATGTGTCCTTAGGAGATTCTCATTCCAACAGCACGAATCGGCATCGGAGAGAAAGTCGGGTTGAGCAGCTAATACGTAAGGAGGATCGGGATATGGCCATCGTTTCGTTCCCGTCGATCAGTGCCCTTGGGCATCGATCGCACAAGCACCCTCACGAGGGTGAGGATGTCGAGCCCCCGCTCCCCCCGGCCAAACCACGCGATGGCGCCGTGCGGATTCTCCGGACCCCCGAGGAACTCTCCGAGGCGATCACTCGAGCCCAGGAGTTCGAGCAGCGCAATGCCGAGGTCATGCGATCTCGATCTCAGCGCTACAGGAACGCCTTGGGCAGCCAGGTGAAGGCTTCCAAGACCGGCCCGGCTGCTGGCTGACCCCATGCGACCGAGCGGGGCGGTCGGGAGTCAACCACGTTGTGTCGGTCAGAGATCACGAGTGACTCGTCATCAGCTGAACTGAGGAGGCGACGACGTGGCCCCGGGACGCTGGTTCGCGTGCGCCATGGGCCTCAGAACCCACTAGTGCAGACGCCAGGGCGCCGGAGCACTCCCCCTTTGTCGGCGCGACGTGACTCCGACCAGTGCGACGCCGCCCGCGATGAGACCGATCCCCGCGACGAGCAACGGGAGCACATCGAGGCCCGTGACCGCCAGAACTGGTGTCGTCGTCCCCGTGGCGCCGCCCGTGGTCGATGCGGTCCCAGGACCCGGTGTCGTCGTGGGGGTGGTCGTCGGCGTGGTTCCGGCGCCCACGATGTACGTGATGACCACCTGGCCGTTGCCGGCGTTGACCGAGCCGTCGTTGCCGGTGTCGGAGACCGCGAAGTTGGAGCCGGTGATCCCGAACGAGGACCCTCCCCCGCCGCCGCCCGAGGCGCCGCCGTTGTTGGCGGTGTCAAACGCACCGCCGCCGCCCTGGCCGCCTCCGAAGAACCCGCCACCGCCGCCACCGCCTCCGGATCCGTTACCGCCCCCACCCTGGCCAGACGTACCAGCGGCCCCTGAACCTCCGGGATCGACGGGTGTGGGGCCGGCGCAGAGGTCAAAGGGCGCCGGTGGACTGATGATCCCTCCGGGCCCAGCGACGCCACCAGCGGAAGTTCCGGCGCCCCCGCCGCCACCGCCGTTGAGGGTAAGCGGGACGACAAACGGAACGGTGACGCCCGCTCCGTCGCCCCCCGACGTGTCGGCATTGCCACCCGCTCCGGCCGCCGGGGAGGCGGGTGTTCCGCATATTTGGTTGGCGGTGCCGAAGCCTCCGCCGCCGCCACCGCCCGCCACCAGCTGGTCGGTACCGGCGACCTGGATGTCGCTCGCACCGCCGCCACCGCCGCCGCCGAAGAACGCATTCCCTCCGCCGTTGGCACCTCCGGTGCCGCCACTCCCCGCTCCGCCCACGTCGACGGTGACCGACGTGCCTCCCGCTAGCGACAGTGTGCCGGTGACCCTCGCCCCATCACCGCCGGCGAGAGCGCCGGTGGCCCCGTAAGAGCGTGAACGACTCCGAGGTGACCCCGGTGGGCACCACCCAGTTCTGCCCCACGCCGGGCGTCGAGAAGGTCACGGTACAGGTATCCACCGCCCCCCCGGAGCACACCGGAGCAGGAGCAGCGGAGGCCGGCGAGCCCACGGCGAGCAGCGCTGTCGCGCCCATCCCAAGGGTCGAGCATGCTGCGACGGTGACGCGAACAAGTCGCGAACGAACACTTATTTCCATGGCTCAGGCTCTCCACTCGCCGAGGACATCAATTTTTTGTGAACCGTCTCAGGGCGATCGCTGCGCGTGACACGGCAACGCACCCGGGCGGGATTGTAGTGCACAGTGTGGGAAGTCAAAAGATGCGGTCCCTGACCAAACGGTGGCGCACTCTCGCTCGATCTGCTTCCTCGCTCCATGGAGGCCGTCACTCGTGGACCGCGGGCGGAGTCCGTCAAAGAACCTGTTCAATGAGTGTTACCTGAGGGCTGGGTAACGAGCACTTCCAGCACGGCGCGCTCAACCGGCGCGCCGTTGAACAGGAAACAGGTCATGGTCGGAATCGTCTTCTCGCCTCGATAGCAATCGTTCAACCTCACAGAGCAGAGCATTTCGTTCCTCCACCACTTGCCTGAACGATATGAGGAGTTCTTGATAGTCACGCCGAGTCACGGCGACCGATTCTTGCGGATCCACGTCTTTCATCGACCCCCCGATCACCCGACACCAGAGTAGGTCCGGGAGAACACGAGAAGGGCGATACCTCGACGGCCTCCTCGACCTCGGGCAGAAGAACCATGTGACGTCGTGTGCTCGATTGCGTCCCCGGCCGTCACGGAACTCATGACGCAATCAGTGGGCCATTCCTGACGAGGAGGTCCGATGTGAGCGACTATCCATTCTGCGCGGAGAAGACCTTTCGTAAGGCGGGTGTGCCCTGAAGAGCCCGATCGCCGTACTGATTCCCCCATGAGTAGGCATAGTCAAAGACTGGTCGTGGCACCAACGACTTCCAAGTCGCCAAAAGCTTCACCTCTTCCTTAGCCGTGGGGAGAAGCCAAGCCCGGTACCTCCCTCCCCCGAATGCCTGATAAACCGGAACGATCTGGCTCGCCCTGATGCCTGACGCTTCGGCGACCGACACCCGCGTGCCAATGGTGCGGTAGTCGCAGCCGTTGAACTGCTTCGTGCACGGATACGGGTCGACGCCATAGAGATCTACGTGCGAGTTGGCCGGACTGTAGCTGCTGGAATAGTTCGGGGCGGTGTTGGAACCCAGATTCAAGAGAAGAATGAATGTTCTTGTCCCAGGTACGTGCGCGTGGATCCAATCCGATTCCGCCTTGAGGTGGGAGGCAGCACACGTGGGGTGGTACTTTCCGGTTGGGTCCGGATCATCCATCAGGTAGAAGCCGAACACTTTCGCCTTTCCGACAAATGGCGCCACCGTAGAAGTGAAGGTGGGGTCGACTCCTTGGCAAAGGCCGACCCAGACCAGCCCCTTGACGCCCTGCGGCAGCGAATCCAACTCTCCGACTGAGCGGACGTCCGCCAGATTGAAGCCATCGGCACCGGGCAGGTACGTGCTGCCCATGCTTCCCGTGCCGAAATTCCCGTTGGGGGCGAAATGAAGAGAGGTAGTCGGCCCGATCGAAGTAGCACTGCGATGTGCGAGTCGATCGCTTTGGAGACGGCCCAGACGAGCCGCGGTCCGGCCTCGGATCGCCACGAGGGTCCCCTCGCTGGCCCGCGACCAAGGGGAAATGACTTCCAGAGCGGCCTGAGGTCGAGAACTGGTGACACCGGACATGGCTCCGGCCGGTGAGCCGCCTCCTGCGCTTGCCAGACATGTGAGCGAAGAGACAACGACAACGAATGCAGCTAGCGGACGCACCGTGGGTCCATCTTTCCGTTGAAGGATCCGCGTCACCCTGACGGCCGCCGGGCCACAGGCGGACCCTGGGCGGAGGGCCTCCCGAACCAGCGCGAGAAGGAAACCCTCATGAATCCGCGGGCAGGATCGTCTGTTGGTTCGACACCGAAGGAGCGAGGTGGCCAGCGGGGCCCTGCCCGAAGAGCCAAAGGATATTGCCCGTGATTTGCGAGACAGCGGTGGCGGAACAGTTGGGGACGTTGGACGAGCACGGCGTCATGGCATAGATCCAGTTGGTGGTGCCCGTGTCGATGACACCAGCCCCACTGGTCGGGACCGTGTAGTAGCCCATGTCTGAGTATGTATACGGTCCCCATTCGCCCTGGTTCGTGTAGGCCTCCGACAACGGGACTGGGGAATGACCAAGGACCTGCAGATTGCTGGGCGTCCCTTTTGCAGCCGCCACGTGGTCGATATCCGAAGTGATCACACCAGGCAACTGAGACCCATTCTGCAACCCAGTTCCCTTATAGACCCAGGCCGAGCTATCCGTTACCACGAACGCCGCTGACCCCGTGGTCAGGTAGCCGCTGTATTCCTCCCCTACGAATGGGACGCTGTTCCAGTTGGTAGGAGGCGAGGACCAGGTATTGCCAGTCACCAGCGCTGGACTCCCGTGCCCGTTCAGAGGATCCTCTGCGGAATCCCGGTAATCGACTTCCTCTCGGTCGGGACCGAGTGGCGAGGGCTGCAACCTGACGTGGCGCACCAGTGCGGCGGCTCCAAAGAACGCGATGTTGACACCCTTGGCCTGGGCCGCTTGGGCGCCCTGCAGCTCGTTGTACGACCAGGATTCGTCATGGTCCAGTGACAGGAGTGCCTTGTCTTGGAGAAGGATCGTCGGATGCTCGTCCACCGTGACGTCGGTGGCGTAGGTGACGTCGAGGCCGTGTTCTTCGCTGAAGCGAACGAGCGGGTACTCGTTGGACAGGAAATCCGAGGAGCCGTTGCCGGTGTCGTACGGTCGGTCGAATGACACAACCCGAGCACGATTGCACACGGGGTATGAGCCAGAACCGAGCGTGCAGGGGCCTTGGCCCTGGTAGTACGAGTAGCCCCCGTAGGCGTTCCACCCTTCTTCGGTGAATGTCCGGTTCATGATCAGGTACGTCGCGTGACTTGTGGGATTCCAGACCGTCAGCGGGACGTAGGCCTGCTGACCACCGCTCCCGATCAGCTTCAACAGGTAGTCGCCGGGCACGAAGGCCGATGTGATCGGGACGTTGAATGAGGGGGACCAATTGTCGCAACTCACCATGTTGATGCCGGGCGTAAGGGGACAGGTCGGCTGGGTCGTGCCGGTCAACATCGGTGACGCCCATACCTGGCGGGCGCCCAGCCCCTGGTAGTACCCCATGCGGTAGGCGACCACGTGGAACTTGGGAGCCACCGTCGACACGTAGAGCGTGAGGTTCTGCCCGGCCATGGCGGAATCCAAGCTGGCGAATCCCTCGATCCCGCCTGGGGCCGAATTTGGTGGGATCTCCCACGCCGTCGTCCCGGCGCGCCGGTTCTCGGCGATCGTCGCCGAAGACTCGACTCCTTCCGCTCCGAGAAACGTCCGGAGGGCCCGCTGCGAATTGCGAGCCGGAATTAGGCCCCGCTGCGAGTGGCGCGCCGGGATTGTGGCCGAGGTCAAACTGGCCGATCGGGCAGATGGCGCCAGCGATCTCGTGGTGGTACCTCCGACCAGGACTCCGACCATGACCAAGACCAAGCCAAGGCCCAGGGTCAAGATGTTGCGTCGGCGCGGTATGGCAGAAACCCAGTTCGGCGACGATCGGGCATGGTTCGGCATCTCATTCCCCACGGACATTGGACGCACTCGTCAGGGTGTGAGCAACCTGTCGCGATGCGGCCAGGCCAGCCCGTGTGCGTGAGGGCATGGTACTCCAGGGCGACCGGCCCAAAGGGGTCAAGCGCCAGGTGCCCTCACGGCGGCCGGGTACGGCTAACCGGTCCTCCGGTCCTCCGGCCCTCTTCGGCGACAAGGCGGTGACGAGCATCATCGTGACCTTCGACATCGACCAGCCCAGTTTGGCTTGGAGGCTCGGGGTACCGGAGCTTGGGGGGGCCGAGCCTGACGGGAGGAGTCGACTTGCCGGCAAGGCAGACATTGCGCGGAGCAGATGACGTGGCCGGGTCGGCCACCTTCAGGATCGGATGCGTGCGGATCCGACCGATTGCCGGGCGGGCTCGTCTACACGTCCAACCGGTGGACGCCCGGACCGGTCGAGGAGCGAGGCTCCAGCTTGGATCAGGCGAGACGCGTGAAACTCCGTCGGTGCGGCCGCCTCGCCGCCATCACGAGCGAATCCACTTTCTAGAATCCATAATCCGGTCCGTCCTCCCCCAGAGCCCTGATGGTTCGCTCCCCTGCCGCCGGCCTCTCGACAGCCTCGTCGCAACCAATCTGCAACGTGCCTGCACCGAGCCTGCACCCTGATTTGGGCAGGATGCGTCATAGCCAATGCCACGACCTCTTGTTGTGGTCGCTCTGGGTGGGACGACCACGACAAGAGGGGATGGCGGTTCGGAGAAATGTGCATCGACTCATCTTCGCTGTCGCTTTCGATCCTCCAGATCTGAGGGATATCGACGCCGGCAATGATGAAGGACTCCAGCCTGGCGGAGCCTGGTAATGCAGATCATCGAAGAAGCGTCTCTCCCCGAACGACCTCGGGTCCTGGTGATCGATGGCCTCCTGATGACCGCTGAAGCCGTCGTCATGGCCCTGGGTCCGTTGGTATTCGCCGGCCATCTCGTGATCCCGGTCACCGGCGACCACCTGCGGGAGGCGGTGTCCTGGTGCCCCGAAATGGCCCTGCTCGACATCGACTCGGTGGCCGCCGCAACGTGCCTTGAGTGTGTCGACATCTTGCACGGGGCCGACATCCCGTTCGTTGTAATGGGCGGCGACCTCGACCGGCCCTTGCTCGGAAAATGCATCTACGCCGGCGCCTCGGCAGTGGTGGACAAGAGTTCACCGCTCTCCGATCTGTTCGGCGTCATCAACCGCCAGCTGGCCGGCGAGGTGCTACTTCGGGAGGACCTTCGAAAACGGATGATCGAGTCCTACGACCGCGAGACCCAGGCTCGCCTGGCCCCGTTCGAGGTCCTGACGCGGCGCGAGAAGTTCATCCTGTCCGAGCTCACAGAAGGGCGCGCCGCCGAGTCGATCGCCAGACGGGCGTCAGTGTCGATCTCGACCGTCCGGTCGCAGATCAAAGCCATCCTTCAGAAGCTCGGCGTCAACTCCCAGCTGGCGGCGACGGCCCTCGTCCAGCAGGCGGGTTGGAGCCTCGGCGACGACAACACCGTCGCGGATGACTCGGATCACGCTTCGTTCACAGCCCGGGACCCCTCTCAGGCCTCCTCGTGAGCCCATTGGCTTGTCCAACCTTCAGCCAAGGATCCGCTGTGCGCTCCGGTGAGTGGCACACGGCGGCGGGTTGGAGTTTGGACCGAGATCGCCAGTGAGTGGCTGGCTCGACCCAGGCCGCCGAGGCCCCTCCGTTGATCCAGGCTCCACTGTTCAGGTCATGGATGACGACTGGTCAACGGATTCAGCCACCACAACTAGCTTCAACGCTTCCAGTGGTATCCGTCCAGCGACGACAGCGAACATCCATCCGAACTCCGGATGGGACCTTGCCGGCATGCATCTCGCTTAGGGTGAGGGGAAATGTGCTGCTCCCAGTGGGCATGCTCACAAAGTAGCGATACGTGAAGCTTGCGTTGTTGACCGAGGAGGTTCGGTACTCGTAACTGTCGATGACTTCAAATGACTCAACGCGTCCTAGGCTCACGGGCGAAAAAGAGAAGAGCCGTACAGGCGGCTTATACGCACCGCTCGAACCCGAATGCGAAAAATCGACCTCGACGTTCTGTCTGCACGGCGTGCTCCCAGAGCATGTCGTCCATGTGCCACCCGAGATTCTCCCATCAGGATTGAGGTGCACGTTGTTCTGAATAGTCACGATGCTGCCCCGATCCTCCGTCGCAGCCCCCGCGCTCGCCGAACAAAAGGGAATCAAACTCAGAAGCAATCCCGCAGTGGCCACGAGCGTTCCAACAGCAGCCCTTGTACGCATGTCATTTCCCCCTCAGGTGCAGGCTTCGGCCTCGAGGATCGAACATAGACATTTGGAGTGGCAGCCCAGGGGACTCCCGGTTGCCATTGCGTTGCGGCCGAAGTAAACGGGCCAGAGCTGCCCTCGCCGTGAGCATATATTCGATCTACGCCGGCACAGACTGGCTCGGAATTGTTGGCAAGGCGTCCGCGTATCGCTCCCAGGTGGGGTCGGTGCTGCGCATCGTCGTAAGGGGAACTGGCGGCGAGCACGGAATCGAGCCGGTGCATTTGTCACGCCACCACGCCTTCTAATCTGCGAACACCGCCGATCGGAGCTGCGATCGGCCTCAACGACAAATTAAGTTTTTGGAGCTAGCCACTATCGCTCTGCGCACCATTGATTCCCTAGCGGTTGCCATGTTCCACGAGGTTGGTATTGGCCAGTGACGTTGGATCCAGGATGCCAAGCGCACCCGAGAAGTTGTTGCCCGTCATGGTGAGGTTCTTCAGTTCAAGCGCTTGGAGAACCGCGAGGTACGGCGTAGTGGGGAATAGTCGGGCGTGCCGTCGAACATCGAGAAGGTGTTGGCCCTGATGTTGGCATTCACTACGGCCTCGATGCTCATGGCTGACCCGGCGAACGGGGTGGTGATCGAGCCACCCCGGATTGGGAATGGCACCCTGTAAGCCCGTGTTGTCGGCGATCGTCAGCCCGAGGTTCCAGTATTGGCTCGACGTGAGGTACGGATTGGTCCCTACGATCTCTACCAGCGGAGAGGGGGCGTCGATCGTATTGCCCGACAGGATCGCGTTCTGTTCTTGCACACCGGGCAGCTGACCCTGCAGTGAAGCGAACCAATCTCCCCCGAAATCATTCCAGGTGTCGTCGATGATGCGAATGTTGTCCTGCGCCGCCTGTTGTGGATTGCCCTGAGCGTCGAAGGTGGTGGAGTACACGTCGTACTCGAAGTCCATAGCGTCGGTGCCGATTTCACTGAAGGTGTCGTGGCTGAAGGCGACACCATCAGCCGACTCAATGGTCAGGCCATGGTAGCCACAGTGTTGAAAGGTCGAGTGGGTGACAAAGATGTCTGAGTTGAGCGAGGTGTCGGAGCCCGTCACGCCGCTGTCGGGAGCATTGAGGTCCATGAAGTCACCTTGGATGTTGTTGACAGAGATGTCATTGAGTGTCACGCCGTGGTCTGCCTTGAGCAACAACCCATAGTCGCCCTCGAAGTCCACTCCGCCGTTGGACCCGTCGTAGGCCCCGTCGATTGTCAGGTCCTTCATCACTAGTTGCGTGTCTTGAGTCAGATAGACCATGGGCTGGACGACTGATTCAGGGCCCGGGACCGTCTGCAAGATCGTCGAGTCATTGCCATTGATCGTGAGGTCTGTAGTGTTGTGCAGCCACAACGACCCCTGAAGGTGAAAGCAACCATTGGCAGGAAACTGAACGGACGATCCCGAAGGAAGGCCGTTGAGCCAGCTGTTCAAGATGGCGGTGCTGTCGGCCACTGAACAGTCGGCTTTGATACTGGGCGGCATCAATCTGCTGGTGGGACCAGAGCCTCCTTCGGGAGGGGCAGCAGACCCACTCGCGGCCAGCAGAAATGAACCAGCAACCAAGACCAGGCCGAGACCCAAGCGGCGAAATCACGATGCCCTACGGGTGAGAAGGATCGTGGGTTGAATGACACGAGAGGTATTGAGCAGCCTGGATCCCGTTCGCATAATTGTCACATAGCTCACGGAGCCACGCCGGCATTCTCGACCTCTGCAGCCGACCTACCACTGAAGCTCGGAAGGTCGTTACCCTGCCGCGGGGTCGCTCAGGTCGCCTGGCACACCCTCCGACCGACCGGAGGCTATGGAGCGGCGAATTGGGCCTGGGACTTCGGCCCTTCCTGAGCTGGATGCCGCCGATTGGCTCACACGGCGTGAAGACGGGACCGAGGCGACTGAGCGTCGTGAACGCCAGCCAGCGTTTCATGCAGCCGCTCGACGTCACTCCGCAGCGCATTACGTTCCTCGGTAACTTGCCTGAAAGACGCCAGCAGATCTTGGTAATCGCGCTGGGAATTGTCGACTGACTGGTGCGGATACCCGTCCTCCATTGATTCTCCTCGGTCGCTAGATTTCAACCCGTAGGTTTCCGCCACCCAAGGTGGAACCTAGTAGGCCCAGGTAAACGAACTGCGGCCTTTGGGTTACGAGTCGGTATTCCTTCGGTGACCACTCGTCATGCCCGGTGAACGGGCCAAGGGCAAACCCATAGGCAGCGGGTGGCCCCTCCCGTGGAATCGTGATGATTCACGGTCACGCCCTGCGGATTTGTCACTCAGAGCGGGCAAGTTCAACGGCGAGGGTCGACCGGTCGCGGATCGGCCGGATTCGGAAAGGACTCGGACCTCTTCGCATGTCCGAGTTAGGCCTACCCCGAAGGTGCCCTCTTGTCACCAAAATGCCACCTCGCTGTCACTCTCGTGAGTGTGCTGGTCGGCGGTCACGTGCGGGCGCATGGTCTGCGAGAACCCAGCCGACCACGGTGGAGTCGGTGATGGCTTGAGCCATGGAGCCGGTACCCGGGCGTGCGAGGCGTGGGTCGATCGGTGGAAGTTTTCTCGAAGGGCTGGACGAGCGTGTGATCGTGCGAGCGTCCAGCAGACGATCTTGTCTGAGTGCCCGGGGTCTATTTCCTGAATGAGACCCCGTTGGCCTCCATCGCCGGGACCAGTACCTTGAGCGTGGATGGTCCCATTCCATGCAGGGATTTCAGTTCTGAGCTGGAGACAGTTGCCAAGTCCTCCAGCTTGTGGAGCTTGGCGTTGATGAGCGCTCGTCGCGCAGGTGCCGAGAGACCAAGCTCGCGCCATGCTCCGTCCACACCTCGGTATTCGGAAAGGTCACCTTCACCACTGGCAATCGGGCGGTCAGACACGGCTCCAAGTTTAGGACCGTGCGGCTCGAGGATCGTGGCTTCGCACTCCGCAAACGGTCCGGCGCGCTAACGCCGGACCGTTTGCTGTCTTCATTGGGGTGGAACCCACGGCAAAAGTAGCCAGCCCATGAGATCCAATGGTGGATGCTTTTGGGTTCACACGGGCCCGGACGCGAAACGAGAGGGCCGAAGCCCTCCCATTCCGACAATCCATCCCTCATTGGCGTCACGACCAACGGTGCAGTTGCCCCGCTCAGAACGACCACAACCGCAGATCGTGATGTGCGGCAATGATGGCGGGTCGAAGGTGCAGGGATGGGGCGCGCCAGTTGCGTTTTGGTTGCACTCACAGAGCCTGAGAACGCAACGAAAGGCCCGAAGGCCGGTGCGCGTCAGCCCGGTTTGGCACTAGTAAATCTGCGGGCCACTGCCCAACCGTGTCAATAGCAGCATTTCTGGGAGTGGTACTCGTCAAACAGGTTCAAGAGCTCTCCCGACCTAGAACGAGTCTCCCTGGCTTTGACCTTGATCCTCGCTGGTGCGGGCTTCGCACGGCACGTCTTGTGGATCGCCGCTGTCGTCTTGGCGAACCCTGGATCGCTGAGTTGCTGTGAGCCTGGCGAATGGGCCGGTGTTGAGGCTACAGGTGGTAGCGCTCTAATCCTTCGGGAGGTGGCGTTGGCGGTGGCGGATTCGGGAGGGCTTCGGCTCTCTAGTTCCGCCAGAATTGGCCCAGCTCGGGGAACTGTGGAGCACAGAGGGGGTGATCTGCGGGGAGTCCCACAGACCCGAGCGGGCTTTGACGCAGGACGGGGGATCATCCCGACGCCAACTGCCAAGCTAAAGGCCGAAGTTGAACGCCCGGTAATCAAAGCGTTACGCCTAGGTTAATGCGGCTGCAATTTCGAAAAATATTGCCTGCCTGGTGCTCACGCTGGGAACCGATTGTGGTGACTCCACCGAGGGTCGCCCTCCTTTCATCCATGGCAGAACCAATCGTCGTCGGCGAGAAATGGGCCGAAGCCGACCGCTGCCAGAGCCATATTGACTACGTGGCTTGTTCTGACCACCTCGGCACTCGCTGCATTCGCGCGCGAACTTGACAGCTCAGATGGATGCGCGTCAGGCAAATTCAGCCGCGTGACCAAGAGCTTCGCGGGCCGCACCCCACGCAAGCGTGGCGACGATGACTCGACCCACGGCCTCGTCCGTACCCGACAGCACATTAGAGGCGGAGGACATACCCGCCCTCACAATCAGGCCTAGAACCACAGTTGGCGAAGCTTCCGGGGTCTAGGGCAGCCAAGGTCCGAACGAAGGCCAGCTGTTCGGCTGAACCGAGAGTAGCAGTTGCGTCGCTTGAATCTCGAAGGGGCCAAGGCGTTATTGGCGTCGCGTGGCCGGGCGGGGGGCGATTCGATACGGGTGGATGGCGCCCTGTCAAGGGTTCTAGCCCTGCTATGGGTCGGGGAGATTTGAACTCCCGATCTCTTGACCGCCAGTCATAGCCAGGCGATGTTGCCTTGTGTTGCCTCAAACTGGAATATCCGGCTGACCAGCGGTTTCGACCAGTCGGCGTCTTGCTTCGTGTTGCCTTGTGGCGACCGTTCCGCCTTCGGTTGTGATCATCTTGTGATCACGCCACTCCCCTGCCTGCCCGCATCTGCCGCCGTTCAGCGCCGGTCGTGCCGCCCCACATGCCGACCAGTTCGTCGTCGGACAGAGCGAGCTCGAGGCGCTTCGATCGCACCAGACATCCGGCCCAACGTCTCCTTGGATGCAAGGACTTTCAATGGGGGTGCTAGCACCATCACTCTTCGGGCGGGTATCACCCTTGGTGCGTCACAGAGTTGGGCGTACCGTCGAAACCGCGAAAGGGCATGACCAGGCCCAACACCGAAGGGGGTTCAAGGTGAGCGTAGTGAATGGCGATGAGCATCCAACGAGAACCACGGCAGACCCAACGACGGCAACTATGGATAGTCCATCGCAGACATCCGGCCGGTGGTCGAAGATCGCACCTCTGTTCGCCGTCCTATTCGTGGCGTTCGTGGTAGCCAGTATCTTCATCACAAACCCGCCGAACTCCGACGCCTCACCCCTCTCGATCCTCCACTATTACCGGACTCACAAGAACCAAGTCAGCATTTCGGCGGTCCTGATCCCCCCGGCTGTCGTGTTCGGTCTCATCTGGTTCAGCTACCTCCGCAGCTGGCTCCAACGCCGAGACGTTGACCATCGCTGGGGCACGGTCACCTTTGCCGGAGGCATTCTGTTCGCGGTGACTGGCGGCGTCGCCGGTGGGGCTCTCGCCGCCCTGGGTGATTCCCCTGACCATCTGACCCTCTCGAGCGCGCAGACGCTTAACTACCTCCAGAACGACCTACCGGCGATCCTCGGTTCGATGGCATTCGGCGTGATGGCGATAGCGGCCGGTGTCGCCATGCTGAAGAGCGCTCGGCTGCCGACATGGCTGGGCTGGGTAAGCCTCATCCTTGGGATCCTTGGCGTGGTCCCTGTCGGCGACTTCTTCGCCCTCCCGGCCATCGGTGTTTGGACGCTTCTCGTAGGCGGAGTCGTCTATTTCCGCTCTGACCCCGATGGAACGCTTGTCGTGCCGAGCAGCGCGCCCGCGCTGGTGAGATAGAGCCGGACCCAGTCCGATACACCCTCAGACCCGACGAAGGGCCGAGCACAAACCAAACCCAGCCCTTCAATAGCCCTCGCCTTGTGGCACCCCAATAGCGCGAGGGTGTGGCAGGCCCCGCTCTTGAGCGAAGCCCACGGAACCCCAGTTACCGGGTCAGCCGCGGACCTATAACACCGTTATGCCGCCACTAGATTGGGACACGGGCGCCAAGGCTGGTTGCCCTTAGCCGTGCGCCCATTGTCGCGCCCGGGACTGTGGGGTTTCCTTGTCCCCTTTGCCGACAGGCCCGGAGCGGGACACTAACTGATTCGAGCGGCGGTGGGCCGACCCGCCTTCTCTGCTCCCCTCAGCAAGATGACACTGCTCATCAACACGAAGACCAGGAGCAGCACGAACCCGATGAGATCGAGAACCAGGCCAAATGATGCGATCACACCGCCGAGCCCGAAGGCCTGCAGAAAGAGCAGGGGCGCGGCGAGGATCGAGACCCACCCAAGCCACCGCGGCAAGACTCCACTCCTGAACACGAGCACCCCAGCAGCGAACGCGAAGAGACTGCCGAAGACGTCCGCGACGCTGTCCACGGCGTAGGTCAACAGGTACAGCGTGTAGGAGACACTGTGGTCGTGTTGCGCACCGAACGTCGCTAGCTTCCCGTCGAGCACGCCGTAGATCCCGATGTCGCTGACCGCGTGAAGGGCGACAAACAGCACCCCGCCGACCAGCAGCAAGGAGCCGAGGGCTCGCGTGCCCTTGGCGTCCGTGTGCAGGAGACGGTCGTACAGCTTCCACAGGTAGATCGGAAACATGGCGGCGTAGACGACACAGAAGCCCTCGACCACCACCAGTCGGTTTCTGTGATCGGCGAGCGTGTTCGCGATCTTCGCGGCCGAGTCGTTCTGGTTGATGCCGACCCCGAGCCCAATCGCGGACTCCGCTATGACAGCAAGAACGAAGAGGATCCCCGCCACCCACGCGTACCGCTCCCACGCGCTACTCGAGGTCTGCGTCGCTGTCACCACGTGATCGTTCCCCATGCGCGTCTGGCGAGCAACTGCGACTTGGCCAGACCAGGCCCCGGACGCAGAACGAGAGGGTCGAAGCCCTCCCGAATCCGCCACCGCCAATGTGAATCTCGAAGCCCCCTCATGCCCGCGCTCCGAGTCCTCGCGTGTGTATGTGTAACGGCCGAGATGTGGACACCATACGGGTGATCTCGCGACGAAGGGCTGAGCCGAAGGCTCAGCCCTTCAATCGCCCCGTTGCGCACCTCTCAGAGCATTATGGCCCAGGTGTCTGTTATTCGCTCACACGGTTCGTTCAGTTCTTGACAATGATATTGACGCCCGGACTGAACGCGTAACCACCCGAGTTAGAAGCCAGGGACGTCAAGGTGTAAAAGCCGTTGGGGACCGTCTTGGCCACCGTGCCCACGATTCCGTTCTCGTCCGTGCCGTCGTAAATCCGGTACGTGTCCACGTGTCAGACCGTATTCAGGCGGTCTTGCTGCGTCCAGGGTAACGTCCTGGCATGAAGTGGCGGCTGTTGTTCCTTTCGGCACCGTTGCTTCTGGCTTGCCCCATTTTCGTCGGGGCAGTTCCCGCGAACGCCGCTGGAGACCCCACACTCAACGCCCTTATCATCCCGAATCCGGAACCGGGATGGAGCCCCGCACCTACGCGCGAAGCCTTGGGGCAAGCCGCCAACTTGAAAAAGGCACTACAAAAGGAATATGCGGAGCCGATAGTTACTGCGGTCAAATATTGGACCTCTCCTACGGAGCCCAAGGGCGCCGAGAGCTTGCTCGTCGGCTTGGTTGCCTTTCCGAATCCGCCCCTCTCACTCCGTTTAGAAAACGAAGTGCGCAGTTCCGCACTCAGCTTTTGCAAATCGGCGGACGGTAAATCCCCTGCACGGAATGTGCCGATTGCATCGATTCCCGGCGGTCGAATGGTTACTTGCTTTCCCACAGCTTCTGGAGTGGTCGGGGTAGCTGCCTTTTATTCACGAGCCAACGTGTTGACGGCCGTCGTGAGTACTGCTGTGAATGCGGCTCAGTTACAGCCGATTGCATCGAAGCAATACGAAACGTTGCCCCGCGACAACTTCGGAACCAAGTAGCCAAGGGGTCCACCCTGACGCCCCGAAGCAGCCGGGGATGCATCTTGGGTGGCCACCCCGAGGGCCAGGGTGGGCCCAGGCGGATGGTAAGCAGCCTCTGTCCCTACGGCGTCTCCGCTGCGATGGGACGCCGACAAGCCGGACTGGAGGTTGCCTCCGGCGCCTTGCCCTATCCGGCGAAGTGGGGCACCCTTCCTATTCAAGCAATTTGGGTCCGTTCGTGAGAATCCCAAGGAGGTTACTGCCGTCGGGCTCCTTGACATCAGAGAGCGAAGGAGTAGCTTCTCCCTCTAGGACAAGTGCCACGGCACGAGCCACCTCTGTGCGACCCCTGCTGAAAGCTGGTCCACTACGCAGGGGAGGTTTGCTATGCCAAGTCGTTGGAGTTCCACCCTATTCCGGCTGACTACTGCTGCCGCGCTCGTCGTGCTGGGGACGACAGCACTGTTACAGGTCAGTGGAACAACAATCTCGGGCGCAAGTCCAGTCATTCACCAGGTCTACGGTTGGGGCGCCAACCTGTACGGCCCCCTGGGAGTCGGCACCACTACGGGCCCTCAGGTGTGCGTAATACAATCTGAGGCGTTCTCGGAGCCTTGCAGCACGGTGCCCGTGCAGATGTTGCTGCCAGCCGGGGTGGCCGCGACAGCCAGCGCCTCCAGTCAATACAACAGTTACGTCATCGGCTCGGACGGGAATCTCTACGCCTCGGGACTCAACGATGTGGGCGAGTTGGGAGACGACACCAATACGGGCCCTGAGGTGTGCGCTCCACATGGTGCGCTAAATGAGCCTTGCAGCACGGCGCCTGTCCAAGTATCGCTTCCGTCGGACGTCACTGCGACGGCGGTCGCGGCCGGATACCAATTCGGCTATGCGGTCGGCTCAGACGGGCATGTGTACGCCTGGGGTGCCAACTCGGCCGGCCAGCTGGGAGACGGAACCGCCACGGGCCCGGAGGTGTGCACAGAACCCTCGCCCCTGCCACCGGAGGGTTGCAGCTCGATGCCCGTCCAAGTATCGCTTCCGTCAGGCGTCACTGCGACGGCGGTCGCGGCCGGAAACCAGTCCGGCTACGCCATCGGCTCGGATGGAAACGTCTACGCCTGGGGCTCTAACACGTTCGGCGACCTCGGTGACGGCACCACCACGAACAGCGACACCCCGGTGCGGGTTTCGCTGCCGACAGGAGTGACGGCGACGGCCATCGCTTCCGGGTTCGCCTCGCTCTACGCCATCGGCTCGGACGGGACGCTCTACGCCTGGGGCTATAACGCAAGCGGCGAGCTCGGTGACGGCACCACCACCGGCCCGGACTTCTGCGATGGTCTTCCGTGTAGTACCACCCCGGTGGAGACGTCGCTGCCGACAGGGGTGTCCGCGACGGCGGTCACCGCAGCTGAAGGTACGGGGTATGCCGGCGGCTCGGACGGGAAGCTCTACGCCTGGGGCTATAACGGAGATGGCGAACTCGGTGACGGCACCACCACCGAGAGTGACATCCCGGCGCAGGTTTCGCTGCCAATGGGCGTGACAGCAACGACCATCGGCGCCGGTTCCGAGGACGGCTACGCCATCGGCTCGGATGGGAACGTCTACTCCTGGGGCTCTAACGCGTACGGAGAACTCGGCGACGGCACCACGACAGGCCCGGACATCTGCAATGGTTTTTTGTGTAGTACCACCCCGGTGCGAGTGTCACTGCCATCTGGAAGCACGCCACTGACATTGAGCTCAGGGGCCACGTCAGGGGCCACTGCAGGTTCCGCCTTTGTGACGGTCGCGATTGAGCCCCACCCGACAACAAGCGTTCTCGTCCCTACGAGTGGGGCAACGCTGTCGGGATTGACCTACATTGATGCTTCCGCATCGAACGCAACCAGCGTCAAGTTCTTGCTCTTCGGCGGCGTCTACGGCTATGGCGCCCCGGTGATCTGCACGGCCAGGCTGACCTATTACGGATGGTTGTGCAGTTGGAACAGCACAACGGTCCCCAACGGCTACTACACCTTGACGTCCCTGGCTTCCAACTCGGGTGGATACGCATTCAGTCCGGGCGTCGACATCAACGTAGATAACTAACGTCACCTCCTCTCTTTACCAATCCGGGGAAGCATTCGGCTCGCTGGCCCCGCAATGACTGCACGGGCACTCCCCCGGCCTGCGGGTGGCCAATGGGGCGTACCACGGTCGATGACTTCTGCAGCAGCGTCTTCAGCGACTATGACGCCCGTGGCCGTCGTACGGCATCCTTGTACCGGCTGAGCGCCCGCACGTGGCATTTGATGGGTCGCTGGCGTCTTCCCAGGTCTCGAGCCAATCGAGGGGGTTGAAGGTTCGGAGACGTGGAGGCAGCAGTTCGACAGGTGGGGCGAGACGCCTCACAGGACGCCCCGGATGCCGTAGGAGCCACGGCTGGCTCCACGTCTCTGTGGACGGTGCAGGTCGGCCTCGTCGCCGCTGGGAAGGCGGATACTGGCAAGCAATCGGGTCAGGACAATGGACTGCTGGCGCGATTCGGTAAGCAGTGGGTGAGGCACTTGGTCCCCGCGGTGGTTTTCCACGGTCAGCGGTGATGACCTCAGCTCCTTGGCGTTCTGGCGGACACCGGGGCCCGAGCCGGTGAGGTCGCCGGAATCGAATGGGCCAATGTCAACCTCGGATCCGGAACGGTCACCATCACTGACCAGATCGTGTCTGATCCTGATCACTCGAAAGCGCTGTCGGTCAGTCCGACCAAGCGACCGCGCTCTAAGTCCACCATCGGCCTGCATCCGGCGACCGTGGCTGCCTGAAGCGCCGCAAGAGCCAGCAGGCGGCTGACCGTCTCGTTATGGGCAGAGGATGGCCCAAGATGGGTGTGGCGGCCGATCTCGTCTTCACATGGAAGGACGGGACACCGATCCACCCGAAGAGGTTGAGTCGAATCATCGGGCGTCTGTCGGTGGCCGCCAAACTCCCCCGTATCACCGCGCACGGACTGCGGCACAGCTTTGCCACGGCCGCACTGGCGGCCCGAGTCCCCGTCGAGATTGTGGCCGCCCGTCTCGGCAATACGCCGCGCATGGTGCAAGAGGTCTACGCGCACGTCATCCCGGCCGACGACGCCGGCGCTGCGCATCTGGTCGGTGATCTCTACCGGAAACCGAAAGAAGCGTAACGGTGAATTCTTGTGACCGCTCTTTGACCGCTACTCCCCGGCCGACGCGAAGAGATTGCAGACACGGACGCTGACCTGCACCTACATTGACCTAAACCCCAAAAAGTGGACCACCTATAGGACAATTTGGCCCTGATCAAACAGGAGCCAACATGCCAAGGCACTATCCCGCCGAGTTGCGGCGTCGAACCTGTGAGCGGATGCTCGCCGGCGAGGCCGTCAAAGACCTCTCAGCCGAGCTCGGGATCCACAGGTCACCCTCTACAAATGGCGGCGCCAGGCGCTGATCGACGCCGGAGAGAGACCGGGCCAAAAGAGTTACGAGGCCGATCCACTCCTCACCGCCCGCCGGCGGGTCAAAGAGCTCGAGGCCGAACTCAAGGCGGTGAAGTTGGCCAGTGAGCTCTTCGAGGAGGGCGCCGTCGACCCAAAAGGAAGTTCCAGGTTGTCCGAGGGCTGAACAACCTGGGCTACTCCGAGCGCTACGCCTGCCAGCTCGTCGGCCTCGACCGCTCGACCTACTACGACATCAAGTTCAAAAAGCCCAACGACCGCGAGATCCGTCGCCTCATGCTGGCCGACGCCATCGCCGACATCCACGCCCGCTCCCGGGGCACCTATGGCATCTTGCGGGTCAAAGCCGCCTTAGAGATCGAACAGGGGCTCATCGTCAACACCAAGCTGGTCAAGCGGATCATGCGTGAGCTGGGCATTCAGGGCCTTCCGGGGCCGAAAAAGGGCTACAAGAACCTCAAGAACGCACGGACCTGTGAGGACCTGGTCCAGCGCCAGTTCACCGCCACCCGTCCCAACGAGCTGTGGTTGACCGACATCACCGAGCACCCGACCAGCGAGGGGAAGCTCTACTGCTGCGTGGTGCTCGACCTCTACTCGCGGAAGGCGGTCGGGTGGGCCATCGACCGCCGCTGTGAGTCAGTGCTGGTCCTCGATGCCATCAACAAGGCCGGCGAATCGAGGACGACCTCACCATCGACGGTGATCCACTCGGACCACGGCACCCAGTTCACGTCGTGGGCCTTCACCGAGAACGTCCGACGCCTGGGCCTTCTCAGCTCGATGGGCACCGTCGGCGACTGCTACGACAACGCCCCGATGGAGTCGTTCTGGGGCTCGATGCAGATCGAGCTGCTGAACCGTCAGAAGTGGCGGACCAAGATGGAGCTGCCTTGGCCATGGCCGACTACATCGAGCACTTCTACAATCCGGACCGCCGACACAGTTCGCTCGGCTATCTCACCCCGAACGAATTCGAAGCCCTACACTCAACCACCACCCAGCCGGCCACTTTGTCCTAAAAAGTGGTCCACTAAATGGGGTCAAGCCCACATGGTCGGGCTGCCGGGATTTGAACCCGGGACCTCTTGACCCCCAGGTATATGCCGCTAAACGCTATGCGGAATGCCCTTCACCAGGTCAGCCTGAACGTAAGAGTGAAAGTTAACGCGGTAAAAACCTACGCCACCGCTCCCTGGTGCCGCCGTCGCGCCCGAGGTCCCGCCCCAAATCCCACGTGTCACTGCGGCTGGCGTAGTCGAGACACTCCGGCTGACCTTGCAGGTCGAGCGCGGCAGCGCGTGCGGCGGCCACCTGTTACACACCGGGAGTCGATCGATACCCGCACAGGCCGCCAGTCATCCACCCGGCCGGCGTAGAGGTCCTCGAGCGACGGAGCTGCTTAGCCGACCTCGCTCATCAGCCACGTCATATCGCTGTCGCCGGATCTGGCACGGCTCCTAAGTTACCAGAGGTCGTGTTGGGCGGGATGGTTTGCCGCCGCTCTACCCTCGTCCGGGCCGCAGGTCCCCTCGGGGGTAGCCCCAGGTCCCGGCCCGGCGCTCGGTCGTCTACGACCGCTGATGGCGACGACATCTCAGGGGGGCTCGGCGGGCTTGGTCACGCTGCAGGAGATGGGATCTCCCAGTAGTCGGCACAGCTCTACCCGGCTCCCACTGCCGGTCACTTATCGGCCCAGCATCAGCAGAGGCGCGCAGCTTCGGCGAGTACTCAGGCTCAGATAGGGGGTCTTACGGAATCAGATGCCCATCGGTCTCGTTCCTGTCGGCAGCCACGCCGACGATGCCTCTTGCGATCGAGGGGGGTCAGCCCGATCGATCGCCTACCGACGAGCAGAGGTCACGTAAGCGCCGCACGGTACTATCCCAAGACGGCAGCACCGCGGCTATCCGGGCGAGATCGACTGGCGGCTCCTCTGGTACGGGCGAGGTCGATCAAGGCACGACAACGTGGAGAAGTCAACAAGCTCCGGGCCGCGAATGACCTGTCCACGTCAACCGCAGAGAACCGGGGTCGGTGGCGTCGCGCTGCTCCGTGGCGACGGGATGAGCGGGCGGCACGCCATAACCATCGTGTGGAGGTGCGCGGATTGGTGTCAGTTCCGCCCGGAGCAACTCAAAGTCGCCAGGAGGGTGATAGGCCTCGCCCTAATGGCCGGCTCCGTCGGCATAGGCTTCAGACCTTTGAAGCCTCCGGCCGCTACCCACGGCCGGGAACGTACCGGATCTACGACGGCAGTGGCGCTTCGACGCCCGGCTGGTCCGTAGCTCGCCACCATGGGGACGCTTCGCCCTCTATACCGAGCCGGTCAAGGTGGCCAGGTCCTCCAGGCCACGCCGGATGGCGTCAAGGACGACTGGCAGCCCAGCTGAACATCCCGCCGATCACGACTCAGATAATCCCGACAGCAGAGATCCACATCGGATGCCGGGATCTTGGAGAAGAGCACCTGGAGGAGTGGGTGAACCCCGGACAGAGGACCTTGACGAACTGCAGGCCGCTCAAGCCGGCCAAGAAGGCACTCTGGAGCACTACCGGTCAACAGGACGGGGAAGGTCACCAACAACGGCAAATATCGCTGGAGTTGAACAGCGAATAGCCGGGCGCTCGCGATTGTGCCTGCCCCATACGGCACCCTAGGGCTACCCTCGGCTCGCTGGGCCCACGGGTTATGGGTTACCGATCCAAGAGCAGATCGCCGATTACACGCTGCTGACCGAGCATCCGCGTCCCAGTCATCGACACGGCGCCAAACGGCACATAGGGCCCGATCTAGATGTAAATATAAGGATGGCCACGGCGTCGACTTCGACCAACAGATCGGGCAGCCATAGCGAGCCACGCCGACGAGCGTGTTGGCGGTGAGCGGTATGGCTCACCGAAGATTTCCTTGGCGGCGGCCATCACTGCTTCGAGGCATCCCAGCTGTAGTCGACGACGTAGATGTTGAACTTGGCGACATCAGCGAGTGTTCTGCCGCTTCGAGCGCAGTTCTGAGGCAACGAAATGCGTGCGGCTCTGATCGAGGTGAGTGGTGCCGACAACTTTGCCTCAGGTCAACTGCTGTTTGACCGAAATATGGACGATGCGGTGCCGGTCGCGATCGAGACGTTCACTATCTCGGGGATATTGAGCAGATCTGGGGGTCAATGCGGTCCGTAATCAAGGCGCCTCCTTAGAGCGGCGCGAAACGCGCGCATGCAGAATATCCGATCGGCAGCCGCCTCGCTCGCTGGCAGCGAGCGCGCGCCACTCGTCACAGATCGACGGATCTGCGCATCGGAGTTGACCTCGTTTCGATGGACACGAGTACCCCTTTATGTTCATCGACCACGGCGTCCAAGGTCGCCCCGTCCGCCGGATAGAGGCTGACCGCGGAGGCAACTTGGCGGGAGCTCCTGGTCGTGCCGGACGCCAACAGGACGGGGACAGACGTTCCTTACCATCCGCCTGGTCCACCCTGGCCCTTGGTGTGGCCACCCAAGTTGCATCCCCGGCCACTTCGCGGCGTCAGGGTCGACCCCTATACCCATTAGCTACCCTCGGCCATGACCGAGTTCGCTATCTCTGGGGCGTTGACCACCGCGGCACGGTCGGCAAGGTGGCTCCTGGCCTGTTCGCCCAAGAGTGCCGTTGCTGTCGCATGATCTACGGAACCCGATCGGCCATGGGACGCACTGCATGCAGCCAGTTACGTGGCTAGGTCGGTGGAAGTTCCTCAAGGGCTGGACGCCGGTCTGGAGCTGTGAGCGACACGCCGACGAGCTGCCGTGGGCTAGGCGTTGCCGGGATTCGGAACGGGAGGACACGACCGAATGGTCGCACCGCCGTGATTGACCGCCAGCCGCTCCCCCCGCCACCGCCGTCAGCGAGCTCGGCGCGTGGTTGGTCTACTGCCGAGTCTGCGACAGGTATATCGGTGAGCCGTCCGACCGGGACACGGCCAAGGCGGCCGCCCGCGTCCACAACGTCATCATGCCGATCAGACGAAGGAAACCAAGACGTGAGGGATGACCAGCGCACACTCAAGGAACGTCCCGAACTCGCGGTTCAACGTACGGATGGATCATGGGCTCGCGGCAGTTGTGCTCGGAGCCGGACTGGTCATCGATCAGGTGCGAGTCGTTCTCAGTTCGAGCGCTCTCACACCGAACCGGACCAGAACAATCTCTGGTACGCCGGCCGTGAGCTGCTGAGCGGGAGAGTGTACGAGCCCAACTACTTCGGGCAGAAGTACAACACGACATCGAGTCGTTCCCAGGCGCCCTGCTTCACACGACGGGCCTGCAGTGGGGGACCGCCGTCCCGTTGGCGACGACGATCCTGGTGACCCTCGCCTGGGTCCTCGTGGCTGCAGGGGCCTACCGCCGGGGTCAACCCATAGCGGCCCTCCTGGCCCTCGCAGCGCCTCTCGTGATGCGGGTCCAGTACCTTTTGCTCTTCGATGCGCCGCGGGGCGTTGTTGCGGGCGATTTCGCCGCCGCTGTGGCCGTGGCGATCGCACTCGGAGCACGTCGATACCAGATCAGGCTGTGCTCACTGGTGGCGATCGGTGGGCTGGCGATCCTCTGGGAAAATGCCGCCGCACTCTTCGTCATTCCGGTCCTGGTCTATGTGGTGTGCACCGACGGCCTCTCTACAGGAAGGGAATCGCCCAGACCGTTGCCCTCGTGACGGCCGCTGTCTTGCCTCCGCTGGCATGGTTCCTCTTGTCTGTCTCCTACTGGGACGCCCACAGCGCCTATCTGGTCTATCCCGGCACAACCCCGGACTCCACTGGTCGGTGTTTGTCCACAACCTTCATCACCTCTCCATACGTCAGCTTCTTCGCACCAGCGTTGCACCGGTTGCCGGCGTAGCTGTGCCATCGTGCAGCGGTGATGCGCTGCCATCTCCTGTCCATACAGCGCCTCGCTCCCTCTCTGCTGACCACGCTCAGCCGCTGGTGATGATCTTCCTGCCCTGAACAGCTCGTCGCCGTCGACCGCCTGTTCTGCGGTTCCGTATCCTCCTGCCGCTTCCGTTGCGATCTGGTTCCTGGTGTCTGCGTGTTGACACGCCGCGTTGAGAATCCTCTCGCTCGTCGTACTACGTGTCGCCGTCATGCCTGCGCACCACCTGATCCCACCCAGATCGCCTCTCCAGCGTGCTGCTCGAGCAATCGCAACGAGCCAGCGACCTCATCAGTCCACAGGTCCTCACGTCGCAGGCGCAGCGCTGCGAAGATCTACGTCTACCGGTGCCCAACTCCTCCACGAACAATCCGAATAATCCTATGCTCCGCGCCGCCGAACGCTCAACACGCTGATTCCGCCTACGACCGTCGAGCTGCTCACCCAACGAGCAACAGCAACGGTCCAGCGCATCCTCGTGCTGTGCCCACTTGCGAGTGTCGCGCCAGCAGCAGGCAGGCACGGTCGAGTCTGTTGGGTTGGCTGGCGGACTCTCCGTCCACCGGCGCGCACCTTAGATCAGATCGCCGCATGCACGTCATGTCCGGATGTTCATCTTCTTCTGATTGATACGGTCGGGCTGTGACACTACCGATCTATGACGCAGCGACGAGAACGGATCGTCGCACGGTGCTCCTGCCTCTTGCTCAGAGATCGTGCTGCGGATGGTCTACGGAACACGCGGGCACGGACGCACTGCCCAGAGCCGGTGGTGTGGTCGGCGGTGGAAGTTTTTGAAGGTTGGACGACGATACGGAGTTGTGAGCCCGCGGACGAGTTGGTGGGTGCACGGCGTTTATTCGAAAATTTTCGCGAGTTAGGTTCGATAGCGCCTAGATACCAGCCGACGAAACGGGGTTCCGATATGGCCTATCGCGAATCGAGTTCTTGCAGTGTCCTGAGGCGGCGGCTGCCTTCTCTGAGAGCCTTGGACGCTTCTGTGTCCTTGGTTGCGTCGGTCTTGACCGGGAAGTAAACGCCGCGACATGCCGATCATCCGCCGTCTGGTCCACGTGCTTGCCAGTGTCGCCCTGCTCAGTGTCGCCCTGGTGTTCGTGGAGGCGACCGCGGCCAGCGCCGGGGGGACGTGGTCGTCGCCCACGGACATCGACGGAAGCACCTTCCTCAACTTCGGTGTCGTGCCCGAGCGCCAGCTTCTGTGCCGCCGTCGACGATAACGGCAACGCCCTCACCTACAACGGGTCCTCGTGGTCGTCGCCCTCGGACATCGACGGAAGCAACGTCCTCGTCTCGGTGTCGTGCCCGAGCGCCAGCTTCTGTGCCGCCGTCGACGTGCGACGGCAACGCCCTCACCTACAACGGGTCCTCGTGGTCGTCGCCCTCGGACATCGACGGAAGCAATGCTCCTCGACTCGGTGTCGTGCCCGAGCGCCAGCTTCTGTGTCGCCGTCGACGATGTCGGCAACGCCCTCATCTACAACGGGTCCTCGTGGTCGGCGCCCTCGGACATCGACGGAACGCAACGACCTCTGACTCGGTGTCGTGCCCGAGCGCCAGCTTCTGTGCCGCCGTCGACGATGCCGGCAACGCCCTCACCTACAACGGCTCCTCGTGGTCGTCGCCCTCGGACATCGACGGAAGCTAATGACCTCGACTTCGGTGTCGTGCCCGAGCGCCAGCTTCTGTGCCGCCGTCGACGACGACGGCAACGCCTTCACCTACAACGGGTCCTCGTGGTCGTCGCCCTCGGACATCGACGGAAGCGACGTCCTCGAGTCGGTGTCGTGCCCGAGCGCCAGCTTCTGTGCCGCCGTCGACGACGACGGCAACGCCGTCACCTACAACGGGTCCTCGTGGTCGTCGGCCTCGGACATCGACGGCAGTAACGTCACCTCCGTTCGGTGTCGTGCCCGAGCGCCAGCTTCTGCGTCGCCGTCGACTACGTCGGCAACGCCCTCACCTACAACGGGTCCCGACAACGAGCGTCATCATCCCTCGCAACGGGGCGACGCTGTCCGGATCGATCAACCTTGAGCCACCGCCTCGAACGCCACCAGCGTCGAGTTCCGACTCTTCGGCGGCGTCTATGGCTATAACGCCCCGGTGCTCTGCAAGTCGACGCAGACGTATACGGATGGGTGTGTAGCTGGAACACCACGACGGTCCCCAACGGTTCGTACAGCTTGGTGTCCGAGGCCAGGAAAGGGAGAAAGCACATTCAGTTCGGGTGTCAATATCACCGTCAATAACCCGCTCAACCACGAGCATTCTCATTCCTTCGAAGGGAGCGATGCTGTCTGGAACGACCTCACCTTTGAGCCACGCCTCCAATGCCACCAGCGTCAGTTCGTGGTCTTCGGTGGCACCTACGGTTTTCACGGTCACGTGATCTGCACAGCCACGCTGACCTATCTACGGATGGCTGTGCAGCTGGAACACCACGACGGTCACCAATGGCTCGTACACCTTGATGTCGGAAGCTACGGCGCGGGTGGAAGCGCATTCAGTTCGGGCATCAGCATCACCGTTTCCAACTATCAAGTAACGACTGCACCGCACCCAGGGATTGACACTCCCTAGCGATCACCACCGGCCCCGACGGCGCCCTGTGGTTCACCAACGAGGGGACCCGCGACCCAACGACCAAGACATTTATAGCAGCTCGATCGGCCGGATCACCACCGCGGGAGTCGTGACCACCTACACCGACCAGCATCGATCCAGCCCATAGGGATCACCGCCGGTCCCGACAAAGCCCTGTGGTTCACCAACTCCGGCGACAACTCGATCGGGCGGATCACCACCGCGGGAGTAGCGACAACTACACCGGTCCCGGCATCACCAGCCCATAGGGATCACCGCCGGTCCCGACAAAGCCCTGTGGTTCACCAACTACCGGCAACGACACTCGATCGGGCGGATCACCACCGCCGGAGTCGTGACACTACACCGACCACAGGCATCGACCAGCCCATGGGATCACCGCCGGTCCCGACAAAGCCCTGTGGTTCACCAACTCCGGCAACGACTCGATCGGCCAGATCACCACCTCTGGCGGTGTCACCATCTTCCGAGCGCCGGTTTCTACCACCCTTTCGGAATCACCACCGGGCCCGACGGCGCCTTGTGGTTCACCAACTCCGGCACAACTCGATCGGCCGGATCACCACCGCTGGCAAGTCACCATCTACTCCGATCCCGGTTTCGACCATCCTGTGGGAATCACCGCCGGGCCCGACGGAGCTTTGTGGTTCACCAACCACGACAACAACTCATCGGACGGATCACCACCGCGGCAGTCGTAACCAACTACAAAGGTCATCGGCATCTACTATCCCACGGTCATCACGCCGAGACCGACGGCGCCCTGTGGTTCACGAACCTCGATAACAACTCGATCGGCGGATCACACCGTGATTGCGATAATGATCCGCATCAGGAGCGGGAGCGCTGGAACCGTTGCCGGTTGAGCTCCATCTGGCCTTGTAGAACTCAGTCGAGCACGGATGCTGCCGGTCGACGAGCACGTCCATCTCGATGCGCTCGACCGTCAACTCGTCCCCCATGCGTATCTTGTATTGCGGCACATGAGGTACGTAACCGCCTTCCCTTGACACTGCCCCGTTTCGGGAGTAGCGAGGGAAGGTGCCGCAAACGAACGCCTGCCGAAGGGCATTCCGATGGTGTTCACCCTCGGCCTTTTGCGACCGCCGCAGACGGGTGGTTGCCATCTATCTGAGCATTGGGCTTGCCGTGACTTCATTGGTTCTGCCGTGGGTTGCCTCGTCCGCCGGCGGGGCCAGCCCTACCCCGACGACGAGCGTTGGCATTCCTTCTAATGGCGCGACGTTGTCCGGCTCGACCTACCTTGACGCCTACGCCTCGAACGCCACCAGCGTGAAGTTCCTGCTCTTCGGCGGCTCCTACGGCTATGCCGCCCCGGTGGTCTGCACGGCCTCACCGACCATCTACGCATGGTTGTGTGGCTGGGACACCACGACGGTCCCCAACGGCTCGTATGTTTTGGTGTCCGAGGCCATCAATTCGGCGGGAAGTACATTTAGTTCGGGCGTCGGCGTGACAGTGGACGACGTCCGCTCCACACCCAAGTGCTCGTACCTCCGGCGGGGCTACGGTCGGCGGCAACGTCGTCCTCGACGCCTCGGCCGAAGGGACTGCACCGATCACTGGGGTCACATTCACGGCCACCCAGGGCAGCACGGTCGACACCGTCGGGACGGGCACGCCGACCCCCTGGGGCTGGATCGCCCAGTGGGCGTCGGGTGTCAGCCCAAATAACGGGATACTCGCCTATCAGAGCGGAACGTGGTCGATCCAAAGCGTGGCGACCGAGGTCGGAGGCACCACGGCGACGAGCTCACCCGTACTGATCACTCTCGTCACCCTTGAAGACCTTCAGAGCTCGTCCTTCTTCATCGTAAACGGGGGCGGGGGGAGGGACTTACTCCGGCAGCACCAGCATCGGTGCCGTCAGTTTTGACTTTGGGTTCACCCTGACGACAGATGTCGGTTCGGTGAGTGGCCCTACCGCGCTCGTGACGGAGAATACCGGACGAACTTCATCGAGTACTTGTATGCTCTCCAAGTCACGACCGGGACCGGGTTGTTCACCGGGACGACCGGCGACTCGCTGTTCCTTCTTGGCCTGACCTGGTCCGCCGTCTACTGGATCTGTCAACCTGAATCCTTGACGCCTAGCTGCTCGAGAAGGGTGATCCGCCAGTTTCCAGCCGCATCAGTTCCCGAGAGTGCTGGAACCGCTGTCGTCATGTCCGCCTACCGCGGCGTAGACTCGGTCGAACACGGGTACCGCTGGTGGACGAGCGCGTCCATCTCTATGCGCTCGAGCGTCAACTCCTCCCCTGGGCGGATCCGGTACAGCTTGTGCATGAAGTACGCCCACTCCGGTGGTAGCGGTCCAGGAAGCGCTCGTCGGACAGGCTCTTGAGGTGGGCGATGAGCTCTTCGACCTGCGCTGTCATCGTGGTTAGTCCCGACAACCCAGCGCCCATGCCTGGGCTTGGTAGTACGCAAGATTGGGATTGTCGGACACGTGTTGGCCTTGTCGGATGCGTAGCTTGATGTCCCGGTCCCGGAGGGCTGAGGCTCGAGCTCGGGCTTGGTACAGACTGAGATTGGATTCCTTGCGCAGACAAGCCAGCACGCGTGCATCGACGGAGGTCGTCGGTGAAGCTCCGTAGTTCACAATGGACACGTCGCCACGGTCCAGGTTGACTCCGCGGATCGTTCTCAGCGTGCGGTCGGCGTTCCAGTCCTGGTCGGTCACTCGGAAGGCGAAGCTGCACTGATCCAAAAGGCCCGAGGAGACCTTGCGATGGACCAGCTGAGCATCGGGTCGTCCCGGTCCAGCTGAGCATCGAACCGCAGGCCCTTGTCGTCCTCACGCAGCATGAGCGAGCCATTGGTGGTGCGGGCCAAGGGTAGGCCCTCATGGTTGACCAAAAGCTGGACATCTGGACGACTGGAGAGGCTGGCGAATGCGCCGGGGCTGATTTGCTCTTCATACGAGCCCATGTCGTACGGCGTGGCCGACAGGGAGGCGTAGCCCGACACACGAAACTCAGTTCCGCCCACGTCCCTGGCCGACAGCCGGGATCGGAACGTGCGGACCTCTCGGATCCCAGCCGCTGGCGGTGATTGTGTGAGAGTCACGACCCGGCCTTCGCCGTGAGCTCCGCGATGGCGGCGAATTGGCTTTGATCAGCTTCGGCGTCGCAGCGAGCTCGGGCTGCAACCTCGCGCGCTCCTCGGCCTGGAACCCGCGCGCCAGCTCGCAATCAATGATGGCCTTCTTGACTTCATGGACGGTGGCGGCGTCTGCGCTATCGGGCAGCTGCTCCTGGTACTCGGCCAGGCGTTGGAGCTCGGCGATGGTGGGCGTTTGTGAGTCGGTGGTCATTGGGTGGCTCCTAGCTGGTTGTCGGTTGGGGCCGCAGTGGGACGGACGACCGGCGTTCCGAAAAGGAGAGAAATCCCACGCCTCGGGTCGGTCCGTCCCACCGGGCCAGAGCTTCACTTCCGGCCTCGACGCTTGGGTGCTTCGTCGGTGACTGGTGTGCGAGGGCCGTACTTCGCTGTCAGACGGTCGTACTCGGCCTGCCGTTCCGCCGCTGCTAGCACGTCGGCTGTGTCCCATGCGGCCTGGGGAAGCTGCGGGTAGGGGACACCGACGTGGCGCAAAAGTCGTGCGTCGATGGCGGCGGTCGGGTCCCCGTACTCCTCGGTAGCCTGTCTGTCGGCAATCAGTTCTCGCCATTGGGCAACCAGCGCTGGCTCTGCCCTGTAGCCATGCATAAGCGGACACCTGATGGAGGTAGGCGTTCCAGATCCGTTGTTCTTCGAGGCGATCAGGGTCGCGATAGAGGTCTGCTTCGTCTGTGCGGCGGAGGTGCTGCTCGCACTGCCGAGCCACGAGAGCATCCATATTCCGGCTGGCCTGGACGTTGGCTTCTTTCTTCTCCCGCTCGGTCCCTTGGCCCCAGCGAAAGTCGGCGGCATTCAGCGGGGCTGTGGCAGCGCTGATCTCTTCTCTGCTGGCTGTGTAGATCATTTGGGTTCGCTCGTCGCCCGCAAGGCGCTTGGCCCGTTCGCGGACCCGCTTCTTGCGATCTGCGACGGCCTCGGGGCTGTCGTTGATGGCCTGGTCGAGGGGAATCAGTTTGGTGGGTCGTTCCTCGGCATGGTGATGAACGTCCCTCATCGCTTGTTTACCGCGGCCGATGCGCTGGAGATCAGCCAGGAGCCGCGCTTGACGGCGATCAGGTTGCCGTTCTCGCAGTGCCGGCGGATCATCTGAGGCGTTAGGTCGAGCATCTTGAGCAGCTCCAGTCAATCGTGACGGGTTTGCTCTTTTGCGAAACCTTTGGAGTTTCGCCGGGTTTCGTTCTGTGCCTGGCCGGGGTTTCGCTTTTGAGATATCCCTGCATCTGTCGACAGCGCGTGATCTAACGGCGGCGGCAGGGGCTTCCGTGCGGTGGTACTCAGTCTCGAGAATGGTGAGCGCTCGGTCGACTCGAACAACACGGCCCAGTTCTCGGTCTAAAAACCGTTGAGAATGGCCATCAGCGTTGCCATTTCGGACACGCCGGCTGCGGCGGCACTGGGCACAGGTTCGCTGACCCTCGGGTAATGACCTCAGGGCGGTACAGAGCAATCGGCCACAATCGGCGCACGGGACCGTGGGGCGGTAATGGCCTGTTGGGCGCCGCTTACGAGGGGCCATCGAGGGCCTCAATCAGCACCGCCTTGACCGTCTTCCACGGCTCGTTATCGCCCAGTCGGTCGGCCAGTCCAGCGGATCCGTCCCATGAGACCCGTTTCAGAGCGCACTTGAGCACCATGTTGGCCATCTCCGGCGAGTAGGTCACCGCGCTCCCGATGCTCGACAGCAACGGCGGGTTCAGGCGCTCCAAAGTCTCGCCGACCACTTCGCGGGCGTCGTCAGACAGGTCGCTGAATGCCGCCAGGATGCGCTCGGACGGCATCACGTGGCCGTGCCCTCAATCACGTCGCCGGCATACATGGAATCGAGCAACCGGCTGGCCTCAGCACTGGCTAACGCCGCCTGATTCAACACCAGCCCCAGCCGGGCCCGAGCGGCGGGACTCAATCCCAGCCGATCGCCGAGCTCGATGAGTACCTTGTCGGCACGCCGGAGGGCCGCTTCGGCCGGGTTCAACATCGTACGGGTGCCCAAACTGCCGCCTCTGGCGTCGCCGACGACCTCGTCAATGACCAGTCCCCGCTCCGTGAGCGAAGCCCGGGCACGAACGGCGTCGTCGGCCGCGGCGCAGTATTGCGACACGGCGTGATAGTCCAGCTGGGGACTCAAGATCGGCAGCGCAGCCCAGACATCGTTCGAATGGATCTGCCGACCACTCCCAGACCGTCTGGCACCGGTGGCGTATCCGTGAGGACGGCGGAGAAGATAGGGACGGGCTTCGTGGCAGTTTCGCCTTGGGTCCCGGCTTCTTACCGTAGTTGGAACATGACTGATACCCGTTTACCGGTCATCGAAACCCCTTAGGGGAAATGGAAACAACGCCGTCGGACGGCGATATTTTGCGTGCTGGGTCGCCCATAAGTCCTACTCACAGGCTTTTGACCGGCCCTCTGTCAAGTTCTTGCCTAGGTCTAGGCGGGGTTTTGTGGTGGCTAGTTAGCGCCGGCATCACGACGTGGCCTTTGCCAGTCGCCGCCTCCGCCTCCGCTGCTGCTCCTGTTTGCCGGCCTCACATCGCGGCACGACTCAGCGGCCAGGAACGCTTGCATCTCGTCGGAATCCGACTGGACGGTAGGCGCCTCGATCAGAGCACGGCTTGAAACCTCGGCGGCACGCTTACGGCGAAGGGCCTGCACCATCGAGATGATTTGGCCGGCTCGAGGACGGAACTTGCTGTCGTCCGTTCCGCTTTCAGCAAACTGTCTGAGCACTGTCGATGCTTCTTCGGGAGTGATGCGTAAGCGACCTGTCAACTCTGCCGACCAGGCCATCACTTCTTCAGGTGTCATCGCTGGTGACGGCCAGAAGCCAGCCAGGATGATCAGGGTGGGTTTGAGGTCTTCGCCGGTCATCGTGCTGCCTGCACTTGTGGCATTTGGCTCAGAACGGCATCGATCGTGTTGACGTTGCGGCTCGACTGTCTGCCGTCCCACCTCTGAAGCGCCATCTCGAAACCGCCGATAGACCAGACGCCTACGCCGGTACGGATTGCCGACTCCACATTGCCGGCGGGGTGTCCAGCTTCGAGAATCGCGGTGATGATGGTGAGAGCTTTGGGGAATGCGTTCTTCCCAGCCGGCTTGGTCGGTTGCTCCATCGCCAACACCGTGAGCTCATGAGCTTTCGCTCGCGAAGCTTTCTTGGGTTCTTTGGGTTCTATTAGAGGAGAAGATTTCGCTAGTTGGACGTGTTGACCCCTGTGGTTGGACGTGTTGACCCCAACAGGCCCAGTTTTTGGGCGTCCAGTTTTTGGACTTGTTATCTCCTGTTTGAACACGACCGAAGCGTTCTTGACGAAGACGAATCGGTAGATGGCAAAGGTTCCCGGGCCACCCCGTTCTTTGACCGTCTCGAGGTATCCGTCGCGGACCATCTTGGCCACGGCCGCCTGTGCAGTATTCCTGCCGACCCGCGCTTTCTTGGCGAGCTTCTCCAGTCCGAACCACAGTTCGTTGTCGTGGAGGTCGTTGGCGGTATCGCCAAGCGCCAGATGTACGGCGAAGTCACCGTGCTTGTACGGCGAATGCCGAAAAACCCAGCCGGTTGCCGCGGCGCTCATGCCGCTTCTCCCCCACCCTTGCGCCGCCGGCGGGCGTCCGCAGACTTGATCGACAATCGGCCGAAATAGGCCTTTTTGGCATGCTCAACGCGCCTGGTGCGTTCAGCTGGGTCGAGCTCCCCCTTTGGATCGACATCCCGTTCAAAGCGGCTCAGAAATGCTTTTCGGGCCGGCGCGGTATGGGCGGTCCCATCGACCTGGGAATGGAGCACGTGTGCTGCAACTCGGGCCAGGGCAGAACGCTGCTCCGAAGTTAAAGCTGGTGGATCGGTATGCGACGGCATGGAGCCTCCATGGCTCTACATGCTGGGCACCAATCCAGCTGGCCGACCCGACCGTGCGTACCGAAACAGACTACCTCAGCGTTGTGCCGAATGTCGTGATGGGCATCGCATCTCGTCGGACCGTACGCACCTTGGCACACTCTTTGAACGCTGACACGGCCTCGAGCAGTACGGCTTCATCAATGCTCAGATCCCCATGCCGTGGACAGTGAGCGTTCAGCGATCTGTAGTTGCCAATGCCATCGCGGCGGGCGCCGGGTGACACGTCAAGTAGACCCTGGCTCAAACCGTGCCCTGGCTTTTGCCTCCGGCCCGTTGCCTCCTTGTCCTTGATGAGCGGGATCTCGCCAGACTGTGGCTTCAAACAAGGGGCCCTTTGGCGAGTCGAATATGGAGCCCACCGTCGAGGTCTGTCTCCGCTTCGATTCAGGACAGCGATCGCATATGAGCCGCACCATTATCCGGCCCCTATTCTCGGCCGCTTCTCTTACGTCGTCTTCGTAGTCGGCCATCACACCCTGTCCCCCAGCGACATCCGGCGGCCGGCGGCATGGCTCGTTCCACTTGGGCGCGACTTGGCGTAGATGTCCAGCATTGAGCGCGACTGCCAGCCGGCTAGGGCCATCAGATCGCCCTCGTTCCCGCCCTCGGCCAGCCATTTGTGGGCGAACGTGTGGCGCAGCTGGTGCCAGTGGAGCCGGGGTACGCCGGCGTCGGCGCACATGCGGTGCAGCACGTCCGTGACCCCGCTGGTCGACATCCGCCCCTGTCGTCCTATCCAGAGCCAGCCATCGGGGTCTGCTGATCCGTCTCAGGCCGTTCCCGCTCTAGCTGGCGTAGGTATCGGTCAAGGGCCTGGTGCCGTCTTCTCTCCGAAGGTGACCGTGGCCGGACCCGGTTGCCCTTCCCTCGTACGGTGATGGTCTGATGGCCGAGGTCTACGTCAGCCAGCTTGCAGATTCGGTGACCTCCGACAGCCGGCAGCCGGTGTCGAGGAATACGCGGAGCATGGCCGTGTCGCGGCGGTCCTCCAGGGTCGTGCCCGACCGCGTCTTGAGCAGCTTGGTCGAGGACCTCGTCGCTGACGATCGGGCGGTGGCTCCCGCTCGACGTCCGGCGCACGCATCCCGGCCATCGGTGACACCTCGAGCTCCTCCTCCTCGACACAATGGCGAAAGAACTGCTGCAAGCTACTTGAACCGGACCAGCGCGGTGGCCGGGACTGTTCTTGGCGGTCTGGCTCAGCGATGAAATCTCGGATGTCGTCCTTGGAGACATCGACCGTCAGGTCGTGGCCACGGCCGGCCAGGAACTCACGGAGCAGTCGCACCGAAGGGCGTAGCAGTAGACGGTCTTCTCCGACTTGCCCTCGGCCCGCAGCGTGCGTTCCAGGGACTGCGCCATCCGCTCGATGCTGACCCTGCGGACCGGTGCGTTCTCGTCGTCTTGCCATGCGAAAGTTATAGCACAGCTCGAGCGTTGTGCGCGGTGGATGGCACGCCCTGTTAAGTGCTCTATCCCTGGTAGTCGGGCTGCCGGGATTTGAACCCGGGACCTCTTGACCCCCAGTCAAGCGCGCTAACCAAGCTGCGCCACAGCCCGCACTCCGTCCGCCCTGCTCACGGCAGGCGGACGGCGGAGGACAACCCTACCCCAGGCGCCAGGGTGATCGTCCATGCAACCAAGGTGCAACCCGTCACGCGCCACGGCCTGAAACCACTGCCGCGATGCGGTTTGCCGCCGACTGGTTCGGAGAGCTCTCACGCGCCTTGGTCGGATGCCGCACCACTAATGAGCTAATGAGCCGCCCCTCTTCCCGACGGCACTTTTGGGTCATTATGAGCACCAACAGGCCGGGCCAATCGATGTACCGCGGCTCAGCGATGTCGATGCCATCCCTGGGTGACAACCTCGGATAGTTGCTCACGGAGAGCGGGTGCCGCCGCTATGGTCGAGTTCACCCCTCAATGCCACGTCTACGCCGCGGTCGAGGTAGAGGACCTTCATCTCGAGATCCCCGCTGGCCCGAGAGTCGGGTAGCCAACATCGTCTTACCCGCAATCAATCCCCGTGCCCGAGTTGGCGACAGCTTGCGAGGTCTAGGTGTGAGGCAGCCAAGGTCCGAACGAAGGCTCATCGTTCAGCCATACCCAGTGCGTCGCGTCTTTAGACCGAAAGGGCCAGCTTGAGCGCCAAATCGCCGGGCGAGGGCGACTAGATCCTCCCACCAGCGACATTATTTTCTAGTGTGCTGTGCCCTCCCAATGCCTACAGTTGCAACGCTAGGAGCGGGGCTGCCAATGTCGGTGGGGGCAAGCATGCAACCAGGGTCGATCCGTGCGGTCGAGTATGAGATCCTTTCGTCCAACCAGGCGGCCGGCATTTCGTCGACACCGAGGGCGCTGAGAAACGAGCTTGGCGGGCTCTCCAAACTCGGGGTGCTGAGATGCGTCGATCACCAGTCCAGAAAGCTCACCGTCATCGGCGATGCTCGGCATGTCCAGAAACTGATCGCCAATGGTCAAACGAGTAACCCTGTTGGGCTGAATCTGAATGAGCGACCTTTTCCCGTGGTGCTGACGGGCTGGAAGTCATCCAGGTGAGTTGACGGTAGCCAGTGGAGGCTCTCAGCGCCGTCACAGTCGCTTTGGCGGCAGTGGCCGTCCTCTTTGCTTGGTGGACGGTTCGACTCGGCCGAGAAGCCGCGAGGGAGGTGAGGTCGGACCAAATAGCCCGTCGGATAGAGCAAATCAGCGCGGCCATCGAGGCAATCTACGTGTCCGACGATCCAGCCAACCCGACGGGGATAGCCCAAGATCGCCTCGCTTACACGATGATGGGACTGTTGCCGGACTTGCCTGAAACGATGAAAATCACCCAAATGCTGGCATTCAATCGGGGCATCGCTGCAGGGATCCGTATGCCCGGAATGAAACTAAGTAGCGGCGCCGAAGTTAGACAGCAATGTGTGAGGGCGCGAACCGAGCTGGAACTAAAGCTGACGCTGATATTCACACGGATCGGTGACGTACCCGATCCGGATAAGTGGATCAATCACCCGAGCCTGTCGGAACTCGGGAAGGCCAAGCACGCGAAACGCGAAGGTCCCCAATCAGCAGATGTGGGGATCGACTGAGCGACGAACGATCCGGTTGGAGGTGTTGCGCTTCACTTCGGCCCCTTCCTTCTTCGAACCTTGGGTGCTGCTTCACCCGATTTGCGACCAATCGCAGGCCTCAACACCCCGGCCTTCCGGGCTTGCACGATCCAACGGCCAGCAGTGGAGCGAGATCCGCCGAGTTGTTGTCGCACGTCTTCAACCGGGCTCCGCGATCCACTTGCGACGGCGGCCCGGTATGTCTTGGCCACCAACTGCAGGAAATCCTCAGTGACGGGCTCACCGCGGACTGGCCGCGTCACTGGCTCACCCTCCCATGTCGCTCCTTGGGGATCTTCGGTCAGTCGAAAAAGGCCATCGCCTTCGTCGGACACGCGGACCGTGGCCTTGCCGAGGGCCAGTTTGAGCGCCTGGGCGATTCGTACGCCACGCAGACTGGCCGTTGTCAGACCTTCAGCGTCAGTGCGACCTCGTGGCTCCAGAAGGAGTTCGATCACTCCTGGCCGTTGACCAGCACGCGTCTTCACCTTCATTTGCACAAGCAGTGGCTGGGCTGGATCATCAACGAAGGCAGTGAACAGACTCGGGATCGCCGTCACCGGCCCGGTCCTGATTGGCATCGCCCCGGACAGTGGCGTTACTTCAACCAGAGGTTGACGTCGGGGCACACCACTATGATATAGATCTGTCACAGAGTAGTCAACCAGGACACGACTATACCGTTGCTGTCCACTCATGGCCCCCCGCGAGGGGCGTAGATACAGTTATGTCATATCTGTACCGTTTCACCGGGTACTACGTAGGCACCGATCGAGGACTTGGTGCACCGAGTCATAATCCCTGGCGACGAACTCAGGCCAGTCAGCCCGGCGTAGCCCCAGAGCGATCTGAATCGATTCGGCCATCTCTGCAGAGTGGGAAGGCAGAGGTCGAGACACGTCGGACTGCCCCACTGCCGCCTACCGGAAGGTGTTCCCATGAGACATTGCCGCGCATTGCTGAGATCGCCAAGTTCGGAGACCCGGGTTAGCTCATGAGCCGCACCACAATTTCCCTCGAAGAGGCCGCTTCGGTGCTGGTCGTTCGCCGCCGGGACGACGTAGCGGGCCATTCGATGCGCCCGACGACCCCTATTGAACGTGGGCGGAGCGTCATCGTGCTCTCGACAATGGTGATCGCCGCTGCTGTCGGCGAACTTGGGTCACCTCAGCGTTGGGTCGACCTCTCCGCGGTGGTGACGAGATAGCACCACATCCAAATTGAACAACGCCGGGAGGAGATCGGTCACTCGCTGCACCGATTGGCGAACCCGTTGCGTTGCCGGCGTATCGACGGGGAGGAACCACTCGTCGTCGGCGAGAAACGGGCCCAGGCCGATCGCCGCCAAGGTTTCATTGAACAGTTCGCTCGTTCTGGCCACCTCGGCCCGCGCTGCATCCGCTCGTGAAAGGGAGGAGTGGGATGGGCGCATTTTGGCAAGTTCATCGGCGCGACCGAAGGCCTCGCAGGCGGCTCCCCAGGCGAGGTTGGCGAGAATGGCTCGACCCACTTCCTCATCCGTCCCCACCAGCATGCTGAAATGTACGTCCCAAAGGGCCGGGCTCGCACTGGAATTCGCAAACGGATCACCAAACCGTCACAGAAGTTTCACTTCCGTCCGACGATATTCGGGCCTATCACCAGCGCGGGATCGTGGGGGCCGGCGATCAGTTCGAGGGTCGGCAATTGAGATCTGCGCCAGTCACGACGAGCGATCTTCAAGAGCGATTGAGCGATAGAGCCGAGGAGCGACGAAGGGTGCCAGCTCCATTCGGACGTGAAGCTCGCGGATCAAGAGACCGCCCTCTCGTTTCGCCGGTCATGGCCCGAGAGGCGCTCGCGGCAACCATCGGCGTACGCCCCGGACGCTGAATCAGCTCAGACGACTGCACTCACCACACGCCACGGCCTGCGAGCGCGCGGTCATGGAACAAGCCGGCCCATTCGATTGCTGCTCTCCCGATTCGTTGGTTCATGCCCAACAGCAGGGGCAGATCCGGTCGGACCAATCCGCGCCGACTGTCGCGACTCATCGGGTGGCCCGCCGGCAACCGCGCTGGGACATGTCCGGGTCGGTGCTACATTCCGACCCGCAGTCCGAGAGCCTGGCTCTTCCTGCCGGCCACGCAGCCGATCACTCACCGGCCACTCACCGGCCACACCACGAGCCACTCACACACGGAGGAATCGATGAGCACGGACGGACGTCGGACGTCACGCAATGCCGCCGCGTTGCCAACGGGTCATCGTCGCACCGTTGGCTTGAGCGGCCTGACCGCCACGGCCCTGGCCCTGGGACTCGTCCTCAGTGGCGGCGCCAGCGCCGTCGCGGCGACACCATCGAAGACCCCCCAGGGGCGGGCCGCCCTCGCACCGGGCAAGATCAATCATGTTCTCGTCATTGAGTTCGAGAACGAGGGCTACCAGACCACCTTCGGAGCCAACTCCCCCGCCACCTACCTGAACGGAACCCTGCGCACAAAGGGTGAGCTCCTCCAGAACTACTACGCCGTCGGCCACGACAGCTTGGACAACTACATCGCCCAGGTCTCGGGGCAGGCACCGACGGAGGATACGCAAGCCGACTGCTCCGACAACGGGTTCGCCTTCGCCAATCTGCTGCCGGGGACACCGGATGGCAATGGGGCGAGTAACCCCGGTCAGGTCGGCGGCACGGGTTGCGTGTACCCGACCGCCGTTCAGACCATCGCCAATCAACTCGACGCCAAGATCCCACCCAACAAGACCACACACGTGGCTTCATGGCGGGCCTACGAGCAGGACATGGGGAATACTCCCTCACGCGATGGAGGCGTGCCCGATCCGACGGGCGGGACCGACTGCGCCCATCCGGCCATCGGGGCCACCGACACGGCCGAGGTCGCGACGTCGGCCGACCAGTACACCACCCGTCACAATCCATTCATGTGGTTTCACTCGATCATTGACAACACCGCTGAGTGTGACGCAAATGTGGTCCCCCTTGGTCAACCCAACGCCACCAGCCATTTGGTCAAGGACCTCAAGAGTGAGAAGACCACACCCAGCTTCGCCTTCATCACGCCCAACCTGTGCAGCGACGGCCACGATGGCACCTGCGCCGGCACGAACAGCACCGGGGGCCACGTCGGTGGGCTCATCGGGGCCGACCAGTTCCTCCAAACGTGGATGCCCCTAATCCTGGGCTCCCCCGCCTACAAGCATGGCGACACCCTTGTCGTCGTGACCTTCGATGAAGCCGACGTGAACCAATCGGACCCCACCTACGCGGCCGCTTGTTGCAACGAGGCCAGCGGACCCAACACCCATGCCCCTGGAAACGCCGCGCTCAGCACCGATACCGCGCCCGGCGGTGGTCAGGTCGGAGCGCTCCTCTTGGATGCGAAGTACATCGCCCCGGGAACCACCGACACGACGGGGAGCTACAACCACTACTCGGCGTTGCGCAGCTATGAAGACCTCCTTGGTCTGACCACAGGGGGCGTCGACGGCGAGGGCCACCTGGGCTTTGCCGCCGCCAAGGCACTCGTGCCATTCGGCAAGGACGTCTTCCCCAAGGGGTAGTCTGACTGGCGGCAAGGTGGTCGGTTCTCAGCTCCAGGGCTGGACCGAGTGGCCGCACGTGACGGACGACGAAGATCTCTACGACCCGAGAGCGACCCGGACTTCATCCGTTCCGATGGCCCACGCGAGCCGTCGGTTGGCCCATGGCTTCCCCCCACCGCTCCATGGCTCGCCGAGCCCGGTGTTCGTACCCACAGGATCACTGAGCCTGGAGGAGGACGGGGAAAGCGACATTCCCCATGCCGCCCTGTGGTCCATGAAGTATTACCGGCAGGTTCATGTGTTTGATCGAACGGACGTGCAGATCCGCCAGCGTTTCGGCACCGTTGATCACGCCACCAACATCATCGACGACGGACGAATCCACTGCCGGGTCGGTCGCATCGTCAGGTGGGGGTCCTGATGGTTGCACCTATTGCCTGGTGGCCCGGATCACCATCGATTCGTATGAGCGGCTGGTGAACGAAGAAGCGCCGATTGACGACGTCTTTGCGGACGCCCGATACATTGCCCTGTGCGCCGTCGTTGAAGCCGAGGTGGAGGACGCACCCTCGAATGTCACGCTGACAGACCGGTACGCCATCATCGACGACGTGCCGTCGGAGTACCTCGGCCCCAACGGCTTCATAGAGTTTGCGGACGACCCGGCGAGCGCTCGGGAGGGGTCATTCTCGAGGGATCCGAATCCCGGGCCGCAGCGCGGGACGGGCCGGGGCGCACGGAGCTAGTCGACCCGCCGGAGGGAAGCGCGGAAGCGCTTCCCGTTGGCCACGTATTCGGCGGCGGAGAATTGGATCATCTCGATGCTGCTCTTGTTCTCCCGGATGACGGCTGGGACGCCGACCGCCAGCGCGTGGGGCGGCACCGTCATGCGATTGGGGACGACCGCATTGGCGCCCACGGTGGCGCCGCGGCCGATGACGGCATAGTGCAGGACCACCGAGCCGGAGCCGACAAGTGAATCGTCCTCGAGCCGACACCCTTCGAGATGGGCCAGGTGGCCGATGACGCAGCCGTCGCCGACAATGGTCGGGAAGTTGGGGCCGGCATGGATCACCGTGCCGTCCTGGACCGACGTGCGAGTTCCAACCGCGATGGCTCCATAGTCACCACGGAGGACGGCCCCGGGCCAGATGGTGGACTCGGAGCCAATAGTGACGTCGCCGATGATGACCGCATCCGGGTGCACGTACGCCTCGGAATCAATGGTCGGCACGACCCCTTCGTATTCGTAGATCGCCATGAAGGGCGACGCTACCGGACCGCCATGGACCGCCAGACCCCGGGACTGCCGGGCTTCCGGGGAATCAAACGCTCGAAACTCACACGTGGCCGGCGATCCAGGTGATGCCCTGGTAGCCGCGATAACCCAAGTAGATGACCGAAGCGCCCAACATGGCCTTGAAGTACCACGGGATCGGCGGTCGCTCCTGGTCAATCAGGATGGTCCCGCAGGCGGGGCACTCCCCCTCGTCGCCGAGGTCGTCGTCTTCGACCAGGGTGTCGCACTCTTCGCACCAGGCCACTAGGCGCCTCCGACCATCACTTGCCGCCGATGCGCACCCGCAGCTTCATCGGGGTGGCGCCGAATTCGAATTTCTCGCGCAATCCCCGCTCGATGTAGCGCAGGTACGTCTGGGGCAGTCGCCCGTTGGTGAAGAGGGTGAAGGTGGGCGGGTCAATGGCGCCCTGGACGATGTAGCGAATCTTGGAGCGGGGGGCGGACTGGCGCAGTTGGAGTTCGAGAACGGCCCGGTTGAGGGCCCCGGTGGGTACCCGCTGGTGGTACGCCTCGACCGAGTCACGCAGGGCCGGGAGGATCCGGTGGACGCCCCGACCCGAAAGGGCGGAGAGTTTCAGGACCGGGGCGGCGCCCAGGAAGGCCAGGCGATCACCCACGCCGAGCAGGACGTCGTCACGGTCGTCCGCCGGCACCAGATCCCACTTGTTGAGGACCACGATGGCCGGGCAGCCCGACACACCGATGCGTTCGGCCAGTCGCTGGTCCTGATGTGACGCACCGATGGTGGCGTCGATCACCAGGACGGCGATGTCGGCCCGTTCCAGCGCCCGCAGCGCCCGCAGGACCGAATGGTGCTCCGTGCCGCGTTCGGTACGGGCCGGACGGCGAAGGCCGGCGGTATCGATGAAGCAGACGGGGCCGTCAGCCGTTTCGACCACCGTGTCGATGGCGTCGCGGGTGGTCCCCGGCATGTCGTGCACGATCGAACGCTCTTGGCCCAGCAATTGGTTGAAGAGGGTGGACTTGCCGACGTTGGGCCGGCCGATGATGGCCACCCGGGGTGTCGACCCGGGGCCGTGCAGCGCCGGTGCCGCGACCCGGTCTTCATCTGGGATCGGCGGTGGCAGGAGGTCCACCACGGCGTCCAGCAGATCGCCGGTGCCCCGTCCGTGCAGCGAGCTGACGGCAAAGGGATCGCCCACGCCCAGACTGACAAACTCCCAGACCGAGGACTCCCGGTTGGTGTCGTCGACCTTGTTGACGACCAGACGGACCGGAGGGCCGGCCTTGCGGATGATCCTGGCCGCGGCCAGGTCTTCGTCGGTGACCCCGGTGGTCACGTCCACCACCAGCAGGATCACGTCGGCTTCGGCCAATGCCTGCTCGGCCTGCTGGCTCACCTTCGAATCCAGCGCATTCCCACTGGCCAGCCAGCCGCCGGTGTCCATGATGGAGAAGGGCACGCCGGTCCAATCAGCACTCAGGACCTTACGGTCACGGGTGACGCCGGGCTCCTCCTCGACGACGGCGGCGCGCTCGCCCACGATCCGGTTGACCAGAGACGACTTGCCGACATTGGGCCGGCCGGCCACCACCACCATGGGGAGGACGCCGTTGAGCTCGCTCATGCCGCACAGCCGCCGCGAAATGACGTACCGTCGAGCGCCCGCCGGAGCGAGCTGCCGTCGGTGGGCACGACCTCGACCGGGCGGGGCAGGTCGGCGAGGGTGAGACCGTCGAGGAAGCGACCCTCGTTGAGGCAGGCGTCGGGCAGGAGATAGCGCACATCGATGGGCCCGGACTCGAGGGCCCGCCTGAGGTCATCTCCGGTCAGGAGGCCGGCGACGCCGATGTTGCCGCCGAAAAAGTCGTTGGCGATCCCCCACAGCTCGAGGTCGTCCCGGGGATGTTCCGCCAACAGAGGAGCCAGGACCTGGGCGCCGTAGGTGCCGGTCAGCACGGTGACCGGCCGGTGATCCGCTCCACCGCGAACGGAGGAGCCCGGGACCGTCCGGGGAGCTCGGTATCCCTCGGCCGGGGCCGAATCCACCGAGGCGAAGAAACCGTGGCGCACGCCCCCCGGCCCGTCGGCGGCGGGATTGGCGAAGGCGTCCACGAAGGCCCGGGCCATGCCGATGCCGTTCTCGTGCTGGGGGAATTCGTCATACGACGTGGACGTCGGGAAGGGCCGCTCGGCCAACAGGTAGTACTCGTCGGCCGCATAGGCCAGGCGACGACCGAGGGTGCGCCGGTAGATCTTCTGCCACTGCGCCACGGTGTCGACGACGAAGGCCGCCTCCTCGGTCGTGTGGGCGCGCATCTCGGCTTCCTTGGAGAATTGGCTGACACCCAGCGGGACGACTCCCACCGTGGCCAGTTTCGGGTACTGGTCGAGGATGCCGGCCAACGTGTCCTCGAGGGCGTCGCTGTCGTTGACACCGGGGCAGACCACGACCTGGCCGTGCACCTCGATGCCGCCGTCGAGCAGCACCTTGAGCCAGCGCAGGCTGGTTGCCCCCTTGGGATTGCGCAGCATGTGGGCCCGCAGCTCGGGGTCGGTGCTGTGGATCGACACGAAGAGCGGGCCGAGGCGCTCGGTGAGGATGCGTTCGGCATCGAGCTCGGTGAATCGGGTGAGGGTGGTGAAGTTCCCGTACAGGAACGAGAGCCGATAGTCGTCGTCCTTGAGGTAGAGGGACCGTCGCATCCCCTTCGGCAGCTGGTAGATGAAGCAGAAGGCGCAATGGTTGTCGCAGGTCCGGATGCGGTCGAACACGGCCGAGGAGACCTCGACCCCGAAGGGCTCCCCCGGCTCCTTGTCGATCCGGATCAGGCGTGGGAGGGCCGCGCCGGCGCGCTGGACCAGGACGCTGAGGTCGTCGGCGTCACAGAGCTGCTGGAAATCGATGACGTCGCGCGGCTCCTGCCCGTTCAAGGAGAGGAGTGCATCACCCACGGCCAATCCGGCCCGGGCTGCCGGCGACGCCTCGGTGACCGAAGTCACCGTGGGAGCGGACACCCGCCCAGGTTACTAGCGGTTTGGCCCGCCGCGGATCAGGGCCAGCTCGGGGTCCGCCGCCGTCGGAGATCCCGAGGCGGCGATCGGCCCGAGGAGGCGCGACGGCGGAGTCCCGATAGCGTTGGGCAGGTGTCCGACGTCGAACGGGTCCTGCTGGCCGAGCCCCGGGGGTTCTGCGCCGGCGTGGAGAAGGCGATCAAGGCCCTGGCCTGGATGGTGCGGGTCTTCGAACCCCCGGTCTACTGCTACCACGAGATCGTGCACAACCGGCACGTGGTCGACCGCTTCCGCGCCCAGGGGGTGATCTTCGTCGACGACGTGACCGACGTGCCGCCGGGGGCGCCGCTCATGCTCAGTGCCCACGGTTCGGCCCCCGATGTGGTGACCGCGGCACGAGCCCAGGGCGGCGTGGTGGTCGATGCGGTCTGCCCCCTGGTCACCAAGGTCCACCACGAGCTCAAGGTGCGGAGCCGGAAGGGCTACACCGTGCTCTACGTCGGGCACGCCGGCCACGAGGAAGCGGTAGGCACCATGGCGGTGGCGCCCGATTCGGTGCGGCTGGTCGAGCACGAAGAGGACCTGGATGCGTTGGAGTTCGGCGGGGAAGCGGGGACCCCGATGGCGCTGCTGGCCCAGACGACACTCAGCCACGACGAGTGGCGCGGCCTCATGGAGTCCGCCCGTCGCCGCTTCCCCGACCTGTGGATGCCCAATCGCAGCGACCTGTGCTTCGCCACCACCAACCGCCAGGCCGCGCTCAAGGCCATCGCCAGCGAGGCCGATGCGGTCGTGGTCATCGGCTCGGCCAATTCGTCGAACACCGTTGCCCTCGAGACGGTGGCTCGGGCTTCGGGCTGCCCCCGGGTATTGCGCATCAACGCCGCGGAGGAGCTGCCCGGGGACCTGACGGGCACGGTCGGCGTCACCGCCGGCGCGTCCGCACCGGAAGCCCTGGTGGAAGAGGTCATCACCGCCCTGGCCCCCCGTGACGGGGTGACCGAGGTGACCGTGACCACCGAAGATGAGTACTTCCCGCCGCCACCCGAGTTGCGGGAGCTCTTACGGGCCGTCGGGAGCACTATGGGGTTCCTGTCCGGGCGTCCAACGGCCGTGCGGGCCGATCCCGTGGCCGAGGACCGGGCCGTCTCGGCGGCCGACGTCCTCGACGTGTTGGCCTCATGAGGCGCGTCGGTGCGATGATGGTCACGTGACGTTTACCCGCATGGATGAGTCAACGGCGGCCGAATGGCAGGCCATCGTGGGAGAGACGATGGAGCAGCAGCCCCGCGTGGCGGAAAGCGTGCTGGCCATGCTGGCCTCCTTGGAGAAGATCACCGACAACTTCGCCGTGGACCAGCTGGTCCACTCGCTGCAGACGGCCACCCGGGCCGAGGAGGCGGGCGCCTCCCAGGAAGTCGTCGTGGCGTCGCTCTGCCATGACATCGGCAAGGCCATCTCGGTCATCAACCACCCCCGCATCGCGGCGGAGATCCTGCGGCCCTATGTCAGCCACGACACCTTCCAGATGATCCTGACCCACCAGGACTTCCAGGGCCGGCACTACTACGAGTTCATCGGCCTCGACCCCAATGCCCGCGATCAGCACAGGGGTGCCAGCTGGTACGGCCTGGCCGAACAGTTCGCCGATGACTGGGACCAGGTCAGCTTCGACCCTGACTACCCGACCAAGCCACTGGCGCACTTCGAGCCGATGGTGCGCGAGGTGTTCGGGTCGTTCACGTCCCTTTGACCGCCGGGCCGCCTGCGACGGGAAGCCCCCGCGTCCGCACCGATCCTTCAGTGGCCCGCCGGGTCATCGCCGGGTCGCGCCAGAAGTTCGACGCCCGCTATCCCGACCTGAAGCTCGCCCCTGTCGTGGGGCTGATCTGCGCCTTCGAAGAGGAGCGCAACATCGGGGCCGTCCTGGCCGCCATGCCCACGTCGGTCAACGATCTGGACGTGTCCACACTGGTCATCGTGGACGGGGGCTCGGACCGCACGGATGAGGTCTCGCTCGAGGCCGGCGCCATCACCTTCGTCCTCAGCGAGAACCTCGGTCACGGCTACGCCCTGCGGATCGGCTACGCCCTGTGCGTGGAGCTGGGGGCGCAGTACGTGGTCACGCTCGACGCCGACGGGCAGAACGATCCGGCTGAGATCCCGGTGATGCTGCAGCCGCTGCTCGACGACGAGGCCGATTTCGTCGTGGCCTCACGCGTGCTCGGGCGGGACACCACCACGGACCGGTTTCGCAAGGCCGGGGTCCGGGTCTTCTCGTCCGTCCTGAGCGCCATCGGCGGGACCAAGCTGACCGACACGTCGAACGGCTACCGGGCCCTGCGGGTCACCATGCTCGATGACGTGACGCACCGACTGACCCAGTCGCAGTACCAGACGGCGGAGCTCCTCATCGTGTGCATGAAGCGGGGTTGGCGGGTGACCGAACGCCCGACCGTGTGGCTGCCCCGGGCGTCGGGTACCACCAAGAAGGGCAAGAACTATCTCTTCGGCCTGCGCTACGGCCGCGTCGTGCTCACCACGTGGTGGCGCGAGCGCAAGGGCGTCACCCGACCCGGAGCACCATGACCCTCCGAACTTCTTGAACCTCCGGTAGCTCGGTGGGTGCGGCCCATCGGGCGCCGCCAGCAACGCTAGGCCAGGCGGGTCAGGCAGACCACGGCCACCACCAGGCCCACCAGGAGATAGCCCCAGCCGAAGGTCCGGCGGTCGGATTCGGCGCTCCCCATCCTGAGCAGGTTCGGGATGAAGTGCTCCAGGAGCCAATCCCCGAAGCCGCCGACGTTCGACGCCATGGCCCCGCCGATAGCGGCCAACGCCAGTCCGAGCACGGCGAAGAGGAGCAGCTCGGGCGTCGAGACCGCGGCGGCCAGCAGCGGGATCGTGATCCCCGTCACGGCTCGTACCGACCGGTCCTGGCCCGAGCTTCGTCGTAGACGGCTTGCAGCTTGGCCACCAGGTCGTCGGTGGCGGCGTGGACGGAAGAGCGCGAGACGCGACCCCCGCCCGTGCGGGGCGGCGGTGGGAGGGCCGGGCCGATCACCACCTGAATGGTCAGCGGCTTCGGGAGGATCTTGCCCTTGGGCATGGCCAGGTCCGACCCGCCGATGCCGATGGGGACGATCGGAGCCCCGGTGCGCGCCGAGAGGAAGGCCGCGCCCTCCATGAGGTTTTCGATGACCGCGCCCTGCCGGCGGGTGCCTTCGGGGAAGAGCACCAGGCACTCCCCCCGTCTGAGGACCTCTTCGGCCCGCTGGAGAGCCTCGCGGTCGGCCGACTCGCGATGGACCGGGAACGCGCCCACGTAGAGCAGGAGCCGGCCCAGCCACTTCCTCTCCCACATGGTGTCCTTGGTCATGAAGAAGAGCTTGCGCCTGGTGCAGAAGGCGGCGAAGCCGAAGTCGGCGAACGAGCGGTGCACCGGGGCGAGGATCACCGGCCCGCTGCTGGGGACGTGCTCCTTGCCGGCGACCCTGGGCCGGAAGAGCACCCACATGCCCGTCGTGAAGATGCGGCGCATGATCCGGTATCCCACCTGGCGTTCGGGCTCGATGACGAACTCTTGGTGACGGCCAGGCGCAGGTGTGCTCACAGCCACGACAGGACCTCCTCGACGACATTGTGCACGCTGCGGCCGGTGGTATCGAGAAAGCGAGCGTCGGGGGCGGCGACGAGGGGCGAGGCGGCCCGGGTCGAGTCGAGATGGTCACGACGGGCCACGCCCGCGGCCGGTTCGTCACGGCGCCGGCGGGCCCGCTCCTCCGGTGACGCCGTCAGGTAGACCTTGACCGCCGCGTCGGGGAATACCACGCTGCCGATGTCGCGCCCCTCGACCACGCCCCCACCGTGCTCGAGGGCCCAGGCCCGCTGGAGGGCCACCATGTGGCGTCGCACTCCGGGATTGGCGGCGACCACGGACACGGCCCGCCCCACCTCGGGGGAGCGGATCACGTCGGTGACGTCGAGGTCGTCGATCACCACGCGGCGGCCGACCGAAATGGTGGCAGCCGCGGCCAGCGCGGCCACGGCTGGCTCCTCATCGGGCGGAATCCGGCGTGACAAGGCCAGGGCGGCGACCGCACGGTACATGGCCCCCGTATCGAGGCGCTCGAGCCCCAGGCGTCTGGCCACCGCCCTCGACACGGTCGACTTCCCCGCTCCGGCCGGGCCGTCGATGGCGATCACCAGCGGGCGCGGAACCAGCGGCCCGTCGGAGGCGATGAGGGACCGGAGGTCCTCGGCGAACGCCGGGTAGCTGGTTTCGGTGGCGTCGAACCCGGTGATGAGGCTGCGGTCCCCCGGCCCGGCCGCCAGGGCGGCAATGGCCGCCGCCATCGCCATGCGGTGATCGCCGCGGCTGTCGAACCGCGCCCCGTGCAGTCGACCCTCGGGCCCCACCCCGGTGATCCGCAGGTCGTCACCCGACGCGTCGGCCTGGCCACCGAAGGCCCGGACCAGGTCGATGACGGCGGCCAGCCGGTCGACTTCCTTCACGCGGAGCTCCCCCACGTCATGGAACACCGTGACGCCCTCGGCCACCGCTGCGGCCACGGCCAGGGCGGGTACCTCGTCCAGCGAGGGGATCTCGGCCGCGGCGACGTCGGTGCCGCGCAGCGGCCCGGCCTGGGCCGTGATGGACGTCGTGTGGCCGGGCGCGGTGTTGTCGTCATCGAACGTGAAGACGACCTGTCCGCCCATCCGCCGCAGGACGGTGGCGAAGCCCAAACGGGCCGGGCCCTGGTAGACCCCGCGCACGTCGACCACGCTCTGGGGCACCACGCACCCGGCCACCACGAAGAAGGCGGCGGCGGAGGGATCGCCTGGCACCCGGCGGTCGACCGGGCGCAGGGTCGACGGTCGGACCGTCACCACACGGCCCTCCCCCCAGGGTTCGACGGTGAGGTCGGCACCGGCATCGACCAGCATCTCCTCGGTGTGGGTCCGCGTGGTGACCGCCTCGCGCACCGTCGTGGGTCCCGAGGCGGAGAGCCCGGCCAGGAGGATGGCCGACTTCACCTGGGCGCTGGCCACACGGCTGGTCCAGTCGATGCCCACCAGGTCGCCACCCCGGATGTGCAGAGGGGGCAGTCGACGATCACCGGTGCCCTCCACGCGGGCGCCCATGAGCTCGAGCGGCTCGGCCACCCGGTCCATCGGACGGAGCGACAGCGAGGCATCGCCCACCAGCTCCGTCTCCCACCCGAAGCCGGCCACCACTCCGGCCAGCAATCGCATGGAGGTGCCGGAGTTCCCGCAGTCGATCGGCCCGGTGGGCGCTTGCAGCCGGCTCCGTCCGCCGTGGAGGACCACGTCCCCGCCCGGGGTGCGCTCGACCCCGACCCCCATGGCTTCCACCGCGCCGAGCGTGCAGGCCACATCCGCTCCGTCGGAGAGGCCCTGGACGACGGAGGTCCCCTCGGCCAGGGCGCCCAGGAGCACGGATCGGTGCGAGATCGACTTCTCACCGGGGGTCCGCACCGAGCCTTGGCACGCCGTACCCCCCGGGACGACCAGCGTGCGCGGCGCCCTCATGAAAGCCGTTCGGCGCGACAGCGGTAGCCCCGGTGCACGATGGCCTCGCACAGCCGCCCGGCTTCCGCCGAATCGACCACCAGGATCAGGACACCGCGCGGTCCCTCCGCCGAGTGGGCAATTTCGATGTCGTAGATGCTGATCCCGGCGTCGGCGGCCAACGAGGTGATCTCGGCCAACTGTCCCTGTTTGTCGGGCACGGGGATGCGGAGCTCGGAGAGGTCGTCCGGTCGCACGAATCGTGCCGGCAGGTTGCGGCGGGCCGCGCTGGCCCGTTGCAGCCCTTGGTAGATCGCCTCCCGGTCGTTCCCGGCCACCCGATCGCGCATGGTCGTCAGCTCGCCCACCAGGGCATCGAGAGCATGGACGATGGGGCCGGCGTTCTCGGTGCAGATGTCCGGCCAGATCCCCGGATGCCCGGCGGCGACCCGGGTCATGTCCCGGAACCCTCCGGCGGCCAGGCGCAGCAAGGAGCCGTTCTGCTCCGCCCCGGTGGCGGCGGCATTCATCAAGGTGGCAGCCACCAGGTGCGGCACGTGCGAGACCACGGCCACCAGGCGGTCGTGGTCCGGGGCCGAGAGGACCAGCACATCGGCTCCCAGCGCGGTCACCACGCCCTGCAGGGTGGTGAACGCGTCCAGATCGGTCTCGGCCGTGGGGGTGAGGACCCAGACGGCCCCTTCGAAGAGATCGGGGTCGGCCCCCCGGAGCCCGACCTGTTCCGAGCCGGCCATCGGGTGGCCGCCGATGAATCGCGGATGGTCGGCCGCCTCCACGATGGCGGTCTTGACCCCGCTGACGTCGGTCACGACGGCGTCGGGCCGGCGTCCCGGGGTGGCCAGGATGCGACGCGCCTCGTCGGCCACGCTGGCCGCCGGCACGGCAATGAAGATGACGCCGGCGTCGAGATCGTCCCCCGCCTGATCCACCACGCCGGAACGGAGCGCCTCGGCCAGCCGTTCGGCGTCGGCGTCGGTACCGGTGACGTACCAGCCGCGCCGGCGCAGGGCCAGGGCGATGGAGCCACCGATCAATCCGGTCCCTACGACGAGCGCCCTCGGGCCCTCACCCTCAGTCAGGGAGGTCATCGCGGAGCCCTTGGGCGCCGTGGAGGTAGACGTGGTGGATCTCTTCCTTGGTCTTGGTGGTGTGCACGTGGAGCAGGACCCGGATGCACAGCGGCATGGAGCCGGGAACGGCGATCTCGGCGGCGCAGAGCAACGGGACCGCGCCGAACCCGATCTCCCGGATCGCCGTGGCCGGAAAGGCGCTGTTCACGTCGGCGGTGGCGGTGAAGAGGACGCTGACGATGTCGTCTTCGCACAGGTCGTTGCGCGCCATGATCTGGCGCATCAGTTCCTGGGAGCGCTCGGTGACCTGCTCCACCGTATCGGCCTCGAGGGTGGTGGCCCCGCGCAGGCCGCGGACCGTGATGGCGGATGACATGGCCGCTCATGCTAACGGTTGAGGAGCGGTGGGCCTTCTGGCCCGGAACCGCACGCCGTCGACGGTCACCGGCGGTTCCGTTGCTCTCTTCTGCTTCCCCATCGCCGGCAGCGTGCTGGGGGCGGGCGTGACGCCCACCGCCCCCGGCGCCGTTCAGCCGGCGTGGCCCGGCCCGGCGGCCCCGGCCAGGGCCCGCACTTCGGGCGGGGTCAACACCCGCCAGTGCCCGGGCGCCAGCCCGGTGTCGCGTAGCGGACCGATCCGGGTGCGCACCAGACGGCGGGCCGGATGGCCGATGGCGTCGCACATCCGGCGGACCTGCCGGTTCCTCCCCTCGTGGATGACCAGCCGCAGGACCCCGGGAGCCAGCACGCCCACCACCGCCGGGGCGGTGAGGCCGTCGTCGAGCTCGAGACCCTGCCGGAGCGCCCGCAGGGCCCCGGCCGCCGGCGTGCCGCCTTGGACCTCGGCCACATACTCCTTCTCCACCCCGTGGGATGGATGGGTCAGGAGCTGCGTCAACGACCCGTCGTTGGTCAGGATCAGGAGCCCCTCGGTGTCCCGGTCGAGTCGGCCCACCGGGAAGACCCGGGGTTCGGGCGGGACGAGCGCCAAGACGGTGGGCCGGCCGTGGGTGTCCGACGCCGTCGTGATGACGTCGTGGGGCTTGTTCAACAGGTAGTAGACGAGGTCGGGGGCCACCGGGAGCAGGACCCCGTCGACCTCCACCCGGGCCGAGGTCACGTCGATACGCCGGCCCAGGACGGCCACCGTGCCGTCGACGGTCACCCGGCCGGCCGCGATCAGCTCCTCACAGACACGCCTCGACCCCTGGCCGGCGCGGGCCAGTACCTTTTGCAGGCGCTCCCCATCACCCAGCACGGCCACGGGGACGTCAGGTTCAGGCGTCGTCGGTCCCGACGTCGACGCCGAGGGAGGCCTGCAGCTCTTCCTCGAATTGACCCGCCACTTCGGGCCCGGGCAGGAAATCCTCGACCGGCGGCAGTTGGGCCAACGAGTCGAGCCCCAGTCGCTCCAGGAAGAGGTCAGTGGTGCCGAACAGGGCGGGCTGCCCGGGACCCTCGGCGTGGCCCACCACCGCGATGTACCCCCGCTGCTCCAACAGCCGGGTCACGCCGTCGACATTGACCCCGCGCAACGACGAGATCTGGCCCCGGGACACCGGCTGGCGGTAGGCCACGATGGCCAGCGTCTCGAGGGCGGCCGTCGACAACCGGGGCGAGACGTCCCGGTTGGCGAACCGCTCCACGTAGGGGGCCAGATCGGGGTGCGTCTGCAAGCGGGCCCCTCCGGCGATGCGAGCCAGGACGAAGCCGTGTCCCGCATCGGTGTACTCCTGCGCCAAGGCGTCCAGCATCTCGTCAATTCGCTCGACCGGCTCTTCCAGCAGTTCGGCCAGCAGGCCGGAGGGGACGGGCTCGACCGCCACCAGTAGCACGGCCTCCACGGCCCGTCCGAGATCGTCGATCATCCGTTGTACTCCTCAATTTCGATGCCGGACATCTCGCCCAAGCCGCGCCCGCTGGTCACGCCGGCCAGTCCCTCGTCATCGGCCAGCCAGTCGATGCGCAGGTCGCCGAAGGTGGTCCCCTGCCCGAGGGTGACCCGGCCCAGCTTGCACAGTTCCAAGAGGGCCAGGAAACGCACGATGACCTCCATGCGGGTGGTGCACGCTTCCACCAGGAGACGGAACGAGGCGGCGCGCCGGTCCCGGGGCACGGCCATGAGGTCGGCCAGGGCCTCGGACACCGAGACGGTGTCCACCGTGATGTGGGACACGTCCACCCGGGGGATCGGGCGCTCCGCCGCGCCGCGCAGGTAGGCCTGAGCCAGGTCGTCCCCCGTGAGGCCGGCCAGGAGGTCGGGCGCGTGAACCGCAAAATCGGCATCGAGCCCGGCGTCGCGGGGCACAGAGAGCGCGGCGTGCTCGGTCATGGCGACGAAGGCGTCGGCCGCCGCCGCATAGGCCCGACACTCCAACAGGCGGGCCAGCAGCAGATCACGCTCGTCCCAGCCGATGAGCTCGTCATCGTCGTCGACCGTCTCACGCCCGGGCAGCAGCTTCTGCGACTTCAACTCGATCAGAATGGCCGCCACCAGCAGGAATTCCGAAAGTTGATTGAGCGCGATCTGGTCCCGTTGCTCTACCAGGACGCGCAAGAACGCATCGACCACCGGCAGCAGCGGGACGTCGAGCACATCGACCTCATGTGACGACACCAGGTGCAGCAGGAGGTCGATGGGACCTTCGAAGACAGGGGTGGAGACCGCGTAGGCCACCCTCCGACCCTACCGAACCGCCCAACCCCCCTTGGCGCACCCCGTACCATGGGCCCCATGAGCAGGGTCCTCTCCGGCATCGCCCCCTCGGGCGATTTCACACTGGGCAACTATCTGGGGGCCCTCCGTCACTGGGTGACCTTCCAGGATGACCACGATGCCTTCTACTGCGTGGTCGACCTGCATGCGCTCACCGAACCGATCGAGCCGGCCGTCCTGCGGGCCAATACCCTCGATGCCGCGCTCAACCTGCTCGCCGTGGGCCTCGATCCGGAGCGCTGCACGATCTTCGTCCAGAGCCACGTGCCCGAACACCCCCGGTTGACCTGGCTGCTCGAGTGCATCGCCACCATGGGAGAGCTCGGCCGCATGACCCAGTACAAGGAGAAGTCCGAGCGGCACGAGACGGTTCGGGCCGGCCTCTTCACCTACCCCGTGCTCATGGCCGCCGACATCCTGCTCTACCAGGCCGATGCCGTCCCGGTGGGAGACGACCAGCGCCAGCATCTCGAGCTCACCCGGGAGGTGGCCCTTCGCTTCAACCACCGCTTCGGCGACGTCTTCACCGTGCCCGAGGCGGCCATCCCCGGGACGGCGGCCCGGGTCATGGACCTCCAGTACCCCGATCGGAAGATGTCCAAGTCCGTCGCCTCTCCCCTGGGGACGATCGGCCTGCTGGACCCGGCCGAGGACATCAGGAAGAAGGTACGCAAGGCCGTGACCGATACCGACGGTGAGCTGCGCTACGACCGGGCCACCAAGCCCGGGCTGGCCAACCTTCTCGAGCTGCTGGCCGGCGCCACCGACCGGACGCCCGAGCAGGTGGCCGGCGGTTATGAGCGCTACGGGGACCTGAAGAACGATGTGGCCGACGCCCTGGTCGAGTTGCTCCGTCCCGTGCGCGAGCGCCGGTCCGATCTCGATGCCGACCCGGCCTACGTGCACGACGTGTTGGTCGGCGGCGCGGCCAGGGCCCACGGCGTGGCGGCCGAGACCTACACCAGGGCGGCCGACGCCATGGGCCTGCTGCGCCCTACCGCCGGACCCGGCTGAGGCAGCTGGGGCCTCAGTTCCCGCCGTAGAGCACGCCGGCCCACCAGTTGTAGAGGTGGTTGAAGGCCACCGTGATGGGTCCGTGGGCCCCCAAATAGACGTTCAGAAGGACCAAACCCATGATGATGGGCATCGTGTACGGCCGAATGCGCAGATAGGTCGGCCAATAGCGCGCCGGCAACATGCGCTCGAAGAGCACGGAACCATCCAGCGGGGGGATCGGTACCAGATTGAACGCCATGAGCCCGATATTGCCCAGGCTGAAAAAGAACACGATCTCCGCCGGGAGTGAAAGCGTACCGGTTTGGAGGACGGTGGAGCGAAAGACGGCGATGAAGACGATCGCGCCCAGACCGGCCAGGAGAGCATTGGTGAAGGGCCCGGCCAAAGCGACCAGGACGCCCTGGTTCCGAGGGTGACGCAGCTGCGAGGGGTTGACGGGCACCGGCTTGGCCCAACCGAACACACCGAAACCTCCCAAGGCCAACAACGCCGGCACGATGAGCGTTCCCACCGGATCGACATGCACAAACGGGTTGAGGGTGAGGCGTCCAGCCCGCTCAGCCGTGTGGTCTCCAAAGAAACGAGCCACCCACCCGTGCGAGATTTCGTGGAGAATGATGGAAGGGACGATGACGCAGAACAGAATGACGTCCTGCGACGAGATGTTGTGGTGGGCCACCAGGGCGATGAGCAGCACCGCGCCCCCGACGATCCACAGGGTGCGCTTGGTGTTCTGATCCATGGGACGACGACCGGCCGGTCGTCCCCCGGTGTAGCTCACTTACTGCTTGGCGGCATCGACGATGCAGAAACGCGCCATTGGGATGGCCTCGAGTCTCGCCTCGCCGATGGGCTTGCCACAGGCCTCGCACACCCCGTAGGTCCCGTCGCGGAGGCGACCGAGGGCGGCGTCGACCTCGTCGAGCGTCTCCTGCAGCTCGGTGGCCAGCCGCTCGGCCTCACCGCGCTCGGCCGTGACCTGGCTGGAATCGGCGAAGTTCGAGTCGTAGTTCAGCCCGGTGTCGCCGGCGTTCCGAAAACCCAGCTCTTCGAGCTGGGCCTGGAGGCCCTTCTGCTCGGAGCGCAGGAGGGCGGCGTAGTCGGTCGCGGAGGATTCGGCCGTGGAGGCCTCGTTCGGCATGGGATCATGCTACGTGGTCCCTCCCTCGCTTTGTTCCCGCTCGGGGATGGGCGGTCTCGTAGGCACGCCGTAGGTGGTCAGAGGACACCTTGGTGTAGCGCTGCGTGGTGGCGATGGAGGCGTGGCCGAGGAGTTCCTGGACCACCCGGATATCGGCACCGTGCGCCAGCATGTGGGTGGCGCAGGAATGGCGCAGCACATGGGGGCTCACCCGATCCGCCAGACCCACCCGGTCGGCGTACTTCTTCACCACACCGAAGGCCCCGACCCGGGTCAGCCGACCACCACGGACATTGAGGAAGAGGGCCTCGGCGTCGTCCCGGAACTTCCAGCGGGCGGGGACGAGGAGGGCCCGCCCCTGCCCGGACAGCCACTGGGCCAGGGCATCTCGGGCCAGGCGACCCAGAGGCACCACGCGCTCCTTGCTCCCCTTGCCGAAGAGCCTGATGAGAGGCACGTCGGTGGCCTCCAACGCCTCGGCCACATCCCCCAGGTTCAGGCCCACCACCTCACTGACCCGGGCCCCGGTGGCGTAGAGGACCTCCAGCAGGGCCCGGTCGCGCAGGACAGCGGGCCCGGTGCCGACGACCGCGCCCAGCAGCCGGCTCGTCTCCTCCTCGCTCAACGCCTTGGGGAGCAGGTCGGCGATCCCGATACCGGGGAGATCCGCCGTCGGATCGGTCGGCACCAGATCCTCCTCGACCAGGAACCGATGAAATCCCCGCATGGTGGAGAGCGCCCGGGCCACCGAGGACGCACTGTGCGTCTGGCGCAGGGACGCCACGTAGGCCGCCACGTCACTCGAGGTCGCCTGGTCCATCGACACACCCGTTGGGCCGTCTCCCAGGTACGCCTGGTACGCCCCCAGGTCCCGGCGATAAGAGCTGAGCGTCCGGGGCGAGCGTCCCCGCTCGACCTCCAACCAGGAGAGGAACTCCTCGGCGTTGCGCGAGAGCGGTGCCGCCGGCACGTCGTTATCTGTCGCTATCCGGCCAAGTGGGCGCGAGCCAACAGAAGGGCGAGCACCGTGGTCTCATCCACCAGCGTGCCGTCGGCGATCAGGTCCTCGACGCCGTCCAGGGAGATGGTCTCGATGGTCATGAAGCCCTCTTCCACACCCCTCGGGTCGACCGGGCAGGACGACAGGCCCGTGGCCAGGAAGATGGTGGTGTGCTGATCGCTGATGCCCGGGGTGTTGAAGGTGCCCATCAGCCTCTCCATCGATGCCGCCTGCAATCCCGCTTCTTCCGCCAGCTCACGCCGGGCCGTCGTCTCGGGTGCCTCGCCGGCCACATCGCGGGTCCCGGCGGGGGTCTCGAGGACCATGCGGTCGATCGAAGCCCGATACTGCCGGACCAACGTTACCGTTCGGGTCTCGTCGACCGGCACGATGGTCACCGCCCCGGGATGGTGGACCACAAAGCGCTCGAAGGGCTTGCCGTTGGGGTCGACCAGGCCCACTTTGCCCACGCTGAAGAGCCAGCCCCGGAAGACCTCTTCCTCCGAGACCCGGGCGAAAGGTGCCACGGGGGTCAGGGAACGGAGTCGAGGTCGAGCAGGTGCGGCTCTCGCCCTTCGGCCCGCTCGAGCGCGGCCCCGAGGAGATCCCGGAACAGGGGGTGGGCCCGGTCGGGCCGGCTCTTGAACTCGGGGTGAGCCTGGGTGCCCACCCAGAAGGGATGCTCGCTCAGCTCGATGAATTCGACCAACTGCCCATCAGGCGAGCTGCCGGAGCACACCAGCCCCGCCGCTTCGAGCTTGCCCTTGTAGCGATTGTTGAACTCGAACCGGTGGCGGTGCCGTTCGGTCACCCCGAGGGTGCCGTAGGCCTGAGCCACCTTGGTTCCCGGCACCAGCGTGGCCTGGTAGGAACCCAGCCGCATGGTCCCGCCCTTGTCCGTCACGTCCGCCTGGTCCGGCATCAGATCGATCACCGGGTGGGGGGTGAGCGAGTCGAACTCCCTCGAGTTGGCCCGGTCCAGCCCGGCCCAATCGCGCGCCACCGCAATGACCATGACCTGGAGCCCCAGGCAGAGACCGAGACACGGGATCTCGTGATCTCGGGCGTACCCCGCCGCGGCCACCATGCCCTCGATACCGCGCACGCCGAACCCACCCGGGATCACGATGCCGTCGAGGCTGCGCAGCCGGTCGTCGCCGGAGACGAGAATGTCCGTCACCAGTTCGGCGTCGATCCAGTCCAGTTCGATGTCCGTGCCGTGATGGAAGCCGCCCGAACGCAGGGCTTCGACGACCGACATATAGGCGTCCGGCATGTTGACGTACTTGCCCACGATCCCGATCTTGACCCGGCGCGACAGAGACTCGACCCGCTGCACCAGCTGCTCCCACTGCCCCAGCCCGGTGGTCATGGGATAGGCCGCCTCGTCAATGGCCAGGGTGCGGCACACGAAGGAATCAAGGCCCTGCTCGTGCAGGACCAGCGGAATCTCGTAGATGCTCGGAGCGTCGACGGCGGAGACCACCGCCTCCATGGAGACGTCGCAGAGCGCGGAGATCTTGCGCTTCAATCCTTCCGAGATCGGCATGTTCGAGCGGCAGACGATGACGTCGGGTTGAATACCGCGACTGCGCAGCTCGGTCACCGAGTGCTGTGTGGGCTTGGTCTTCTGCTCCCCGGTCACCAGATAGGGCACCAACGTGAGGTGGACGTAGCAGACGTTGTCGCGGCCGATGTCGCGCCGGAACTGCCGGATGGCTTCGACGAAGGGGACAATCTCGATGTCGCCCACCGTGCCGCCGATCTCCACGATGACGATGTCCACGTCGTCGTTGGCCAGGCGGCGGACCCGATCTTTGATCTCGTCGGTAACATGAGGGATGACCTGGACCGTGCGCCCCAAGAAGTCACCCCGCCGTTCCTTTTCAATGACCGATCGGTAGATCCAACCCGTGGTCGTGTTGGAGCGCTTGTTGAGGTTCTCGTCGATGAAGCGCTCGTAGTGCCCGAGGTCGAGATCGGTCTCCCCCCCGTCCTCAGTGACGAAGACCTCGCCGTGCTCGCCCGGGTTCATGGTCCCCGGGTCGACGTTGATGTACGGGTCGAGCTTGCACATGGTGACCCGCAGACCCCGACATTTGAGGAGTCGGCCCAGCGAAGAGGCGGTGAGCCCCTTTCCGAGGGAACTGGACACGCCCCCGGTGACGAAGATGAACTTGCTCACGCCACCCGCGGGGCGCCGGAGGTCATCAGAAATGATCGGTGCACCCGGCCACGATAATCGAACAGAGCCGACGGCGTGGTGGACACTTCCTCAACCCAATTGGGGGCCGGCGGCCCCGAGGAGCTCACGGGCGTGGGCCCGAGCCGACTCGCTGTCGGGATGGCCCGACAGCATGCGGGAAACCTCGATCACCCGGTCCTCCCCGTCGATGGCGGCCGCCATGGTGACGGTCCGGCCGCCGAGCTGTTGTTTCTCCACCGTGATCTGCTGATCGGCCCGGGCCGCCACCTGGGCCAGGTGCGTGACCACCAGGACCTGGCGATCCCAGGCCACCTCGGCCAGCGCGTGGCCGAGGGACAGGGCTGCGGCCCCGCCCACCCCGGCATCCACCTCGTCGAAGACCATGGTCGTCGGGCCGTGCATCGCGACCAGACGGATGGCCAACATGGCCCGGGCCAGTTCACCGCCGGAGGCCGCCTTGGCCAGCGGCAGGACCGCTTCCCCGACGTTGGCCCCCAGGGCCAGCTCCACGGGGTCCCCGGTGCCGTCGGGCCCGACCCTGACCTCCACCCTGGCCCCGACCATGGCCAGCTCGGACAATCGCTCCCCTACCAGGGCCCCGAAGTGCACCGCCGCCCCCGCTCGCACCGTCCGCACCTGTTCCTCGGCCACGTCCAGCGCCTCACCCACGCCGGACCGCTCGGCCTCGAGCAGGGCGGCGACCGCCTCGGCGTTCTCCAGTCCGTGCAGGCGGTTGGCGGCCTCCTCGGCGAAGGCGATGACGGCCGGCAGGTCGTCGCCGTACTTGCGCTTGAGCTCAGCCAGCAGCCGACGGCGCTCCTGGACCACGGCCAGGCGGTCCGGATCGTCTTCCCACCCCTCCACCACATCACGCAGGGCTCGCGCCACATCCGCCAGGTCAATGGCCACCGAGGCGATGCGCCGGCGGTGCTCGTCAAGTGGCTCCCGGTCCGACAGGGCGCTCTCGGCCAGCCCGAGCAGTTCCAGGGCCCCGCCGTCGCCCGGCCCCGTGGGTTCGAGCAGATCGACGGCGTGGGCCGCCGCCTCCCGCAGGGCACCGGCGTCGGCCAACCTGACCTCCTCCTGGCGCAGTACCGCGTCCTCGTCCGGATCGACCAGCCCGGCGGCTCCGATCTCCTCGATCTGATAGCGCAGGACATCGGCTTCTCGGGCCCGTTGCTGGACATCGCCACCGAGGTCGGCCAAGGCCACGGCCAGCTCGCGTTGGCGCGTGCGCAGGCGCGTGACCTCGCTCAAATCGGTGCCGGCATAAGCGTCGAGCACCATGCGCTGCGCCGCCGGGGTGACCAGAGACTGGTGCTCGTTCTGACCGTGGATCTCGACCAGCTCGCCGGCTACTTCGACCAGTGCGCTCACCGGTGACATCCGGCCGTCGATCCAGGCCCGGGAGCGGCCTTCCGCCGGCACGGAGCGGGTCAGGATGATCTCGCGCTCGTCATCGCCGTCGGCCACCACGAAACGGGCTTCGACGACGGCTTCGGCGGCGCCGGCCCGCACGACGGTGGAGCTGGCCTTGCCCCCCAGGACGAGGTGCAACGCCTCCACCACCAGCGTCTTCCCGGCCCCGGTCTCCCCCGTCAGGGCGGTCATCCCGGGACCGAACGACAAGGACAGGTCCTCGATGACGCCCAGATCCCGGACGCGCAACTCGGTGAGCATCGGCGGGGTGCCCCGTGCCCTACCGGCCGCGGTCCGCCAGCAGGCGGACGCGCAACATGCCACCGAAGCCGTGAGCATCGTTGCGCACGACCCGCACCGGTCGCGTGGCCACCCGGCAGGTCACCGTCGCCGCCGGCTCGAGACGGCCGATCTCCTCCCCGTCGATCACCAGTACGGCGGCCCGGTCCGAGGCGATCTCCACGGTGAACCGCTGGGAGTCGGTGAGGACCAGGCTGCGATCGAGGGAGAGGTGCGGGGCCACCGGCGTGACCACCATGGCCCGGAGCGTGGGCGAGAGGATCGGTCCGCCGGCCGAGAGGTTGTACGCCGTCGAACCGGTGGGTGTGGCGATGAGCAGTCCGTCCGCCGAATAGGTCAGTACCTCTTCCCCGTCGATGGACGTGGCCAGGCGAACGGTATGACCGAAGATGATCTTCTCCAGCACCACCTCGTTGAGCGCGAGATGGGTGAAGACGTCATCGGGCAGGGAACGGTCGCCGATAGCCACCTCGAGGGCGCAGCGGGACTCGATGATGGCGCGATGCTCGAAGACCCGGTTCAGAGCCTCCCGAAGTTCCTCGGGCACCAGGTCCGGCAGGTATCCGAACCGGCCGTAGTTGACGCCGAGCACCGGGATGTCCTCGGCCCAAGCCAAGCGCACGGCCCGCAGGAAGGTACCGTCGCCGCCCATGCTGACCACCACGGTGGTGCCCTTCAGGTCGACGGCATCGATGTCCGTCTCGTGACCGTCCTCGGAGACCCGATCGGGTGCGGTGAACTGCAGGACGCGGGCCGAATCGCCCAGGGAGCTGAGCCACCCGGTCGTATCGAGGGTCAGGGCCAGCGCGTCGGGACGCTCGGGGTGAACGAGAAACGTGACCGTCGACATGACCTCAGCCCGCCGTGCTGGTGGCGGATCGTCGTGCGACCGCCTCGGAGACCGCCACCTCGAGGAGGCGGTCAACGGCGTCCTCTTCGGCCGGCTCGGCCCCCTTGCGGACGTGCACCAGGAACTCGACGTTGCCGGCGGGGCCGGTCAGTGGGGAAACCATCGCCCCCATGATGCCGGTTCCGGCCGACTGAAGGGCGGACGTCACGTCACCGAGCGCCCGATGCCACACCTCGGGGTCGCGGACGACGCCCTTCCCCCGGGCCACGATGGCTCTCCCGGCCTCGAACTGGGGCTTGACGAGAAGGACCAGGTCGGCCCCGTCCGTGCCGACCGCGCCGGTCAGGGCGGGAACCACGGTGACCAGGGAGATGAAGGAGAGGTCGGCCGTGACGATCGAACACGGGACGAAATCCGGGTCCGCCTGGCTCAGTACCTCGGGCGTCAAGGAGCGAACGTTGACCCTCTCCAGCACGGTGACCCGGGGGTCGGTCCGGAGGCGCTGGTCCAGCTGGCCGTGGCCGACGTCCACCGCGTAGACCGTCAGGGCTCCACGCTGGAGGAGGCAATGGGTGAATCCGCCGGTCGATGCGCCGGCATCGAGCGCGCGCCGATCCGTCACGTCGATGGCGAACCGGTTCAGGGCCGCGTCGAGCTTCTCGCCGCCGCGGCTGACGAAGCGGGGCGGCGGTCCGAGCACCACGACGGGCTCGTTCGGGGCAACCAGGCGAGCCGCCTTGTCCGCCTGCGTTCCGGACACGACCACCAGACCCGAGGTGATGGCCTCGAGCGCTTCGGTCCGGGTGGCGACCAGGCCTCGCCGAACGAGCTCGGTATCGAGCCGCCGCCGGGCCGCGTTGCTCAGGTGCCTGATCCGCCCGTGCCGGTCTTCTTGGCCGGAGACTTCTTGGCCGGGGCCTTCTTGGCCGGGGTCTTCTTGGCCGGGGACTTCTTGGCCGGGTCTTCTTCGCCGGGGTCTTCTTGGGGCGCGGACGCAGACGTCTTCTTCTTGGCCGGGGCCTTCTTCCGACCCGAAGGGCTCACCGATCCGGCGGCCTTGCGAGCGGCCTTGGCCGTGTTCGTGGCCGTGGCCTTCGCCGTCTTGGTCGCCGATTTGGCCGTCTTGGTCGCCGACTTAGCCGACTTGGCGGCGCTCTTCCGCACGCTCTGGGCCCTGTTGGTGGCCTGCGAGGTCGCGCCCGCCGTGGCGCTCCGCCCGGCCTCGGCCGATCGCTTGAGGATGTCGGCCACCTGGTTGGCGAGATTCTCGACCGCCGAAGAGTCGATCCGGCTCAGCTGGGCCGACACCTCATGGCGCACGAGTTCCAGCACCTGTTCACTCGTCTTGCGACTCCGGTCAACCAGATTGTCCACCCACTCCTGAGCCTGCCCTCGTTGGATGTCGCCGCCGCTCACCAGCTCCTTGACGATCTCCTCGGCCCGGGCTCGGGTCACTTGCCCGAACACCGTGCCGGCTTCGAGGTACTTCTTGATTCGTTCGTTCGCTGCCATGATACAAGAGTATCTGATCTGCTAGCTGATAGCAAGCACCTGTTTCCCAAAAGTTCACCGATTCTCCAAAGGTTGCAGGGCCGTGCTCACCAGCGTGGCGAGATCGGCGGACACGGCGTCGGGCGACGGATGGGAGGGGACGGAATCGGCGTCGGTGACACCGGAAAGGACCAGGGCGAAGGGAATGCCGAGTTGCCGGGCCAGAGTCCCGTCGGTGGCGGGGCGGTCTCCCACCATCACGCGCAGGTCGTCCGCTCGGGCGGCGATGGCGTTGGCGGTGGGAAGGTGTGGCTTGCCGGCCACCTCGGGGGTGGTCTCTGCCGCCGTGGCCACGGCGGCGAGGATGGCGCCACCACCGGCCAGGAGACCATGGGGCGTGGGGAAGGTCGGATCCTCGTTGGTCCCGATGAGGCGGGCCCCGTCGCGGACCGTGCGGGCCGCCTGGGAGATGGTGTCGTAGGTAAATGAATTCGTCCACCCCACCACCACCACGTCCGCGGGGCCCCTGTCCACAACCGTGATGCCCCGCTTCTCCAGCGCCTCCCGCACACCGTCTTCGGCGACGAGCAGAGCCGAGGATCCCGTGGGCACCATGTCGGCCGCCACGTCGGCCGAGGACAGCAGGTCGGCGTCGCTGGCACCGATCCCGCAATTGGCCAGGCGCGCATGGAGCTCGGCCCGGGTGGATGCGGAATTATTGGTGGCGAACAACGTGCGCACGCCCGCGTCGTGCAGCGCGGCCACCGCTGCGTCCACGCCGGAGATCGGTTCTCCGGTCAGCCAGATCACACCATCGAGGTCGATGACCCAAGTGCCGCGAGGCGATGGCGGCCACACGCAGATAACACTACTGGCCGTTCACGGTACCCGGGGTGCCCTCACCGCGGCCGATGGCCGGACGGTGTGGCGAATACATTCTCCACCGATGTCGATCGGCGGGCCTTGCCTCAAGGGAGTGCCAGCACCGTGACGAAGTCGCGGTTCCAACCGACCTGGTACTGATCGGCCGGACGGTTCTGGCCCGGGATCAACGCGGCCAGCGGTGCGCCGGGCGACGGTGCCCCGACCGCCTGCACCCATTCGGGATTGATATCGAGCTCCATGGCATCGATCGCACCGGCATCAACCAGTGCGGCGGCCAGATCGCTCGGGACCAATGACATGCCCGCCGCATAGAGGGTGTTCCCGGAAGCGTCTTCGCCGAGCGCGCTGCGTGGCACGGCGGGACCGGGCCCCAACATGGCCCCCCATGCGTAGGCGTCGCCCACGGTGGGATTGGGCACGCCACCGCTCACCAATGGAGGCAGATTCTGCCGAACACTGACGACCTGCTCACCGGGTGCCGGAACGCTCTGCCCCCAGACACCGATGTGGGCTGAACCGTCCGCGTCGATGACCAGCGACGCATCTCCCGTCACAAGCGGGCTCAGGACCTGACCATCGACTTCGAATCCACCGGCACCGGCGGTCGTCTTGAAGCCACCGTTGAACGCACCAAGGAGGAGAGGCGTCTCCTGCGGTCCAATGGCCGCTCCGGCGTTGGGAGGGATCACGGCGGTCCCGACCGGCGGGTCCTCACTCCCCACGTGCAGCGCCAATTGCACCCGACCGGCGCGAAATCGGACCACGGTGACCGCCCCGCCCGAGGGTCCCGTGAAGGTGCGCTCGTCGACGGCGATCCCGAGACCGTCGGCGCCCACCACCGACCATCCCGGTTCTTCTGTGGTGGTGGTCGTCGGTGGCACGGTCGTCGTCGTGGTGGTCGTGGTGGTCGTCGTGGTCGTGGTGACTGCCGTGGGATGCCCCAGCGCCACCGGTGACTTCGGTCCCGAGCCGGCACCACATCCGGCCAGCACCACGGCCAAGGATCCTGCTCCGAGCCAAGCCTGAGACGGTCGCAACGGTCCATGTCTCTTTCGACTTCGCCTGATCACCGGCGCCATTCTTCCACCGGATCTCACCGCCATTACCTCACCGGGTTGGTTGATCAGGAGGCCGAGGGACGGCCGGCGCCACGGGACGCAGCCTTTATCGCTTCTTCGTGGCTCTCGTCAACGGAGCGGGCGCTGATCCTTTGCGACGGTCATCGCTTCATCGGCCTTGGCCAATACGTCCTCCGCCGTGTCGTTGCTCTCTCCCATGACGATCCCGAAACAGGCCGACACCGGAACCGCCGTACCTTCAATGTCGATGGGCTCATCAAACACAGTTTGAAATCGTCGGGTCAAGAGCCCGAGCGCCTGCTCGTCTTGGATGGACAACACGGCAACGAATTCATCCCCCCCCACCCGACTCAGTGTGTCTTCGGCCCGAATGACGGCGGCGAGACGCTGGGCCACGACGCGTACGACGGCATTCCCGGCTTCGAAGCCGTGCCGCTCGTTGACGCCCTGGAATTGGTCCAGATCGATGTAGAACACGGCAACCCGATCACCGCGTCGCTTGCTCCGAGTCAACGCTTGAGCCAACCGGTCGTGCAGCAGGAGTTGATTCACCAGGCCCGTTTGGGGGTCTTCCAAGGTCAGTCGGGTCAGGAGCTTGAACCTCCCCGTCCGTCTTCCCTCACCGGCCGCCGCTCGGAGCCCACCGTCGGGAGGCGTCACACCATTGTCCGACACGTCACGGTGTCCCGTCTCGTGGGCGGATCACTTCGAGGCCGCGTGCCGGTGCCACGCAGTGGATGCCGGCCATGTCGCTGCTCGTGGTCGACCATTCAATGCTCATGACGTCCCCTCTGCACCGTGGCCCTCGTACAAATTTACCCTACCCAGGGGGAAAATTGGGACAATGATCAGTGGGCCATTCGGCCCTTTTTTGTGCTGCTCGCCGGCGAGGGTGCCCGCAGAGCCGGACGCACCGGAAACCGGTCGCCGAATAGAGGCGGATCGATCACGCCTTTCCCGTGACTCCGAGCGGTCCCGACCCCGCTCGTCAAGGTCACGGCGCTCGCCTCCCACATGCTCACGAGTACCACCCGAGCACGTCGACCACGACGCCGATGGTACCGGCGGCGTTGAGGATCGAGATGCGCCCGGTGCCCGGGTTGATGGTGGCCACCACCATGTTGGCCCGTACCTCGCCCGCGGCGGGATTGAGGTCCGACGAGAAGGGAACGGCCGGGCCGGGGAACACGGTGAGATAGGTGGCGACGTTGGGCTGGATGCCGGTGAGGTTGACCACGACGGCGGTGGCCCCCGCGGGCACCCCGGCCAACCCTTTGACGTTCATGGTCAGCGGGGCGCTCGAGGCAATGGGCTGGCTCGAGCATTGGTTGGCCGGGCTGGCCGCGCTCGGTGCCCTGGTGTCGCAGATGCGCACGGGTGCGGCCTCGGCGCTGAACTGGGAGCCCGAGCCGCCCGGGGCCGAGTAGTAGCCCGACACGTCGACGATCACATCGGTGGCGGTCGAGGTGTAGATCGTGATGTCGCCCGGCAGGGCGCCGGTGGTCGAGAGCGGCACGATCACCCGGTTGGTCGTGACCTGGCCCGCCCCGTAGTTGACATTGGAGGTGGCGAGGGGCCGGGACTTGTCCTCGGGGAAGACCGTCAAGAAGCCCTGGGCGATGGGGTTGGCCACCGTGACGTTGAAGACCGCGGCGGTGGCCCCGGCCGGGATCCCCTCGCTCGGGTTCCCTCCCGCCACCGCCACGTTGAGCGAGGTGCCCGAGTTGAGGGTCTCACCGTGGTTGGCCACCCCGTTGCACTGGTTGAGCGGGGCTCCGGTCAGGTTCGAGGGGTTGCCGGCCCTGGTGTCACAGATCCGCACCGGCGAGGCCAGGGCGTTGTAGAGACCGGCTCCGGGCCCGCCCGAGGCCACCGGGGCGGTGTAGCCCTCCACGTCGACCACCAGGTCCGACGGCGAGGCCGAGAAGAACGAGACGTCCCCTCCGGTCCCGATCCCCACTTCGACCAGGTTGGGCACCACCTCACCCGCCACGTAGTTGATGTTCGAGGCCACCGGCAAGGCGGCGCCGGTCGGATAGGCGGTGATAAAGCCCTGGGCGGTGGGATTGACCGCGGTGACATTGAGCACGACGGCGGTGGCGGACGCCGGCACGCCGAAGGAGCCGGCCACGTTGACGACCCTGGTCCCCGCCGCCGCGATGGTGTGCCCGTTGCACTGAGCGGCCGCTCCGGTGAGGCCGGAGGGGTTGCCCGCCCTGGTATCGCAGATGCGGACCGGGGCGAGCGGGCTGAAGGGGGCACCCGGGGGGACGGGAGCCACGAAGGTGTAGTGGTCGGCACTCGAGGCAGCCGAGGTGCCACCTGGCGTGGTCACCGTGACGTCAACGGTGGCCGCCGCTTCGGCCGGGGCGGTGGCGGTGATCGAGGTGGCTGAATCGGCAGTGACGACGCCGGATGACGATCCAAAACTCACCGACGTCGCGCCGGAGAGATTGGTACCGGTGATGGTCACTGCTGTGCCGCCGGCGGTCGGACCCGACGACGGGTTGGTCCCGGCCACGGTTGGAGTCGGAGGAGGCGACGTCGCGAAGGTGTAGTGGTCCGCACTCGAGGCAGCCGAGGTGCCACCTGGCGTGGTGACCGTGACGTCAACGGTGGCCGCCGCTTCGGCCGGGGCGGTGGCGGTGATCGAGGTGGCTGAGTCGGCGGTCACTGAGCCGGTGGTAGTCCCGAACTTGACTGCCGTAGCGCCGGAGAGATTGGTTCCCGTAATCGTCACTGCCGTGCCGCCTGTGACCGATCCGCTGGTCGGATTGAGCGAGGTCACGGTCGGCACAGCCGCGTAGGTGAACCTGTCGGCCGCGGAGAGGGCAGAGGTGCCAGCAAGTGTCGTCACGGTGACGTCCACGCTGCCAGCCGATTCGGCCGGGGCGGTGGCCGTGATCGAGGTGGCCGAGTCCGCCGTGATGATGCCTGCTGTCGTGCCGAACTTGACGCCGGAGGCGGACGAAAGGCTGGTACCGGTAATAGAGACGCTGGTGCCGCCGGCGACTGGGCCGCCGGTCGGGCCGATCGCGGTCACCGTGGGTGGGGCGACATAGGTGAACCTGTCACCCACTGAGGGCGCCGAGATACCGCCGGCTGTCGTCACGGTGATGTCTACAGTGCCCGCCCCATCGGGCGGTGCGGTGGCGGTGATCGAGGTGGCTGTGTCGGCGGTGATGGCGCCGGATGAGGATCCAAAGCTCACCGAGATGGCGCCGGATAGATTGGTTCCGGAGACCGTGACCGACGTCCCTCCGGCGGTCGGCCCGCTGTTCGGGATCACCCCGGTCACGGTGGGTGCGGGAACGTAGGTGAATTTGTCGGCCGATGACGTGGCCGACGCCCCACCCGGGGTGGTGACCGTGACGTCGACCGTGCCGGCACTCTCGGCCGGAGAGGTCGCGGTGATCGCGGTGGCAGAGTCCGCGGTGATGATGCCTGGCGTCGCCCCGAAGTTGACTGCGGAGGCCGACGAGAGATTGGCCCCATTGATGGTGACCGAGGTCCCACCAGCAGTCGAACCAGCCGTCGGGTTGATCCCCGCCACTGAGGGAGAGCCCAAGGCCATGGCCGCGTTGATCGATGGGGTCGTCGTCAGCGCCGCGACCACCACCGGAACCGCCGAAGCCGCGGTGGAGCTGGCGGAATACCACTGAGTGGCATAACTGACGGAGGCACCACACCCGGACGTGAACTCCACCTGATAGGAGCCGGGGGCAAGATTGGTCAACGCGTACGATCCATCCGAAGCCGTGGTCGTGGAGGCCGGCGACAACTGGACATCACCTGGAGCGAATGCCACCACACAGACGCCGCTCACGTCGGCGCCTCCGGCCGCCGCGGTCACCGTGCCACTGATCGTGCCACCAAGTGAGAGCGTGCCATTGATTGCGGACGCCGATCCTCCGGCCGTCACTGCCACGGCGGTCGCCGAGCTCTGCGAAGCCTTGTTGTTGTACCACTGCTGTCCAACATTCTCCGAAATACCGCATCCCGCTGAGAACTCGACGTCATAGTTTCCCGGAGCCAGATTGGTCAGGGAGTAGCTGCCGTCCGCCGCGGTGGTGGTGGATCCCGAAGGGGACAGAAAATCCCCCTGGGCGAACGCGTCCACACAGATACCGCTGAAGTCGGGGAGGTCGGACGACACGGTCACGGTCCCTGAGATCGTCCCACCGACGGTAAGTGCCGCGTTGACAGACGTCGTCGTCACCCCGGTCGTGACCGGAATGGCCGTCGACGCACTCTCGGAGCTCTTCCCGTTGTACCACTGCTGCCCGAAGATCGCCGAACCACCGCAGCCCGAAGTGAATTCGACGTCGTAGCTTCCGGTGGCCAGATTCGTCAGCGCGTAGGTGCCGTCTGAAGCTGTCACTGTGGAAGCCACGGGCAGCTGGAAATCACCTGCGGCGTAGGCGCTCACACACATGCCACCTTGGCCAGCGCCCCCGATTGCCGCGGTCACGATGCCGGAAATCGTTCCCCCGATGGCCAGCGCGGCGTTTACTGGCGTGGTCGACCCGGTGGTCACGGCGACGGCACTCGCCGAGCTCTGCGAGATCTGATTGTTGTACCACTGCTGCCCGACATTTCCCGGGTATCCACAGCCGCCGGAGAACTCGACGTCATAGGTTCCGCTACCGAGGTCGGGTATTGAGTAGGTGCCGTCGGCTGCGGTTGTCGTGCTCCCCACCAACGTGAATGAATTGTCCGCGGTGTACACGGACACGCAGACTCCGTCGAGATCGGCACCCCCGGACTTCGCGGTCACGGTGCCGGCAATCGTGCCACCGGTGACAAGTGACGCATCAATGGTCGAACTTGTCGTACCGGCGATGACCGGCACGGCATTGGCCGAGGTTGGTGACGGTTCGTTGTGGTACCACTGTGTGAGGTAGTTCCCGGTACTGCCACAGCCCGTCGAGAATTCGACATCGTAACTGCCGGTGCTCAGGCCGGTGATGGAATAGGTCCCGTCGGCCGCTGTCGTCGTGTTCCCCGCCGGGCTCAACGAACCATTCGACGTGAACGCGTTGACGCAGATGCCCGCCAGGTCGGCGCCCCCGGTCGCCGCCGTGACGGTTCCGGCAATCGTTCCACCGGCAGCGAGCGCCGCGTTGACGGACGACGTCGTCTTCGTCGCGGTGACGGACACGGAGTCGGCCGCCGCCGCGGTGGTCTCATTGTCGTACCATTGGTCGAGATAGATTCCGGAGGCCCCGCAGTCCGAGAACTCAACGTCGTAGGTTCCAGTTTCGAGACCAGACACGGAGTAGGTCCCGCCAGCGCCCGTGGTGGCCGCTCCGCTCCCCGATCCATTGACCTGACTCACAGTGACGCAGATACCACTCAGCGGCGCCCCTCCGTTGGCGGCCGTCACCGTTCCGGTGATCGTGCCCGGGATCTGCATGGCGGCGTCGATCGATGACGTCGCCGTCCCAGCAACCACGGATACGGGATCGGCAGCGAGCGCCGACGTCTGGTCGTTGTACCACTGGGTGAGAAGATTTTGGCCGTTGCCGCAGTTCGGCGAGAATTCAACGGAGTACTGTCCCGTGCCGAGACCAGAAATCGAGTAGCTCCCGTTGGCGGCTGTCGTCGCAGTTTCCAAACCAGTTCCGTTGATCTGACTGGCTTGGACGCAGATGCCATTCAGATCAGCTCCGTTGGCCGCCGCCGTCACGGTGCCGGAGATCGAGCCTCCGGTGATGAGTGCCGCGTTGATCGTCGGCGTGGTCACTCCATTGACCACCGTCACCGGGACCGCCGAAGTCTCGGTAGCCTGACCGTTGTACCACTGTGTGAGGTAGTTCCCGCTGTTCCCACAACCCGTAAAGAACTCGACGCTGTAGCTCCCGGATTTCAGGCCGGTCACGGTGTACGTTCCGTCGGCCCTTGTCGTGGCCGACCCGAACCCAGCGCCGACGGTTTGCTGCACGTCCACGCAGATCCCGCCCAATTCGGCCCCACCGGTTGCTGCCGTCACCGTCCCCGTAATGGCACCGGAGATGAGTGCTGCGTTGATCGATGCCGTGGTGGCCCCCGCGGTGACCGGTACGACGTGGGCCGTGGATGAGGACGTGGCGTTGTTGTACCACTGGGTGAGGTAACTCCCGGTCGTCCCACAGCCCGCCACCGAGAACTCGACGTCATAGTTTCCGGCACTGAGGCCGCTGATCGCATATGTCCCGTCTGCCGCCGTGGTGGCGCTGCCTACGATCGTCAGGGTGCCATCCGAGGTGAGCGCATCCACGCAGATACCGCTGAGGTCGCCGCCACCGGCAGCCGCCGTGACGGTCCCCGAGATGGATCCGGTCGTACCGGTGGCCGAGGCCTGGGAACCAATCACGATCGCACTGCCCAGAACCAAGACCACACACGTCGCCGCTCTGACGAGCCAGCCCGAACGACAACGATCCCGAACAGCGAGCACGCGGTCGGAGGCCTGGGCCGTGCGGCCGGTGTGTCTCATTGACCGCGCCATGACGTCGACGGTTCACGCAGGCAGACACAAGTGAACCACTCGAGTCGGATGCCGTCGGTCGCCGGGCGCACGGATCCAATCCATCCATGTGTGTGATTGTTCAGACGATTTCGGTGAGCAACCCGTCCAGAGGGACCTGCAATCCCCCGTGAGCACGCATGAAGACCTCGTTGGCCTACGGCCGGCGCCACCTCGGCTCGAGCATGGAGCGGTGTTCGGTGGGCCGTGCCGACATCAGCAACGGGAGACCTGCGCATGTCGCTGCGGTCCATTCATCAGCTCCTCCCGGTGATGATTCACTTCGGAATTGGCGGCCATCTCCATCGGGGAGGGATCTTCGTGCCGGCCGACTCACACGGTGACTGGTCGATCCCATCGCCTTCATCGACTGGTCTCAGCCCAGACAAGTCGCTTCAGCCACTATGCGCTGGACGGGGTCGGACGCGTAAGGGCCAAAAGGACCACTTTTGAGCTTCTCGTAGGGTCCTCACCTGGCCTTTATGGTGACTCCCGCCAATTCGGCCTTCCGTCCCGGCCGGCCGTTGGGCCAGCGCAACGGGTTCAGATACCGGGCGGAGACGGTCGGATCTCGCATTTACCCCCAATCTGCAACCACCGAGAACCCAGTACGCAACTCTGGTCGCACAAGATGCCCGCATGAAGCGTGATCAACATCACCAGAACGCAGGAGCGTTCGCCGAGAAGGGGGAAACGGTGCAGACATCGGCAGATCGACAGGACTATGTTGACTTCCTAAGCGACATTCCGACATTTTCGTCCTGTACGAGGAATGTCCTTAAGGAATTCGTGACTCTGGACATGATCAAGGTGGGTTGCGCGGCGGGCGAGGTCCTGTCCGAGATCTACCAGGACCAGAACCTGTACGTCTTGGTCGCCGGATCAGCGATCCTTGACGCTGGTGATGAGGTGCTCATCGCCCTCGAACCGGGTGACTACTTCGGCCGGATCTCCACTCGCCGTCACCTCGTGGTCTCATCGGTGCTCGCCGTGAGTGACATCGAGCTCATCGTCGTCAGTCCTGATGAGATCACGCACCTTGAGCAAGCGTCGGCCCGCGATCGTCATCCTTCCGAGATAGCGTGGCGAATCGAGCTCCCGACGACGACGAAGCGAGAGTCCCGCCGCAACCACCGACGTTCGGTGCTGGCCAGCCAAGGCGTGCAATAGGTTTTCCACATCGCACGACTGGACGCACGTATCGGTCCTTTCGCACGTCACTGACGTTCTGTGCGGGACCACTCATCGGAGACCGATGACCGCAGGGGGCGGTTGTCGAGCCACGTCCCAGCTTCGGGCAGCAGATGAGAGCACCACTGGGCTGAACTCACGGAGTCACCCGGACGGCTCCCGTCCTCGCGTGACCGTGGGGATCATCTCCTGGTCCCCCATGGGCATACCACCGCCCGCCTCCTTGCCGAGGGGCATCGAACGGGTCCACGCCGGCCACGGTGCGCCGCTCCCGATGGTCGATGCAATGGTTTGAATTCGACCTCACTCGTCCTTACGATCTCGGAGATGACGAGTACGGGGTCGAATGGAGAACCCCAACGTGTCCCGTCCCAGGTGCAACGCATGCCGACAGCCGCCCAACGGTTTGAGCGCCGGCGCCGGCAACGTCGCCGCCTCCTTCCGCTGGCGCTCGTTTTGGTCATCATCGCCGGCGTGATCACCTGGGAGCTCAACGCCGGAACAAGCGCAAAAGCGCCACCCGCACTCGCCGTATCGACCACGACGAGTACGTCTCTCCCCCCCACCACGACCACGTCCACCACGGATCCTGGCCTTCTCCCACAGACATCCGTGGAGCCGCCGATCGACGCGTCACTGCAGACGGCCCTGACCCCACTCTGGTCGGGCATTGTCACCGGTTCGCCCGCCGTGGCCCAGCCCGTGTTTTTCCCCCAGACGGCCTACCTGCAGATGAAAATGGGGCAAATTCCCGACCCGGCATCCGATTACTCCGGCCGACTTATCGCCTTTTACGATCTCGACATTGCCGCGTATCATCAGGCGCTCGGCACCGGTGCGGCGACGGCCAAACTCCTCGGCGTCGATGCAGCACCAGCTGACGCGGCCTACGTTCCCGCCGGGGCCTGTGAGAACGGTATCGGTTATTGGCACCTTCCAGGTGTCCGCTTCGTCTACGAAGAGGGCGGGAGCGAGCAATCATTTGCCGTGGCGTCGCTGATTTCGTGGCGCGGCGTGTGGTACGTGGTCCACCTCGGGCCCAACCCCCGCCCCGCCAACGTCGGCACCGTCGATCAGCCCGCCGCCGGGGCCGGCACCCCGGGGCCAGCTGGTGGTTGTTGAGCGAATCGACCGCGGCGTGAGCGGCCGTGTCGCCCGTGGGGGCGGGCTCAGGTCGCGGGCGTCGGCATCGAAAGCTGACCCAAAGGTCCGATTGTGACCGCCGTTGAGCCGAAGTCTGCGCTCGACAGCTGATTGACGAACTGAGCGGCCGCATTCGTCGTGTCGACCGCCGGTGCGCCAACGCTCGACAGGATCAGGGAGGTAAAACGACCGCTGGACAACGTCCCGTTGCTATCCAGCGTCACCGTCAGGATCCCCGAGAGACCCAAGTCGCCTCCGGTTGCGAAATTCTGATAGCCGGCAAAGTTGCCGAGGCTGTAGTCAATCAGGTGGCCGTTGTACTCCTGCAGGCCCCGGAGGACGTGCGGTCCGCTGGCGATCACCAGATCGGCACCGTCGTCAATAGCCGCATGGGCGAACGCCTCGGGATTGCCCCGATCCTCGCCCACGTAGGACTCCTCTTGACCAGTGACATGATCGGCCTCTGATCCTTCGGCACCGGCATGCATGTAGACCACCACAACGTTGGCCTCGGACTTCGCCTGTTGGATCAGAACCATTGCCCCCGGGAGATCGAGCAGGTTGTTGGTGTCCGTATAGGGGGCGAAGTCGACAAAGGCCACCTTGGTCGTTCCTTCGGTTACGAAACCGATCTGTCCGGGCAAGCCGGCCTGAACGATTCCAGCCCCCTGTAGCGCGGCAGTCGTGTCGGCGACACCTTGGGCACCGAAGTCGTGCGAGTGGTTGTTCGCGCTATTCATGACCGTGAAACCGGCCGCTCTCAGGACCGGCGCGAATGTGGGTGGGTTCTCGAAGGCGAAGCAGTCCGTGGATCCGGCACCACACTTGGATGTTGTCGCGCTGGTCAACGTTCCCTCAAGGTTCCCGAAGACAATTGGAGCTCGTAGCGCGGCTTCGACCGGTTGGAGATAGGTCATTGGATCAGGAGGCAACGCTGGCGTGTTGCCGAGCATGGTGTCACCGACGGCTGAGATGGTGATCTGGCTGCCGGTCGAACTCGCCGCGCTGCCCACGACGCGCTTTGACGACGACCCCTTGGTTGCCGCTGTGTGCGTCCCTTTGGGGCGGGTCGATGTCGCTCCATGTGCCGTTGCCTGGTCCGGCGACGACTTTCCCAGGCCCTGGACCAGTAACACGGTCCCCGCCGCGATGGTCAGACCAGCGACGACCGCGGCGAACCAACGCCACCGGTGGCGGCCCCCCGTACTCCCCTGATGGCGTCGACGGTGCTGCGGTGCATGGGTTGGAGGCACGGCCGGCTCAGGACCAAGGTTGCGCGGTCGCGGTGACGCCGTGGACGCGTTCGTACACAGCGAAGAAGTCCTTGGTGCTCGAATACAGAAACCGATTCGAAATCTGATTCGGATTGGGCACGTAGAGTGCGGGGGCAGCCGCGCCCGGACCGCCGTAGGTCACGAAGATCGGCCACTCTGGATTGATGTCGAGTTGCATGGCCCGCACGGCACCCATATCAATGAGGATCTGGGCCAGGCTGGCCGCCGTCTGCTCGGGCGCGGCCACATACATGAGATTTCCTTGCGCATCGACCCCAAGGCCGGTGCGCCAGACGGCCGGGACGCCACCGAGGGTAATGCCCCAATTGCTGCCCACCGCTGTTCCCGGAGTGGCCGCGTGGTTGTCGACCAGGAGCGACAGGTTCTGGCGCGCCATGACGACGTTGGGACCAGGTGTGGTACCTCCCTGCCAGTTCACCACGTCGACCGTCCCATTGGTGTAGGTGACCACGGTGGCTAAACCGTCGATCATCGGGAAGTACAACGTCCCGTTGACGAAGAAGCCGGCCGCCGAGTCCTTTTCATAGAAGCCGGAGTTGAATGTGGCAAGAAGGGTCGAGCGCGCCGCGACCGGAACCATCTCGGCCCCCCGGTCGAGCGTCGTCGGTCCGGGGCCTTCGTAGCCCAAATAGAGGGCCAGCTGGGTGGTGGCCGTTCGCATCCAGGTGGCGTACGCCACGATGCTGGGCGCTGACGGGTCGGGGCGAAAGGTGGTCGTCATGACCGACGGAACGGTTCCACTCCACGTATCCACCGCCGTCCACTGGCCCTCGCCGGCCAGAGGGGGCGATATCACTGGGGTCACGGCTGGAGGGACATACGGCGGAGGCAGCGTCGTGGTCGTCGAGGTCGAGGCGACAGACGAAGCCGACCGATGCCCTATGGCGCCCCCTCCCCCGCCACCGCCAATCCTCCAGGCCGCCACGCCCGCCACGACGACCACGACCAATATCAGAGGCAAAAGGCGACGGCGCTGCTTGCGACGGCGACGTTCCATCTGAAGGTGCGACCGGGCCACTTTGCCTCCCGATCGGGTCGGAACTTGGCGGGGCTCGGCCTCTGTCCCCAATCCCGGCCCCTCCCATGACCCCGTCATGCCGAGATCGTAAGGAAGTTAATGGTCAATCTCAAACGACCCCTTTCACCTTCAGGGCGTAGCTGTAGGCCGTGCCACGGCGGCCGGTGCCCTCCGAGGTTGGCTATCCGGCGGACGAAGATTATCCCAGTACAGGGCTCCCGGTGAGGACCGCCAGCAGCAGTGAACATCCGCACTCGCACGAACTGTTGCGGGCCACGACTACGCCGACTTCGCCCAGGCCCGGGATAGGCCGTCCGCACCCAACTGTTGGTCCTGGAGGACGCCGAAGCCGATGGCGCCCGGGGTCGGTGCGCTTGGTCAGTGCAAGGGACCTGTCCTGATTGGAGGGCACCGTGCGATTTCAGATCACATAGCGATCAGCGAGAGACAGATCGGCGTCGGCGTAGTTGCGCAGGGCCGGTTGTGTCGCAACCCGCGGTGAGGTGATCACCGCTCGGAGAGCTCCTTCCGCGACTCGGCGCGCGAGATACTGGTCGAAGGCGATGTACTCGTCGAGCCACGCCTCAAAGGAGCGGTGGTCCACGGGGATGTCGTCGAGGATCTTGGCGAAGGCATGTCGGTGTATGGCCAGCGCATGCGTGCAAGTCACGCTTCCGCACTCCTGGAGGACAGAGCTGCCTGCCAAAAAGGGGAACTCACGGGAGTGCACGCACGCGCCGAAATAGCAAAGGTCCCACTCGATGGCACTCAGTTCGGCGACGACCTCATCAACGACGACGAGCGTGTCGTCGAGAAAGACCACGTCGTCCTCAAACCCGAGCATGTGCTCGTGTCCACGCCGATCAGCCACTTCAATCATGGCTCGCCAGGAAAGTGCACAGCCTCGGTGGTGATTCTCGGCCGTGACGATGGCCGACACACGTTCGACCGACGACAACATCCCGAGAAAATCAAACCGCTGCGACGCCTCTTGCCAACGCCGAACCTCGGTGTCGAGGTTCAAGCAGAAGATCGCGTCGAAGTATGTGAAAGGACTAGTCACGGCGGGTGGGATTCATTGTCCATGGACTAAGGGAGGCCTTCGGTGGGAAGTGCATCGATCAAGATCTATCACTGACGAACCTCTAGGATCGACTTTGGCGAATCAGGCGTGACCGACACGCCTCGGTCTCAGGGTCCTTCCCTCGACCTCGGGAAAGGGCTCTGGGGCGGTCCGTCACACGTGCGCAAACTGAGCTACGAGTTACACGTTGCAGCTGTTTTGATGTCTGGCCGTCGGACACACCCTCCAAGGCCGATTACCCGACGTGATGCGAGCCATCCTGCCGCCTGTCGCAGGAAAGCCCCCGCCGCTGGATCAAACGTCGAAGTGAAGCCGCTGCTTCGTCAAGCCAGCGGATCGTCAACCTCGACGCGAACGTCGAAGGTGCGATCCGGTACGTCGAGAGCACACGCAATCGCTCGGTGGATCATAGGTTCAGCTTGACGGAGCTTCCACACGTGAGTTCGGGTTCTCGGCAAACCGTTGACCGTGATCTCCCAGAATTCACCCTCTCGCCGTGCAGTCGCCGTGTACAGCGCTGCCGCATCGCCAGGCCGCCTCCCCATTCCGATCACCCTCCTTGCGGTCAATTTATACCGGAGCAGGTTCCTGTCAATACGCCATTTGAGGGATACGCCCATGGTGGAGTGGGACCCGCGGGGTCCCGTGGGGCTCAGGGACCGGACGGCCCGATGCGCCTCGGGCCAGAACCCGCTAGCTCAACACACTGTTCAGATCGAGCCAATCCCCGGAGTGGACCCAAAGCGAGTGCGGCGGACAGCGGAAATCTTGGCAAGCGACCATCGTCGTATCCAGCTACCAGATTAAGAATGTCCTAAACGTGACTGCTCTCGTCATCCGCGCCGTAGTTAATTGTTGGGATGGGTGAAGTCGTGGTCAGGGACCCGATTGCTGAGAGCGGTTTCACGACGAACTCAAAATTCGACGAGCTGCTGGCCCAACTCCAAGCGGAGAATCGGCTCCTCGAGGAGTTGTTGGGACGCGACGCAACCGATCAGATCCAAGCGGGCGCTCATGATCCTCCGGGCCCTCACGTCTGATGTGGTTGTCAGTCCCTCATTCGAGGCACAGAGATCTACCGAAGACAGTTGGTGGGGGTAACGGCTTCACCAGCGCAACCCTCCATCATTGTGCCGGCGCAGGCGTGTTCGTGCCCGGCCGAGGTGTGCCCCACGACGACTATTGGACATCTCCTCGGTGTGGTCAACCGGCCCGGTGGCATGACTCGCCGTAGTCCGCCACCACTTTGAAACCCGTCCGCCCCCGAGATGCCACTGGGGTTCCGTAGGTTGTAGGCATGGCAAGGCCGAAGCGAAGCCTGTTCACATCATTGGCGCCTACGGTGCTCGCGGCTGTAGTGGAATGCTGCATCGCCGCCGGAGTCCCGGTCGATGCGCAGTCTCGGGGCGGCAGTCGCCGTGACTGACGTGATGCCTGTCGAGGCCGACTTCAGGGCGCTCGAAGCCGACCCGGTTGGCTCCATGGCCACGGTCCAGCTCCTTTCGGAAACGCAGCTTGGTGAACCCGACCTTGACCTCGCCACGAGGGAGTTGGACCGCCGCAACGATCTCATCGCGATTGTGACGGCGCTCGTTGATGTCTACGACAACCGTGGCGCGGTCATCTGGTTGCAGATAGGCCAGTTCGGACATGGCCACCACGACACTGCCATGGATCTGATCCGGTGGGGTCGGGCCGCCGAGGTCATCGCCAGGATCGAGCACCTTCAATCAGCTCCGCCCGGATAACCACCTCCGTCGCCATCCCGCCCGGCGAGACGGATCAGAGAAGGCATGGAGCTGCGAACGGCACACTCACGAGCTGATCGGGGCCAGCCGGACGTCGCCGTGGGCGCACGGCGGAGAGCGGAGATTCCCAACCAGCGCCACCCACCCATGGCGGAATCTGTCCTACCCAACGGCCGCGTTCATCCGACGGCGGGCGGTACTACCACCTATCCTTGGTCGCAGCATGCGCACACCGAGAAACCTGCCCTCCACTGGTTGGACTTCGGAGGATCAGGCCCTGTATTACACGGCCCAGGTATTGGGCGGACTGCTATCGGGAGTGAGTCCACAGCCGATCCCCCGAAGAATCGCCACGAGGGGTATCGGAGAGGACCTGGTGGCAACTGGACCATGCCGTCGGGAGCATTCCCCCCAAAAGGGCGATGGGAACGGTGCGGTCAGCAAACCCCCGAAGCACGCCTCTGGCCCCACGACCGGAGTTTCGGCGGTCGGGAACTCCGTTGGCCGCCAAAAGGCGAAGCGGACAAACACACCCAAGTGGCGCCCCTTGGATTCGGGCGCCATATATCTCTCAATGAAGACCATCTATTTCCAGACCACCAGTGGACTCTCCCCGTGGCCATATGTCGGAATCGACTACGCACACATGGTGGGGCGAGGAATCTTCGAGTTCGGAGCGGTGCGCGACGGGAACGACAGCGTGGAGTATCGAGTCTTCTCTCCGTGGTCCGAACTGGCTCTCATTCTGTGGGCACTCGCCCGGAGCATTCCTCATCCTCACCTCCTCAATCTCTTTCCGCCCGAATGGAGATCGAGGGCTCTTGCCCGAGGGCTTGTCTTGCCTCGCCTGGGGCCCTCATCACCTGAGTCAGACATCGGGTCGCACTAGCCGGCGAGCGTGTCGGGGAGGTGGGCGCGGTCCAGAATGTTTCGTCTGTCCGGGTTGGCTGGGTTCTCGCACCCGCAAGTACTGGGACCCTCGGCTGTTGCCCTCTATATGAACAACCTGATCTCGAAAGCGGATCTCGCGAGCCCGACCGAAGGAGCCCTCATTTGGTGGATCTCCATGATGGCGTGGTCGATCCCACCGCTGGCTCAGCACGCCACGGCACTAAGTGGGACGGTTGGAGCGAACCACCGTTCACCGGTGACGATGGACAACTGTCAGAGTTGGTGATCTGGCCGGTTGAAGAAATCGACTCACACGCCTGAGCGTTCGATGTCGGCCGACTCAGCCCTCGTCGCGTCCATACCGCAATGGTCAGACAGCGCGAAGGTGCGGCCGAGGCGACCGAGTGCCCTGAACCCCTTCCAACGCCTCGTGGAGTCGTTCGACGATACACCGAAGCGCATTGCGTTCGTCCGAAAGCTGTCTGAAGGATGCGAGCAGTTCTTGGTAGTCGCGCTGGGACGCGCCGCCTGACTGCAACAGATACCGGTCATTCATTGAGTCTCCTCGGTCGCGAGGTCCCGCCGTAGATCCGACATGCCCTCCGGGCAAATCTAATGGGTGCAGGTAAACCAACTGCGGCGTCGGGGTTAAATGTCGGTATCAATTCGATGACCTACTAACGGTCCACGTCTCCGTGCTCCTTCTGTTGGGGATTGGACGCTCACGGTTCGATGGAAGGCTCAAACGACCCTTCGGTTCGTCCATCGTATGGCTCTAAATCGCCGAGTTATAATAGGCCGAATAGCACTTTGCGAATGATCTGCCCGGCCGGTGCCCCGCTCGGGGTCCATGAGTCTCGAAGCGCAGTTTCGGTGTGCCGAACAGAGGGAATAGACTTCTGATGCCCAAACGCGAGGAGGCACCGTGACGACAGATGTTGCCGGGGGGGGCAATACCGATGGCACCCGGGTCGAGCCAGAAAAGGTCGAGCCAGGCGACGAGGCGCCAGGTTCCCGACCGCAAGGCTCTCCCTCCAGCTTGCAAAATGGATCATCAATGTCACCCATGACGGGGGGGCGACACTCAGCGCTGGCTCACGGTGCCGGAACCGGCATTGTGACCGTCGGCGTGGTGACCATATTGATCTCGGCCTGGGGTGCGCTCATCCCTTTCGTGGAACCAATCTTCGGATACCACGTGACGGGGACTCCGTCCTGGCATTGGAATGCCGCACACACCCTGCTCGCCGTTGTGCCTGGTGTCGTCGGTATCGCGATGGGCTTTGTTGTTTTGTGGAAGGCGAACCAGGTCCGAGTGGGTGGAGGCCACATGGGTCTGGTACTGGCAGGACTGATCACCATGCTCTGCGGAGCATGGTTCATCGTCGGTCCAACGGCATGGCCAGTCATCGGCACGCATGGCGCGTACTTCTCATCGATAGCCCCGCTCAGAAGCCTGCTCTATCAGGTTGGATATGCCATTGGAACCGGAGTCATATTGGTCGTGTGCGGAGGATACGTGCTGGGGTGGGCATCCCGCCCTCAATCCAGGGCTTCTGCGGCAGCAAGTAGCAACGGATCATCGGCGCCACTGGTGGATTCCCCAGAACTCGTCGTGGAACCACCAACACGAGCAGCTGCGCCAGTGGAGTCACCCCGTCGAGGCCGAGGTTCGAGCGCTCCTGCGGTCTACGATCTTCTCAAGCGCTGATTCCGCCGTCCCACTGCCGCGCGATGTCGGGCAATGGCTGGATTTCGATGACCCACTGGGGACCTCCATACGGCACTTGACGTTGATGGACGCGTTACCGAGGATGTCCCGTCATCAGGCCGCTGATGGGCACGGGACTTTCATACTTGGCGCGATGATCCTTCCTCTGATCGGAACTTCTCCCGGATCGCTTCTGCCACCTTCTCGCGGAACTCGGAAGTATCGCCAATCTGAGTCGTCACGATCTTGGTCAGCAGATCGCGGACCTCTGTGTCTTCCGCATGATCGACCATCCAATCGCCGACCGCCTGCCGGTCAGCTTCGGACAACTCGTGCTGGCCAGTGAGCGCACCAACAAGAATTGTCGTTATTCCGATGTCTCTCCTCGACTCCCCAACCTCGTCCATTGCACCCTCCATTGGTCAAGAATTGTACAGTCCGAGTTGGACAGGACGGCGTCCGCACCTGGGCCTGGCGGGAATGCTGGCCCACGTTCCCGCAATAGTTGCAGCGCAAGCTTGTGGGAATCCGGACCTAGAGCACTCCACGGCGAATTGGTTTCGTAGCGGCAGTTCTCTGGAGCAGGGCGAAGGCCCTCAGCACCTCAACAGGGTCGTCGGATTCCGGAGGGCGATGACGATGGTTCTCGAGTTTTGATCGCGCCTTGTCAGCGTTCTTCCTAAGGACATCCGTGACTTGTTGAGGAGTTGAGGATGCTTTCGCCTGCTCAACAGCAGCTTCTGCGAGCGCCGCTCTCCGAGCTTCTTCGACCCAGTCGATCAGCCAAGGATATTGATCAACCATTTCTTCGATCGCCTTGGATGCCGCTTCCGGTGCCATGTATGGATTCTCTGCAAATGCGCCCTCGGCCATGGGTGGGTCCAAGGCCCATTCGATGCTCAATGCGAACTGCTCGCACGTCAGCCTTTGGTCATCGTTCATCATGGTTGCGAACCTCCCCGGGTCGAAGGTCCGTCGAACCGAGGTTCAGTCCTCTCGCTATGCGGTCACGGAGGAGAAGCCACACCGTGCCCCACCGGAACTGCCGACCTTGTGGCCAGCCTAACCGGACGGCGGCAACCTGTCTCGTTCCGATCCCGAATCTCTGCGGGTGCTGAGGCAGTTGTTGCACGCCCACCGGCCTTCCGAAGCCACCCACCCGTGCTGGTGAGCCTCGGGCTCAGTCGAACCCGCTCCGCAGGATTGGCAGGTGACGAAATCTGCAGGTTCTGTCATTTTTTCGAGGTTATCGGAATCGACACCGTACGCTGACGGTCCACCGGTGTCCGTCCCCATGGTCTGGAAGCGCGGTCAATCAATGGGTCCATTGACACGGTGGCTCCCGCGATCTTCGCCCAAGGCCGCGGGTGCGGGTGCGGGTGCGGGCCTGTCAGAGCCCAGTCGGCCAGCCGGGGGCGCCGGACGGGGCCACTTACATTGCTGGCGCGGCCGCAGCCCGCCGCCAATCTGACCCCTCCGACACAACGGGGCTCCTTAGGTTGCTGGCATCTCAAATTCGCCATCGGCGCAAAGCACTGCAACAGGCAACTCCGGTGGAACGCAGGACCACGTCCCTGTTCGGCCGCGCCAACGGAACTCGACAGTTAGGGGAACAGGGAGTGAACACTACGTGATCGAGTGAGGTGAATCTTGTCGTGGATCTTGTTTGCTGGCCCCACCCCCTCTTATTGTGCGCCGGAAAGGGAGTCCCGGGATGCGGTTGGGAGCAGGTGGCGGTAGGTTCGATATCGCCTCCAGAACGTCACGTTTCGCTTCCGGTGCGAGGCCCGGTCGGATAGCCGTTGTGTGTCTGCTTGCTGGCACAGCCCTGACCGGTGCCAACGCGCTCGCTATTACTGCGCTCTCCGCCCCGCCGGCAGGTGCTGCGTCGACTGCGGTGGCACAGATGAAAGAAGACGACGACGACGACCACGGGTGTCACGGGCACAGCGGTGACCCGTATGATCCCTCCGCCGGCTTCGGCCCAACCGTAAAGACAGTCACGGTCACCGAACCTGGTGGCACTACGCAGCATTACTCGACCACCGACGCGAGTACACAGGGCGCCGAATTCGGTGTCATCCAGGGCGCTACCGTCGCCGTAACGATCAGTTGGGACCCCAGGACCTTCAGTGGGACCACTGTGGACCAGGTCCGGGACTGCGTGTATTCAAGCACCCACCCCTGGAAGCCGCACTACGGGTCGGGGAAAGACCTCGGGAACCCCTCCGACGCGGTGCTGAAACCGGCTCCGAACAACGGCACCTTCACCACATTCCTTTCGATCACCGAGTCGCCGGGGACGACGGTTTGCGACCGCGGGCGAGTCTCTGGCACGCCGTTCCCCGGCACGGGGAACACCGGTACCGAGAAGTCAGCCCAGGACTGTTTCACCGTCCAGATGCCAGCGGTGACTCAGGAGGTCCCGTCCTCGATCATGCTCCCGATTGCTGCCGGCGGGTTGATTGCTGCCGCGAGCGCGATGACGTACCGGCATCGGCGTCGCGCTGGGGTGGCCTAATCGCGATCACCAGACGCCGACTACCGAACCTCCCAGGAATGTCGGCTTCCAGTGGCGCATCTGCCAGAAGGTGACGGTCACCGGCTCGACCACACCAACGGCGACGAACCGACCGCGACACGACGACCACTCTTCCTACGAGCCACCTGGGAAGGGCCCGGAGATCAACGAGCAGCCAGTGCCACTGCCGCCTCTGCTGCTTCCCATGGGTCCTCCATGACGACGAGCCCGGTGTCGACCTTGCCGTCAGGTCTGACGAGGGTCCATGTATCAATCCCGATCACAGGAGTCCCCAGGCGCAGGGCAAGCGCCACCTCGGAAAGGGTGCCGTACTCGCCGCCGACTGCAATGACAGCGGCAGCAGAACGAACGACAAGGGCATTGCGGGCTTCACCGAGGCCAGTTGGAATGACGACGTCCACCCAGGGGTTTGCTGCGGAGTGATCGGCCCCTGGGAGAATCCCGACCGTTGTGCCACCCGCCGACTTGGCTCCGCGGCAAGCTGCGACCATGACCCCCATAAGGCCACCACAGACCACGACTGCGCCGAGCCGAGCCAGGGCGGCGCCTACCTCCTCGGCGATCACTTCGACCGAGGCCGGTGCGTCGCCCGCTCCGATGACGGCAATCTGCACGGGCACTATTGAAAAGCGTAGGCCGATGTCCCTTTGATCCGACCACTTGGGATACCTGCGATCAGATGAGTGCAATCGCGTGACAGCGTCGTCCCATCTGACGAACACTGGTGGCGGCGTATGTCTCCCGAGGCGTCACATTCAAAGCCGCACAAAGGGGTTTCATCCCGCGAGGCGGGGCAACTATCAGAAACGCTTTCGCCGCCCAGCCGCGAAGCGCCCGAATTACCATGATGGTGAACGGGGCCGACTCCGTGTGTCAGGGTCCGGACCACCGCCCGGTTTGTGCGCGTTCTCATCGAGACCTCCCACCGTAGGCGGGCTCCATAATCCGAGTCTCATGGCCCGCACACAGCCCCAGCACGGACTTCGGGTCTGGCTCCGCTTCGCAATCTCTGTATTTGTGCTCCCCGTCGTACCTGTCGGCCCAACATCCATCGTTGGCCCCGTGCATCGATGACCTCGTCCGCTCAAACTCAACTACCTGACGCCAACGCGCCGCAGCTTGAACGTAGTCTCGAGGAATACCGAAGTTTTCATACTCCTCATATGAATATTGAAGCTCTTTCTTGCGCTGCCGGTAGTCGGGGATTCGGATGACCATCTCAGCCGCCATCAAATCCAACTCGGTCTGAGTTAAGGAACGAGCTCTGTCGTACGCCCCGGCAATGGTTGTGGCCATTGCGTGCCGCTCCTGACTGCTGGCGTGAACCCTTACGAATTTGCTCGCCAATTGATGGGCCAGTTCGGCCTGTGTCTCTCGCGCTCTCTGTGCATCCAGGAATCGCCTCAGGGCTTCGTCCAATTCTGGACAACGTTCGCTGGTCGCAGCGCCCGATATTGACGGTATACCGAGCAACTCAACGACACTTTTCGCCTGCGGCTGTGGCCGACGCCTTCGAAAGGTCACTCCAAACTTGTACAATTGCCTCATCCTTTGGAGGATGGACGCTAGGACTAAGGCGGGATCCCGCCTAGCGCCACCCGGCTGGTGGCGGCGCATAACGAGCGAGTGTCGGCCCGCTCGACATCGGGGTTTGCGGTCCCCTAGCGCCGGTGTTGCAGCAACCGGGCCGACAAGTAACTACACCTGATCCGCAACCCGCCCGACGGTAGGCGCGTCCCGCACAGAATTCACTAGACATTAGAGTCTGGAAACGGTTTGGCCACATAGCCACTAGCGCCGATCCAGTTCAAGATACGGCGGAGACGGGCCGGAACTCACCGAAACGGTCGGAGATTGTTGGGCGTCAGGCGCCAAATCATCAACCAATGGACGCTGCGGATGCATCTACGAGCGAGTCGGGCACAACAGCCACAACCGGGAAATTCTCGAGATCTCCCTGGTGGAGAGAAGGGAGAGTGGATACAACTAAAAAACCCCAGGTGGACTGGACACGTGGCTGAAAGATTGAGGTGACTGATCTGCGTTCGAGGAAAAGGGTCTCAGGGGTAGTCGACCCTCAGAATCTCAACGGAGAGTACGCAACGACCGTTGTTGACCGACGGCCGGAGTCTTCAAGTGGCCTGGAAATCGGCAGCCTTTTCGTCAAGGCCCAGCGATTCGCCGACGAGACTGCCCGCGAGGCGGAGCGAAAGGGCACGGGAGGTCATGGTTGCCGCCGAGGCAGCGGCAGCCGAGATAATTCAGCGCGCAACCGCCGCAGAATGGGCTACCCGGGTGAAGAACGCTTCGGATCAGGCCGAAGAGACAGCGATTACGGAGCACGATGGGCAACCAGCCGGGGCGATCACGCCACCAGCACAGGCTCTAATACCGCCCGAGGCCATCGCTACTCTCGCGGCAGCGATCGGAGAGTCCGCAGAAACGAACCGCACGTTGGCCGCCGAGCTCGTCAAGCTGCGGCTGGCACTGGCTGAATCGTCGGCTGCGGTGACGCAGGGTCAACACATTCATGCCGACCGGACTGCCCTCACATCGGACAATTCGAACGGAGCAGTGCTATTGCCCGCCAGCGGATAGTGGCAGCCGTCCTCGCCGTCGACCAATCATTTCATCAGTCTTAGGAGACACCGCCGCCGCCGCCCAGGGGGTTGGGCGGTCTGAGAAGGTCCCGAGATTGGAGCCTTGGCTGGCATTGTTATCAGCCGCTCCGCCCGCCTTGACCACCTTGAGGGTCGTACAACCCGCAGGAGCGAGTGCCCCACCCTCTCCTGCGCCTCCACCACCAGCAAGGAGCGCTCAGTCGGTGAGTGAGCTACCTCCGACCTTAGGATCACTCGTGCCACTGCCACCGGCCGGTGGACTCGTTGCGAGGATTGCTATTCCGAGCACCCAGAAGCCGAGATCTCCAAGTGCTCACTTACGAAGAGACAGGGCGGCGAGGCAGCCTGGGATGTCAAGGTAGGTTGACGGGGCAACGGTGGGCGTGGAGACTTGCTGGATCTGACCGCGCCGTGGCATCAAACTCGCACTGCCGGGATACGCCCAGGTGGAGTGGTCGCAGACTTGAAGCGATCAATAGCGTTGTCGGGTCGCAGAGCGGACTTGCCGAAACTCCGACTGCCGGCACAGTCATGGAACCCCAAACCGCCAAAACCGATCCCGACCTTCTAGGGCGATCCGACGGAGGAAAAGCCTGATATGCGTGACGTGCTCACGCTCGAAGTCTTCCGCCTTCGTCGATACCTTGAAGCTACCCCGATTGAACAACTACCGGCTCTATCGGACCTGGCCGCCACTGTTGAACGCCGGCCTCATGAATGCTCATGGTTTGCGGATAGAGAAAACGACCGAGAGGCGAGCCAGGACTGTTGGCAGAAACCTATCGGCCAGAAATCTAACGGAGCCCGATCTGGGCGCCAACACTGTTCGACGCCGAGCGGACGGCGGTGGCCGCAGACGAGAACTTCGAGACGAATTGGGCAACCGGGAAAAAGCCGCCCGCTTCCTCGCCGGCCAGCCCCGCGATATCCGCCGTCAACTGTCCGACATTCTCAGTGAGCGATTGGGCGCTTGGCTTCGCCGCAGCCGACCACTGAAGATTGACGATCTGGCTCTGGTACAAATTGGCCGCGGCTATGAGAGGTTGCATCGCCTGCACTACCTGTTGAGCCGTTGTGTTCGGCGGCAAATCTTTTACGGCGGTCTGGGCATTGGTGAGAGCCGCCTCAAATGCCGAGTCATCGGTAGCGAACTGCTTCGGCAGGGGGGGTATGCCGGTCGTTGTTGTCGTTACGCCGTTCGTTGTCGTCGTTACGCTGTTGCGGGCTTTCCCGCCCGTCGATGTACCGTTTCCACTCGGTCCATTCGAGTGGCCCTTACCCGCGGAGCTCGATCCGTTGCCGACGGACCCGTGGACGGCGGTCGTGCTGCTAGAGGACGATCTCGCTCGCGATGCCGATGGAGACGTGGCACCGTTTGAGCACGCGGCAGCGGCCATGGCGAGGGCCGCGAGCAGGATCGTTAGCCGGATAAACGGAGGGACGGTCCTCGCGCTGATTTGCCGCACCGGCTACGCCTCCTGAGGTTTGAAAAAAGGAAAGTCAGTCAGTGCAACGTCCTTGTCACGTGACACCTGTGTGAATGAAATCGGAGGGAGACGGGTGGGCCCCCGCTTCTGCGGGGGCCCACCCAAATATCCCTTTCAACTTCGTGTGCGTCAGCCCGCCGGGATGATGATCCCGTTGGTGAAGGTCACGGTGTTGACCCCCTCGAGGCTGTTGAGCACCACCGCGGCAGGCGTGGTGAGCACATGCGGTGTCGCCGGCTGGCTGACGATGGTGTCATTGCCGATCACACCGACGCTGAACAGATTCACATTCGCCACAGTGGTCGGCTGCTCGGTGACGGTGATCTGAACCTGACTGAGGTTCCCGTTCAGGACCGGCACGCTGGCCGGGAGCGCCCAGCACTGACCGGGCTTCAGACCATTGGGCACGGTGCCGGTCGTGGCTACTCCGTTGACGCTGTACGAGTACGAGAAGTTGAACGCGGTGTTCCCCAACTGACCGTCGCTCGGCGTTTGCGCCTTGCAGATCTTGAGGCTCCCCGTGTTGATCTCGTTGTTGAAGGTCACCATGTTGTCGGCGTTGTAGGGAACGGTGGCCAGAGCAGAGTTACCCGACTGGGTCGCCCCGGACGTTCCGAACACGTTCGTCAGCGTGGTGTGAGGCGCCGGCGTCTCGGTGACGGTCGTGGTCCCGACCGGCTTGAGGATTGGCGGCGAGCAGTTCCCGACGTCGACCGCTGGGATCGCCGCTCCATCGACACTGAACTGGAACGGGATGCCTGCGTTGATCGACGTGGACGACTTGCACACCTCGACGTAGCCGAAGGCCTCGTTGATGAAGTTGGCCTGGGTCACAGAACCCGCCCCAAAGCTGCCCGCGTTGTTCGGCGCCGGCAGGTTCCCGACGTAGAGCTGCACGGTCGTCGAGTTCGGGCTTCCGGCGTTGAGATTTGCCGGGTTCACGCTGGTGCCGACCACTTGGATCGTGGGCGGCAGGCCCGTCTCACTCACCGTGACCAGGCTGCCGAGCGGCAGCGCAAACGGAGAGCTGGTACCCCCGACGAAGGCGCACGTCTGCGTGGGGAAGGCCTGGGCAACCACGGACACCGAGGACGGAACGGCGATCGGTGCGCCCTCGAAGGTCGCCGACACCGAGTAGGTGAACGTCTTGCCGGCGAGCACATTGTCGGCCGCGCGGTCCAACGTCTTGCAGACCTTCACGTAGCCGGTCAGCGTGGCATTGGTGAAGAACACGGTGCTCGTCGAATTCGGGCTCCACTTCCACCTGAGCGCTCGAAGCGCCCAGATTGGTACTGATCAGCGCCGTCGTGGGGATGGTATACACGCTGGTCAACGCAAACGGGAAGATCGGCGGCTCAGTGATGGTGATCGGCACCCCAGCGGGGACATTATCCACCTCGTTGCACTGGCCGGTCGGAACGCTCGTGGTCGCGCTGTAGCCGTTAGGGCCGGTGAGGTTGAAGACGAAAGACCCCTGGACGTTGTTGTCGGCTGCCGACTTGCACACCTCGAAGGTTCCGAATTGCCGCCGTTATTGGAATCGGCGTGTTGGTGACGGTCAGGACGTTGGTGCCCGCCTTGATAAGGACGGCCACCAGGTAGAGGCTCGGCACGTTACCCGTAATCGTGCCATTGGCAATGCTGAAGGTCGGCGTCGCGATACCCGGGAATGGGACGCCGGCGGACGCGGCTTCCTCAACGAGCACCGTTGTCCCCACGGTGTACGTATTCACGGTCGAACACCCGCCCGGAGGCGCTCCGGCTTTGAGCGACACCTCTTTGAATTGGGTGCCGGACCAGGTGGCCGTTAGGAACGGGAACGTCTGGCCGGCAAGGGGCGGTGCCGCGACCTTGCATATTTCCAAGGTCCCCGTGGCGGGCGGCGTCGCCCCGGCTGTTGCTGCGGTGCCGGCGAGCACGGAAAGGCCCAAGAGGGCCGCCGCGAGCGCCAGGAGCAGTCTGAGATATCGCATGTAAATCTGCCTCCCGATTGTGGGGATTCCCCCGGATGATTGACTCAGGTGTGACTTAATTCCTCCGACAGCTGACTTATTTCGAGCCCTTCTAGGGCACTTGTCACTTTGAGTCCTCGACTTCGCAAAGTCAACAGCTTTCCATTTCCGGTGTTAAGCCGGTTCGTTGGACAGCTTCCAAAACCATGGCGCGGCGACCTTGGCGCGGCGGCTGCCGCAGTTTCACCCCGAACGCTTCTCGTGGTGAACGAGAAAGTTCTTGATGGCCTGGACGCAGGTGTCGACTGGCGACCGGCCTGCTAACGAGCTGGCGGGGGCCGGCACTTATTAGAAAAATGTTTCGCTGGTTGGATCCGGGATCACGCCTCGATCGCATGATGGCGAACGGGGCGGACTCCGTTGGCCATAGGCCGGTCCGCCGCCCGGTTGCTGCGCGTTTTGGTGGACGCCTCCGGACCATAGGCGGCCTGGGCTCCATGATCTACGCCCCATGCTCGCCACACAGCCTGCCCCAGGACCGATTTCGGGTCAGGTTCCGCTTCGCAAGCCCCTGCTCTTCGTGCTCCCCCGTCGTACACTTCGGCCCAATATCCAGCGTGGACCCCATGCGTCGATGACCGAGACCACTCAAACTCAGGAACCTGACACCACCGCGTAGTCGCTTGGATGTATCCCCCAGGGATGCCGAAACTTTCATATTCCAGGCATTTCCTGGTATGAGCCTAGAAGTCCTCTTTTACGCTCCAGGTCGTCGGCCATCCGGCAACCGAGCCGACAAGTAGGAGCACCTGATCGCAACTCCCAAACCGTAGGCGCCTTTCACCGTCCGGTCACCAGAAATTGGAATCTGGAAATGGGCATGGGCCGACCACACAGCTCGAGCGCCGATTCCGGATCAGGGCACCTGAACGAGCCGAGCCAGAACTTACCGAAACAGCGAAGATCTTGGCCGTCGGTCCCCAAAAGCGTCCACAGACGGATACGGGGGGCGCTCCTCACTCAATTGACGTAGCTCAACGCAACTCAACTCAACTCTAACTCGACTTAACTTGACTCAAGGAGCGAGTCCAGCACCACTAGCCACCACCGGGGAATCCCCCAGATCTGCCCTGGTGGAGAGAAGGGAGAGTCGATAGACTCAAAAATCAGTCGGCCGACAGACAAGTGGCGGAAAGACTGAGGTGATCGAACTGCGTTCGAAGAAGAAAAAGGCCTCGGTGGTTGTCGCTCCACAGAATCTGAGCGAACAGAACGCCACGCTCGCCGTTGAGCGACAGCCCGAGTCCTCAACTGGTTTGGAAATTGGCACCCTTTTGGTTCGGGCCCAGCGATTTGCCGACGAGACTGCCAACGAGGCTGAGCAAAAGGCACAGGAGGTGATCTCAGCCGCCGAGGCCAAAGCAGCTGAGATAATTCAGCGTGCCACTGACGCAGAGCGTGTTGCCCGGGCGAAGGTCGTTTCCACTCAGGCCGGAGAACCAGCGATCATCGAGCAGGCTAGGCAGCAGGCCCGCCCGATCGCGCCGCAAACACACCCACCGATTCCGACCGAAGCCATCGCTACTCTCTCGGCCGCCATCGAGGAGTGCACAGACACGAACCGCACATTGGCCTCCGAGCTCGTCAAGCTACGGCTGACACTAGGTGAGTCGTTCGCGGCGGTCCCGCAGGCTCAACATTTACATCCCGACCCGAACAATTCGCACGGAACGCTGCTACCGCCCACCAGCGGATAGTGGCAGCTCTCCTCGCCGGCCGCCCTTGATCCATCGTTTGACGGAGTCCTCAGACCCGAACACGAAGTACCAGGCAGCTATGGGCGCGGGCGCCTGTTCCTGCTCTGAGTCGCCTCGGGCGGGGAAAACGCACCTAGGTAGGGCCCAATCAGCCGCTCCCGAAGGGGTGATGCGGACGCTCCGAGTTGGCGCACAATCTTGCTCGCCTGTTCACGAGCAGGGTGAATCGCCACTTAGCCCCCGACGTTTGAGGCCACCTGCGTTGGGTATGAACTGGTTCGAGAAGGTGTAAAGGAATGGTTATCCCGAGCCTAAGCCTTGCAACCTGACGGCCAATAACCGGGCTACCGACAGAGCCCGGCTATTGGCGCGTTCACGCTCCCTTCGTGTCGTAGACACCTACCCGGCATAGCGGCTGGGCATTTTCCGAAATGGTTTTGCGTTCCCGGTTGCTTGCACGGCCACTCCCACAAGCGATGGCCAGCTGGAGGGCTGGATAGCTGGAACACCACGACGGTCCCCAACGGTTCGTACACCCTATTGTCTGAGGCCTCCAATTCAGTTGGAAATGCGTTCAGTTCGGGCGTCATATCCCTGCCCATAACTGATCGCCGGTCCTCAGCAGCTATCCGTCCGTCTCGCAACGCCTCCTCTCCGATCGCGCCGTTGGTGGATTCGGGAGGCTTCGGCTCTCTCGTTCCGCGTTCGCGGGAGTGGGATTGCTTCGCTGAATGGGCGGCTACGGCTGAGGTATCGCTCATTTGCACGCTCCATCCGTCGATGCTCCATTGACGCCGGACCTGTTGCCACACCCAATGGTGGGGGCCGCAGAGCCGGCTTGGGTGATGTTGTAGGCACCCGAAAAGTCATTGGACTTCATGACCAAATTCGGGTTGTTGTAGGACTGGAGGACCGAGATGTAGGGGGTGTTCTCGAAGTAGTTAGGCAGACCGTCGAACAGCGGGAATGTGTTAGCGCTGATCTGAGCGTTGACTACCCCTTGGATCGTTATGGCCGCGCTGCCCCCCGGTGGGTCGGCAATCGATGCCCCGGTGGTGCCGAGCGCCGGTTGGACATTCTTGTTGAAGGCGATGATGAGACCGCGGTTCTGGTACTGCGCTGCGGTGGTTGCTGGGTTGGTCCCCGTGATCTCGATAAGCGGGGAGTTGGCGTTGATGACGTTCCCCCATAGGACGACGTTCTGCTCCTGCACACCGGGTAACTGCCCCTGGAGCGAGGCGAACCAGTCATTTTGGAAGTTGCTCCAGGTGTTGTTCGTGATGCGGATATTGTCCTCGGCCGCTTGGGCAGGCTGGCCGTTCACGAACACGGTGGAGTAGTTGTCATACTCCATGTCGATGGCGTCTACGCCCATGTTGGTGAAGGTGTTGTTGTTGACCGTCAGGCCGTTCACCGATTCCACCGTGAGGCCGTGGTAGCCGGCGTTGGTGAAGGTGGAGTTCTGGATGCTGACGTTGGTGTTGAGGGATTGGTCGGTCCCGGTGTCGTTGTTCCGGGGTGGGTCCAAGACCATGAAATCACCCTGGATATCGCTCATGGTCATGTTGTCGATGCCGATGCCGTGGTTGGCCTCCATGAACAGGCCGTAGTCGCCCTCGTAGCTCCTTCCGCCGTTGGTGCCGTTGTAAGCCCCGATGACCTTGATTCCCTCAATGACCAGGTTCGTGTTCTGTCTGAGGTACAAGATGCCCTGGATGTCGGTACCCTGCCCTCCTTGATCCTTCTGGGACAGGGTTGTGCCGTTCCCTAGGATGGTCAGCCCCGACGTGTTATGGATGTCGAGCGAGTGAGCGATGTTGAAACACCCATTGGTTGGAAGGCTCACCGTCGAATTGGCTGGGAGACTGTTGAGCCAGGCCCCGAGTGTCGGCCCACTGTCGGGGACAGAGCAGTCCGACGGGATGCTCGCAGGCACGGTGAAGCAGGCCGAGAAGACAGCACCGGCGCCTACTGCCGCCAGCACAATGGCACCAGCGGCAACGAGCCGGCGGATCATATGGGCTTCAGCCAGCCGTTGACGGCGTGAAGGTTGAACCTTCACCTCTCACCACCCTTCTCTCCCGGTGAGCATGGGGCCACGGGATACATCTACCCCACTTAGGTGTACCACTACCCAGGTGATCAGAACGGCACTGCGGGTCCGTATGGTCGGCTAGAAACTGGATTGCCATTGCTGTTGACTTTTCAACGGGAATCGCACGGGGGCTCTTCTAGGCGCTTCGCTTTGGATCCCGGTCGGACACTCCCCCACCCGACACCACATGACAGAGTCCGACATATTTCTCATGTCGTTACTGCACGACTATTGCACGGCGAAAGTTAGGGTAAGCCACGCCCAGGCGCCGCCGTTCGCGCTCCGTGGTCCCGGCCCACGCCGCCCGTCGTGTCGCTGAACGACCGGGCGTAGGCAAGGCACCGTGGTCAGACTTCGCAGGTCGAACAGATCGCCCGTGGCGGCGGTACAACCCTCCGACTGAAAATTATTCTGGGATCCTGCTTAGCGAACGATGCGATGGACCTCGGTGACCGTCACTTCGGGCTCTCCCATCTTGGACGGATCGAGGCCTCTTGCCGCAGCAACCTTGCCCATGGCTGGCATAAGCGTTGACTCGACGAACTGCTGATGGGCCTCGACCGAGTCCCACACGTCGACGCCGTGAGCACGGCCGTCCTTTTCAAAGTGCACATGCAGGACCCCACCAGGCGGGAGTTTGGCATCGACGCCCATCTCGTCGGTGACAGCATCGAGTAGCTCGTTCGTTACCCCGAGCGGAAAGACATTCTCAATCAGAACCACCATGACCGAACTCCTTTGTCGTACTTCTACACATCATGACAGAAGGTCGGTTGAGTCGACGAGGGAACTACCCGGGGGGCTCGTACCTTTTCCTCGCTTCGCTGGCTACAAGTGCATCTGACACAACGTCCCCAGATTCCTCTTGGACGAGTGCTGAACTGCGGGGCGGCTCACAACCGCCCCGCAGCCCGACTAGATGCAGCAGTCAATCCCCGTCGCCAAAGCCGGGCAAGACCTGCGTGCCCTCTCGCTGGACGGCCTGCAGCGAGCTCGAGGGGAGTCCTAGAAGCTTCAAGATCGTGGGAGCGACCTGGGTCGTCTCCACCCCGTTGCTTGACTGGCCAGGATGGACGGTGCCCGGCGCATAAACGACGAGCGGAACGTCCCGATCGCCCGGGTTGTCGCCGCCGTGTTCGGCGATCTTCGTGCCGGTCGTATATATCGTGCCGACCTGCGCGATCCCGAACACGTCCGGGTGGTGCGGGTCGAAGTTCGAGACGCCGAAGAATTGCGCCGACTGACGGCCGGCGAATATCTCCTCCAGACCGGAGTGCTGGACGGTGATCGTCTGGCCGGCGTAGTTGACCGCCTGGGCGGAATGCGTCCACAGGTACTCCTCGACGAAGTCGGCCGCCGCCTGCGAGCGGTCCGTCAGCCACCACAGCAGCCCGTCGTCGTCAGCCTCTTGGGCGACGAGAGTCGGAGTGTTCGGATGCTGTGCGTCCCAGGCGGCGTTGACGCCGGCAATGATCGGACCGTCGTCGATCCGCTGTAGCTGATTGTTGTTCAGTGGCGACTGGCCGTGCTTGGCCGTCAGGATGATCGCCGTCGAGCCGGCCTCCCCGTTGGCCTGGATCGTGTCGGCCATCTGCTCCAGAGCGTCGTTGACGTAGTCGAGCGCGCTCTGGAGCAGGGGTCCCGGCACCTGTTGGCCCTCGACCGTCACGTACCCACCGGGCAACGACGGGCCCTCGGTGTAGTTGCCCTGCGCGTCTGGACCGATCAGCACCGCTGGGGAGCTCTTCAGCTTCTCGGCGGTCGAGACTGTTTGGAAATTCATCCCGTAAATCGCCGGCGTGCCGACCTTCGGCCCGGTGCCGGAGTGGTCGAAGCCGTTGATCCAATTGATGACCGCCCGGACCTTGTAGGAGTCGTACTGCTTGGTGGCGGCGTTGTCGGCCGTCCACGCCCCGTCGACGGGGTACGGCACGCCGTTCGGCTCGACCGCCTGCGAGTCGATCTCCGGCCCGAAGAAGTCGTTGATGCTCGAGCCGCTCGAGCCTGGGCCGTTGTACGACGTGTAGACCGCGTGCTTGTCAGACCACGCCGTTCGCATGCCGGCATTGTGGATCACCTGGAAGATCGTGTTGACCCCCAGGAAGTCCCACGGCTGAATCGGCTTGCATGTTTTCGGGTCGACCGGGTACGTCGCCGGGTTCAGGCCCGACTGAGGTTGCGGACTCAGGTTCATGATCAAACCCGGGTTGGTGTCAGCGCCGCCCGGGTAGATCGAGCCGCCCTCATCGAACGAGGGGAATGTGTTGCCGCTCCCGTTATTCAACAGGTCAGGCACGGCGGGAAGAATGTCGTCCGGCGAGTCGTAGATCACGTCGCCGCCCGGGACCGGGCCGGAGCAGTTCGTCGTCCCCGCCGGGAAGACGCCGTGGCTGTACTCGTCGTCGTAGTAGATGCCGAGGGTCTTCGGGTCGGCGCCGGTCATCAGCGCAGTGCCGCCCGGATCAGAGTCCGACGGGTCGGGGGTCTGCGCGTCGGTGTACTCAGCGCCGCCGGTGGCCAGCCGCGCCAGCTCCGAGGTGGGATGGTTGGCGACATACCAGGCCAGATCGGACTGGTGCATGCCGTCGACCGAGATCAGCAGCACGTGCTGGATTTGAGCGTGGCCGTCCGCACTAGCCAGTCCGCTCGAAGGTAGGGCGATGATCCCGATCAAGCCAAGGATGGACACCGCGCCAGCTGCGAATGTGCGACGGAGCACAGCATGTTTCATGTTTCCCTCCGGATAGTAGTGGGCGCGACCTCTGCTTCAATGAAGGCGCGCGATTAACCAGCACCGTCAGAGCTACCCAATGGCAACCGTCCGCATGTCATCAATCGAGGTCCTTCACGAAATGTTCATCGTCAGTTCAGACACTCTTCGCGCACTCCTCACGAAGAGCAGCGGGCAGGCCGCCGGAACGGGCCCGGCGGAACCGGCGCGGCGGAACCGGCGGGGCGACGGCCCAAATGTCCCGGCCTGACGCAATGATCCCGACCGCAAAGAGGCCGGGGCAAAGAGACAGTGGTATTGGAGATATCGCAGGGCGATCCCGACACCGACACGGTCCGCGCACCAACTGTGGGCTTGGCTGGCCGAGCATTTCACCTCAAGGTGGTGGATGGGCCGAGCACCAGACACAAGGGCTCGTTCGATGTGCTCCGCGCCCGGAACCTGATGCTCAGGCCGAGTTCAGATCCAAGTGCCTCGGAAGCGACGCGATAGAAGTCCTCCATGGTGAGGTAGGAGACGTCCCCCCGGGCCACACCACGTGGGACTGCTACTGGGCGAGTCCGTCGAGCGCAGCCGGATTGGCCCGTCCGGACAGTTTCAGAAGAGCCTGCCATCCCGGGTGTCATCCCGCCCGGCCCGCCGGTCGGCGGCAATCCGGGCCATGAGAATCCCCACCCTCGTTTTCACCAACCTCGAAGCCACCCAGCCGAACCTCAAGTGACTGCCCTCACAACTGCGAAGAGCGGACCCTACGCCTTGTCTCAGAACATGCCGTTGGAGTTAGCCGATCGTTCTGGCACGTCTTGTATTACGTCCCCATGCTCGACGACCTTGCCGTCCTCTAAGCGGAAAAAGTCTGCCAACGCACGCCCAGGCTCATCGGGCTTGAGGATGAGGTGCGAATGGGTTGCAACAAGATTCCCTTCGGCGATGACCCGCCTGATATCGAGTCGTAACTCCGGATATTCCCTGCGGAGGGAGTGCACGAAGCCGATGAAAGCCTCGGGACCGTCCTCCGCCTCTGGATTGTGTTGGACGTAGCGATCGCCGAAATAGTCAGCCACCGCTTTCTCAGGATGGCCTGCAAACGCCATCCGGTAGTAAGAGACAACCGTTTTCTTATTGGCTTCGACGTCCGTCACCGGCTCTCCAGTCTTTGCTGCACTAAGACGCAAGCTCAACAACGAAAAAGGGCTGGCGCCGATCATCGAGGCTAGACCTCGCCCACCCTGGTGTGCCTCACCGACCTGAGAGAGGATCTCAATCCAGCATTACCAGCCCCGCCGCACGGGACTACGCGCGGGGCCGACCCAGGCAGCGGAGCGTGATGCGGTGAAGACTGGCTCCTATGAAGCAATACACGGAGCTGACTGACGAAGCGGACAATTCATGAACGGAGTCGACGCTGGCTACAAAGCGTGTATTGGGGTTGCGACGGCTGCGGCGGCTCCCTTCGAACCGCTCAGGGTCGGTGTCGTAATCGCGGGTAGAGCGGTCACGTCCCAATTGTGCATTGATCAGAGTCAGTCGTGCGAGGGAGCGCCTGCGAGTCGGCGGATCGGGTCACCCCGGGTGCAGGCGCTACAGAGTGCGGCGCTACAGAGACGAGATGGGAATCTGCTTCTGCCCCTTCGTATCAGTCGACAACTCAGTTGTATTGCGCATTGGACGGCATTTTCGATGTCGCCAGATCGATGGGCTCGAGGACCGGCCTGAACTCCCCTCCGACCAAAGGTTCCGCTTGTTCACTGGTGACTTTTGTGCTTGTGAAACGGTCCCAGGGAGCCCTCCGAGGATCGCGGAACAGGTTGTCGGGAGCGGAGGCGCCAAAGACGAAAGAAATGCCGATGATGGCGCACACCACGATCGTCGGCACGAGCAGGAAGCAGCAAATGCCGCTCCGGACAATCGATCTCCCCAGACGTATTGGTTGTCCATCTGACAACCGGACCACATGCAGCCTCAAGATTCGATAGCTCGGGGTCCGCCCGTTTCGCCATTCGAAAACGCACCAGACCATCCAGCCGATCCCGAGCGTGACCACGCAGAGCAGAGGGGTGAGCGCAAGAGCCTCAAGTCGCTTGCCAAAGCTCACTTCGGGCTCGTTACCAGCCATCAAGGTCATGCTAATCACGTGATCTCGTCGCCAATACAGCACTGCTTATGCTCACAGTCCCGGCGTTTGGGGATAGGGCGCTCAGGTGGATACTGGCAACATGACGAGGTATCGGAACTACTGGATATACAGCATCGGCTGTTTCGTGGTCTGGGGCGTCCTTTTGGCTGTTGTGGCAGCGAAGGGAAAGAGTGACAAGACGCACACGGTTCTACTGGTATTTGCCGGACGGTGCATCGGGTGGGTCTCGGTCTCACGACCATCGCCAGGTTTGTCTACCCCCTCCGAGACGCTGGCTTCAGTCAAATCCTCCAACTGCCTGAAGCTGAAGGGACTCTCGACCGCCCGCCGTGGGAGCTTCATGTGAAGCGTCCATCTGCTCCCTAATGCATGTCGGCATGGCCCCGAGGTTTCAAAGCATCCCACCATTCCCGGCGTTAGCGGACCGTCGGTGAGGCCCCAAGTTGTTCGGTCAGGAGCTCGAGCGAGCCGTGCAGCTGTGCGAACCGACGTGGCCCGAGGATCTCTTCGATCTGCAGCTGAGCCGCCCCCGCCGCGGCGTAAATGGTCTCTTGGAGCCGCCGTCCCTTGGCGGTAAGTCGGATCACACGAGCCCGACCGTCGGCCGAATCGGGGACGCGCAATAAGTACCCGTGTCCTTCCAGATGCCCGAGCAGGTCGTTGACCGACTGTTTCGTGATCCCCACACGATCCGCGAGCTGACTGGGACGTACTCCCTCGAGGCCGGGATAGCGCCAGAGCGCGACATGCGCTGCGCTCAGATCGTCGAATCCTGCCGCTAGGACACCCGCATACAGCTGGTCACGAACCCACTGCCAAACGACACGCAGCATGGCGCCGACGTACGGCGGCCGCTGGCCATCCGGGCCAGACGAATCGCTTGACACAGGTCGTAAGGGTACCATACGATCTAGATCGTAAGGATACCGGACTACCTGAACGGGACAGGTTCTGAGGAGGTGGCTGAAGTGACGACAGCAGTTGTTGACTCCCCCGAGAACGAGCAGATGCAGGCATGGTGGTTCCTCGACACCTTGGTCGTCGAGCACCGCTGCGCACCAGGAATGGAGACCGTGGTGCTCGAGATGACCCTGCCGGCCGGTTCGTCGCCCCCGCTGCACGTCCACGACGACCTCGACGACACCTGGTACATCCTCGACGGCCAGATGGTCGTGCACTGCGGCGACGACGAATTGGTCGTCGGCGCGGGGCACTGGGTCTCCATGCCACGTGGCGTTCCCCACACGTTCCGGGTGGTGGGTGATCGCGAAGCACGGATTCTCCTCGTGCACGACAACGCCAGCTTCCGTGACCTCATTCGCGAGCTGAGCAGTCCCGCGAGGGCGCACGTAGTTCCGACCCTGCCGCACTTTCCGCCGATGGATGAATTGGCGCGTATTGCCGCCTCGCACGACCTCAGGCCAATTGGGCCGCCGATGAGCGTCGAAGAGAGCGACGCGGTACTTGCCGCTGTCGTTTGAAGCGTCATGGGGCGAAGGAGGTAGCGCCGTGCAGGTGCAAGCACTCGGCCATGTCGTCCTCAAGGTTCGCGATCTGCGACTAGCCGAAGTCTTCTATTCGCGCACCCTGGGCATGAGAGTCGTGCTGAGGATCGAAGATCCACGGATGACGTTCTTCACCCTTGAGACGCCAGGGAACCATCATGACTTCGCCCTGATGGAGATCGATGCAGTCGCGTCTACACCGGCTGACGATGCCACGGGCCTCGCTCATGTGGCGTTCAAGATCGGCAGCTCAGGTGAAGAGCTCCGCCTCGCACGGACTGTGCTCGAGACGGAGAGAACGCCAGTCCTCTACGAGGCCGAGCGGAAGTTCACGCGGAGTCTTCACGTCCTCGATCCGGACGGGAACGAGATCGAGCTGTACGTCGACGTCTCAGACACCTGATGCGTTTGCGCCGTTCTTGGGCTCGGCGGCGGTGACACCGAGCCGGCGAACTGGGCCAGAGGCGGGGCGGGGAATCGGAGATCAATGTGGGCGGCTGCTCGGATCTACTCAGTTTCGACGTGGTCGTACCGCAATCACGAGGACACAGCGTGTAGCCACGGATCCAGTCGAGTCACGGACCTCGACAGGCACCTCCACCTCAGCTGCCTTGCCCTCTTGCACCAACGAGCGGGCGGCGACGAAGGCTTCAGGTGGAATCTCACCGGTTGCCACAACCGCTCCCGCGGCCGGAGCCAGATACTCGATGGAGGCGCGCTTGACCACTGTGTAGGACCGTGCGGCCAGCTCCAACATCCCGGCCACGACGGCTCCGGCTCCGGCCACTTCAGCCAAGGCATAGAGGATCGGAGCATTCACCGTGCCGTTGTGGTTGAGGTGGACCGGCTCGGGATCGAGGCGAATGACTGCTCGGCCCTCGCCGGCGTCGAGTGGTTCGATGCCGAGGAACTTGATCCAGTCCATTTCCGTGAACTGATTCGTGGAATAGGCTTCCGGCGTGGCCCCTTCGGATTCAGCCATCTGCTGTTGCTTCCCCTTGAGGTGACGGCAGCGACTCAATGTTGCGCTTGAGTCGAGTCAGGGTTCTCGACATGTGCTGGGCCAACTGCCGTCGGCGGAACGTCACCGCGTCCAGCACGTGCATCCACCACGGGGCCCAGTGCGCTTCGTAGGACTCGGTCAGGGAAGTGCCGCCAGCGATTGGCACCAATCGGTAGGTCCACAAGGTCGAATCATGACCGCGCCACTCGGTCACGAACGAGAACTCTTGGCCCGGCTCGGCCGCCACGATCCGACCTTCACGCGACCATGAGACTGGGCCTCCACGATTGTGTCCCACAAAGCGGGAACCACGAGCCGGTCCGGTTGCACCATCCAGCCACTGAACGCTGTGACATTCAGGACTGAACTCACCCATCCGGGTCAAATCGCTGATGACCCCGTAGACCCGCTCTGGCGTTGCAGAGATCTCGATTGTTTGCTCACCCCGCATGTCGCCATCCTGCTTCCCTACGACTAAAGCGTATGTCAGACGCTGCCCCAAAACATCCCGATTCTGCGGCATCGTCCCTAGCCCAAAAGTGCCGATCGACCACCCCGACACCCGGCGTACTGCGGCAGTGACAGTCAGCGACAGCGGGGTGCCATGATCCGTCTGAACCATTGGTCGTACCGGGTTGCATCATCGTTGATCCGAATGCCGGGATATTCCAGTGCGACAGCTGAGGACGAAAAGTACGTCAGAAGGTGTTCGCCGTTGGTGTCCCCACCTCACCCGACGCATGGCGGAGGCGACCGCCACCCCCTTGTCGTCGTTGCGGCGGTACGTCCTGGACCAGAGTTGGCGACCCGTCTGAACCCGGCTCGCCGCCGCCTCCGTAACGGCGGCACCCACTCCCGGCGCTACGGGGCACACATCACATCGTGTCCTGTGCCAATCGATCCTTCCCCGAGGGACGATGCTCAATGGTTGATTCGGTAGTGGAGGTGGGCGACTCCGCTGCGAGAGCGCCTCTCACTGAGGAGTTCGAGGTCGAGGCGGGTGCGCAGTGGTAGAGCGTGCTTGCCACCACCCAGCACGACAGGCCAGAAGAACAGGTGGCACTCGTCCACGACCCCCGCCTCGATCGCTTGAGCTGCGAGATCTGCTCCACCCACCGTTAGATCGTGGTCTGCCCTGGCCTTCAGGTGCCGAATCGCTTCAGTCTCGAACTCCTGCTCAAGAGTGGTCCTACCGCTTGACACCGACGTCAGGGTCTTCGAAAACACAACCTTGTCAGCCGCTCGCCAGAGGTTGGTGAAATCCACGATCCAGTGCGGCTGGTCAGCAACGGGTGCGGTCTCCCAGTAGACCATCGTCTGATACATCCGGCGGCCGTACAGATAGGTACCCACCGGGCGCTCCAGCTCGTTGATGAAGCTGAAATACTCCTCATCAGGATTGCCGAAATCGAAGCCCCCGTCAGGGTCCTCGGTGTAACCGTCGAGTGACGTGTTGGCTATGTAGATGAGCTTGGCCATGGCGACTCCTCCGACCAGGACCCGGCCCACGATAGTTGGGGACTAACAGTTCCGGAAGATCCACAGGCCCACGGTATCCCCGAGGTGCCGGATTGGGGCACGGAGTAAATCACACACTTCGCCGAGGAAGGGCCACCGCGACAAGGGGAGGAACGGACGTCATTAGGGGACGAGGGGATTACGGACCCGCGCCGAGTGCGATCATCCGACAGGTCGGTGACGGCAGGGTCCTTAATCTACGTGCAACTCTGCTGGACCTGTTGACTGGGAGAGCGATAGAAACAAGGGATGGCAGAGTCCAGCGCTGAGATTGCCGACACACAATGACCCTCTCACGAGCCGCCCTCGTTGCGGGTGTCTTGACCGTCACGTTCGGCTTTGCCGCTTGCCTGCCTATACCTCAGGGGGCGTATGTGGGTCCTGCGAACCCCGCTGGCATCTCTTCCTTCGCCAAAGCTACCGGGACGCATCCCACAATCGCCTCTGACTACCTGCCAGCAAGTAGCGGATGGTCTGGTATGGACGGAGCAAACGGGAGCCTCTCGTGGCTCTTTGCTCAGGGCTGGAATGGTAAGGGCTACACGCTCTCTCTCGGGGTCCCGATCATCCCCACCACGTCGAATAATACCCCGGTGGGATCTCTTCAGGCGGGAACGACCGGGACGTACAACCATTACTTTGTCACTCTCGCTCAGACACTCATCGCCAATGGTGACGCTAATGCCGATCTTCGACTCGGTTGGGAGTTTGACGGAAACTGGTACGCATGGGACGCACTGACCCCGACGACTGAGGGGTACTACGCCAAATACTTTCAGCAGATTGTGACAGCGATGCGCTCGGTTCCCGGGGAAGCGTTCAAGTTCGTTTGGAATCCTGATGCATCTGCCTTCGTCGGTCAGTCGGTGGTCTCGAACTACAACCCAGATCTTGCATTCCCCGGAAGCTCTTACGTCAACTACGTCGGCGTCGACGTCTTCGATCAGTCATGGATCGCACCATTGACTCCGACCAATGCATGGAACGAGACCACACTGCCCGCTCTTACCGCAGCCAAGAGGTTCGCTTCGTCTCAAGGCTTGCCAATCGTCATATCTGAATGGGGAGTGACCATCCGCACTGACGGTCATGGATTGGGTGATGACCCTCTGTACATAAACAACATGGTGGCATGGATGAACGCCAACGGTGTCGCGTATGAGAGCTACTTCGATTACAACACAATTCCATTCGGTGGCGACACGAATGCATTTTTGACTGGTGGGGACTTCCCCAACAGTCTTGCTGCATTCATTGCAGACGCACCATAGAGGGTGGGCGACGAACCGCGTACCCGGAGTGCCGGATAGTGGTACCCCGTCCCAGCGACGCGGGGACGCCCTTGCCGGACCCTGTGGCATTCACAAGGCCAAGCCGAAGAGACGTATGGCGAAGCGCCTCCTGCCCCGAAGAACCCCCGGCTGCTGGTGATGTCCTTCCAGCGGGGAGGTCGTTCTTTCAGGGGGTCCAGTCCACCAGCACGTCGGGGGGCGGGCTTTCGGGTGGAGCGCTCATGTCGACGCCAGTCACATCCTTGACTTGGCCAAGAAACCAGATAGAGAACTCGTCGCCGGAGGTGGCGACTTCCGTGAACGCCTTTTCGACGTCGGGAGCCTCGAACCACACCAACATGAAGCTCCCCATCGGAGTCTCCTGCAGAGCCCAAGTCTCCCGGGTAAGTCCCGACCTAGCGGCCTGAGCCTCAAACCCCTTGCGGCGGGCGCCCATGCACGCGGCCGCGAAGTCCCTCCCTCCTTGTTCTTTACCGGGAAGGATCGGGAACACGCCATTGAACACTGCCATCGGGCTCTTCTCCTTGTCTGGATCTGTTGCGACAGATCTTTCGTGCCATTCTGCGGATCCGCTGTTACAGATGCGCGTCACCTTGAGAATGTACGTCCTCCCGATGGTCAGCTCCCATGATGCGATGCGGGTGTCCAGCTGTCACGGAAAGGCTGTTCGGGGCAACGTAACGAGCGCGAGCACGGAGATCGCCGCAATGGCGAACCGGGATGACAAGGTGATGACAGTTGACCAGGAAGCGAAAGTACTAGTCCCCACAAGACGGCATCCTCCCTGGCCAGGGTCAGAGGAGGGACCACCACAAACCCCGACTGGAGACTGTCTCCCTGGTCGTGCCCCCGACTGGCGTTCGGGGACAGGTCGTCACTCGTCCCCAGGATCGGTCATCGGCGTGTGAAGGTCAGGTGGGTGACGCCGCTCGGTGACGAGACTGCCTCGAGGTTGTAGCGCTCCTCGACGCCTTCGAGGCCGTCCCAGAGACGAGCGCCGCGGCCCAGCAGGATCGGCACCTGCACGACGTGGAGGGTGTCGATGAGGTCGGCGGCGAGGAAGTCGCGGACGACCGTCGGGCCACCCCCGATGCGCACGTCGAGTTCACCGGCGGCCTCCCGGGCGAGGGCGAGTGCCTCCTGGGGCGAGGCGTCGACGAAGTGGAACACGGTGCCACCCTCCATCTCGATCGGCGGGCGCGCGTGGTGCGTCAGCACGAACACCGGCGTGTGGAACGGCGGGTTCGACCCCCACCAGCCCCGCCATTCGTCGTCGGTGCCGACATCGGTCCAAGGGCCGGTCTTCGCACCGAACTTGCCCCGGCCCATGATCTCCGCACCGAACCCGAGCTCAATCCGTTCGGCGAACGAATGGTCGACACCGACGGTGCCACCCGTATCTCCGACCATCGAGTGCCAGAAGCGGGTGGCGAAATACCACTCGTGCAGGCGATGGCCGGCGTGGCCGAACGGGGCGTCGAATGTGATGCCCTCGCCGGTCCCGAACCCGTCCAGGGAGATCGAGAAGTTGTGGACACGGACCTGGGACACGGCGGCCTCCGAAGCGTTGGGTGATTTCGATATGCAACTGGTTGACGCTACCTCGGCCTCCCGCGCCCTGACCCGGACGCACCGCCTGCCAGCGATCTGCGCGCCGCCCTACGAGGCCGCCGGTGCTCGACAAGTCGACCAGCGAGGTTGCCGGGAGCTGACCGACCTCGAACTCATCGTTCGCACGAGACCGTCGAATCGGATATCCCGCCTCGACGACTCTTGAAGCACGATTCCGCCGAGCGAAGCTCGGCCGCCTGTCCCTGAAGTGCCTGCTTGAGGGTACCCCGTCCCGGCGGTCGGTGGCACCCTGGCCGGAGTGTTGGACGCGCGTGTTGGGACACTTTTCCTCTGCCGGACGAGTCGAGATGTCGATGAGCCGCTCTGTCTGGCATCCGGGTCTGACGTATCGATCTCGACCGCTCGCGGGAGCAAGCGGTGGGTCCGGTCCCGGACAAGTGTGTCCGTTACCGCCCATCTGGGTCGCTCCGGTATGGCGATCTGGCTGTGTCAGTTTAGGTTGACACACCAGCCATGTCAGCCTAAATTGACAGGCGTGGACATCGAAGAGCTCAACGTGAATCTCTCGTCGGAGGACCCGGCAACTGGCCTTCGTGCCTCGTTGGCGCTCCATCGCCTGGCTGAGAGGGTCGAGGCGAACCACGTCGCGTCGGCCCGGGAAAAGGGCTGGTCGTGGCAGCAGATCGGAGACGCTTTGGGCGTCACCCGCCAATCCGTGCACACCAAATACAACAAGGAGTCATCATGACCACCGAATCCGTTGCGCCAGAGATGCTTCACGTCTGGGCCATCTGTCTGCAGGCCGGTGAGGAGGCTCGTCGCCGAGGTGATCGCCGATATGGCACCGATCACCTCCTGCTCGCGTTGTTCGAGGATCCCTCGATCGAAGTCATGTTGGGCGTGAACCTGCAGCAAGCTCGCCAGGCCGTTGAGTCGCTCGATCACGAGGCCCTGGGTGCCCTCGGCCTGGAGTCCGGCACCGACGCTCCCCCACTGCCGATGCGCGCCGTGCCGAAGAAGCCGAGGATCAGAGACGTCGCGCAAAAAGATCGCCTCCGCATCACGCCCGCGGCAAAGAAAGTGCTTGAAGAAGCGTCTAAGCCCAACCGTCGGAGGCTCCAGGTCACGGCCCAGCAGGTACTGGCCCAGATCCTCACTCTCCAACCACCAGATCCTGCGGCGGTGCTGCTGGGCGCTCTCGGCGTGAACACGTCGGAGGTTCGACGCCGATTGGATGCGGTTACGCCCGACAGCTGAGTCCCCAGCCACATTCACGACTTCGAGCGAAGGTGTCCGGAACTACAGGCAGCAGAACACTTGCAAGCGGCTGAAATTGGCTACCTGGGTACCTGAGCGCCTGCCGGCCCCTGGGTCTTCGAGTCCGCCTCAGAGTGCCGCGGCGGCCTCGCGCTCGCACGCCGTCCCCTCGAAGAACCGGGGATTCGCTCCGGCATGGAGCCGGACCGGATTCGTGAAGGTGAACTGCTCGAACTCCTCGGGAGTGACCGATCCCCGTTCAAGCAGTTCGTAGGCCTCGAGCATGACGTTGCTCATCACCGGTGCGTCCCAGTGGGAGACGTCGCTGCCCAGCATGGGTCTCAGCGCAACCTGGCGTCCTTCGAAATTGAGGCGGAAACCGAAGGAGATCAAGGGGTCGTCGGCCTCGCAGCCGAAGTAGAGGCGGGTCTCGAAGGGCTCGATGATGTCCTCCACCGTCGTGACCGAGGCCGCCGCGAACTCGTCGAGAACCGCGGGCCGGCCGGGACGTCGGGACAGGTGGTCGCTCAGCTCGGTCAGTTTGTTCGTCATGTCCGCGTTGCCGTAACGCTTTACCAGGGCCAGCACTGCGGCCACATCGAGATTGGCAGGATCCAGATCGTTGATGGCGTGCCCGCCCCGTTTGTCCCAGTGGCCGATGAGGTCGGCCAGCAGCGCGCATCCCCAGGTGACCCCCCCTTCCAGGAATCCAATGCGCAGCTCCGCAAACCGCCGGAAGACACCGCCGAGGAAGAGGGCCTTACACAGGACCTCATGGGCCCCGGCGATCCCGTTCACGTGGTTGAACACGTAGTTGGTGATCGATCGGGCCGGATGCACTTGCTGCAAGGAGCTGTGGAATGCGGGAGCGACCTTGTTCCGCACGCAGGCCTCCCAGACGGGGTCGTAGTCGTAGGGGCTGTCGAGGCCGAACACATCGAGACGCGAACCCACCGGGGGTCCTTCCTTCGGTCCCACCGGCCGAAATGCATGACCGGCAAGCACCACCGACTTGAAGCCAAGCTCCCGGACGGCGAAGTCGATCTCGGCCACGGCCTCGTCCGGGTTCTGCATGGGAATGAGCGCACCCGGCTCCAACCGATCGCGGTAGGGGGCGAACAACGTGGCGAAGTACCGGTTGGTGGCCCGGCAGGTGGGTGCGCGGAGCTCGTCGTCGGTGCTCATGAGAAAGCCCAGGGTCCATGAGGGATAGATCAGCATGAAGTCGATGCCCAGCTCCTCCAGGCGGTCGTACATCAAGCTGGGGAGATGGGCCGTGGCCCGATCCGTGGGGTCCGACACCGGGTTCCCCCACCACGAGGGCATGGATCGCCACCCATCTACGACGGCGGGGACCGACCGGTCGGCTTCGAACACGGCAGTGTCCAGTTCCTTCATGGCGTGAGCCCGAAAGCGGTCCCGGAGTGCGGCCCCGCCCACCTCTTCGAGATAGGTCAGCACCGCGTCGTTCAACAGGGGCATGAACTCCATGAAGTGCCCATCGGCGTCCATGATCGGATGCCCGACCTCCGAGCGGACATCAGCGGCCGTCATGTTCCTGGTCGTCATAGGTGAATCCCCGACTCTCTTTTTTGCTAGTCGATGCGGCCCAGGTCGCGTGCCCAGGCCAGGTTCTTCCGGGCTGATCCCACATGGGCGATGTGCACGACAAAGCCCTCGCCCTGGTTCGGGTCGCCGTGTTCGATGCGACCGGTGTCGCGCTCTTCGGCTTCGGTGGCCAGATGATCCAGTTCGAGCCAGTAGGCAAGCTCGTCGTCGGTGGGCGAGAAGACCTCGTGCACCAGGGGGATGTGGTCAGGATTACCAATCATCATCCCGTAGTAGCCGAGGTTGCGAAGCTCGAGGGCCCACTTTCGCAGGCCATCGAGATCGTCGCTGTCGCCACCCCACATGCCGCTGATGGGGTAGCGGATCCCGGCGGCCTTGGCGTCGAGCAGGACCTTGGAGCGGAGGAAGAGGGTCTCTCTGCCCTCCGCCGACCACCGGAAGCCCAGCGCCTGGTGAATGTCGCCGAACCGGGAGATGGCACCACCCATGTAGAGGACCCGTTCGGAGGCCACGGCGATGTCATAGGCCAGGCGGAGCGCCTGGGCCGTCTCCAGAATGGGGTAGATGATCTTGGACCTCAGCGGCAGGCCTGCTTCGACCTCCATGCAGTTGAGGAGGGCATCGGCCCCGTGTACGTCCCGTGGCCCCTGCACCTTCGGCAGCAGTATCCCCGCCAGCTTCTCGTGCATGACCGCCCGAAGGTCCTTCAGAGTTTGGCCGGTGTCGACTGCCTGTACCCGGGCGAACCAGAGCGGTGCTGGGTCGTCGGGCAGCCGGGCGAAGAACTCCGAGACAATGAATCGAGCCCGCTCTCGGTCAGCCTCGGAGCACGGCGTCCGAGGTTCCTCCAGGTCGACGACCACGGCATCGGCACCGTAAAACCGGGCGCTCTCGACTTGTTCCGTTTCGCTCCCGGGCACGAACAGAACGGTGCGTAGTGGTCTGCAGTGCGCTCGCTCGTCGGTCACAATCCCCCCCTCGGCCCGGACGCCAGCCACGATTGGCTGTTCTCATTGGCACAGTAGCAATTCATCGATTGCCCGGCAGCGGAGGCCGTCGCGGTGGTCAGGAGCGATCGGCTGCTGCCTCGCGCTTTGATCATGGCGATGTGCATGATCAATGAGGCCAGGGCGCAGCGCAATCTTCCCACTAGCGGTGAGACTGTCCCTTGGTCACGATTACGGAACAAGGTGCATTGCGCACGACGTAATCTGAGACGGAACCAAGGAGCGCCCTTTTCAGTCCACCACGGCCACGAGTGCCAACCACAATGGCCCGAGCCGACAGTTCTGTCGCTAGTTGGCAAATGACCGCACCAGGGTCGCCCTGTAGCACACGAGTCTGGGCACCAGCGATGCCTAGTGCCTTTTGGGCTTGACGAATCACTGAATCCGCATTTCGGTTGGCTTGTTCGACCGATGCGTCGTACTCCACGGGGATCATGTCAGGTCCGGCGTGCCCAGAGCCGACAAGCGAAGCCGGATCCGGGCCAGACGCTACAGTCACGATTACCAGCTCGTTGCTGTGTCCGAGCAGGTCGAGGCCCAACGACAACGCCTCCATTGATTGATCAGATCCATCGGTACACAACAAAATCGGAGGTGGCATCTACCCACCGTAGCGATTGCCCCCGGCCGCCGGTTTGACCGGATAGGCAACCGCAACCGACGTGACAGGCTTGACCATTTGATAAGCGGGATTCTCTTTGGTCCCAGAGGTCTGGAAACTCCTCAAGCGGTCGGAACCCATAGGAGATGTAGAAGCCTCCCGTTTGCTCGTAGCCCTCGTCCATTTACTGGCGCTCAATGTCTTTACCTGCAGGAACTCAACGCCATCGTTGGCAAGCGAGTGCTCGGCATGGACAAGCATTGTCGATACTCGGGTAGGACAGCCATGACGTAAATCTCGGCCGCAAACAGAGTGTGACGCCGCAACACCACGATCCCGACATCTTCGTGGCCAAGCGAGGCGACACGGTGGGCGATCGATCAGAGACAGCTGCGTAGTTCTCGACCGCTTCGGAGACCGAACCCCCTTGGGAGTTCACCCAGGATGCGTCTGCAAATGGGCCCGGACCCACTGGGCTGATTCCTAACCCGTACGACCTCCGAGTCCATTGGTCCAGGATCAACCTTTTACGTCATAGGTGTCACCTGACACCGGTACTTCCACAGTTCTCCCCGGGCCGGTCGAGGGATTCTCTACCTCTGGTGCCGGCCCCGGTAGCTTCACCTGCCCAACCACTGGCCCCGCCCAAAGTTGAGGCTTACCGTGAGATCCCATGGAGGCAGACTCTGAGGTTCCCACGTCACCCGAAGCGCGCCGGCTTGGCGGTCTACTTGACGCCCATCATCCTGCCAGCCACAACGATCAGCACCGGCCCAGAGGTTCGTGTCACGTATGCGGCTCCCTGATGTACAAACCGGATGAGGTACTAAGGCACCTGCCGTCAGCGGCCGAGTTCGCACGGGTCCAGAACTGGCTCGAGGACCACCCGGTAGATCCCTAGCCTCCCCAATCGCCCCTGAGCCCCTAAAACCTCGCGGCACTACCGTCGGGCCGTGGATACCTACCGGAACTACGACGGCACTGACGAGAACGGGATCGTCGGCACTGTCGCCCCAGGCCTATTCGCCCAGGAGGGTCGGTGCTGGCGGTTCGTCTATAAGAACGCAGCCGGCCACGGTGGGCACTGCATGGAGCCCGTGGAGTGGGTTGGCCGGTGGGAGTTCAGGACGGGCTTGACGAAGGTCTGGTCGTGCGACCGGCACGCGGACGAGTTGCCGTGGGCTAGGCGTCTCCAATGACCCAAGCCTTGCGTCTCCAGGCAATAGCAGCACTCTGTTTCTAATGCGCAATTTTGATTCTGGTGGTGTTGGCACCCCTGACGGCTCGTGTGTTGGCACCATGGACCTCAGCGCATCCAAGCAGGCCATAATTTGCTTCGGGCCACCTTCTGACCCGAGTTTCTACATCAACACCAAAGGGGCAATCATGCTACGAGCCATCAAAGCTGCAGTCGCTCTGCCCGTCCTTCTAGGGGGCCTGTTCTTGGGGGGCGTGTCAGCCTTAGGTGCGTCACCGTCGGGCGGCGCCATCCAGGTTTGGGGCACGCCCGCCAACGGCGGAGGTGGCTCGGTCCTCGTGACTGGTGCAGTTGGTGATTCCGGCAAATCGACGAATGCGAACTCATCCGGCGCACCTACCAAGAAGGGCACGTACAAGCTGCTGAACTTGAAGAAGGGCACAATTCTCCTCAACACGACACAGCTGGGCAAAGACGTGAATAACAACAACACGCCGCCGACCTCAATGAACTCGACCACCTGCTCGGCTACCTTCGTCATCACTGATCCGGTGCCAGTTGTAAGCGGCACCAAGGCGTATGCCGGCATCAGCGGCTCCATAAATGTCACGATCTCGTTCGCAATAGTCGGGCCGATGAAGAATGGGACGTGCAACATGAACGCCAACCCAATCGCCCAGTACGGTTCGATCTCGGGGTCGGGCACGGTCAGCTTTAGCTAGCGGGAAGGCTTGGCCCCCCTAGCACTAGAGGTCGGGATCTCGGTGTGGAGCTATCCTGGTTGCCTGAAAGTGCAGGTGCCATGCAACAGACAAGCGAGCCGGCGTTCGGAACCCCTCAGCCCCTGAGTCGGCCAAGGCGTATAGCCCGCTATCTGGGACGACGGCTGATGCGGAGAGTCATCTTTCCAGGCGACTCGCTCGCTGATGCTGTCAAAAGGACGGCTTACTTCGTGATTGGTTGGGGCACGTTCATTGGCCTGCTTGCCTGGGGCGCCTACCGACAAGGGTTTCTCCACGGCGTCGGGGATGGGATCGTCTTCTGTGGGGTCTTCTTCGGGCTGGCCGTTCTCGCTGCACCTGACTTCGTGCGTCCAGGCGGATCACAACGTCCCGACCACTATTGAGCGGCACGCCGACGAGCTGCTGTGGGCGACGCGCACCCTCTTGAAGCCGTAATTTTGGGGCGATATTCTCATTCCAGCCGGACCGCGAGGCTCGTTCGGACCATCGCTGCCCTAGATCCCGGTGGCTCTATCCAACTTGACTCGTTCGAGATTGATTTGGGGGCAGAAAATGGCCTTCGGCGTTTCTCATGATGAGTTCGGGGTCGAAATCACCTACCTTGCCGACGGTGCGGCGGAAGGAGCGCTGAGGGGTGAACAGGACCTTGCCACGGCCCCTATTCTCCAGGAGCATTTATCTGAGTTGGTCGTCTCCCAGGGTTGAATCGACATTACCCTCGACATCGCTGAGCTCCGATATCTCGATTCGACCGGCCTCTCCGTGCTCATCATGACCCAGAAGCGCGTCGAGGAAATGGGCGGTTCGCTGGTAGTGCGTTATCCGACCATGGCGGCGCTGACCCTCTTCAAAACCACCGGACTGACGGCAAGGCTCATGGGCACAGGCCGCGCTCACGAGCTCATCCGGATCGAGGGCGACCAGCCGGCTCCATGATCTGAGCTTCCTGGTCCGCACATAGCCCTAGCGCCGACCCCGGGTCAGGGTTCGCCTCGCACGCCTGCATCTCTTCGTGGTCGTCGTCGTACACGTCCGAGGCCGAGTTCCTAGGTCGGGTGTTCCCGTTCAAGCATTTGGGCAGACCCAGCAAGTAGCGCCTCGATGGCTGTCCAAGTGGCCTCACCCGTCGTGAGGTCACTATGCAGTTTGTCCAAGTTATCCGTCCGACGAATCCGCTTGTTCAGCGGTGCCATGTAAGTCTCCAAGGATGCCCGAGTCTTGACGGTTTGTTCGACTATCCGGATAACGATGTCGAGTTTCCGCCACCCCGCCTCCTTGAGGAGCCTGATCTCCTCGGTGGAAGCATTGTCTGGGTTGACCTGATATATCGGGTTTGTGTCCTCTTCATTCAGCATCTGGTGCAGTCCCTCAAGAACACCGAGGTTGTAGGTGAGTTCCTCCTTGCCTTCAGATGCCAACCCCATGTCACGAGGGTATTACCAAACCGAACGCATAGGTTCCTCACCAGTCGCCCAGCACGCACACGTCATCGGGGCAGCCGCACTGCTCCTGGACCCTGACGTTAAAGGTGAAATCCGGCACGTCAAGGTTGCACGCAATTGCTTGGCGGATCATGGGTTCAGCCTGATTGAGCTGCCACACATGTGAATGCACCCTTGGCAACTCATCCACTGTGATTGCCCAGAAATTCGCCTCTCGCCTTGCCGTCGCCGTGTAGAGCTCTGTTTCCCAAGGCACTCCGACCACCTCCTCCTGCCGCCTCGATGAAAAGGACGCACGGGGAACTGAAAGAGCCAGGCTGCTCTTTAACCCGGCCCGATCATAAGGTCTAGCCGGTTTTCGGTGGTGCTGCTCTCACTTCCTTCAGTTCGCTCTTGACCCTGTTGGAAACTGGATCACCACCCAGCACGCACACTTCGTTGGGGCACCACCCTTGATCTTGACAGGACGCTTACCTTCCACGTACGCGGTCCCATGGCGTCCCACGCGTTCCACAACGGCCCTCGGCAACGATGGCGTCGAGGATGTCGCTGCTCTGGGCAACGTTGGCGCTCCTTGCCGGCGTGCATCCAAAGGTTGTCCAGGAGCGGCTCGGGCATACGAATATCGCAACCACCATGAATGCCTACAGCCACGTGGTGCCGGGGATGCAATCACAGGCGGCCGAGCTGGTATCGGCCATGATTTTCGGAACGAAGTGAATGAGGAGCTCGGACCAGGGTGGGACGTTGTGGCTTGGATGGTTCTTGCTACCGGAGCGGCCGCGGATCGGCTGGACGCCGTTAGTTGGCACGATCCCCACCTCGCGTTCGCCGCAACGGGTGAACCCTCTGGTGGATAACAACACTCGACAGTTGTCTGGAGAGAGAGATCGGCGACGAATACACCGCTATTCGCCAAAGCCAGCAAGTAGGGCATCTTCTCGCCGGACTGCGATACGCACGTAATCGCTTCACTCAAGCGTTCGACATTCTGGAACCGGTCGAACCAGGCGGGAACGCGGGTGATCAGGAAATCGGCTCGCCTGGCTATTGGAAGTGGCGTCACCTGGAATCAGCCAACCGCGCCGGGAATCCTGGAGAGGCGCAATACAAGGACCTCCTAGCTGGCCACCATGTGCGTTCGACACTCTCTCTGGTTCTAACTTTTCTACGAAGCCAAGCGTGGCGCGCTAGCTGAGCGGTAGAAAAGCGGTAGAAATTCATCCTCTCCCGTCACTGGAGCGCATCATCTCACCAGGCATTTTGGTGGTGTCGGAGGGGGGACTTGAACCCCCACGCCCTTCGGGCACCAGCCCCTCAAGCCGGCTTTAGCTCCTGGTGAGAGCCGCCTGTCAGCGTTTTCCCTGCTCGCGCCGACACACGACGACACACGCCGACACCACAAACCATGTCGCTATTCACCGGATTTCAACGCCGCTGCCTACGCCACTCCCCTACCTTCCCGCATCTGCCGGCGCTCGGCACCGGTCGTCCCTCCCCACAGTCCGGAGCAGGGCAGTTCTAAGCAGGGCGTATGCCGCTGACGTTTTGTCCCAAAACGGCACGAGTGGGCAGTCCTTTGTTTCGACGCAGGCTCCTGCCAGGATTGACAGATGGCAGTCGTGGGCGGTCCGCCGGGAGACATCTCCAAGTTGTTCGGACTCGAACGAGGGCGCTTGCTGGACCTCTTGGGCTCGCTTGAGCCGACGGACTGGTCCCGGGAGACGCCGTGCCCAGGATGGACAGTCCTCGGGCTCGTTAGCCATCTGGTCAGCGGCGACCTGGGTATGCTGTCGCGACACCGAGACAACTACCTGGGGACTCAGCCCCCCGATGGTGCCGATGAGCCCGAGTTCATCGAATGGTTGAACGAACTGATGCAGGAGTGGGTATCAGCGACCCGCGGACTGAGCCCGAGGGTGGCCATCGGTCTCCTTACCTGGAGTGGACCGCAGATGGTGGAGCACTTCGCCGCTCAAGACCCGATGGACCGTACCGCTCACGTCCAATGGGCGGGGACGGAACCATCTCCCATCTGGTTGAACCAGGTTCGCGAACTGTCAGAGTTCTGGATACATCGACAGCAGATTCTCAATGCCCTTGACCGAGAGTCCGACCTGCGAAGTGACGTTCTCGGGCCTGTTTTTGATGGATTGCGATGGGCCTATCCGTACCGACTGGCGAGCCAGATGCGACCGCCCGGCGACACCGTGACGATTGACATATCGGGCCCCGTCGCCGCAACGTGGCACGTGGTCGTATCGGAGCTGGGTTGGAACTTTGCCGAGGTACCGGGCAATGAAGTGGCGACTATCACATTGAGCACGGATGAAGCCTGGAGATTGTTGACCAACAACCTGTCGCCTGAACGACAGGCAGCGCTCAGGACTTCAGGAGATTCCGTCTTGCTCGAAGTGCTCCGCCACACTCGCGCCATCATCGGTTCACCCAAGTAGAGTGTCCCAGTTCGCCGGTACTGAGGCTTGTCCGGGTCAGCCCTCAGACGCGGGACGAGAGGACCGAAGCCCTCCCCAAATCCGTTACTTCATCCCTCGTAAACTCTTTTCATTGTGTAACTTCCTCAAAGAATCCATCTGCGTATCCGAGTGATACCAAATGGCTGTATGCGGTCATCAGTTCGGGTGGCACCTGGTCAACGTCCACGTGTGCGAAACCATCGGCGGTCCGTTTGACGGCGTTTAGTTCGACCAGGGTGGCGTTGATGCGGGCGAGGTCGATGCGGAAACACTCGTCCATGCTTCTCGCTCCGATGGGTAGGGCGGTTGCGGTCATCGGTGGCGAACATGCAGCAGTGCTGGTAGTGGTCTGAAGGTGGGGACCGTGGTGCTGGTCTGACCACGTGACCGTCTTGCTTCTACTCATGACTCCTCCGTTTGTTGCCCCGCTCAGAGCGACCACACCAAAGACCGCGATGTGTAACAATCATGGCGGCCACAAGGTGCAGGTCAGGGGTGCATCAGTTGCGGCCCGGTTGCACGTCACCGAGCGCGGACGCGACGAAGGGTCGAGCAGAAACCTTCAATCGCCCGTCGGGGCTACCTATCCGACGAACGAGGGTGAGGCAGGCCCCGAACGGAGCCCCAGTTACCGGTCAGCCGCCGACCTGGCAACACCTTTGTGCCGTCATTAGATTGGGACACGGGCGCCAGGGCTGGTTGCCCTTAGCCCTGCGCCTATCGTCCCGCCCGGGACTGTGGGGCTTTCCTTATCCCCTTTGCCGGCAGGCCCGGAGCGGGACACTATCGGCCGTCGCCAATGATTGCCTGAGCTACACAATGTGCAACAGATTCTGCCGTCCATTGCGCTTGGATTCCGCTCTCCAACCGCAATCGACCTGTAACTCGGTTCCAAGGTCCCCCTCAATTGACCGCGTTAGCTTGCACTCAAGCGCGGGGTGGCTAATCCGGCGTCAGTCCCGCACGGGTCCGTGGTGAGCCCCGACACAGGGGTGCGCACGGCCAGCTTCCATTGCTTCCGTGGACCCGGAGCGGGCACTAAGGAATTGCACGCGACGAGGACCGACCCGAAGGCGGCGCCCCCCATTTGTTGCCAATTGGCACGCGGTCGCATCGTGCGGTCGAGGGTGTATCAAGCCCCGATTTTGAGTGAGCCAACTGCCGTCGTGCCTCGACGTGTGGGGAGAGCTTCGACATGGGGAGAATCGCGGGAGAGCTTGCAGACTGCGCGGGTGACCTGACCGGGCGGTACGAGGGCACCTTGTATCGGCATCCCGGTCGCCCTGCCATTAATGTGGCTCGAGCCCGACGCTCAACGTCACGGGCACAAAGGCCGATTCCTTTTACCCGAGGGAGACCACATGACGAGCAGGCCACCGTCAGAAGGCGACTCTCTGGAAGGTGAGGTCGGCGATTCCGAAGTAAAGCTAGCTGTCGGAATGGCGGCCTGTGTTTGGAATCAATACCTTCGCCGCTGGACGAGCGGTTTTGCCGTCGCTGAGGTGCTTGCCAAAGGCTACCGCCTGCGTCGCCTATCTGACGACTACGTCTTTGACCATGTTTTCAGCACTGACGAAGTGATGAAGGAGCGACGCAAGGTTCAGGAGCCAGGTATCTACGGGACCCGGTTCGAGCGTCGTAGGGCAACTCCGGGGAGTGATGCCAGTCTCCGTTAGGGAGTAAACGGCTACGTGGTTACGGACGGATGGAGCGCCTGGGATGCTGCCCAGCCAACAGGCGCTACTTGCGAGGGACTGCAAGTCTCTAGAAACCCCACTTCGTTTTGGCCTTCTCCAGCTGTCCCCATTTGGGCGCCAGCGCCACTCCGACCGAACCGGCGCCTGGCCCGAGGCTGTTCACGGCCCAATCTTGAGCGAGCCGACAGCCGCCGCCGCGACGTGGCTGTAAGCGATGTACCCGTGGTGGTCGCTGTCTGAGGGTCCGGGTACCCGGGACCGAGTCATCCATGCCCAGGCGACTTCCTTCACGACGCACTTGTGCGCGCACGTTGGAGAGCACCATTTGACTGTCCCTCCGACGTCCCCGTCACACCGACGTCCTCATTCCAAGGGAGTGGGACTATTCGCGGACGCACGGGTCGTAAGAATTGTGGATGAGGCGTGAGGTGAGACTGACGCAGACGAGTGGCCCCAGCGCTCTGGGACGACGTGCCGAAGTCAAGCCCGTCTGCTCATGAGCCTCTACCGCCTCAAGCACCCCTTCCGGCGCCGCTATTTGCCGAAGTCCGTCAGACGGGCCCGGAAGCGCTGGTGGCGAATGCGGTGACTTTCTTCAGGCGTCAGCCGAAGCCGCAGGGTGTGTTTGAGTTGCTTATGAAAGGGTGCAAACCGACAGCAGTGGTGAGTGCACGCCGTCCAGAATCGGATGCAGCCCTACGGAGATACCTGGACGCACGCAGGGCGCGAGAAAGACAAACCGCACTGGCCGATGAACTTGCAGGTGAGTATGCGCGAGCGCTCGAAGGCGCCAATAGTCAAGAGCGGCACGCAGCGGCCGTACTTGTTGCTGAAGCCTACGAAGAGATTTGTTCCTTAACTCAAATCGAATTGGACTTGACGGTGGCGGCAAAGGTCATTCGACACTCCGACTCCACGGAACGTCAAATGGACATTCAAGATCGTATCGAGGGTGATGAAATGTTCGGTCTCCCTGAACATTATGTTCAAGCTGCCGCGCTCTGGCGGAATATCGCCGAGTTTGAGAAAGCAATCTATTTGCAGGAAACCCGGGCCAACCAATGGAGAGTCGAAGGTGTTGGCCGTGGCTGACGACCGCATTGAGGGCGGCGACATCCTGGACGCCATCATTGCGAAGGGTTGCTGCGTTGCCTGCCTGACGCCCTGGACCAAAGTGTTCAAGACTGAGGGCAAACGTCGAATCAGGGTCGAAGGTGGCTGCCCCAACGAAGTGTGCGTCCTGGAAGACTGGTGACCGCCTGTGCCACCGGGCCAAGCTCCGGTGGTTGACACCTGGTCCGACTACACCGCTTGACCATCCCGACAACGACCTCAAAGCGTCCGCTGACGCGTGGCTTGTCGTGGCAAGGGCTGCTCTCACTGACGGCAACAGCGTCCTCCATTCGGTCACAGTGACATTCGAGCGGTTGGCTCCCCATATCACGCAAGGCAACACCGAACCCGTGCTCTCGCATATGCCAAAAGCAAAACTCGACCGGTCGTGCATACTCCACTGACGGTTGAAGGGCCGCGCCCCATCAGGGCGCGACTGGAGAAGGCCAGAATTCGGTGGGACCAGTTGGCCCCGGTGCTCTGGAAGCAACGTGCCGAACTCAGACCCTCCGACCCGTGAGGCTCTACCGGCTCCGACACCCCATCCGGCGCCGCTGGCTCCCGAAGTCCGCCAGGACAACCCGGAGGCGATGGTGGCGGGGGAGGCATCTTCGGCCATGAATGGCGACCAGGCCAAGCGAGTAATTGTCAGAGGGCGATTACGGCGACGATGAGGGCACCCAGGCTACGAATCGTCGTTGCTATCAGGAGCCCGAGAGTCCATTTGCTCCTGTTCGAATCCTCTGTGGCAATGTCGCTCAATTCGGAGTGACCCGGCCACTTCCCTCATGGAAGTTGACTGCTCCCGTTCCACTTCAATGAGATTGAGAAAGGACTACCCGGGGAAGACTGTTACCGCGGGTCAAATATTGGACCTCCCCACGCAGCCCAACGATACCGAGAGCTTGGCCGTCGGCTTGGTTGCCTTTCGAATCCGCCCCTTTCACTCCGTTTAGATGCCGAAGTGCGCAGCTCTCCAATCAGCTTTTGCAAGTCGGGAAACGGTAAATCTCCCGAACGCAATATGCCGATTGCTTCAATTCCCGGCGGTCGAATTGTTAGATGCTTTCCCACAACTTCCGGAGTGGTTGGCGTGGCGGCCTTTTTTTCACGAGCCAACGTCTTTACGGCCCTCGCGACTTCTGTTTTGAATGCGCCGTTACTGCCGATTGCATCAGCGCCGTACACCGCATTGTCCGGGACCAACTTCGGAACCAAGTAGCCAAGGGGTCCACCCTGACGCCTCGGAGCGGCCGGGATGGCTGGGTGGCCTTCCCCAAGGGCCAGGGTGGGCCCAGGGCGGATGGTAAGCAGCCTCTGTCCCTACGGCGTCTCCGTCGGTAGTGGGACGCCGACAACCCGGACTGGAGGCTGCCTCCCTCGCCTAGCCCTACCCGGCGAACGGGGTCAGTCGGCGGCCCAGCTACCAGAGGGCCCGAGCGCCGTTCGCCGCCTCGATCAGCTCAGCAGAATCCACGACAACTGAGTCCTCGGGCGTCCTCATCTCCGGCCAGGCGACATGCCAGGTGAGCGGTCCAGACGGTGGCAGTGGCGATAGCCAGTATGCCATCCACCACGCGTCGGAACCTCCTGACCCCCTGGAGTACTGGAGGATGACTTCCCCATCGGCCGCACCACCCGGCTCAGATTTCCTACTCCGACCATCCGAGAAGGTGACGGCAAAGGTGAGACCGCCCGGTGTCCCGGGAAGCAGGCTTGGCTTGCCGGATGCAGGAATCGGATCGAACGTGTCAGGGCGAAATCGGGCACGAGGCGTGAATCTGACCCCAGTAGGAAACGCCTCGAAATCTTGACGCACGCCGTACATGTCAGCGCTTTGGGCGAGGACGACGGTCCAAGGCACCCAGCCGCCCACAGATCCTGCCGGTGGCGTCCGGTGCGATGCGGCGGCGCCGGTGGCATCACCATTCATGAGAATCACGGTACAGGGGAACTCTGGAGAAAGCCCCCGAACCGGCGGATTGGGGCAGGCGGGCCACTTCCATCCGGACCTGTCCTAGGCTCATGCCGGTGGGCAATTTTGACCTCGTCATCTTCGACTGTGATGGCGTCTTGGTCGATAGTGAGCGGCTAGCCATCCGCGTCGAGGCTGAGATCGTCACCGGCCTCGGGTGGTCGCTGACTGAGTCCGACATAGTCGAGCGATTTGTCGGCAGGTCTGCGTCATACATGCACCAAGAGATCGAGCGGCACCTCGGCCGGAGCATTGACTGGGACTCCGCGTTCGAGGCTCGCTACCGAGAGGTGTTCGAGGCGGAGCTCGAGCCGGTGCCGGGGATCATCGATGCGCTGCGCGAGATAGCGCTTCCAACGTGTGTCGCATCGAGCGGAAGTCACGATCGAATGCGGTTTACCCTCGGTAAGACCGAACTGCTCGACGAGTTCCGTGGACGGATCTTCAGTGTCGATGACGTAGAGAATGGCAAGCCAGCTCCGGACATCTTTCTCCACGCCGCCAAGGAGATGGGTGCATCACCAGCAAGGACTCCCAGCTCTACTCATTCGGAGTAGGTGACCCCAGTCCGGCGTTCGGGGGCAGGCTGGACCTCACGACTAGCAGGAGCCAGGCGATCCAGCCTGCGTGCGTCTAAGCCTCCGGGAGACGCCACACGCTGACATGCCAAGCGCTCTCACTTGTAAACGGCGAGCGATCCCACCAGCCCCATCGATGTTCCAGCGTCATTCCCGCGATCCGAGCCATCAGGTCCAGCTCAGCCGGCCACACATATCGGAACGGCAGCGATAATTCGCTGAAGCTGCCATCAGGAAGTCGGTTGAAGTGCCGCGAACGGGAGATCTGCTTGTGCGTACGGTCAATGAAATCGTCGATGCCGATGTAATCCTCCGTTAATGCAAACGCGACACCGGAGTTGCCCGGTGGTAGCTGGCGAAGACCCGGCACGCTGGTCTCTATTACGAAGCGGCCGCCGGGGCGAAGGTGCCGGGCTGCGTTTTCGAAACACGCCACTTGCTCCTCCTGCGTCGTCAGGTTCTGAATCGTGTTGAAGACCAGGTACACGAGGGAGAACTCGCCCTCCACGAATGTCACGGCCATGTCGCCTTCGACGGCCGTAATATCGCTCACGTCGGGTTTCGACCGCAGTACATCGAGCATGTCTGCAGACAACTCGATCCCGGAGACCGAAACACCCCGGGCAGCCAAAGGGACGGCGACCCGGCCAGTCCCAATGGCGAACTCCATCGCCGCCCCGCCGTCGGTCAACTCGACCAGACAGTCGACGGTCGCTTCGAGCACGCCGTCGGCGAACATCCCCGTCCCAGGTTGGTCATAGGTTCTGGCGATCTCGCCGACGAATCGGTTTTCGGACACACTCCAGCTTGGCTCGACCGGAGTCGGCTTGCAACGTTCTCTGCCCATGCCTCATACGTGCCGCACGGTGGCACCCCGTCCCGGCGTTATGACATACCTACAATAGAGAGCTTCAGCGAACTGGTGACCCCCAAAGTGTCACGGATGTGACAGCAATCGCCTGAAGGGAGGCGGACAATTGGTGGAGCCGATCTATTGGAGGAGCGAGATCAGATGCAACCCGCTGGCTCGTAGGTTCGCAACAGCATGAGCGACATTTCGCAGGGTCCATATTCGTGGCTGGCGTCCGACAGGGTGTCGTATCCGCCCGGGTCCGCTGGGCAGCCTCCCCGCCTGCCGCCGTCAGAGGTTCTGGCCGTCCAGAAGAGCGTCCGTAGGTGGGGGTGCTTCGTGCCTCTCGGGGTTGTCGGCCTCATCGTGCTGGCCATCATCGTGTTCGTCATCATTGCCGTGGTAAACCTCAGCAACAGCAACTTCTTCAACCTAAATTTTGATAAGACAGTTGGTTGCACTTCCAGTCCGCCGACCTACCCAGGTAGGCAATCCACCGATTGTGTCGCAACCGATACCACCCCGAACCCCATCGGCATCGGAGGTGCGTTTGTTACTGCGACATGGACTCGGTCGAAGGACAGCTCGGGCACAGGAACCATCTGTGCGGCCGTCGATATCGGGAATTTACATTCATCAACAATTGGCTACAACGAAAACTACTGGTCACTCCACACTCCGGCTGGAACTGCTGCAAATGCCGACTTGGCCGCGACGGGGAGTCTGGGTTCGGGTCAAATCATGCCGGGCGGGTCAGCATCGGGCAGCGTCTGCTTCGATGACCCCGGCCAGACGGGCACCTACGTCGGAATCTACAAGGACCCACTGAAACCCACGAGAGGTATCTGGCTAGTCCCGCTGCCCTAACCGCCCCCGATGAGTCGATTCTGGATATCGGTCACTGTTGCCTCGGCGCCTCATACCTGGGGCCTGACGGAAAACGCCGAGGCAGGGCAACAACGTTCGCGACGGTGGCCGACTGCGATGCATGGCTTTCGACAGTGTCAACCGAGATTGTCTCGTGCGACTGGCGGCCGCCCGAGCTCGCTGAAGAAACGTTCGGCGCATACGGCAAACGCTGGCTGGCCCAACGCCTGGACCTAGGACCGCGCACCCAGGAGCTCTATGCCGCGTTGTGGCGACTCTGGCTCGAGCCCGAGCTCGGCACGGTAGTGCTCGGGTCTATGACTCCGGAGACTTGGCGGGCATGGCACGTCACGATGCTGACCGAGCGTCCCAAGTCCACCCAGCCGGCGAAGGCATATCGCCTCGCCCGGACCATGCTCAATCAGGCCGTTGAGGACGGTCTCCTGCGAATCAACCCGTGTCGAGTCAAGAACGGGGTCGTGAGACTCCCGCCGAGCGACCGGTTGCCATGCCCGACCAGGTGGCGAAAATCACAGCGGCGATGGATGCCGAATATCAGGCCATGGTCTTACTGGCGGCCTATGGCTCATTGCGCTTCGGTGAGTTGGCTGGATTGCGACGGCACCGAGTTGACGTACTCCACAAGACAATCCAAGTCGAGGAATCGGCGGTGGAGTTGGCTGACGGCCGGGTCACGTTCGGGCCACCCAAGTCTGCGTCGGGTCGGCGCACTGTGGCCCTCCCCGCTGACCTCATAGCACCATTGAGGACCACCTGAATGACCACGTGAGCCCCGAGCCGGATGCCCTCCTATTCACGTCACCCGAGGGTCATCCCTTGCGGCGCAGCAAGTTCCGACACCGCTGGGCGGCAGCTTGCGGGGGCGTGGGGTCAGTGGACTCCATTTGCATGACCTTCACGGCAGCGGTGCTACATGGGCCGCCACAACCGGCGCAACGATCCAGAACTGATCTCGTGGATCGGTCATGGCACACCCACAATGTCGCTGCGGTATCAGCACGCGACTACCGAGCGGGACACCGCAATCGCTGACCGTCTCGGAGCACTCATGCGAGCAGCCGAACAGCAGCCGGACGCCGACGCCGCAGAGTTTCGCTCCATCGGCAAATAGCGTCCCGTTGAATCTCGCTATTCAACGTGGTTCAACGGCCCGGATTGCTCGCCACTCCCCCGCTGAATATCTTCGTGACGTGTCCCCAGGTCAAACCACGTGTCGGAGGGGGGACTTGAACCCCCACGCCCTTGCGGGCACCAGCCCCTCAAGCTGGCGCGTCTGCCTATTCCGCCACTCCGACGAGTGTGCGACTCGGATGAGCGCTCAAAGAGCGTAGCGCGTCGCCCTTTGGACACCGATCGCCAACCTGCTCGTCGCAGTTGACCGGAGAGACCTACTGGCCGGGTAGCGACGGCGTCGTGCTGTTGGTGGATTCGGGGACCCGGATGGCCCAATCCTGGGCGTACCACAGGAGACTGTCGCTCATGGGCGTCGGCATGACTCCGCCCACCGTGCGGCTCCACACCAGTGCACTTGGTTCCACGAAGAGGGGCAGGCCCACCATGTCGGTCCAGAGCTTCGCGTCGGCCGTGTCGTAGTCGGTCGCCGCCGTGTTGGGATTGAGCTGCTGCGACGCCGTGGTCACCAGTTGATTGAAGGTGGCATCGTTGTAGCCCGTCCAGTTCTGCGATCCGTCCACGCCCGGAGCCCCCAGCAACGGCGTGTACCAGGCCACGGCCTGACTCAGGAAAGGCGAGCCGGTCAACGGCAGGAGTGCCAACTCGGCGGTGTCCTCGGACAGCGCCGCTCCCGTCGCCGCGGCGTCTGTCTCGGGAACCAGGGATACCACGAAGCCGGCCGCCTGCAGCTGCTCCTGCAGCTGCGGCGCGGTTGCCGCGGCCCAGGCGTCACCCTCGTCAACGGCCAGTCGCAGGGTCAGCGGCATTCCGACCACACTCGTCTCCCACGGGTCAGAACCAGATCGGAAGTAGCCGGCGCTCTCCATCAGCGCGGCTGCCTGTTCGGGAACGGACGTGGCCGGGAAGTCGACCGACCCGCCCTGTCCGACGGTGGTGGTCGAGGTGGTCGTCGAAGTCGGGACGGTCGGTGGAGTGTCCGAGGCGGGCGGGACGTGGTACCCCGGCTGACCCGGCACCTCGATGTGGCTGGTCGCCACCTGCTCTGTGGGGACCGCCCAGTTCACCTGCTGGTTCAGCAGCGCCTGGCGGTCCACCGAGAGGGCAATGGCCTGCCGGACGTCGGCGGTGGTCGGGGTGGCCGGATCGCTGGCCATTTCGAGTTGCAGGAAGGTACTGGAGGGGTCGACCGAGCTCTGCACGCCAGGCAAGGAGGTCACCTGGCTCAAAGAGCCGGACGTGATGGAGCCGGGCAGGGCCACCTGGACGAAACCCGACTGGATCCATTGCATCAGTTGCTGGGGGCTTGACGCGATGTGAACTGTGATGCGGCGCACATTGGGTGTCGTCCCCCACCATTTCGGGTTGGCCTCCAGGCCGATGGTCTGGGCCGAGACCGAGGCGATCTCGAAGGGCCCGCCCGAGAGGTCAATGGCCGGGTTGACAGAGGAGCATTGGGGGTTCCATCCGACGGTCTCCATGATGTGGGCCGGCAGCAGGTTGGCAAAGAGCATCTGCCAATCGGCGAAGAGGGCATGGAACACCACCGTCACCGTGCGACCGTTGTTACTGCCCGTGATCGACGCGATGTCGCGGTAGCCCGCCACACTGGCCACCGATGCCGGGTCGGCTGGTGCGTCCGCCCTCTGCTGATGCCAGGCGTAGATGAAATCCTTGGCCGTGATGGGGACGCCATCCGACCACACCGCCTGCGGATTCAGCGTGTAGATGATGGTCTCCGGCTTGGTGCTGACCAATTCCGACTGTTGAATGAGGTTGGAATTGGGGGTCACCGTGCCCGTGCCGTCCACGACGAACGGGCTGGGCAGCACGGCGGCCAGGAGGAGGCGGGTGGCCGAAGAGCTCCCCGTCGGCGTGTGCGGATTGCACCCGGTTGGCCCCTGGCTCAGGCCGAAGGAGATCGTTCCACCCGACACGGCCACGTACGTCACCGTGGTGGTGGTCGAACCCGCCTTGGCGCACCCCGAGAGAAGGATCGCCACGGCGAGACCGCACAGGATCGGACCTCGTCGCCACCCGGGCCCGCGGCCCCGGTGTGTCACTGCAGCCGAAGGTCCAAAGTGAGGGTGGTAAAGGTGAAGATGATGGCCACGGTGACCGTGATGCGATCCAGGTTTCTCTCCACCACGGTGGAGCCCTGTGCGGCGGCCCCGACGCTTCCACCGAACATGTCGGAGAGACCGCCGCCCTTGCCGCTGTGCATGAGAATGAGGAAGATCAGACCCAGTGCCGCGGCCACTTCAATCCCGATATAAACCCAAGTACCTGCAGACACGAATCCTCCAGCTCAGTGCGTGTCGCCAGAAACGGCCTAGGAACGGTAGCAGGCGGCGCAGGCCCGAATGATGTCGAGGAAGCTGGCTGCCTGGAGGCTCGCTCCACCGACCAACAGGCCATCCACGTCCGGTTCAGCCAGCAGATCGGCAGAATTCTCCGCCTGGACCGACCCTCCGTACTGGATTCGTATCGCGTCGGCGGCGGCTTCACCGGCGGCTTTGGCCACCATGGCCCGGATGAAAACGCAGGCGTCCTCGGCGTCGACCGCGCTGGCGGCCTGGCCGCTGCCGATGGCCCAGATGGGCTCGTAGGCCACCACCACCCCGGCGACCTGCTCGGGCGCCAGACCCTCGAGGGCGGTGAGGACCTGCCGTTCCAGCGTCGACTCGGTCTGTGAGCGCAACCGCTGTTCCTCGGTCTCACCGACGCAGAGAATGGGCGTCATCTGATGCCGAAACACGGCCTCCACGGTGGCGGTCACGGTCTCGTCGGACATGCCGAACAGCTGGCGCCGCTCCGAGTGCCCGACCAGGACGTAGCTCGTGGACAGGCGGGCCAGCATCTGCGCACTGACCTCCCCGGTGCGGGCGCCGGCATCCGCCTCCGAGCAGTGTTGGGCGCCGAGGGCGATCGGAATGGCTTCCTTCTCCACCAGGGTCTGCACGGTCCGCAGGTCGGTGAACGGCGGGTGGACGGACACGTCGACCGCCGCTACGTCATCGGGCTTGAGACGCAACCCGAGGTCGCGCACCATGTGCAGCGCCTCGATGTGATCGTGGTGCATCTTCCAATTCCCGCTGATCAGCGGGCGCCGACCGGCCACTAGCGGGGCGCGTTCGGCGCGTGGCGCAACGCGTCGAGCGCGGGCAGGTCGCCGTCGCCCTCGATGAAACAGAGCGACGCCCCACCCCCGGTGGAGAGGAAGCTCACTCGATCGGCCAGCCCGAGTTCCTCCAACGCACTGGCGCTGTCACCGCCGCCCACGACGGAGAAGGCGTCGCTCTCCGCCACGGCTTGCGCCACGACACGCGTGCCGGAGGCGAAGCGGACGTCCTCGAAGGCACCCATCGGGCCGTTCCAGAGCACCGTCCCGGCCTGGCGAACCACGTCGGCAAAGGTGGCCGCCGCGTCGGGCCCGATGTCGAGCCCGGTCCACCCGTCGGTGAGATCGCGCTCGGTGACCTTGGTCCCGCCCCGCGGGCCGATGCCGTCGCCGGGTCGACCGAACGTCCCGCCCGGTTCGAGCGCTCGTATGTCGGTGGGCAGGAGGATCTCGGTGCCCGAGTCCAGGAGCTCCCGGCAGGCCGAGAGCTGTTCGGGCTCCAGGAGCGAGTTCCCGACGGTGTGGCCCAGGGCGGCCAGAAACGTGAAGGCCATGCCGCCCCCGACGATGAGCGTGTCCACCCTGGTGGCCAGGACCTTGAGTACCTTGATCTTGTCGGCCACCTTGGCCCCGCCCACGACGGCGACGAAGGGCCGGGCCGGCCGGTCCAACAGGCCGCTGAGCACTTCGACCTCTTTGGCCAGGCGCAGGCCGGCCGCGCTGGGCAGGAACTGCGGCGGGCCGACGATGGACGCGTGGCGGCGATGCGCCACCCCGAAGGCTTCGTTGACGTAGGCGTCGAAGCCCTCGATCAAGGAGGCCACGAAGGCAGGGTCATTCGCCCGCTCGCCCGGGTTGAAGCGGAGATTGTCCATCAGCGCCACGCCGGGGCACAACGCCTCCAGACGCTCACGCACCGGCCCCATCTCCCAACGCGGGTCGCGGGTGTCGGCCGGTCGGCCCAGGTGCGAGCAGGCCACGACCTCGGCCCCACGCTCGAGCAGCCAGCGCAGGGTGGGCAGCGCCGCCCTGATGCGAAAGTCGTCGGCCACGGTGGCTCGCCCGTCAATCCCGATGTGGAGCGGCACGTTGAAGTCCACCCGCACCAGGACACGCCGCCCGTCGACGTCGGGCAGGTCCTCGAGCAGTGGCAACCCCCCCGGGCGTTTCATCCCTCAGCCCCCGACCAGCACGGTCAGGTCAACCAGGCGGTTCGAATAGCCCCACTCGTTGTCGTACCACCCGTGGACCTTGACCATGGACAGGGCGTCGTTGACCGGAAGGACCATGGTGAGCAGGGAGTCGAACGTACATGAGGCGGGGCTGCCCACGATGTCGCTGGAGACGATGGGGTCCTCGGTGTACTCGAGCACATGGTCGAGCGGCGGTTTGGCCGCCGCCTCGGCAAAGGCGGCGTTGACGTCGGGGACCGAGGGGCTGCCGTGGACGACGGCCGTAAATTCGGTGATGGAACCGGCCGGCACCGGCACCCGCAGGGCGGTCCCGTCGAGGCGGCCCTTCATCGAGGACAGCACCAGCGACGTGGCGCGGGCGGCACCGGTCGAGGCGGGCACGATATTGACTGCGGCGGCTCGGGCCCGGCGCATGTCGCTGTGGGGCAGGTCGAGCAGGTTCTGGTCGTTGGTGTAGGCGTGGACCGTGGTCATGAGCCCGCTGGCGATGCCAAAGGCGTCATCGAGCACCTTCACCATGGGCACGAAGCAGTTGGTGGTGCACGAGGCATTGGAGATCACCACGTCGTGGGCCGGGTCGAACTGGTCATCGTTGACGCCGATGACGAAGGTGGCGTCGGCGTCGCCCGACGGCGCCGAGATGATCACCCGCTTCACCGTGGCGCCAAGGTGGGCGGCGGCCTTCTCCCGGGCGGTGAACAGCCCGGTCGACTCGATCACTACCGCGGCCCCCAGTTCGGCCCAGGGCACCAGCGACGGCTCGCGCTCGGCCACCACCGCGATGCGCTGCTCCCCCACCACGAGCTGGCCGCCCTCGACGTCGACCGGCACCGACAGTCGGCCCTGGGTGGAGTCGTAGCGCAGGAGATGGGCCAGCGTGGCGGCCGAGGTCAGGTCATTGACGCCCACCACCTCCACATCGGCGCCCGAGGCCAGGACGGCACGGAAGAAGTTCCGTCCGATCCGGCCGAACCCATTAATACCGACGCGTACCGCCATCCGCACCAACTTCCTTTCGGGCGCTATGACAGCAGACTGGAGAGTGCCAGCGCCAGTCTGCCAGGACTGTGGACCAGAGGATTGTCTGCGGTGAGGGGCACGTCGACCAGGTCGATGGCGACCCGACCCCGGGGCAGGCCCAGGCTGGTGTCGCACAGGACGACGTCGACCGGCACGCCATGCCGGGCCAGGGCGGCCAGGTGGTCCGCCACGTCGAAGCCCGCCGTCTCCGGTTTCTGCGGGTGGAGGTTGCACACGTAGACCCGCTGGCCCCGGCTTCGGGCCAGGGCTTCTGCAACCCCTGTGACAGCGGCCGCGGCCAGCACACTGGTGAAGAGCGACCCGGGACCGATGACCACCTGGTCCGCCGCCTCGATCCGCTCGATGGCCAGCGGGGGCGGTGATGCATCCGCCGGGACGAGGGACACCGTCTCGATGCCCCCGGCCGCCGACACCGCCACCTGACCGGCCACCTCCCCGTGGGCGACGTTGGCCTTGAGCACGACCCGCTCGACGGTGGCCGGCACCACGTCGCCGTCGGCCCCCAACAACTGGGCTGCCTCCCGAACGCCGGACACCAGCTCGCCGGTGGCCTCGATCAGTCCGGCCAGCACGAGGTTGCCGAGGGCGTGCCCGGCCAGCTCCCCTTCCTCGAAGCGGTGCTCGAAGGCCACGGCCAGCGCCGAGTCCTCGGCGGCCAGGGCCACCAGGCACTTGCGCATGTCCCCCAGCGCCACCACGTCGAGCAACTCGCTCAGGCGACCGCTCGACCCACCGTCGTCGGCCACCGAGACCACAGCGGTCAGGAGCCCGGCGTAGGTGCGGGCGGCGCGGAGGGTGACGGCGGTCCCGTGCCCTCCGCCCAGGGCCACGACGGCGGGACCCGGTCCGGCGGGGCTCATCGGTCCACGTCCCGGTGGAAGACCGAGGTGGGGTGGCCGTGTCCGCCCAGCCGGGTGGCCAGTGCTTCGGCCAGCGCCACCGATCGGTGCCGGCCGCCGGTGCAGCCCATGGCGATGGTCAGGTACGACTTCCCCTCCCGGATGAAGGCCGGGAGGATGGCGGTGAGGAGATCGTCGACCTTGGCCAGAAAGTCCATCGATTCGGGCTGGGAGAGGACGTAGTCCCGCACCGGGGCATCGAGGCCGCTGTAGGGCCGCAGTTCCTCGACCCAGAAGGGATTGGGCAGGAAACGGCAGTCGAAGACGATGTCGACATCGAGTGGGATCCCGTGCTTGTAGCCGAAGGAGACCACCGACGTCTGCATGTTGGAATCGGCGCTGTTGTTGTCGAAGGCCTCGAGGATGCGGGTGCGCAGCTGGTTCGAGTTGAGCTCCCCCGTATCGATGAGCAGATCGGCCCGGTCGCGCACCGGTCCGAGGAGGCGGCGCTCGTCGGCGATCGATTCCTCCACGCCACGGGCGTCGATGGGATGGCGTCGGCGGGTGCCCTCGTAGCGCCTGACCAGGACGTCGTCGGCCGCTTCGAGGAAGAGCACCGTGACTCGGTTGCGGGTCTGGCGGAGCGCATCGAGCACGTCGGCCAGTTCATCGAAATATTCGACCCCGGTGTTGGACCCGCCCCGGCCGATGACCAGGGCCACCCGCTCGATCTCCGAACCGGGAAGATCGATCATCTCGACCATCTTCATGATGAGGGCCGCCGGCACGTTGTCGATGACAAACCAGCCCAGGTCCTCCAGGGTGGCTGCGGCCGTCGACCGGCCCGCCCCGGACATCCCCGTCACCACGAGGAATTCGCTCAACGACTCACCGCCCTCCGGTCTTGTGTATCCCATCGTAAACGGCCAGCCCGACGTCATCGGGGAGCCACGACCGTGACAGCAGCTCCTCCAGGGAGGCGGCCTTGACGGCGTTGACACCGCCCATCTCCTTGACCAGCCGGGTGCGGCGGGCCGGACCCAGCCCCGGGATGTCGTCCAGGACGCTGACGGTCATGCGCTTGCCCCGCCGTTCGCGGTGGAAGGTGATGGCGAAGCGATGAGCCTCGTCGCGCACCCGCTGGAGCAGGTACAGGGCGTCCGAGCCGCGCCGGAGCCGGATCGGCGCGGCCTGACCCGGTCGGTAGACCTCCTCGAATTGCTTGGCCAGGGAGGCCAGTTCGATCTCGTCCTCGAGCCCCAGATCACGTACCACCCGTTCGGCCACGCCCAGTTGCCCCTTGCCGCCGTCGACCAGCAACAGGTTGGGTCGGTAGGCGAACCGGCGTGGGCGTTCGGTGGCCGGGGCGTCCTTGGCCGCGACCAGGGCGGTGAGGCGCCTGGTCAGCACCTCTTCCATGGCCGCGTAGTCGTCGTTGCCCCCCACCGTCTTGACCTTGAACCGGCGGTAGTCCGACCGCTTGGCCAGCCCGTCCTCCACCACCACCATCGAGCCGACGTAGTCGGTGCCCTGCAGGTGGCTCATGTCGTAGCACTCGATCCGCAACGGGGCCTCGCGGAATCCCAACGCGCCCTGGAGCTCGGTCAGGGCCTTCGAGCGGGCGTTGTGATCGGAGGCCCGGCGCAGGCGGTGCCGGGCCAGGTCCTCGGCGGCCGACCGGGTGACGGTCTCTTGCAGCGCCCGTTTCGGCCCTCGTTGCGGGACGGCCACGTCGACCGGTCCCTGGCGCAGGGAGCGCAGCCACGTGGTCAGCACCTCCTGGTCGGCCGGGACCTCCGGCACCAGGACCCGGCGGGGCACCTCGGTCCCGTCGGTGCCGTAGACCTGCTGGAGGATGAGCGCCAGGAACTCGGGACTGGTCAGGTCCTCCACCTTTTCGGCCACGAACCCCCGGTGGCCCACCACCCGTCCGCGCCGCACGACGAAGATCTGCACGGACGCCTCGAGCGGATCGTCGGCCACGCCGATCACGTCGAAGTCCTCGGCCCGCTCGGACACCATCAATTGGGCTTCGGCGGCCTTCTGGGCCGTGGCGATGCGATCCCTGAGCCGGGCGGCCCGCTCGAACTCGAGGTTGTCCGACGCCGCCTGCATCTCCGCGTTGAGTCGATCGAGTACCGGTTCGGTGTCGCCCGAGAGGAACCCCATGAGGTCGTTGACGAAACCGTCGTAGGCGGTGTGGTCGACCGCGCCGACACAGGGTCCCGAGCAGCGGTCGATGTCGTAGAGGAGGCAGGGCCGCCCCAGGCGCTGGTGGCGGAGGAATTTGTTGTCCGAACACGTCCGGACGGGAAAACTGCGCACCAGCAGGTCAAGGGTGGAGCGGATGCCACCGGCCTGGCCGTAGGGGCCGAAGTAGCGCACGCCCTTGCGCTTGCGTCCCCGCACCACGGCCGGACGCGGCCACTCGTCGTTCAGGGTGACGGCCAGCCACGGGTAGCTTTTGTCGTCCTTCAGCCGGACGTTGTACCGGGGCAGATGGGCCTGGATGAGCGAATGTTCCAGAATGAGTGCGTCGACCTCGCTGTCGACCACCACCCACTCCACGTGATCGGCCTGGGCCACCATCTGCGCGGTACGGGGCAACTGGTTGGCCAGGGCGGAATCCTGCCAGTAGTTGGGGAGGCGGTGGCGCAGCGACTTCGCCTTGCCCACATAGAGGATCCGGCCCTCGGCATCGAGGAACTGGTACGACCCCGGAGCATCGGGAATGGAGCCGGTAGGGGGTGGATCCTTCACGCCGTCCACTTTCGCGCAGACCGCGACAGGGCCCGGGACACCCGATACACTGACTGTGCCGGCCTGGTTTCCGGCACGACACCTCGCACCGAGGCCGACACACCCGCGGATGGGCGACCAGGCTGTCCCCGCCGGCCAGATCGGTGCTCTCCCTCAAAGGGGGCAGATCGATGCTCAGGCTCCAACACCCGCTCCCCGAGCGCTACAGCACCGCGACCGCCGACGAGTTGACCCGGATGATCGGAGCCGCCAAGGCGGCCCTGGGGTCCCGTGTCTTCGTTCTGGGGCACCACTACCAACGCGACGACGTCATGCGCTGGGCCGACGCCCGGGGGGATTCCTTCGGGTTGTCCCGGCTGGCGGCCGAGCAGACCGAGGCGGAATTCATCGTCTTCTGTGGCGTGCACTTCATGGCCGAATCGGCCGACGTGCTCACCGGAGCGGACCAGAAGGTGCTGTTGCCCGACCTCAATGCCGGCTGTTCGATGGCCGACATGGCCGACATCGACCAGGTGGAGGAGGCGTGGGAGGAGCTCTCCAGGGTGATCGACGTCGAGCGCGTGGTCCCCGTCACCTACATGAACTCCTCGGCCGCCCTCAAGTCCTTCGTCGGTCGCCACCAGGGTGCCGTCTGCACCTCTTCGAACGCGCGTGCGGTCTTGACCTGGGCCCTGGAGGAGGGCCGGGGTGACCGGGTCCTGTTCTTTCCCGATCAGCACCTGGGCCGTAACACCGGCTATCAACTCGGCTACGGGGCCGACGACATGCGGGTGTGGAACCCGCGCCTGGCCCTCGGGGGGCTGACCGACGCCGAGGTCAAGAACTCGACGCTGCTGCTGTGGAAGGGACACTGCTCGGTCCACCAACGGTTCAGGCCCGAGCACGTGACGGCCTTTCGGGAAGCCCACCCCGGTGGGATCGTCATGGTCCATCCCGAGTGCGCCCACGACGTGGTGGAGATGGGTGACCTGGTGGGCTCCACCGACGCCCTGATCCAGGGCGTAGCGGCCGCACCGAGTGGTTCGGTGATCGGCGTGGCCACCGAGATCCACTTGGTCAAGCGGCTCGATGACGAGTCTCCCGACAAGACCGTGGTCTGCCTCGACCCGCTGGTCTGTCCCTGCTCGACCATGTCGAGAATCGACGGGCCGCACCTGGCCTGGGTGCTCGAGGGCCTGGTGCAGGGGGAGGTCCGCAACCAGATTCAGGTCGACACCGAGACGGCCGAGTGGGCCCGGGTGGCCTTGGAGAGGATGCTGGCCATCACCTAGGTGGGCTCAGGCCGGCAGCATCTTCTTGAGCACCTCGCCGGTATACGAGCCGGCTGTCTTCGCCACCTGTTCGGGAGTCCCCTCGGCGACGACGTTCCCGCCCTTGTTGCCCCCTTCGGGGCCGAGGTCGATGATCCAGTCGGCGGTCTTGATGACGTCGAGGTTGTGTTCGATCACCACCACCGTGTTGCCCTGGTCGACCAGGCGGCCCAGCACCTCGAGCAGGCGGCGGGTGTCCTCGAAATGCAGACCCGTGGTCGGCTCGTCCAGCACGTAGAGGGTGTGCCCGGTGGGCCGCCGGCTCAGCTCGCTAGCCAGCTTGACCCGTTGGGCCTCGCCGCCCGACAGGGTCGGCGCCGGTTGACCGAGCCGGACGTACCCCAGGCCGACGTCGAACAGGGTCTGCATGTGACGGGCGATGGGAGGCTGCTTGGCGAAGAATTCCAATGCCTCCTCGCAGGAGAGGTCGAGCACGTCGGCGATGGTCTTGCCCCGGAAGGTGATCTCGAGGGTGTCGCGGTTGTAGCGGGCGCCGTGGCAGATCTCGCACGGGACGTAGACATCGGGCAGGAAGTGCATCTCGATTTTGATGGTGCCGTCGCCGGCGCAGGCCTCGCAGCGGCCCCCCCGCACGTTGAAAGAGAACCGGCCGGGTTGGTAACCCCGGACCTTGGCCTCAGCGGTCTGAGCGAAGAGCTTGCGGATGTGGTCGAACACGCCGGTGTAGGTGGCTGGATTCGACCGCGGGGTGCGCCCGATCGGGGCCTGATCGACGTCGACCACCTTGTCGAGGAATTGGACGCCCTCGACCTTGCGGTGCCGGCCCGGGAGCGTCTTGGCCCGGTGCAGGCGCTGGGCCAAGGAGCGCAGGAGGATGTCGTTGACCAGGGTCGACTTGCCTGAGCCCGAGACCCCCGTCACCGCCACCAGGCAGCCCAGTGGGAACGAGACGTCGATGTCGTGCAGGTTGTGCTCGCGGGCACCGCGCACCGTGACGACGTCCCCGCTGCCGGGTCGTCGGCGTGACGGGACCGGGATGGATCGCTTGCCCGAGAGGTACTGCCCGGTGATGGAGGCCTTGTTCGAGACCAGGCCCCCCCTGCCCGTCACCGGTCCGGCGTGGACCACGGTCCCGCCGTGCTCCCCCGCGCCCGGACCGATGTCGACCACGTAGTCGGCGCTGCGGATGGTCTCCTCGTCGTGCTCGACCACGATGACCGTGTTGCCCAGATTGCGCAGCCGCTCGAGGGTGCCGATGAGTCGCCGGTTGTCTCGTTGGTGCAAGCCGATGGAGGGCTCGTCCAACACGTAGAGCACCCCGACCAGACCACTGCCGATCTGGCTGGCCAGACGGATGCGTTGAGCCTCGCCCCCCGAGAGCGTGGCGGCCGAACGAGCCAGCGAGAGGTAGTCGAGGCCGACGTCGAGCAGGAACTGCATCCGCTCCTGCACCTCCTTGAACACGCGGTCGGCGATCATGTGCTCACGGTCGCTGAGCTCGAGCTCCCCCATGGCATCCACCGCGTTGGCAATGGAGAGGCTGCACAGCTCGTAGATATTGCGCCCACCGACGGTCACGGCCAGTGACTCGGGCTTGAGGCGGGCCCCGTGACAGACCGGGCAGTCCACCTCGCGCATGTACTGCTCCACCTGCTCGCGTGACCAGTCCGACTCCGATTCACCGTGCCGACGCTGCAGCCAGGGCACGATCCCCTCGAAGAGGGCGTCATAGGACCGGGTGCGGTTGAACCGGTTCTTGTAGGTGACGTGGACCGACCTGGTCCCGGTGCCGAAGAGCACCAGCTTCTTGTCCTTGGCCTTGAGCGACTTCCACGGCGCGTCGTAGGCGAACCCGGCCAGATCGGCCACACCCTTCTGCAGCCCGGTGAAGTACTCGCTGCGGGCTCCGGCCCACGGCGCCAGGGCACCCGTCGCCAGCGACAGCGTGTCGTCGGGGACCACCAGCTCAGGGTCGACTTCGAACCTGGTGCCCAGCCCGACACAGGCGGGGCAGGCGCCGTAGGGCGAGTTGAACGAGAAGTTCCGCGGCGCCGGCTCCTCGAAACTGATGCCGCAGTGGGTGCAGGCCAGGTGCTGGGAGAAGGTGATTCCTTCATCGCTCTCCGGAGCGCTGCCGTTCATGACCAGCACCTCGGCCGTGCCGCCGGTCAGCTCCAGCGCGGTCTCGATCGACTCGGTCAGGCGTTGGCGGATGTTGCCCCGCCGGATGAGGCGGTCGACCACCACGTCGATCGTGTGGATCTCGTACCGGGCCAGGGTGACCTCGGCCCGATCGGCCAATTCGGTGGGCACGCCGTCGATCCGCACCCGGGCGAACCCCTGCTTGGCCAGGTCGTCCAGCAAGGTGCTGTACTCCCCCTTGCGCCCACGGACCACCGGGGCCAGCACCTGGAACCTGGTGCCCTCCTCGAGCTCGAGCACCCGGTCCACGATCTGCTGGGGGGTCTGGCGGGCCACGGGCCGGCCGCAGTTCGGGCAGTGGGGATGGCCGATGCGGGCATAGAGAAGGCGCAGGTAGTCGTACACCTCGGTGATGGTCCCCACAGTCGAACGCGGGTTGCGGGAAGCCGACTTCTGGTCGATGGAGATGGCCGGCGAGAGACCCTCGATGAAATCGACGTCCGGCTTGTCCATCTGGCCCAGGAATTGGCGGGCGTAGGCCGAGAGGGATTCGACGTAGCGCCGCTGACCCTCGGCGTAGATGGTGTCGAAGGCCAGGGACGACTTGCCCGATCCCGACAGGCCGGTGAAGACGATCAGGCGGTCCCGGGGCAGGTCGAGTGAGACATCGCGAAGATTGTGCTCGCGGGCCCCGCGAACGACCAGACGATCGACCATCTGTCGAGGATACCGGGAGGGTGTGTCACTGCCGATCGGCCCGCTCCTCGGCCTGGTCGAGGAGGAGCCCCGAGGGGTCCGGCCAGGTGTAGCGCAGTCGATCCCCCGGCTCAGGGTTCCGGGACTGGCGCTCGACGCAGGTGCCGCCCCGGGCGTCGTAGAAGGCCTGGGCCGCCGTGTTCTGGGCCAGAACCCACAGGAAGAGCGACGAGGCCGGGGCACGCGCGATGAGACCGCTCGCCGTCTCCGCCATCAGCCGGGTGCCGATCCCCCGCCCCTGCTCGGCGTGGGAGACATGGAGGTTGTCGAGAAGCGCACCCCAGGCCGGATCATCCCCGAGGATGGTGTGGGCCAGGCCGACGATGGCACCGGTGGCGGTGCCGGGGTCGGGGTGCTCCGCCACGATCGTGAAGGTGCCCGCGTGCGGTGACCGGAGGCGGTCAGACCAGACGGAGAGCCGCTCCGCGACCAGGTCACCGTCCAGGTAGGCGTCGGAGAATGCACCGCGGTAGTTCCTTCGCCAGCTGTCGGCGTGGAGGTGGGCGATCCCCTCGACATCGTGCGGCGTCGCGGCGCGGTACGTCAGCTCGTCGGAGGTGGCCGGCCTCACCCGGGACCCCTCACGTGTCCGAGCACCGACCCACGGTCACGCGGCGCCGGATTGGGCGATCACGGTCGCCACGACGTTGCCCACGAGTGCATGACACCATCGGGCAAGACGAACTCGGTGACGACGATTTCCCTTTTCCTTTATGGTGATCCCCTCAGTCGAAGGTGACATCGTTGTCACCCCAGTAGGCGTCGACGGCTGCGATGAGCCCGTCCTCGGTCACCGTGAAGACCTCGATGCCGCGGATGTGCATCACCGCGCCGCCCTCGAGATCGAGGGTGATGTGGAAGGCCAACGCCGCCCGGTCGGCCACGGGGTGGACCTCGGTGACCTCGAAGAGCATCGTCTCGCAGCCGTCAATGGAGCGTTGCATGAAATCCCGGATGGCGTCCCGGCCGACATTGGGCGCCGTCGGGTAGGGATCGACCTGCACCGCTCCGGGGGTGAACAACGCGGCGTAGGCGCTGGCGTCGCGGGCGGTGACCGTGGCGGCGTACCGCTCGACGGTGGCGAGGAGGGTTTCGGCCGTGGGCATGGCCGCGAGGCTAACCGGGCGGCGCCGGACGGTCCGTACGACTCGGGCGGCCCGGGCGACTATCCGGGGACGGAAGCCCGCAACTCGGCGATCTCGTCGCGCAACAGAGCCGCCTCTTCGAACCGCAACTCGGCCGCCGCCACCTTCATCTCCGTCTCCAGCTGGCTCATCAGCTCCACGGCCACGGCCGGGGTGGAGGCATCACCGTCGTGCAGCAGGGAGGGCCGTGGCGCGCCACGTCTCGACGGGTTGCGCCGCACCTCGGCCCGCGAGCGGCCGGGGGCACCGCGCAGTCGTTCGAGAATGTCGGTGACCGCCTTGCGGATGGTCGTGGGGTCGATGCCGTGCTCCTTGTTGTATGCCGTTTGTATCTCGCGGCGACGCTGGGTCACCGAAACGGCTTCCCGCATCGAGTCGGTGATCGTGTCGGCATAGAGGATGACGGTCCCGTCCACATTGCGGGCGGCCCGGCCCATGGTCTGGATCAGGGAGGAGGCCGAGCGGAGAAAACCTTCCTTGTCGGCATCGAGAATGGCGACGAGAGCCACCTCGGGGAGGTCGAGTCCCTCGCGGAGGAGGTTGATGCCGACCAGGACGTCGATGGTGCCCAGGCGGAGCTCGCGCAGGATCTCGATCCGGGTGATGGTGTCGATGTCGGAGTGGAGGTACTGAACCCGGATGCCGGCATCGGCCAGATAGTCGGTGAGGTCCTCGGCCATCTTCTTGGTCAACGTGGTCACCAGCACCCGGCCCCCGGCTCCGACCGTGACCTCGATCCGGGCCATCAGGTCGTCCACCTGGCCCTTGGTGGGGCGGATGGTCACCTCGGGATCGACCAGACCGGTGGGCCGGATGACCTGCTCGACCATCTGCGTCGAGTGCTCCTTCTCGAAGGGGCCGGGGGTGGCCGAGACGAACACACACTGGGGCACCCGCTCGATGAACTCGTCGAAGCGCAGCGGGCGGTTGTCCCGGGCCGATGGAAGGCGAAATCCGTGGTCGACCAGCATGTCCTTGCGGGAGCGGTCGCCGGCGTGTTGGCCGTGCAGCTGCGGCACGGCCACGTGGCTCTCGTCGATCACCACCAGGTAGTCCTTGGGGAAGAAGTCGAGCAGGGTGTAGGGCGTCTCGCCCGGGGCGCGGCCGTCCAGGTGGCGGGAATAGTTCTCGATGCCGGAGCAGACACCGGTTTCGGCCAGCATTTCCAGGTCGTGCTCGGTCCTGACCCGGAGGCGCTGGGCCTCGAGGAGCTTGCCCTCCTTCTCGAAGTACTGCAGGCGTTCCCGGAGCTCGACCTCGATGGTGCCGACGGCCCGCTGGACGATCTCGTCGCCGGTGACGTAGTGGGTGGCGGCGTAGACGGCGATGTCCTCCAGCTCCTCCCCCATCTCACCGGTCAGGACATCGAAGGTGACGATGCGCTCGATGGTGTCGCCGAACATCTCAACCCGCAGCGCCTGCTCCTCGTAGGCCGGGTGGATCTCGACCGTGTCGCCCCGGGCCCGGAACGTCCCCCGGACCAGGTTCACGTCGTTGCGGGCGTACTGCAGGTCGACCAGGCGCCGCAGGATGTCGCGCTGGTCGTGCTGGTCACCCACGGTGAGGGCCAGGATGCGGTCGCGGTACTCCTGGGGTGCCCCGAGGCCGTAGATGCACGAGACCGAGGCCACCACGATCACGTCGTTGCGCATGAGGAGCGACGACGTGGTGGCATGGCGGAGCCGGTCGATCTCGTCGTTGATGGACGAGTCCTTTTCGATGTAGGTGTCGGTGGTGGGGAGGTAGGCCTCGGGCTGGTAGTAGTCGTAGTAGGACACGAAGAACTCGACCCGGTTCTTGGGGAAGAGGTCCCGCAGCTCGGAGGACAGCTGGGCGGCCAGGGACTTGTTCGGCTCGATGATCAGGATGGGGCGTTGGACCTGCTCGATCATCCAGGCGATGGTCGCTGTCTTCCCCGAGCCAGTTATGCCCTGGAGCGTCTGGTAGTGGTCGCCCCGGTTGACCCCCTCGACCAGGGTGGCGATGGCGGTCGGCTGGTCGCCGGCAGGCCGGAACGGCGACACGACCGCAAAGGGGGTTTTCAGGGAGACGGCCATGGGCCGAGGCTACCGGGGTGGTGTGACGCCCCGTGCCCGGGCCGACAGCGGGACGGCCGGATGCGGCGGCCGCGGGAGGCCACCCGGCGGGCGAACCCCTCCCATGTCAGGCCTGGGCGACCAGCCACTCCCACAGGGTGGAGACTTCGGCCTCGAGCTGCGTGCGATCACCGGAGTTGTCGACCACGTAGTCCGCCTCCTTGATCCGCTCCTCCCGGCTGATCTGGGCGGCGATGCGCGCCTCGGCGTCGGCTCGGTCCATGCCCCTCTGGGTCAGGAGCCGCTCCAGGGCGATATCGGTGGGGCAATCGACCACGACCACCAGGCGGAGCTTGACCGTATCCCGATGCTGCGCCGTCAGAAGGGGGATGGCCAGCACCACGATGTCGTCGGTTTCCTCCAGCGCGTCGCGGGCATGGATCATGGCGACACCGATGGCCGGATGGGTGATGGCGTTGAGGTCAGCCCGGGTGGCGTCATCGGCGAAGGCCACCGCGGCCAGGGCGGGACGGTCGATGGTCCCGTCGGCGGCCACGATGCCGGCTCCGAAGCGATCGATCAGCGCCTGGTAGGCCGCACCGCCGGGCGCCACCACCTCACGGGCCACCTGATCGGCATCGATCAGCACGGCGCCCCGGGCCACCAGGAGTTCGGCCACGGCCGACTTCCCCGAGCCGATCCCCCCGGTCAGCCCCACCGCCAGCATCAGAGGGGTGGAAGCGTCGAGACGCGGGGCTGTCGGCCACGGCCAGGAGGACGAGCGTGGTGTCGTCCAGCTCCTCGGTCACGAACCAGTCGTCGGCCGTGATTCCCGTGACGCCCCCGGCATCACCTCGCGCCACGAGCTTGTAGGCCAATGGAAGGAGCCGCGGTGCAGGCCCACACGTACCAACGGTGGGGCATGCGGTGGCGCAGATCGAAGACGTCGAAGCGTAGGAGTTTGGCGGCCCGGAGCCGCCGCGCCGCGAAGTCGGCTTTGACGGGCGGGTGGCATCGACCCCGCCCAACCAGACATCGTCGAAATGACGTTCCAGCATTTCCCGGAGCTCATCACGAGTGAAGAGATGGAGGTGGAACGGGTTCTCAAAATCAGCCGGGGCGTTGGGGGTGAGAATGCACACCAAGCCGTTCGGCGTGACCACCCGGGCCAACTCGGCCAC
>CAVURD010000024.1:0-245847 GCA_963743785.1 uncultured Acidimicrobiaceae bacterium | reverse complement strand
CGTCGCGTCCAGAGCCTCCGCCGCCGCCGGACGACGACCCGGGCCCGGACCCTGACTCGTGATATTCCTCTTCGACGTTGACCGACCAAATGTCATGTGACGCCCCGTACATGTTTTCCACCGTCAGCATGGCGGTGTACATGGAATGGTCCTGATTGTTGTACTTGTGCATGCCGTTCCGCCCGACCGGGTGGATATTGGGCGCTTCCTCCGCCAAGTACCGACGAATGGTCTCGACATTGGCGGCGTAGGTGAAGTCGTAGTACGGGTACGCCTTGGGGACCCTCACCACGTAGCCGTCCTCCACGTCCCCGGGTTCCACCAGACCGAGCATGCTCAGCTCCTTGGTGGCCAAGGTGATGAGGTGGTCGTCGGGCATCTCCCACACGGCGTCGCCCTCGAAGACGAAGTACTCGAGCCCGAGGCAGGTGCGACCGTCCTTGACCAGGTAGGGCGACCACGATCCGTAGTTCTGGATCCGTCCCACCTCCACGTCCGGGGCATGGATGTAGATCCAATTGTCCGGAAAGCTGCGGGACTCGGGCACGATGAGGGCCACCGTCAGATAGTCCCGATAGTGCAGCCCATCGGCGGCGGCCAGCACCTCGGCGGGCGGGGCCGGCACGATCGCATGCACCAGCTCGCGCATGGGCATGGTCGAGATGACGTGGCGGGCCGCCAGGGTGACTTCGGCCCCGTCGTGCACATAGGTCACCGACGTGGCCCGACCTTCGGACACGTGGATCTGGGTAAGCGGCGACGACAGGAGCACTGTCCCTCCGGCGGCCACCACCTTCTCGGCGCAGACTTCCCACATCATGCCCGGGCCGAGCTTCGGGTACTGGAATTCCTCGATGAGGCTGGTGATCTCCGTCTGCTTGCGCCTGGGCAACAGCGCGTTGATCACGGCCTTGCGCAGGTCGAGATTCTTGATGCGCTGGGCCGCCCAGTCGGACGGCATCTCGGATACCTTCACCCCCCACACCTTCTCGGTGTAGGTCTTGAAGAAGGTCCGGTAGAGGCGCCAGCCGAAGCGGGCCACCAACCAGTCCTCGTAATTGGACTCGTCCCGGGGCGGACGGATGCGGGCCCATATATAGGAGAAACCGCAGAGCATGGCCTCCCACAAACCAAGATTGCGCAACGCGTTGGTCGCCTTGAGCGGGTAGTCGTAGTACTTGCCCTCGTAGAAGATCCGGCTCATGCGGGGCCGGATCAGGAAATCACCCTCCGGCAGGATCTCGTGCCACAGCTTCTCCACTTCGTCGACCTTGGTGAAGAACCGGTGACCTCCGAGATCGAAGCGCCAGCCATCGCGCAGGACGGTACGGCTGATACCACCGACCACCTCGTCGGCCTCGAGGACCAGCGGGTGCTCCCCCCGTTTCGTCAACTCGTAGGCGGCAGTGAGCCCTCCCGGGCCGGCGCCCGCGATCACTACCGGTGCGTCTTCAACCATCGTGTCCTTTCTCTTCCGGCAAACCTTGAGCAGGATACCGGCTCGTCAGGGCACGAAGAGGTTAAGGAAGGCCAGCAGGGCGTATCCCGCCAGGCCGGCCGAGAGGAGGACCAGGGCGGCTCTCTCAAGTCGCGGTCCCCGAACCAGCACGGCGGCGGCGATGACCAGCGGGAAGGCGCTCAGGGCATAGCGCTCGAAGGAATCGAGGTTGGCACCGGCCAGGGCCACGCCCAACGTGGCCACCACCAGGACGGTGTAGCAGGCGGGCAACCGACGCCAGCACACCACCAGCAACACCACGGCCAGGAGCACCCACGGCACATGGAGGGCGGTGCCAATGTGATGGTGCAACAGGCCTCGGGCGTCATCGAACAAGGTGGCGAAAGGATCCGAGACCCCGCCGTGGTGGCTCGATTCGAGCTGCACCCGCAACGGGGCCCACACATCGCCCACCACGTGGTCGGCCCAGCCCAGGAAGGCCGCCAACCCAAGGAAGGGCGCCGCCACCGCGATGAGGCCAACCCGGCGTGGTCCCGTCTGCAGCCTGGCCCACCAGCGGATCAACTCCACGGCGATGACCAAGGCCACGAGCACACCGATGGGCCGGGTCAACGCCGCCGCGAAACCGAGCAGGGCCGCCAAGGCGAAGTTCGGCCGGTCCCCCCCCCGCCGCAGCGCCAGGAAGCAGCCGAGGAACAGGCACAGCAGCACCGATTCGGCGTAGCCCATGACCAGGACGAAGGCCGCCGGGGCCAGGCTGAGGAACCAGATGGAGCGTCGGGCCAGGTCGGTGTCGGCGGTCTCCCGCCGGACCAGGACGAACAACAACGCGGTGGCCACCAGCGCGGCCAAGTTGGAGACCAGGATCAGTGCGGCACCATCGCCCACGCCCAGCCAGGCCACGACGTGCGTCATCAGGGGGACAAGAGGAAAGAAACGCAACGACTGATGGCCCAGCGGGCCGTAGCCCTCCCGGGCGATCGACTCGAACCAGCCGGCGTCCCAGCCGAGCAGTCCGGCATGGACCCGCGCCGCCACGCCGGGCGTCGACGGGTGGGTCCGATCGACGATGAAGTGGGCCAACCCCAGGGCCCCCAGGACCACCACCCGAGCCAGGAGGAAGGGCAGCAGGGCTTCCCTTAGCGGCCCGCGGCAGCGGAACCAGATACGGCTCACTTCGTGGTCGGGGCGTACTCGCTGAGATTCATGGGCTCGTAGTATTTCTTGGGATCTGCGGTCACCCAAGTCTGTTGCTCCGTGGTCATCGCCTGTAGTCCCTCCGCGATCTGCTCGCATTTCGAGCCGAACGTCTGGTAACCCGCCTCCCACACCAACCAGATCCGATGCGCCGCGCCGGCGTCATGGACCAGAGTGCTGGCAAAGGTCGCCGGATTCCCCGCCTGCGACGCCTGGCTGTAGTCGACCCAATCGACGAACTGCGGTCCGATCCCACGCGGGAACGTCAGCATCGTGTACTGAGCCGGATTGTCCACGACCCGGTACGTGGCGGGGCCGAGTTGATCGGGGCAGAAGGCGACGATGTCACCCGCGCGGGCGTGTGCCGCCAGTGCCTGGGCGACGACCAGCCCCTGGGTACGCTGCGAGCGCACGCTCTGGACCGAAAGCACGAGTCCGGCCGCTACGGCCACGGTGAGCAGGATCACCCGACCCCGGGCATTGAGCAACGTGGCCGAACCCAGCGCGACAATCAGCAGAAAAGGCAGGAAGATCACGGACGCGTACCGCGAGGAGAAGGCGCTCGAGGTCAACAGGCCTCCGGCGATGGCCGCGAAGAGCGTCCCGATAACCACGAAGGACATGGCCCGGGCCCGGGGTCGGGTGTGGAGGTCCAGCTCGACGATGCGCCCCGTACGGCCGATCCCGAAGAGCGCCAAGGCGGCCAGGGCGAAGTAGATCAAGGCGAGGGCGCGACCCTGGTTGGTGCTCAAGGTCGACATTGACGCCTGGTTCAGGGTGAACCCGGTCACCGCGTTCACCACGCCGGCGAAGTTGGCCGGCAGCGCCCAGGGTGTCCCGGTGTGCTTCGACTGGTAGATGAAGGTCGGCAGCCAAGGCACGAAGGCCAGACCACCGACGGCGACGGCGACCAGCGCCGGGATCGGCCGCCGCCAGGCCCGCGACTCGGGGGCACGGCGCCGCGCCAGCAACGCGCTCAGAATCAGCCACAGGCCCACCATGCCCACCAGGTACATCGACCAGTACTGGGTATAGAGCAGTGCGGCCGTCACCACCGCGACGGCGATCAGGTTGCCCGGCCGCGGTGTGGTCAGGGCACGCTGGAGGGCCAGGATCCCGCAGCCGGTGAGGAGGATCAACAAGGCGTACATGCGGGCCTCGGTGGAGTAGTAGACGGCGAACGGGGCGCTGGCCAGGAGCACCACGGTCGTCCAGGCCACCATTCGCCCACCGAACCGCTGGGCGGCCAGCCACGCCACCGGCAGCGTCAGGACGCCCAGGATGCCCGAGAGCGAACGAGTGGCCAGGTCCGACTGGCCGAAGAGGCGCATCCAGAAATGCAGGAGGTAGTAGAAGAGCGGCGGTGCGCCGTCCTGTTTGAGTCGACCCGGGATCTCGTGCAGCGGCAACCGGGCGATGTTGACGGTCAGGGCCTCGTCGAGCCAGAGGGCGGATGACGCCCAGAAGCGGAGCCCGATGCCCACGGCGATGACGACAGCCACCCCGATTGCCACCACCACTCGAAGGCGCCCTGTCAGAGGCTCAACTTGGTCGTACGCTCCCAATTCCCCCCCGGACATCCGGCGCATCGTAGGGCACTGGGTCTAGGATCATGCGCCGCCGGGGGGCACACAACGCCGAGGGAGGACCAGCAGCGTGGGCAAGTACGTGGGGAAGAGGGTGGTGCTTCTCCTCATCATCATCTTCTTCGTCTCGATTGCCGCCTTCTTCCTGGTCCACCTCCTCCCGGGCAACCCGACCGTCACCATCCTCGGGCCCAATGACACCACGGCGAACGCGGCCGCGCTCAACCGCCAACTCGGTCTCGACAAGCCCTTGATACAGCAGTACTGGATCTGGCTCAGTCATGTCTTCCAGGGGAACCTGGGCCAATCGTTCACGACCCATCAGTCGACATGGACCATCATCAAGCAGGCCTTCCCCATCGACGTCGAGCTGATCGTGATCTCGCAGATCATTGCCTTCGCCGTTGCCGTCCCCATGGCCCTCAAGGCCTCCCGCCGCCCCAACCGCATGTTCGACCAGGTGTCCAACACCACCACTTTCAGCATGCTGGCCCTCCCCCCGTTTGTGATCGCCCCTGTCCTGGTCCTCATTTTCGCCGTCCATTGGCACGTGTTCCCGGGGCCGGCCTCCTACGTGCCCTTGACCCAGAACGTCTGGTCCAACCTGCACACCATGCTGTTGCCCTCGATTGTGCTGGCCCTGGGCTCGATCACCGTCTACTTCCGCCTGTTGCGAAACGATCTCATCTCCACCCTGCAAGAGGACTTCATCACAATGGCCCGCTCCAAGGGTCTCTCGGACCGTCGCATCATGTGGCGTCACGCCCTGCGCCCGTCATCGGTCTCCCTCCTGGCCTCGGCCGGGATCACCATCGGCGGGCTCATCGCCGGTACCCTCGTGGTCGAGACCCTGCTGCAGTTGCCGGGCATCGGGTACCAGCTCATCTCCAGCATCAACCAGGACGACTACACGGTGGTGCAGGGCATCGCCCTGGTCGTGGCTGTCGCCGTCGTGCTCATCAACTTCTGCTTTGATTTCCTCTTCACCGTTGTCGACCCGAGGATCGCCCGTGACTGACATCATCTCGCCTGATATCGCACCCCTGATGCCTGGCATGGCCGCCAGCGCAATCGACGCCGAGGGTGACCCGACTCGGAAGAAGCTCGGCGTCTTCTTCTGGATCTGCGCCTCGTGGATCGTCTTCGTCATCCTCATGGCCATCTTCGCCAAAGTCCTCCCGTTGCCCAATCCGACCTTTCAGAATTATGCGGCGCCCCAGAACGCCGGCCCGGCCCTCGGGCACCTGCTCGGGACCGACGACCTCAACCGTGACATTTTGAGCCGCTTGGTGTACGGAGCCCGCGTCTCGCTGGTCGTCGGCTTCGGGGGGGCGGCCATCGGCATGATCATCGGCGGCATCCCGGCCATGATCTCCGCCTATCGACGCGGCCGCACCGACACCTTCTTGAACACGACCTCGTACGTCCTCCTGGCCTTCCCGGTGATCGTGGCCCTCATCGTCATCATCGACTTCTGGGGCCGCAGTCTCCCGAAGATCACCCTCATCATCGGACTCTTCAGCGCTCCGTTGATCTACCGCGTCATCCGGGCGTCCACCCTCTCGTACGCCACGCGGGACTTCGTCCTGGCCGCCAAGGCCCTGGGGGCGAGCGACCGCCGCATCCTGGCCCGTGAGATCCTGCCCAACATCATGCCGACCGTGGTTTCCTTCGGCCTGATCGCCGTGGCCACCATCATCGTGCTCGAGGGCACGCTGGCCTTTCTCGGGCTTTCCGTCGCCCCCCCGACACCGAGCTGGGGCAACATGCTCGATGAAGGGTCGACCCTGCTGTCGGGTGGAGCGGGCCAGAACAACCCGTGGTTGGTCATCTTCCCGGCCGCCGCCATGTTCCTGTTGCTCATCACCCTCAATGTGGTGGCCGACAAACTGCGATCCCACTTCGACGTGACCGAGATCAAGCTATGAGCCCACTGCTCGATGTCACCGATCTGCGGGTGACCTTCGCCACGCCGCGGGGTGACGTCAGGGCGGTGCAGGGCGTCTCGCTGAGTCTTGAACAGGGCAAGACCCTGGGCATCGTGGGCGAATCAGGCTCGGGCAAGACAGTGCTCTCACGCGCCATCATGGGCCTGCTCCCCCTCCAGGGCGTCACCCAGACCGGTTCGGTCATCTACGAAGGTGACGAAATCCTCAATGCCCCCAACGCGCGATTGCGCCGCCTCTGGGGAACGCACATCGCCATGGTCTTCCAGGATCCCATGACCTCGCTCAACCCGGTGCTGCGCATCGGGCAGCAGATCACCGAACCGCTCAAGATCCACCTCAAGCTCGACCGGGCCGAAGCGAGGGAAACGGCCATCTCACTCCTGACCCAGGTCGGCATCCCTTCGCCCATCGAGCGCTACGACGCCTACCCCAACCAGCTGTCGGGCGGGATGCGCCAACGGGTGATGATCGCCATTGCCCTGGCCTGTGCCCCCCGGCTCCTCATGGCCGACGAGCCGACCACCGGTCTCGATGTCACCGTCCAAGCGCAGATCCTCGATCTCCTGGCCACCTTGCAGCGCGATCGCCAGATGGGCATGATCCTGGTGACGCATGACCTGGGCGTGGTGGCCACCCGGACCGACGAGATCATCGTGATGTACGCCGGCAACGTGGTGGAACGGGCGCCCACCAATGTGCTGTTCTCGCGGATGGCCATGCCCTACACCGAAGCCCTCCTGCGCTCCACCCCCCGCATCGCCAATCCCAGCCACACCCGCCTCCTGACCATCGAGGGCCGCCCGCCCGACCTCTCCTCACCTCCGCCCGGTTGCCCCTTCGAGCCCCGCTGCCCGTACGCCCAGGACAAATGCCGCGAGGCCAAGCCACCCCTCACCCCGAGCTCGGTGCCCGGCCACAGTTACGCCTGTTGGTTCCCGCTGGGATCCGGCACCCGCACCGACGGTAAAGTGGGCGTGGCGTGAGCCACGTTGCACACGGTACAAACGGTGCACCCGGTTCAAATAGTGCACCGGGTGCACCGGTGAGCGACACGGCCGGTCCGCTGCTGGAGGTCGACGATCTCCACGTCTCCTTCACGAAGGGCAAGGCGACGGTGCAGGCGGTGGCCGGCATCAGTTTCGGCATCTTCCAAGGCGAGACCCTGGGCCTGGTCGGCGAGTCCGGTTGCGGCAAGTCCACCACGGGGCGCGCCATCGTCCAGGTGGAGAAACCCACCTCGGGCCGGATCACCTTCGGGAATGTCGAGCTGACCAACTTGGGCCGCGGCGAACTCCGCACTCTGCGCACCAAGGTGCAGATGATCTTCCAGGACCCGGTCTCCTCGCTGAACCCGCGCCGACGCATCACCGACATCGTGGCCGAGCCCCTGACCATCTGGAAGATCGGTTCGAAACAGGAGCGCAGAGACACCGCCAACGCCATGCTCGATTCCGTCGGGATCGACCCCACTGTCTCTGGCGAACGCCGGCCGCGGGAGTTCTCCGGTGGACAGTGCCAGCGCATCAGCATCGCCCGGGCCCTGGTGCTTGAACCTCAGCTCCTGGTGTGCGACGAGATCGTGTCCGCGCTCGACGTGTCGGTACAGGCCCAGATCCTCAACCTGCTGGAAGACCTCAAACGGGCCCACAACCTCACCATCCTCTTCATCGCCCATGACCTGGCTGTGGTGAAGAACGTCAGCGACCGGGTGGCCGTGATGTACCTCGGGCGGCTCTGTGAGATCGCCCCGTCCGACGTCCTCTACGAGGCTCCGGCGCACCACTACACCGCGGCCTTGCTCTCGGCCGCCGTCGAACCCGACCCCGCAGCCACCCGGAGCCAGGTGGTTCTGGCCGGGGAGCCACCGAGCCCGATCAATCCGCCTTCGGGATGCCGATTCCGCACGCGCTGCCCCCGGGCTGAGAAGCGGTGCGCCGACGAGGTGCCAGAACTCCGGCAGATCGCGTCGGGTCATCAGGTGGCCTGCCATTTTCCTCTCGTCGGGTAGTGACCCCGGGCCGTTCCCGCCTGGCCGTGGCGGTGTCGTGCCAATACCCCGACCTCCGCCCTGACTGGCCCCTGCTGCACCGGGCGCCCGGTTGGGCCCCACCACCTACGCCCGGGTCGACCTCGTCCCCCTCGACGACGGGACGCCGGCCGTCCTCGAACTCGAGCTGCTCGATCCGGCGCTGTTCTTCGAGGTTCACCCCCAGGGCCGCCCCTCACTTCGCCCACGTCCTGGCCCGGCTCATCAAGGAGGCGCCCAACGCTCTGGGCGGCTAGAACCTTGGCCGTGGCGGAGCAAGGACCCGAGGTCATCCCGCTGTCGCTCACGAGCCCGGAAGAGATGTTCCAACTGGCGCAAACCGATTTGTTCTCCGAGTATCGGAACTTCATGACTGGAGTGGAGTACTGCATCAGCGTGCTCCGCAGTCGTCGTCGTTCCGGGGGTCCGGTTCGCCTGGAGTTGTCGCTCCCGGCTGATCAGATCGACGAGGGAGTGAGTGAACGGATCAGTCGGACCCTGCGTCGGTACTGCGACCATCGGATCGCCTACAACCAACGGGAACGCCGCGCCGTCCGACTCGACGGCGTGTCTTCACTGTGGGTCGGGGTCCCCCTGGCCGTGGTCGGGTTCGTGCTCGTCATCATCAAGTCGAGCCTGGTGGGTCCCTCCGGGAACACCAATCTGGTGGTCGACACCGGCGGCTGGGTCTTGGTGTGGTTGGGCCTCTGGTTCCCGCTCGACACCATGTTGTTCACCCCGTTGGCCTATGGACGGGAGAATCGGGTACTCGAACGACTGCGTCGGGCCAACATCGCCCTCGAGCCGCTTCGTCCCGCGGCTTGACCTTTGTTCGCTCGCGTCTCGCGTCTCGCCTACGGCTGGTGGCGTGGCCCGTTCAGGACCCTGTCAGGAATAGACCTCGGGGACATAGGTCTGGTCCTCGATCGGCGGGCGGACGTAGCCGGCGCCCACCGGCCGGGGCGTAAGAGCTCCAGGAACCGGAGGATCCTGTTCGGCGTAGCCGATGATGCTCAAAAGATGATGAATGCAATTGAGTCGTGCCGCCCTCTTGTCGTCGGACGGGACCACGAACCAGGGCGACTGCTTGATGTCGGTATAGGTGAACATCTCGTCCTTGGCCTGTGAGTACTCGACCCAGCGCGACCTGGCTTCGAGGTCCATGGGCGACAGCTTCCAGCGCCTGGTGGGATCGGCCAGTCGGGACTGGAGCCGACGCTCCTGTTCCTCGTCGCTGACCGAGAACCAGTACTTGATCAGCTGGATACCAGCCCGGATCAGCATCCGCTCGAATTCCGGGCACGAACGGAGGAATTCCCGGAGTTCGTCATCGGTGCAAAAGCCCATCACCCGTTCCACCCCGGCGCGGTTGTACCAGGAGCGGTCGAACAGCACGATATGGCCGGCCGAAGGGAGGTTGGCGACGTAGCGCTGGAAGTACCACTGGGTGCGTTCCTGCTCATTCGGCGCGGCCAGTGCGACAACGCGACACACCCGGGGGTTCATGCGCTCGGTAATGCGCTTGATCACGCCCCCCTTCCCGGCCGCGTCGCGTCCTTCAAACAGCACGACGATTCGGGCACCTGATGACTGGACCCAGTATTGGAGCTTCGCCAGCTCGACCTGCAGGCGTTCCAACTCCAACTGGTACTCCTTGGAGTTCACGTCAGCTCAGCCTCCCTGGTTTCGTCTCCGGTGGACAGGCTGCCAGCTGCCGGACCGTTGCGCTCTCCGTGTTGGTCTCCGTGTTGGTCTCCGTCGCTCATCCCCGGGCGTGGAGCGCACCGGATCACCCGCCCGCTCCTGCCCCTCGGACACGGATTGAGGCGTGGTCGATGCATCCGGTCGGGGTCGGTTCAGGATGATCTGCACCGATGTCACCACAAGGACAGCCAACGTGACGACCCGCTCGCTCCGGGCCAATTCTCCGAACAGGGCGTAGATCTGGATCCCGGCGGCGATGGCCTGGGCCACCAGGAGCAGGATCACCGCCCGCAAGCCGGTGACCACAGCACGATCGTCTCCCGCGCCGGGACCGGTGACCCAGGCCGCACCGGCGATGCACAGCGCCCCCAAGGTCCACACGAAGTCGTAACGTCCGCCGTCCGCCACGCCCCGCGCCTCCTGGATGGCGAACGCCGCGTCCCCGATCGTCGTGGCCAAGACGCCTAGGCCGATGAGAGTCCACATGCGATCGGGACGCCAGCCCAGCAGCCCGTACACACCGAGGAGGGCTCCCATAAGCAAGACGTCGAGCACGGGATAGCTGAAGTCAACGACGGTGGCCAGCGTTCCCTGCATCGCCCGCTCGGCCACGGGTTGGATGATGAGGGCGAAGCCTGCGGCCAGCACGAGCAGTGTGACGGCAAGGCCATCCATCCAACGGTGAAGCTCGAACCGCGGCAGGTGGACCTTGATCAGAAGAGTGATTCCGACCGCCATCAGTGGGTACCACAACAGCCACAGGACGTCGGCAAAGGTGGGGTAGGGCGCGTGTGACGAGCCGCTGTAGACCAGGCTCCACGAAATGCTGCCTACGCTCCAGAACGTCATGGCCAATCCGAAGGCGAGCCACGGCGTCCGGGTCGTCGGCTCGTAGGCGGCGCGCGCCAGAATCAGCACAGCCGCCGCGCCGATGATCAGATCATGGAACCATGTTTGGTAGATGGTCGACGGGCCCCCGACCCCGAACAGCTCGTTTACCGCCTCGAGCCCGGTCAAGAACACCAGCGCGCCAAAGATATAGCCAAGCCCGGCCGGCCTGGTGTAGAGCTCACCTTGACTGTCGACGCGTCGGGCGGCCTTTGGCCAGATGCCCTGACTGGAAAGTCGGCTCATGGTCTCTCTTCGTTGCTTCGTGTCCGAGGCGAAAGGTTGCGGGCTCGAAAGACGGCGTCCCTGGTTGGGGTTCCCGCCGAGGGCGTCAGTCTACAGAGCGGACTCCCCCGCCCTCTGGTCCCCGGCTGGACCACCGCTGGTCCACCGCTGGTCCACCGCTGGTCATCGGCCCACACCTCCTCCGTCGTATCCTCACGTAGGTGACGCCGGGACCGCTTGCGAACTCCGCATGAAGGGGGCAGGTATCGCGGGATCCACGGTTGGTGTGACACTTCGGCCGCACCGGTACTCTCGGGCTGCTCCCTTTCCTCGTGCCTGAAAGCCGGGGGATCACCAGGATCCGTGATGAGGCGTCGCAGGTCGCCCACGGCTGGTCAGGCCCTGAAGCGTCACCGACGTGGCAACTCACGGCGTCGCTCTTCCAATGTCTGGCCGACGACGCGGAGCTGTTGGCCCTGGCCGCGGTGATTCCGCCCGAGCGTCTCCCGCCCCTGCTCTTCGTGGCCTCGGTGCACCGGGTGGCGATGGGGCATCGTGCGGAGCCCTTCGCCGCCTATTTCCCGGTGCCCGGGGGCAACCAGCCACCGCTCGACCATCACTTCGCCGGCCGCTACCGTGCGTTTTGCCTCGAGCATCGTGACGAGTTGTCCCATCTCCAGAGCCAGCGCGTCTACCAAATGAACGAGGTGGCCCGTTGTACCCAGGTGGCGCTGGCCCTGGGCGTGCTCGCGCGGAGGCAGCCCGAACGGGAGCTGGCCCTGCTGGACATGGGGACGGGATCGGGCCTCGGCCTCTATCTCGACCGCTACCGCTTCACGATGAGCGACGGACGTGGCTGGGGGCCGGCGGACTCGCCCGTCCACATCGACTGCGAGATCCAGGGACCCCTCCGCCCGCGCCTGCCACCGGCGCCGGCGCCGGCCATCCGACATCGCGTCGGCATCGACCTCAACCCGCTCGATCTGGACGACCCGGAAGAGCGGGCGTGGCTCACGGCCTGCGCTCCACCCGAGATCGGGGCACTGCAACGCCTCGCCGGAGCCATCGATGTGGCGCGCACCGGCCATGCACCCATCGTTCGTGGCCCCGCCGATGTCCACCTACCCGAGGTGCTGGGAGCGGTGCCCGCGGGACTGTTCATCGCCGTCGTCGATTCCTACACGGCCGTCTTTTTCGATGACGAGCAGTTGCGCAGGGTCCGGGAGGTCATCTCGAGGCTCGGCCGCGAACGCGACGTGGCCTGGGTCTCGCTCGACCCGCTCGTCCCCCTGGGTACGCGGGCCCACAGCACGGTGCACGACGCCGAAGCGCCGGATCGTCTGGTCGATCAGAATCGTCAAGGCGGGGTCTTCGCCGCCCTGTCGGTCGCCACGTACGGGAGTGGGCGAGGAGCCGTCCAACTCCTGGCCACGGCGCACCCGTCGGGGACGCGGATGGAATGGCTCGAGGCCGCCAGCTCGATCTGATTGTCGGTGGTCCGGGGAGTTCCAGGCGGGCCCTCAGCTCTCCGTGGCCTCAGCTCCCCTGGCCTCAGGGCCTCACCATGAGCGAGACCCCATCGCCCTCTACCTCACGTCGAAGCAGTGGGCGCTTCGGCTGAGCTCTCGGCCTCGCCGGAGCCGTCCGTGGTGACAGGCGCAACCGAGCCCTCAGTATTTGTCTCACCCTCAGCTGCAGCTTCAGGCTTGGATTCGCCCGTGGCCGAGGACTCGACCTCAACTGGAGATTGAGCTTCGGCGGCTTCGCCGACTGCACCCTCCTCGCCCTCGCCCTTGGCGCCGCCGGTCACTTCGACGGCAAAGTCAGCCCAGGCGGCCTGCGCCTCGGTTTCGGGGGTGAACTCGCCCTCGGCGTAGTCGAAGCCGATGTAATTGCCCTCGGCGTCATAGGCGTGCTCGCCGAAGGCCTCTCGATACTCTTCCGACACCTCGCCACCTTCGGCCGCTTGCTTGATGGACAACGAGATCCGGCGGCGTTGCAGATCGATGTCGATGATCTTGACCCACAGTTCTTCGCCCGGGGTGACCACCTGTTCGGGTAGGTCCACGTGGTGGGCCGCCATCTCGGAGATGTGGACCAGGCCCTCGATGCCGTCACCCACCTGGACGAAGGCACCGAACGGCACAAGCTTGGTGATACGGCCATAGACCAGTTGTCCCACGGCGTGGCTGTCGGCGAACTCTTGCCACGGGTCGGATTGCGTGGCCTTGAGCGAAAGGGAGATGCGCTCCTTGTCCAGATCCACGTCGAGCACCTCGACTTCGATCTCGTCGCCCACCGACACAACGGAGGAAGGGTGGTCGACGTGCTTCCAACTCAATTCGGACACGTGGACCAGTCCGTCCATGCCTCCCAGGTCGACGAACGCACCGAAGTTGACCACCGAGGAGACCACGCCCTTGCGGCGCTCGCCCGGCTTGAGGTTGGCGAGGAAGTCCCCTCGCTGCTCCTTCTGCGCCTCCTCCAACCAGGCCCGCCGCGACAGCACCACGTTGTTGCGGTTGCGGTCGAGCTCAATGATCTTCGCCTCGATGACCTTGCCCACATAGGGCTGCAGCTCACGTACCCGGCGCAACTCCACCAACGACGCCGGCAGGAAGCCCCGCAGACCGATGTCGACGATGAGGCCCCCCTTCACGACCTCGATCACCGGGCCGGATACCATCTCGCCGTCGTTCTTCTTCTGCTCGATGGTCGTCCAGGCCCGCTCGTACTGGGCTCGCTTCTTGGAGAGGACGAGCCGTCCCTCCTTGTCTTCCTTCTGGAGGACGAGGGCCTCGATCTCCTCACCGAGCGACACGATCTCCTCGGGGTGGACGTCGTTGCGGATGGACAGCTCACGGGCGGGGATGACGCCCTCGGACTTGAAGCCGATATCGAGCAGGACCTCGTCCCGGTCGATCTTGACCACGGTCCCCATGATCACATCGCCGTCGTCGAACTCGATGATGGAGTCGCCCATCGCCTGTTCGAGATCGGCATCGCCCAGGTCGTCGTCGACGATGGTGCGGGGGGTGTAGTTCCCTTCGGCATCGAAGCTGCCCATGGCTTCGGGGGAGAGGAGGACGGAAGTGCGCACGTCGGACATCGATAAAGCTCGCTTTCGAACTGCAGGTGACCGCGCCGGGGTCGGTGTGAGTCCAATAGGGTGCCCAGCTACCGGTGCCAGCGGGCGCAACAGGTTATCAGCCTTTGGCGGCGGCCCAACTCGGGCCCGTGGCCATGGAGATGGTCAGGGGGACCCTCAGGTCGGCCGCCCCGGTCAGGGCTTCCTCGGTGAGGCGGCTCACCTCGCCCTCCTCTCCGGCCACGACCTCCACGATGACCTCGTCGTGGACTTGAAGCACCAGCCGGCTGGCCAATTTCCCTTCCTCGAGGTAGCGGTCCAGCCGCACCAGGGCCAGCTTGAAGATGTCGGCGGCCAAGCCCTGGATGCCGGCGTTCATAGCCTGGCGCTCGGCCGCCAGGCGCACCCGGTAATTCGAGGATCCCAGGTCCGGGAGCGGCCGCACCCGGCCGAATTCGGTGACGGTGGCGCCGCGCACCCGGGCCTCGGCCACCGTATCGTCCATGTACCGCTTGACCGTCGGGAACGCACCGAAGTACCCGTCCATGATGGCCGCCGCCTCTTCCACCGGCACACCCAGGCGCTGGCTGAGGCCGTAGGCCTCCATGCCGTACGCCAAGCCGTAGGAGACCATCTTCGAGTACTCGCGCTGGGTGTGCGTCACCTCTTCTTCGGGCACGCGGAACACACCCGCAGCCACCACCCGGTGCACGTCGGAACCGGACGTCATCGCCTCGATCAACTCCGGATCACCCGAGAGGTGGGCGATCACCCGCAGCTCGACCTGGTCGTAGTCGGCCACCAGGAAGCTGCACCCTGGGGCCGGCACGAAGGCGCGTCGGAATTGCTTGCCCAGCTCGCTCCGAACCGGGATGTTGTGCAGGTTGGGCCGGTCCGACGAGATTCGCCCCGTCCGGGCCACGGTCTGGCCGAACGACGCGTGGATACGACCGTCCTCCGCCACCTCGGCCAGGAGGTTCTCGCCGTAGGTGGAGCGCAGCTTCTCCACTTCCCGGTATGACAGCAGCGCCTCGACAATCGGGTGGACGTCCCGCAGGCTCTCGAGCGTCTGCGCATCGGTGGAGTACCCCGTCTTCGTCTTCTTGCCCGGCGTCAGCCCGAGCTCGTCGTAGAGCACCGTGCGCAGCTGCTTGGTGGAGTTGACGTTGAATTCGTGGCCGGCCAGCTCGCAGACCTTCACTTGGAATTCCGCCGCCGACGTCTTGAGGCTGTCCGCGATGCTCTGGAGCTCCCTGCGGTCGATACCGATCCCGGCCACCTCCATTTTGGCCAGGACCCGGACCAACGGGTTCTCGATGTCGTCGTGCAACGAGACCATCTCCTCGGCCACCAGCCGTTTGCGGTATGACGAGGCCAACCCTGCCGTACTCCGGGCATCGGTCGCGGCCGAGCGGGCCACCTCGAGTGCGACGTCGGTCGGATCGGGATCGAATTCCCCGGTGCTCAATAATTGCAACTGCCCGCCGCCCTCGCGCAGGGTGTCGAGCTCGTACTCACCGGTGGAGGCATCGAGCAGGTAGGCCGCCACGGCCACATCCATCGACAGGCCGGTGATGTCGATGCCCAGCGGCAACAGGGAGCGCATCACCTCTTTGACGTGGTGCCCGACCACGTGGCCGCCCGAGCGGCCGAGCACGGCGTTGAGCTTCTTGGACACCGTCGTCGAGGTCAGGAGCGCGGCCGGCACCATCACCGCCTCCCCGTTCCAAGCGGCCAGGGCCAGCCCGACCAGGTCGCTCCGGCCCGGCACGTCCAGCCATCGCGCCGCCACGCTCACTTCGCTGTCACCCAGGGCGCCGAGGTCGGTGATGGCCTGGTCGGCCGTCGTCGGAACCCGCACCTCGCTCTCCGCCGCGGCGACCGGCCGGTCGTCAACCGTGTCGTCGACCGCGGCAGGGGCATCCTGCGCAAGTGCGTCTTCGGTCCTCAGGGGCGCCGCTGTCCGCCCACCGGCTGGTTCGCCCAACGCGCCCGACTGCAGCAGGTCGTCTATGCGGACCCATTGGGTCTTCAGTTCGTAGCGGGCGAAGACGGCTTCCGCGACCGCGTGGTCCCACCCGCCCAGCTGGAGCTCGCTGACGTCGACATCCAGCGGCACGTCGCGCACCAGTGGGATGACGGCGGCGTTGGAACGGGCGAGGTCCTCGTGAGCCGCCAGGTTCTCCCCCAGCTTGGGCGACTGCTCGTCCAGGTGGGCGTAGATCCCATCGAGGTCGCCGTATTTGAGCAGTAACTTCGCCGCCGTCTTCTCCCCCACCCCGGGCACGCCGGGCAGATTGTCGGAAGGATCTCCTCGCAGGGCGGCCAGGAGCACGTACTTCGACGGTGGCACGCCGGTCCGCTCGACGATGCCCGCCTCGTCGTAGAGGGAGTAGTCGCTCACCCCCCGGCGGTTGTAGAGGACGCGGACGTGGGGGTCCTCGATGAGCTGGAAGCTGTCCCGGTCCCCGGTCACCACCACCACGTCACACTGGCGATCCCGGGCTTCGGTGGCCAGGGTGGCCAGCACGTCATCGGCTTCGTAGCCCGGGGCTTCGACCACCGGAATGCCCAGCGCGTCCATGACCAGGCGGATCATCTCGAACTGAGGCGGCAGCGAGTTGGGCGCCGTGGCCCGCCCCGCCTTGTAGCCCTCGACCATCTCGTCACGGAAAGTGTCACCGGGCAGGTCGAAGGCCACTGCCAACGCGCCCGGCTGGTGCTCCCTCACGATGTACGTCAGCATCGAGACAAAGCCGTGGAGAGCGTTGGTCACCACCCCCGAAGACGTGGCCAATGTGTCGGGCAGAGCGAAAAAGGCGCGAAAGGCCAGCGACATCCCGTCGAGGAGAAAGAGTGTGCCCGAGCGTTCCTCCACCGGCGGCACTCAGGGTGCCAGCGTGCCGTCGACGATCTGCTGGGCCACGTCACGCATGCGAATGCGATTCCGCATAGCCGTCTGTTGAATGAAGCTGAACGCTTCTTCCTCAGGCAGATCATTGCCGTCCATGAGGACGGTCTTGGCCTCATCGACCACACGGCGGGTGGCGATCTTGTCCTCCGACCCCTGGCCTTCGTCCTCGGCATCGATGGCCCATTCCTGGCGGACCTTGGCCAACACGTCGGCGATGGCCGGCAACAACTCACGCGGTTGGAAGGGCTTGACCAGGTAGGCGGCCACGCCGGCGTCACGGGCCTCCTCGATCAGATCGCGTTGACTGAACGCGGTCAGCAGTAACACGGCCACCTTGTGCTGCGACGTGATCTCTCGGGCCGCCCCCAACCCGTCCATACCCGGCATCTTTATATCCAAAATGACCAGATCCGGTTGATGCTCTTCCACCAGCAGCACCGCCTCGTCGCCCCGCCCGGTCTCGCCCACGACGTCGTAGCCGGCCGTGGTCAGGATCTCCTTGAGGTCGAGTCGGATGATGGCCTCGTCTTCGGCGATGACGACACGAGCCAGGGTTTTCTTGTCGGCCTTGTCGGTCTTATCCGTCTTGCTCGTCTTGCTCATCATGAACGACCGGTACCCACGCTGGCCAACAACTCGTCTTGGCGACGTTCGAGCTCCATGACCGCACTGGCTTGGGCGGCCCGGGCCCTGACCATGGCGTCGGCATGCCGCTTGGCCTCGCTGTGCTCATGGGCCGCCAGCGGGGTCTCCGAGACCAGCGAGCGGACACGGGCCTCATCGGCCGATTCGAGGACGACCTCCAGCTGCTCGTCGAGCACCGCCAGCTCCTCGCGGGCGCGAACCAATCTGGCATGGACATCTCTGATCCGTCGCTCGAGCAGGGCGCGCTGCATGGAGCGTCAAGTGTACGTGGCTGGGAACCAGCGACGCTGCGCTCCCAAATTGTCCAGGAGTTCCTGGCCAGGGGGGGGCCCGACTCCCGGCTGCTCCGGCACGTGGACATGGCCCTGTCGCCCTTCGGGGTACCCGCAGGGATCGACCTCGAGGTAGTGGGCTGGATCGCTGAGGTCACCGACCAACCCGACCGCACTCTGCGCCAATCGGGCGGCCAGAGCCAGGTTGGCGGCACGGCCCAAGCCGGCTTCGAAGAAGCCCCCGACGAAGACGGAGACGCCGGCGGCCACACAGGCGGCGTGAGCCTGCCGGGCGGCCACGATGCCGCCCAAGCGACCCGGCTTGAGGCACGCCACCTGGCATGCTTCGTTGCGCAGGGCATCGAGCACCCGCCGAGGGGATGAAAGCGACTCGTCCAGACAGATGGGCACGCCAATGTGCCGGCGCAGCTCGGCGTGGGCCATGAGGTCACCCGGCGGCAGCGGTTGCTCCACACACCGCACGTCGAATTCGGCCAGCCCTCCCAGACGAATCGCCGCATGCGTGTCGTCCCGATCGGCCTCGAGGCTGTACGACCCGTTGGCGTCGGCTTGGATGGTGAGTTCCGGATGGACTTGTCGTACGGCCTTCACTGGCTCGACGTCCCAACCGGGAGCGATCTTGAGGCGTACCCGCGCCGACCCCCGTTCCACTGCACCCCTCACCATCGCCTGCAGTGCGCCGACATCTCGATCGGCCGGGATGCCGACGGCCGCTCCCTGCGGCATCGTCCGGAAGTCGGGGCCGACGCCCAACGAGTCAGCCAGCGATCTCCCGGCCAGGCGCAGCTCGGCATCGAGCACCGCCATCTCAAAGGTGGCCCCCACCATGCGGTCGATCGCCGAGCCTCCGAACAACTGCGCGATCTCGTTTCCGACCGGCAGATGCCCGCCCCGAGCGCGGCTGGCGTCGGTCAGGCGAGGCACCCCTCGGCCCTCGACGGCGCGCGCCACTTCGTCCACGCTCGGGTCGACCAGAGTCCCCTCGGTCATGGCGGCGCACTCGCCCCAACCTTCTTGCTCGGTCGTCACAACCCGTACAAAGAGGAGGGAGCGCTTTCGGTGGGTGCCCGCCGCAGTACCGAGCTCGGCCAGGAACGGGATCTCGACCCGGACCAGTTCCACGCCAGTCAGCCTCACTGCTCGGGGCCTCCCATCCCCTCACCGTAGATGGCGCCTTGTAGGATCAACGCTCCGGCCCGGATGGCGGAATCGGCAGACGCGGCGGCCTCAAAAGCCGTTGTTCGAAAGGACGTGCGGGTTCAAGTCCCGCTCCGGGCACGCGCTTTTTGAGATGTTCTTGCAGGTCAGGCGGTTGCACCTCGGTGTGAAACTACACGAAGTGCCCTGTCGGGTCACAAGTCGGTCACAACTCGTCACGAGCGGGTTGTCCGAGCGCGAAACGCGGCGAGGTGCTTCTGGTGGTCTGTGTCCAATGCGGCCTTGACGACCCGCCGGGCCTCCCGCGCCGGCAGCGTGCGCCGATCAAGCAGGGCCTCGGTGACCGCCTCGACTGCAAGCCAAACGTCGGACTGCCCCAGCAGCGTGCGGGTGCGCTCGTTGAGCCATTTCAGATACGCCGACGATTCGTCGCAGGGTCCGCCAGAAAGATGCTCGATGAGGGGCAGGGCGTAATCCATATCGCCACCGTTGACAATTGTCTTCTAGTCGTCAGGCTTGCCGCCGTGCTTCGCCTCGATGGCCCCGGCCTGCTCGTCGGTCAGTTCCTCCACCCCCGAACCGACCTCGGTCGCGCTGAGGCCCATGGCTCGCTGGGCGGCAAGACCACCGGCCAGCGCCACGATGACACGCTGCTCGACCCAGCGGCAGGTTGTCGCGTCGACGAACCCGCCGCAACCGCTGTAGCTGGCGACGTCGATTCTTTCTGCCGTGGTGGCGGACGCAGGCCCGTGATGCATGGGACCGGCCGCACCCTCCTCCTCGACGATCGTCACATAGGTAAACGGTACTTGCAGAAAGTAGGAGGCGGCGACGGGCCCGCCTTCGTGGACTGCGGTCACTCCAAGCTCATTGCTCACTGCGCAGCCCATAGACCATCGCGGCAACCGCGTTCGCGGCCTGTGAGCCGGCATCCGGGAGCAGGTGGCCGTAGCGGTCCTGAGTGAACGCCACCGAGGCGTGTCCGAGTCGCAGCGCTCTGGCCTTGTGCCGTATCTGTTCTATGACAATTCGGCCGCAAAGATCGACTGGTACAAGACGGTCTTCGGGTTCGAAGAGCACTCTCAATACACCAACGATGACGGTAGCGTTAGATCGGCCTCGATGCAGCCGTGGGCGCGGAGTGCAACGTTCAAAGCACGCGCTGGCATTCAAAGTGGCTGGGTGGCACGCTCACCCCTGGGCCGCACAGGTTCACCATGCAGTACGAAGCCAGTGGGGGTGTCACGGCGTCCTTCGGGGCGAACTACCTCAAGGTGGAGCCGCACTAAGTCGGAACGCGGAGCGAGAGTGGCCGAAGCCGCCCCCATTCCCGCTCTTACTGTTCCAGGTTCACTACTTGCATGATGTCCTGTGACTTGGGCTTGATGCCGATTTCTTGAAGAACAGGCATCAAGAACTTGCCGAAGGCATCGTATGCCTCTTGAGACTCCCAAATCTCATACACAGCGAGCTTTCCTTCTTCGCCAATGCAGGAGTGGTGCTTGCGCCCGTCGAAGTTGGCGTCGGTGGCATCCAGAGCCTCGCGAGCTTTGTTGTACTGCTCTTTGGTTAGGGATTCGGGCATGACGTACACGGCGATCATGTTTCAACTCACTCTCATTGGACCGACTTTGGCAATCTGGCGCGGAGACCAAGCCGGGCGCGGCGAACGTTACTCGAGCTGACTTCCGGTTGCTCATATCTCCCAGGGAATCCCCAGGTGGACGCGACGAAGGGCTGAGCCGAAGCCCAACCCTTCAATCGCCCCGTTGCGCACCTCTCAGAGCATTATGGCCCAGGTGTCTGTTATTCGCTCACACGGTTCGTCAGTTCTTGACAATGATATTGACGCCCGGACTGAACGCGTAACCACCCGAGTTAGAGCCCAGGGACGTCAAGGTGTAAAAGCCGTTGGGGACCGTCTTGGTGTTCCAGCTGCACAACCATCCGTAATAGGTCAGCGTGGCCGTGCAGAGCACCTGACCCCAATAGCCGTAGGAGCCGCCGAAGAGCACGAACCGGACGCTTGTGGCGTTCGAGGCGGAAGCATCAAGGGTGGTCGATCCCGACAGTGTCGCCACATTCGAAGGAAGGAGCACGCTCGTAGTGGGCAGTGTCGGTGCCTGGCCGATGATAATGGCGGCCCCTAATGCTGAGGCTGACGTCTGTCCGACCGCCCTGCACGCCCCCGCGACGCCAAAACGGCACGCCACCGAGGATGTAGATCGGTGCAGTCAGAGTCCACAACGCGCGAAGGGCGCCGAGATAGACCTTGCCGGCGGGGCCGACCAACATACCATCCAGCCCACCACGAACCTCGGATCCGTTGCCCGGATCAGGAGTGGACGGTCGAGCGCGTGGAAATGGACACTCAGTTCTGTCGGCAGTATCCCGCGAGCACTGAGTACTACACCGCGCGGGTCGAGCTCAACATACACCCTCGGGTCTGATGCGATCAGTCCCTTCTGCGCTTTAAGAGCTGCTCGACCGTAGGTGCGCGCGAACTTGGATCTCGACGGACTGAGTCCATCGACACCGGCGCTCGTGCCGACGCTGTCCTGGGCACGAATCGTTCTGGATAAACCACCGTTGGTGCCGATACCACGTCGTCTCTCACCGAATCGCTGATTTGATGACGGGAAGCCCATCCCATGATGTATCCGCCACATACGACCAATATGGCTCCAGTACCAAGGGCATATCCAACCTGATACACCAAGTCTCTGAGCGGAGCTGCCGGGACGAAGTACACACCATTGGTGGTGATCACTGGCCATGCAGTTGGCCCGACGATGAACCACGCTCCGCTGAGGATGGTGATCAGTCCTGCCCACATCAGAGTGATCCGATTTCGACCCACTGCGACCTGGCCGGACGCCCACAAAACGACAAGGCCCATCACCACGCCGACGGCACCAGGCACAACGGCCAGGAGAGTATGCGCGGCGTTCCAATGCCAGGACGGCGTTCCGGTCGCGTGAAATCCGAAGATGGGCTCCACGAACGCGATGAGCGCACCCCAAGCCGAGATTACGATCGTCAACACACCTGCAGTCACGATGCCGGCTCTGTCACCGTGCAACCGCGCCTCCCCGCCTTGGACGACCTCGACCTTGTGCATCCTTGCTCGGCGTCGTTTCGCTCGACCCCCTCCGGGTTCGTCCTCGTCTTGTACGACCTGGGTGTCATAGGCATGGTTCCCGTTAGCACCACTTCTCGTCATGTCGCCTCCTCAGGCATAGGGAGTCCGCCACTCCATGCCTCAATGGCATCACGACCCACGGTGTGGTTGCCCCGCTCAGAGCGACCACAACCGGAGCCGTGATGGAAAGCATCATGACGAGGCCAAGGTGCAGGGTCGGGGCGCACCCGTTGCATCCTGGTTGCACTTCACATACCCCGCACGCGACGAAACGCCGATGGCCAGATAGGTGTCCGCTGCTCAGGCGTCCCAATTGCGCGGCATGGCTCGACGCGCTCGAGCAGCTGCTGGCCTCGGGCCAGCGTCAGAGGGTGGCCGCCGAGGGTCAGGCCGTACTGCCGGCCAATGACATGCCGTCCAGTGGCCCCCGTTGGGAATCGGCGCTGGAGGAGCTCGTAGACCGAAAGCGGGCACGAACGTCAGTGTCGGTGGGCGAAACACCCGTAGCCTGGCCGTGTGGTGGCGAACCTCCCGAAGCTATTGGGGACCAGCGGCGAAGCGGTGGATCCCTCAAAGCATTGTCCCTGTTCGGGGATATTCAGCGAGACGAGTCCAACCTCAAGAGGAGCCAAGTCGATGGATTCAGTGTGGGGGTGTCAGCACGATTCGTTCTGTTGCTCCACCCGGAGCGTTCCAGATCGACTCCACATCGACCAGCGGCCTGGCAACAGCATCGATCGAGAAGGACCCCTTGCCGATTTCTGCGGCAAGTTCGGGGAGCATGGCAAGGATTCCGGCCGTACTGACTGACCCTTGCCCGCTACCGAGAAAGCAAATGTTTGCCTGGCGCAGAGCAGTAGACGGAAGGCTGACGCTTGCCCCTGCAACGGCTCCGATCTGGACCCAGGAGATCAATCTGCTCCGGTCTTCGCGCCCAGTCAGTAAGGGCATGATCGCAGATTCGGCAGGTTTGCCCCAGAGATAGTCGAGAACCACATCAACCTCTGCTGCCTTCACCGCCAACTCGTGTTCGACCATGTCGGAGGCGGCGGCGAGATCGATGGTGTCATCAGCACCAAGCCCGGTCAATGCTGCCAGCTTGTCCGCGCCTCGTCCGGCCGCAAAGACGGCGCTCGCCCCGAGGTGCTTGGCGATCTGAATGGCAAGTTGTCCAGCCGAGCCGGTGGCACCGAGAATCAAGACGGACTGTCCAGGCGTGAAGGTGACCCTGTGGTTCAGGGCAATCCACGAGGACATACCGGGATTCATTGCCGCAGCCAGCATGATCGAATCTGCCGCGGACGGAAGAGGGATGCTGCGACGCGCGTCAATGACGGTGTGCTGGGCCATCGCTCCATAAACGGTGTCGGGAAGGATGAAATATACGAGCGAGCCGTCGGAGCGGCGACCAACACCGTCGATTCCGGGAATGAGCGGTAGCTGGGCGGTCGAGGTGTAGTGAGATCCGTTCGCCTGTGAGCGGACACGCGGGTGCAGGCCAGACGCGAGCACGTCGATCACCTCCTCGTGCTCGTCAGATGGGCTGGGCAGCGCGAACTCTTCGTATCGGGGGGGATGATCGAACCGGCGGACGACGGCAGCCTGCATCGAGTGGTCCCTCCTAGGGGGCGGTGGTTCGGGAGTCCCATGCTTCATGCCCGAGTTCCGAGTCGCAAGTGGGCCGCAATCGTGCCGCAGTACTCACCGAACCGGCGGATTGGGGCAGGCCGGCCACTTCCATCCGGACCTGTCCTAGGCTCATGCCGGTGGGCAATTTTGACCTCGTCATCTTCGACTGTGATGGCGTCTTGGTCGATAGTGAGCGGCTAGCCATCCGCGTCGAGGCTGAGATCGTCACCGGCCTCGGGTGGTCGCTGACTGAGTCCGACATAGTCGAGCGATTTGTCGGCAGGTCTGCGTCATACATGCACCAAGAGATCGAGCGGCACCTCGGCCGGAGCATTGACTGGGACTCCGCGTTCGAGGCTCGCTACCGAGAGGTGTTCGAGGCGGAGCTCGAGCCGGTGCCGGGGATCATCGATGCGCTGCGCGAGATAGCGCTTCCAACGTGTGTCGCATCGAGCGGAAGTCACGATCGAATGCGGTTCACCCTCGGTAAGACCGAACTGCTCGACGAGTTCCGTGGACGGATCTTCAGTGTCGATGACGTAGAGAACGGCAAGCCAGCTCCGGACATCTTTCTCCACGCCGCCAAGGAGATGGGTGCATCACCAGCAAGGTGTGCGGTCGTCGAGGACAGCGTCTCTGGCGTCAGCGCCGGACTGGCCGCCGGGATGACGGTATTCGGGTACTGCGGCGGAGTTACCAGTGCCGATTCGCTGTCCATCGGAGAGGCCGTCGTGTTCGACGATATGGCGAAACTCCCAGCTCTACTCATTCGGAGTAGGTGACCCCCAGTCCGGCGGTAGGTGACGTGCGCAGGTCCGGCTTGTTCTGGCTCCATGTTTTGTCAGTTCGACGGCGCGAGAAGGGTCTCACGAAGCTGTTCGGGCAACGTGGGAACCACACCCAGAACATCAACGGCATATTTCTCGAACCCACCGAACTGTTCGTCGAGGTGTATCAAGGTCGACGCCAGCACGGGTCGTCGTGCCTCGAACAAGGGGCGAACCCGCTCGTCTGGGACTTGGTGTTCGATGAGGACGGGCCTTAGTGCCGCCAACCGATGAGGAGCGGAAAAGGCGGTGGTGAGCTCGTAATCGTCGAGGATAGTCTCATCGGGCACTCCCAATAGTCCGAGAAGCAGGGCCGCCGCGACCCCGGTTCGATCCTTGCCGGCGGCGCAGTGGAAAAGCAGTGGACGCTCTAGGGCCGCGGCAGCCCTCTCTACGAGAATCCGCAGTTCGGGTGCCAAGCGGGTGAGCATGTCCACGTAGACGGACGTCATGTAGGCATCGTCACGATCGGGCACATCGCCGGCGGTTATTGCTTCTTCTGTGGTGCGACCCTCGCCCGACCCCGCCGAAGTGCGTTCGAGCACCTCGACCCCAGGCGGGAGCCGGTTCGGCCGCCGCGAGCGCTCGATGTCGTTGCGCAGATCGAAGACCACTCGGATGCCCAGGCTCGCTATGACTTTCAGGTCGTCGGTGGTGAGCGCGCAGAGCTCATCCGAGCGAAAAAGACATCCAGCCCTGACCTGGCGACCGTCCGCTGCGCGGCAGCCGCCCAGGTCCCGCAGGTTGAGACATCCCTCAAGGTGCACGCGACGCTGCGGTAACGAGGCGACCATGGACACGCACCGTAATGGACCCGCTCAGGTGATCAAGGCTCAAAAGTCGGCGGCGCAGCGATCCAGGCAGAAGCGAGCCGCATCCGTCCGGGATGACACCAGCTTCGGAAAGCGCACGGCGGATTGGGACACTCAACCCGACGACCTGGGATCGTCTCAGGGGTGTGGGTAGTTCGACTCAAGTTCGGTCATGATCATCTTCACTTCTTCCACTCTCTACACTCCACACTCGTATCACTGAAGCGAGGAGGGCAATCGCCTGGTACTGAGCGCCTGGCGGCCATTCCGTGTCGATAATTTTTGCCATGGCACCGAGGGCCGATGCAGTTGCACCCTCGGGAGCTGGTTCTCCCGCTTTGCTCGCCTCGAAGGCTTCAGCTGTGGCCAGCTGAACTTCCCGAACTGCGGTCAACACAGCCCACGGCCCTTCGTTGGGTGGATTCGTCCCGACTCCCTGGCTCATGAGGAAATCCCATTGAGGTCAAACATTGGGCGCCTACCCGGCGATGGGGGCGAGGGGTCGAGTTCGCCTTGGAGCTTCTATCGGGTGTAACAATCGGTCTCGTGGAGACCGCTGAGGTACCACAAGAAGTCCTTCGCCTGCGTCACGAGTTTGCCGATCGCATCGTGGCAATGGACGAGACAGCGTGGGATGAAGCGTCCTGGTGTTCGGGCTGGCAAGTGCGGGACGTACTCGCCCACCTTGTAAGGAATGCTGAGTCCACTCCGTGGTCGTTGATGAGTGACCTGCTTCGAGGTGGATTCCGACCCGACCACTCGGTGAATATTGCGGCCAAGCGACTCAGCGGGGTGCCGGTCCGGGAGCTGGCAGATCGACTCCGTAGCGCGGCTGACGAGCGCCTCCGTTCCGGCGGCTCCTCGAAACCATTCGGCATGGGCGACGTTGTCGTGCACAGTGCAGACGCATTTCGGCCATTTGGCGAGGACGTCAACGTGCGCCCCGACGTTGCGGCGTCCGTGTTGGACGCTTATTGGGACAGGGCGCGGATGGTCGTCCATGCAGCCCCTCACCGGGGGCACCGCTTGAGTGGCGACGGACCTTGACTGGTCCAGGGGAAGTGGAACAGAGATAAGAGGTAGGACCATTGACCTCGTTCTCTTCGTGGCCAACCGGCGACAAGTTCTCCCTTCCCTAGAAGGACCAGGGCTTGAGGCCTTACGTTGAGGAGGCTCAGTCCCGGCGTACGGGGACAGGGATCGCTCCTCCGCGCCGGTGGCTACCGGTACGGTTGCCGAATGATGCGCCGGGTCTTGCTCTGGGATGTCGACGGGACATTGGTCAAGACCGGCGGCTTGGGTGCACCGTCTTCGACGTCGCGTTGGAACGTGTACTCGGTGTTCGGCCTGATGTTCGCGTGAGGATGAGCGGCAAGACGGATCCACAGATCGTGCGCGAGTACTTGTCCCAAATGGGTATCGAAGAGACGCCTGATCTGATCGAGGCGGTGCTGGGCCGCATCGAGAGGAGCTGGCCGCTGTCGCCGCCAAAGGCCGCCTCGCCACTGAGGGCAGGGCCTGTCCGGGTGTTGCCACAATTCTGGCCCAGCGGCAACGTGTAGCTTTCTCCGGTCGGTTGATCCAAGCTGCGCACGGTATTTGATCGCCCCATGTACCGCCGCTGGGACTGTCATCGCACGTTGGTGGTCGAGGCGAGGGCATCAGCACTGACGAGGATTGTCCAGGACTTCGGGGTTCACGACATTCACTGGTTCACCGGCTGCGAATGCGTTGATCTGGTCGAAGATGTCGGAGAACTGGATTTCCCACTCGTCGGTGGAGACGTACCCGATGTGCGGCGTACAGATGACCTTGTCCATCTGGAGAAGCGGATCAGTTGCGTCGGTGAGGGGTTCGGTTTCGTACACATCGACGGCCGCCATTCCGGGCCTGCCGGTCGTCAGCGCCCCCATGAGTGCACCCGGCTCAATGAGCCCAGCCCGGCTGGTGTTGACAAGTAGCGCCGACATTTTCATCTTGTCGAGATCGCTGCGGGTAACGATGCCTCGCGTGCTCTCAACAAGGCGCATGTGAAGCGAGATCACGTCGTTGCCCTCGAAGAACGATTCCTTGGATTCGGCCACCTCCATTCCCTCTTCCTGGGCCCGCTTCCTTGACTCATCGCTGGCCCAGACCACCACCCTCATGCCGAATGCCCGCCCATAGTCGGCGACCACCTTTCCGATCCGCCCGTATCCGTAGATCCCTAGCGCTCTGTTCCGGAGCGAATGCCCAACTCCATCCTGCCAGTGGCCTCGCTTCATCGAGGCGACCTGTTGGGGGATCCGCCGCATCCCGGCGATGATGAGTCCCCAGGTCAATTCGGCGGTGGCGTAGGACGGCAGTGCTTGATGGAGGTTGGAGGACACGACGATACCGAGTGCCGTGCACGTGTTTATGTCGATGTGGGGGTAGACACTCCGTTGGCTGATGAGCTTCAGCCGCGGCAGTTTTTCCAGGAGTGGCGTGCGGATCATGGTGCGCTCTCGGATGAGAACCAACGCTTCGGTGTCGGCGAGTCGCTCGGCTAGTTCCGTTGTGTCTTGCACGTGATCGGTCCACGCCGTGACGTCGTGACCGTCGAGCTTTTCAAAGCACTTGAGAGTTCTGAGGGTGTCGAAGTAATCATCGAGGATCGTCACCTTCATGTCGCCGCGTCCACCTTTCGCCATGCCCACGGATCGATGGTGTTCAGTGTGGCGCAGGGAAGTACATGATGCCCTCGCCCGCAGGACAGGTCGCCACTCGACGTGTCCGAACCGAGTGTCAGCGCATGGGGCCTCGATGACTCGCCGTCTTCATTCGGATCACGCGAGAGTGGCCTGGTTCGCCGGCTCGTGCCGGTGGCGCGCTACACCCTCATCCCCACTGGCCGGGCGCGTAATCACCGCCGGGTTGGCGAGTGATGACGTTGAGGCGGTTGTATGGGTTGATGAGGGCGATGAGACACACCTTGGGTCGCCGCTGATCCCGATGGGGCTCAGCGAGGTGTCCCTCGGCGACGTGATCGCCGCGAAAGAACCGAGGGGATCTCGATTCGACAGAGTGGTCCGGTGTGACGTCTCGTATGTCGAGGGACGACGGCAATCGTGCGCTGCAACCAGCGTCGCCGGCCGGTCGACGAGATGGCGAAGAAGACCAAACCAGCGAGCAGCAGGCCGGATCCGATCGTGACGAGTGGGAAGAAGGTTGCACCCGTAAAGGCCAACAACGGAGCAACCCTCGGCGCTGCTGCTGGCGTGGTCGGAGCCGAAGCCACCACGGCCACAGGACTCGGGCTGCAGCTCGGTCTGGGGACCACGGTGCCGGCCGCAGTGGTGATGCAGGCGTCGACGTTGGCGGTCGGCGCGCTCAAGGAGATGGCCCCGCGGTCGACCGCCCAGTTGTAGGGGTCGTTCACGAGGTTGGGATCGGCCAAGTTAGCCCAGACGTTGCCGTAGAAGACGGGTTGGAGTTGACCAGCTGGCGGCGGCGGTGGGGCATGACTGCTCTGACAAGGACCGCCGTCACCGATGAAGAACGGGACGAAGCCCACGACGACGTTGAAACCGGCCGGCAGGCCCGAGACACTCCAGTTACCTTGAGCGTCGGTCATGGTCGGAGGGCCATTGTTGCCGTTCGCTGAGAGGACGAACACGCAGACGTTCGCCAAGGGCACCGGACCGGTCGTGTCGACGTGCCCCGACAGGATCACCTGCGGCGTGGCGCAGGGGGCGGTCGGGAGGGCGGTCGCACCGAGGCAGGCGACGATACCGGAGGCGCCGGCGGCGACCGCCGTCGCACCGGGGGGCGGGGTGATGACGTGCTCATCGGTCCCGCTCAACGGCTGGTTGATGTACCAGGAGGGCACCGGCGTGGGCAGGATCGGTTGGCTGCAGTCCCCGTTGGCCGTGGTGTAGAAGGCCAGGTTGAACGGGCCGGACTCGGCCGTGGTGAAGGACCAGGTGCCGTCGTTCTGCACGTTATTGAAGCTGGTCTGGCCGGGGAAGGCGACCGGTGAGAACACGACGCAACTGTTGGGGATCGCAGCACCGGTGACGGCGTCGCGCAAGACCCCCGATGTCGTCGTCGTCACCGGGACGGGGTAGGTGATGGTGACCGAACCGTCGCCCGTGTTGGTCGAGGTGGAGACCACGGTGGTGCTCGGGTCGTTGAAGCCCGAACCGCCGCCGCCGGCTCCGGCAAAGACGGCCGCCGGATCCTGGACGCCGCCGCCCCCGCCGCCGAAGTAGCCCCCGCCGCCGCCCCCGCCCGAGCTCACGGCCGGCAGAGACGAAGCACCGCCACTGCCGCCGGCGCCGGGGTTGCTGGGCGCCATGGCCGGGCCGCCGCCGGCCGAACCGTTGGCGAATGGGCCCTGGTTACCGACTCCGCCCCCACCGCCGGCGACCTGGGTGCCCCCGAGGCCGACCACGGAAGGGACGAAGTTGGTGGTCGCATCCGAGCCCGGGCCGTTGCTCCCCCCGGTCCCCGCGACCTCGCCGGCGTCGCCACCGGCGCCCCCGCCTCCGCCCACCGCGAGCAGCAGCGATGAAGTCGGATTGGTCTCGAAGACGAACGATCCCCCACCACCCCATCCACCGGTTTGTTCTGGTCCCCCCGCCCCGCCCGGGGCACCCCCGCCGCCGAAGTCGCCGCCGGGAAACGGAGCCGTGCCTTGGAGGACCGAGAGGGTCTCGCCCGAGAACACCGGCACCGTGGCCACCATCTGGCCGCCCGCTCCGCCGACGCCACCCGCGGAAGATGACCCGCCCGAGCCGCCCGCCATGGTGACCGTGATCGTCGAGACCCCGGCGGGGACGGTCCACTGCTGGGTCGTTCCGGCCGTCCCGAAACCGACCGTGCAGGTCGTCGCGTCACACGACGGTGTGGGGTCAGCCGACGCCTTGGCGGCGTGGATCACTCCGGTCGCGATCACGCCCAGCGCAGCGGTGACGACCAGCACGGCGAGCGCGCCACGACTGATCCGGTGATCGGGAACGACAACGTGCACCTGCGGCTCTCCTTCGAACAGCGGTCCATCAGGCATCCCTGAAGTGGCGAACACGTTATGGCGCTCCGGCGAGGAAACGGTGGATGCAGCCGTCGCCGGGACTAGTTCGTCGGAGGCCTTGGCTTCGCGTGACCTCCGATTCGCCACGCGTCCCGCCGGTGCCACAACGACCTTGACGAGGCGCGTTCCTTCGCGATTGGCGCGGGCTCGACGAGGTTCAACGCGGTGTCCCTGGGCGACGTGGTCGCAGGTGATGTGACGGAATCTTGATCCGACTCAGTGGTCCGGTACGACGACTCGTATGGCGCAGCGGGACGGCGCTCGTGCGCAAGTAACTGTGCAGCCAGCGTCGCCGGCCGGTCGAAGAGATGGCCAGGAGGGCCAGGCCGGCGAGCAGCAGGCCGGATCCGATTGTGACGAGTGGGAGGAAGGTCGCACCCGTAAAGGCCAACAATGGAGACGCGCTGGGCGCTGCGGCCGCCGGCGTGGTCGGAGCGTTCGCCGCCACGACCGCGGCACTCGGGCTGCAACTCGGTCTGGGGACCACGGTGCCGGCCGCAGTGGTGATGCAGGCGTCGACGTTGGCGGTGGGCGCGGTCAAGGTGATGGCCCCGCGCGGGACCCCCCATGTGTAGGGGTCGTTCAGAAAGCTGGGATCGGCGAGGTTGGCCCAGACGTTGCCGTAGAAGACGGGCTGGAGTTGACCGGGCCCGGGCACCGGTGGACCGCTCCCGCCGCCGTTGCCCTGGCAAGGACCCTTGGTCCCACTGAAGAACGCGACGAAGACTACGACGACATTGAAGCCGGCCGGCAGGCCCGAGACGCTCCAGTTGCCTTGCGCGTCGGTCATGGTCTGGGCGCCGTTGCCGCCGGCATCGACCACGAACACGCAGACGTTGGCCAACGGCACGGGGCCGCTGGTGTCGACGTGCCCCGACAAGACGACCGAAGGAGCAGCGCACGCCGCGGTCGGGAGGGCGGTCGCACCGAGGCAGGCGACGATTCCCGAGGTACCGGCGTCGACCGTGGTGGCCCCCGGCGGCGGGGTGATGACGTGCTCATCGGTCCCGCTCAACGGCTGGTTGATATACCACGAGGGCACCGGAGTGGGCAGGATCGGTTGGCTGCAGTCCCCGTTGGCCGTGGTGTAGAAGGCCAGGTTGAACGGGCCGGACTCTGCCGTGGTGAAGGACCAGGTGCCGTCGCCCCCCACGCTGTCGTAGTTCGTTCGGCCGGGGAAAGCGGCCGGTGAGAACACGACGCAACTGTTGGGGATCGCAGCACCGGTGGTGGCGTCGAGCAAGACCCCCGACGTCGTCGTCGTCGCCGGGACGGGGTAGGTCATGGTGACCGAGCCGTCGCCCGTGTTGGTCGAGGTGGAGACCACGGTGGTACTCGGGTCGTTGAAGCCAGAACCGCCGCCGCCGGCTCCCGAATTGATCCCCTTCGGATCGTTGACACCGCCGCCGCCGCCACCGAAGTAGCCGCCCCCGCCGCCGCCGCCCGAACTCACGGCCGGGGTTACTGAAGCCCCGCCACTGCCGCCGGCTCCGGGGTTGCTGGGCTCCATGGCTGGGCCGCCACCAGCTGACCCAGCGGCCGATGGGCCAGCGATGCCGGCTCCACCCGCACCGCCGGCGGCCAGGGTGCCGCCCAGACCGACAACGCTGTCATCGACGTTGCTGGTTGCATCCGAACCTGCGCCGTCGCTTCCACCGACACCGGCGACCTCGCCGCTGTTGCCACCGGCGCCCCCGCCACCGCCTACGGCGAGAAGCACGGTTGACGTGGGAAACGTCTCGAATACGAACGAACCACCACCGCCGCCACCACCAACCCCGGGCCCGGGACTGGCAGGTCCGGCAGCACCCCCACCACCAAAGCCGCCGCCGCCGTTGGCGGCCGCTCTCCCGACAACGACCGAAAACGTTTCGCCCCACTCGGCCGGCACGGTCGCAATCATCTCGCCACCGGCGCCACCGGCGCCCCCCACGGCAGACGAGGCACCAGACCCAGCGGCCATCGCGACCGTGACCGACGAGACTCCCGCAGGGACACTCCACTGCTCGACCGTCCCAGCCGGGACGAAGTCGACCGTGCATGTCGTGGCGTCACATGACGGTGTGGGATCATCAGCCGCCGCCACCGAAGGGTGGATGACCCCAGTCGCCAGCACTCCGACCACAGCGGTGACGACCATCACGACGAGCGCGCCACGACGGACCCGATGAGGACGAACGACAACGTGCACCTGCGGCTCTCCTTCGAACAGCGGCCATCAGGGAACCCCTGAAGTGGCGAACACGCTACGGCCGTCCGACGAGGAAACGGTGGATGCCGGCCGTTTGCAGAGCTGGGTATGGCCGGACCCGACCCAAAGAGACTCGATCCACCCCGTGCTGTCAGGCGACCCTCAGCGTGCGCGCCACGGCCTTTAGGTTGACCATCGGCGCCAGGACGCCACGTCCGGCGTCAGAGTTCCGCTCGGTTCGGTGGGCTCCCACCGTTCACTCCGGTGTCTACCGACCCGGGGCGGGGCGAGGAGGTGGGGGTGCTCTACGGCATCTATCGCAACAGCTGGAGTATCTGCTGCTGGTTCTGGTTCCCGTTGTTCGCCGTGGCCGCGCAGGCTGGTGCGTCCGGTGGGGTGGTCCCCGAGTTGATTCGCTGACCGGTGCTCAGCTGGTTCCCACTACCCAGTTGGCTGCTCATCTGCGAGTTGGCGATGCTGAGCTGACTGGTTCCGCTCTGGGTGCTGGTATCGCCCTGGGTGCTCACGCAGCTGTTGGCGTGGGTGAACAGGTTGCTCACCGAGGTACCCAAGAAGGCGACGCCAACCACCGCCACCACGGCGATCAGGCCCACCAGGAGGGCGTATTCGATCATGGCGGCGCCGCGCTCGCTGCGCGACCGCCCCGACAGTGTGCTCCGCGTCCGCCGAAGGGTCGAAAGAGCTTGCCTGTCTGGTGCCGTCACGTTGAGTCCCGTCTCTTGAGATTCGATACGAACCCCGGGTGTGGCCGTCCCCGCCAAGAGCGGCCACACGCGGGGTCGTCCGCCTGGCGACAGCATGGCCGCGACAAGGTGCAGCCTTGGGGCACTGACGTTGCACTTTGGTTGCGGTTGGGGAACCAGACCGGATGCGGAACGAGAGGGCCCGAAGCCGTCCCCGAAGCGTCAGTCACCCGACACGCCGACCGCGCAGCGGGCGGAGGAAGCGGTGGGCCATCGCAGAAACAGGTGACCCTTCGACCCCCGGGTACGCCACCGGTCGTACCCGGGGAAACTCGTATCTCAGGCACCAACGGCACGTACCTCTCAGCCAGAATAGGAAAAGGTGCTACTAGCGGTACGATCTGTTGCGGGTCGCGCAACAACTGACCGGCCGTAATGCCACTCTTTGGATAGCCGCGTGCCACACTGGGGATCTCAACGCCCCGGGCCTTCCCATCGGGCGTTAGCCGACGAATGGAGACGTCGTAGCCGTGTTGGTTTTTACCTTCCCAGGACAAGGTTCTCAGCGCACGGGCATGGGCGAGCCATGGGTCGACCATCCCTCGTGGGAAGTGGTCGAAGAGGCCTCAGCGGCGACCGATCGCGATCTGTCACACCTTCTCCTCCATGCCGAGATGGAGGAGCTCACCCAAACGGCCAACGCCCAATTGGCCACGACGGTGCTCAGCCTGGTCATCCTCGATGCCGTCGAGCGGGTCGGTCTCACCCCGGCCGCCTGTGCCGGCCACAGCCTGGGCGAGTACACCGCCCTGGTGGCCAGCGGGGCACTGACCTTCGAGCACGGCATCGGCCTCGTGGTGGCCCGGGGCAATGCCATGGCCCGGGCCGGTGAGGACGCGCCAGGCACCATGGCCGCCCTCTTGGGTATCTCCGATGACGACGCCGAAGCAGCCTGCCAGCGGGCCGAGGGTGACGTCTGGGTGGCCAACTACAACGCACCGGGCCAGGTCGTCATCGCCGGCACCAGGGAGGCCGTGGCCACGGCCGGCGCGCTGGCCAAGGAATTGGGCGCCAAGAAGGTGATGCCCATCGCCGTCTCGGGTGCATTCCACACCCCTCTGATGCAGGCGGCCCGGGCCGCTCTGCGCGAAGCGCTGGCCGCTGTGACCTTCCTCACCCCCGAGGTCCGGGTGGTGGCCAACGTCGATGCCCGCGTGCACGACGACCCGGCCGATTGGCCCGGGCTCCTTTCGGCGCAGCTCTGCAGCCCGGTTCGGTGGCGCCAGACGCTGGAGACGTTCGCTGGCCTGGGCCTCACGTCCCTGGTCGAGTTGGGCCCCGGAGCGGTGCTCAGTGGCCTGGCCAAGCGCAGCCTGCCCGAAATTCAGTCGCTTTCGGTGACCAAGCCGGAAGATCTGGACACCCTCATGGACACCATCGGCGCCGCCGGGACATGGCGCGCCGAGCCGGCCCTGCACCAGGGTGAGCACCTCTACATGTCCGAACGGGTGGTGGTCAGCCCTGGTGGCGGCATCTTCTCCCCCGAGGAATCGCTCCGGGCTCCGGGGACCGGCCTCTTGCCGGGAACCGACAATGGCGCAGACGACAGCCCACTTTCCATGGTCGAGGTGGGTGACCTCATCGGCCGGGTCGGCATCACCGATGTACGAACTCCCTTTGGTGGGCAAGTCATCCGGTGGATGGCCGTGGCCGGCGAACGGGTGCAAGACGGCCAGCCCTTGGTGTGGCTGCGCGTGCCGGACGCCACCTGATGGCGGTGGTGCTGGTGACGGGCGGCAACAGGGGGATCGGGGGCGCCTGCGTGCGGTGGTTCCTGGCCAACGGGGACCAGGTGGCGTCCACCTTTCGATCCCAGGAGCCTCCCGCACCCCCGGCCGGATCTGACTCCGAGCGCTACCTCGCCGTCCGCTGCGACGTCACCGATCCCGGCCTGGTCGAATCCGCCTTCGCCGCCGTCGAGGACCACTGGGGCCCGGTCGAAGTGCTGGTGGCCAACGCCGGCATCACCCGCGACGGGCTGGTGATGCGAATGAGTGAGGAGGCCTTCAGCGAGGTGATCGACGCCAACCTGACCGGTTCCTTCCGGGTGGCCAAACGAGCCATCGCCAAGATGTTGCGCCTGCACCACGGACGGGTCATCTTCCTCTCCTCGGTGGGCGCCTATGTAGGCCTACCGGGTCAGGCCAACTACGCCGCCTCAAAGGCGGGTCTGGTCGGCATGGCACGCGCCATGGCCCGTGAGGTGGGCAGCCGCCAGATCACCGTCAACGTGGTGGCGCCCGGCTTCGTCGAGACAGACATGACGGCCGCCCTCGGGGAGGACCGCCTGGCCCTGATGACCTCGCAGGTGCCATTGGGGCGAGCCGGTACGGTCGACGACGTGGCCAGCGTGGTCGGGTTTCTGGCCTCTGATCCGGCGGCCTATGTCACCGGGGCTGTCATACCCGTTGACGGTGGTCTCGGCATGGGCCTGTAGCGTTTCGATAAACCAAGAGAACAAGGAGCACATAGTGGACAGCGACGCAGCGTTCGAGAAGTTTCGCGAGTGCGCCGTAGAGGTACTCCAGGTACCAGCGGACAAGATCACCAAAGAGGCCAAGTTCGCCGACGACCTCGACGCCGATAGCCTCGATCTGGTGGAACTGGTCATGGCCCTCGAGGAGGCCTTTGACATCACGGTCGAAGAGACCGAATTGGAGGACATCTCGACCATCGGTCAGGCCTTTGATCTGATCAACGGCAAGCTCTGATGCAGCTGGGCTGGGGTTCGGACGGCCCCATACCGGGTCGCAGGGTCGCTATCACCGGTCTCGGAGCCGTGACCTGCTGCGGGACCGGCGTCGAGGCGCTCTGGGAAGGCCTGCTCACCCCGTCGGTCGTCGGCGGTGAGGTCCCCGACTTCGAACCCGAGCAGTGGTTCGGGAGCAAGGAAGCGCGCCAACTCGACCGCTTCGCCCAGTTCAGCATCGCCGCGGCAGACATGGCCGTGAAGGACGCCGGAGAGATTGAGGCCGATCCGGCCAAGGCCGGGGTCATCTTCGCCACCGGCGTCGGCGGCTTCGACACCCTGGCCGAACAGGTGGTGGTGTACAGCGAGAAGGGTGCCCGGCGGGTCTCGCCTCGACTGGTTCCCATGATGATGGCCAACGCCGGTGCGGCCGGGATCTCCATGCGCCAGGGATGGCACGGGCCATCGGAAGTCATCGTCACCGCCTGCGCCGCTGGATCCCATGCCATCGGTGCCGCCGCTCGCCTGGTGGCTTCGGGTCGGTGTGACATCGCCGTCGGCGGTGGTGCCGAAGCCAGCATGCACCCCGTCGCCATCGCCGCCTTCACCAACATGACCGCCCTTTCAACCTCGGGCCACTCGCGCCCGTTCGATGCTCGGCGCGATGGCTTCGTCATGACCGAAGGGGCCGCCGCACTGCTCCTGGAGGACTGGGACCGGGCCGTGGCTCGGGGGGCCACGATCTACGCCGAACTAGCCGGTGCGGCCAGTACGGCCGACGCGCACCACATCACCGCCCCCTCACCCGACGGGTCCGGTGCGGTGGCCTGTATGGAACTGGCTCTGGCCGACGCCGGCCTTGCCGTGGCGGACGTGGGCCACATCAACGCGCACGGCACCTCCACCCCGCTCAACGACCTGTCGGAGTCACGGGCCATCAACAAGGTTTTCGGCGAGCCCGGTCCGCTCGTCACCTCCACCAAGGGGGTCACCGGACACGGCCTGGCGGCCGCCGGTGCCATCGAAGCCGTGGCGTCGGTGCTGACCATTCACCACGCCACCATCCCCCCCACCGCCGGCTACGAACAGCATGACCCCGAGATCTCGCTGAACCTCGTGCACGGCGAGCCGCGGCCGTGGGAGCCCACGGCCGTCCTGTCGAACTCGTTCGGCTTCGGCGGACACAATGGCTGCCTGGTGATCCGGCCGCCTCGACGTTGACCGACCGCCGGGGCCGGCGGGCCCTGGGGGTTCTCCTGCCCGTGGCGGCGCTGCTGACGCCGGCGCTCCCCGTGAACCCGACGCCGGCGGCCGCCTCGGTCGGCACGTCCACCACTACTACCACGACGGCCACCGGGTCGGCCGGGTCCACCGGCTCGATCGGCTCGACCGGCTGCCACCGATCGGCATCGGCGTCCCTCCCGGTGGCCCCGGGCGGCACCGGGACGCTCAGCCTCAACCAGGGCAAGGTCGCCGGTACCTATGCCTTGACTGTGCCCCCGACGTACAAGAAGAACCGGCCTACGCCGCTGATCTTCTTGTTCCATGGGGACGGCGACAACCCGGCCGACTTCAGTGCGAAGACGAACTTCCCGGCCCAAGGCGCTCGAGCTGGGGACCTCGTGGTCGTGCCGCAGAATCAAGGCCCTGAGGTCGGCTTCCAGTACAGCGGGCGCGGCACCGATGCCACCTTCGTCAACTCGCTGATCAACACGTTGATGCGCTCCTACTGCGTCGACCAGCGCGCCGTCTTCACCAGCGGGTTCTCCTCCGGCGCCGCTTTCGCCATCCTTTACGCCTGCGCGCACCAGAGCCAGATCCGGGCTATCGCCACGGTGGCGGTGGACTACCAACTCGGGTGCACCCGACCGGAGCCGCTGCTCGCCCTCCACGGGACCGCCGATCCCGCGGTGACGTATCAGAACAACACGATCGCGAGCCAGCTGCCCGGGATCAAGCTCGATGCCAACTCGGTCAAGGGCACGGTGCGCAACATGGCCGACTGGGTCAAACTCGACCGATGTCGGCCCACGACCCCAATCGTCACCCGCATCGGCTCCCAGGTCTCGCGGTCGCAGTGGCTCTCGTGCGCTCCGGGCACGTCGGTCACCTTCTACACGATCAGTGGCGGAGGCCACGAATGGCCCGGGGCCAAGGTCACGACCGGCGTCGGCTTCACCACCCAGCAGATCAGCGCCAACACGCTGATCATCAATTTCTTCCACTCCTTCACCTGATCAAGCGGGTCCCCGTCGTGTCGCCTGTGCCTCGCTTCGGGCTTCAGTTTCGGCTTGTGGTTCCGGCTTCTGGTTCCGGCTTCGATCAAGAGGCCTCGAGTCGAGCGGGAAAGCCACCTTGGCTGATCGGTCCCCATCGTTCGGGGACGATTCGTATCAACACCTTGCCCTGGTCGATCATGGCCTGGCGGTATTCGTCCCAATCGGGATGCTCCCCGCTGATGGATCGAAAATAGGTCACCAGGCCTTCCGTGGCCTCGGGCAGGTCGACCACGGTCGCCGTACCCGACACCTGGACCCACTGGCCATTGAATCCGTCCGAGAGCACGCACAGCGCGGCGTGACCTCGTCGTCGTACATTTCGGACCTTGGCCCGTTCGGGGTAGCTGGCCACCAGCATGAGCCCGTCCGGGCCCATGCCCATGGTGACCGGAGACATCTGCGGACTGCCGTCGCTTCGCTGGGTACTGAGGATGGCGTGGTGCCGGGGACGAATGAACTCCTCCAGGCCGGCGCGGTCCACCTGGGTGTCGCTCGCGATCGGACGGGTCATTGGCCGACCGTACCATTGGTCGCCAAGCCACTCCGAACCGTCGCGGGAGGCCACCATGGGCGGCGCGCCGCCGGCCGGGAGGGTGGCTCCTGATCAGTCGATCGGTCGACGACCAACGAGAAAATAGGCCATCGACCCCAGCGTGTTCAACGCGCTCGCCGCCCGCCACAACCGCTTGCTCCCGCGCACCTCGTCCACCGACCGGTTTCGGAGGTCCCGCCAGGTGAATGACGCGATCACCGCGTGCGCGGCCAGTATGGCCGCCAAGAGGGGCGGACTGACCTTGCGCGAACCCATTCGTCCAGTGTGCCACCATGCCACCTTCCATGGCCGGTCAGCGGTCGAGATCCGCCGGAGGTCGTCGGAGAAATCTCTGTCAGTCAATGGCCGTGCGCAACGAGCCCACGAAATCGGCCGCGGCCTCGGGTCCGCCGCCGGTGAGCAGGCGACGCACCAACGCAGACCCCACGACGACGCCGTCGGCCGCTTCACAGACCTCGGCCGCCTGTTCGGGGGTCGACACGCCGACTCCGACACACACCGGCGTGTCCGTGTAACGCCGGATGCGTTCGACCACCGCCCTGGCCTCACCACCCACATCGCTCTGCTCTCCGGTCACCGCCATGCGGGCCACGGCATAGACGAAACCCTTGGCCCGGGCGCAGATCCTCTCGACCCGGTCGTCCGGACTCGAGGGCGCCACCAACAGGACGGTGTCCACGCCGGCCTCGTCGGCCTCGTCGGCCCACGGGTCCATCTCTTCGAGTGGGAGATCGGGGATGATGGCTCCGCTCACCCCGCACTCGGCCAACGAGCGCGCCATCCTCCTGTGCCCCGCCCGGAACACGATGTTGTAATACGTCATGACGGCCACCGGCACCGAGATGTCGGCCCGGGCGATTGCATCTAGCACCTGGCCCGGGACGGTGCCCCGTTGCAGGGCCAGCAGAGCAGCCTCCTGGATCACCGGGCCGTCCATCATGGGATCGGAGAAGGGGATGCCGACCTCCACCGCGTCGGCCCCGGCGGCCACCACCGCCGCCAGGGCCTGGCCCCAGTCGTCGGTCATGCCCCCCATGAGGTAGGGAATCAGGAGCTTGCGCCCGCCCGCCCGTTGCTTGCGCAGGGCGGTTTCAAGCATCAGCGCGGCCACCGAGCAGTTCGCGCACCTGGGCCACGTCCTTATCGCCCCGACCGGACAGGGTGATGAGCACGGTCGAGCCACTGGGGAGCGCGGCTGTTCCGGCCGCCCGGGCCACCCAGGCCACGGCATGGGCAGACTCGAGCGCCGGGATGATGCCCTCGGTCTGGCTCAGCAGCGCGAAGGCGTCGAGCACCTCGTCATCGTCGGCGGTGGTGTACTCCGCTCGTCCGATCGCAGCCAGATGGGCGTGTTCGGGGCCCAGTCCCGGGTAGTCCAGCCCGGCCGAAATGGATTCGGCCTCCTCGATCTGCCCAGCCTCGTCCTGCAGGAGCTTGGAATGCATGCCGTGGAGGATGCCCGGGATCCCGTTGGTGATCGCCGCACCGCCGGCCGCCTCGACCCCGATGAGCCGGGCGCTGGTATCGACGAAGCCGGCGAACGTCCCGGCGGCGTTGGAGCCGCCTCCGACACAGGCCACGACCACGTCGGGCTGGTGACCGTTGAGGAGTGCGTGGGCCTGCGCCGCCGCCTCTTCGCCCACCACCCGCTGGAGCTGGCGCACCATGTAGGGAAACGGGTGCGGACCCATGACCGAACCCAAGCAGTAGTGGGTGTCGTCCACGGTGGCCACCCAGTCGCGCATGGCCTCGTTCACCGCGTCCTTCAAGGTACGGCTCCCCGACAGCACCGGTCGCACCTCGGCCCCCAGGAGTTCCATCCGGAAGACGTTGAGCTCCTGGCGCTTGGTGTCGACTTCGCCCATGTACACCGTGCACTCGAGGCCAAAGAGGGCCGCGGCAGTGGCCGCCGCCACCCCGTGCTGCCCGGCCCCGGTTTCGGCAATGAGGCGCCCCTTTCCCATGCGCCGGGTCAAGAGAGCCTGGCCGACCACGTTGTTCAACTTGTGGGAGCCGGTGTGGGCCAGGTCCTCCCGCTTGAGGAGCACGCGCACGCCCAACTTCTCCGATAGGCGGCGGCACTCGGTCAACGGCGTGGGGCGCCCCCCGTAGTCGCGCAGGAGCGAATTGAGCTCATCGCGGTAGGCCGGGTCGGCCCACGCCTCGTGGAAGGCCTGCTCGAGTTGCAGGCAGGCCGGCATCAGCGACTCGGGGACGAATCGTCCCCCGAACTCGCCGAACCGGCCATTGGATCCGGGCTCGGCCATCAGGCTCACATCAGCCATCAGTCATCAGCCATCGCGCCAGTCGTACGGCTCTTCGGGTCCCGGATCCTCATCGAGCGGGTCACGGGCGTCCACCTCGGTCTCGGCGGCGCGGGCGTTGACGATGAACTCGCGCACCAAGAGGGGGTCCTTGCGGCCGGGCGACACCTCGACCCCGGACGCCACGTCGACGCCGGCCGGGCGGAGATGGGCCACCGCCTGGGCCACGTTGTCGGGCCGCAGGCCACCCGACACGATCATCCGGGTCGGATCCGCCACGCCTTCGGCCAGCCTCCAGTCGAAGACCTCTCCTGAACCGGGCGTGGTCCCGTCCACCAGGAGGTAGTCGGCCCCGAAGTCCTCGAAGCGGCTGATGGTGCGGTCCCCAGCGGGAAACGCCTTGATCACCATCGGCAACTGCGACCGGATCCACTTGGTCTCCGGTGACGATTCGTGACCATGCAGCTGGGCCGCGCCGAGGCTGGCCTGATGGACCATGTCCACCACGCGCTGGGGTGCTTCGTCCCGGAAGACGCCGACGGTAATGATTTCCGGTGGGAGACGTTTGGCGATGTCACCCGCCGTCTGCACGGACACCTGGCGCGGGGAGGGGGCGAAGATGAACCCCACCGCGTCGGCCCCCAGGCTGATGCACAAGAGCGCGTCCGCTTCGGAGGTGATGCCGCAGATCTTGACGAACAGCTCTTCGCTCGTGTCGTAGATGTTGTTCATGGCGTTCATCGAGCGGACACCGGATACCCGATGAGGTTGCGGAGAACGGCGACACGGTCGGCGGCACGCACCAGGGTCTCGCCGACCAGAATGGCGTCATACCCGGCTTCGGCCAGGCGGCGGGCATCGTCGGCGTCCCGGATGCCCGACTCCGCCACGGCCACAACGTCGGATGGGATGCGTGCCGCCAGGGCACGGGCCCGGTCCGGATCGACCTCGAAGGTGCGGAGGTCACGCTGATTGACTCCGATGAGCCCGGCTCCGGCGGCCAGGGCCCGGTTCAGCTCCTCGCCGTCGTGGACCTCGACCAGGGCGGCCAGGCCCAGAGCGACGGCCCGAGCGTGAAAGCGTGCCAACTCCTCGTCGTCGAGGGCGGCCACAATCAGGAGCACGGCGTCGGCGCCCATGAGCCGAGCATCGACCACATCCGCCTCCTGCACGGTGAAGTCCTTGCGGAGCGTCGGCAGTCCGGATGCCGTGCGTGCTTCCGTGAGGTCGTGGGCGGAACCACCGAAGTGCGGCCCATCGGTCAATACGGAAAGACAGGACGCACCCCCGGCCACGTACTCCTTGGCCACCATGTCGGGTTCGAGGTCCGGTTCGAGATCGCCCTTGGACGGCGACCGCCGCTTGACCTCGGCGATGCAGGAGAGCCCACCGCCCCGGAGCGCCGCCGCAAAAGGGCGCGGGGGCAGACGAGCAGCCGCCTGTGCAGCCAATTCGTCGGGATCCCTGGCATCAGCCTCGGCCCGCGCTCGATGCGATGTCAGGATGTCCCCCAGGTAGGTGGGCATGACAATCCAGCGTAGCGGGGCACCACCCACCTTCTGGGCCTCGTCAACCATGCCTGAGGAGGGCGCACCATGTCGTCGATCAACGATTTCAACCAGACCGTCATCGAGGAATTCCGAGCCAACAACGGCGTGGTCGGCGGAGGATTCGCCGGTGCACCGGTCGTTCTCCTGCACACGACGGGGGCCAAGTCCGGCTCGGCCCGGGTCAATCCGTTGGTCGCACTCCCCCGTGACGACGGCACGCTCTACGTCTTCGCCTCGGCCAACGGCGCGCCGAAGGATCCCGATTGGTACCGCAACCTGGTGGCCCATCCGCACGTCGAGGTGGAGTTCGGCGGGGAGAACTTCGGGGCCACGGCGTCGCCGGTCACCGGCGACGAGCGGGATCGCCTCTATGCCGAGCAGGTCGCCGTCATGCCCGGCTTCGGCGACTACGAGACCAAATTGGCGGGCGTGCGTGTCATACCGGTGGTCCGGCTGACCCGGGACTAGCGGACGGGCCGGCGCCGGCGGTCGGGACCGACGGCCGGCCGGAACCACCAACACAAGGATCGGATGACGAGAAGCTCGCGGCGGTCGGCGCCGCACCTCTGGGACGAGCTAGGGGAGGAACTATGCGACGAGCAACGGCAGGGAGGCCACCCGGGCCGGATGCGACCCACCGAGCCCGTCGCCCGACCTGACCCGAACCGGGCCCGGGCTCTCGACGGTGCGATGGAGGTACCCCAGCGCCACCCAGGCGCCGACTTCGGTACTCCAGGCGGCCGAGGTCACGGTGCCGACCACCTTGTCGGCCACGGCTCCGGCGGCTCCGGCGGATCCGTCGTCACCGGCTGGGGGCTCGAGTCCGGCGTGCAGGGTCATGCCGTAGGCCAGGGCCGGGCCGTCGGGATCGGTGCCCCCGACCATCCCGACCAGGCGCCGCGGCACGTTGTTGCCCCGCGCATCGAGACGGGCGACCAATTCTTGCCCGGTGTAGCACCCCTTGGTGAAGCTCACGGTCCGCTCCAGCAATCCGGCTTCGGCGGCGATGGTCTTGTCGGTCAGCTCGCTCCCCATGGCCGGGATGCCCGAGTCGATGCGGCAGACCTCGACCGCCTCGGCGCCGCACGCGGTGATGGCGTCGGGAAGGCCACCGGTGGTGGGATCGAGGACCAGGTCCGTGGGTCCGAGCAGATCCACCCCCCGCCACCCGTTCCACTCGAAGGGCAGGACCAACCCGCCCGCTTCTCCCACGACGGTGAGCAGTCCGGCGGCCGCAGTCTCGACCTGCGATCCGCGTAGCGCCAGACAGCGCCACTCCAGATGAGACAGCTCGACCTTGGAGCGCAGCAGGAATTTGCGGAGCCTGGCCTCGACCGTGGCCCCGAAGCCGGCATCGACATCGAGGGCGTAGCTCAGGCCGTCCAGCCGGGTGACCCGGAGCAGCGCCGTGAGCTTGCCGTCGGGCTCGAGCAGGAGCGAGTCGGTGGTCCCACCGACCGCCAACTCGGCGATGTCCTGGCTCAGCTGGCCCTGCAGGTAGGACTGGGCGTCCTCCCCCCGGACCGACAGCACGTCGCGGCGATGGAGGAACGCACCGGCCCCGGTACGGAGCGCCGCCACCTCGGCCTCGATCATCTTGGTGGTCCCGCTCACGAGGAGATCCGATCGGCGGCCATGGCCCGGGCCGCCGCCACCGCCACCAGGAGAGCCTGCGCCTTCTGGCCACACTCCTCGTCCTCGCGCCGCGGGTCGCTGTCGGCCACGATGCCGGCCCCGGCCTGCACGCTGGCCCGGCCGCCGGGCGAGACCACCATGGTCCGGATGGCGATGGCGGTATCGACATTGCCCGAGAAATCCACGTACCCCACCACACCGCCGTACACCCCGCGCTTGGTCGGCTCCAGCTCGTCGATGATCTGCATGGCCCGCACCTTGGGCGCTCCCGACAGGGTCCCGGCGGGCAGCGTGGCCCGGAGGACGTCGATGGGTCCCTTCCCCTCGGCCAGTTGACCCGAGACCTGGGACGTGATGTGCATGATGTGGCTGTAGCGCTCGATGATCATGAGCTCGTCCACCTTTTCGGTCCCGAACTGCACCACCCGGCCCACATCGTTGCGGGCCAGGTCGACCAGCATGATGTGCTCGGCCAACTCCTTGGGGTCCTCGGCCAGTTCACCCTCCAGCAGTCGATCGTGGTGCTCGTTCTCCCCCGGGGACGCGACCCGGCAATGGGCCGGGAGGTCACCACGCCGTCACGCAGGCGCACCATGGGCTCGGGCGAGGCCCCGACCACGGTCACCTCGGGGAAGCGCAGGAAATACAGATACGGACTGGGGTTGAGCAGCCGCAGCGAGCGGTAGACATCGAAGGGGTCTGCCTCCAGCGGTAGGTCGTAGCGCTGGGACAGCACCACCTGGAAGATGTCGCCGGCCCGGATGTACTCCTTGGCCGACTCGATGCCGGCCTGGTACTCCTCGCTGCTCACGGTCCGCGTCGCTTCGGCGGCGGCGATACCCGGCAGCGGCGCCGGCATCATCTCCCCCGCCTCGGTGCGGGCGCAGTCCACGGCCAACTGGCGCAGACGCCCACAGGCGTCGTCGTAGGCCCGGGCCAGGGTCCCCCGGTCCGCCGACTCGGGCACCACCACGTTGTCGATCAGGACGATGCGCTGGCGCCAATGGTCGAAGGCGGCGAATTGGCCGATCACCACCAGGGCGGCATCGGGATGTCCGAGGTCATCGAGCGGCACCGCCGGGAGCCGCTCGATCTCGCGCACCACGTCGTAGCCGAGATACCCGACCAGTCCCCCGTGCAGCGGCGGCAGTCCGTCCAGCGACGGAGAGTGGAAGCGGGAGAGGAGATCCTCGATGGCCGACAAGATCCCCTGATCCGACGATTCGACCCCCAAGCGACCGGCGGCGCCCACCGACGTCCCGCGCGCCGTCAGCGTGGCCAAGGGCCGGCGACCGACAAACGAGTAGCGGCCCCAGCGTTCGCCGCCTTCGACCGATTCGAACAGGAACCCTTCGTCCTGGCCGACCATGTTGGCGAATGCCGCCACCGGGGTCAGCGTATCGGCGACGACCTCACACCACACCGGGACGATGGCGTGCTCTTTGGCCAGCGTGGCGAATTCGGTCGGATCGGGCTGGAAGCTCAGCACGGTGAGGTGCTCTCAGTCCGGGCGCGGCACGCCCGGGCCCGAACCGATCGTGCGGTAAAAGCACGACCGCTCCCCGGTGTGGCAGGCGCCCCGCCCGTGCTGGTCGACCAGGACGACGAGGGCGTCGCCGTCACAGTCCATCCGCACTTCCCGGACGTACTGACGATCGCCCGAGGTCTCGCCCTTCTGCCAGTACTCGTGGCGGGACCGGCTGTAGAACCACGATCGACCCGACGCCAGGGTGCGGCGCAAGGCCTCGGCGTCCATGTAGGCCATGGTGAGGACGGTGCCGTCGCCGGCATCCTGGACGATGGCCGGCACCAGTCCATCCATTTTGTCGAAGTCGACCTCGTGCACCAGGGCCTCGTCCACCCGGAGGGCCACACCGTCGGGCACGACACGGTCGGGCGCCACACCGTCGACGGTCACAGGTACAGCCCCGTCCCGCTGTCGTTTCGCTTCGACGCGATGGCGTGGATGTCCCGTTCGCGCAAGATCACGTACTCCTCCCCGTGTACCTCCACCTCGAAGCGGTCCTCGGGATTGAAGAGGACGGTGTCGCCCACCTTGACCGACCGTACGTGGGGGCCGACGGCCACCGTCTCCGCCCACGTGAGCCGGCGGGAGATCTGGGCCGTGGCCGGGATCAGGATGCCGGCCCGGGAACGCCGCTCGCCGTCACTCGATGAGATCTGCACCAGCACACGATCGAACAGCACGGAAATGGGCTGCTTTTCGTCGGCCTTCGGCTGCTCGCCGGCCTTCTTCGTCGTGGTTGTAGGCACCCTCGCACGGTACCGCACCAGGGCCCGTCGTCAGTTCAGGCCCCTGGTCAGACGGGTCGAACGTTGACCCCGTGCGAGGCCATGTAGGCCTTGGCCTCCGGCAGCGTGAAGGTCCGGCGATGGAAGATGGACGCGGCCAACACCGCGTCGGCCCCGCCCACGGTGGCCCCCTCGACCAGGTGTTGCAATGTCCCCACGCCTCCCGAGGCCACCACCGGTATGCCCACCGCATCGACCACGGCCCTGGTCAAGGCCAGATCGAACCCGTGCTTGGTCCCATCGCGGTCCATGCTGGTGAGCAGGATCTCTCCGGCCCCGTTGGCGGCACATTCGGTGGCCCAGGCCACGGCGTCTCGACCGGTCGGGGTCCGGCCCCCGTGGGTGTAGACCTCCCAGCCACGCCCGTCGGTGGCGGGGCGGGAACGGGCGTCGATGGCCACCACCGCGCACTGCGCGCCGAACTCGTCGGCGATGTCACGGACCAGGTCCGGGCGTTCGACCGCCGCCGTGTTGACCCCCACCTTGTCGGCCCCCGCCCGGAGCAGTCGCCGGGCATCGTCGGCCACCCGCACCCCTCCACCGACGGTGAGCGGTATGAAGACTTGCTCCGCCGTGCGCGCCACCACCGAGACCATGGTGTCCCGGGCCTCGGACGAGGCCGTGATGTCGAGGAAGGTCAGTTCGTCCGCGCCTTCGGCGTCGTATCGAGCCGCCAGTTCCACCGGGTCGCCCTCGTCGGTGAGGTCGACGAACTGGACACCCTTGACCACCCGACCTTCGGTGACATCGAGGCACGGGATCAGGCGGACGGTGCGCATGCGGCGAGAGCCTCCTCCACGCTGAAGCGCCCTTCGACCAGGGCCTTGCCCACGATGACCCCGGCCAGGGGCAATCTCGCGAGCGTCCGCAGATCGTCCAGGCTGGCCACGCCGCCCGAGGCCACCACGGGCAGTGCCGTCCACTCGAGCAGGTGGCCCAGACCGGACAGGTCCGGCCCCTCGAGCATGCCGTCGCGCGCGATGGAGGTGGCCACGACGGCGGCGACGGGCTCGCCCGCCCACAACGACAACAGCTCGTCCAACGGCCGCGCCGCGCGTGCGCCGTCGGTCCATCCGTGACCGAGCGCCCGAGATACGCCGTCCTCTCCCACCACGTAGTCCAGCCCCACGGCCACCCGCCCCGGCCAGCGGCGAGCGCAGCTGGTGGCGAACGCCGGATCCTCCAGCGCCGCGGTACCCAGGACCACGCGGTCGACACCCAAGTCGAACACGCTTTCCAGGTCCTCGGGACGGCGGATCCCACCGCCGGTCTGCACCTTGACCTCCCCGTCTGCCAACTCGACCATCCGGGCCAGCGTCGCTCGTTCGTGGGAGACGCCGGTCCGGGCCGCGCTGAGGTCCACCACGTGCAGCCACGGTGCCCCGGAGGACACGAAGGACGCCGCCAACGCCAGCGGATCGCCGTAGTCCACCTGGCGGGCGAAGTCCCCCTGGGTCAGCCGGACCGCGGCGCCGTCGCGCAGATCGACGGCCGGATACAGCTCCATCACCGCTCGGTCACCGCTCGGTCACACCCGTCCCGATCACGTCGCCAGCGCGACGAAGTTGGCCAACATGGCCAGCCCGCTTCGTCCGGACTTCTCCGGGTGGAACTGGGCGCCCCACACGTTGTCCCGGACCACCACCGCGGCCACCGGGCCGCCGTAGTCGCACACCGCCACCGTTTCGGGGCCGATGGGCGGCGCATAGGAGTGCACGAAGTAGACCCAGGGCTTCTCACCCAGACCACGCAGGGGACCCACCGGCCCGGCGCCATTGCCGCTGTCGACAGGGCCACGGCACGGCGTCAGCTGGTTCCATTGCATCTGCGGGTGCTTCTCACCGGCGGGCAGCAACGCCACCGTGCCGGGGAACACGCCAAGGCCGGCGACGCCCGGGTTCTCCTCGGATCCGGCGTAGAGCAGCTGGAAGCCGATGCACACGCCGAAGAAGGGCACGCCAGCTTTCAGGGCGCCCCGGGCGGCGGGCTCCAGGCCGCTCTCGCCCAGGGCGCGGGCGCAGGCGCCGAACGCACCAACCCCGGGCAACACGACGGCATCGGCCGCCTCGACGTCTTCCGGGTCAGTGACGAGGTGGGCCGCCGCGCCGACGTGCTGCAACGCCTTCTCGGCCGAGCGCAAATTGCCGATCCCGTAATCGAGCACGGCGATCTTGATCACAGACTCCCCTTGGTCGAAGGGATCCCTCCGCCCTCGATCCGCACCGCGTCACGCAGCGACCGGGCCACGCCCTTGAAGCTGGCCTCGAGCATGTGGTGGGTGTTCTTACCCAGGCGCCGGTGGATGTGCAGGGTGAGATTCCCCGCCGTGGCAAAGGCGCGCCAGAACTCCTCGGCCAGCTGAGGGTCGAACGGTGGCGTGCCGAGACCAGCGGTGTCGGGGGCGAAGTCGAGCCCGTAGGCCAGGAACGGGCGGCCAGAGAGGTCGAGGGCGACCTCAACCAGCGCCTCATCGAGCGGCAACAGCATGGAGGCAAAGCGCCGGATGCCGCGCTTGTCGCCCAGAGCCTCGGCCAGACAGCCTCCGAGCACGATCCCGACGTCTTCGACGGTGTGGTGGGCGTCCACCTGCAGATCCCCCCGGGCGTGCAGGACCAGGTCGAACGAGGCGTGGCGGCCCAACTGCTCGACCATGTGATCGAAGAACGGGAGCCCGGTGTGGACGTCGACCACGCCCGTGCCATCGACCCTCAGCGCGGCCTCGACCGTGGTCTCCTTAGTCGCTCGTTGGCTGGTGGCGCGGCGGTCGGGTGCCTCCGACAGGGCATCAGTGGTGGTCACGACGAACTCCTTGTCACAACAACTCCTTCAAAGCGGTCAGAAACCGGTCGTTCTCATCGGGCCGCCCGATGGTGACCCGCAGGCAGCCCTCCAGGCCGTCCCAACTGGAGCAATTGCGGATGAGCACCGAGCGGTCGAGCAGGCCGTGCCAGACCTTGTCGCCACTGTGGCCCAGGGGACGGAAGAGGACGAAGTTGGCTTCGGAGGGCCAGCTTTCAACCGGCAGGTCACCCAAAGCGGCCGCCACCCGGCCCCGCTCCTCGGCGATGAGCGCTACTCGGGCCTCCATCTCGTCGACGTAGTGCAGGGCCAGCAATCCGGCCAGTTGGGTCTGGGCCGACAGGTGGTACGGCAGGACGACGGCTTCACAGGCCGAGACCACAGCGGGGTCGGCCACCAGGTAGCCCAGGCGGGCGCCGGCCATGGCCCAGGTCTTGGAGAAGGTGCGGGTGACCACGAGTCCGGGGTGGGCCGGCGCCTGCCTTGGATGTGTCGGTGCTCGCAAACTGAGCGCGCTCCAGCTGGCGAACTGGCCGTAGGCCTCATCGACGATGACCAGGCCCGGCGCCGCGGCCAGCACCGCCTCGACGGTGGGCTTGGGCTCGACCCGTCCCGTCGGGTTGTTGGGCGAGCAGAGGAAGGTGATGTCGGGCTGCTCCCGTGCCAGGAGGGAGGCGGCCACCGCCGGGTCGATGCGAAAGTCCTCGGTGCGGTGGCCTTCGATCACCCTGGTGCCGGTCAACCGGCTGATGTGCGAGTGCAGCGCGTAGGTCGGCTCAAAGACGCCGGCACTCCGCCCGGGACCCCCGTAGGCCAGCAGCAGGCACTGCAACACCTCGTTGGACCCATTGGCGCAGAAGACCTCTTCGGGCGCCACGCCGTGCAGTCCGGCAATGGCGGTCCGCAACGCCGTGGCCGGTCGGTCGGGGTAGCGGTTGAAGGCCACGTGGCCGAGTGCGACCAATAGCTCCTCGCTCCATTTCTCCGGTGGCGGAAACGGGGACTCATTGGTGTTGAGCCGCACCTCGGCCTCGACCTGAGGCGAGTGGTAGCCCGCGGAGAGCTGGAGATCGGGACGGATACTCGGTATCGCGCTCACAGGTCCGCCCGGTCGGTCGCGGTCTGGTCCGAGGCAGCGCGATCCGAGGCAGCACGATCCAGGGCGGACAGGCGGCGCCGGACCGAGTCGGCGTGGGCCGGCAGCCCCTCGACGTCGGCCAGGATGATGACCGGCGGGCCCAGGACCCGCAGGGCATCAGGGGTCACGCTCACCGCATGGATGTGGCGACGGAAGTCGTCCGCCCGCAGCGCCGAGGAGAACCGGGCGGTGCGGTTGGTCGGCAGCACGTGGTTGGGACCGGCGACGTAGTCGCCCAGACTGGCCGGCGCCCACCGTCCGATGAACACAGCGCCGGCGTTCTCCACCTGCTCCACCAGCGCACGCGCCTCGTGGCCGGACACCATGAGCTGGAGGTGCTCGGGCGCGACGGTGTTGGCTACGGCCATGGCTGACGCAGGATCGTCGACCAGGCAAGCGATGCCGGCCGAGGCCAGCGTGGATTCGAGGTCGGCCCGCCGGGGTGAGGCCGCCACGATGCGGTCGACCTCGGAGCTGACCGCGGTGGCCACATCTTCGTCCCACGTCACCAACCAGGCCAGGCCGTCGGGACCGTGCTCCGCTTGGACCACCAGGTCGATGGCGGCGAACTCGGGGGGTGCATCGGGGCCCGCCACCACCACGATCTCCGAGGGCCCGGCGAAGGCCGAGGCCACCCCGACCACCCCGCTCACCTGACGCTTGGCCTCCGCCACGTAGGCATTGCCCGGGCCGGCGATCACGTCGACCCGGGGCACGGTGGCGGTACCGAAGGCCAAGGCGGCGATGGCCTGGGCCCCGCCGATGCGGTACACCTCGCTGATGCCGGCGACGGCGGCGGCGGCCAGGGTGGCGTCATCGACCCGTCCGTCGGCCGCCGGCGGGACGCAAAGCACGATGTCCTCGACGCCGGCGACGCGGGCGGGGGCGGCGCACATGAGGACGGTGGAGGGGTATCGAGCCCGGCCGCCCGGCGCGTACAGGCCGGCCCGTCGCACGGGACGAGCCAGGTGGTCCACGGTCACGCCACCGGACTGGAACGGGCCCGGCGGCGTCCCTTCGTGAGCGTGGTACGACTCGATGCGCTCGTATGACAATTCGAGGGCGTCCTCGACCTCATAGGGCACCCGCGAGCGCGCCGCCATCACTTCGTCCGGCGAGACGCGAAGGTCGGCGGCGTCGGCGACCTCCAACTGGTCGAAGGCGGCGGCGTACTCCATGATGGCCTCGTCACCCCGTTGGCGCACCTGGCCGAGCACCTCGGCCACGGCGTCATGGACGTCGGAACCGGGATCGTGGGGGCGCGGCAGGACCTGCTCGAGGGGCGCCGAGTTGCCGCGTAGGTCGAGCAGGCGAAGAGGCATGAGGTCACAAGGCTACCGGGGCCTCTGGCGGCCGCCGTCCCCGGCGTGCCCGGGCATGAGTCATCATCGGGGGATGACATCAGCGGCCGAGATCTCCTCCCTGACTTCTACCCTTGAGGAGTTGAACGAACGGGTGACCGCCATGGCCGAGACGGCCCAGGGTCACGGCAACGAGGACATGGCCCACGAGCTGTTCGCGGTGGAGCGCGCCCTGGGCGGGGCGCTGCGGCGACTCCGGCGGTTCGCTCAGACGGCGTAGAGCACCAGCTCGTGCCCGAGCTGGGTGGCGGCGTTGCGCAGGGCGGCCTGGCGCTGCGCGACCACGGCGCAGTTTCGCCGATCGGCCAGCTCGATGACCGCCATCACCGCCAACTCCGAGGTGTCGCAGCGCACGGCCAGCTCACCGGTGCGTCGGGCCGCCTCGCTGGTGAATGGCTCCACCTCGGTCCCGTCGAGCAGCTCCACGATCCGGTCGCTGCGCGCTTCGGTCCGGAATCCCTCGGCCACCGCCACCGCCGGGATCAACGGCACGATCCCATTGGACAGCGCTGCTCGATGCAGCGCCCACATCATCCGGTCACCCCTGGCCGCCGCGTGCAGGGCGCCGACCCCGTAGACGAGGCCCTCCCGGCGTGGTGGGCTCATGTTCATCGTCGCCGCACCCGGGAGGCCACGCCCGAGACACCCGAGCGCAATCTGGCCAGGAGCGCCTCGCCGGCGGCCAGTTCCTCGGGACTGAGCGATCCCGTCTCGCCCTCCCAGGCGGCCACACCGCGGAGGCCCTGCCGTACCCTCAGCTGCTTCTCCGCCGCGTTGGAAAGCCACGCACTGAACGAGACCCCGTCCTCCTTGGCCGCCAGCTCGACCGACGTCGCAACCTCATCTCCCAACGACACCGAGCGCTTCGTCACCATGGAAAAAGGGTAGCACCTGCAGTAGTACCGGGTTAGCGGTCGGCACGTTGTCCCTGCGCCTGGAAACACCAATGCCGGCCCCAAGGGGCCGGCATTGGGCGAGTCGGCCGGGAGGCGGATCCCAGCAACGACTCTTTTGGAACCAGGTGGCGGGAACCGGTTCCAAACACCATCGTAGCGCGAGGCCCCCAATATGTCACCACAGTGACGGCCCCGTCCCCGCCCCGTCCCACGCCCGTCACCCGCCAAAGGTCCCGGCGGACGGGCAGATGTCGGCTAACAGGCAGCGGTCACAGGCCGGTTTCCGGGCCTGACAGATCGACCGTCCGTGCAGGATCAGGCGCAAGCTGAAGGATCCCCACTCGGCCGCTGGGAGCAGGGCATCGAGGTCGTGCTCGACCTTGACCGGATCCTTCAGCTCGGTCGGGGTCAGTCCCAAACGTCGGCTGAGGCGGAGCACATGGGTATCGACGGGGAGGCCGGGGAGGCCGAAGGCGACGCTGCGCAGCACATTGCCCGTCTTGCGACCCACCCCGGGCAGGGTGACCAGGTCGGCGAGCTCGGTCGGGACGACACCGCCGAAACGGCCCTCCACCGCCTGGGCCATGCCGATGAGACTGCGTGTCTTGGCCCGGAAGAATCCTGTGGTGCGGATGAGCTCCTCCACGTGCTCGGGGTCGGCACGAGCCAGCGCCGCCGCGTCGGGATAGACGGCGAACAGAGCCGGCGTCACCAAGTTGACCCGAGTATCGGTGGACTGGGCCGACAAGATGGTGGCGGCCAGGAGCTGGAACGGGGTGTCGAAGTCAAGCGCGCACAACTCGGCCGCGGTGCCGGGGTACAACTCGGCGAGGCGCGTCGACACCACACGGGCTCGGCCTCTCGGTGTGCGCGGGCGTCCCACCGGGCCAAGGTAGCGGGTTCGCGTCACGCCGCGGGTTAACGTGCGGCCGTGAATCTGCTGGTGCTGGACCGCCTTGACCCTGCCCAGCAGTCCGCTCTGGCGGCGCTGATCGCCCGCTGCGAAGAGGCCGACCAGCACCCGGCCCTGTCCGAGGACTTACGTGATCCAGCCGGACGAATCGACCTGTTTCACCACGGGGCCCGGGCCGTGTTGGCTGTGCAACCAGCCGTGGAGAGCGAGTCGGGCGAGTCGGGCGAGTGGGGCGAACTGGCGGGCTGCGCAACCCTCACTCCTGGTGCCGATGGCCTGACCTCGCTGCATCTCGCCATCGATCCCGACCACCGGGGAGGCGATCTCCGCACCACCCTCATCGCCGAGGCACTGGCGCACACATCGGCGCCGGTCCGCCTCTGGATCATGCTGGCAGGACGAGACGACGACGAGGCCGTGGCCCCGCTCGGCTTCACACCCGAGCGCGATCTACTCCAGATGCGGGTCCCCCTGCCGTTGGCCGCAGACATCGTGGCCGCCACCCGGCCGGTCGAGACACGATCCTTCGTGGTCGGCCAGGACGACGAGATGTGGCTCTCGGTCAACAATCGCGCCTTCGCCGGCCATCCCGAGCAGGGCAACTGGACGCTGGAGAAACTGCGCGGCCGTGAGCAGTTGGAGTGGTTTGATCCCCACGGGTTCTTGCTGGCCCCAGACCCCAATGCCCAAGGGCAGGGACTCATCGGCTCGTGCTGGACCAAGGTCCACCGGCATCACACTCCGATCCTCGGAGAGATCTATGTCATCTCGGTGGACCCGGCCCGGCACGGCGAGGGCTGGGGGCGAGCGCTGACCGTCGCCGGCCTGCAGTGGCTCTGGGGGCAGGGGCTGTCGGTCGGCATGCTCTACACCGACGCATCCAACACGACGGCCGTGGCCCTCTATCGATCGCTCGGCTTCACCGTCGATCACATTGACCGGTCGTACCTCCGATCCGCCAGCTGATCGTTGTGACGGTCAGCCCGGTCAGCCCGGTCAGCCGGTGCCGATCCCGGACCCGATAGCCCGGCCCACCCCAAAGGTGACGCCGGAAGCCACCGCCGTGATGACAAGTTGCCGGAGGGCGGATCGCACGTAGGAACGTTCGGTATAGGCCGCCAACACCGCGCCCACGGCAATGGACGCCAAGGCCCCCAGCACGATCGAGCCGACGATGGCGGCGGTGCCACTGGTGATGAGCCAGGGCAGCAGTGGAATGAATGCGCCCAGGGCGAAGGTGAAGAACGAAGCCAGCGCCGCCTGGATTGGCGAGCCCAACTGCTGCGGGTCGATGCCCAACTCCTCTCGGGCGTGGGTCTCCAGCGCCAGCTGCGGATCCGCCATGACCTCGTTCGCCATGTCGGACGCCACGGTCGGGTCGATGCCCCGTTGCACGTACATGCCGCGCAGTTCGTTGGTCTCCCCCTCGGGGCTCTTCTTCAGCGCCTTGCGCTCCACGTCGATCTCTCGCTCGAGCAACTCGCGCTGGGCACTCATGGAGAGGTACTCCCCCGCCGCCATGGAGAAGGATCCAGCCACCAGCCCGGCCACGCCGGCCAGGCGGACGATCCCGGGCCCGGGACTGGCTCCTGCAATGCCCAGGACCAGCGACACATTGGTGACCAGCCCGTCGCTGACCCCGAAGATGGCGGCGCGGGCTCCGCCACCCCGGATGTCCCGGTGCTGATGGAGGGGATCGTCTTCCACTTGGGTCAGCGTAGTGAAGGCCTCGGGGCGCTGGGTCGGCGTCGTTTCGGGGCTGACATGTGGGCTTCGGATTCCGGTTGCTGGATCAGCCTCCCGCCCGAGTCTCGGTCCCGAGTCCGAGTCTCGAGTCGGAGTCCCGAGTCCGAGTCCCGAGCCCCTCTCTGCTGTCACACCCCCGGCGTAGCGTTGGCATCGTGCCGGGAGCTTCAATGCACCACGAACTCGAAAGGGCGGTCCGAACGATTCAACGGGTGGTCCGTTCGACGGTGTCGTCGTCGGTCTCGGGTGACGAGGCCCTCTCGTTGGTCGCCCTGCTGGGCGAAGCCGAGCGGGCGGTCGATTCTGGAATTGCCCTCTTCGCTCCCCGGGTCATCGACACCGGTTCCTTCACCAAACAGGGATATGCGACGGCGTCGGACTGGCTGGGTGCAGTGTCGGGCTCGCCCGCCGCTGCGGCCAAAGGTCGCCTGGTCGCAGCAGAGCGAGCGGCGGAGTCGCCCGAGTTGGCGGAGGCGGTGCGGGGCGGTGATCTCTCAGCGGCCCAGCTCAAGATCGTGACTGACACCGCCGCGGTGGCCCCTCAGGCGGCAGCCACATTGCTCCCCCTGATCAAGGGCGGGGCCAGCCACCGGGAGCTCAGCGCTGCCGCCTCCCGTCAGCGCGCCGACGCCCGATCGGCCGAGTGCGATCGGGCCCGGCGGGCCCGCGTTCACGCCACCCGGCACTTCCGCTGGCATCAGGACGAGAACGGTGGCATCCGGGGGGAATTCCTGTGTGATGAGGTGGCCTGGGCCAAGGTGTGCCCCCGCCTCGAAGCTGACACCAAAGCACGCTGGAAGGCCGCCGGAGCCGCCGGTGGCCAATCCTTCGATGCGCATCGTCTCGACGCCTTTATTGATCTGATGGCTGGGACGCAGGCCAGGCCGGATCGTACGGGCGCTCGGGATCGGGCTGTCGTCATCATTGACGCCGAGGCACTCAACCGAGGCACCGCCAAAGGTCACGAGCTGTGTGAGATAGAAGGCATCGGGCCGGTCAGCGTCGAAGCAGCCACCGAGCTCATCAGCGACGCCGGCCTGCAATTCGTCGTCAAGGACGGGGTCGACATTGCCACGGTCACCGGAACGACCAGAGCGGTTCGTGACCGGATCAACACCGCCCTCTTGGTGCGAGACCGCGCCTGCGTGGTGCCAGGGTGTGGCAAACGATTCGGCATCGAGCGGGACCATTTCATGATCGACTTCGTCAAAGAGGGCCCGACCGAACTGGCCAATCTGGCCCGTTTGTGCGCCCCACACCACCACATGAAGACCAATGGAGGCTGGATGCTCGGCGGCGGCCCGGGTCGATGGACGTGGGACCCTCCACACAAACCCCCGAGCAAAGGCCGGCTCGACCGAGAACGAAGGGTGGCCTCGGAAAAAGCAAAAGCCCGGGCGAAACGAAACAAGCCCCTGCAGAGTTGATCAACACCTAGCGGGGCCGCACTCGGGGCGAATGAGGGCCACCCTTTTCAGCGACGGTAGGGTGCCATGGCCCGGATATTCCCCCTTTACCCAGCGAGGAGCCCACCATGAGCACCATTGTCGACGGCGTCGACGCCTTCCACGACCTGGTCGGGCAACAGCTCGGCTACACGGAGTGGCAGCCCGTGACCCAGGAGCGGGTGAACCTGTTCGCCGAGGCGACCGACGACCATCAGTGGATCCACGTCGACCCCGAACGGGCCAAGAGCGGACCGTTCGGGGTTGCCATCGCCCACGGTTACCTGACCCTGTCCCTGGCGCCGGTGCTGTTGAACAAGGTCATCCGGGTCGACAACATGAAGTTCGGTGTCAACTACGGCGCCAACAAGGTCCGCTTCCCCTCACCCGTTCCGGTCGGCAGCGACCTGCGCATGGGTGTCACCGTGGGCGGGGTCGACGATGTCGAGGGGGGCGTGCAGGTGACCTTCGATCTGGTGATGGAGGTTCGTGACGCGCCCAAGCCGGCCTGCGTGGCCCAAGTGGTCTATCGCTACTACCGCTGAGCGTGACGGCGACGCCCTTGCCCCAGGGCGAGGAAAAGACGGCCCGCGTCCGCTCCATGTTCGACGCCATCGCCCCTCGCTACGACCTGGTCAATCGCCTGATGACGTTCGGGCTCGACCGGTCGTGGCGGCGGACCACCGTCGGTGCACTGAGCCTGCCGGCCAACTCCCTCGTGCTGGATGTGGCGTGCGGCACGGGTGACCTGACCCGGCTGGCCATGAGCCACGGCCACCGGGTCATCGGGGTCGACCTCAGCGCCGGCATGCTGGCCGCCAACGGTACGGATGCTCCCCTGGTCCAGGCCGACTGCAGCCAACTCCCGTTTCCCGACAGGACGTTCGACGGGTTGGTGTGCGGCTACGCGCTGCGCAACTTCGCCGATCTGGCGGCCGCCCTGGCCGAGACGGCGCGGGTACTCCGACCCGGGGGACGGGTGGCCATGCTCGAAATCGATGCACCGGCCTCGCCCGTGCTGCGGGCGGGCTATCGCGTCTGGTTCGAAAAAGTCGTTCCGGTCCTCGGTGGCGCGTTGTCTGATCGCCAGGCCTATGAGTACCTCCCGCGCTCGACGGCGTACCTGCCAGCTGCACACGAGTTGCGTCACCTGCTCATCGGGGCGGGCTTTTCGGCGGTCGGCATCCGCCCATTGGCCGGAGGCCTGAGCCAGCTCCTGATGGCCACCCGCAGCGGACTGCCGGTCCGATGACTACCGCGCCGGACCTTCACGCGCGGACGGTGCCGCTGGAGTACGGTCCCGACGCCCTGCAGTTCGACGGGAGCCCGACCGTCCTGTTCGATCGGCCCGGTTTGACGTTGGTCGGCTGGGGTACCGCAGCACTGGTCCGAACGGCCGAGGCGTCGGCGGTGTTGGCCGCCATCCCTTGCGACGATGCCGTGTCGCGGCCCGGGTCGGGCGTGGTGGCTCTTGGGGCACTCCCTTTCGACCGGATGTTGGAAGGCCACTTGATCATCCCGCGCTTCACCATGGGGATCGGTCGGGAGGCCGACGGAGAGACCCACCGTTGGGCCACCGCGATCGGCCCGACCGATCAGCCGCTGCCCACCACCGACGAGCTCTTCGATTCGGTCATCTGGCAGTACGGCACCTCGCCCGACGGGAGTGAGCTGGCCGACGTGCACATCGAGCGCGTTAGAGACGCCGCTACCGACCGCCGACCACGCCGCCATGGTCCAACGAGCGGCAGACATCATGCGGGCGCCCGGAGCGGAGTTGCGAAAAGTCGTCCTGTCCCGCACCGTCACGGCCCATCTCGACGGACCGCTTCCCCTCTCCTCGGTGTTGCGGCGGCTTCGGTCCCACGAACCAAATTGCACGATCTTCTCCCTCCCGGTCCCCGAGGGCACCTTCTTCGGCGCCTCGCCCGAACTCCTGATTGCCCGATCCGGGCAGCACATCAGCTGCCACCCCTTGGCCGGCACGATTCGCGCGCGGTGACACGGCCCGGTCCGATGCTGACGCCCAGGGACGATTGGCGGCGTCACCAAAAGATCAGGCTGAGCATCGATACGTGGTCGACGGGATCGCCGAGGCACTGCGGCCTCTCTGTGACTCCCTGACCGTGCCGACGTCGCCCACGCTGGTGACTTTTCACGACGTGGCCCATTTGGGCACCCGCATCGAGGGAGAGCTCAGCGAACCCGCCCCCGCCATCCTCGAACTCCTCCACCGACTGCATCCGACCCCGGCGGTCGGTGGCACGCCACGGGATCTAGCCCTGCGCACCATGGCCGAGCTCGAGCCGGTGCCGCGCGGACACTGGGCCGGACCAATCGGGTGGGCCGACGCCCACGGTGACGGTGAATGGATGATCGGCATCCGCAGTGCCCGACTTCACCCCGACGGGGCCACCGTCACTCTGCACGCCGGATCGGGGGTGCTGGCGGACTCAGACCCCGACGCAGAAGCGGACGAGGTCAACGTCAAGCTGGCCTCCGTGCTCGAATCGGTGGTGCCAGGTGGCTCAGTGCGCCTGCGGTAGTCGAATCCGTTGCGCGGGCGTGGTCGGGGTGGGTGGCTTGGGTGCCGTGGTCGCAGTGGGTGCCGTGGGCGGGGTGGCCGCCGGCGTCGGGCTGAGGGGCAGCAGGACCACGAATGATGCCCCACCGCCGGGTGAGGGCTCGACGCGGGCCGAACCGTCCAAGGCCTCGGCGATGGCTCGCACGATCGCCAGGCCCAGGCCCGTACCGGCGCCGGCGCGCGCCGGATCGCCCCGGTAGAAGCGATCGAAGATCCGGGCGGCCTGCAGCGGGTCGATGCCCGAGCCGGTATCACTGACCCGGAGGAAGCCCATGGCGTCGCCAGCCGTGCCCTCGACCCCGACCGAGACCGTCACGGTGGTGCCAGCGGGCGTGTGGGCCACCGCGTTGCGCACCAGATTGTGGGCGACCTGGGCCAGGCGTTCGGGATCTCCCAGGACGATCACCGGTGTAGCCCCGAGTTCCAGCGAGAGGAGGTGGTCGTGGTCGAGCGCGTCCGTGTCGGCGACCACGTCGGCGCAGAGACGGCCCAGATCGACGGGCTCCGCCCGTAGCGGCCGGCCCCGGTCAAGCTCGGCCAACAAGAGGAGGTCTTCGACCAGCCCTCCCATGCGGATGGCCTCGTCTTCGATCCGCAGCAGTGCTCTGCCCCGACTGGCTTCGTCCGAGAAGCCACCGCGTCGGAGCAATTCGGCGTAGCCCCGGATCGACGTCAGGGGCGTGCGGAGTTCATGCGAGGCGTCGGCCACGAACTGGCGGAGCCTCTCCTCGGAAGCCGACTTGACGTCGAACGCACCCTCGATCTGGGTCAGCATCTCGTTGAGGGCCACGCCGAGACGACCCACTTCGGTGTCGGTCGACCCCTCGGGCACCCGCCGGGCCAGGTCCCCCGAGGCGATGGCGTCGGCTGTTTGGGCCATATCGGCCAGCGGGCGGAGGCCTCGGCGCACCAGCCAGAGGGCGAGCACACCCATCGACACCAGCACGGCCAGGCTCGCCAGCAACTCGACGCGCCGCAGGGACCCGAGGGTGTCGTTGGTCGGGTTCAGGGACAGGGCCGCGATCAAGGTGCCCTGGGGCACGGCCTCCGCCACCGCTCGGTACCGCCCGTCCGGATCGCCCTGGCCGCCGACGACGACGGCCGCGGGGTCGGGTCTGTAGGTGCCGGCGTGCCGACCGAAATGCGGGTTGGTGAGCGGGACCGGACCTTCCACCGGGATGGTGGACAGCAGCGTTGGCTTGGGATCGGGTCGGTCGGGCGAGCCCGAAGGGCGGCTCAAGATCGTCCGTCCCTGGGCATCGATGACCAGGAGGTAGAGATCCGGTGAGACCCGATGCGAGAGAAACGCCGCCGTCACCGGCGCATGTCGGGCGGCGGCATCGCTCAAGTAGTCAGCCGCCACCAATTCGGATGAGGAAAGTTCCGCGTCGGCCCGGCCGTAGAGAAAAGACCGGACCGAGGCGTACGTGACGAAGTCGGCCACTCCGAGTCCGACGACCAGCAGGATGGCCATGACCGCCACCAGCCGCCGGTGCAGGTTCACGGCTCTCGGGGCAGACGGAGGGTGTAGCCCACACGCCGGATGGTGTGGATGAGTGGCGCTTCGTGTTCGTCGACCTTCTTGCGCAGGTAACTGATGTAGGTCTCGACGATATTGGCGTCACCATGGAAGCCGTAGTCCCACACGTTGTCGAGAATTTCTGATTTGGACATGACGCGCCGAGCGTTCTCGAGCAAGTACCGCAAGAGGTTGAACTCGGTGGCGGTCAAATCGATGGGGCGTTCCCGGCGCCACACCTCATGCGTATCGATGTGCATGGTCAGGTCGGCGAAGGTGAGAATGGACGAGTCGGCGGCCAACACTTCTCGGGCCCGTCGCAAGATCGCGCCCACCCGGGCCATCAGTTCATCGATGCTGAAGGGCTTGGTGACGTAGTCGTCCCCCATCGCCAACCCCTCCACCTTGTCCTCGGTGGTGTCGCGCGCCGTCAGGAAGACGATGGGCACCTGCTCACCCTGTTGGCGCAGACGCCGGCACACTTCGTTGCCGTCCAAGTCGGGCAGCATCACATCGAGCATGACCAGGTTCGGCCGGTACGTGCGCACCATCTCCAGCGCTTCGGCGCCCGTGGCGGCCACCCCGACTTCATAGCCCTCAAAGGTGAGGGCGGCCGACAGGAGATCAGCGATGTTGGGCTCATCATCCACCACGAGGATCCGAGCCGCCGGGAGTTCGGTGGTCACCACGGGCGGACCGGCTCTGCTGATTCGGACTCTGAATCGGACCCGCCGCCCATCTCCCCGGAGGTGGTCGGGGCCGGATGTGATCGCCCGCGGCGAAGCCCCCGCCAGGCCCGCTTGATGGCCCACCAGGTCACCAGACCGAAGGCTTCGAAGACAATGAAGGAGGACATCTTCGATTCGCCCGCCGCGCGGTCGATGAAGCTGATCGGCACTTCGGTGATCGACGCGCCGTGCTGCTTGGCGCGGTAGGTCATCTCAATCTGGAACCCGTAGCCCTCGGCCCGGACGGTATCGAGGTCGAGGAGGCGAAGGATACGGGCCGAGTAGGCGCGGAAACCGGCCGTGGCATCGGCCACTCCCAGCCCGAGGACTCGTGTGGCATAGCGATTGCCGCCACGCGAAGGAGCTCGCGATGCCAGGCCCATTTTGGAATGGAGCCGCCGGCCACATAGCGCGAGCCGATCGACACATCGAAGCCTTGGTCGAGGGGTGCGACGATGGAACGCAGGGCACCCGGGTCGTGGGAGAAGTCGGCGTCCATCTCCACGAAGGCGTCGTAACCCCGTTCGAGGCCCCAGGCGAATCCAGCCCGATAGGCGCTCCCCAATCCGGCTTTGGCCGGCCGGGCCAGGAGGTGCACGTCGGGCCGTTCGGCCGCCACGGCCCGGACCAGATCGCCCGTCCCGTCGGGACTGCCATCGTCGACCACGAGCAGCCCAGCTTCGGGCAGGGACTCGAGCGCTCGACGCAGCATCCGCACGATGTTCTCCGACTCGTTATACGTCGGAATGACAACCAGGGGGCGCACGCTGGGCATTCTAGGAGATGGGCCTGCTTAGGAGAACTCGCCCGTTGGGACGACGTCGGTCGGGTCCGGCCCACGACGAACCTCCCGGATCACCACCTGGATGGCCCCACCGACGGGTATTCCGATGAGCGCGCCGACAAAGGTCCCCAGCCCAGCACCCACGCGGCCCCCGAGAGTGGCGCCGACCAACACGGCCAGGAGGACCCAGAAGGGGTTCAGGCGGACCGTCTTGCTCATGATGATCGGGTTAAGAATGTGGTTCTCGACCTGCTGGTAGGCCAGGAACACCACCAACATCACGATGCCGGCCGGTACCGAATGGATCGCCGCGATGATCACGACGGGCACCCCGGCCAAGAGGCCGCCGACCAAGGGCAGCAGGTCGACGAGGGCCACGAAGACGCCCAGGAGGAGGGCGAAGGGAACGCCCAGGATGGCCAGCGTGACCCCCACCACGATGCCGGCAATCAACGAAGTCAGGAAATTCCCCAGCATGTAGCCGGTGACCGAGCGAATGGACTCATTGATGACCCGCTCGAGGCGCAATGACGTGGCCGGGCTGAAGAGGTTGAGCAGGCCTCGCCACAACCGCGGCGCTTCGAGCATGGCAAAAAGCGTCAGCACGGCGATGGTGGCGACCGTGACGAGGGAGGACAGGGCGGCCGCCCCGACCGAGAAGGCGGTGGCCGGTTTGAGAACCTTGGTCACCTGCTTGGTGATCTGCGATGATCCTTCGGAGAGGTACTTCTGCAGATGGAGCCGGAACACCAGCCGCCCGAGCGGCCCCCGTCCCTTCCGGGTGTTTTTGACCAGGTCGGGAATTTCGTGGCCGAAGTGGACGGCGGCCGTGACCAACGGCGAAGCGAAGAGATAGACCAATCCGCCGAAGGCGATGAGGCCGATCAGGAAGACCGTCGTGGTGGCGGCTCCGTGCGACATCCCACGATGCTTGAGGAACCGCGTGGCGGGGGTGAGGAGCAGGGCGAAGAAGAAAGCCACCACCACATAGAGGAGGATTTTCCGGAGCACCCAGATCCCGACCAACAACCCCGCGTTGAGATCGAGGAGACCGATCACCACCAGGGTGCCAACCACGATGGGGGCCAACTGCACACCACGTCGATCGGCACTGCCGGACAGCCTCGAACGCCAGGTGTCCCCCCCGTCCTCGGCCATACATCCAGCATGGCAGCTTCACGTGCAAGCATGAAGTCAATGGACGTGGCAGGCCCCGAGGAAGCTCCCCCGGCCAAACGCCGCTGGATTCCCCGCAACGTGAAGATCACCCTGATGGTCCTGATCTTGTTCTTTGTGGGCGAGTACATCCTCTTGCCCGAGCTGGCCAGCGCGCGCAAGGAGTTCCACCAGCTGAGCCACCTCAATTTTCTCTGGCTGATCCTCGGGGCCCTGTTGGAGTTCGCCTCGCTCGCCGCGTATGCGCAGTTGACCCACTCTGTGCTCTCCCCCGGTGCCCCCAGCCGCTTCCGCATCTTGCGCATCAACATGTGGGCCCTGGCTATTAGCCACACGCTGCCCGGCGGCACCGTGCCGGGAACGGCGGCCAGCTACAGGCTCCTGACCGACGCCGAGGTCCCCGGGAGCACGGCGGGCTTGGGACTGGCCACCCAGGGCATCGGTTCGGCCGTGGTCCTCAACATCATCTTCTGGCTCGCCCTGCTCATCTCCATCCCGCTCAACGGTTACAACCCGCTCTACGGCTTCGCCGCCATCCTTGGCGTCGTCCTGCTTGCGGTCTTCGGTGGGTTGGTCTTCTTCCTCACCCGCGGTGAGAAGCAGGCCGGTGCCCTGGTCAACAAGCTGGCCCATCATGTGCCGTTCACCAAGCCGGCGACGGTGATATCGCTGATCAACAAGGTTGCTTTCCGCATGAAGGAACTGTCCAAGAGCCCGGAGTTCCTTTCCCGGGCCGGGCTGTGGGCCGCGGCCAACTGGCTGCTCGACGCCGCCTCCTTGTGGGTCTTCTTGTTCGCCTTCGGCGCCCACGTGTCGCCCATCGACCTGCTGGTGGCCTACGGATTGGCCAACGTGTTGGCCGTCCTTCCCTTCACCCCCGGTGGCCTCGGTGTGATCGAGTTGACCCTGGTCACGGTGCTCACCGGCTTCGGGGTACACGCGGGGACGGCCACGGCAGGCGTGCTCAGCTGGCGCCTGGTCAACTTCTGGCTCCCCATCCCCTTCGGCGGCCTTTCGTTTCTCTCCCTGAAGCTGGGCCACCGGCTCACTCCGGCACAACGTCAGGTGACAGGAGAGATCAGCACGACCTGACGTGTGCGACCCGCCACGGGCGCAGGTGGCGGGGAGTCAACCGGCCGGGGTGCCGCCGGTCGCCGGTTCGACCGTGATGGTGAGGCCCGTGCCGGCAGCGGCGCCGGCGGGAGGTTCCAGCGCGCTGGCAATCTGGGCCGACGTGACGCTCTTCGAGGCGAAAACGGTATTGAGGAACGTGACCGTCTCGGCCCGCATGGCGGCCGCGCCCGGCGTGTCACCGATGAAGGTCTGGAGGTGGTCGCCACCATCGAGGGTGACGAAGGCCTTGGGCATGTCGGCCGAGGCGAAGACCTGTTGGGCTTGTGGGTAGAGGCCGTACTCGTCGTCGGTGCCGACCGCAACAAAGAGCGCGCCCGGGGTGGCGGCGCTCCACGTGCCCGGCACACCGGCAGGGATCTCGCCGGACAGCGAGAGGTAGGCCCGGATCCGGTGGTCGGCGTACAGGGGGTTCAGCGCCAGCAACGCAATGTCGGTCCCCCCGTCGGAATGACCCGCCACGGCGATCTCGGCGGGATTGACCGGTCCGGCGATACCGCCCAGGAGTTGCGTGATGACAAAGGACAGGTCGAGTGACTGTTCGGGGTAGTTGCTGATCGGTTCCCCCGGCAACGTGCTGGCCGAGTCGGGGAAGGTCGGCGCCGCCACCAGGTACCCGGCGGCCGCCCAGGTGTCGAGCAAGGTCTCGTAGACCCCGGGGTTCGAGTCCCACCCGTGGGCAAACACGATCAGCGGGAGCGGACCGGACAACCCAAACGGACGACGGATGACCGTCACCAGGGTCCGCCCCGGATGCCCGGGGACGTCGCCACGGTCCGGCGTGGGCCGGCTCGGATCGGTGAACGTCTCGGTCTCGTCCTCGACCGCAAAGGGGGCTCGGGGCGCCGGTTGGGTGGTGGTCGTGGTACTGGACCTGGACCGGCCCGACCCCGGAACCGGATCGGTCCGGCCGTGAGCACCCTGGGATCGCCCCGTCGGTGACTGTGACGGTGACGGTGACGGCCACACGGCAACGGCCAGTCCGATCACGACGACCAGAAAGAGCGCGGCCACGAGGACCCCTCGATATCGGTGCATGCCGCGCCAGTTTCCCATCCCCTGCTGGAGGCGACCCGTCGCTACGCTCGGAGGATGGATCCGGGGCAGATCGGCATCGTCCTCTTCGACCTCGGTGGGGTGCTCATCGAAGTGGGCGGCGTGGACCCGATGCGCAGCCTGGCCAAGATGGATAGCGACGAGGAGCTGTGGCAGCGCTGGCTCGCCTGCCCCTGGGTCCGCCGGTTCGAGCGGGGGCAGTGCTCGGCCGAGGAGTTCGCGGCGGGCATCGTGGTCGAATGGGAGCTGGGCCTGGCCGCCGACGCCTTCCTCGAGAGCTTTCGCAGCTGGATGAGCGGGCCCGTACCCGGTGCTTCCGAGCTCCTCGACGAGGTCCAGCGCCGCGTTCCCACCGGCTGCCTGAGCAATATGAACGCTCTTCACTGGGACTTCATCTCCGCCCAGTCGGCCGTGTTCGACACGTTCACCTACCGCTTTTTGTCGTTCGAGCTCGGCATGGTCAAACCCGATCGCGAGCTCTTCGCTCGCATCGAAGAGAGCTTGCCCGTGTCACCCGACCGCGTCCTGTTCCTGGACGACAACACCGTGAACGTCGAGGCCGCCGCGACAGCCGGATTCACCGCACAGCACGTGCGGGGGCTCGGCGAGGCGAGGCAGGCCCTGCTGTCAGCGGGGGTGCTGGCCCGCTAGCGCCCTAATCTGGATGGCATGTGCCGCAATATCACCACCCTCAGGGGCCTCGAGCCCGTCGCCACCGCCGAAGAGATAGAGGCGGCGGCCCGCCAGTACGTCCGGAAGGTCAGCGGCGTGCAAACGACATCGGAGCGCACGGAGGACGCCTTCGAGCGGGCCGTGCGGCAGGTGACGAAGGCCACGACCGAGCTGCTGGCGACGCTCCCGCCCAGGCAACAACCGCCGCCGTCCCTCCCGCCATTGCGCCGGAAAGCAGCCGCCGCAGCGGCCAACGCGACGGGCTGAAAGCCTCCACGCAACCGGGCGTCCCCAGCCCGGCTCCGATCAGGCGGGTGCCATCGCATCGACGGCTGCAGGGTCGATGCCGATACCGCCGGCGGCGCTGCTGGCATAGACGGCGAGCGCGAAGCGCAGAACGTCGACGGCATCGTCACCACCCCACATGAGCGGGCCCTCGCCGGTGTGGAGCCAGCGCAGCCAGTGACGCCCCGAGTCGCGGAAGCTGCTGCCCCAGTCGTCGTCGAGCGCGTGGTAGGAGCGCATCTCGCCGTCGGCGTACACCTCGAGGCTCGGCTGCTGAATCCCTCGGCCCGTGCAGCGATTCACCCGCCCAAAGCCTTTGTGCCCCGTCACCTCCCAGCGCTCGTCGTTGGTGTAGTAGTCGGACCGCAGGTACATGTCGGGCGCCAAGGTGATGTCCCACACGCCGCGGATCCCGCTCTCGTGCTCCCAGGCAATCGTGGTCGGTGCGTCAATGAAGATCGTCGAGAACACCTCGGTGCTCCCCACCCAGGCCCGCACCTCTTTGATCGGGCCGAAGAGCCAGAGCGCAGTAGCCAGCTTGTGCCACCCGTCGTCGAAGACAAGGATTCCGCGCCCGTTCTTCATCTGCTGGAGCTGCCATCGGTAACTGCTCTGGGGCACGTCCCAACCGCCTTGTCCGCTCCCCACCATCTTCATGGTGTAGCCGCTCACCTGGCCGAGATCGCCCGACTCGACGGTCTCCTTCAACCTTCGCAGAGGCTCGTAGAAGATGTAGTTCTCCATCACCCGCAGGATCCGGTCGTTTTCCCGAGCGGCGTCGACCATGGTCTGCGCGCTGGCCAGGTCATTGCACATGGGCTTTTGCAAGTTGACGTGCCAGCCGTAGCCGAGCAGCTCAACCACGCCCTCGACGTGGAGAGGGATCGGCAGCAGCGCTTCGACGGCATCGACCTCGAGGCCGCTGGCGGCCATCTCGGCGGCCGTGGCGAAGGTGCGGGCCTCCGGCCAGTCCGCCTGGCGTTGGGCCCGGCGGACCTCGTCGGGGTCGACCAAAGCGACGACCTCGACGTCGGGGTTGTCGAGGTAGGCCCGCATGTTCAGGTCGTAGATGCGGCCGAGGCCGACGAAAGCGGCCCGGATCGGACGGTCATACGGCGTGAAGCTCATGGTGCACTCTTTCTTCTTCCTTTGGCGACGTCGCCTGGACTATGTGACCTGGACTCTGCGACCTGACTCTGCGACTTGACTTCTGCTGACCTGGACTGTGTGACCTGGACTATGTGACCTGGCCCACCAACAAAGCGAATCCCCGCCAGCGCCAGAGGCAGTCGACCTGAGTCAGACCGGCGGCCCGCATCCAGGAAAGTTGGGTCTCGATGTCCACCAATTTGTCCTCCGGGTCGTCTGCCGTCCTCCCGATGGCCGCCAGGAACTCAGCGTGGAGTTCGGGTGTGGCCGACGTCACCACTTCCAAGTTGGCGTAGAGCCCGCCCGGAAGGAGCCCTTGGGCTATTTCGGTCAACAGGCTCTGTTTGCGCTCGTCCGCCAAATGGTGGATGGCCAGGCCCGACACGATGACGTCGAAATCCCCGAACGACGCAATGGAGTCGGCCATGTCCCAGTGCGCGCACGGTGACCCGGGGATCGCCGTCGAAGCGCGCCCGGGCGCTGTCCAGCATGGGGGCTGACCGGTCGAGCGCGAGCACATGGTCGAGTGAGGGCCGAGCGTCCAGGGCCAGGGCGGCGAGCCGACCGTCACCGCATCCGAGATCGAGGAGGCGCCGCGGGTCGGACGGGAGGATGGTCCGGAGCAATTCTTCGGCGGCGAGCCGAGGCGCGAGGCGACCCACTCGGTCGAGGTACCACTCGACCTGACCGGGATCAGTCCATCCGGCCGCTTCGACCGACAAGGGCCTAGGACTCGGATCCCTCGTGGCCCGCCTCTCCCACCCGCAGGTCGCTTTCCCGCCTCCGGCGGGCACGGGCGATCGCCAATTCCTTCAGGCGGCCCTGGGCACTCCGCCCGTGCACGTTCTCCACCCGGCGCCAGCGCCGGTCCGAGCCGAGCTCCCACGAGTTGGTCTCGTCGGTGAGCACGAGATCCAACACCTCGAAGAGCCGGGCCTGCAATTCGGGGTCGCGTACGGGCACCAGCACCTCGACGCGCCGGTCCAGATTGCGTCCCATCAGGTCGGCCGACCCGATGTAGAGCTTGAGCGGCAAGCCGGGTCCGTCCGCCGGGTCGACTGGTGCCCCGCCGAAACGGTAAATCCTGGAATGCTCCAGGAAGCTGCCCACGATGGACCGCACACGGATGGTCTCCGAGAGCTCGGGGATGCCCGGGCGCAGGCGGCAGAGGCCGCGGATGGCCAGATCGATGGGCACGCCCGCCCCCGACGCACGGTAGAGCGCATCGATCATGGCGGCGTCGGTCAATCCGTTGAGCTTGAAGACGATGCGACCCTGCGGTCCGGCGTCGGCCTGCTCTTCGATCATCTCCATGACCCGCTTGCGCACGGTGACCGGTGACACCAGAATTTGGCGGTAGTCGGCGTGGCGGGAGAACCCGGTGAGGTAGTTGAACAATTCCCCTACGTCGGCGCCGATGTCTTCGGCGGCGGTCAGCAGCCCGAGGTCCTCGTAAATGCGGGCCGTCTTGGAGTTGTAATTCCCGGTGCCCACGTGGCAGTAGTGCCGCACGCCGTCTTCTTCGCGACGCAGGACCAGAGCGGTCTTGGAGTGCGTCTTCAGTCCCACGATGCCGTAGACCACATGGACGCCGGCCTCTTCCAGCGCCCGGGCCCATCCGATGTTGGCCTCCTCGTCAAAGCGGGCCTTGAGCTCGACGATGGCCGCCACCTGCTTCCCGTTCTCGGCGGCCCGGATGAGTGAAGCCACGATGGGGCTGTCGCCCGAGGTGCGGTAGAGCGTCTGCTTGATCCCGAGCACGGCCGGGTCCTCGGCCGCCTGCGTGATGAAGGCCTCCACCGAGGTGGCGAACGAGTCATAGGGGTGGTGCACCAGGACATCTCGGTCGCGCAGCATGGCGAAGAACTCGGTCGGCTCGTGGGCCGCCGTGGCCAACCCGGGGGGTGTCATCGGGGTCCAGGTGTCCTCGTGCAGGTCGGGACGATCGAGGGCGTAGACGCCCCACAGGCCACCCAGGTCCAGTGGGGCGCGGACGCGATAGACGCCATCGCCTGAGACATCGAGCTCGGTGGCCAGCAGTTCCACCACCTCGTCGCTCATGTCGGCCCCGACTTCGAGGCGCAAGGCCCGGCCGAAGCGGCGGCGGCGCAACTCCATCTCGATAGCCACCAACAGGTCGTCGGCCTCATCCTCTTCGAGGGCCAGATCGGCGTTGCGGGTGACTCGGAACGCATGGTGCTCGCCCACCGTCATGCCGGGGAACAGGGTGTTGAGATGGGCCGCGATCACCTGTTCGAGGGGCACGAAGCGCTCCCCATCGGGCATGACCACGAATCGGGGCAGCACGGGCGGGACCTTGACCCGGGCGATGCGACGCTCGCCGGTCGACGGATCCTGCACCTCGACCACCAGGTTGAGCGAGAGGTTCGAGATGTAGGGGAACGGGTGGCCCGGGTCGACGGCCAACGGCGTGAGGACGGGGAAGATCTCGCGGGCGAAGACGTCGACCAGGTGGATGCGGTCGTCGTCATCGAGCGAGGACCAGTCCGAGAGGCGCACGCCGGCCGCGGCCAACGCCGGCACGACGTGGTCGAGGAAGATGGCGTCCTGGCGCTTGACCTGTTCCTCGACACGGGTCCGGATCATCTTGAGTTGCTCGCCGGGCCGGAGGCCGTCAACCGACCGGGTCCGCACTCCGGCTGCCACCTGGTCCTCCAGGGCCGCCACCCGGACCTGGAAGAACTCGTCGAGCAGTTCACTGAAGATGGCCAGGAACTTGGTCCGCTCCAGCAGCGGAACACCGTCGTCCTCGGCCAGGTCGAGCAGACGCGCCCCGAAGTCCAGGCGCGATTGTTCCCGATTCGTGAACCGCTGGACTCCGAACGCCTCTATCTGCTGATACGTAGGGGGGGCAGGTCGTTCGGAAGCACTGGGCCGGCGTGTCCGTGTCTTGAGAGTGGGGTCAACAACCATTGCGTCACCCTCCAGCCTACTTCGCACCGCTACGATCCGGAGAGTGCCCGGTCCCCCGCGTCACACCCGGTTTCCCCGCTATGTGACGGGACCCAAGCCGAAGCGTCGAACCGAACTGGGCCTTCTGGTGTTCGCCTCGCTGCTGACCACGGCCCTCTACGTCATTGCCGAACTGGGAGCCAAGTCCAAAATCCCGCCCCACATCGGCCCGTTCCTCGGGATCTTGCTCGGGCTCTCCCTGGTCGCCCACATGGCCAACCGCTGGTTGGCGCCCCAGGCCAACGCCGTGATCCTGCCCTTGGCCGCTCTGCTCAACGGCATCGGGTACGTCATCATCTCCCGCTGGAACCCGCCCTATGCCAAGGCCCAAGCCGGCTGGGTGGCCATCGGGATCGCCCTCTATATCGTCACGTTGCTGGCGGTCCGCTACACCCGCGATCTCGAGCGCTACCGCTACCTGCTGCTGCTCGTCGGCGGGATCCTGCTGGTCGCCCCGCTCTTCTTCACCCCGATCGGAGGCGCCAAGCTGTGGGTCCATTTCAGCCACTTCTCATTCCAGCCCATCGAACTCTCGAAGATCCTCCTGTGCATCTACTTCGCCTCGTACTTCGCGGCCAACAAGGAGATGCTCGCCATCCCGACTGCCCGACTGGGCGATCGGCTCTTCCTCGATCCGCGCCCCCTCATCCCCATCCTGGTGGCCTGGGGCGCCGCCATGGCCGTCATCGGGCTCGAGGACGACATCGGCTTTGCGGCCCTCCTCTTCACCCTCTTCATCGGGTTGCTTTGGATCACCACCGGCCGCTTCGGCTATCTGGTTCTCGGGTTCGTCCTGTTTGCCGCCGGGGCCTATGTGGCCGCCCGCTACTTCGGCCAGGTGCACACGCGGGTAAGTGAGTGGTTGGACCCGTGGCAGACCACCACCAACCTCAACGTGGGCGGGGGCCAACTTCGGCTGGGGTGGTTCGGGCTGGGGTCCGGCGGCCTCGGCGGCTCCGGGCTGGGACAGGATGCCCTGTTGGGGAATGTCCCCGAGCTCACCTCCGACATGATCTTCGCCGCCATCGGCGCGGAGATGGGCATGATCGGTGCCGCCGTCGTGGTCTTCGCCTTCATCTTGATGGTCGGTGCCGGTCTGCGCATCGCCCAAGCCGCCCGCTCGGACTTCTCCCGCCTCATGGCCACCGGGCTGACCATCATCATCGGCTTCCAGGCCTTCTTCATCATGGCGGGCGTGCTGCGGCTCTTGCCCTTCACCGGCATCACGTTGCCGTTCGTGGCCTACGGCGGCTCGTCGATCGTGGCCAACTACGTCCTCATCGCGCTGCTGCTGCGCATCTCCGACGAAGGGGCCCAGACCATCGCCGCCGAACAGGCCTCGGGGGTCTCACAACCGGGCGAACGCCCGATGGTGGCCGCCCCTTAGGTGCGTTGACTCGCTGTGCCCGGCCTCTACCCGTCCCAGAGCGGCACGACATCGCCCGGTTCCTCGAACAGGCGCTCGTCCACCAGGATGGGCGCCGACACCGGCATCCGCAGGGCCAGCACCAGACCGTCGGACGGGCGGCAGGTGATGCGCTCCCGTCCCAGGGGTGTCATCACGTCGAGCTCGGCGAGATAGTTTCCGTTCTCCCGCCCGTTCAGGCGCAACGCGATCACATCGATGCGCCCTCTCTGCATCACCTCCATGAACAGCTCATGGGTCGTGGGGCGGGGCGACTCCATTCTGCGGAGGGCCAGGGCCAGTGCCGTGCCTTCGGCGAGGCCAACCGGGAACGCCAGCGAACGCAGCGGAGGCTCGTTCTCAATCAGCGTGACGACCGGGTACTGCGTCGGGAGATCGAGCGACACGTCTTCGAAGACCATCACCCTGAAGACGGGCGCGGGGATCGGAGGCGGGATCACCCCCTCGCCCTCACTTTCGGCCGGGGTCGGGACCCGGGCCGGGGCCGGTTCCTCGTCGGCGTTCGTCCCCTCTGCACCTTCAGAAGACCCCGAGATCCCTGGAGTGGTTCGGACCTGAACCGCCCCGGCTCGTGCTCCAGCGGCCGATGCTTCGCTCTCTTCGGCCACCCCTTCGACTTCTTTGACCTCTTCGACTTCTTCGACCTCGTTCATCGCAACCGCCTCTGGGCCCCGATACTGAGCGCCAGGCCCACGCACGTGAAGAAGCACAGTACCGCCGTACCGCCGTAACTCACGAATGGAAGTGGGATTCCTGTGATGGGCATGATCCCCATGGTCATGCCGGAGTTCTGAAAGACGCTGAAGGCGAAGAAGGTGAAGAGCCCGGTGCCCACCAGCCGACCGAACACGTCGCGCGAGGACCCGGCCACCCGCAGAATGCGCCAGGCGATGATGCCGAGCAGGGCCAGCAGCCCGGCCGCACCGATGAAGCCGAGCTGCTCGGCCACCGCGGTGAAGATGAAGTCTGTCTGTGCCTCGGGCACGTAGCCCAGATTGGTCTGCGTGCCGTGACCGATCCCGGTCCCGAAGAAGCCACCAGAACCGATGGTCCGGGTGGACGCCTGCAGGTTGTAGTTGGCCGACTGAATGAATGGGTTGTTGCTGGTGGCGTTCGGATGCAGGAACGTGGTCAAGCGAGCGATCTGGTAGTGGTGGAGGAGACCACCTTCCACCGCCACCAAGGACACCAGCACGACGCCGACGATCAGCATGACCAGGATCCGCGCCGGCAACCCGGCCACCGCCAGCATGACCAACAGGACCATGAGCATGATGATCGCCGTGCCCAAGTCCGGCTGGGCCATGACCAGGACGATGGGAAGGCCGGCGAGAATCAAGAGCTTGAAGACGTCCTTCCAAGCCAACCCTTCTTCGGCTCTCCGGTCGCAATAGGCCGCCACGGCCAGGATCACCGCCACGACGGCGAATTCGGATGGTTGCAACTGGATCGGGCCCACGGTGAACCAGCGGGCCGCACCCTGCGCATGGCTTCCGATCACAAAGACGCCCAGCAGCGCCAGCACGATCAGTCCGTAGAGCACCATGGCGACGGGTTCGAGCCGCCGGTAGTCGAAGAGGGCCACGCCCACCATGGCGACCACCCCGAGCACCACGTAGAGTGCCTGCTTCTTCAGGTAAGCCTTGGGGTCGTCACCCTGCGCTAAGAGGGAGCCCTTCGTCGCGGTGTAGACCATGACCACGCCGACTATCGCCACAAACACCGTCGTGACGGCCAGGACGATGTCGAATGCGGGGCCGCTGCGTCGCACAGCGACTGTTCGGGCGATCGTGGTCACAAACAGGCTCCGCGGGAGAGAATACTGCTCATGATCATGTCTCTCGCATCGGCCCTCCGTCCCCTGGTAGGCGCCGTGGATCCCGGCGGAGGCTGGCTGTATGAGCTCCTCATCAAGTGCGGCGTGAGCCCCGAGACGGCTCGCACGGTGGTGGATCTCATCGTCCGGCCGGTGTCGATCCTCCTGGTAGCCCTCCTCGCCCTGATTGCCGCCCGTCTGGGGAGCAGGGTGATCCGGCGCTTCCTGGAACGGATCGCCCGCCAAGCGGGGGGACGGTCCGGCGCGCGGGCCGAGGCCCGGGTGGCCACCATGGCGGGCCTGGCCGCCAACATCTGGCGCTTCTTCGTGGCGGTCATCGCGGTGGCCATCATCCTGGGCATGCTGGGCATCAACCTGACCCCGCTGCTGGCCAGCGCCACCATCATCGGCGCCACCCTCGGCTTCGGCGCGCAGCAGATTGTGCGTGACTACATCTCCGGTTTCCTCCTCACCGTGGAGGATCAATACAGCGTCGGCGACTCGATCACCGTCGATGGCGTCGACGGCGTGGTGGAGGAGGTCACCTTGCGCCTCACGCGCCTCAGGTCGGCCGACGGCGGCATCTACTTCGTGCCCAATGGGGACGTGCGCCTGGTGACGAACGCCTCGCGGGGATGGGCCCACGCTGTGGTCGACCTCACGCTGTCCGGGGCCGTGGCCGCCGATCTCGACCATGTGCGCGAAGTGATCGGCGCCGCCGCCCACCGGGTGGCCCAGCTGCCGGCTTTCGTCGACCACTGCACCGAACCGCCGTATCCGGTCCAGTTATTGGGAGCCGATGCCACCACCCTCACCCTCCGGGTGATGTTGAACACGGTGCCGTCGCAACGCGACAGCCTCACCCGGGCCCTACGGGAGGCCACCCTGGCCGATCTGTCGGCCGCCGCCCTGTGGCCGGGAGACCCCGCACAGCCGGCCGGGCTCACTGACCACTAGACGGTCCCTCCGTCTCGCCGGCTCCTCTGTTTCCTGGACGTGCCGCCCGGGCCGGGGCTGACCGGGGACGCTGCGGGCCCCGGCCGCCCGGGCGGCCTTCATGTCGTTGCCGAAAATTGGCCGAAAGACCTACAGACAGGGATGGGCGGCCCTCTTAGGGTTGATTGAAGGCGATGAAGAACGCCTTGAACAGGGTAAATATCCTGCTGGCGGAGGTCGGGATGAGGCGAGGATGAAGCAAGAACCGCGGGCAAATGCTACGACCCCTACTCACGCGCTTTTGCGGCAATGCGCCGTCGTCGCGATGGCCGTCACGGCATCTCTCTCGAGCTTCGTGTTTCTTCAGGCCAGGCCGGTCGCGGCATCGGTCGTTGTCCAGCCCGCTAATCCTGCGAACAACGTACTCCCGGGCACTCCTTTCAATTGCGCCGGGCTGAACCCTCCGAACAGCCCGAACGACACCAGTGCCGCCTGCACCAATTCGGCGCTCTACAACATTGACGTGGGTCGAATCGCTGAGGGCCTGGGGCCGATGTACCTCCCGACGAATTGGGCCGGCTTGACCTTGCCTGAGCAAAACTTGGCCATCGTCAATCTGGAGCGGACTGCGCGCGGCCTGCCATCCGAATACGGGCTTGTCAACTGCATGAACGCCGACGCTCAAACGGGGTCGAATACGGGGAACGACCCGGTCGACACCTGCCCGGCCCCGTATGGCGGGAAGAACGTCGGCTTGGGCAATTGGGCCAATATCGGCACCCCCCTCCAGGCCGATTTCTACTTGGTCTACGACGATGGTCTGAATTCTCCCAATGTCCAGTGCACGCCCGCTGATCAATCGGGTTGTTGGGGCCACCGAGAGGACATATTGAACGTTTTGTGCAACAACGTCGTCCCGTGCACCTACGTGATGGGGGCCGAGAGTACCGGGGACACGGGCCAAGAATTTCGACATCTTCGAGGGAGCCGGAAACCCGCCGGCCGCCGATATGTCCTTCCTCGATTCCTCCATCGCCTACGCCACGTCAGCCGCGCCCGACATCCTCAGCCTCGGCGCACTCTCCGGTTCATCGGGGGCGACCGTCACGGTCAATGGCATCTACTTCACGGGGGCGACGAGCGTGCAATTCGGCTCAGCTGCGTGCAGTGCCGTTCCCACGGTCACCAATGACGTGAAGCTGACCGTACAGGTTCCCGTTTGCGCACTGGGGCTGGGAAACGTCGTCGTCGTCACGCCTTCGGGGACGTCGAATGGATCGCCGTTCACGGCCGAACACTCTGACCCCTACAGCACGCTCACCCCGACCCGAATCTGCGACACGCGTGCGGGCAATCAATCGAACCTGACGGGGCAGGCCGCTCAGTGCAACGGTGGACCGGGCAATCCCGGGAGCACCCTCGCCGCCGGCAGCTCCAAGTCCATCACCGTTGCCGGGCAGTTCAACGTCCCACCCGATGCCACGGCTGCCGTGCTCAACGTGACCGTGGTCAACCCGACGGGACCCGGCTTTGTGAACGCCTACCCTGCCGGCGCGGCCATGCCACTGTCGTCGAACATCGACTACGTCAGGGGCCAGGTGGTGCCCAACCTGGTGGAGGTGGGCATCGGCACAAACGGCCAGGTGTCCTTCTACACGTCGTCCCGGACGGACCTGGTAGTCGACGTGGAGGGCTATGCGTCCCCCACACCGGCCGCGGGGCCGGGCTCAGGGCTCTACAACCCGCTCCCGGCACCTGTCCGGATTTGCGACACCAGAGCCGGCAATCCCTCCATGCTCGACTCGGCGCCGGTCAACCAGTGCAACGGGGCGAACAATACGGGCACGACCCTCGGGTCCGGTGGCACCAGAAACGTCCAGGTCACCGGCGTCGGGGCCATTCCGGCTGGAGCCATCGGCGCCGTGCTCAACGTGACGGTGGCCAATCCGGTGGCGCAGGGCTATCTGACCGTCTATCCCCAAGGCGGCACCGCGCCCACCGCATCGAACCTCAACTATGGAGCCGGCCAGGTCACGGCCAACCGGGTCATCGTGCCGCTCTCCCCGGGCGGGGGCATCGCGGTCTACAGCCCAACACGAGCTGATGTGATCGTTGATGTTTCGGGGTACTACTCGGCCCAGGGGATCAGCGCCACGGGGTCGCAATTCAATGCCGAACCGGACCCGGTGCGTATCTGTGACACCAGGACCATCGTCGCGCACAACCAGTGCTCGGGCCGGACCATTGCCGCCGGACAGACGTTGACCGTGCCTGTCATCGGATTGGCGGCTTCTGGGGTCCCGGTCGGCGCCACCGCAGTGGTGGTCAACCTCACCGGGGTCACCCCGACCCAGCAGACTTACCTGACCGTGTTTGCCGCGCCACCCCGTCCCGCCGCTACCTCCGACCTCAATCCAGCGGTTCAACAAGTAGGGGCCAACTTGGTGGTCGCCACCTTGAGTCACAACGGAAGCATCTCCATCTACAACGCGGCCGGCAACATTGACGTAATCGTCGACGTGCTCGGTTGGTACTCCTAGAGGGACCCAGACCGCCACCAGGCGGTGGCCCTCAGGAATGCGCCGTCGCCGCCTGCCACATGACATCGACCGGTGCGTTCTGGCCGGTCCACAATTCCAATTGCAAAGCCGCCTGGTGCACCAGCATCCCGAGGCCGTCCACCGTCGTCGCGCCGGCTGCGGCCGACGCCGCCAGCCACGGTGTGGGTCGCGGGGCGTAGACCAGATCGGTCACCACCTGACCGGCGTGCAGGAGTGCCGGGGCGACCAGCCACTGCCCGCTCTCGTCGGCTGATTCCCCGGCACCGGCCACACCGGTCACACCGGCCACACCGGCCACACCGGTCTCACCCGCCACGCCCGCCATGCCCGCCATCCCGATGGGCGTGGCGTTGACCACCAGATCGGATTGCGCCACCTGCGCCGCATCGACGGTCGCCACCGCCCGGCCGGCCGATCCGGCCAGTGCCGCCACGCCACCGGCCCGGTCCGGTGTCCGGTTGACCACGGCCACGTCGGCGGCGCCGGCTCGGCCCAGGGCATGGGTCACGGCCCGCGCCGCGCCGCCAGCCCCGATCACCAGGCAGCGCTTGCCCGCCGGTTCGAAGCCGGCGGCTCGCCTGAGGGAGGCCAGAAAACCGTCGCCGTCCGTATTGGCACCGCGCAGCGTCCCGTCCTCATTGATGACGCAATTGACCGCTTGGAGCCGGGCCGCCACGTCGGAGCAGCTGTCCACCAAGGTCGCCACCTCGGCTTTGTGCGGCATGGTGACCGACAGTCCGGCCACGCCGAGGGCGCGCATGCCGTTGAGCGCAGCCGGAACCTGTCCGGGCGCCACCGGGAAGGCCAACGAGACCCAGTTGAGATCCAGCGCCGCAAACGCGGCGTTGTGGAGCAGGGGCGAGAGCGATTGGCGGACGGGAGAGCCGATGACCCCGACCACGGTGGTCTGGGCATCTGGTGTCCGAGGGCCTTCAGTCGTGGGCACGGCTCACCCGACCCCACGAGAGTGGGCCAGCTGCTCGTTGGCCAGTTGCTCGGCGAACGTGTCGGCGAACGCCTCGGTCCCGCTCTTGTCGACCACGACGAAGTACATCCACCCGCCCGGCGGCGCATGCAGGGCAGCCGACAGCGCGATGGGCGAGGACATACAGATCGGTGTCGGCGGGAGACCGCCGTTGAGGTACGTGTTGTAGGGATTCTGGATCTTGAGGTCTTGGGGCGTCACCGTTCCGCCGTCCTGACCCAGGGCGTACAGGATGGTCGAATCCATCTGCAGCGGCGTTTGGTGGGCCAGGCGGTTGTAGATGACGCGGGCCACTTGCGGCATGTTCTTGGGGTAGTAGCCCTCCTTCTCCACCACCGACGCCACGGTCACGACCTGATACGGGGTCAGACCCAGGGCCGCCGCCGAGCTGCTGTTCAACCCGGCCGCGGTGGCCTGCCCTTCGAACGTCTGCACCATGTCAGTCAGCAGCGCGGCATCGGTCTCCCCGGGAAGCACGCGGTAGGTCCCTGTGCCCAGGAGCCCTTCGAGATTGTGCGAACCGGCAGGCGACAGGGTTGAGGTCACCGACCCGTTGCGGGCGAGCTGCTCGAACTTGCTGGCACTGTGTCCCGGCAATTGGCCCACCCGGATGGCGACCTCGTGCAGCGTCAGTCCGGCATCCACTCGAACCGAGTCGATATTGGGCCCTCCATTCAAAATCGTGTGCACCTGGGCGAACGTCAGATTCTGATGGAACAGGTAGCTGCCAGGGGTCAAGGACGGGCTGCTGTGCACCACGTTGTACAGGTGGAAGGCCAACGTGCTCCCGATCACCTGCTGGTCGGACAGCTGGGAAGCCACCGAACTCACCGTCTCCCCACTGGAGATCTGCACGATCTCAGCTTTCCCAGCCGAACCAAGCGCGTGTGACTGCAGCTCGAACCAGAACACGAAACCCAAGAGGATGACCACGATCGCGCCGAGGATCCCCCACAGCAGTGTCCGGCGTCGGCGGCGGACCCGGTGCGAGCCCCGGTGGCGCCGTTCGGCCCGGCTCCCCGGCTGGCCTTCCTCTTCGCCTTTGCTCTCGCCCTCCCTTTCGCCCTCTCCTTCCCTGGCCCCTGCGCCTTTCCCTTTCGGGACCCCTGCATTCGGATCGAACGGAACCGGCGGCTCGAAGGGCAGGGGCGGATCCGTCTCGCTCATGCCGAGGACCCGGCCGACTCGAGCCAGGATTGCAGCAGCACCATGGCGGCGGCACTGTCGATGACCGAACGGGCCGATTTGCCCTTGCGACCGGCCGCCGTCAGGGAGCGTTGCGCCTCCACGGTGGTCAATCGCTCGTCGGCGGTCACCACCTCTATGTCCAGCGGCTCGCACAGTGCGCGCAGGGCGTGCACCTCGTCCAGCGCCGCGCGTGCGGCCGGCCCCGTCTTTCCCGAGAGGCTCAGCGGCACGCCGATCACCAGCGTGGTCGCCTCGGTCTCGGCGATGGCGGCCACCATGGCGGCACGGTCGCGGTCCGGGTCCCCGCTGCGCTCCAGCGTGCCCCAGGGAGAGGCCAGCCTCCGACGGCTGTCGCTGCACGCCACGCCGATACGGCGGGAGCCCAAATCCAGCGCGGCCACGCGCCCGTGGCGGCTCACTCCGACAGCAGTCGTCGGGCTTCGTCCAACACCTGGTCGAGACGGGCGGGATCCTTACCGCCGGCCAGCGCCAGCTCAGCCGACCCGCCCCCGCCGCCGCCGACGATCGCCCCCAGCGCCCGAACCAGCCCGGTGGCGTCCGGGCCACCGGGACCGGTCGCGCCGGCGATGGTCACCTTGACGCCGTCGGGCGAGCCGGCCAGGACCACCGCGGTGGGACCGTCGTGCCGGAGCACGGCCTGGGCCAGGGTCTGCAGGGCCTTGGGCTCCAGCCCGTCCTGACGCCCCACCACGATCCCATCCACCGCCCCCTCGGCCAGCTCGGCCGCCACCGATTCACTCGATTGCTGACGGAGCTTCGAAAGCTCCTTGTCGGCTTCGCGCTCGACGGGCGAGCACCCGTTCCAGCGCGGCCACGACACCGTCGGGCTCGATCCGCAGCAAGTCGGCCACCGCCTGCAGACGGTGTTCCTGATCAGAGGCCCGGTCGAGGGCCACCCGGCCGGTGACGGCGAAGAGCCGGCGGGTGTTCGATCCGATCGAACCCTCCGAGACCAGTGCGATCGGCCCGATCTGCCCGAGTGAGTCGACATGGGTCCCGCCGCAGAACTCCAGTGAGTGCGCGCCAGACCGGACCACCCGCACCGAGGTGCCGTACTTGTCGCCGAAGAAGGCGATGGCGCCCATGCGCTCAGCCTCCTCGCGGGTGGCCTCGATCGTCTCCACCGGATCGTCGGTGAGCACAGCGTCGTTGGCCAGCGCCAGCACGGCCGCCAACTCCTCGGGCGTGGGCTGCTCGTGGTGCGAGAAGTCGAAGCGCAGCCGCTCGGGCGACACCTCCGATCCCTGCTGGCGCACATGGTCACCGAGCACCGATCGCAGGGCAGCGTGCAGGAGGTGGGTGGCGGTGTGGTTCCGGCGGATGGCCTCCCGGCGCGGCCCGTCGATCGTGGCCACGGCGTCCTGACCCGCCACGAGCTCGCCGTCGAGCGTGGCTTTGTGGACGATCAACCCGGGCAGGGCGTAGACGGTGTCGTAGACCGTGGCGATGCCCGTTTCGGTGACGATGGTCCCGGTGTCGCCGACCTGTCCCCCGCCCTCGGCGTAGAACGGCGTCTGGTTCAAGAAGATCTCGACGTCGCCTGACTTGTTACCGGCCAAGACGCCGAGGACGCGGGCCGGCACTTCGTAGTGCGACGGCGACCGGCCGACGAACGGGGTCGGTCCATCCGTGTCGAGCAGCGACCGGTAGGACGACTCGTCCCCCGTCTTGGCCGCCCGGGTGGCCGCTCGCGCCCGCTCGCGTTGTTCGTTCATGGCGGCGTCGAAGCCGGCTCGGTCGACCTCGACCCCGGCGTCACGGGCCAACTCCTCGGTCAATTCCACCGGGAAGCCGTGGGTGTCGTGCAGGGTGAAGGCCACGTCGCCCGCGAGCATCTTCTCGCCGGTGGCGAACGCCTCTTCCAACCTCCCCAAACCGGCCCGCAGGGTGCGATCGAATCCGGCTTCCTCACGAGCCACCGTATTGACAATGACATCGTGGTGCTCGACCAGACCGGGCCAGGCCGTCCCCAACACTTCGGTCGCCACCTCGACCAGGGCCGGCCCGATGGGCTTGTCGACGCCGAGCCGCCGAGCCGCCAGCACCGCCTTGCGCACCACCCGGCGCAGGACGTAGCCCCGACCCTCGTTGGCCGGCAGCACGCCGTCACCCACCAGCATGGTCATGGCCCGGGCATGGTCGGCCATGACGCGCAGGGCGATATCGGTCTTCTCGTCCTGGCCGTAGGCGATCCCGCAGATGGAGGCCGCCTCGTCGATGATCGGCAGGAACAGGTCAGTGTCGAAAATCGAGTCGATCCCCTGCAGCAGGGGCAGGATCCGCTCGAGGCCGGCGCCGGTATCGATGTTCTTGTGGGGCAGCTCGGTCAGGCTCCCATCGGCCGCCCGGTTCAGCTGCATGAACACCAGGTTCCACAATTCGACGAAGCGCTGCTCAGCGCCGAATTTGGGTCCGCCATCGTCGCCGTAGGCGGGCCCCTTGTCGATGAAGATCTCCGAGTCCGGTCCGCACGGGCCGACGTCGCCCATGCTCCAGAAATTGTCCACGTCGCCCATGCGCTGGATCCGCCCGGCCGGCACCCCCACCTTGTCGATCCAGATCTGCTCGGCCTCGTCGTCGCTCTCGTGCACCGTGACCCAGAGGCGGTCACCATCGAGACCGAAGACCTCGGTCAACAGCTCCCAGGCCATGGGGATGGCCTCTTCCTTGAAGTAGTCACCGAAGCTGAAATTGCCCAGCATCTCGAAGAACGTGCAGTGGTAGGTGTCCGTGCCGATGATGTCGATATCGGGCGTGCGGAAGCACTTCTGGATGCTGGTGGCTCGGGGCCAGGGTGCCACCTCGTCGCCCACGAAGTAGGGCTTGAATGGGACCATGCCCGCGATGGTGAACAGGACGGTCGGGTCGTGGGGAATCAGGCTGGCCGAGGGAACCGCCACGTGCCCTCGGTCGGTGAAGTAGCGCGTGAAGGCCGCCCGCAGTTCATTGGCGTCCATTAGCGCAGCTTAATGGCGATGCGCCGGGGTTCTGGAGTCCCCCGTGGAGCTCCACGGGAGCGGCGGGGCGCGTCGTGGGCAGCGTCGGAGGGCTCGGACGCCAATGCTCTGACGCCGGGCTGGGACGCCAGGGCTCGGACGCCGTGCTCAATCGTTGGACTCCCGCCGGGTCGGCTCGTAGTAGACGTGGCCCTCCAAGGCGTCGGGGCGGTACTGCTGGCGCACCGTGCCGGTGGGGTCGTCGTGCGGGTAGACGTACCCCTCGCCGTGGCCGAGGGAGGAGGCCGCCTGGTAGTGGGCGTCGCGCAGATGGGTCGGTACTTCCTGGGGCAGTCCGGAACGCACGTCGGCTTGGGCCCGACCGAGGGCAACGATCACCGCATTGGATTTGGGGGCCCGGGCTAAATAGATGACCGCTTCGGCCAGGTTGAGGGCCGCCTCGGGGAGGCCGACGTACTCGACCGCCCGGGCCGCCGCCTCGGCGATGAGGAGTGCGTTGGGATCGGCCAGCCCGATGTCCTCGCTGGCCAGGATGACCATGCGCCGGGCCAGGAAACGGGGGTCCTCTCCGCCTTCGATCATGCGGGACATCCAGTAGAGGCCGGCGTCGGGATCAGACCCGCGGACGCTCTTGATCAGGGCCGAGATCTGGTCGTAGTGCTCGTCGGCCCCCTGATGGAACAGACGACCGTCGCGTGCCTTGGACATGTCGTCGATAGTCAGGGTCACCGGGGCGGCGAGATCGGTGGCGGCGGCGCGGGCCAGGGCGGCGGCGACTTCGACCGTGGTCAGCGCGGCGCGGGCGTCACCCTCGCAGGCCGCCACCACGGCCTCGATGGCATCGTCGTCCGCGTCGACCTCTTCGGCGGCCAGACCGCGCCGGACAAGGGTGCGCAAGTTGTCGTGGCTGAGGGGGTGCAGCCGCCACAGGGAGGCCCGGCTGAGCAGCGGGGCGTTCACCTCGAAGAAAGGGTTCTCCGTGGTGGCCCCGATGAGCACCACCAACCCGTCCTCGACGGCGGGGAGCAGCACGTCCTGCTGTGACTTGTTGAAGCGGTGCACCTCGTCCACGAAGAGCATGGTGCCCTGGCCCTGTTCGCCCAGGCGTAGCTTGGCGTCGGTGAGGGCTTCACGGACATCTTTGACGCCGGCGGCGGTGGCCGAAAGGGTGACCAGGTGTTTGGCCGTCGTGGCGGCCAGGAGCCGGGCCAGGGTCGTCTTGCCGGTGCCTGCGGGTCCCCACAAGATGGCGGATCCGACCCGGTCGCTTTCGGCCAGCGTCCGCAGCGGGGCGCCTGGTCCGACGAGGTGCTCCTGGCCGACCACTTCGTCGAGCGTGCGCGGGCGTAGACGGGAGGCGAGCGGGGCCTGACGTTCGAGCTGCCGGTTGGCGGCGTCGGCGAAGAGGCTGTCGCTCATCGGCCGGGGTGGTGCGTCACGATCGCGTCACGATCGTGGCTAGGTCGTGGCCGGCGGTTCGGACAACCGGATGCCCAACTCGACCAGGCTGGACGTCGCCAGGGGCGACGGCGCACCGGTGAGGAGATCGGCCCCGGACTGTGTCTTCGGGTAGGCGATGACCTCGCGGATGTTCTCCTCCCCGGCCAGAATGGCCACCAGGCGGTCGATGCCGAAGGCGAAGCCGGCGTGCGGCGGGGCGCCAAATCGGAAGGCTCCGAGCAGGAAGCCGAAGCGGGCCTCGGCCTCGTCGGGACTGATGCCCAAGATGTCGAAGACCTGCGACTGGATGTCGCGACGGTGGATACGCACGCTGCCCGATCCCAGCTCCCACCCGTTGAGGACGAGGTCATAGGCCTGGGAGCGCACGGCGGACGGGTCGGTGGCCAGGAGGGCGAGATCATCCGCATAGGGCATGGTGAAGGGGTGGTGGGCCGGCTGGGGATTGCCCTCGCCGTCGGTGCCGTCGAACATCGGGAAGTCGACCACCCAGACGTAGCGGTGCGGACCTTCGGCCACCGGGGGCGAGCCCAGGGTGACCCGGAGCGAGCCGAGCACCGTGCAGGCGATGCGGTACTCGTCGGAGACGGCCAGGATCAGGTCCCCCTCCATGCCCCCCGTCCTCTGCAGGATGGCGGCGCGTTCGGGGTCGGAGAGGAAGCGGTCGAGTGGCGAATCGAGGGCGGTCCCCGTCGCGGTATCGGCGGGGACGACCCGGAACCAGGCCAGGCCGGCCGCGCCGGCCTGCTTGGCCTGATCCACCAGCGCGTCGAGCCGGGAACGGGACAGGGCCGCGCCGCCGGGCACGCAGATCGCCCTGACCACCGGGGACGAGAAGGCCCGCACCTCGGTGCCGGCGAATTCCTCGGTGAGGTCGACGAGCTCCATGCCGAACCGCAGGTCGGGCTTGTCGGAGCCGAAGCGGTCCAGCGCCTCACCCCAGGTCATACGGGCGATCTCCGGTGGCCGCTCGCCGGTGGCGGCCTCGGCGGCGTCCAACACGGCCTCTGAGACAAAATTCATCACGTCGTCCTGGGAGACGAAGGAGGCCTCCATGTCGAGTTGGGAGAACTCGAACTGGCGGTCGGCCCGCAGGTCCTCGTCCCGCAGACAGCGGGCGATCTGGTAGTAGCGGTCGAAGCCACCCACCATCAGCAGCTGCTTGGCCAGCTGCGGGCTCTGGGGCAGGGCGTAGAAGGAGCCGTGGTGGAGCCGGCTGGGCACCGAGAACTCGCGTGAGCCTTCGGGGGTCGGGGCCCAGAGCAACGGCGTCTCCACCTCGCAGAAACCCTGGCGGTCCATGGCGGTGCGAATGGCGGCGTTGACCCGTGACCGCAGGCGCAGGTTTCGCTGCATGCGGGGGCGGCGCAGATCGATGTAGCGGTGGCGGAGGCGAACCGGCTCGTCGGAGTCGTCCCGGTCGTCGACCGAGAAGGGCGGGGGCTCCGCCTCGTTCAGGATCTCGACCGTGCAGTCGCCGATCTCGATCTCGCCCGTATCGAGGCGGTCGTTGACCGTGCCGTCGGGACGATGGCGCACGGTGCCGCTGACGCGGATGACCCACTCACTGCGGACGTCGACGAGGTTGTCGATCACGCATTGGATGATCCCCGAGTGGTCGCGCAGGTCGACGAAGGCCAGATGCTCACCGTGCTCCCGACGCCGGCTCACCCACCCGCAGAGGCGGACGGTGCTCCCGATGTCGGCGGGGCGCAAGACGCCGCAGAGGTGACTGCGCAACGCCGTCGGCTGGGGGTCAGGGGTCGAGTGGGTCGAGTGGGTCGAGTGGGCCGACTCGGCCGAGCCGGACCAGGGTGTAGGGCTGTCGGTCATGCGGGCGGTCGGGGTCCTTTGGTTCGAGTCACTGTGGTCAAGAGCTGGCGAGGGATTCGGCGGCGACGCGGCGGACTTCGGCCACGATGTCGGCGCGGGCCACGCTTCGTTGTTCGTCGTCCTGGCGCAACGGGCGCAGGGCGACAGTACCCTCCGCCAGTTCCTTGGGGCCCACGAGGAGGGCCACCAGCGCGCCAGACCGGTCGGCCGACTTCATCTGTGACTTCATGGAACGACCGTCAAAGGCGCGATCGGCCCGCAACCCGGCCCGCCGGAGCTCGGTTGTCAGCAACACGGCCGATTCGCCACCGGTCACGTCGACGACGTAGGCGTGCAGCGGCGCCGGGTCGATCGGGTACACCCCCTCGGCATCGCAGGCGATGAGGATCCGCTCGACGCCGAGGCCGAAACCGATGCCGGGCGTGGGCGGTCCCCCCAGCAGCTCGACCAATCCGTTGTAGCGGCCTCCTCCACCAAGTGCGTTCTGGGCCGCCTCGATGGCGCCGGAGGCGAACTCAAAGGTGGTGCGGGTGTAGTAGTCGAAGCCGCGTACCAATCGGTGGTCGATCTGGTACGGCACGTCCAGGGCATCGAGACCGGCACGCAGGCGGGTGAAATGGGCCAGGCAGTGCTCGCAGAGGTTGTCCAAGAAACGCGGCGCAGACTCCGATGCACTCTGACATCCGGGGTCTTTGCAATCGAGCACGCGCAGAGGGTTCTCCTTGAAGCTCGTCCGGTGGGCGTCACTGAGCTCATCCTCGTGTTCGGCCAGGTACTGACGGAGCAACTCGACATACCCGGGCCGACAGGCCTCGTCTCCCATCGAATTGACCTTGAGCGTGACCTGGTGGAGGCCGAACGAGGCAATGAACTCGAAGGCCAAGGAGATGACTTCGACATCCAGGTCGGCGTCGGAGGGCCCGAGCGCCTCGAGGCCCAGCTGGAAATGCTGGCGGTAACGGCCCTGTTGGGGGTTCTCGTGGCGGAAGGACGGGGCCCAGTACCACGCCTTCCAAGGCGGCACCGGGCGGTGCTGCACAAAGGCGCGCACGATGGAGGCCGTCCCCTCGGGGCGCAAGGCCATGACCTGACCGTCGCGGTCGGCGAAGGTGTACATCTCCTTGCCGACGATCTCGCTGCCCTGGCCGATCCCCCGGTCAAAGATGCCGACGTGCTCGAGGATCGGCGTGATGGCCAGGCCGTAGCCGGCCCCCTCGACCAGCAGGGCGAAACGGTCGATCAGGCGCTGCCAGCGGTCCGATTCGGGCCACAGGACATCGTGCATGCCCTTGGGGCTTCGCGGCGCGACTCTGACATCCGCACTTACAACGGAAGTCGAGATGATCGACGTCGACAATTTCGTCTCAGCAGGATCCGCGTCGGGGGCGCGACAGGACCACCGGTCGTCGGGTCGTCCACTGTTAGACCTTCTTGCCGGGGAGCTGACGGTAGGCGTCGAACACGCCATCGAGATGCTTGAGCGCCGAAATGAGCGTGAGCAGGTGCGTGGGGTCGGCCAGCTCCACGTCGAACGACATGCGACTGACCCGGTCGGGGGTGGTGGCAGTGCGGGCGGCCACGATGTTGAGGTGGTGCTCGGACACCACCCGGCTGACGTCGGCCAACAGACGGGCGCGATCGAAGGCCTGGACCTCGATGGTCGCCACGAAGACGCCGTCGTTGCCGCGGTCCCACTCGACTTCGATGAGGCGCTCCTTCGAACGGTCGGCCAACGCGGTGGCGTTGGAACAGTCAGCCCGGTGCACCGAGACGCCGCGCCCCTGGGTGACGAAGCCAATGATCTGGTCGCCCGGGACCGGCGTGCAGCAGCGGGCCAGGTGGATCATCACATCGTCCAGACCCTCGACGTAGACCCCGGCTCCGGTGCGACGACCTTGACGGGGGCCACGGGTGCCCCGGATGGCGGTCGTGGGGAGCTGCTCATCCTCGCCCCCGCGCAGGGCCCGGGCCAGTCGCTGGACAATCGACTGGGCCGAAACCTGGTTCTCACCGATGGCCGCGTAGAGGGCATCGAGGTCGACCAGGTGCATCGACTCGGCCACTTCGGTCAGCGCGGCGGAACCCAGAACCTTGTGCAGGGGCAGGCCGTCCCGCCGCAGTGCCCGCGACAGATCCTCCCGACCGTTCTCGATGGCGTCTTCGCGACGCTCCCGGCTGAACCACTGGCGGATCTTGTTGCGGGCACGCGTCGAGGCGACGATCTGCAACCAGTCCCGGGACGGGCCCGCCGTCGGGGACTTCGAGGTGAAGATCTCCACGGTGTCGGCCGAATTGAGCGTGGTCTCAAGCGGGACCAGCCGGCCATTGACCCGCGCCCCGATGCAACGGTGGCCCACTTCGGTGTGGATCACGTAGGCGAAGTCCACCGGCGTGGAGCGGGCCGGGAGCGCAATGACCTTGCCCTTGGGGGTAAAGACGTAGACCTCGTCCTGCTCCAGGTCGAGCTTGAGCGCTTCGAGAAACTCAATCGGGTCATCGGTCTGGCGGTCGACGTCGGCGATGCGTTGCAGCCAAGCCATCTCGGAGGAGTGGTCCTCCTTCTCTTTGTAGCCCCAGTGGGCCGCGATGCCGTACTCCGCCCGGTGGTGCATTTCGAGCGTGCGGATCTGCACCTCGACCGGCTTGCCGTCGAGCCCGATGACCGTGGTGTGCAGCGACTGGTACATGTTGAACTTGGGCGTGTTGATGTAGTCCTTGAAGCGCCCCTGCACCGGGGCCCAGATGGCGTGAATGGCCCCGAGGGCAGCCCAACAGTCCTTCTCCGAGTCCACCACGACTCGAATAGCCACCAGGTCATTGATGTCGTCGAACTCCTTGCCCCGGACCACCATCTTCTCGTAGATGCTCCAGAGGTGTTTCGGCCGGCCGGTGACGTCGGCCGCCACCCCCATGTCGCTCATCCGCTGGCGCACGTGCACCAGGACCCGCTCGAGGTACTCCTCGCGCTGGGGGGCCCGGTCGGCCACCATCTGCTCGATCTCGGCGTAGCGCTTGGGGTGCAGGGTGGCGAAGGCCAGGTCTTCCAGCTGCCAGCGCACCTGCTGCACGCCGAGGCGATGGGCCAGCGGCGCGTAGACGTCGAAGGTCTCCTGGGCCGTGCGGCGCTGCTTCCACTCCGGCATCACAGCCAACGTGCGCATGTTGTGCAACCGGTCGGCCAGCTTGATCAGCAGCACGCGCCAGTCGTCGGCCATGGCCACGAGCATCTTGCGGATGGTGGCGGCCTGCTGGGCCTCCTTGGAGTCGAACTGGAGGCGGTCGAGCTTGGTCACCCCGTCCACCACTTTGGCCACGCCTTCCCCGAAAACGTCGGTGATCGACTCCAGGGAGAGCCCGGTGTCCTCCACGGCGTCATGGAGGAGAGCTGCGGCCACCGTCTGGGAGTCCAGTCCCAGCTCGGCCACGATGGTGGCCACGGCCACCGGGTGGGTGATGTAGGGCTCACCCGAGCGCCGGAACTGCCCGTCGTGGGCCGAGAGGGCGGCCTTGCCCGCCGCCACGATGGTCGCGGTGTCCTCGTCGGGACGGTGACGGGAGAACTCAGCCAGGAGCGTGGCCAGCAATTCGTTGAGCGCGCGCGCTCCATCGTCGGTGGAGGTTGTCGAATTCGGAGTCACCCGCGTCAGGGTCACCATCCCTCTACGCTACCCGACCAGGCACGATGTCCAGGTCAGCCGGATCATTGGCTGACCGGTCGACGAGTCGGGTCCGGTCATCTGGCGTCATCCTCCACCCGGGGGCCGGCGCTCATAGAGTCTCCATCGGGCTCGATCCGTCACGGAGGTCACGCATGCCCGAATCGCAGGCGTTTTGGCTCATGACCACCGGATTGCAGGTGGTCGATTGCTTCGGCCGGGCTCCGCAGGCGCGGGCCAGGTTCGACGAAGGAGGGTGGCTGGCCCTCACCGGTGAGGCGTCGGTCAACCTCAACATGGGCTGTGTCCTGGATGGGCCGGAGGCAGCGGCGCTCCTTGACGACTACGTTGCCGAGATCGACGGCCTGCCGACGATCATCCTGCTGGAGAACCCTTCTCCCCAACTCCTGGAGCAGGCCACGCGAGCCGGCGCGGCGCACGCGGGCGAGGTCCCAACCATGGTGTGGCAAGGCACCGCGGTCGAGCGTGGCACCAGCGACATCGACCTCGACGTTCGGCCGGCCTCATCGGATCTCGAGGTGGATGCCGCCGTCGGTCTGATGTCGGAGGCCTTCTCCCTGGATCTCGACATGTGCCGCCGCGTCATCGGACCAATGCGAGACAGTCCGATCGCCGCCCTCTGGCTCGGCGACAAAGGGGGCGAGTTCGTCGGAGCCGGCCTGACCCTGGCCACCGGTGAGATCGTTGGCGTCTACTGCATGGCCACCCCCGAACGGCGGCAGCGACAAGGTATCGGCCGCGCCGTGCTCACCGGCTTGATGGCCCATCACCTGACCCATGGAGCGGGAACCACACGCTTCCTCCTCGGGGCTACCGAGGCCGGCTTGCACCTCTACCAGCAGATGCACTACGAGGTCGTCGCAACTCCGGCTGCCTTGGTCTTCGGATCTTCCATCCAATTTCACTGAGCCGATCCGTTGGCTGGCCCGGGCCTGCGACGGACCGACCTGCTTGCCCTGCCCCAGCCCTAACGCTGGCGCTTGCCCTTACTCTTGCGGGGACGTGGTTGCGCCTGGGCCTGACCGGTGCCGGCACCAGAGCCGGTCGCCGGAGCACCGGACCCGGGCCGCCGATCGAGCACCGCCGTGCTGCTGGCCGACCCCGGTCGAATTGGGCCGCTCTGCGTGCCCCGCTGGGGCTGAGGCCCGCTGCGGGTCTGCCCGCCGGCCGAAATGTTCATCTGCGTGGCCAGGGCCGCCGCTTCCGCCGGCGACAGCGAGGCGGCGCGGTCGGTGCGCTTGGCATTGCGTTGCGCGATGGCAATCCAACGCGACTCCCGCTCTTTCAACATGCAGAGCACCGGAGCGGCGATGAAGATCGACGAGTAGGCCCCGCTCAACAGGCCGACGAAGAGAGCCAATCCGAAGTCTTGCAAGGTGGAGGCCCCGAGCAACTCAGCGCCGACCACCAAGACGGCCAGCACCGGGAGGATGGCCACCAAGGACGTGTTGATGGAGCGGGCCAAGGTCTGGTTCATGGACAGATTGATGAGTTGGGTGTACGTCACCCGCCCGGTGGCGCCGATGCCCTTGGTGTTGTCACGAACGCGGTCGAACACCACCACGGTGTCGTAGAGCGAATAGCCCAAAATGGTCAGCACGGCCACGACGGTGTCGGGCGTTACCTGGAAATTGAACAGCGAATACACGCCGACGGCGACCAATATGTCGTGCACCATGGCGACGAACGCCGCTGCCGCCATCTTCGGCTCGAAGCGGATGCTGATGTAGATCCCCACCACGATGAAGAAAATGATCAGCGCGGTGATGGCTTTGTTGGTGATCTGGGATCCCCAGGTCGGGCCCACCTGTGTGCGGTTGTTCTTGATGTTTTCCGGCGTGGTTTTGGTCAGCCTGGCCAGCGCCACTTCGACCCGGTTCTCTTCTGCCGCCTGGGCGTTCGGGGACAGCTTGTTGAGATCGGCCTGGACGTTGAGTTGTTGGTGCGCGCCCTGCCCCAGGAGCTCGACCACCGGGGCGGTCAGGCCCGCGGCCTGCATGGCATTCGTGGCCTGGGTCTGGGTGATGCCGGGAGCCTTCACCGTCCACTCGGTGCCACCCTTGAATTCGATGCCCAGGTTGAGCCCGCCCCGCAGGATGATGGAGATGATTCCCGCCACGATGATGAGCGTCGAGATGGTGAACCAAGTGCGCTTGCGCCCCACGAAATCGAAGGTGGTTTCGCCCCGGTAGAGACGGGCGAAGGGACCATGGTGGTTCGGATCTCTCTCGCGTTTGCGGATGATGTTGCGGACAGCGTCGTCGACGTTGAGATCCTCGTCTTCCAGCGCGTCGTCGACGGCATCGTCCATCGTGAGGTCGTCGCGCTCGGTCATACCGGGACCCTCTCGGGGGTGGGCTGACTCGCCGTGGACCCGCCTTGGGACTGCACCGCCAGGCCACGTGCGATACCGAAGCGCCCGGCCCTGGTCAGGCGGTCACTGCGGCCAAGGAGAATGACCAGAGGTCTCGTGTAGAACCAGGTGACGAACATGTCGAGAATGGTCGAGAGCCCGAGAAAGAAGGCGAACCCCTTGACGTCCCCGACGGCCACGATATAGAGGACGATGGCGGCCAGCAACGAGACGAAGTCGGCTGCCCACACCGTGCGCCACGCACTCTTGAAGCCGCGATCGACACTGGTGCGCACCGAGCGCCCCGATCTGGTCTCGTCTTTTAATCGTTCGAAATAGACGATGTAGGAGTCGACGGTGATACCGATGGACACGATGAGGCCCGTGATACCGGCCAGGTCGAAGCTCGGGCTGAACGAGGTGTGCCCGAGAGCGGAGATGATGGCCCACAGGAGGGCGGCGGTGAGGGCCAGACCCGAAATGACCACCAACCCCAGGCCCCGGTAGTACACCAGGACATAGAGCAGCACGAGAGCCAGGCCGGCCACACCGGCCGAAAGGCCAGCCAGGAGAGCCGACTTCCCGAGGGTGGGCGACACGGTCTGGGTGGTGAGCTGCTTGAGGGTCACCGGGAGCGAACCGAATTGCATGGCCTGGGCCAACTGGTCGGCGTTGGCCTGGGTGAGGTTTCCGGAGATCTGACCCTGGCCGTCGAAGGAGGAGAAGGCGGCTTGTCCCGGCTGGATGAGGGGTGCCGAGTAGACGTTGCCGTCCAATTCAATACCGAGGAGCGCATGGAAGTTCTCCTGCGCCACCTTGTCCCAAAGGGCCGAATTGGCCGATCCGGCCAGGGTGTAGTTCACCACCCAGTTGCCCGTCTGGTCCTGTTGGGCCTGGGCCGACCCGATGGCGTGGCCGGTCATCTGCTCCGGCCCCATCACGTAGCGCGGCGCGGTCGTCGAAGCCGTGCCGTTCGGGGCGATCTGCGGGAGGAGGACGGTGCGGTTCGGGTAATTCTTTGCCTCGGTGGTGGTGTTCGTGATCAAGGAGAACTGCTGATCGGGGGAGACGGCGTTGCCGTTCGGGTTGGAAGGCGAGACACCGAGATTGGCGGCGGTGGTGGCCGTGGAGGGGGCACACGTCGGCAGCGGGGCGTTGCCGGAAGTGGCCGTGGCGGGTTTGGTGTTTTTCTTGGACGGTGTGACAACCTGCTTGAGGACCGCGGTCGAGGTCGTCTCGCACAAGACCGGCCGAAAGTAGAGCTGAGCCGTCTGGCCAATGGTGGCCAGGACCGCGGCCGCGTTGCTCACTCCCGGGATCGACACCGAAACCTCGTCGGTGCCCGAGGTGGCCACCTGGGCCCCAGAGACCCCGAGGCCGTTGACGCGGCTATTCAGGATGTTCACTGTCTCCTGCAGTTCAGACTGCGAGACCTTATGCTGCGTCTGGTAGACGACGGCCAGCCCTCCGGCCAGGTCCAGCCCCAGCTTGGGCGACCATTTGGCACTGAACACTGCCGCAAAAGAGCCGAGGGAGATAGCGACGACAGCCAGGACGCTGATCAGCAGGTTGCGTTGCCGCCGCTGATTGGCCCTGGACGTTTTGGGGCTCACGCCTCTTCGGCCTCCTCGTCACCGTGCTTGTCGATGTCGAACGATTCCGGCTTACGGCCCTGCGGATGGACATCGGGGTCGTCGTCAACCACCGAAGAGTGCCGGTTGTCGGCGACATCGACAGGGACATCGACGATGGGGTCGACCTTTCGGGCGATGGCCTGGCGGATGAAGACGATCCGCGTCGGCTGGGGACCCTCGAGATTGCCATCGGCCTCGGTATGGCCGGTCAAGAGCGTGTAGCGGTCGCCATGGATCTCCAGAATGGTCCCGACGACACCGCCGATGGTCTGCACCTCGTCACCCACCTCATAGGGGGTGGCAGCGTTGGCCCGGGCGGCCGCCGCCTTGCGCTGTTGCGGCTTGAGGAAAAAGAAATACCCGGCCACCACGATCAGGATGAGCGGCAGCAGTGTCAGCAGGGGATTTGTGGTTTTTTTGGCGGCCGCCCCTAAGAGGAACACCAGTGCGGGTAGATGCGTCATGAGAATCCTTCAACAAGGTCGTGTGCGAAGCGAAACCCTAGTGCCTGCACCCCCGCCTGCCTCGACAGTCCCCCATCGACGCAACGAGAGTGCCGACCCCGAGAACCCGGACCGCGACCCATTGCCTCCCGGCAGGGGTAACGGATCTGGCCAACCCCGATTGCGCATAAATCGCAGCCGCAACCGTTCTGCAACCAGGCAGCGCCACGACTGCACCGACCGGGGTACACCATGCCCCCACAGCACACAGCCACACCAATACCTCGAGATGATCGGTCGGTCCGGAGGGGGACGATCGCATCGTGGGTCCGATGAAGGGGAACGGACTCGCGAGGGGGAACATCCAGAGGTGAGGGAGCACGCGAGGGTGCGCCGGTTGATGGCCCGCAATCGTCGGTCGGAGAGATCCGGGGGAACCGATGACCGGGTCCCGGCGCACCTCTCGCTCCCTGCTGCGCCTTCCATCACAATTTCTCCGCCGTAGGCACGGTACAGTAATCAGCCTATGCACCAGGGTCTTGGCGGTTGTTTTGATGCGTGAGGGGCGCGTCTCCGTCCTTGTCATTGAAGATGACGGCGATATCAGAGGCCTCCTCCGATCACTTCTCGAGCGTGAGGGCTTCGGCATCACCGAAGCGGACTCGGGACGGGACGGGGTCCGGTTGTTCCATCAGAAGGTGCCCGACATCGTCATCCTCGATGTGGGCCTGCCCGACCTCGACGGTTGGCAGGTCCTCGAGCGGATCCGGGACATGAGCGACACCCCGGTCCTCATGCTGACGGCCCGTTCCACCGACATCGACAAGGTACGCGGGCTCAATGCCGGGGCGGACGACTATCTGACCAAACCCTTCAGCCGGGTGGAGCTCCTGGCCCGTCTGCAGGCCATCAGCCGGCGCCAGGTGGCCCGAAGCCAGCCGGTGACGTCCTTCGAAGACATGCAGGTCAGGGTCGATTTCGTGCACCAGGCCGTTACCATCGCCGGTGCCGCTGTCGTGCTCACCCCGACCGAGTACCGGCTCCTCGCCACCTTGGTGCGCCACCAGGGCCAGGTCCTCTCGCCCGATCAACTGATCGAGTTGGCCTGGGACGATCCCACCGGCCTGGCCCCCTCAAGGGTCAAGTACGCCATTCTCAGGCTGCGCCGGAAGCTGGGCTGGGCCGAACAGGAAGACTCCCCCATTGAGACGGTGCGGGGGTTCGGCTACCGCTACCGAACCCAGGCGATGTAACTACGTGAGCGCTGCCGAGAGGTCTCGCCCATCCTCACTCTCGACGTCGCCGGACCCGGCGGTCCGGGCCGAAATGAAGGGGCACGGGTTCGTCCCCGGCTTCTACGGCACCATGCGGGCCCGACTCCCGCTCTTCGCCCTCGAGGCCGTGGCCATCGTGCTCATCGCCCTCGTCCCGTTCCCCACCGGCTCGCGCCGCGAGGTCCTGGTGGCGGCCGTCGTCTTCATGGGGATCCTGACGGCCGCCTTCCTCGTGCCGTGGGAGCGCATGCCCGACTTCGCCTGGCTGGTGATACCCGTTGGCTTCCTGGCCGTGATCGCGCTCATCCGCGACGCCCAGGGTGGTGGAGACTCCGGACTGATCATCGTCTTTCTCCTGCCCATCGTGTGGCTGGCCCTCTACGGCCGACGGCTGCACATCGTGGTGGGACTCCTCTGTCTGTACCTGGCCCTCGCCCTCCCGATCCTCCTCATCGGGGCGCCCAAGTACCCCCATTCAGAGTGGCGGCAGGCCATCGCCATGGCTGCGGTCACCACCCTGGTCTCACTGACGGTGTTCTTGGTGGTATCGAGGAACCGCGTCTACGTGCGCGATCTGGTCCACCAGACGGAGATCGCCCGCCTCAGCGCGCTCGGTGCCGATCAGGCCCGTGACCGACTCGAAGCTCTCCTGCGGGCTGCCACCGGGAGCGCGATCATGGGAGTCGATCCTGCGGGCACAGTCACCTTCTTCTCGGCCGGAGCTGAGCAGATGCTCGGGTACACCGCGGCCGAGGTGGTGGGCATTCGTTCCATCGCGTACTTCATCGATCCGGCCCAGATTGACGAGCGTCGCCAGACCATCGACTCACTACGTCGCAACGCCTTCTCACCGGCCGATCCCGAGGCCCTGGCCGAAGTCCCCTGGACGGCCACACGAAAGGACGGCCAGAAGCGTCGCTGCGTGGTACGGGTGCGCGCCATGCCTACTCCGGTCGTGGACGACTCATTGGGTGGGGACCGCACCGCCCCCTCCCACAACGCCTCCCACCCTTCGACCAACCCGGTGTCCGCTCAGCGTCGTCGGCCCCCTTCACCCGAAGACGCATCCGCCGCCACGAGTTACGTCGTGGTGGCCATCGACGTCACCGAGCGCGAGGAGTTGGCCGCCGAGCGGGAGCGCATTTTCTCCGTGCAGCGAGAAGTGACCCAGTCCTTCATTCAGCAGAACCGCCGACTGCGCGAGTTGACGCAGATGAAGGACGATGTGGTGGCAACGGTGTCGCACGAATTGCGCACACCCATCACCTCCATCCGGGGCTTCATCGAATTGTTATTGGACGACGCACCAGAGCTCACCGAGGAGCAGGTGCGGATGCTGCGGACGATCCACCGTAGTTCCGAGCAGCTGCAGCGGGTGGCCGAGGACCTGCTCGCCGACCCCGGAGGTGGCGCCGGACTCACGGTCGCCTTCACCGATCTCGACCTGCGCGACCTGACCGCCGACGCAGTCGACTCCTTCCAGACAGCAGCGACGACGGCCGGCGTTACCATCTCGCTGGCTGCGGACCACAGGGTGCCCGTGTTCGGTGACCCCACCCGCCTGCACCAACTCGTGGGCAACCTGATCTCCAACGCGATCAAATTCTCACCCCGAGGGGGGAAGGTGCAGGTCGTCGTTGACTCAGCGGATACCTTCGCCCGGGTCCAGGTGCTCGACGAGGGCCCGGGGGTCCCAGAGGCCGAACGCCCTCAGCTCTTCGAACGCTTCTACCGCCTGGCTTCGACCACCGAGTCCGGCGTGCCGGGGAGCGGTCTCGGGTTGGCCATCGCCAAATCAGTGGCCGAGGCCCACGAAGGCTTCCTCGACATCGTCGACACCCCCGGCTGGTCAACGACCTTCCGAATCTTCTTGCCGCTGCAGCAGGCGGCGCAGCCGGGCGTCCATCCCGGTGGGCATCCGGCCGCCACGTCAATGACGGCGTAGACCGCCACCACCGGTCGAGCGCTCACGGGTCGCCGGTCGGTCAGGCGGCGCCCGCGCTACGCGGTCCCACAAGCGTTGTGAAAGATGACAGTGGGAACCGAGTGGTTCGGGCAGTAGGTAGCCCGGTCAACCGCTTGCCACTGCAGCCCAGCCGCCTTGAACAGATCGGTTGCCGAGATGCCCGTCCCGCCGGGCCCGCCGGCGGGAACATCGACGAAGGCGTAGGCGAAAGCGCCGGCGCAGGCGAACTTGGTCACGACGGCTCCTCTGTTACTCTGCTCGGCCCCCGTGGTGATGGCGTCTTTCGTGCATGGCGGACCTGACGCTGCCTCTGCCGGGTTCGACGATGTCGCTCCGGGCCTTGGAGCCGTCGTGGCTCTGGGCACCGCGGAGCTGCAGGCAACCAAGGCAGGGATGACGAGCCCGCAGCCGATCAATGCCCCTACCTTCGAGTGCCCGGCCGACCGCGCACGCTCGACGTTCCCGGAGTGGCCGAAAGACCCGTGAACTCTCACGTCACGCTATGAGTTGAACAGCGTCGATGTCCCGCCGAGCGGCAAACCGCTGGGCGGAGTCAGCCCAACGTGTGACCACGCCCGCAACGTCGGCACTCGACCACGAGCCGTGCGTTGGATCAATCCGCACTGCAGGAGGAAGGGTTCGTAGGCGTCCTCAATGGTGTCGGACTCCTCACCGACGCATTGCGCCAAGGTGGTCAGGCCGACGGGATGGCCCTCAAATCGTTCACACAGGGTCATCAAGATGGCCCGGTCGACCTTGTCCAGGCCAAGTTGGTCGACCCCGAACAGGTCGAGACCCTCGCTCGCCGTCGCTCCGTTGATCGAACCGTCACCCCGAACTTCGGCGAAGTCACGGACCCGTCGCAGAAGCCGATTGGCCACGCGGGGCGTGCCCCGGGCCCGCTCCGAAATCCGCGTCGCCCCTTCATCATCGATCTGCACGTGGAGGATCCGGGCTGAGCGTTCCACGATGGCCCGCAGGTCGGCCGGTTCGTAGAGGTCGAGGCGGCCGACGAAGCCGAACCGGTCACGCAGCGGCCCCGAGACCAGACCGGTGCGCGTCGTGGCTCCGACCAAGGTGAACTTGGGCAGGTCCAGACGGATGGAGCGCGCGGTCGGCCCCTTGCCGATCAGGATGTCGAGCTTGGCATCCTCCATGGCGGAGTAGAGCATCTCTTCGACGGAGCGATGCAACCGATGAATCTCGTCGATGAAGAGGACATCGCCGTCCTGAAGATCGGTGAGCAAGGCGGCCAGGTCTCCGGCCCGGGTCAGTACCGGCCCCGAGGTGATGCGAAAGCCCGAACCCATCTCCGCCGCCACGATCCCGGCCAACGATGTCTTACCGAGGCCGGGCGGACCAGCGAAGAGGAGATGGTCCACCGGCTGCTGCCGTTGGCGGGCGGCTTGGAGGACGATGCCCAGGTGCTCCACCAGTTGGGCCTGGCCGACGAACTCGTGGAGTGAACGGGGACGGAGTCCGGCCTCTTCGATCTCCTCGACACCGTCAGCGGCGACTGGCGCCACCAGACGCGCCTCGTCATCCGCCTCTGCCCCGGCCACTTCGGTCGTCGCATCCTCGTTGGTCGACAGAACCTCCCGGCGGGCCCGAGGGCTCACCGGCTGGCCAACTCACGCAAGGCGAGACGGAGCATCTCTTCCACCCCTACATCGTCGCGCAAGCCGTCCAGCGCGCCCCGGATCTCCTCGGGAGCGTAACCAAGCTCACTGAGCGCGGCCCGCGCTTCGGACCGCGAGGTCCGGGTAGTGCGGGCCGCGCCGTCGGTCGACACGCCGTGCAGGTCAAGAGACAGATCGGGCAGGTCGAGCCGGCTCTTGAGCTCGATCAGCAGACGGGCCGCCGTCTTGCGACCGACTCCAGGCACGGTGCACAACGTGTCGAGATCGTCCTCCAGGACGGCGGTGGAGAGCGATGCCGGCGAGAGCACGGCCATGATGGCCAAGGCCAACGCCGGTCCCACGCCGTGGGAACCGAGGAGTACCTCGAAGCAGCGGCGTTCGTCGTCGTGCATGAAGCCGTAGAGGACGATGGCGTCCTCGCGAACGTGCGTGTGGATGAAGAGGGTCGCCTCTGCCGCTGAGCCCTGAGCGATGAGGGAGGACGCCGTCGAAGGCGTCACGGTCACTCGATACCCCACTCCGGCCACATCGAGGATCACCTCCCCTTCGGCCGATCGCAGCACAGCGGTTCCGCGCAAGAGACCGATCACAACGCATTCCCTCCTCGGGTCAAGGCCGCCCCCACGGCACGTCGCAACGGGACGGTGGTCAGATGACAGACAGCCAGGGCCAGGGCGTCGGCCACGTCCGGCGGGCTCGGTGGTGCGGCCAGCCCCAGGACGTTAGCCACCATGCGCTGCACCTGATCCTTGGTGGCGGCCCCATACCCGACCAGGGCCTGTTTGACCTCATTGGATGTGTACTGGGCCACCTCACAGCCGGCCTCCGCGGCAGCGACCAGGGCCAGCCCGCTGGCCTGGCCGACCGACATCGCCGTCTTGACGTTGACCTGGAAGAAGACCCGCTCGACCGACACCACCTGGGGCGACAGTTCCGCCACCAGAGCCCGCAGCTCGGTATGCAGAATGAGCAGTCGCTCCGGCAATGGTGCGTTGGGATTTGTCTCGATGACCCCCGCCGCGTGGGCCTTCAGCGCGCTGTCGTGCTCACCCCGGCCCACCATGCCGTAGCCGCAACGAGAGAGTCCCGGGTCGATTCCCAATACGAACATGCGTTCGTAGCGTAGCCGCCCCCAGGCACGTACGGGCGGATCATGTTTCCGAGTGACGAGCTTCCCCTCCCCCTCCCCCTGCGTCGTGAGAAGCGCGCGGCGTTACCCTTCAAACGCCGCCAGGACCGAATCGGCGATGTCGGCGTTGGTATGGACGGCCTGGACGTCGTCGTGGTCGTCGATCGCTTCGAGCATGCGCAGCACCCGCTTGGCGTCGCCCTCATCGGGCAACGGCAGCAGAGAGGTGGGCTCCAACGACAGGTCAACGGTGTCGGGCGTCATTCCGGCCTCCTCGAGTGCGTGGCGCACCGCCTCGAGGTCGGACGGGGCACACGTGACAATCCAATGCTCTCCGTTGTTCGAGAGGTTCTCCGCCCCACCCTCCATGGCGACCTCCATGACCTTCTCCTCGTCGAACTTCAGGGGAACGGCCACGATGCCCTTGCGCTCGAACTGCCAACTCACCGCGCCCGGCTCGGCCATGGAGCCACCGCTGCGACTGAAGAGGTTGCGAATCTCGGCACCAGTGCGGTTGCGGTTGTCGGTCAGCGTTTCGACGATGACGGCCACGCCACCGGGGGCGTAGCCCTCGTAGTTGATGGCCTCGTACCGCACACCCTCGAGTTCTCCGGTGCCGCGTTTGATCGCCTTCTCAATGGTGTCCAGCGGAACGGAGACGCTCCGGGCCTTCTGGTACATGGAGCGCAGGGTGGCGTTGGAATCCATATCGCCACCTCCCTCCCGAGCGGCCACCTCGACCTGGCGAATGCATTTGGCGAACACCTTGGCCCGGGCTTTGTCTTGCGCTCCCTTGCGATACTTCGTCGTCGCCCACTTCGAGTGACCCGACATGTTCCTCCCTCGGAGACCGGGAAGCGATTGTATCGGGACGAATCGCATTCGAAGATTCCTCCTGGTCTCGCACGTCGGCCCGGTGGTCCACGTCGGCGAATCTGGGCCCGACCGATGAATTCTGATGCCCCGGCCCGTCTTCTCCTATGCGTCGCCTATGCGCTTCCGATGACCTTCCTACGCGCTTCGGATCGCGCCCCGAGTGGCGTGGCCGGGCGTGGATCGATTCACAGAGTGCACCGTTTGAGAGGAGTAGCCGTGCCATTGACGATCACCGAGACGCAGGCTGTGGCCGAAATACGCCGTGTGCTGGATGCCCGGGTCGCTGCCCTGCGCACCAGGGACGCCGAGCGTTTCGTCGCTCACTATGCAACTGACGTCGTCAAGTTCGATCTGGCCCCACCACTGGCACATACCGGACCCGATGTGCGCGACGTACCCGGCTGGGACTCGTGGTTTGCCACCTGGTCCGGCCCGATCTGGCAGGAGATCCTCGAATTTGCAGCGACCGTGGCCGCGGAGGCGGGCATCGCCTATTGCCACGGCCTGGTCAACCTGCGGGGCGACAAGATCGGCGAAGGCACGGTCGATATGTGGTTCCGCTCAACCTGGTGCCTGGCCCGCATCGACGGCCGATGGAGGATCACCCACGAGCACAATTCGACGCCGTTCTACATGGACGGTTCCTACCGGGCCGCCACCGACCTCGTCCCGTGAGAAAGAGAGGTCGATAGCATTTGAGCGTGACCACATCGCCCCCTGTTATCGATCTGGGAACCGAAGACGAGATCGAGCGGCACCGCCGCGAGATCACGCGCTACTGCTATCGAATGCTGGGGTCGGTCTTCGATGCCGACGAAGCGGCCCAGGAAACCATGGTTCGGGCCTGGCGATCCCGGTCCGGATTCGAAGGACGTAGTTCGTTGCGGACCTGGCTCTACCGGATCGCCACCAATATCTGCTTGGACGCGCTGCGGAGTCAGCAGCGGAGAGCCCGCCCGATGGATCTAGGGCCGTCATCACCGGCCGAGGAGAGGTTCCTCGGCCCAATGGACACCGACCAACCCTGGGTGCTTCCCATGCCCGACACCCACTGTTTCTCCGACGGAGACCCCGAAGCATCACTCCTGGAGAGGGAGTCCATCCGGCTGGCCTTTGTGGCCGCCCTCCAACACCTCCCGGCCCGGCAGAGGGCCGTCCTGATCCTCGCCGATGTGCTGCGCTGGTCGGCCCGCGAGGTGGCGCAGTTGCTCGACACCACCGTGGCTTCGGTCAACAGCGCCCTGCAGCGAGCGCGCGCCACGCTTGCAGCCCTCGACTTCGACCTCCATTCCTCGTCGGCCGCGCTCGGGACAGGCGCCCTCGGCGCGGCAGAAAACGATCTGCTCGATCAGTATGTCGACGCCTTCGAGCAGTACGACGTGACCCGCCTGGCCCAGCTCCTGCGCGATGACGTGATCCAGTCGATGCCACCCTTTGCCATGTGGCTGGAAGGACCCGACCAGATCGCCCGCTGGATGCTCGGCCCCGGCTTCGAGTGCCAGGGCTCGCGTCTGCTGGCTACGGCGGCCAACGGTGGCGCCGCCTTCGGGCAGTACCGTCGAGCCGAAACGTTCGGCGAGACCGGCGGCGGCCATCTCCCGTGGGCCCTCCAGGTGATCGAAGTGTCGGACGGCGCCATTTCGGGGATCCATTCCTTCCTCAATACAGATCTCTTCGCCGCCTTCGACCTGCCGCCCCGCCTCGATCCGTGAGCGGTGACTCCGGGCCGGCCCGCTTCGAAGGAAGCCCCGAAGAGGGCGCTCGCAAGAACCAAGAGCCATGATCATCGAAAGGGAGCGCTCGACATGAACCTGCCCGAAATCGCCTCTCCAGAGGAATGGCGCGCCGCTCGTGTCGCCTTCCTCAAACGAGAAAAGGAGCTCACCCGCCTCCGTGACGAGCTCAGTGCCGAACGTCGGCGCTTGCCCATGGTGCTGATCGGCAAGCCCTATGCGTTCGAGGGTCCGCAGGGGAGGGTGGGCCTGATCGACATGTTCGAGGGACGACACCAGCTGATCGTGCAACATTTCATGTTCGCCCCCGACTGGGAGGACGGCTGCCCGAGCTGCACCGCCGGGGCGGACGAGATGTCGGACGGGCTGTTCGAACATCTCAGCGCCCGCGACACGAGCTTTGCCGCCATCGCCAGGGCACCTTTGGCCAAACTCGAGACGTACAGGGCCAAGAAGGGGTGGACCTTTCCCTGGTACTCGTCATACGGCTCCGACTTCAACTACGACTTCCACGTCACCATCGACGAGTCGGTCACTCCGCTCGAGATCAACTACCGGTCACGCCCGGAGTGGGAACGTCCGGAGCACGCCAAGTCACACTGGCTGCTCGAACAGGAGCAACCCTTCGAGAACCCGGGCCTCAGTTGCTTCCTGCGAGACGGAGACCGGGTCTTCCACACCTATTTCACGACCGGCCGAGGCGCCGAATGGACCGGCGGGGCCTATGCCTTCCTCGATCTGACCGGACTCGGCCGCCAGGAGCCGTGGGAAGAACCCAAAGGCCGGGCCGACATCGAGCGGGAAGCCGTGCCGAACTTCGAGAACTGACAATCGACCGCCCTGGTGCGAAGTGGCGGCGAACTGGCCGCGATCTTGTCCCGCTCAGCCGGCACCAGATGGACGGGTGGCTGCGCTCAGGACAGCTTCGACATCGGCCGCCACGAGGTCGAGCCCGGCCTCACCGGTCTGCAGCGTGGCCATCAGCAACGAGATCACGATGACGACCAGGCCGTTGGCCATCTGCACCGGGTCAACGTCCCGGCGCACCAGTCCGGACACTTGATGGGACCGCATGAGTTCGGCGACGCCCTTGCGCAGTTCGGCCAGAGCGGGAATATCGAGCAGGCGCATGGTGAACTCAGGTTCCAGACCTGAGACGATGCGACGAGCTAGCGGGTGCTCGTCCATGCGGGTGACGAGACTGCGCATCATGGTGTGACCCCAGTGCTCGGGGGCCAACTCAATGGCCACCAACGACACGGCATCACGGATGAGATCGGCCACATCCTCGTCCACCGCAGCCACGAACAACGCTTCCTTGCTGGCGAAGTACGGGTACGATGCCGTGGTCGAGAGCCCGGCATCCCGACAGATGTCGGCCACCGACGTGCCTCGATATCCCTCTCGGGCAAACCGAACGATTCCCGCGGCGATCAGGCCCTGGCGGGTCCTGTCCCCCTTCGTCGGAGTGGTCGGAGTAGTCACGCCGCCACCGCTGGGGCCACGCTATTGCCGTGGCGGTCCACCCCGGTGGCCCGCCGCCACCCCGCCGGAATGCGGCCAGCCCGGAAGACGCCGGCCTCGACCAGTTGGGTGAGGAGCGGGCGCAGGGCCTGGTGCCGCAACGCCGTGCGACCGGCCGAGCGGTTGACCGCCTGCCACGTCTTCCAGGTGGGCAACCCAATGGTGCCGTACACGCCGGGATGGACGATGGTGTCGAACATCCCGATGGCGATGTGCGAGCCGAGGTGGCGCACCAGAAAGCGTTCGAGCGGGCCGGCCTTCGCCCATTGTTCGGGGAAGAGCATCCGGGCAAACGCGAGGTGACGGGCTTCCTCCTGCCGGTGGTACTTGCTCACGCTCTTGATCATCGGATCACTGTCGGGGTGCTCCGAGGCCAGCTTCTGCATGAGATCGGGCACCTCCTCGCCGCTCAGGACCAGCAGGCAGAAGAGCGCCGGCATCGAGGTCAGGACCGGTATCACGATGTGTTGGAGCACCCCGAAGATCGGGTGATCGAGCGGGTTCTTGGCGGTCGGCCGGATCTGTTCGAGCAGGCGCACGAAGAGGCGGGAGTGGCGGGTCTCCTCGCCCATCTCGTGGAGGAGGTAGGTCACACGGGGGTCGGTGAGGTCTCTGGTGCTGACGATCTCGACGGAGAATCCAGCCATCAGGACCGACTCGAAGCGGACGCCGGTGGCCACGATGGACCCGAACTCTTCTCGAGAAAGGGTGCGCTTCCGCTCCGGTGAGAGCGAGGCCAGGAGCTCGGGCAAGTCGGCGATCGAGAGGAGCTCGTCGGGCAGGACCTGCCCAGTGCCGACTTCGCCCGGGACATCGACGTCGGGCTCCACGATACGGTTCAGCGACGCCGTCGAAAGCCGCTCGATGCGTTGGTCGACCGTCTTGGTTGCAGTGGCCATGGCGTCCATCTTTTAGGAAATAAGGGATTGTGTCAAGAGCTGAAATCCATTTATAGTGTCGGCCATGACGAATTCGGCCGATGCGCTGCGCCCTCACCCGAACTACCCGGACCCGGTGGCGCGGTTGGACCTGCCGGCTCATGTGCCCATCGCCATCGTCGGCTCGGGGTTCTCCGGGCTCGGATCCGCCATCGCGCTGGCCGATGAGGGGTATGCGCCAAATGATGTGCTGATTCTGGAGCGGCGGTCGGGGGTCGGGGGGACCTGGTACGACAACTCGTATCCCGGTTGTCGGTGCGATGTGCCGTCCAATCTCTATTCGTTCTCCTTTGCCCCCAACCCCAACTGGAGTGAGACGTTCTCTGGGCAGCCCGAGATCGAGCGTTACCTGGAGTCGACGGCGCGTCGCTACGGCGTGCTGGACCGGATCGCCTTCGATGCGGAGCTGGAGTCGGCCCGGTGGGATCCCGAGCGTTCGATCTGGGAGTTGGACACGGCTCGAGGATCGCTCACGGCCGACGTGCTGATCAGTGGTGGTGGCGGCCTGTCCGAGCCGTCGATCCCCGACCTGACGGGGGCCGACACGTTCGCCGGCACGTCGTTCCATTCGGCCCAGTGGAACCACGAACACGACCTGACCGGTCGGCGGGTGGCCATCATCGGCACCGGCGCCTCCACCATTCAATTCTTGCCCCACGTGCAGCGGGAGGCTGGGCGCGTCACTCTCTTCCAGCGGACGCCGCCATGGGTCTTTCCCCACCGCAACCGGCCTACCCGTGGCTATGAACGGCTGGCGTTCCGGGTGCTGCCCTGGACGCAGCGATTCTCGCGGGCCCGCAACTACTGGATGGGCGAGTTCCTGTTGGGTTCCATGCTGATCCACAACAGCCCGATGTTGAAACGGCTGGAACGGCTGGCCCGACGCTACCTGGCTCGACAGGTGGCCGATCCGGAATTACGGGCCAAGCTGACCCCGACCTACACGCCGGGATGCAAGCGCTTGCTGCAATCGAACGACTACTACCCCGCTCTGCAGCGGCCCAATGTCTCGGTTGAAGTTGAGAAGATCATTGAGGTGGTGCCGTCGGGGGTGGTCACCTCCGACGGGGTACTGCACGAGGTGGACACCATCATCTATGGCACCGGCTTCCGTATCACCAACAACCCCATGGCCGAACGGGTGAGGGGCACCGACGGGCGCACCCTCAAAGAACATTGGTCGTCGGCGGGGGTCGGCATGTCGGCCTACTGCGGGGCCACCATCCCGGGCTTCCCGAACTTCTTCATGCTGGCCGGCCCCAACACGGGCATCGGCCACACCTCGCTGGTCGTGATGATCGAGGCGCAGATCGCCCACGTGACCGGAGCGTTGCGGGCGATGCGGCGGCGGCGGGGTACAGCGCTCGAGGTGCGGCCCGAGGTGGCGTCCCGTTGGGCTTCGGAGATCCAAATCAAGGCGGCACCGACGGTGTGGAATTCGGGTGGGTGCTCGAGTTGGTATCTCGATGAGGCAGGCCGCAACACGACCCTCTGGCCGGACTACACCTTTCGCTTCGTGCGACGGACGCGGCAGTTTGATCCGGCGGACTATCTGATCACGGGGACCACTGGCGAAGGTGGATCCGGCAACGGTGCCGCTGTCGGGGCCGGTGTGGGTGCCGGTCTTGCTGCCGGTCTTGACGCCGGCGGTGGCAGTACGACGGGAGAGCCGTCCACCTCGGCACCGACACGATGAAGCGGCGGCCCATCCTCTTTGAGACGTCTGCCGCGCTGGTGACGGGCGCAGGGAGCGGTATCGGCCGGGCCACGGCCCACGCCTTGGCGGCAAGGGGTGCGACCGTGCTGTGCACCGACATCGACGAGGCCTCGGCTGAGAAGACGGCGGCCGAATGCGCTGAGCGCTCGAGCTCGAGGAGCCCGGGTGGTCTGGGCGGCCATGAAGCCCACCGCCTCAACGTGGCCGACCGGGCCGAGGTCGATGCATTGGCGACCGCCGTGGTGGATACACACGGTGCCCTGACCATTCTCGTGAACAATGCCGGCGTCGGTATGACCGGGCCGTACTCGGACATGACGTCGGAGGACTGGAGCTTCATCCGCTCCGTCAATCTCGATGGCGTCATCAATTGTTGCTCGGCCTTCACGCCACCCATGCTGGCGGCGCACCGAGGCCACGTTGTCAATATCTCCTCGGGGTTGGGCTTTACGCCCACGGCCTTGGAATCCGCGTACGGCACCACCAAGGCAGCCGTACTGCACCTCTCCCAGTGCCTGCGGGCGGACTGGGCAGTGCAGGGTGTCGGCGTGACTGCCATCTGCCCCGGCTTCATCGATACTCCCATTGCGGTGTCGACTCGGTTCACGGGCGGACGGGAAGACCCCACGCAGCGCGAGCGGCTCGTCCGGGGCTTCACGAAGGGCCACCCCCCGGACATGGTGGGGAAGGCGGTGGTGACGGCGATCGCCGGAAACCGAGCCGTCGTCCCGGTCGGCGTCGAATCGGTCATCGGGTGGTACGCCCATCGCCTGCTGCCGGTTTCGCTTCAGCAGGCTTTGGCCCGGCTCAGCGGTCGTCGATAGTCCCATAATGGGAGACGTGCCTTCATTGCGTCATCCTCGCCTCTTCGTCCTGGGCAGCGCGGCGGCCCTCACCGCGGCTGGTGCCCTCGCCTACCGGCGCGCCCGATCCGGCCGTCAAACCGGGACGGAGATCGGAACTGGGGCCGATCGACTCCAGGATCTGGGCTGGGGCGAGGTCGAACCACCGGGTGAGGTCTCCATCCCGACGGCCGACGGTGCTCGCCTCACCGTGTGGGACGTCGGGACCGGCCCAACCGTGGTGCTCGCCCACGGCTGGGCCGCGAGCCATACCGTGTGGATCCCCGTCGCCCGCCGTCTGGTCGAGTCCGGCCACCGGGTCGTGCTCTACGACCAGCGGGGACACGGCGCATCGACCCGGGGGACCTCCCCGCTGGACACCGTCACGCTGGCCCGCGACCTCGCCCTCGTCCTGGAGGCCCGAGACGTCGCCGACGCGATCCTGGCCGGTCATTCCATGGGTGGCATGACCGTCATGGCCCTGGCCACGTTCCGGCCCGAGGTGCTGAACCAACAGGCCCGAGCCATTGTGCTGGTGGCCACCGCCGCGGCCGACACGAGCTGGCGACTGCCTCAATCCGACCGCATGGCCGCTCGCCTCATGGGCTCGCCCTATCTTTCGCGGACTATGCGCACGGCCAACGGTCTTCGCTTCGTACGCAGCGCGTTCGGTGTCGATCCTGTATTGGCCCAGATGGATCTGACCCGCACGTTGTTCGCCGACTGCGATCCGGGCGTACGCGCCGGTTACGTCAAGTCCATGAGCGCGATGAATCTGCTCGCGGGCATCGCCACGATCGCGGTGCCGACGACGGTCCTCGTCGGTTCTCGCGATCGGCTCACCCCGCCGGCTCGGTCTCACACCTTGGTCGACACCATCCCCGGGGCGCGGCTGGTCATCGTGCCGGATCGAGGACACATGCTGCCCCTCGAGGACCCAGATGCCGTGGCCGACGAGATCGTCCGCGCCGTCAAAGGATGAGGCTGGACGCCAGCGAAACGCGCGAGAGCGAAGGGCGTCAGCCCCCGCACATCTCGACAAAAAGGCGGTGTATCCGCCGGTCGGGCGTCAGCTCGGGGTGGAAGACCGAGGCCAAGACGTTGCCCTGCCGGACCAGCACCGGCGTCGAACCCTCTCTCCCCGCGTTCCCGTCCATCCCCTCTATCCCCGCTATCCCGACCGCCTCTCCCCGCCCCGACACCTCGCTGTGGAGCCAACCTAAGACCTCTACCTGAGGGTTAGACTTGACCACCATGGGTGCCCGGATGAATACCGCTGGCAGTGGGATCGGCGGCACGAGCGGCGGCGCACCTACCGGCGAGGCACCATCACGGCCGCCCGGCCCACCGAGGCGATCTCCGACGTCCACCACCGCCTCGAACGACTGCAGCTGCCGGCCAAAGCCGTTACGACGCACCACCACATCGAGCGCCCCGAACGACCGCTGATCCGGGCGCCCGTCCAGCACCTCGCGGGCCAACAGCACGAGACCGGCACAGGTCCCGAGCACCGGCAATCCATCCTCGATCAGGGCCCCCAACGGGTCCCACAGCCCGGTCGACTCCAACAGCATCGACAACGTGGTGGACTCGCCGCCGGGCAGCACACACCCGGCCAGCCCGTCCAGATCCCCCACCCGCTTCACCAACCGAGAGGCCACCCCAACCTCGGTCAGCGCGGCCACGTGCTCTCGCACGTCCCCTTGGAGCGCCAGGACCCCAAGCGGGGACCCCGCCCCGCCCGCTACCAACGACGCAACGGCACAATCGGGAACTCCAACGGGCTTCCCGATGCCGCACCGCCAGTTACCACCCGCGATCAGCCAGGCGTTCCGTGGTGTCGGACATCTGCAGACCGCGCATGGCCTCACCCAGGCCACGCGACACCTTGGCCACGTGGTCGGCATCCTCAAAGTGCGCCGTCGCCTCAACCACGGCTGACGCCATGCGGGCCGGGTCCGAGCTCTTGAAGATCCCCGAACCAACGAACACGGCCTCGGCCCCCAACTGCATCACCAGGGCGGCGTCGGCCGGCGTGGCGATCCCGCCGGCGCAGAACAACGGCACCGGCAAGCGCCCACGCTCGGCGATCTCCTGGACCAATCCCACTGGGGCGCCCAAGTCCTTGGCCCACCCGTAGAGCTCAGCCGAATCGACCGCGGCCCCGAGGGCCCGGATCGAACCCAAGATGGAACGTAGGTGCCGCACGGCCTCGACGATGTTCCCGGTCCCTGCCTCACCTTTCGAGCGGATCATGGCCGCCCCCTCCGAGATACGCCGCAGCGCCTCCCCCAGATTCGTCGCCCCACACACAAACGGGACCCCGAAGCGCCACTTGTCGATGTGATGCGCTTCGTCGGCCGGCGTCAGCACCTCGGATTCATCGACAAAGTCCACACCCAGGCTCTGGAGGACCTGCGCCTCGGCGAAGTGCCCGATGCGGGCCTTGGCCATGACCGGGATGGTCACCGCTTGCTGGATCCCCTCAATCAGCAGCGGATCGCTCATCCGGGCCACGCCACCGTCACGCCGGATGTCCGAGGGCACTCGCTCGAGGGCCATGACGGCCACCGCGCCGGCGTCCTCGGCCACCTTGGCCTGGTCGGCGTCGACCACATCCATGATCACGCCACCCCGCAACATGTCGGCCAGTCCTCGCTTCACCGTGAACGTGCCTGTGACCCCAGATCCCGATGACTCAGAGCTGCTCATGGGTCCAGTCTACGAGGGGAAACCGCCCCTTCTCACCACTGGCTCAGAGCGGCGGCCCGCACCGATGTGACATCGAGATCGCCGTCAGCCATCGGATCTCGGCGGTGGCCGACCGAGGGGTCGATCCACACGTATCGAGTGCCGCCGAACCGGCCGGGCCCGAACACCGAGTTTCCGGCCGGTTCGGGTGCCTGTTCCATCAAGCGCAGAGCGTCGAACAACCCTCGTGGGAAACGCACGGCGGAAGCGGCCACGACGTCGGCTCGATACTCCCGGCTCCTCCCCACGCACCGGCGCAGCACTCCTTCGCCCCCGAACCGGGCCAGCGTCAGCGCCACCACCGAGACCATGTTGTCGTGCCGCTTCACGTGGGCCAGCTCGTGGGCGATCACCCCTTCGAGCTCGATCGGGCCCATGGTCTCCAACAGGCCCGACGTGACCACCAACGCGGCGGTCGAGGCATCGCGTCCGAGTGCGCAGGCATTCGGTACGGCGTCCCACACCACGTAGAGGTCGGGCATGCGGAGTCCGAAGGTGGCACACAACCCGTCCGTCACATTGGTCAATCTCGGGTTGTCCCGTTCGGCCAGCGGCACGGCCCCGACGCGCCGGAGCGCCACGCCGGGCGCCAAGAGCCACATGGCAACACTCATCACCACCCACACGACGACGAACACCACGGCGCCGATGACCCATGACACCGCCAACCCCACGACGAGGCCGACGACCAGCCCCGGCACAAATCCAGTCAGCGCGCACAGGGAAACGGCCCGCCGGCGGTTCGCCGCGATCTCCTCGGGCAACACCTCGGTGGCCCCAAGGCCCGGCTCGATGACCAACGGTGCCAACACCTCGGGCGCCACCGCAGGCGCACGGGACGAGCCGTTGCGATTTCGATTCTGCGATCCACCGCCGGACCGGGGCTGGCCTCGACCTCCCCCTCCCCCGCTCCGGCCACCGCTGCGATTGGCCCCGCTACGGTTGCCGCCACCTCCGCCGCCACCACCACCGCTTCCGCCGCTCCGGTTGCGGTTGCGGTTGCGGTTCCGGTTTCGATTGCGGCTGGAACTACCGCTGCCGACGCCGCCACCTGCGTTCCCGCCACCTGCGTTCCCGCCACCTGCGCTACCGCCGCCGGCGCGAGCGTCACTACCGGTGCTCCTATCGGGTGGGGGCTGCGAATTTTGGGGTTGCTCAGGCATGGAACGGCTCAGCCTACTGTCCGGGTCATCCACGGAGCGATACGTCGCACGATGGCACGGGGGTCAAGGACACCCTGGCTACGCTCGTGCCCTGAAGCGTTGCCTGGCGCGCTCGTACACGTCGACATAGCACTCTGCCAGGTGTTCCATCGACCAGCCCTGCGCATGCACCTCTGCCGCCTTCAGCGCCTCTGGCCCAGACTTCCCCGTCCCCTCAACGACGTCCGCCAGGGTGGCACCCAGGGCTCGACTGAGCGCCACCACGTCGCCGGGCGGCACCAGCGCGGCGTGGCCACCGGCGGCCGAGCGGTACCCGTCAAGGTCCGACGCCACGACGGCACAGCGGGCCGCCATGGCCTCGAGGAGGACCATCCCGAACGACTCACCCCGGAGCGAGGGCGCGCACAGGACGTCGGCCCCGGCTGCGCGTGCCGCCACTTCCTCGTCGCTCAACAAGCCCAACCACTTGACCCGGTCGGACTCGGGGTGACGCCGGCGCTCCACTTCGCTGGACGAACCGGCCCCCCCCACCCACAACACGGCTGGGCGTTCCACCTCGGCGAAGGCGTCGAGGAGGACGCCGAGTCCCTTCCGGGCCTCATGGCGACCCAGAAACAGCACGGTCGGCCGGTCATCAGTGGGGGTCGGCACGGCGGTGGAGAACCGCTCGATGTCGACGCCGTTGAACAGAACCTCGTACTCCCCGCCGGCTGACTTGATCCCCGTCTCCCGGGCCGCCTCGGACACCGCCACGCGCACTTCCATACGGCGGCCCACCAGCCGAGCCAAGGGCTTCAAAACCGGGACCCACCGGCTCACGCCGGCCCGGTGGAAGGTCCCCACCATCGGCACCGGGTCCGTGATCATGAGACCGTAAGGGGCCATGGGCGCCAGCGGCTCATGAATGTGGAGCACGTCGAAATCACTGTGCCGCACGAACCGTTCCGTGCGCACGGACACCATGGGCGAAATGGTCACGGGCGCCACCGACCCGTTGGAGTGCAGGCCGGTGGGTCGACCCACCACGACCACGTCCTCATCCGCGAAGGTTGACCCCTCGTCCTGCGGTCCGATGACCGTGACCTCGTGGCCCAGCTTGCGCAGCGCCCGAGACAGGCCGAACACCTGACCCTGGACGCCGCCGGGACTCGACAGCGAATACGGCGACAGCATCCCGACTTTCATGAGCGGTCACTCGGCCAGTTCGGCTGATACATATGCCATTGCTCGGGCCTGCGCCGGATGTACCCCTCGAAAATCGTGGCCAGCTCCTGGGTCAGGCGGGAAACGTCGGCCCGCAGCGGGCCGCTCCGGGTCGTGTCGAGCGGTTGTCCCACCACACCAGTGTGCCAATTCCCTGGTCCGGCATAGACGGCGACGGGAAGGAGGGCGGCCCCCGTCCGCAAGGCCAGGGCGGCCGCCCCACCGGGCAGTGTCGTCTTCTCGCCGAAGAACTCGACTTCCACCCCGTTGCCCAGCAGGTCCCGATCGCAGACGAGCCCCACGACCTGACCTCGGCGCAGGGCGCGTAGCACGATGGCGCTGGATCCCTCCCCCAAGGGAACGCCCGTCAATCCCATCTCGGCCCGCTGGCCCAGAAACCAGTCGAAGAGTTCGGGCGGATCGAGCCGTTCGACCACCGCCGTCATCGGCATGTCCTCCAATGCCAACCAGGCGCCGCCCCATTCCCAGCTCCCGACGTGCGGCAGAGCCAACACAATGCCCTGTCCCGCCGAAGCGGCCGTGCGGAGATGTTCCTCGCCGCGCTCGAAGGTCATGCGGGCCCGCACCGTCTCGGCGCCCGTGTAGGGCAGACGCGCCCCGTCGACCCAGTAGCGGGCGTACTCGCGATACGTGCGACGGCTCCAGCGCTTCACCAGGGCTGGATCAGGCACCACACCGGCTCCCTCGCTCCGCAGCACCCGCCGGATGTGGCGTTCGTTCATGGCCAGCGCCGGTCCGCCCCGCTGCGCCATGATCCGCGCCACACCGCCGGCTGCCCCGCGAGCCAGCGGCTCGGGAAGCCGCCCCAACGCGCTGGCCACCCCCCGATAGGTCACGTACCTCGCGGTGTCTCGCCAGGTCGAACCGGGCACGGAGTCCGACACGGGGTCCGACTCCGACACGGACTCGGACCCCGCGAGCGTCTCCCGCATTTTGATGGCCCAACTGCCTTTTGATCCGCTGCGACAGCGCCGTGCGCTGTGCTAGGAGGGGGAGGGTCCGGGCCCGCGGGACGCCCGGGATCGGATGGTCGAGCCGGTGCCACGCCCATTCGAGTGCGCCTTCGAGACGCTTCGACGCGCCCGCAACGTCCGGCCGGACCGGCTGCCCAGGGTCTCCTGCCGGCGGGCACGCCAGCGCCCTACCGGGGCTCCGGCCGTCTGGCCCAGTGCCCGCCGGGGCACACCGGCGCCTTCGCGCCAGGTCCGCCAACGAGACTCCACCTTGCCGTCGCGCCAGGCCACCACCCGACGGCGAATCGCATCGTCGGGTTCGGCGATGGCGTCGGAACCGACGACGTCCGTGGCGGCGACCGCGGGGGCCGATGCCAGCCTCCATACCTTGACGAATCGAGCTACGGCCGTGATCGAGATCAGGACCAGCATGATCCACAGGATCGGCACCAGGAGGGCAGAGTCGATGAAGGCGATGCCGAGCAGGATCATGCGCTCGGCCCGCTCCATCAGGCCTCCCTTGGCGGAGATGCCGAGCGACTCCGCCTTGGCCCGCTCGTAGGAGACCAGGGCGGTGACACCCAACACGGCCAATGGGAGTACCGCCAGATGGCCCTTGCCCTGGGAGATCAGGTACCACGAAACCCCACCCATGAGGAGGGCATCGGCCACGCGGTCGGTCACCGAGTCGAAGAAGGCGCCCCGGACCGATGACGTGCCGGCCGCCTTGGCCACCGGACCGTCGAGCAGGTCGTGCAGCCCGGTCAGGATGAGGAGGACAATGGCGATGTGCAAATGACCGGTGGCTACGGCCACCGCGGTGGCAGAAGCCGAAACCAAACCGGTAGCGGTCAGGACATCAGCGGTGATCCCCCGTCGGTGCAGTGCATTCCCGACAGGTCCAGTGGACCGGTCGACCGCATCGCGCCAGCGACCGTCGAACATACGACTCCTCGTTGTGCGCCCTCCGCTCAGGGACAGCGCTTCTCTGACAGATACAAAAGTTTATCATTTGGCTGAATTCTCGAGTTGTACCGACCCCGACCAGGGAAAAGGAGGATCGATCCTGCCGACCTCGGCCGACCCCGACGGTCCGTGGTCCCAATTGTCGCTCCCGGGCGTCCGGGCGCTGTTCGCCCGGGCCGGCTTCCCCTGGTGGGTGGCCGGAGGCTATGCCATCGATCTCTTCGTGGGGCACCCGACGCGACCGCACGCCGACATCGATGTCTCGATCTTTCGAGAAGACGCCCCCCTCCTGCACCGCCTCCTCGGGGGTTGGGACCTCCATGGGGCGCACGCCGGCGTCCTCACCCCGTGGACCACGTCCTCGATGGAACCCCCTACCACCAGCATCTGGTGCCGGGCCAGGCCCGGACACCAGTGGAGCCTGCAGGTCATGTTCGATGAGGGGACGGGTGCCGAGTGGGTCTGCCACCGTCACGCCGACATCCGCCTGCCCCTGCGTGAGGTGATCGCCCACGCACCCTCGGGCCTTCCCTACCTGCGCCCGGAAATACAGTTGCTCTTCAAAGCCAGGGGCACCCGGCCCAAAGACGACGCCGATTTCACCCTCGTGTTTCCCCTGCTGACCCCAGAAGCGGGGCGGTGGCTCATGGAGGCCCTCCGCTTGCACTACCCCCACCATGCCTGGCTCCGGAAGGGCGACTGAAGGGACAACCGAAAGGGGCGACTGAATGAGTTGAGGGACTCGTTGCACCTTTCCCCTTGCAGGGGTCGCGGGTTTCCCCAGTGCAGCGCCACGCGTGTCGCCATACACTCGGGGCAGACCACACCACGGCAACGCCGAACGGACGGAGGGACCAGTGTCAGGAGACCCGACCGCAATCCGAAACGTCGCTCTCGTCGGCCATCACGGTGCCGGGAAGACGACGCTGGCCGAGGCCCTCTTGGCCGCCACCGGCGTCATCTCCCGGCGAGGCTCGATCGAGAAGGGCACCACCACCTGTGACTTCGAGCCCGAGGAGATCGCCCGCCAGCTGTCCATCTCGACGGCCCTGGCCCCGTTCACCGTCAACAATGTCAAGGTCAACCTGCTCGATACCCCGGGCTATGCCGATTTCGCCGCCGATATGCACGCCGGTCTGGCCGCGGCGGACATGGCCGTCGTCGTGGTCAGCGCCACCGACGGCGTCCAAGCCCAGACAGATGACGCGTGGCGGGCCGCCGCCAGCCTGGGACTCCCCCGGGTCATCGTCATCAACAAGCTCGACCGGGAGCGGGCAGACTTCGATCGCACGCTGGCCGAAATTCAGGAGGCCTTCGGGGCCGGGGTGGCGCCGATCGAGCTCCCGATCGGCGCCGAAGCCGACTTTCACGGCGTGATCGATCTGCTCGGTGACACCGCCACGCACTACGACACCTCAACCGCCAAGTCGTCAGCCGACGGCACCGTCCCACCCGCCGGCCGCGAGGGACCCATCCCACCTGAGCTGGCGGACCAGGAGCATGCCGTGCACGAGCAGCTGGTTGAGGGAATCGTGGTGGGCGACGACAAACTGATGGAGCGCTACCTCGATGGCGAGACCATCCCCTACGCCGAATTGGAAGAAAGTCTGGCCGGCGGTGTGGCGTCCGGGAGTGTGTTTCCCGTCCTGTGCTGCTCGGGCTTGACCGGCGTGGGCGTCGATCGACTGGCCCGGCTGATTGAGGAACTGTGCCCCGCGCCGGACGCCATGCCGCCCATCGTGGCCGAGGCCGGCTCGACCACCGCCGAGATCCCGTGCGACGCGTCCGGACAAACTCTGGTCACGGTCACCAAGACCTACACCGACACCCATACCGGGAAAATGTCCCTGTGCAAGGTGCTCTCGGGAACCCTCACTCCCGATACCGTGTTGATCAATTCCAGGACCAGGGACGAGGAGCGCTTGCATGCTCTCGGGACTCTCTCGGGGCACACCACGACTCCGACCACGTCGGTGGCCGCCGGTGATTTCGTGGCTATCCCCCGGCTGAACGGGACTCGCACGGGTGACACGCTGGCCCCCAAGGGCCAACCCGTGGCGGTACCCGTGCCGGACTTCCGACCTCCGGCACTGTCGATCGCCGTCAAGCCGGCGTCGCGGGCCGACGACGACAAGCTCATGTCTGCCTTGCAGCGTCTCTGCGACGAGGATCTCTCCCTCACCGTGACACGCGATGATGAGACGCACCAGACCATCCTCGGCGTCAACGGAGAAGTGCATCTGGCAGTGACGTTGGAACGCCTGGCCAGGAAGTCCAACGTCCATGTGGAACGGGAAGACCTCCGCATTCCCTATCGGGAAACCATCACCAGCCCGGCTCAGGCCGAGGGCAAGCACAAGAAGCAGTCGGGCGGACACGGGCAATTCGGCATCTGCCACCTCAAGCTGGAGCCCCTTTCCCGCGGCGAAGGCTTCGCCTTCCATGATGCCGTGGTCGGCGGCGCCATCCCCCGCCAGTACATCCCGGCCGTCGAGAAGGGCGTGGCCGAGACCATGGCCGCCGGAGGCGTCTTCGGCTACCCCATCGTCGACATCGCAGTCACGGTCGATGACGGGAAAGCCCACTCCGTCGATTCCAACGAGCTGAGCTTCAAGATGGCGGCGGCAGCGGCATTGCGACAAGCCATGAGCGAAGCCGGACCGATTCTGCTCGAGCCAATCTCACGCATCGAGGTGACCATCCCCGCCGACAGCCAGGGCGACGTGCTGGGTGACCTCCATGCTCGCCGGGCCCGCATTGTCGGGACCGACCAGGCCGGCGACACCTTCCAGACCATCAGCGCCTTCGCCCCCACATCCGAACTCACGCGTTACGCCGTGGACCTGCGGGCGCTGACCGGAGGCCGGGGCTCCTTCACCGTGGCCTACGACCACTACGATGCCGTACCCGAACACCTGGCGTCGTCCATGGCCCAGAGCAGCGCCTGACGGCTGCGGGCACCGAGGTGCTCGGATCATTTCTTGATCGGGCGCGGAATCAACGACCTCGCCGGGGCAGCGCGGTGCCGCGGCGCGCCGCGGAAGGTGGCGATGATCGTGAGCCCAGGAGAGACCTTCCAGGGGTGCTTCAGCCGGATTGATGGGGTGGCGCACCTCAGGTCGAGGCGCCGGGGCGGGCGGCAGTGACGCCGCTCGGCACACTGGCCAGTGTGATCGGCGGGATGATCGGGATGATCGGCATCGTGGGCGTATGATCGGCTGCGTCGGCTGGTTCGGCAAGTTCGGCTGGTTGCCACTCCGGCGAAATGGGTATTGAAGGCTTATGGCGTCGGAGACCGAGTACCTCGAGCGCGAAGTGAAGTTGAAGGCCGCGCTCGACTTCACGTTGCCCGACTTCGGCAAAGTTGTCGCTGGCGGGACAATCCGGCTGCCTGAACAAGCCCTGCACACCTCCTACTTCGACACGGCAGACTTCCGGCTCTGGGATCGCGGCCTCACGCTGCGCCATCGTCGGGGCGACCAGGGGCAAGGGGGCACGTGGACGTTAAAACTGCCAGAGAAGGCAGACGGGTCGACGCTCGATCGGACCGAGCTGTCCTGGGTCGGCGGCCAGGAACGGATCCCTCCGGCCGCCACCCGGGTACTGCAAGGTGTCGTCCGCCGAGCTGTGCTCAACGAGGTGGTCGCACTGGAATCCACCAGACAGCGGATCATCCTCCGCACTGCCGGGGGAGGCCCCCTGGGCGAGATCGACGATGACGTCGTGACGGTACAGAGTGGTGCTCGAAAGGGCCTCACGTTCCGTCAGATCGAATTCGAGATTGGCGGCGATCAACCAGGGGCGAGTCCCGATCCCGACGCGGTGAAAGCGGTGCTGCAGGAGCTTCACCGAGCGGGTGCGCGCTCAGACGGCGAGCAGAAGTTCGCCAAATCTCTCGGGTTCGATATGTCGGACAAGAGAAACGCAGAGGTGCCGAGGGCGAGTTCGAGCCTGACTCTCGGAGACCTGGTCCAGTTGAGCCTGGCCAACGGACTCGGACGTTTGCTCGACCACGACTATCGCTTGAGAATCAACCCGACTGACCCTCCGGTGCGTGCGGTGCATCAGGCCCGGGTGGCCACCAGGCGGCTGCGCGCCGACCTGAAGACGTTCGCTCCGGTCCTGGACCCGGTTTGGCGGAACCACACCCGGACCGAACTGAAGTGGCTGGGCCAGGTACTCGGACGGATCCGTGACGCTGACGTTCTGGCCGACCGTTTCGCCATCGAACTGCCCATCCCGCTCGAGGCGAAGGGCGCGGACGAACTCCGCTCTCGACTGGCCGCACAGCGACGGACCGACAGCGCCGACATGGGTGACGTCCTCGAAGGCGATCGCTATCTCAGCCTGCTCGAGAGGCTCCATGCCGCTGCATACTCGCCGCCCTTTTCCCGGAACCAGCCCTCTTCCTCACAGGGGGAAGGAGAGCGGGAGCCTCAGGCCGACGATCCCGCGATTCAGTCCGTATCCCCGCTCGTGCGCAGCCAGTGGAAGACCCTGCGGCGCAAGATCCGCAAGGTCGGCCACCACCCCAGCAACGAGCAGCTTCATCGGATACGCATCCGATCAAAGCATCTGCGGTATGCCGCGGAGGCGGCAACCCCCGCCATCGGGAAGTCGGCCCGTCGGACCGCGGAAAAAGCCGAACACTTGCAAAACATTCTGGGAAAGCACCATGACGCCGTCGCTGCAGAAGCTTGGTTCCGGCACACGGCTCTGATCAGCACGTCTCTGGCCAGTTTTGTCGCCGGGCAGTTCGTCGCCGACGAGCAGCGAAAGCAGAAGGAATACGCACAGCAGTGGCGATCAGCGTGGCGAGAATTGCAGCGGAGGCGCGCAACCACCTGGCTCAGGTGACGCCAGCCGGCGGATCCACTCCGGTTCAGCCCCGATCAGCCCCGATCAGCTCGGGCCGCCATCTCGATGGCTCACTCTTCGACCCCGACGTCATCCGGACCTTTGTCCGATCTGATTCCCCGCCACGTTGCATGACGCAGACGCCCGGCCGACGTCCATTCGCTGAACCGAACTTCCCCGACGTGCACGGGTCGAACGAAATGATGGGGCCCCGACTCGATGACGTCGGAGGAGGGAACGAAAGGACTTTTCTTTCTTTCCGAATGGCCGAAAAGCCTCATCAGTTGCGCCCTGTCCTCGTCGGAAAATCCTGTGCCCACTTTTCCGACATAGCGCAATCCCCCTTGGACCGGGATTCCCAGCAAAAGCGCACCGATACTCCCGGCGCGGTTCCCGCTTCCTTCCGTCCAGCCGCCGACGACGACTTCTTGGGTCCGCTCGTTCTTCACCTTTATCCAGCTGTCGCCACGTTTGCCCTGGAGGTACGGGGCGTCGCGTCGCTTGGCCACTACTCCCTCGAGGCCGGCCTGCCGTGATGCCTTCAAAACATCCGCTCCTTTGGCATCACGAAATGAGTCGGCCGTCGTGAACGAGTTGCCAGACAAGTTCAGCGACTCGAGCTGCTCTCGGCGTTGGTCGTAGGAAAAATCGACCAAAGAGCGGCCGTCCAGATACAAGAGGTCGAACGCGACATACGTGCCCGGGAATTCCTCCGATCGTCTCCGAATGGCACCCGCCGCTGAGAGGTGCAGGCGTTGCTGGAGACGTCCGAAGTCCGGGACTCCGTGATCACCCAGCACGATGATCTCCCCATCGATGACACAGCGCCGAGTGCCGAGAAATTCACCGATCTCACGGAACTCTGGGAAGGAGTGCGAAAGCTCGTTGTCGTTCCGGCTCTGCATCCTGACCCGGCCACCATCGACGAAGGTGATCGCGCGTACGCCATCCCATTTGATTTCGTAGGCCCAGCCAGTGTCGTCGTGTGGAAGCCTTCCAGCGGTGGCCAGCATCGGATTCACCCGCTTGGGAAGCGGCTGGAAGTTCGGCGGCGCCGGATCCATGCGATGGATCATCCAATTCTTTCCGTTGGTGGCGAAGAGGACATAGCGCCCGCTCACTCGAGCTCCGTGCAGCACGACCATGACCTCGGTTGGGTTCCACTTCTCGAGTTCGAACGTGCCCGTATCCCATATCCGAACGTCCCCACCCCCGTACTCCCCAGCGGGAATCTCTCCCTGGAACGACCCGTAGGACATAGGGTGATCTTCGGTATGGATGGCCAAGTGATTGGATTGCGGATCGTCGGGAACGCCTTTGGGAAGGGCCCAGGACACCAGTACACCCTCGTGTTCTAGGCGGAAGTCCCAATGGAGCGCCCGGGCGTGATGTTCCTGCACGACGAACACCGGGGGAGCATCACCCCGGCTCTGGCTCTCGTCACCCATGGGCTCCGGCGTCTTCGCGGGGTTCCGCTTGGATCGATACGTCCGCAAAGTGGTCGCATCGTCCCCCGCCGAAGCCTTTTCGTCCCGCTTGTCGCCGCGCGTCATGAGGGATCTTTACCCCAATTGCGACCGTTTGTCTGAAATGGCGCCAGCATGCCGACGCCGGTCAGGTGGGAACCGGAGGGAACTTGGGTCCACCCAGGCCAGGCCCGACACCGGGGACACCGAACGGCAGGACGCCGAAGGGTCCCGTGACTAGAACTCGAAAAGGTCGCCGAGCCTCTCGACCCGGGTCAGGACCTGCGACGTCGTGAACTCGAGCGTGGAGGGATCGCCGCCCTTTTCACACCCTCGAACCTCTTCCCAGGTGACGGGTGTGGATACGGTGGGCCGAGGTCGACCTCGAACCGAATAGGCGCCAACCGTGGTCTTGGAAGGATGGTTCTGACTCCAGTCGATCAGCACCTTGTCGCGCCGCAACGCCTTGCGCATGTTCGATGTCACGAGATCAGGATGATCGTGCTCCAGGAGCTCGGCGATCTCCTGCGCCATGGTACGGGACTTGTCCCAGGTCGATCGCCCGGACAGCGCGGCGTACACCTGCAGTCCTTTGGAGCCGCTCGATTTTGCCCGAGCATGCAGCTTCGCCTCGTTGAGGAGTTCGTGGATGAGCATCGCCACCCGGCAGCATTCAACCATCGTCGTTCCTTCGCCCGGGTCAAGGTCAAACACGATCTGGTCGGGGGAGCCAGGCAGTTTGCGGCGATGTCCAACCTGCCACAGGGGGACGTGGAATTCTATGGTGGCCAAATTGGCAGCCCAGACCAGCGTTGGTAGGTCAGACACGACGACATATTGGACTTCACCGTCGCCATCCGAAGTTGGGACGCCCACGGTCCGCACCCAGTCCGGAGCATGTGACGGCACGTGTTTCTCATAGAAGACCTTCTTCTCCACACCATCGGGATAGCGTTTCATCGTGAGGGGTCGATCGATGAGATGAGGCAACATGACCGGAGCGACTTTGACGTAGTAGTCGATGAGTTGCCCCTTGGTGAAGTCTGATTCGGGAAAGAGAACCTTGTCGAGATTGGTGACCCTCAATTCGCGGCCACCTACTGCGACCCTGGTCTCCGGTGGTGTCACCACTCAGCCGTTTCTCGCCAGGGCACGATGTAATCCAATCACACAGATACCAGGCTCAAGACGAACTGACCGAGGAAGAGAATCGGCGTGCGCACCAGGTCGAGCCCTCCCTCCGGGCTGACGACGTGCCTTCATGCCGGCGGTCCGACCGGCGGATTTCGACGCCCCAGGAATGGCAGGACGAGCCACAAGAGAACAAAGGTCGAAAAGGTCACGGCAACCATCACCGACACAGCCCAGCCGGACGCGACGAAGGTCAATACCAGGAGAACTGACATGCAGACCGCCAAGGCAACGGTAGCCAGCCCAGCCAGTGCGAGCACATTGGCCGCTCTGAGCAACCTCTCCTTCTCGTGCCTCCGGAAGACCCATCGGTGATACGCGACGGGCGAGATCAGGAGGGCGATCGACAACGCGGCCAGCAGCAGTGCGGCCTCGTAGAGTTCGCGCTGCGTCCCGTCAAGCTTGACGAATCGCACGGTGAATGGCAGCGACAGGAGGAACCCGAAGAGCACTTGGACTCCTAACCCGGCGACCCGCAGTTCCTGCAGGAGGTCGCCCAGATTTCGGTCGTTTCGTTCAGCTGCCGTCTCGCCGTGTCTCGGTTCCGGGGAGATGCGACTCCCGGACGCGCCCGGCGACGCGACGCCGATCCCGGTGAGATCGGTCATCGCACTGCGAGGGGACGTTTCACGATAAAGACGGAATGACCAAATCGCTCAGATTGGACGCCCAATCAGTGTCGCAGCCCTTCCGATCATGACGGCGGCCGGGCTGGGTCCCAGGATCGATCGGCGGGACGACGGGCGGCGACCCGAATGCCTGACAGTCGTTGATTAGTCCATCCACATCCGCTTCCTCACGTTTGGCGGAACGTTGCCCAGTACCAGCTCGATCCTTCCGACCAGTTTTCTTCGTGTTCCCGATTGACTTGTATATTTCCCAATCTGTCGATTCGCAATCTTGAAATTGGGTGGACGCTTCCACAGGGTTGATGTTGAGACGGGTTTCCTCTGATCCACGACTTGCCGTGGACCTTCCACTGGCGGCACGACCACGCCAACCGGCTAGGCCATGGCGCGCCAGCAGATCGGCGCCCGATTGAGTCACAGTCACTGTGTGTGGGTGTGTGTTGTGGGGTTGCGTCGGCCTCCGAGAATCTCATGACGGCCGGCATCTCACTCGCGTCGTGATCCCGCTGAGGTCACCTCACCTCACCACGACCTTCCGCCATCCTCACGGTCCCCAGGCGGTGCGACTATTGGCAACCCTTCCCGCTTTGGACGATTCCAGTCTTGGCCAGCTCGCCGGTCGGTCCTGAATAGCCATCCGTCGATCCGAGGTCTCAGACCGGGATAGGGTGAACCTCAGCTGAGTTGTCTCCACCTCCTTCAAACCCAATGAGGGACCTGCCGGTTGCTCAGGATGGTTCAGAAGGGTGCAATGCAGGATGACCAGGACGCGATCCGAACAAGTTTGCGCGCCCTTTCGCAATTTTTTGTCAAAGACGGCACCCTGGGCGACACGCTGCTCCGGGTGAGTGAAATGGCTTGTGATGTCACACCAGCGAAATATGCCGGCATCACCCTGCTGGTCGAAGGCAAGCCCCGCACGGGAGTGTTCACCAGTTCCGAAGCGCCCGAGATCGATGAAGCCCAGTACGAAACTGGCGAAGGGCCCTGCCTCGATGCTTTTCGGCACCAGCGGATCTTTCGCATCGAGTCCACGACTGAAGACACACATTGGCCGGCCTTCTCCGCATTGGCAACGGCGCGTGGGATCCGTTCGACCATGTCTGTGCCGCTGACGGTCCACGGGGAGAGTCTGGGCGCCTTGAACCTGTACGCAGAGACCAAAGCGGCGTTCACGGACGCCCATGAAGACGCCGTCCAGATCTTTGCCGATCAGGCCGCCATCGCACTGGCCAATGCCCAGGTGTACTGGGATGCTCGTCAACTCAGTGAAAACCTGACCCAGGCGATCAAATCCAGAGAGACCATTGATCATGCGGTCGGCATCCTGATGGCGACCGGGGGCCTATTTCCTCAGGACGCCTTCCAGATCCTGGTTCGGGCCTCACAGCGTGAGAATCGCAAGCTCAGAGAGGTCGCCGAGGAAATCGTGACTCGGACCATCGAGCGGAAGACGGAGGGATGACCGCGGCGGCCTGCGCCGGCTGGATTCCATAGCCGCGGACGATCTATTCCCAAAGGTTCGACCACCGTACGACCAACAATGCCAGGTCGTCGCTTCTCGGGGCCGATGGTCCCAAAGCACCGACGATGAAGTCGGCCAACGACTCGCTGTCCAGCGATCGATTGTTGTCCATCATTGACGTCAATATGTGGGTTCGAGCTTGCGCGTCGGCCCGGCCTTCGTCAATGAGTCCGTCGGTGTAGAAGGCCAGGGTCCCTTGCGCCGGAAGCTCGAATTTGGCCACCGAATAACTAGCGGCCCCGACACCGAGCGGCGGACCAGGATCGATCCGCAAGGGCGCAGCCGGCTTTCCATCGTTCGAGACGAGGAATGGCACCGGGTGGCCGGCCGAGGCGATGGCAATGGTTCGATTCTCGGTATCCACTATGGCCAGGCAGGTCGTGGCTAGGCGATGCATCGGTCGTTGGGAAGCAAACTCATCGAGAAGCGCGATGACGTTACCCGGATCCTGCGTCACGAGAAGATAGGCGCGCAAGGCACTTCGGAGCTCCCCCATTACTGTCGCGGCAGCCATATCATGGCCTTCGACATCACCTATCACGAGGGCGAGCCGGCTTTCAGAAAGGTCGACAGCGTCGTAAAAGTCGCCCCCGACTTCCGCTTCCTGGCTTCCGGCTACGTACCGGGCCGCCACGCTCACGCCGGGCAGGTGGCCGAGATGATCGGGCAGCAGGCTGGCTTGCAGGAGATGAGAGATGTTCGATTGTTCGTCGAACTTCCGGGCGCGCTCAATGACCGAAGCGACCTGCGACGCCAGGGACTCTGCGAGGACCAGTTCCTCATTTCCGAACTTTCGCGCTGTCCCATCGGTGACAACCGTGAGGGCGCCAATGGCGTCGCCTTCTATGAGCAACGGCACGCAGACGTAAGATTCAAACTTCAAGGATCGAGTCAGTTCGAAATGGCGATCGCTTTTGGTCGTGCTCCGCAGGAATTCATCATCAATCTGAGAGGACCACTGGGATTTGCCCGTCCTCACCGCAATCGCCGCTGGATGTGAACCTTCGATATCGGGACTGTGTCTCCCCAGTTCTTCCATTGTCTCTTGGTGCGCCGGATCAGCGTGTCTCGCGGCCAAACGCAACAATGTCCCGTTTGGGCTCACGACATCAACGAGGCAGATGTCCCCCAGCGTGGGAAGGGCCACGGAGGCCAGACGTGCAACAGAATCCTTGAAATCGCGTGCGCCAGAGAGCGCCTGGTTGGCTCGGAGCAGGAATTCCTGGTGCCGTTGGGAGTGCTCGAGCTGCTCGATGAGCTGAGATCGCTGAGTCTCGAGCTCCACCCGCTCGATGAACTCCCCCAACTTGGCGCATATGTCGGCTACGGCCGCCACGAAGGGAGCGTCGGGCTGTCGCTGGGCCCGGGTAAAGAGTTCAATGATGCCAACGAGACGGTCTCGGGTCCGCACCGGGAAGGCAAAGGCGGTTTGCACGCCGTCGGCCACAAAGGCGGCGTGCCGAGCCAGATCCGCCGCCTGTGCTAAATCAGATCGCCACACCAGTTCACCAGCATTCACGACGGTTCCGGCCAGCCCTTCCCCGGACATGACGCTCATACCCGAAGAGACACGCTGCAGCGATTCGAAATCGCTTTCATCCCGACGCCACACGTGTTCGCAGTGCAATCGCTCAGAATCGCTCTCCCACCGCCACGACGTGGCAAACTCAAAATCCATGCTGGTCGCCACGATGGAGAGGAGGCGGGGAAGGAGTACGGCGGTAGTCCCGGCTGCTCCGGCCAGAAAAGCCAGGAGATCGTCTGACACCCGCTGATAGCGATCAATATCGATTCTGCTTCTCACGTCCCACACCACGGCAATAAGCAGGCGGGCTTCGCCCGCTGGGGCCACCAGAAATGTGCCCACCTCGACCGGCAATTCGGATCCATCGGCGCAGAGCAGGATCATTCGGCGAGGTGCGGCGCTCGGCCTCGGCGGTCTGGTCTCCATGATCTGATGGAATTCGGCCCAGTACTCGAACCGGAGGTGCTCGGGAACGAGGGTGACGAAGGGCTCACCGAAAAGGCGTTCGATCGGCCAACCAAGGAGCTGCCCGAGAGCCGGATTGGCGTACAACACGTGTCCCTGGTCCTCCACGATGAAGACGGCGTCCACCAGCGCATCGACCATGCGCGGAGAGAACGTTGCGGCCGGCTCCGTCACCTTCTTCTCTCCTTGCAACTCTGCCCAGTCACCGCGGCTCCTGGCCAAGCGGTTACAAACGACCGCACGGATCTCACCTCGGTCGACCCGGTCGGGTCGCCCACTCGTTCGGAGCGCCGCACCGCCACGTTACCGGCAATGGACGTGGCTCACTCCCCATGGACCGGCGACGTACCCAGACGCCCGGTAGTACAGGCCAGGCGACGTGGTCATCGAGACCTACAACGTCAACCCGATGCATCCTTTTTAGTGGGCGCCCCCTGGGGCTGGATCGTGAAATAGGAGTCCACACCGGTGATTTCGAGAACCTTGTGCACCCGCTCCGACGGGCCGACCAGGACCAGATCCCGTCCCGTTGCGTCCAGCCTCTTCCGTGCGGCAACCAAGACGGATATACCCGTCGAGTCCATGTAGGTCAGGTGCTTCAGATCGCACACAACCCGGCTCTCGGACCGCGTCGCAGCCGCGAGATGCTCGCGGAGAAGCGGAGCCCCGGCAACATCGAGCTCTCCTGCCAGGGTGATCACGACCTTGCCTTCTGAACGTGCCACACCGATCTGCAGGACCTCAGTGCCGGACTCCATTTCCAGTGACATTGCCAAAACTCCCATCCGAATGGTGTTCCGACAGGGGCGGAAGCTCAGGATCTGAATAACCGCGATCCGCGCTGTTTCCAACGCTGGTGTGAGAAATTTAGCCACATAGTCAGGAACGGATCAAGGGGAGTTGGGGGCGGAGAGGAACCCCTGGTTTCGCTCGAAGAGAACCGAGCCGGCGGTGACCTCGGACCCGGTACCGATCACCTGGGTAATCGTCACAAACGTTCGCTCGGGACAGTCGTGGTCCGGCCTCCCCCCGAAAAGGACCGGCGTCGTCACCAAACGTAAATGAGATGGCAACGCGCCGCTCAGAGTGTGTTTACCTTCGGCCCGTAGGTTGACAGGACACCCCATTATCAGCCACGAAGTGATCCCAATTTGAACCCCGGAGGTCCAGTGACCACGACCAACAAGATCCGCATTGCCACGGCCGACATGACCAACGCCTGCACACTGGCGTGCTCAGAGATCACCGCGGCCGTCGGTCTGCCCGTACACCCGGAATTCCAGGAAATCGAAGGCGACTGCCTGATTCTTGAGCTCCGTCTGGGCAGCGAGACACACCACGCAGCCCCGCCGAAACACTTGGCGGCGGCTGTCGGCCATGGTGCGCCGGCTGTCGAGGTCCTCAGCACCTGGAATGAGGACCATTCGGGCCAAATCCGTCCCAAGCTCTGCCGAGACGTCTTGGGATTGCTCTATGACGACATGCCCAACGTGGCCCACCGTGCCCTCGATGACAATCTGGCGACGGCGGTGTGGGATCCTTCAGACTCATCGTGGCACCTGGCCGTGCCGTCGTCGTGTGACGCCCAGCCAATTGTGGGACTGTCGCATCGACGTGGGTATTCCCACCGGTTCACCTCACTCGAAGCGGCTTCGATCCGCTCCGGCCTGGCGTCTTAACTCCGGACCGCCTGGAGGACCAATCACCCCCCTTTTTTCGGACAGCCCGGATCGGGTATGGATGTCGTTGAATCTGAAGCCACGTTCCTAAGAGGTCCAATCGAGGTGGATCACTCTCAACAACCAACCGGGCGGCTTCGCCGTCGGGGTTCGCGCTCTGACACTGGAGTACCAGCGGCGGAGATGCCGGGGGCACGTGCGCTCGCCGCCATGGCCGAGGCCGCCCGTCGTGCCCAAGGGGGACCAACCCCCACTCCCCCCGAGCAGGTACCAAAGAGAGGCCTGGCCAGGAGGGATCCACGCCGGGTCCGGCGCTCCGACGGGCTTAGTCCGCTCGGGGCGGAGGGAGCCGTCACTCCCTCGCTGGGCTCGACGGCCAAAGGGAGCGGCGACACCGCGGCAGTACCCTCCCCCGAAGACCGGCGCGAGCGCCGGTTGTTCGCGTCGGTGCTGGTCACGGCCGCGTTGGTCGTGGTCGCGGCCCTTGCCCTGGCTTTCGTTCTGGGCGCCCATCACAATGTCGTCACCACGCTTCACTCCGCCGGCACCGCCGTGCCGTCCGGTCACACGACCTCCCCCAAGCAGGGGCCAAGCGATCCGGAGCGGACCCGGCCGAAGGCAGCGCGATCGAGAGCTTCCGTCCCCGGCATGGCCACGACGGGACCCGCACCCCTTCTCTCGTCGCTCAGTCCGTCAACGGGGGGATCCGGCCAGCAGGTGACGGTGTCGGGCACCGATTTCCTCAGCGCGGATGGGGAAATCGTGGCTCACTTCGGCGGCCAGTCCGCAGCGACATCCTGTCCATCCCAAACCTTGTGCCTGGTGACGGTGCCGCTGCTGCCTGGTTCGCCGCGCTCCGTGCCGGTCTCCATCACCACCGATGCGGGCACCTCGGCGACGCTGGACTTTCACTACCTCTAGCGGGTTTAGGGACGCCACATCTGGGTAAGGATCTGCGTTCGTTGCGCAAAAATGGAAAAGGGGGGTCGGTGTCCGAGCCCGAGACATTTGAAGTCGCCACTAAGTGCCTGGAGGCCTGGTCTTCAGGAGATTTTGCCACCGCACGTACATTGCTGCGCGATGACGTCACGTTCGTTGGCCCACTGGGCTCGGGCGGTGGGGCCGAGTCCTATATGAACAGATTGGTGGATCTGTCGCGCCATGTGACCAGTGCCCAACCGATAAAGGTTGTGGTCGACGGCGACGACGCATGCATCATCTACGACCTGGTGACCGATGCGGGGGGGTCCGTGCCGACCTCAGACTGGTATCACGTACAGGACGGGAAGATCTCTTCAGTGAGGGCATACTTCGATACGCGCGCGCTCACCGCCGGCAGCGGCACCCACGACCGCCAATCCGCCGCACCATTCGGCGCGCCGGCAGGTAGACGAATCCTTGAGAGCATTCTTCCCGCACTTGTCTCCGCCGAGATGGAACTGGCCGAATCGAGCACCTGAACAGAGTCTGGACGGCCATTGACGTCCGTCGCGGCGCGCTCAGCTCTCGGCGGTCGCTCGCCATTGGAGCACTGTCTGCAGTCCGGCCCCGTCGACCATCGCGGGCTCGGTCGTGTTCAGGAAGTCAGTGAGCACGCCGAGGAACCGCTCCGGCGCCTCCACGTGCGGGAAGTGCCCCGATCCCGGAATGACCTCAAGGCGGCTGCCGGCAATGACTTCGTGAGCCGAGTAGGCGTGGCTGACCGGAATGATGGTGTCGCCATCTCCCCATACGATGAGAGTCGGGATCGCCTCAGCGAGATACAACCGGTCCAGGGCACTCACCGTCTGGCCGCCCGGATCGATCACCGAGCGAAGAGTACGGATGAAGGACTGTCGGTTGGTGGATTCGGTGAGGGAGGCATAAGAACGCCACATCTCACCTATTCGGGCCATTCGGATGCCTCGCTGATGCAGCATCCGACTGAGGTCGTTGCCCCGCTCCCGGACCATCGACGGAAAGAGAACGGGCATCAGATATTCCGTGGCCGGAAGGGTCATGAACCGAAGCAACCAACTTACTTCGCGACCCAGGCCGCCGCTGTCGACGAGGACCAGCCGTTCGCAGCATTCCGGGTGCTGGTACGCGAGCTGCATTGCCACTCCCCCGCCAAAGGAGTGGCCCACGATGGTGGCCCGGGGCACGCCGAGGACACGGAACAGATCCCTCAGACCGCTGGCGTAGGCGCCGAGTGAATAGTCCCCCGCAGGCTTGGCCGATTGACCGTGCCCGATCAGGTCAGGAGCGATAACGGTGTAGTTCCGGGCCAAGGCGGGCATGACCTCGCGCCAGGCCGTGGAACTGCCGGCAATCCCATGTATCAAGAGGATGGCCGGCCCGTCGCCCTCCATGCGATAGCCGACGTCGTGGCCGTGGATCATCACGTGTTTGAGTTCAAAGTCCATGATCCATCCTTGCGCGTCCAGCGAGACCTGATACCTCCCCGGCCCCAGATCCCGCGAAGATCCGGTCAGGCCCAGTGGCGATCCACAGAACGAAGTGGAAATGAGACCCCTCCGTCGGTCCATGGCGCCCCTCCGCCGCCTCGTCGGCCAAAACGGCGAATCTCACCGAGCAGAACGAGGGTTGCCGGCCCTGCCGGTCGGAGCGAGTCGTTGCCCACTCGGTCGTGGTCGGCGCGGATCCGATCTTGTGGTCTTGAGATCCCGGGCCCCAACGGGGCGAGGAGGGACCAGGCCGGCGGGCTGGCCTTCCCCCGCCGCCGGTGGGGGCGGCTTCGAACTGGACTCCTTTTGGGGCGCGGCTCGAACCTTCTCGGCGGCCGCCTCGGTCAAGCGGGCGAGTTCGAGCACCACAGACCGGGCCAGCCAGTCCACGTCAGGTACGACAGCCGGACAGGCATTGAGGCCCACGAACAGCGAATCGACATAGCTCTGCACGGTGATGTTGAGTGCGACGCCATCGACCACCGGTCCAATCGGGTACACCGCCTCCATCCGCATCCCGGCGAAGTAGAGGGGAAATCTCGGCCCGGGAACGTTCGAGATCACCAGGTTCCCCGGCCTCAGCCGGCGCATCGCTCCGAACTGGGCGCCAAGCCGCAACGCTGGTCCAGCCAGTGCCGGGGGAACCGCCTCTGACACGGCCGCAGTCATGGCGCCATAGCCGACAGCGCGCTCCTGGGCCTTGGCTGCGGCGCACGCTGCGGCAACCGTCTCGAGACGATCCAACGGCTGAGCCCGATCGCTGGCCAGCGGAACGAACATGGCCGAGAGACGGTTGCCCAGTGTCCCCTGCTCGGATTCAGCGCGGACGGAGACGGGGACCACAGCGACCAGTGACGAATGAGTCTCCCGGTCGTGCTCGGTGAGATACGAGCGCATTGCCCCCGAACAGGCGGCGAGCACGACGTCGTTGAGGGTGACCCCCAGGCGCTCCTTCAGGGCCAGAACATCCCTCAAGTTGGCCTCTGCAAATGACACCGTGCGACATGCCGTCATAGGACTGGCGAAGTGGGCCGGTGCCCCGAGCGGAATGGACAATGGCGCTGTGCCAGCGTCGGCGGCATGGAAAGCCAGGCGCACAGTGGTGCGGCCGATTTCGCGAGCAGCGGCAAGGAATCGCATTGGGCTGGTGAGCAGTCGTGGAAGGGCCTCTGACACGAGTCGGCTCCTCGAGGGCAGTGTGGGAGGTCGCCACGGGCTGTGGCCTTCGACCTTGACCGTGACGTCCGCCGTGACGTCAAGGAGTTGCGCGAGGAGTTCGGCTCCGGACACGCCGTCGATGACCGCGTGGTGGAGTTTGGCGATCAAACCGACCTTGCCTCCATCGAGCCCCTCGACGAGATGCATCTCCCAAGGAGGCTGGTCGCAGTCAAGAGGCCGACCCATGACCTCAGCTGCCATCTGGTGCAGCTCCACCTCCCCGCCTGGGTCCGGCAGGGCCGTCCGATGAAGGTGGTTGTCGAGATCGAAATCTGGGTCGTCCACCCAACGGGGGTGGTCGAGGCCGAGGGGAACTTCGACGAGTCGGCGCCGAAAGGGACCCAGTGCCGGGAGCCGATCCGCCAGCAGATTCCGAACTCCCTCGAACGAATAGCCACCCGATGCGGTCGACGGATCAAAGACACACGTGTACGCCACTTCCATTGGCGTCGACGGTGTCTCGGAGTAGATGAACATCGGATCGATACCGTTCATTCGCTTCGTACGCTGCATGGAAACTGACTCCTCTGCGGCAGATGGGTGAACCGGCTGCGGCATGCGACCGGATTTGTGACGCCGACTGGCCCGGGTCGCGGCGCCGAACTACCCCTGGAGAAGCTCCGTCGCGGTCGGAATACGTCGTGGTCACGACCGGAATGCTCTACCAAGAAATTACACACCCAAAACGACCATCCACAGCGTCGTCCTTGAATCTTCATAGACCAGTCACACGTCGTTCACCTGGCGTTTACGGGACGTCACGGTTGTGGGAGGCTCACCCAGATCAGACGACCAGTCGAAGACTGCACTGTCCACCAGCTGCACCTGGGGTAGCTCACCGATATCGGAGAATTGGCCTCGACATGAGGCGTCGCTCGCTGCCGCCACGCTCAGCGGATTGCGGCTCTCCCGCCGTGAGCCATCTCTCAGGACTCCGTGAATCCGGACGCGCCACTCCCGGCCGCCGGCCCGTAGCCGGCTTTGCCCAACATTCGTCGTAAATCGACGACTTGCTGTGCCTCGATGTCCTTGTGCCGCGGCGGCTCGAATGGCTCGGTCTCGCCACCGAGTGTCACGAGGAACTTCCCATGGTGGGTCTCCTCGACCGAACCAACCGCCTCGAGCAGCGAGAGGACGTCTCTCCATTCGATGTTGTGACCGACGGGGTGCCGAAAAATCTGGCCCACGGTATCGCGATGATGACTGTTCAGATGAATCGGCCCAGGCGTTGAGCTCACGTAGACACCTCCCGCCCGAGGCTAACCCGACCTCAGTCGGCCGGGCGGGTCACCCAAGCATCGGTCAGTTTCTTCCAGACCCCCTGCAGTGTCTCCGGCAAAACCCGCGTGCCGGCAATAGACGTCATGAAATTGGTATCCCCCGACCAACGCGGCAGCACGTGAAGATGGAGATGAGCCGGGATCCCGGCCCCACTGGCGCGGCCCAGGTTCGCACCAATATTCATCCCGTCAGGTTCATACGCAGCCTCGATGGCTCTCGCCGCTCGACGGGTGGTGGCCCACACCTCGGCGGATTCGAGTTCGGTCAAGGCCTCCAAGCTACCGACATGACGTAGCGGAAGGACCAAGACGTGCCCACTGGCGTAGGGATAGGCGTTCAGCACGATAAACGACCATTCACCTCTCCAGACGACAAGATTCTCGACCGACGGCGGACCACTCTGGGCGAGGCGACAGAACACGCACCGCGAGGCGTCATCGCTTGTTCCCTCCGCTCGGTGGCGAGCGGTCGCGTCCTCGATGTAGTCGCTGCGCCATCCGGCCCAGAGGTGCCCCAGATTCACGCGTCCGCGTTCCCGCCTGCGTTGTCTTCAGGTGAGCCTTTCCGGACCACTTCCTCCACCACCTCCGCCACGAAGTCGGTCAGGTCGACGCCCCGCTCCGGCCTGTTGTCCGTGGAGCCCCGCCGGTTGACCCCGACCGTGCCGTTCTTGACGTCGTCATCGCCGACCACCAGCACGTAGGGCAATTTGGCCATCTTGGCCCGGCGGATCAGCGCGCCCATCTTCTCGCCGGTCATGTCGAGGGTGGCCCGCAAGCCGGCCGCCCCACAGACGTCGACCACCGATCGGGCGTAATCGGCGTGGGCGTCGGTCACCGGTATCACGCGCACCTGTTCGGGAGAGAGCCAGGTCGGTAGGGCCCCCGCATAGTGCTCGATCAGGACGGCCAGAAAGCGCTCTACCGAACCGAACAGTGCCCGGTGGATCATGATCGGCCGATGCCGCCCGTTGTCAGCGCCGACGTACTCGAGCTCGAAGCGCTCGGGTAGCTGAAAGTCCAGTTGCACGGTAGACATCTGCCAGGTCCGACCAATGGCGTCTTGGGCCTGGACTGAGATCTTGGGACCGTAGAAGGCACCGCCGCCCTCGTCCATCACCAAGTCAAGCCCGATTTCGGTGGCGGTGGAGCGCAGTGCCTCCGTCGCCACCGCCCAATCCTCATCCGACCCCACACCCTTACCCGGAGGCTTGGTCGAAAGCTCGAGATAGAAATCGTTCAGTCCGAAGTCCCGCAGCAAGTCGAGGACAAAGTGCAGGGTCCGGATCAATTCGCCGCGCATGTCCTCGCGGGTGCAGAAGATGTGGGCGTCGTCCTGGGTCATCCCCCGGACGCGAGTCAGTCCGTGCACCACGCCGGACTTCTCGTAGCGGTACACCGTGCCGAATTCGAACAAGCGAAGAGGCAGTTCTCGGTACGACCGCTGTCGGCTCTTGAAGACCAGGATGTGGAACGGGCAATTCATCGGCTTGAGGTAGTAGTCGATGCCCCCGTCGAGCTCCATGGGCGGGTACATGCTGTCGGCAAACCAATCGAGGTGGCCCGAAATCTCGAAGAGCTGACTCTTGGTGATGTGGGGCGAGTTCACGAATTCGTAGCCGGATTCCACGTGACGCTGCCGGGAGTAGTCCTCCATTAGTCGGCGAATGGTGCCGCCCTTGGGGTGGAAGATGGCCAGTCCCGGACCAATCTCATCGGGAAAGCTGAAGAGATCGAGCTCGGCCCCCAATTTGCGATGATCACGCCTCTCGGCTTCCTCCAGTTGGTGCAGATAGGCGGCCAAGGCCTTGGCGGATTCCCAGGCTGTCCCGTAAATGCGTTGGAGCTGCTCCTTCTTTTCATCGCCGCGCCAATAGGCCCCGGCTACTCGCATGAGTTTGAAATGACCCAGCCTGGAGGTCGAAGGCACATGCGGGCCTCGGCACAGATCCGTGAACGAATCGCTGTTCCAGTAGGTGCTGACCAGCGAACCCCCGGCGTCGACCTCATCGGCGCCGGCTTCGACTGCTTCAATTATCTCGCGCTTGAATGGCTGATCGGCGAAGATTTCCAACCCTTCATCGATGGCATGCTCTTGCCGGATGAAGGGTTGGTCCTCCGCCATGATCGATCGCATTTCCGCCTCGACGCGATCCAGGTCATCGTCACTGAATCGAGCCCCGTCCGGCAGCTCGAAGTCGTAGTAGAACCCGTTCTCAATCACTGGTCCGATCGCATATTTGGCCCCGGGCCAGAGGCGGAGCACGGCCTGCGCCAGCACGTGCGCGGTGGAGTGCCGGAGGACCTCACGACCAGCGTCGGTGTCCCCCGTGATGATGGCGACTTCGTCCCCATCGGCGAGTGGGGTACTCAGGTCAACCTCCTGACCATCTACCGTGGCCACCACGGCCGCCTTGGCGAGACGGGGGCCAATGGCCAGGGCGAGGTCAGCGGCGGTCGTTCCTTCGGCCAGCTCCCGGTTCGATCCGTCGGGAAGCCGTACCGAAATATCGCCTGCCATTGTTCACCCTCTCCTGCTCAGCCGGGGGATTGCTCCTCGCCGGAACGTGGCTCAAGGGTACTGGACCGCCATCGCCCCTTAGGACCCCATTGGCCGAGATGTCGCCCTGATCGCGAATTCACGGCCGCTGGGCCCGTCACCATTGCCGGACCGGGCCCAGGTGGTCTCTAAGGGTCACGGACCGACGGATGGATCGGTTGTACAGATCGACCGCTGATCCGCTTGACAGTTGATAGTGGTCCGGCCTCTCCGTCGAGACTCTCCCGTGTCTACAGCATCACGCCCAGCAAATCCGCGCCAAGGGCCACCGATTGCCCGGAGTTGGCGGCAGCATCCAGCGCGGCCAGCGCTCCAGGAGTATCGAGATCAGAATCAAGCGCGGCTCGCACCTGGGCCAGGCCAGCATCCCCCGCGCCCTCCGAGGCGCTTCGCCACAGCGCCAATCGGGCCGCCGCCGGCGGCATGTCCGCCCCCGTTTCCCAGTCCCAGTCCCCCCGGTAATGATGGGCCAACAAGGCCAGGCGAACAGCAGGTGACTCCCAGTCGTTGCAGAGATCGCCCACGAAGACCAGATTCCCGAGAGACTTGGACATTTTGGTGCCGCCGAGGCCGACCAAACCGACGTGGAACCACAACCGGACGAACGGTCTACCGGTCACCGATTCGGACTGGGCTGCCTCGCATTCATGGTGGGGAAAGACCAGGTCGCGTCCCCCGCCGTGGATATCGATCGTCTCGCCTAGTTCGCGCAACGCCAACGCGGAACACTCAATATGCCAGCCCGGACGACCGGGTCCCCATCTCGATTCCCACGCGGGCTCATCAGACAAGGATGGCTGCCAAAGGACGAAGTCCAACGGATTCCGCTTCCGAGGATCATCGGGATTCCCGCCGTGTTCTGCCGCCAGGCGCAACATGTCAGACCGTCCGTAACCGCTGATCCGACCGAACTCAGGAAAGCTGGTCACATCGAAATAGACCGCGCCGCCCGACTCGTAGGCGTGTCCCTTATCCAACGCAACTCCCACCAACGACAGAATTTCAGATATGGCGGATGTCGCACGTGGCTCGGAGTACACCGGCAGTAGGTTCAGCATGCCCATTTCGGCGTCGAACCGCGCCATCTCCTCGGCCGCCAAATCCAAATAGTGGACTCCCATTTCCCGGGACTTGCGCAAGATGTCGTCGTCTATATCGGTGACATTGCGCACGCACCGCGCCACGTGTCCGGCATCCTGCAAACGCCGCTGCAGCATGTCGAAGTACAAGTAAACGGCAGCGTGACCCAGGTGAGCAGAGTCGTAGGGGGTGATTCCACAGGAGTACATCGTGACCAATGGGCCGGGCGAAAAAGGCACGACCGACCGTCTCGCCGTGTCGAACAATTCCATCCCTACATCCCAGCCATCTGCAGCGTCGAGTGCACCTTGTATCGGATGTTGAGCGTGATGCAGACCGCCGTAAAGGCCTCGATGGCGGCCGCCTGGCTCAACGTCCCCGTGTCGAGCGGCCTGAGTCCGGGCATGGCGTCAATCAGCCCCATGGCAACCCCCGTGGCTTCGGCGTGGTCCGAACACACCAACACGTCTGCCTCCAAGCCCGAATCAAGATCTTCCATTTCCGAAGCTGGCAAATGATGAAACGCCGCGGCCACCAGCGATCCCGGCAGTGCAGCCTGCACTGTGGCGGCCACCGACCCGCGCGGTGGGATCAGCGCCAGCATCTCTCGACCCTCCTTGGCCAATGCGTTAGCCATCGAGATGACAACCTTGCCGGCCAAGAGGTCCCGCAATGGCCCGACGGTCGGAATGGCGCTGTCCCACGGGGTGGCCACCACAATCACGTCCGCCCTGGCCGCTCCTTCATTGGCGGCCCCGTCCATGTCCAAGGTACGACCGGGCCAGCGAGCTACGACCTCCCGGGCCGCTCGAGATGCCCTCTCCGGCTCACGAGATCCCACGGTGACCTCAACTCCCGACGCCGCCAATCGAACGGCCAGGCCCCGGCCAGCTGGACCTGTTCCGCCAAGTATCCCCACGTGCATGCCCCCACTGTCGCATAACCTCGCGAACCACATGGGACTTCTCACTGGCAAACGCCTCCTCATCACCGGCGTCCTCACGGACGCCTCCCTCGCCTTCGCCGTGGCCAAGTTGGCCCAAGAAGAAGGAGCTGAGGTGGTTCTTTCTGGAGCGGGCCGTGCTCTCTCGCTTACCAAGCGGACCGCCCGCAAGCTTCCGGCCGAACCAGATGTGCTCGAGATCGACGTCACCTCACCCGAACAACTCGCCGCGGCGGGCGCCACCCTCGCGGACCGGTGGGATCGGCTCGACGGGCTGCTCCACGCCATTGGCTTTGCGCCACCGAATTGCCTGGGCAACGGCATGTTCTCGGCCAATTGGGACGACGTTTCCGTCGCGCTCAACATTTCCGCCTACTCGCTCAAGGCGCTCGTTGAGTCGTTCAGACCACTCCTCACCAATGCCGGGCGCCACGGTGGGGCATCGGTCGTCGGATTGGATTTCGATGCCACGGTGGCGTGGCCTATTTACGACTGGATGGGCGTCGCCAAGGCTGCTCTCGAGTCACTCACCAGGTACCTGGCCCGCGACCTGGGATCTGACGGGATTCGCGTCAATCTTGTCGCTGCCGGGCCGATCAGGACGATGGCGGCCAAATCGATTCCGGGTTTCTCAGCCTTCGAAGACACCTGGGCCGATCGCGCCCCCCTCGGCTGGGACGTCCACGACTCCGATGTGGTCGCCCGCGGGTGTGTCGCGCTCTTCAGTGACCTCCTGCCCATGACGACGGGTGAAATCCTGCATGTTGACGGTGGGGTGCACGCCGTCAATTGAGGATGGCCTCCCAATTCAACAGAATTGGGGACGTCCTCACGCCGGAGGACGGGACCGAGACATCCTGTGTTTCCGCGGCGACCTTCGTTCCGCCGACCAGTCAGCTGCCGAATCGACCGGCAGACGAGCCTATGGCTCGACCGGGGTGTGAGAGGTCAACGGCATATGGCAAAATCGGGAGGAGGGTGACGTCAGGCGGACGGATCTCAGCTGTTACGTATGTTGTTGGGCGGCGGTGGATCCAGCAATCCAGGCCTTCGCACCCAAAGGTGGGGATCTCGATGAGGATATTCGATCAAGAGTTCGGCAAGCTGAAGTCGATCTCGGATCATGAGACCGACCCACCTCATGGCTCTGCCGGCGCTCTCGATGAAGCCGACCCCAGTTCCTCACCTTCCGCAATTGCGACCTCTGCTCACGGTTCGATCACCGAAAGGGGGTTGATGTGTATACACGTCAGTACAGACTTCCTATGTAGCTACATCGCGCTCCCGTTGTCTCTCGTCCTGTTGAGCCAGATTTCCTCCGTTCCAACGAACTCAATCCATCGGCTCTGGTCGAACTTCACCCTTGACTCCCTCTTTCCCATTTCTGTCGTGGTGGCCCTCGCACTCGGCGGTATGTACCGTTCGACACATCGTCGGATGCAGCCCAGTGCCTTCTTAGAGATCCGCGATCTCTCCTTTGGAGTTGGTGCTGGTTGCGTGCTTACCCTCGCGGTCGACGCTCTGCTCCATGTGACGTTTCATCGCACGGAAGCAAACGCAACCCAACTCGTGTTCGCCGTGATCGTCACCGTGGTCGTCATCACTTTTGGCCGAATCGGGATGCGGTATTTCCTCCATGCCCTCACCACGACCAGAGTGATCGTCGTGGGTTCGGGACAATTGGCTGAGCGGATCATGACCAATGTTCGCCAGGATTCGGGCATGACACTGGTCGGGAGAGTGGTCGACAGCGATGTCGTTGAAGAAGGGGCCGTCGGGCGTGTGCGCGATCTGCCGTTGCTCTGCCCCCAGTTGGAGGTTCACCGCGTTCTGGTTGCATTCCCCGAACAGGCTTCGGAGCAGTCCTTGAATACCTACCGTCGGCTCCAAGACACCGTTCATCTGGCCATGGTGCCTCGCTACTTCGAATTGGTCAGCTGGCGATCTCGCATGAGTGATCTGTCCGGCACACCCTTTCTGGAGCTCGCCGGACCCCACATGAGTGCATGGGATCGGTCCATGAAAAGAGCATTCGATATTGGCATCAGCTCAATTGTCTTGCTCGTTACATCTCCGCTTCTTCTGGTCGTTGCCGTCGGGGTGAAGCTCAGTTCACCGGGTCCGATCTTCTTCAAGCAGAACCGATTGGGGCGGCACCAACATCCATTTACCATTTCAAAATTTCGCTCAATGCGGGTAGCCACCGAGGCCGACAGGAACGTCGCTCCGGAAGGGCTGGTAGGGGACCTCAATCGCCCGCTCCGTGAAATACGGGACAAGTCGAGCGAGCAGGGCCGGATCACCCCCTTCGGGGCCTTCCTTCGCAAGTCAGGGATCGATGAGATCCCTCAGTTCATCAACGTCTTCCGGGGCCACATGTCGGTCGTAGGTCCTCGGCCCTTTGTCCCTGCTGAGTCCGGTGTGGATGGCTGGGGAACTCGCCGTTTCGAAGTGCGACCGGGCATCACCGGACTATGGCAAGTCTCCGGGCGCAACGACCTCACTCGAGAAGACCTCGCCCAGCTGGACTACCTCTACGTTGCCTCGTGGTCGATGTGGTGGGACCTGAAGATCATGTGGGAAACCCCAAAGACGATGGCCCGAGGTACTGGCGCGTACTGAATCATGACCATTCCTTGGCGCGCTCGCCTGCGCGTTCGGCATCTCGCCGAACGCGCTTGCTTCCACTGGGTCTTGCGATCGTTCTCCGTAGGTCTCTCGGGGCGGAATGGCCGAGTGGTTTCCGCCCACTGACGCGCACGGTCTCGGCGGCCGCCCTCTATCGTCACCGATTCTCCTGCGCGTTATTCGGACAGCAGCCAATGCCGAGGTAACGCCAGCTCGTTCGCTTCATCCGGACCCCAGGATCCTCGCGGGTAAATGATCGGTTCGGGCTTGTCGTGCAATATCCCGTCGGCCACTTTCCACACGTGTTCCAAACCGTCGGGACGGGTGAAGAGTGAGCGATCGCCGATCAACACATCGTGGAGCAGGCGAGAGTACGCCGGGAGTGACGGGGTGTGGAAGCCCGTGCCCAACGGCAAGGCGATGGTGGCCGCACTCAGGGTCAGGGCTGGTCCCGGCTCCTTGACCACCAAGGTCAAGGTGATCCGCCCGTCGCCGGAAAGCTCAAAACCGAGCACGCTCGCTGCGGCCGGCTGACCGGCCAGACCGGGTACCGGATCCTTGAACACCACGCTGACCCGCTGGTGGCTCTCGGGCAGACACTTGCCGGTACGCAGGAGAAACGGGACGCCCTTCCACCGATCATTGTCGACCCACACTTTCGCGGCCACGAACGTCTCGGTGCGAGAGTCATCCGGCACGCTGTCGATGGCCCGATAGCCCTCGTACTGGCCCACGACCACGTCATCGGGGGTAAGCGGGCGGAAGCACCCGATGACCTTCTCGCGGGCGTCGGCCAGACATTCAGGCTCCAGGCAGTGTGGTGGCTCCATGGCCACTTCTGCCGTCAACTGAAAGAGGTGGGTGACCAACATGTCGAGGATGGCACCCGTCGCCTCATAGAAACCGGCCCGACCGGCGACGTCCAAGGTCTCAGGAACGTCAATCTGGACATTGTCGATATGGGAGGCATCCCATGCCCCGGCGAACAGGCCATTCCCGAACCGAACCACATGCACGTCCTGGGTGGCTTCCTTCCCCAAGAAGTGATCGATGCGGTAGATCTGCGACTCTTCAAAGGTGGCGTGCGCCACATGGTCGAGGTCCCGGAAGGACTCCATGGACGTTCCAAACGGCTTCTCGTAGACCACCCGCGATCGCTCAACCAGCCCGTGCGCGCCGATTGCTTCCGTCAGCGGTCCAAACGCCACGGGTGGGACAGCCATATAGTGGATCCGCTGGGGCGTGCCTCCGAGTTCCTGCTCCGCCTCGGCCAGGACCTCAAGCAGGCTCCCGGGATCGTTCGCGTCAAAGCCCCCGCCGGCAAAGCGCAACCGCGACCGCACCTCATCCCAGGGGCCCTCCGACGGTTTGGGTCCGAACTCTTCGAGGCTCTCTCGGACCCGCTCCTGGAAGTCCTCGTGGGACACGTCACCACGTCCGTTGCCCACCAGGCGCCACTCCTGAGGGAGTAAACCGGCGATGGCCAGACGGTAAAAGGCCGGGAGGACCAAACGGTGGGCCAGATCTCCGGTGCCGCCATACAGAATGAAGATCGTCGGTTCGGGGATAAGCCGGGGATCTGTCATGAGGGTATTCCTCCGATGGGTTGGGTTGGTCAGGGCCAGGCGAGGTGGCGAGGCGATTCGGCGTGCGTCGAAAATCTCCCATGCTCGCCGACCTCCGGCAACCCGATGTCGAGGCTGGCCGGGAGCACCGGTAGCTTGACGTGAGAGTGAAGCTCATCGCCCTGCCTGCCCGTGTCGTCTCCCCTCCCCCCATCCGTGGGGTGGGTGACTGATGGCTGCGCGCGGTCACGGCATGGGCGGCGGTCGAGCCAGCGGCGGGTGGGGTGGCATGCGGTCGCTCCGGCAAGACCGCTCCGTCCTGCAACACCGGGTGAAGAAGGGCACGGCTCGGCGCATGTTGACGTTTGCCGTTCCCTACCGCCGGATTCTGGCCGTGTTCCTGCCCGTCGTCGTGCTCGATGCCGCCATCGCCGCGATCAACCCACTCATCCTGCGCGCGTTGATCGACAACGGCATTGAGCTCAAGAACGAACGTCTGGTCATCGGGCTGGCCGTCCTGGCCGGGAGCCTGGCCATTTTTGACGCCGGCTTAGCCCTGGTGGAACGGCGCATCTCCGCCGTCATCGGCGAGGGGCTCATCTTCGATATGCGGTCCAAAGTCTTTCGCCACATTCAACAGATGCCGCTGGCCTTCTTTACCCGTACTCAAACCGGTGCACTGGTCAGCCGGCTGAACAATGATGTGATCGGTGCCCAACAGGCGTTCACCGATCTCCTCTCCAACGTGGTCGGCAACCTGGTCACTGTGTTCATCGTGCTCGGGACCATGTTCTTCTTGAGCTGGCAGATCACATTGGCCGCACTGGTCCTCCTCCCGGTGTTCCTCATCCCCGCCCGGTACGTGGGCCGACACATTGGATCGCTGACGATGGAGGGGTACAACCTCAATTCCGAAATGAACATGGTGATGCAAGAACGTTTCGGCGTCGGCGGGGCCATGCTGGTCAAGCTTCTGGGCCGACCTGAGGTCGAGGCGGCCTCCTTCGACGCAAAGGCCGGACGCGTGCGCGACATCGGTATCGCTCAGGCCACGTATGCCCGAGTTTTCTTCGTCGCCCTGACTCTGACTGCTTCCTTGGCCACGGCTCTCGTCTACGGATTTGGCGGCGTGGCCGCCATCAAGGGCACGCTCGCCGTTGGGACGGTCGTGGCACTCACGCAGTACCTGACCCGGCTGTACGGACCGCTGACCCAGCTCTCCAACCTCAACCTCGATGTGATGACGGCGCTCGTCTCATTCGAGCGTCTCTTTGAAGTGCTCGACATCGTCCCTATGCTGAAAGAGGATCCCGACGCGGTGGCCATTCCCCGGGGTCCTGCGTCCATTGAGTTCGACCATGTCGACTTCACCTACCCAGGTGCCGGTGAAGTCTCGCTGGCTTCGCTCGAATCGGTGGCCGTGCTCGAGTCTGGGCCTCGTAGTGAGGTGCTTCACGACATCTCCTTCCGGGTCCCTCCGGGCCGGATGGTCGCTCTCGTGGGACCTTCGGGCGCCGGCAAGACGACCATTTCGTCCCTGGTCCCTCGCCTGTACGACGTCAGCGCTGGGTCCATCAAGCTCAATGGCATCGACCTTCGCCGGGCCACCATGGAGTCCATCCGCGATGTCGTGGGCGTCGTCACCCAAGATCCCCATCTCTTTCACGACACGCTGCGAGCCAATCTCATCTACGCCCGACACGATGCCACCGAGGCAGAGGTCATGGCCGCACTTGATCAAGCACAGATTGGCCACCTGGTGGCTTCTCTCCCGGACGGACTCGACACCGTCATTGGTGAGAGGGGGTACCGGCTTTCTGGAGGCGAGAAGCAGCGCGTGGCCCTGGCCCGTCTGATGCTCAAGGCTCCCGACATCGTGGTCCTCGATGAAGCGACCGCCCATCTGGACTCAGAATCCGAAGCGGCGGTCCAGCGGGCATTGCGCGAGACCTTGAGCGGGCGCACGTCCCTCGTCATCGCTCACCGACTTTCCACCGTACGCGAGGCCGATGAGCTACTGGTCATCGACGATGGCCGCATCGTTGAGCGGGGCACCCACGCCAGCTTGCTGGCCGAGGACGGCCTCTACGCTGAGCTCTACCGAACCCAATTCGCCGACCAGGAGGACCCTCAATCCCCGGCGGCATGACGACCGCCGGTGCCCTGCCCCAGCAGCACCGCCCGCCTCCCGATGATTCGGGCATCGAGCGGGATGCGCCGGCGCAAACTCAGAATTGGTTCTACTGGAGGGCGAAGCCCTTCAACGACATGACCCTTGGAGGTCCATCGTGCACAATGAGCTCTGCGAACGTCTCGGCATTGAGTTCCCGATCTTTGCCTTCACCCACTGCCGCGACGTGGCCGCCGCCGTGTCCAACACGGGTGGGATGGGCGTGCTCGGGGCTGTCGGCTTCAGCGCCGAAGAGCTCGAGGTGGAACTGACCTGGCTCGATGAACACGTCGGCGACCGTCCGTACGGCGTCGACATCGTGATTCCCGGGAAGTATGAGGGGATGGGTGAACTCGACCCCGTCAAACTCGAAGCTGAGCTCCGGGCCATGATCCCCGACGAGCACCGGGTGTTCGTCAAGAAGATCCTGGCCGACCACGGGGTGCCTGAGCTCGAAGGCGGGCCGAAACGCGAGCTGTTGGGCTGGACGGCCGCCACTGCGGCGCCGTTGGTCGAAGTAATCCTCAAGCACGACAAGGTCAGGCTGGTGGCCAATGCGTTGGGGACTCCGCCCGACGACGTGATCGCAAAAGTCCACGGCCAGGGGATGCTCATCGCCGCCTTGGCCGGGTCGGTCAAGCATGCGCTGAATCACAAGGCGGCCGGCGTCGACATCGTCATCTGCCAGGGTTCGGAGGGCGGTGGACACACGGGCGATGTCGGATCGATCGTTCTGTGGCCCGAGGTGATCGACGCCGTGGCTCCCACTCCGGTGCTGGCCGCAGGAGGCGTGGGATCGGGCCGGCAGATGGCGGCAGCCATGGTCATGGGGGCCGCAGGCGTATGGACCGGTTCGCTCTGGCTCACCGTCGAGGAAGCGGCCGTGTCCCCGAAGCAGATGGAGAGCTATATCAAGGCGACGTCGCGCGACACGGTGCGCTCGCGCTCGTGGACGGGCAAGCCGTGCCGCATGCTCAAGAACGACTGGACCGAAGCGTGGGACCAACCCGAGAATCCAAAGCCTTTGGGCATGCCCTTGCAAATGATGGTGGCCATAGAAGCGGTCAGTCGCGGTCATGCGTACCCCGAAGCGGCGGTCGACGTGAATTTCAACCCGGCCGGGCAGGTCATTGGCCTGGCGACCAGCGTGAGACGGACACGCGACGTGGTGATGGGCATGGTCGAGGACTACATCGAAGCGGTGGAGCGGGTACAGCTGGTCGAATAGGCCGGCCAGTTGGTTCCCGGTCGGACCATGGTGCTCGTGGGAAACCGGGGCGTAGTGTCGCTCCCATGGAATTGCACGAAGCGCTGTACACCACCCGCGCCATGCGGCGGGTCAGGCCTGATCCGATCCCCCTCGAGGTCCAGGCGCGAATTCTCGACGCCGCCGTCCGGGCCCCCAGCGGAGGGAATCAGCAGAATTGGCGGTTTCTGCTGCTGGACGACCAGGACAAGAAGGCGGCGCTCGCCCCCCTGTACCAACACGCAATGGCACAACTCTGGGAGTCGGTGTACAAGGCCCAGCTCGACGCCGCCGCCGCCAATCCCGATACCCCCGAGTCCAAGCAGTTCTTCCGGGTCCAGCGCTCGGCCCAATGGTTGGCCGACCACTTCGACGAGGTGCCGCTCTTTCTCTTCCCCTTCTCGCAATTCGACCCAAGTGGCGGGTCCATCTTCCCGGCCGTCTGGAGCGCCATGCTGGCCGCCCGAGCCGAAGGTATCGGGAGTTGCCTGACGGCACTCTTGCAGTTCTTTCATCCGACCGAGACGCTCGAGATCCTCGGCGTGCCCGACGATCAGGGTTGGATCCTCACCGGCTGCGTCAGCTTTGGGTACCCCACCGGGACGTGGGGCGTTGCGCCCCGTCAGCCGGCGGACGAGGTCTCATATCGGAACGCCTGGGGCCAAGACGTCGGATTCACCGTGCCCGAGCCTCTCTGGTCCGGCTGACCGGGTTCGGCACGGCTGTCCGCCCGGAGCGACGGCTCACCTTCGTCGCCATCGCCACGAAACGATCCGCCGCCGGGGAGAGTGAGCCCTGACGGTGGACGAGGGTCAGTGAGCGAACGATCGGTGGCTCCGGCCGGGCCACGACGGCACCAGACGCCCCGCGGAAAGCGCCAGTGATTCGGGGATCAGAGCAGCACCCGCGCCGGCCACCACCAGCGGCACAATGGCGTCTCGTTGTGCTGTGACCACCGCGACCTCGGGTGACCGATCGAGCGCAGCAAGGGCCTCCATCAAGAGACGGGACGTCGAGGTCCCAGCGGGGGCCACCACGAACGGGATGTCGCCCAGTTCTGGCAGGCCGACGGGGTCGCCATCGGCGTGGGGTGAACCCGGGGGGAGGATCAGGACGAGCTTCTGTTGACCCAGTCCGTGCGAGACGAGGGCGTCGGGAATGGCGTGTTCTTCCGTCACGCCGAGCTCGGACGAACCAGAGATGACCATCTCGATGAGTTCGCTGGCGTCTTCGGGGGCCGCCAGATCGATGCGGATGCCGCCGAAGTGGCTGCGGAAGGTCCCCACCAGTGGGGCGAGAGGATCTGCCACCAGCGTCGGCAGGCTGGCCAGGGTGAGGCTGCCGGCGGTGAGTCCGACCACCGCGGCCACCGCGGCCTGCCCGGTTTCCAGATCCCGTAGGACCTGTCGGGCCGGGCCGACGAGAGCCTCCCCGGCTGCGGTCAGGCGCACCGTTCGGCCGCGACGTGTGAACAGAGCCGCCCCCAGCTCCGACTCGAGCTCCCGGACGGCCAGGGAGAGGGCCGGTTGTGACACGTAGACCGCCTGCGCCGCCGCCGTGAACCCCCCGTGCTCGGCCACGGCCAGGAAATGGCGCAGCCGACCCGATTCCATAAGTAAAGCTTATCGTATTGAGGAGAAATCGGTATTTGCTATCTAGCTTACGGTCACTCAGGATGGCCTGGTGACCGTTGGTATCGAGGGCCCGACTCCGTGGAGGTGGGAGCGGCTGCTCGTTGAACCCCGACGCCCCCTCGCCGTCCGGGAAAGTCCGAACGCCCACTGGTGGGCCGTGGCCGCCGTATGCGTGGGCGCTCTGATGAGCCAGCTCGACGCCAGCATCGTGACCGTGGCCCTGCCCTCCCTGGAAGGGGCGTTCCACGCCAGCGTAGGAGCTGTCACGTGGGTGGGCCTCAGCTACCTGGTGGTACTGGTGGGGACCGTCACCGCGGTCGGTCGCTTCGCTGACATGCGGGGGCGGAAATTGCTCTATGTCTACGGCTTCGTGCTCTTCGTCCTGGCGTCGGTCCTGTGTGGTCTGGCTCCCAACCTGGCTACGCTCTGCGGGTTCCGGGCCCTCCAGGCGCTCGGGGCGGCCATGTTGCAGGCCAACAGTCTGGCCATCATCGTTCTGGTCGTCCCGGCCCGATCGCTCGGTCGGGCCATTGGCTTCCAAGGTGCCGCCCAGGCCATCGGCTTGGCCCTCGGTCCGACGGTCGGGGGCCTTCTGGTGGCCGCCGGCGGGTGGCGCCTGATCTTTTTCGTCAACGTCCCCATCGGCATCGTCGGCGCACTGGCCGCACTCCTGCTGGTACCCCGGAGTCGTGAGCTCGCCCAGAAGGTGCCTTTTGACTACGCGGGTCTGGGCATCTTCTTCCCCGCCGTCGTGCTCCTCCTGGCGGCCATTTCCTTCGGTGCGGACCTGGGGTGGAGTTCGCCGTTGATCATTGGGCTCCTGTTGGCCGCCGTGGTGTTGGCCGGTTGGTTCATCCGTCACGAGCGGGCCGAGAGTGACCCGATGATGGACTTGTCGTTGTTCGCCGAGCGGCGTTTTTCTTTCGGGATTTTGAGTGGTGTCGGTTCCTACCTGGTGATGTTCGGCGTCCTCCTGCTCATTCCCTTCTATGTCGAACGCGGCTTGGGCGGCGGCGTGGCCCGATCCGGCCTGGAGCTGATGGCACTGCCGCTGATGTTCGGACTGGTGGCCCCGCTGGCTGGCAAATTGACCGACCACTTCGGAGCGCGGCCGCTCACGGTAAGCGGCATGAGTCTGGTGTCACTGGGCCTCGTTGTGCTCGCCCTTTTCCGACCGGGCACGGCGGGAATGGTTGGCCTCTTGGCCCTGATCGGCGTCGGTCTGGGCCTTTTCACTTCACCGAACAATGCCGCCATCATGGGATCCGTGCCCCCACGACAAGCCGGCATGGCTTCGGGCATCTTGAACATGAGTCGAGGCATGGGGACCGCACTGGGGCTGGCCGTGACCGGGCTGATCTTTTCGGTGAGCGGTGGGGATGCGGGCGGTATGGCCGCCGCCCGCCATGCCTTCTCTGTGACCGCACTCGCCCTGGCCGGCGTCGCTGTCGCGGCCGGGGTCGTTGCTGCCATGCGCCCAAACGGCCACATGAGCGACGCCCGCCTGGCCGGAGTCGAGTGAGTCGGGCGAGGCCGACCGGAGTATCAGACCCGGTCGAGCTCCAGCATCTTGATGGCGTTGCCGCGCAGCACCTTGTAGGCCACCTCGTCGGTGAGGCCGACGCAGAGCTTCTCGATGTAGGCCTCGGAGTAGGGCCAGGTGGTGTCGGTGTGCGGGTAGTCGGTCTCGAAGCAGATGTTGTCCTCGCCCACCTCCTCGAGGGAGCGCAAGCCGTGGCGGTCGGCGGTGAAACAGCCGTAGATACGGCCGTAGTACTGAGTCGACGGCGGCACCGGGATGCGGTCCTTGGCGTGCAGCCAGCTGTCGTGCTGCTCCCACACCGTGTCGGCCCGCTCCAACACGTAGGGAATCCAGCCGATCTGCCCTTCCGAATAGGCCAGCTTCAGCTTGGGGAACTTGAGCAAGTTGCCCGAGAACAACCAGTCCGCCAGAGAGGCCATGGCATTGTTGAAGCCGAGGGTGCCGCCCACGGCGGGGTGGGAGTCAGGCGAGGCGATCGGGTTGGAGCTGCTGGACCCGACGTGCATGCATACCGTCACGCCGTAGTCATTGCAGACCTCCCACAACGGGTCCCAGTAGCCGGAGTTGATACTGGGCAACCCCAGGCGGGTCGGGATCTCGGAGAAGGCGATGGCCCGCACGCCGCGCTCGGCATTGCGCTTGGTCTCCGCCGCGGCCAGCTCGACATCCCACAGCGGGATAATGCAGAGAGGGATGTTCACTCCGCCCGAGGGCGCACACCATTCCTCCACCATCCAGTCGTTGTTGGCGATGACGCAGGCCAAGGCCAGGTCCTTGTCCTTGGCCTCGTAGAAGGTCTGGCCGCAGAAGCGGGGGAAGGTCGGGAAAGGCAACGAGCCATCGGTGTAATTGAGCGCCAGGTCCTTGACCCTTTCGTCCCGGTCCCAACAGCCCTTGCGCATGGCGTCGTAGGTGATCGCCGTCATGGTCATCTGGGTGCGGTCGAAGACGATCTCCCCCTTGTCGTCGAGGGTGGTTGAAGCTCGGGGTATAGCCACGAACTTCTTGTGCACATAGATCAATTCGTCGTCGTAGTACCAGGCGCTACCCCATTCGCCATCGGGATCCTCGTGCATGTCGTACTTGGCGCCGGAGAGGTGCCTGAAGCCCCCCCACTTCTTGTCCTCGACCTTGGGGCCCCGCTCCCGGTACTTCTGGGGCAGCCAGGTCTGCCACACGTGACGCGGCTCAACAACATGGTCGTCAACGCTGATGATCTTGGGCAGTGCCATGGGCTAAGAGTAGCTGAACCCTGACGCCGGTGTCAGGGAACGGTCCGCGGCAGCGGGTCATCCCACATGGGGACCGAGAGCTATCGGCGGTGCCTCGGGGCGAGCAAGCGACAGGCCGGGCCCCCGGCGTCGGGTGTCCTCGCACTGTTCGAACCTCTTTCCGGCACGCCGCTGCGGCGCTCGGGGCCAGTGGCGTTTAGCGTCTGGGTGGTGCCAGAAACCAGTCGCACAGTCGATCTCGTCGGATGGGACGGTCCCTGGGACGAGGACGATCCCGACGCCAACTTCAAATCGGATGTAGCCCTCTATGGACACGTCGACCCGATGGAGACGATCAGCAGCCTGGCCGCCGCCATGGGCCTCCCCGAAGGCGCGGTGGTGCACTATGTGTTGGCCAAGTGGGCGTCTGCCGGGAGCGGCGGTCTGCTCGAATTGGGTCCCTCGATGGTGCACCGGCTCTGGACCGTCGTCGCCGAGGCGGAGGAGGAGGGAACCAGCGACGCTCGATTGGCGGCCTACGAGCAACTCCGCCAGATGATCTCCTGGCTTCGATTGCCCCTCATCGACGACGGTGCCGACTCTGGCTCGTGAGTCCCCGGCACTTCTCGGGCCGAAGGGATGGCGTGGATGAAGGCCATCGCGGCCCATTACCGTTGGCGTGTGAGTCATCTTGGTGGCCCGTACGACGATGACCTCCCGGGAGGGGCGGCCAACAACAGGTCCGATGGCGATCCGTCGCCGAAAGCGTGGATGAGCTGGTCGAGCGGCAAGGACAGCGCGCTGGCTCTGCATGCGACACGGACGGCGGGAGCTGTCGATGTCGTCGGCCTGGTGACCACCGTCAACTCGACCGCTGACCGGGTGGCGATGCACGCGGTCCGTCGTTCATTGCTCGAGACTCAGGCCGACGCATTGGGTTTGCCGCTGCACGTGGTCGAGCTCCCGTGGCCTTGTCCTAACGATGTCTACGAGGAACGCATGGCCACCGCGTGCGTCGCCGCGAAGGATGAGGGCGTGAGTTCCATGATTTTCGGCGATCTCTTCCTGGAGGACATCCGCTCCTACCGTGAACGGTCGTTGGCGGAGTTCGGGATCACTCCGTTGTTCCCCTTGTGGCTGCGCCCAACCGACTTGGTGGCACGAGACCTCCTGCACGTGGGCATACGAGCCGTGCTCACCTGCGTGGATCTTGCACAGGCTCCCGCAGACTTCGCCGGTCGTTGGTACGACGAAGAGCTGCTCAGGGACCTTCCGCCGGGGGTTGACCCTTGTGGCGAAAACGGTGAATTCCACACGTTTGTGGTGGATGGCCCAGGATTCGCTCACCCTCTCGGGGTGAACGTGGGCGAGATCGTCGAGCGCGACGGTTTCGTGTTCGCTGACGTGGTGCCGAGCCCCGGGGTAGCAATCACCTCGCCAGTCTGATCAGATCTCATCATGACGGTTATCAAGATCAATGCCATCACGGTGCCCGACGACGCCGGAGACGAACTGGCGCAAAGGTTCGCTGCTCGAGCCGGTGCGGTGGACAACCAGGAGGGCTTCGAAGGCTTCGAATTGCTGCGTCCCACCGACGACCGACACCAGTGGCTGGTCGTCACCCGGTGGAAAGACGAGGCCTCGTTTCAACAGTGGGTGTCGTCACCGGCCTTTGGCCACGGCCACGCCGGCGCTGGTCGGCCCTCGCCTCACGGCGGTCCCGTTTCGGTGTCGTCGGAACTGTGGTCCTACGAAGTGGCCGGCGGTTCTGACGGCGCTTCGGCCTGACATCGCTCTCGGTCAGAGCGAAATGTCATGTGATACCGTGCGGTCGTAGTAGCAGTACCTCCCGTGAGGGGAAGCCGGTGAAATGCCGGCGCTGGTCCGCAACCGTAAGGAGTGAGCCGAGAGGCTCTCTTCAAGCCGGAATACCTCGCCGGGAGCAGAGTTCCCACCGTCGAGACACTAGGGCAGGGGCTCGGTGGAACCTCGCGAGGTTGCGGCGTTTTCCGGGCTGAAGCCCGGGAAGCGAGAACCATGCACACCATCGGCCGGACACGCTTGAAGGCAGCGACACTCGGGGCGGTCATCCTCGTATTCAGTGCTGGAGCCGCGTTGAGCGTTCCCGCTGGCGCGGCAACGCCCGCCCTTCCCCAAACCGGCGCCGCCCAGTCGGCGGCTGCGTGGCTCGGTGCTCAGTTCACCGCGGGAGGATTCATCCCACTCTCAGGGTCGACGGCACCAGATCTTTCCTCGACAGTGAATTCGGTTCTCGCGCTGGCGGGCGCCGGCGTCGATGCCTCGACGGCGAACACCGCATTGCAATTCCTCGAGGCCAACTCGGCAAGCTACATCGCGGCTGACGGAAGTGACGGTCCCGGACAGTTGTCACTACTCATTCTCGATGCCCATGCCTTGGGCGTCGATCCAGCCAGCTTCGGGGGCACTGATCTGGTGACACGACTGTTGGCGACCGAGCAGACCACCGGGCCCAACGCCGGACGATTCGGCACCGATGCCCAAGTACCCGACTTCAATGCCAGCCCGTTCGACCAAGGGCTTGCCCTGGCCGCGCTCAAAGCTGCTGGTGTCACTGCTGACGCCGCTGCCATCTCTTGGCTGCAAGGCGTGCAGTGCCCCAGCGGCGGATGGACAGCGCCCGACAATGTCACCAATCCCTGCGGGGGCGATCCGACCCTGGGCAATGGCCCCGACACCAACACGACGGCCGTGGCGATTGAAGGCCTGGTCGCGCAAGGCGCGCTCACTCCGACGGTGCGGACCAATGCGCTCAATTTCTTGGAGACCACGCAAGACACGGACGATGCCGGATGGGGCTTTGAACCCAATCCCTCCCAATCGCCGGGAAATAGCGACCCGAACTCGACCTCGTTGGTGATTCAAGCCCTTCTCTCCATGGGCCTCTCCCCCTCCAGCGCGACATTTACCAAAAATGGCGCGACTCCGGTCACGGCGCTCCTCCATTTCGTTGTCCCAAGCGGCCCCGACGCCGGCGCTCTTGCCAGCCCCTTCGGCTCTCCGACTGCCGGCAATCTGTTGGCGACCTACCAGGCGGTGCCGGCACTCGCGGGATTGAGCTTCCCGTTCAATGCCCCGACCGCCCCGATCGTCACCGGTCTCTCAGTCACGTCCGGACCGGTCACCGGAGGAACAAGTGTCGTCGTCACGGGCCAAAACCTGTCGAATCCACTCTCGGTGACGTTCGGGACGGCGGCGGCTCCGAGCTTCACGGTCGACTCCGGCACCTCGATCACGGCCATTTCCCCGGCCGCGGTGGGCACCGGACCGGTTGACGTCAGAGTGGTTTCCTTTGGAGGGACGTCGGCTACGTCCGCCGCAGATCAATTTACCTACGAGCCCACCTCGGGCCCCTATAGCCCACTCACGCCGACGCGGATTTGTGACACGCGGGCGGGGAATCCGTCCATGCTGGATACCGCTCCCGCCGACCAGTGCAATGGAAGCACGGTTTCCGGCGGCGGCATCAAGACCATCAGCGTGGCCGGCGACTTCGGGGTGCCCGCGGATGCCCTCGCCGTGGTGCTCAACCTCACCGTGGTCAACCCGGCCGGGCCGGGTTTCGTGGCGGCCTATCCAGCCGGGTCCACCGTGCCCCCGACTTCGAACATCGACTACACCGCCGGTCAGGTGGTGCCCAACCTGGTTGAAGTGGGTACCGGAACCAGCGGGGACGTCTCGTTCTATTCTTCGAACCAGACCGACCTGGTGGTTGACATCGAGGGGTACACGGCGCCCACCGCGTCTGGAGGCGCCGGTGCCGGGCTCTATACAGCCCTCCCCTCCCCAGCTCGAATCTGTGACACGAGAGCCGGGGCCCAGAACGCAGCCCCCAACGGTCAGTGCAACGGAATGGCCAATGCAGGTGCGACTCTCAGTGCAGGGGGAACGATCAACGTCTCCGTCACCGGTGCCCAAGGAATCCCGGCAGGAGCCACCGCGGCGGTGTTGAACGTCACGGCGGTCAATGCAGCGGCCCCAGGCTTCCTGACCGTGTACCCCGAAGGCAGCACCCGTCCCCCCGCTACGTCCAACGTCAACTATGTAGCGGGCCAGGCGGTCGCCAATCGGGTCATCGTGCCTCTCTCGACGACCGGAGGCAGTCTGGGTCAGATAACCGTGTACAGCGTCCAGTCAGCCGATGTGGTTGTTGACGTTTCGGGATATTTTTCGGCGTCGGGCGGGACCGGATCCCAGTTCAATGCCGAAGCTGCACCAGTGCGCATCTGTGACACCAGATCCCAGAGCCCGTCCAACGTGTGCACCGGTAAATCCGTCGGCCAAGGCGGAGCCTTGACGCTCAACGTGGCGGGATTGGCCGGAGTGCCAGCCAACGCCACTGCGGTCGTCGTCAATCTCACGGGAGTCTCCCCACCCGAGGACACCTTCCTGACCGTGTTTCCGGGGCCCAGACTGCCCCCCACTTCCGACCTCAATCTGAGAACGGGCGATGTCAGGGCCAACCTGGTGGTCGCAAGGCTCTCCTCAAATGGCACCATCTCAATCGCGAACGGCGCCGGCACCGCCAATGCCGTCGTCGATGTCCTGGGCTGGTACACAGCGCCACCGGGGTGATTGCGCTGCTTCACACCCGAGGTGCCGGACGCTGCCCTGGATCGACTGGGAGGAGTTTGGAGATCACGATTCCAGATGACGACTCCCGGCCACCGACGCTGCGTCAATTCCGATGAGCTCACCACTCGGGAAGCTTGCTCGCCTCGTCAAGGTGCTCCTGGCCGCATTCCCGCTGGCCCTCCTGGTGGTGTGCCTCAGCCCAGGGGGCGGCGTGTCGCAGGCTGACCCCGTCAGCTCGTGTACCACCACCGCCGGCGTGATTATCGTCGTCGATTTCTCACACTGGGGCGGCAATGCCGACCGTGTCTGCTTTGCGGCATTGACCACGGCGACCACCGCCTATGACGCACTCATCGCCGAAGGATTCACCACCAGTGGCGACGCCCACGACGGGTCCGCCTTCGTGTGCCGTATCACCGAGCCCGGAACCGGTGTGGCCGAGCCTTCGGTATCGGAGGACCCGTGCACCACGACCCCGCCGGCGACCGCTTATTGGTCCTTCTGGATCGCCAATGCCGGTCAGGGCGCATGGAGCGTGAGCCCACTCGGAGTGATGAGCCTGGTCCCGCAACCAGGCAGCGTTGAGTACTGGAACTTCGGATCAGATGTGAATGAGGCTGATCAGCCGCCCCTCCCCCCGAGCGCCGTACGAGCCACGAATACCACTCCGACGACTCAGCCAATCACGACGCCTCCGGCCGGTGTCTCTCCCTCCAGCGGCACTGGCGGCGGATCCGGCAGCAGTGCGACGACGCCCACGACGCCGGGCAACGGCAAGTCTGCGCGGGCCACTACGTCGGCCGGAGGCCACGGTGCGAAAGGGACTCCCGCAACCTCGACCAACTCCTCGAAGGTGTCGGCCACGACTCCAAGCACTTCCGCCCGTGGACATTCGTCGGGCGCCACACCATCCGGTCGCGCCGGGTCGAGCCTGAAGATCGTCGACGTCGGCCCAGTGTCGGCCGTCTCATCTCATCCTTCAGGCTCCCCGTTAGCTCTGGTCATCGGTGGCCTCTTGGTCGCCGCACTGGCGCTCGGGGCCGTCATGGTCGTGTGGCGCCGACGCAGGCTGGATTGAATGCCCACCCGCTCGCGTCGTTGGAGTATCTCGAGCGACCGTCGGGTACCACGAACGCTGCATCCCATCGCGTGGTGGGTCTGGGCGCTGGGTCTCGCCACGGCGGCCAGTCGGACGACGAATCCGATCCTGCTCATCTTGATCCTCGCCGTCCTGGCCTTTGTCGTGGCCAACCGTCGAGGTGAGGCTCCTTGGGCCCGGGCCTTCAAGTACTACCTCTTCGTGGCCCTGGCCGTCGTCGCCGTACGAGTCGTCTTTCGGATCGTCTTCGGAGGCGACATCGATGCACGTGACATGCACGTACTCTTTTCTCTGCCCCACATACCCCTGCCCTCGTGGGCGGCCGGGGTGCAACTTGGTGGACCAGTGACCCTCGAAGGAACTCTTTCGGCGCTCTACGACGGTCTCCGTCTCGGCTGCCTGCTCTGTTGTGTCGGTGCCGCCAACACACTGGCCAATCCCAAACGCGCCCTTCGCATATTGCCCGGAGCACTGTACGAATTGGGTGCGGCCATTGTCATTGCCCTCAGTATCGCCCCTCAGTTGGTCGAGAGCGTGCAGCGCGTGCGCCGGGCCCGCAAACTCCGGGGGGGCTCGAGCAACGGGTTCCACGCCTTGCGCACCATCGCCATACCGGTGCTGGAGGACGCGCTCGACCGTTCCCTCAACCTGGCGGCGTCAATGGACTCACGCGGCTATGGCCGCGTAGCCGGTACCTCGCACCGGGACCGCCGCATAACCGGTGCCCTCATGATTTCGGGGATGGGCGGACTGTGCGTCGGTGCCTACGGCCTCCTCAACGGGTCGTCCGAGGAGTCGTTGGGCCTTCCCGCGTTGTTGGCTGGTTCGGTCTTGTGCGCCCTGGGACTCGCGCTCGGCGGTCGCCGCGTCCGACGGAGCCAATACCGACCAGACCCCTGGAAACTGCCCGAATGGTTGGTCGTGGCCACCGGCATCGTTCCGGCCGCCGTCTTCTTGGCGGGGACCGGGTACGCCATCGCCAGCCTGAATCCCTCGACCTCCCCGCTGAGTTGGCCCACGCTGCCCGTGATCCCGTCGTTGGCCATTCTCGTGGCCGCGTTGGCGGGTTTCGCCGCCCCGCCGCCTCTCCGTCCGGCCCAGCCAGCCGCGATCGAAGGTGGGGCCCAGAGCCACCACGAGACACCAAATGCCGGGTCCCTCGCACCCCGGACCGAGGTCTCGGCGTGATCGAGCTCCAGCAGGTCACCGTCACCTACACCGATGCGCCGAGGCCGGCCCTGCGCGAGGTCACTTTGCGTATCGAGGAAGGTGAGCTGGCGCTGGTGGTGGGGCGAACCGGGGTGGGGAAGTCGACGCTGTTGCGGGTCATCAACGGCCTGGTGCCGCACTTCACCGGGGGGACCTTGGCCGGGCGGGTGCTGATCGAAGGGCGAGAGACCCGGGCCCAACCACCGCGGGAGTTGGCGGACGTGGTGGGATTCGTTGGTCAGGACCCTTTGGCTGGATTCGTGACCGATACCGTCGAGGAAGAACTGGCCTACACCATGGAGCAGTTGGCGGTGCCGGTCGACGTGATGCGCAAGCGAGTCGAAGAGACGCTCGACCTCCTCGGTATCGCTGATCTCCGCAACCGCGCCCTGCACGAACTGTCCGGCGGCCAACAGCAACGGGTGGCCATCGGCGCGGTACTCACGGCCCATCCCCGGATCTTGGTGCTCGATGAACCGACCTCCGCCCTCGACCCCACGGCCGCCGAAGAGGTCTTGGCCGCCATCACCCGCTTGGTTCACGACTTGGCGGTCACCGTGGTGCTGGCCGAGCATCGCCTCGAACGCGTGGCGCAGTACGCCGATCGTGTCGTAGAGGTACGAACGGACGGCACCGTTGTGTCCGGCCTTCCGGCCCGGATGTTCGCCACCACGAGAGTGGCGCCACCCGTCGTCGAACTCGGTCGGATGTTCGGGTGGACCCCGTTACCGCTGTCGGTGCGCGACGCTCGCCGACAGAGCGGGCCGGTCCGGGACCAGCTCAGCGGCCGGACCGTTCCGCCGCTGCGCCGCAGCTCGACCCGTGCGGAGCGTCCGGTTGCCCTCAAGGCCCGCAACCTGGTGGTCCGATACGGCGCGGTGGTCGCCGTGCGGGGGGTGGACCTCGATCTGGCCGGTGGTGAAGTGACGGCCGTGATGGGGCGCAACGGTTCAGGCAAGTCATCCTTGTTCTGGGCGCTCCAGGGTTCGGGCCCGCGACAGAGTGGGACGGTCGACGTCGACGGGGCAGATCCGAAGGTGCTCTCCGCCGCCCAGCGGCGCCGCCTGGTGGGTCTGGTGCCACAGACCCCGGCTGACCTCCTCTATCGAGAAACGGTCGCTCAGGAGTGTGCCCAGGCCGACAGTGAATCGGGTGGGGCACCACATCGGGGGACGCGAGCATTGCTCGATCGTCTCGCGCCCGGGGTACCCGACGATGTCCACCCTCGGGACCTCTCCGAAGGACAGCGGCTTGCTCTGGTGCTGTCCATCCAGTTGGTGGCGGCTCCTCGCGTGATCCTCTTGGACGAGCCGACCCGGGGCCTTGACTACACCGGGAAACGGGCCCTCGTTGGGATCCTCGACTCGTTGGCCGCCGAAGGTCGAGTGGTGGCGATCTCGACCCACGATGTTGAATTCGTGGCCGCAGCAGCCGATCTGGTCATCGTCATGGCGGACGGTGATGTGGTGGCCGGAGGGAGGACGGTCGATGTGGTCGGGGCATCACCGGCCTTTGCGCCGCAAGTGGCCAAAATTCTTTCACCCTTGGCGTATCTCACCATCGATCAGGTCAAGGTCGCCGTGGGGGTGGCCGCCCGATGAGTCGTGGTGCTCGGGCCATTCGGATCGGCCCACGATCCAAGTGGACCATCGTGATGGCGTCGTTCGTCGGTTTCATTGCGTTCTTTTGGCCGTTCGTGGTCGCTCCGGGCGTCTTCTCCGACAACACCACGGCACCACTCATGTTCGCTGCCCTCCTGGTGCTGATCTTGGCGGTGGTGCTGGCCCAGATCGCCGAGGGGGGCATGGATGCCAAAGCGATCGCCATGCTGGGTGTGCTGTCCGCCTTGGGAGCGGCGCTGCGACCGCTCGATGCCGGCACGGCCGGCGTGGAAACGATTTTCTTCACCCTTGTTCTCGCCGGCCGAGTCTTCGGTGCCGGCTTCGGTTTCACGCTCGGATGTACCACCCTGTTTGCCTCCGCCCTCATCACGGGTGGCGTCGGCCCATGGATGCCGTACCAGATGTTCGCCTGTGCCTGGGTGGGGCTCGTCGCCGGGCTCCTCCCACGGGCGACCGGGCGCCGAGAGGTCTTGATGTTGGCCGTCTACGGTGCCGTATCGGGCTACGTCTACGGATTCCTGATCAATCTGTCCTTCTGGCCCTTCTTCTTGGGCCCGCAGAGCAGCATCGCCTACGTTCCCGGGGCTTCGGTAGCGGAGAACGCGCATCACTACCTGATCTTCGACGCCACGACTTCGCTCGGATTCGACACCGGACGCGCCATTACGACGTTCATCTGCATCATTCTTGTGGGACCGGCCATGCTGGCCACGTTTCGTCGGGCGTCACGGCGGGCGGCCTTCGAGGCGCCAGTCCTCATCACCGACCCGGTGGTCTGAGCCACGCTGAGTGATCGGCCCGGATGACGCCGGGATCGAGCCGGACGACATCCCGTACCATGGGCCCGTGCCGGCTGATCCCGAGGGCGAGACAACGCTCCCCGACGTCTCCGTGGAGGAGATTGAGGATGCCGTCGTCGACGGTGACAGCCCGATCTCCACCGGCACAGCCGTGGCGGCCCTGCGGCACCGCACTTTTCGCATCGTCTTCCTCGGGGCATTCGCCTCCAACATCGGAACCTGGATGCAGAACGTCGTCCTCGGCGCCTACGCCTACAACCTCACCCACTCGAGTGCGTTCGTCGGTGTCATCATCTTCGCCCAGCTCGGCCCGGCGCTCCTGTTGGCCCCGGTGGGCGGGCTCATCGCCGACAAGGTTGACCGAAAGAAGTTCCTCATCGTCCTTTCCATTGAGCAGCTGCTGTTCTCACTGGCCCTGGCGTGGGTGGTACGGGGTCCCTCTCCCTCACATGCCCTTCTGGTTTTCATGGTGGTGATGATCGGGGTGGGCAGCGCCATGTTCGGGCCGGCGTATTCGGCCATCCTTCCCGGATTGGTCGGACGAGCCGACCTGCCCGGAGCCATCTCCTTAAATTCGGCTCAGATGAATGCCTCCCGGGTCATCGGACCGGTCATCGGCGCGGTGGCCTATCAGGTCGTTGGTCCATCCTGGGTCTTCGTTGGCAACGCGGTGACCTACCTCTTCGTCGTCGGCGCACTCATGATGGTCGTCCTTCCCGTTTTGCCCAAGACTGTGGCCCCGGCCAGCCGGTGGCGGGAGTTGACGGCCGGAATCACCGCGGCCCGGGAGGACAAGGTGGTCGGTCGATGCCTGGTCACCGTCTTCCTCTTCTCGCTCCTGGCTTTGGCCTTCATCGGCCAGATGCCGGTCGTTGCCGCCCACAACCTGGGCATCAACCCCAAATCGGCCAACTACGGGATCCTCTACGCCAGCTTCGGCACCGGCGCGCTCATCGGTGCGATCTCCATCGGCACGGTCTTTACCAGGACCTCAAAGGCCATGATCGTGCGAGTCTGTCTCATCGGGTACGCCATTGCCCTGAGTACCTTCGCCCTGCTGCGCGAAGCGGTACCGGCCTACTTCGTGGTGGCCGTGGTGGGGGCGTTCTACTTCGCCTTCATCACCGCCCTGAACACGACGATGCAGGCCCGCTTGCGTGATGCCGTGCGCGGCCGGGTCATGGCATTGTGGATCATGGGCTTCGGCGGCACGGTGGCTCTGGGCAATCTGCTCATCGGGCCCGTGGTGGACACCATCGGCATTACCGACGTCCTTCTCTTCGGAGCGGGCGTCGCCCTCCTGCTGGCCTGGTACGCCGACGTCCGGGGGGAGCAGATCAAATCGGGGAATTCGGGGCAGCGCTGGCCCAATAGGCCTCGCGCAACGGCTTCTTGTAGAGCTTGCCGTTTTCCCCACGCGGCATGTGCTCGGTGAAGTCAACTGACCTCGGACACTTGTAGTGCGAGAGGTTGTCCCGGCAAAAGGTCATGATCTCCGCCTCCAACTGCGGGCCCGCCACCGCACCCGGTGCCGGCTGGATCACGGCCTTGACCTGCTCCCCCATTTCCGGATCGGGCACACCGAAGACGGCGACGTCGCCCACCGAGGGGTGCAGCGCCAGTACGTTCTCAATTTCTTGGGGATAGATGTTCACCCCGCCCGAGACGATCATGAACAGCTTTCGATCCGTCAGATAGAGGAAGCCGTCGCCGTCCAGGTGACCCACATCCCACAGTGTGCTCCATCCCCGCTCGTTGAAGGTCTGCTTGGTCTTCTCGGGATCATTGTTGTACTCGAACGCATTGCTACGTCCGCCGAACCACACCACTCCGTCCTGGCCGACCGCTAGTTCGTTGCCGCCGTCGTCACAGATGTGCACCACACCCCACACGGCGGGTCCGACCGAGCCCGGGTGCGTCAGCCACTCCTCAGACCGGACCCAGGTCATGCCGCCCCCCTCGGTTCCCGAGTAGTACTCGTGAATCACGGGTCCCCACCACTCGATCATGCGGCGTTTCACCTCGGGCGCGCACGGCGCGGCGGCGTGGACCACCGAGCGCAAGCTGGAAAGATCGTGCTGCGCCCGCTCCCGGTCACTCAACTTGAGCAGGCGGACGAACATTGTGGGCACGAACTGCGCGTGCGTGACCCGGTGTTCTTCAATCAGGGCCAGGCACTGGAGGGGATCGAAGCGTTCCATGACCACCGCCGTGCCCCCCATGCGCTGCACCGTCATCGACCACAGCAGCGGAGCGGAGTGATAGAGCGGAGCCGGACTGAGGTAGACGTCGCCCTCGGCGAAACCCATCAGGCCGCTCAGCATCGGGGCGAGCACAGCATCGGAACCGAAGGCATGACCCGACAGCGGGCGACGGATCCCCTTGGGTTGGCCGGTGGTGCCCGAGGAATAGAGCATGGCCGACCCTTCCCGCTCGACCGGAAGCGGCACTGTGGGGTGCCCGCCCACGAATTCGTCCAAGGAGGTGTGCCCATCGACGGGGCGCGTACCGAGCGCGAGGCGCAGTTCGATGCCGGGTGTGTGGGGCATCAACGCCTCGGCCAGGTGGGCCAACGTGGATGAGGTAATCAGCACTCTGGCACCGCAATCAGTCACGATGTATGCGGCCTCGTCCACCGCCAAGTGGGTATTGACCACGGTGTAGTAGAGACCGGAGCGTTGGAGCCCCCATATGACCTCATGGGTCCGATGGTCGTTGGGCAGGAGCACCGCCACGTGATCGCCCTCACGCAGACCCTGGGCGTGGAGCGCCTGAGCCAGCTGGCACGAACGAGCTTCCAGTAGGGCAAAGGACACCGTCTGCCCCGACGAGGTAATGACGGCCGGGCGGTCGGGCGTTGAGGCGGCATACGTCGAAGGTGACAAGGTGGTGGCGTGTGGGACTTCGGCGCTGGTCACGGTCCTACCTTCTAGCCGCTCGGGGTGGAGGTGCGCACCGTGAGGGCATTTCCATCGATCAGTCTGCGTTACGACGACAGGCGGCGCGGCGCCCATTCCCACCGGCGCACAGCCACGATGGCGCCGGCCAGGCCCCAGAGGGCGATGACCAGCAGGTCATGCCATTCCCAGGGCGAAGCGCCCTTCTCCAGGTTGAAGGGGGCGAAGACCGCCGTGATCATGTGGCGCACCGGCATGTAGGCCGAGACCTTGGCCAGGCCCGAGTGCGGATTGATGGGATACCAGAGGCCCGACAGGAAGAGCAATACGAAAAAGACGATGCTGACGATGGGCCCGGCCGCATCCTGATTGGGGACGAGGGTACTCATGCCGAGCCCCATGGCACTGAAGCTGATCATGCCGACCACTATGGCCAGCACAAATGCGCCCACGCTGGCCGGCCCGTGCACACCGAATCCGAACCGCCCCACGGCGAGGAGGACCACCACCTCCACAATGGAAATGATCATGGAGCTCATGATGATGGCGGTCAGCAGGACCCAGGTCGGCAGCGGGCTCAAACGGATCCGCTTGAGCAGTCCGACCTCGCGTCGATTGACCGTCTGGATGGCCAAGATATTGAAGCACGCCGCCATGATCCCGTAGGCCACGAACCCGGGCACGTAGTACTGGGTGAGTTTGATGTTGCCGTAGATAGCCGTCCTCGAGTTGCCGGCCGTCGCCCCCAAGAGGAGGAGGAAGACGAGCGAGAAGCCAACGGTGAAGACCGCCCCGATGGGGTTGAGCCAGAAGGACAGCTGCTCGTACCAGACCTGTCGACCCACCAACTTCAGGTCACCGATTCCTCGGAAGGAACCGGTGGTGGGCTGCGGGGTCGGTGTCATGGTGCTCATGAGCGGGTGGCCTCCGTGTCGCGGTCTTCTCTAGTCAGTTGCAGATAGACATCCTCCAGGGTGACCCGCACCACGGCCAGTCCGGGCAGGCTCAGATCTCGCTCGATGGCCCAGCCGGTGAGATCGTGGAGCACGCGGAGCTCGTCTTCGGTATGGATCTCGATCTGCCCCTCGTCGAGCGTGTACTCCGATACGGGGAGATCAGTGGCGCTGGCGCCATCGGGCAGGGCAAACCTGATCGTCACCGCACCGGAGTCACGCCCCCCGATTGAGACCGGCGTGCCGGCCGCCACGATCTGCGCTCCCGAGAGGACGGCCACCCGGTCCGCCAGCGCTTCCACCTCGTCCATGTAGTGCGTGGTGAGCATCACCGTGGTGCCGTCTGCAGCGAGTTGGCGGATGAGGTTCCACGTATCGCGACGACCCGAAGGATCGAGGCCTGTGGTTGGCTCGTCCAGAAAGAGGAGTTCGGGGTTCCCGATGACCCCCAAGCCGACATCGAGCCGACGTTGCTGGCCGCCGGACAGGGTCTTGATCCGCTTGTCCGCCTTCTCGGTGAGGCCAACCAGATCGATCACCTCGTCGATGGGACGGGGGGCGGGGTAGTACCCGGCGTTGCGGCTCAGGACCTGGCGGACGGTGTAGTACGGCTCCACCGCCAATTCCTGGAGGACCACCCCAATGTGGCAACGCAGCCACCGCTGACTGGCGCGGTTGGCGGGATCGACCCCCAGGGTTTCCACCTCTCCGCCACTGCGCTCTCGAAAGCCTTCGAGGATCTCGATCGTGGTGGTCTTGCCGGCTCCGTTGGGCCCGAGCAGGGCGAATACCTCACCCTTCTCGACTTCGAAGCTGACATCGCGTACCGCCTGCTTGTCGCCGTATGACTTGGCTAGATTTCGCACCGCTACCGCAGGCACACCCGTACGTTCCTCTCCTTCCGCCCCCATGGGAGCGCGCCGCATTCTGGCACTCCCTGGTGCGCCACACCCACTCGGTGGCCGATGCACCGGCGCAGACCGGCGCGCGGGGTCGGGCCCGGGGCCGCGGCGACCTACTTCGACCTCTCCAACGCCGATATCCCCCGCGCCAGCACCACCCTGAATATCGTGCGTCAGATCGGCTGGTCCGTGGCCACCGCGCTCTTCGCCGTGATACTGGAGCGCCAGATCATCGCCCAGTCCAACCACGGCGGTCGCGGGTCGCAGCTCGTACTCTCCGACACGGTGAAACTCCCGCCGGCGGTGGCCGACAAGGTGGCGACCGCCTTCGGCAATACCTTCTGATGGGCGGTGGCCACCATCCTGCTGGCCTTCATCCCCACCCTGTTCCTCCCTTCCCGTGCCGCCAGAGCCAGGCCCGATGCCGGGCCGGATGCCCCGCTCGACGCGGGGGAGGACCGTGCCATGGCGGAAGGATGGGCGGTTGGCGTGTCCGAAGTGTGAGCACCGGGACGAACAACGTGCGACGACCGCACGCGGCCGGATCAGGTTGCGGCGGCGTTGCCCTGGGCCACCGTGCGGGCCAAAATCCCCAGCGTGGCCCGGAGCGCCAGTTCGGAGATGACGGGGAAAATCCCCGCCTTCTTCCAGGTCGGGTCGATGGACGACCAGTCGTAGTACGAAGTGACGAGCGTTCCTTCTTGGATGGGCTCGAGCTTGTAGCCGTATATGTGGCCTATCTGCGGTCGGATCTGCCCGAGAATGGTCCAGGCCAGTTCACGGTCTTGCGCGAATGAGGTGATGGTGACGGTCACGTCGTAGAGCCCCATCGGATAGTCGTTGAGCGACTCTCGATCCATGTGCACGACGAAACTGTCGCCCACCGCAGTCACGGGGTTGCCGGTGGCACTTTGCAGCATGCCCGAACTGTCGATCGCCACGTGCCCCTTCGGGTCGCACAGCAGGCGGAAGATCGTGGCGGGGTCGGCCGCAATCGTCCGCTTGACCTCTAACCATTCATCGGGCGCCACTTCATTCGTCATCTCCCCATCCTGCCACCCGATCGTCGGCCCCACGGTGGACCAGCGGGAATCGCCGACCGGACCACGGCGTTGGTGAAGGGGGGGCGCAATCCGTGCGCCCGACCCGATTGGAGGTCTCATGAACGTCTTGTACACCGCCACCGCAACCGCCACCGGGGACGGCCGCAACGGACACGCCCGTAGCGAGGACGGTTTCGTCGACGTCGACCTGCGCATACCGACAGAAATGGGCGGACAGGGCGGGGCGACCAATCCCGAGGAATTGTTCGCCGCCGGCTATGCGGCCTGTTTCCATTCCGCGCTCAAGGTGGTGGCCGGCCAGCGCAAACTCGATGTGACCGGAACCGAGGTGTCGGCGAGTATCGGCATCGGGCCACTCGACAACGGTGGGTTCGGGCTCACCGCGGCCCTCGTCGTGTACGCCCCGAAACTCGACAAGGCCACGGCGCAGTCGTTGACGGAAGCCGCCCACCAGGTCTGCCCCTACTCCAATGCCACCCGGGGCAACATCGAGGTGGACCTCTCCGTCGTCGAATAGGTTTCTGAGCCGAGCACCTGCTGGCAGGCAGTGAGCGACTCACTCCTTAGCTGATGAGCGGGTCCCGGGGCAGGCCGAGGATGCGCTCGGCAATCTGATTGCGGGTGATCTCGGAAGTTCCTCCGGCGATGGACATGGCCCGGGTGGCCAGCTGGGAGAAGCCGGCGAAGGCACCGTCGCCGACCAGGAACGCCATCTCGGGGCCGACCAGATCGGCCTGGAGGGCGGCTCGGAGGTGACCGCCCTCGGCCAGGACGAGCTTGGTCACGTTGCCCTCCGGTCCGGGACCGGCACCGACCACGGCCCGTTGGGCCCGACGTAGGTTGAGCACCCGGAGGGCGTGATCGGTGGTCAGGATGGCACCGACCCGCGCCGCAGTGTCGGGGAGACGGTCACCGTGGCGGTGCATCAGATCTATGAGGTCCATGCTGGGGAAAATACTGTTGCCGCCGCCGATGGAGACGCGCTCGTTGCCCAACGTTGACCGGGCCACCTTCCACCCGTCATCGGCCGTGCCCACCACGTCGTCGTCGGGCACGAAGACATCGTTGAAGAACACCTCGTTGAAGTCGGAGTTGCCGGTGATCTGACGCAGCGGGCGCACCTCGACGCCCTCGGCGTGCATGTCGATCACCATCGTGGTGATGCCGGCGTGCTTCGGCGCATCGGGATTGGTGCGTACCGTGGCCAAGCCGAGGTCGCTGTTGTGGGCGTCGCTGGTCCAGACCTTCTGGCCGTTGACGACCCAGCCACCATCGACCCGGGTGCCCCTCGTCTTGACTGCGGCGGCGTCGGAGCCGGCGTCGGGCTCGCTGAAGAGCTGGCACCAGACGTACTCCCCCATCAAGGTCTTCTCGACCCAGCGCAGCACCTGGTCGGGCGTGGCGTACTGGTTGACCGTCATGATGTTCCAGCCCGTGATGCCGAGGGGCGGCACCCTGACGCCAGCCCGCTTGAGCTCTTCATCGATGACCAGTTGCTCAACGGCGCCGGCCGACCGCCCCCAGGGAACGGGCCAGTGCGGGACCATCAGGCCGGTGTCCAGCAAGGCCTTGCGCTGTTCGTTGCCGTCGAGGTGCGCGAAGGTGGCGATTTCGGCTCGCACGTCGGCCCGGATGGCTTCGGCCTCGGGCGGCAGGTCGAGGCTGACGCCACGGCTGACGCCCCTGTCGGCCAGGGCGGTCACGTCCTCGGCGTCCTTGGGGCTGCCCAGCAACGCGTCCAGGACCAAGGCCCGGCGCAGGAATAGATGGGCATCGTGTTCCCAGGTGAAACCGATACCCCCGTGCACCTGGATGTTCATCTGGGCGTTGTGGACATAGGGCGCGAAGGCGAGAGTGGCCGCCTGGGCCGCCGTCAGGGTGAACTCGTCGGCGTCGTCGTGAGCCGACCGGGCGGCGTCCCAGATCACGGCGGTGGCCAACTCCGCGGCCACCAGCATGTTGGCGCAGTGGTGCTTGATGGCCTGGAAGGTACCGATGGTCCGCCCGAACTGGACCCGTTCCTGGGCGTAGGCGACGGCCGAATCCACGCAGGCCGCCATGCCGCCGACCGCTTCGGCGGCACCCAGTGTGCGGGCCAGTGCCAGGGCACGAGTCGCTGCTCCGCTGATGACGTTGTCGGCACCGAGCGCGACGTCGGTGGCTTGGGCCGAGACGGAGCGCCGGGTCGGATCCAGGTTGGCCCGGCTGGTCAGGGCGAGACCGGGCGCCGACGCCTCGACCATGACGACGTCATCGCCCACCCGGAGGAGCAGGAGCTCGGCGACAGCACCGCCGAGGATGAAGCCGGCGTCGCCGGTGAGCGTGTCCCCCGTGACAGCGAGCGCAGGCGTGCCCAGGCCGAGGGCGGCCGTGGTGGTGCCGTCGGCCAGACCGGGCAGCAGGCGCCGGCGCTGGTCGTCCGAGCCGCACTGGTCGATCACCGCGGAGGCGAGCACGGTGGGCAGGAACGCTCCCGGGGCGACCTGACGACCAAGCTCTTCGAGGACCACCACCAATTCGACGAGACCGGCACCGGATCCGCCGTAGGCCTCGGGCAGGTGGATTCCGAGCCATCCCAGATCGGCCATCTCCCCCCAATAGGAAGGGCGGGCCTCATCGTCGGACTCGAGCCGGGTGCGGGCCGCCTGGAGCGCCTTGTGGGCGGTGAGGACGCCCCTCACCGTGGAGGCCAGCTCCTGGTGTTCGTCGGTGATGGCGATCGGCATCGGCAGGGGCTCCCTTGAAGTCAGCGGCAGCCAGCTGAGGCCGCCGGAGCAGATTAGACGGAGCGGATCACCCAGCCCCAAGTCGGGACGCGGCCCACTCCTCGGCCAACACGGCGTAGATCAACTCGTCGGTCCATTCTCCCTTGACCCATTCGTTGTGCACCAGGTGCGCTTCCCTACGCAGTCCGAGTCGCTCGAGCAGGGCGGCGGAGGGGGCATTTCGGGCATCGAGCGCGGCCGAGACCCGGTGGGCGTCGAGGTGATCAAAGGCCAGGTCCACCAGCACATGGGCGGCCTCGGTGGCCAGCCCCTGTCCGTGCGCGTCGGGGTGGAACACGTAGCCGATCTCGACGTGCCCGTCGTTGCCTCGGTGCCGGATCAACGTCAGATCGCCGATCACCGGTCCGTCCGGCCGTCGGGTGACCGCGAAGTTGAGCTTGTCGCCGTCATTGGCCATCACGATGGAGCCGATCCTCGAGGCCAGCGCCTCGACGACCTCATCCCTCGTCCGGGGCTCCCAATAGAGGAAGCGGGCGACCTCGGGCCGCGATTCGATTTCGAAGAGATCGTCGAGATCCCGCTCCTCGAAGGGTCGAAGGATCAGCCGCTCGGTGACAATCGGCTGAGTGAAGCGGAAGGGCTTCAGCGAAGGCACCGAGCAAGTGTAAATCCGGGACACCGGGGCGCCGGGCCCACCGCTGGGGCGCTGGGCTGCCGGGCCGAACAGCGTCAGACGGCCAGTTCCGGCATGTGACGATGCGGTTTGGCGTACCGCATGTGTAGAACGATGGCGCCGCTGGCCAACGCGGCATAAAAACACCACAGCGAGGCGAAACCGTCCGCGCTGAGTCGAGCCAGAATCACCACGGCCACCACATTGGCCAGGCCGAAGTAGACGATGTCGCGGAACCCCGACGCCAACAATGACCCGCACGTGGCCACTATGTACAGCCCGATAATGGCAATACCGTGATGAAGCCCGATCGTGTAGGACAGATGATACGCACCGAGGTGGACGGTGGGATGGGTCCGCAGCATCGCCTCGAGCAGCACCAGAGAGACGCCCAGGCCGACGGCCAGGAAGGGCGCGATCCTCCATCGCCTCCTTGGCGTCGGTTCCAACAGCATGATGATCAGCGGCACCAGGATCGGCAGGACGACAAAGGCCACGACGAGATAGATCCACATGGCCACCAGGCCGACGGAGAGCGGCACCACGCTCTGCAGACCCCACCACACGAATGTCTCAGTCAGCTGATGCGCGCCAAGAAGCAGCGGAAAGGCCGCTAGCAGACGGTGATCGAAACGGCCCCGTACGTGTCGGCAGGCATCGATGCCGATAGCCGTCACGACCAGGCCACCGACCAGATCGCCTTCAGGGGAAAAGCACACACGTTCCTTCCAATTGGATTTGGAACTGGCGGTCAGGCAGGACTTGTTGCGGGGGCAACCGTGCGATGGCCTACGTCCGACGTTGCGTCGGACTCACCGACCCGACTGTGCTTTCAATCGGGCGGTCACTGGGACACCCTCGACTGTATCGTGCCCATTGGAGAATCCGGCTGAACTGGGTCGAAGGGTCGAAGGGTCGAAGGGCCGAAGTCGAAGGTAGCACCAACGGTGGGCGGACGAACCCGGCCGGCCGGTCCGAGGCATCTTGTCCTCGACGCCTCTATCCGGCTCCCGTCCCGGACGGGTCAAGCACGAATCACGACGACGCGAAGCTGGCGCGGATCACCGTGGGTGTACGAAGATCCACGGCATGCCGAACCAGCTCCCGAGTTTGCGGCGCCGAGCGCCGACGTCGGTGTTCCCCGGATCGAGCCGACGGTCGATTCACCGAGGCGCCGTGAGCCGGCGCGACCTGGTCAGGGTAGAGCGATGACCCCATGAGGATCGATGTCTGTGGCGTGCGCGGTTCGACACCGGCGGCTGGTGCCGCGTTCATCCGGTACGGGGGCAATACGTCCTGCGTCGCACTGTGCCATGACGGTGCACCCCCCTCGCTCATCCTCGATGCCGGGACGGGCATACGCCGCGTCTCGGGGCTCCTCTCCGGTCAGGCCTTCCAAGGCGCGCTCCTTTTGGGGCACCTCCACTGGGACCACGTCGAGGGGCTTCCCTTCTTCACATCGGGCGACAACCCGGACTCGCACGTTGATCTGTACATGCCGGCCCAGGGTGACGCCGAGGCCGTCCTGCGCGGTTTCATGTCCAATCCGTACTTCCCGATCACCCCGGCGGAACTACGCGGGACGTGGAGCTTCAACGCACTCGAACCGGGCGACCACACGATCGACGGGTTCGCCGTCACCGCGCTCGACATCCCTCACAAGGGAGGCCGCAGCTTCGGCTACCGCATCACCGACGGCGGGGCCTCAGTGGCCTACCTCAGCGATCATTCGCCCACCACGCTCGGGCCCGGACCCGAAGGGCTAGGTGAGTACCACCCCAACGCAATCGCCCTCGCACAGGGGTGTGACGTGCTCATCCACGACTCCCAATACACCGACGCCGAATTCCCCGCCCGCGCGCTGTGGGGTCATTCGTCCTGCGGCTACGCCGTGGGCCTAGCCGAAGCGGCCGGCGTCAGCCGGTTGCTGCTCTCCCATCACGAACCTTCTCGGACCGATGCGGCCATCGATGACATCGTCGCCACCTACAGTCGATCGCGCGTGCGGGTGCAGGCCGCCAGCGAGGACATGGTCATCGATCTGCCGCGCTGAAGGCGCCCGGCCGGGCCGGACTGGCTACACTTGATGTCGTGCGCTGATCGCCGAGTGCCTTGCGTCTGACCCCAGCTACACGTCAGTGGTCCCTCGTTTCGGAGGCCTTCGGTGCCCGCATTTTTTTCTTCGGCTACTCCCCCGGCGACGCTCGTCGCCCGAAATCTCACGGTCGAACGTGCCGGCCGGCTGGTCCTCGACCGCGTCCGTGTCGCGGTCGGACCCGGCTCCCGCCTCGGGGTGGTGGGCCCCAATGGCGTGGGCAAATCAACCTTGCTGGCCACTCTGGGTGGATGGCTCACGCCCACCTCTGGCCGCCTCAGCCTGGATCCACCCACCGCCACGGTCGGGTATCTGGCGCAGGAACAGGAGCACAACCCGGGTGAGACATTGGCCGATTGGCTCTATCGGCGCGCTGGGCTGGTGGCCGCAGAATCCGAACTGACCGAGTCAGCTGGTCGGCTTGGCCGCGGTGATGACGGTGCCAACGACCGATATGCCGTGGCCCTGGCCCGGTACGAATCCTTGTCGGCGGGCGATTTCGAGGCCCGCCTGGCGACGGTGTTGACTGAGGTCGGGCTCGGAGGCGAGCTGCGTGATCGGGAGATGGGCACGCTCTCGGGCGGTCAAGAGGCTGGGGCGGCACTGGCTGCCATCATGCTGTCTCGATTCGATCTGACGTTGTTGGACGAGCCCACCAACGACCTCGACTTCGAAGGGTTGGCTCGACTCGAATCATGGGTGCAACGGCGACCCGGAGGCGTGGTAATCGTGTCGCATGATCGGGCCTTTCTCGATCGCACGGTGACCGAGGTATTGGAACTGGACGAGCACGATCACACCGGCACGCTGTTCGGTGGCGGGTGGTCGGGGTATGTCTCCGAGCGCGAGACGGCCCGCCTTCATGGAGCCGAGGCCTATGCCACCTATGAAGCCGCCCGGCGCGATCTCACGCAACGGGCCCAGCGGGAACGTCAATGGGCCACCTCGGGCGTCGCCCGGGAGAAGCGGTCCCCCCGGGACAACGACAAGACACAACGAGACTTCCGGGTCAACCGCACCGAGAAGCTGGCGGCTCGGGCCCGCAGCACCGAACGAGCCATGGCCGCTCTGGAAGTAGTGGAAAAACCTTGGGTCGGGTGGGATCTCCGCTTCCAGATCGCGCAAGCACCGCGTTCGGGTGACGTCGTCGCTCGCCTTGACGGCGCCGTCGTGACCCGCGGGGGCTTCACCTTGGGGCCGCTCGCGCTCGAAATCAGCTGGGCCGACCGCCTGGCCCTGGTGGGACCGAATGGCTCGGGCAAATCAACGTTGGTCGAAGCCATATTGGGTCGACTTCCGCTGGTCAAAGGATCACGATGGATGGGGCCGAGCGTGGTCGTCGGAGAGCTCGGCCAGGACCGTCGCGCCTTGCGCGGGTCGCACACCGTGGTCGACGCGCTGATGGAACGCAGTGGTGTGCCCCTACCTGAAGCCCGGTCGCTGCTGGCCAAGTTCGGGCTCGGAGCCGACGCCGTGACCCGTCCGGCGTCCTCGCTCTCTCCGGGGGAACGGACTCGCGCCGAGCTGGCCGCTTTCGGGGTCCTTGGGGTCAATTTCCTTGTCTTGGACGAACCGACCAACCATCTCGACCTTCCGGCCATTGAGCAGCTGGAGGCGGCCCTGGGTGCGTTTGACGGCACCTTGCTCCTGGTGTCGCACGATCGCCGACTGTTGGAGCGGGTGCAGGTGACCAAACGCCTGGAACTCCCTCCCCAGAGGTCGCTGTTGGGCGGCCTGCGGTCGGACCCGTAGCTCTGGCTCCGGGCCCCAGCGAACGCGGCGGAGGCCTCAGGCCCAACACCCTCGTGTCCGCCGATCTGGAAGACCCGGTCACGTCGGATGAGCATGGGCTCGGAAAAGGAGTGCAAAGGGGGTGAGGCCGCTCGTTGCGAAGGGACGCCCGAGCCATATCGAGATGAGCCCGTCAACGAGATCGAGGCGCGGGCGCGGGCGTGTGCCTGCGCCGCGTTGCCGTCCGAACTGGCGTGCTGGCGTCCTCGGTGGGATTCTGCCTACGTTGCCGTGCAGTCGTGCCGACAATTGACGACCCGAAGGAGCAAGGCGATGGCCGAAGTGCAAGGAACCTGCGAGGCTCGATTCGAGAGCGTACGTCACGTCCTCTCGTCCAACCTCGACTCGGGCGCCGACGTCGGCGCATCGGTAGCCGTCTACCTCCATGGCGAGCCCGTGGTCGACATCTGGGGTGGCTGCGTCGATGAGGCCAAAAGCGCGCCATGGGAACGCGACACCTTGACCAACGTGTGGTCCACCACCAAGACAATGACATTCCTCTGCGCGCTGATGCTGGCCGATCGGAAACAGCTCGACTTCCACGCCCCGGTAGCAAAGTACTGGCCCGAATTCGCCCAAGGTGGAAAGCAGGACGTCGAGGTTCGCCACGTCATGAGCCACAGCGCCGGTCTGTCGGGCTGGGAGGAGAAGCTCGAACCCGAGCAGCTGGCGGACTGGGAGTTGTGCACGTCCCTTCTGGCCGCCCAGACGCCATGGTGGGAACCGGGCACGGCCTCGGGCTATCACGCCGTGACCCAGGGCTACCTCATCGGCGAAGTGGTCCGCCGCATCACGGGAGAGTCGATCGGCCGTTGGTTCGCCCACGAGGTGGCCCAGCCGCTGGGCGCCGATTTCTTCATCGGCCTGCCCGACAGCGAGGACGGTCGGGTCTCGCTGGTCATTCCTCCCCCGCCACTGGACCTCAGCACCATGGAAATCTCGGACATCATGGCCAAGACCCTCCTCAACCCGCCGATCGACGCGGCTCAGGTGGCGAACGAGTGGTGGCGCCGAGCCGAGATCCCCGCCGCCAACGGCCAGGGCAACGCCCGCTCGGTGGCCGCCATCCAGTCGGTCATCGCCGGTCGCGGCCAAGCACGCGGCATTCGGCTGCTATCGGCGGAAGGCACTGATGCCATTTTTGAAGAACAAATTGATGGCACCGACCTCGTGTTGGGCGTGCCGCTGCGCTTCGGGATGGGGTACGGCTTGGGAAACGCCGACATGCCGATCGGTCCGAGGGCCTGCTATTGGGGAGGGTACGGCGGGTCCGTCATCGTGATCGACCAGGAAACCGATCTGACGGTCTCCTATGTCATGAATCGTATGGAGTCCGGGCTCGTGGGCGATCTACGCGGCATGACCATCGTGCTCGAGGCGGCACGGGGCGTGCTGGCTTAGCGTCGGGCCATCACAGCTTCGGCCTCGATCTCGACCCGCCAGCGCGGATCGAGCAGGGCAGCCACGACGACCATGGTGGCGGCGGGACGTATCTGGTCAAAGATCTCCCGATGCGCCGCGCCGATCGCCTCGGCGTCTCCGGTCGACTTGATGAACATCCGGGTGCGCACCACTTCGGCCATGGATGCACCCGATTCGCTCAAGGTTGCGGCAATGATCTCGAAACATCGGCGGGCCTGGCGGCCCGCATCGTCCGGGCACGTCCCATCCGGCCACACCGGCCCGGTCCCCGACACCAGGACACGATCACCGACCTGGACCGCCCGGCTGAATCCGATGATCGCCTCGAATGGGGAGCCCGAGGAGGTGCGTTTCGGCTCGCTCACGCAGCGAGTCTGGCACCGACGAGAAGAACCCGGCTCCCGCCGACCTGTTGACGTCCAGGGCGGGCGGGGCGCAGGTAGCATTGATGGCCACTGTGGGGAAGAGCCGATCTGCCACTCGCCGATTCGGGTTGGTTGCGGCCACCATGGCTGCGGCGGCCGGACTGGCGAGCTGCGGGACGTCCGTCCACCCGGGAGCGATCGGGCCGATCACGTTCCATGTACCGCCCACTCCGACGGTGAACCTGGCCGTCACAGCACCGCCGGGCACCACCCTGGTGGCCACGCTCCATGGCGACACCCCGGGTTCGGCCGCGCCCGGAGGGCCCGCGACTCAGGTGGTCCCCGGTGAGTGGTATGGCTACCAGAGCATCCTCCCGGTCATCGATTCGGCCCCCAACTGGATCGAGGTGCGCCTGGCCCAACGCCCCAACGAATCGACCGCCTGGATTCCCCAGAGCGACGCCACGCTGGGTACCACCCCGTACAAAGTTGTGGTCGACCTGGCCACTGAACACCTGAGCGTGTTCAAGGACAACCGGCAGATTTTGGACTTCCCGGCCGGCATCGGGGCGCCCGACGATCCCACAACCCCCGGCAACTTCTTCGTCACCATGCAGGCACCACCCCCCGACCCTGGCTACGGCGCCTTTGTGATGGTCACGTCAGCCCACTCCGACACCATCACCGACTGGGGCAACTCCGGTGATGCCATCATCGCCATACACGGCCCCATCGACTCCTACGATGACTCTCTCATCGGGACCACCGGCGCGGCCATCTCTCATGGGTGCATCCGATTGCACGACGCCGACCTGGCCCAACTGGCGGACCTACCGAACGGTACACCGGTCAATATCGTCGCCGATTAGCTCGCCAGGACGGGCCGAACCGGAAGAGCGGGCAGGACTAGCTCCTACGGGAAGCGGACCGGCGACTACTCCATTTGTATTGGTGCACTGCCCCATCAATTGGAGCTAGACAGTCTTCAATGGCTGTTGAGGGGGTAGTGAGCGGCACCACCGAAATAGAACAGCCTGTCCGCCCCCAGCCCTTTCCAACGAAAGGTCCGACACGGAAATCGACCACCAAGGCAGCCCAGCTCCCCGAATCCACCAGGTATCGGGTCAAACGATTTCTCCTGGGCCCGCCGCTGGTCAGCGATCAACTCAGTGGTCAGCGTTTGGGCAAGCCCACCGCTCTGGCCGTCCTTTCGTCCGACGTCATGTCGTCCTCGGCCTATGCCACCGAGGAGATCCTTCGCGTCCTCGTGCCCATTGCCGGCCTGGTCGCTTTCTCCTTGGTCACCCCGATTACGGGGGCGATTCTGGCCGTCCTCGCCCTCGTCACCATCGTCTACCGCGATGTCGTGCGGTCGTATCCCAAGGCAGGTGGTTCCTACGTCGTCAGCCGCGACAACTTCGGCCCCAATATTGCCCAGATCGCCGGTGCTGCGTTGCTCATCAGTTACACCATCACCGTGGCCGTATCGGTCGCGGCTGGATCCGACGCCATCATTTCAGCCGTTCCCGCCTTGTCGCACGGTCACATGGATCTGTACCTCTCCGTCCTCTTTGTCGTTCTTTTGGCCTTCGGCAACCTCCGGGGCATCCGGGACGCGGGCAAAGTCTTCGCCGTCCCCACCTACTTCTTCATCGTCAACATGGCTGGCCTCATCGTCTACGGCCTTGTCAAGGAAGCAACGGGGTCGCTTCAGAATGTCCCTTCCACCCACGAGTCCCAGGCCCTTGGCCATTCCTCCGGAGGGCTGATCCTGGGCGTCGCGGCCTTCGTCCTTCTGCGTGCCTTTGCCAATGGCAGCTCCGCCATGACTGGAACCGAGGCTATCTCGAACGGGGTGAGCATCTTCCGGGAGCCCCAGGCCAATAACGCCCGAACCACCCTCGTGCTGATGAGCACAATTTTGGGGACCATGTTCCTGGGCGTCTCGGCGTTGGCTGCGTTCACCCACTCGGTCCCGATCATTTCAGGGACCCCCACCGTGCTCTCCGAGATCGGCTCAGTGGTCTACGGAACAAGCGCCACGGGTCGTTTCCTGTTCTACCTCTTGCAAGCGTCTACGGCGCTCATCTTGATTCTGGCCGCCAACACCAGCTTCACCGGCTTCCCTTTCCTGGTCAGCTTCGTGGCGGAAGATTCGTTCCTGCCGCGCAAGTTGACGGTGCGGGGTCACCGACTCGTGTTTTCCAACGGCATACTGCTGCTGGCCGGGGTCTCCATCGTCCTCCTGATCGCAACCGAGGCCAAGGTCGCGGCGCTCATCCCGATGTACTCCATTGCGGTGTTCAGCGGTTTCACCTTGGCCGCCACCGGAATGGCCAAGCACCATCACACCCAACGCGATGTCCACTGGAAGGTTCGAGTGTTCATTGACAGCATCGCCGCCGTGGTGTGCGCCGTTGTCGTGGTGGTGTTCGCCGTTGCCCAATTCTCCCACGGTGCCTGGGTCGTGGTCGTGGTGATGCCGATTCTGATCTATGCATTGATCCGCACCAACCGCCAATACCGGGCCGAGGATCTCGTGCTCGAAGAGGGAGCGGCCGTCCAGGCCTGCGAAGACCGCATCCTACGCCGTCATGTGGTGGTGATCCTGGTCGATCGCATCGACCTGGCCGCAGCCCGTGCCATTCAGTACGCCCGAACGCTGATGCCCGATGACCTGCGCGCCGTCCACTTCAACATCGACGACCTCCGGGCGCAGAACCTAATGGAACGCTGGCAGCGGGTCGGACTCTCGCAGCTCCCACTCGATGTCATTGATTGCCCCGACCGCCGGCTGGGCCGGGCGGCGCTGGAACTGGCGGCTGAGCTGGCTGACGGCGAAACCGAGGTGAGCATGCTGCTGCCCCGGCGCTCGTACGGGAAGGCGCTCCGGCGCATTCTCCACGATCAGACAGCCGACTACATCGTCGACATTGTCAGCCAGCTCAATCACGTCAATGCCACCATCGTTCCCTTCCTGGTCGCCCCCGGTATTGAGCGACACGAGGCCATCGTGGCCGCTGTCAGACACTCCACCAGGCGTGACATCCGGGCCGCACCGACATCGACCCCACACCCTACGGCCATCCCCTTACCCACCATTGACGGGGTCACGCCGATTTCTGCCCTGCATTGGCGCCGCGGCGCGCGCGTGGCTGGACGTGTCAAGACAGTGCGTGTCCAACCCTGGTCCGGGGTGCCCACACTCGAATGCATATTGGCCGACAACAGCGGCGAATCAATCACCTTGGTGTTCCTGGGCCGTCGATCGATCCCCGGTATCGGCAGTGGATCGCTGCTTTCGGTGGAAGCCACGGTTGGCAAGCATCATGGCCAGTTGGCCATGATCAATCCGCTCTACGAAATTCTTTCCGCACCTGTGTCGAACGATCGAGCGTGACCAGGGTGCCCCGACACTGGCTCGACCAGGGCGGTCGCTGGTCTAGGTGGAAAGAGCATCGCCTGGTCCTCTGGTTGCTGCCCATTGCCGCCCCGATCGCTGCCGCCCTTCTCCTTGTCCCAGGACGGGGTCATCTCGACTCACCTGACGATGCGCTCGTTCTGGTCGTTGTCACAGTGGCCATCGCCTCGCTGGGGAACCGTGCAGCGGCGGCGGTGTGCGCCCTGGTCTCGGCCATCGCGTTCGACTTCTGGTTGACCGTTCCCTACCAGTCGCTCCGCATCAGCGGAAAGACCGATCTCACCACCGAGATCCTCTTCGTGGTGGTCGGCCTCCTGGTGGGTGAACTAGCGGCCCGCGGTCAGGTGCAACGGCGCGCGGCAGTCGAGGGCCGTCACGAGATCAGCCGCATGCACGACATGGCCGAGCGCATCGCCGGAGGCGAGGAGCCCGACTTCGTTCTGATGGCCGTGGCCACCGAATTGCGCGAACTGCTGTCGTTGTTGGACTGCCGATTCGTGTGGGACCCACCATCGGAGAAGGGCGCACGGATCGATCCTGACGGGTCCGTTCGTCTCAATCCCCTGCTCTGGCCCACGTCATCGGCAGGCCTGCCGACCCGACGGGTGGAGCTCCCAGTACGCGGCGGAGGCCGGAACTTGGGTACCTTCATCCTGACGCCGACACCCGCCGTGCCCATCAGCCAAGAGCGATGTGTGGTGGCGGTGGCCCTGGCCGACCAACTGGGCACCATTCTCGCCGGCAGCGGCGGACGGGACGAAGGTCAGTCCGACAACTGAACGGAGATCGACGTGATCAAATGATGGGTCACCTCGAAATGGCGGCCGCGTTCGGTTGGCGATCTTCGCGACGGGTCCGCAAAGTGCGCGGTATGGCTTCGGTGGCGGTCAAGAGTTGCAGAACTTCACCAATGGCCTGGTCCCGGCCCGTGGACTCCTGCAGCGGAAGGTGAGCCTCGATCTTGTATCGATTCCGGCGGCCCTCCTTGAACTTGACCACGTACCCGCCTTCCGTCAGGTCGGTGATGATTCCGAAGGCCCGGCGCTCCGTAATGTCGAGGGCCGTTGCGATGTCCCTGAGGCGCACCTCGGGATCGTGGGCGATGCACAGCAACGCCCGACCGTGGTTGGTCAGAAAGTTCCAGGCCGCCATGATGCAATCCTAGTAACTGGGGTACTAGAAAGCGATTACTCGTCATTGACACGGTGAGTTGGTGCCTGCACCCCAGATCTCGCTACCAGTGATACCCGACGGCCAGACCGGGCTGTGATTCCGAATCCGCGGTCTACAGCACCTGGGCCAGGACCATGCCGGCTGGCCGAACGGTCTGGCACTACGACCCCGCCCGGCTGCCCCTCACGCCTGGGCCCCCTCATCCCCGGGGTGTCGGACCTTGCAGCATCTCGATCCGACGAGCCAGGTTGACCGCGTGGTCCCCTAGGCGTTCGTAGAAGCGGGCCAGCAGGGTGACCTGGGCGCTGATGGCTGTCGGCATCGACTCGGCGGCGATCTCGCCCGTCAAGCGGCCGTGCAGGATGTCCATCTCTTCGTCGTCTTCGGCCAGGGCGTCGGCACGGGCTGAGCGGTCGCCATAGGCGTCGGCGGCGTCGCGCCACATTTCGAGGGCAACTTCGGCCATACGCTGCACGATGCCCCGGCTGAGCGGGCTCATTTGCGCTCCCAGATGGGTGACGGCCCGCTGGGCGATGTGCTCGGCCAGATCTCCGCTGCGCTCCAGCTCCGGCAGGATCAAGAGGACCCCGACCAGCTGTCGCAAGGTCGATGTCGGCGTGTCCTCGTTTTCCAGCTGCCGCCAGACCAAGAGTTCGACCTCGGCCGTGAGGTCGTCCACCGACTGGTCCCCTTCCACCACCGCCAACCCGGTGGAGGAATCGTTGCTCAGGAGGGCCTCGGTGGCGCCAGCCAGGGCCTCGGACACGAGGGCGAAGAGCTGGGTCACCCGGATCTCGATGAACTCGATCTCTGAAGCGCTGGTCACCACGGCGGCCGTACATTAGCTGGGAAGATAACCGCGACTTCGCGGTTTGTTCGCGTAACGTTCACTTCACGCGAGAGTCCGACGATCAGATCGCCGGCCGGGCAGGGTGGTGTCTATGAACTGGGCGGCCCGCCGCCAGGCGACAATCGCTTCGGGGACACCTACGTTGACCAGGCCGTGCCATCCGTGCACCGCACCGGGCCAGGACTCGAGCGTGACGGCCACGCCCGCCCGGGTCGCCGAGGCGGCCAACTGCAACGTCCCTTCCCGCAGCGTGTCGTGCTGGGCCACCGGGAGGTAGAGGGGCGGGAGACCGGCGAGGTCGGCAAAGACGGGAGAGACCCGGGGATCGTCAAGCGGGAGCGCGTCGGCGGTGTAGTCACGGCCGCGATTGCGCACCCATGCCGCGCTCGAGGAACGGATCAGGGGAACCGTCGCCAGGTCGGGCCACCGAGAGATCGAACCAACCCGAGATCGAGACAAAACAGCCCGGCATGGCCAACCCCCCGTCACGAGCGGCCAACAGGGTTCCGAGGGCCAGCCCTCCCCCACACGAGTCGCCCATGACCACCAACTGCCCCGGCTCCACCCCGGAGTCCAGGAGACCCCGGTAGGCGCTGAGGCAGTCGTCGTGGGCGGCGGGATATGGATGTTCCGGCGCCAGGCGATAGTCCGGCATCACGACTCGGAGGCCGAGCTGCTCAACCAACATGGCGCCGTAGAAATGGTATGTGTCGAGTGGGCAGGCGACGAATCCACCCCCGTGACAATGAAACGCCACACGTTCGTCCTTCGGATTGTCGGTGTCGTCGTACCAGGCCACGGGGACACCGCCGAGGGTTGTCGCCGTGATCTCAATGTGGTCCGGGACCGGGTGTCCATGAAACGGACCAAGCATGGCCCGAACGTCCAGGTAGTCCGCCTCCGGATCGGCGAAGTCGGGCGGCACCAAATTCAGGATCTCACTCATTTCAGGACTGGGACCGGAACTGGCCATCAGGTCAGCTCGTAATCGGCCAAGTCCGGTTGGCGAGTCCGTTCCCAGTAGTCGAGGAGGCCAAAGGGCCAATTCTGGGCGATCCGGCCGCGCCGGTTGCGGTACCAGCTCGGCACGTCGGCGACCCCCCACACCATCTCCTTGTTGCCGGCGTCGATCTCGTCGTTGTAGGCGTCGTGTACGTCGGACCGGCAGCTCATGGCGTGATGGCCGGTGCGCAGGAGCTGACCCAGGGCCTCGACGATGTAGCGCACTTGGCACTCCACCATGACGATGATGCTGCCGTTGATGACCAGGTTCGTATTGGGTCCGTACAACATGAAGAAATTAGGGAACTCAGGCACGGTCATCCCGAGGTAGGCCCGAGCGTCCCCATCCCACTGCTCGTTCAAGTCGACGCCGCCTCGACCCAGCAACCGCATGGGCGTCAGGAACTGCGAGGCGGTGAAGCCCGTCCCGTAGATGACCACGTCAGCCGGGCGTTCGCGGCCGTCGGTGGTACGGATGCCGGTGGTGGTGATCTCCGAAATGGGCTCAGTGATGAGATCGACGTGCTCCCGTTGCACGGTCGTGGCCCAGATCCCGTCGTCGCGGAGCGCTCGTTTCGCGAACGGGGGAAAACGGGGCACCATCTTGTCGAACAACGCTTCGTCGGGAACCTGGGCCCGTAGGAGGTCGGTCAGCATGGCCCGCATGAAGTCATTGCTTTCACTGACCGAGTGACGTTGGTCGGGCCAGGTCGGATCGACCCTGGCGGCTGGGAGCAGGCCCTCGTGCATGAGCCAGAACTGCCACAGGCGATCCCAGCGGCCGTGGGTCGGGACCCGCTCCAAAAGCGAGTGATAGGCCGGGGGGAACGGGTCTCGGTAGTTCTCCGTCGGCATAAGCCAGGGCGGCGTGCGCTGGTAGAGGTCGAGGTGGGCCGCCACGTCGGCGACGGCCGGGACGAACTGCGCCGCACTGGCCCCCGAACCGATCACCGCCACCCGCCGGCCGACCAGTGACACCGAGTCATCCCACTCGGCCGAATGGAACGATCGGCCACCGAACGTGTCCCGACCCGCAATGGCTGGAAGGGAGGGTCGATTGAGTTGACCAACGGCGCTGACAAGAGCGTCCGCGTGTTCCGTGGTCGTTGTGCCGTCAGCCCGTCGTACCTCGACCACCCACCGCTGCGTGCCTGCCTCATATCGGGCCTCGGTCACTTCGGTCGAGAAGCGGATGCATGAGTGCAAGCGCAATTCCTCCGTCACCCGCCGTAGATAGGCCAAGAGGTCGGGCTGGGCCGAGTAGCGCCCGACCCAGGCGTCACTCTGAGCGAAGGAAAAGCTGTACAACTGATTGGGCACATCGACCCGACATCCGGGATAGACGTTTTGGAGCCAGGTGCCACCCACGTCGTCGTTCTTCTCAAAGACAGTGACCGTGAAGCCGGCCTGCCGGAGCCGATGGGCGGCTGCCAGGCCCGAGATGCCGGCGCCGATGACGGCACAGCGAAAGTCCCGAGATGGAGCTATCTCTTGCGCTCGCCAACTCGCGGCCCGGGGATCGGTGCCCGGCAATGCCAACTCTTCGACCAGGAAGGCGCCCCACTGCGGGGTGGAGGAAGGGCCGACGAGGAAGTCGAAGATCCGAGTGATCTCATCGGGACTGAGCTCGTGCGGAGGTGCACCTGACGCTTCGTGCTCGAGCAGCGCCTGGCCGGCGAGGGCGCGGGCCTCGGCTTCCTGTTCTGGCCCCAGACCTCGACCCGGCACCAGCATCTGGGCTTGGTCGGGGGCCAGATCAGCGCGCAACAGGCTGAAGTCCCCGGTCAGGTGGGCCACGGCGCACAGCAGTGGGTGCACCTCGACCGCGTCCAACATGTGCTGCAATTCGTCTCCGGTTGGCGTCGGTCCTCCCCTGCGCCCTGCGACCCTGTCGTGCTCGTCCGTCGGGTCCACGGTAGGGGCGCACCGGCAATCGAGCAATAGCGATGCCTACTCCTGCATCGCCTTGATCAGTGCGGTCATCTGGCTGTTGACCTCAACGGTCCGGGGCAGCGAGTCCATGGCCGAGGCCAAGGTTTGCGGTGTCCAACGGTCATCGGTCGACACCTCTTCAGCGATGGACCAGCCCCCGTAGATGCCCACCGATCCGCCATAGACGCTGAAGACCTGGCCGTTGAAGGGACAGGTCTCCGAAGCGAGGACGGCCACCAGGGGCGAGATGTTCTCAGGGTCAAAGACGTGTTTGTTCATGGAATCACTCAGACCCGGGGTCTGCAGGGTGAGTCGGGTCCGGGCCACCGGCGCGATGCAGTTGGCCCGTACGCCGTAGCGGTTGAGCTCCATTGCGTTGACGACCGTCATGGCCGCGATGCCGGCCTTGGCGGCCGAGTAGTTGGTCTGGCCCACGTTCCCGTGTAGCCCGGCGCCGGAACTGGTGTTGACAATGGCCCGGTCCACGATGTCTCCCGTCTTGGATCGCTCCCTCCAGACTTCGGCGGCGTGGCGGGTGATGTTGAACGTGCCCTTCAGGTGGACCGAGATGACGTCGTCGAATTCCTGTTCGCTCATTGATACGAGCATCCGATCGCGCAGGATCCCGGCGTTATTGACCACGACGTGCAGGTCACCGAACGTAGCCAGGGCCAGCTCGACAATGTTCCTAGCCCCTTCGAACGACGTGACGCTGTCGGTGCTGGCCACGGCCTGGCCGCCAACAGCGGCGATCTCGTCAACCACTGATTGGGCGGCGGAGACATCAGCACCGGAACCGTCGATCGCTCCACCGAGGTCATTGACCACCACTTTGGATCCGAGTGAGGCGAAGAGAAGGGCGTGCTCACGCCCAATGCCGCGCCCTGCACCGGTGATGATGGCGACCCTGTCGTGCAACATGGTGTGGCTGTCCTTTCGGTAGGGAGCCAGACAGCGGGCTGTCGAGGCCAAATGTCCCGTCGAAATCGGCGGGCTCTCCGTCGACCAGGCGTCCGTCAAAGGCCGCCGCGCCGCTGAGCATAGATCCCACAACCGCGAAACCCCCAGGCGAGCAGCTCCTGGGACCCGCGTCAGGGTTCAGTCAGTCCGGGCCCACCGCGGAGGTCTCTGTCACCTCGTCGATCCGGAGCTGCAGGAAGCGGCGTTCGGCGTCGGTGGTGACCAAGCTCAGAGCCTGGCGATAGGCGTCAGCCGCGTCGAGCGGTCGTTGCAGACGGCGGAGCAGATCGGCTCTGGTGGCAGAGAGAAGGTAGTAGCTAGCCAGGGTGCCGTCCGCGTCGATGGCCGAGAGAAGCTCCAGCCCAGCTTCGGGCCCCTCGACCATCGAGACCGCGACGGCGCGATTGAGCTCCACCACCGGCGAAGGCATGATGACCAGGAGTTGGTCGTAGAGCGCGGCGATCTCGGCCCAGTCCGTCTCGCTGGCCCGGGGCGCCTGAGCATGGCAGGCCGCAATGGCCGCCTGGATTTGGAACGGACCCGGACGGCCCATACGGAGGGCCGCGTTGAGCACGTCGTCACCGGCGGCAATGGCCTCGTCATCCCACAGTGATCGATCCTGCTCGTTCAGGAGGACCAAGTCCCCGTGGGCGTCAACCCGGCCGTCCCGCCGGGCATGGTGCAACAACATCAGGGCCAGGAGACCCATCGCTTCGGGCTCGTCGGGCATCAAGGTGATCAGGGTGCGGGTGAGGCGGATGGCCTCTCCACACAGCCCCTGGCGCAGGAGGTCGGCCCCGGCCGACGCCGAGTACCCCTCATTGAAGAGGAGGTAAAGCACGGAGAGCACCGCCCCGGTGCGATCCACCAATTGGTGGGCCGGAGGTATCCGGAACGGGATGCCGGCGTGTCGGATCTTCCTCTTGGCTCGCACCAGGCGTTGCGCCATGGTCGGCTCGGACACTAAGAATGCTCGGGCTATCTCGGTGGTCGTCATACCGGCCAGGGTGCGCAAAGTCAGCGCCACCTGGGCCTCGAGCGACAGAGCCGGGTGACAACATGTGAACATCAGCTTCAATTGATCGTCCGGCGCATCGTTACTCCCGCCGACTTCAGATTCATCGGCTGCTCCCAACCGGGCCACCTCCACCAATTTCTCCGCTCCCACCGCGGCGCGACGGAGGCGATCCATGGCTCGATTCCGCGCCACGGTGGTCAACCAGGCGCCGGGTTGACGCGGGATGCCGTCTCTGGGCCATCGCTCCAGCGCCGACGCGAAGGCATCCTGCGCACACTCCTCCGCGATATCCCAGTCGCCAATCCGGCGGATCAGGGTGGCGACCACTCGCCCCCATTCGTCCCGGAAGGCTTTGGCTACGGCAACTTCGACCTCGGCCGTTACATCTCCCAGATTGGTCTCACTTCGATCGAGCCCAGGCGAGCCCCAGGGATCTTGGCGGCGATCTCAATCGCCTCATCGAGATCCTTGCAGTCAACCACGTAGTAGCCGCCGATCTGCTCTTTGGTCTCGGCAAACGGCCCATCTGTGGTCAAGGTTTCCCCGTCGCGCACCTGCACGGTGGTGGCGTCGGTAGTGAACTGCAGTCGCTCGCCGCCTTGGAGCACGCCCCGGCTGTTCATTTCCTCCTGAAAGGCAAAGTACTCGCCCAGCATGGCTTGGCCCGCCTCGGGCGTCATGCCCTGAATTTGGCTTTCGTCAGAACAGATCATCATTAGGTAACGCACGTGTCCTCCTGATTGGTTGTTGTCGGCACTACGACGAACCGGATCGACGGAATCGACATCCGGCCAAGATGTCTAACAAATTCTTTCACCGGTCCCGCGCTTCTCGCAGGACGTCAAGACCATTCTGGCTCATCGGGCTCGTCGGGCTCGTCGGGCTCGTCGGGCTCGTCGACCGATCTAGACCCCATCTAGTGTTTGCCCGTGACCGACACCGACGATGTGGAAGTGTTGCTCGAGCTCGATATCGGGAACATCGCCGGCGGGGGTGGGTGCATCGGTCGTGCTCCCGACGGGCGGGTGGTCTTCGTGCGCCACGCCCTGCCCGGTGAGCGGGTCATGGCTCGGGTCACCGCCACCGCGACGTCATTTCTGCGAGCCGATGCGGTGGAGATCCTGCGACCTTCGCCCGACCGCGTCACCCCCCCGTGTCCCCATGCCGGTCCGGGAAATTGTGGCGGCTGCGACTTCCAGCACGTGAATCTGGCGGGGCAACGACGGCTAAAAGCGTTCCGGGCGGCCGAGCAACTCCACCACTTCACCGGCCTGAGGCGTGACATTGACGTCGCGGCTGTCCGGGGAGATACCGATGGGCTCGGTTGGCGGACCAGGGTCCGATTGGGGGTCGACCCCACCGGGAGGGTCGGCTTCCGCCGGCACCGCTCGCACGAACTCGAACTGGTGGAGTCCTGCCCGATTGCCTGCCCCGAGGCGATAGACACTGGGGCCTTCCATGCCGCCTGGCCTGGCGTCGAGGAGATCGAGATCGCGGTGGCGCCCGATCGGCACCAGGCTGTCGTAGCCGTGGCCACGCCCCGGAAGTCAGTGGCCGCCCTGCCCCCGCTGCGGACAGGACTGGTGGTCAACGGGCGGGTACGAAAACAACCAGGCGACGTCCACACGGATGTGGCGGCACACACCTTCCGAGTTTCGGCCGGGGTGTTCTGGCAGGTGCACGTGGGCGCGGCTGAGGCATTGGCCCAGGCCGTACGGGTCGAAATGGGGGCGGTGCGGGGTGACAAGGTGGTTGACCTCTACGCCGGCGCCGGCCTCTTTTCGGTGGTGTTGGCCGAGCAGGTCGGATCGGAGGGTTCGGTGTTAGCCGTCGAGCGCGACCGGCGGGCCTGCGCTGATGCCGAACGCAACGGACGTGACTACCCGCAGATGTTGGTCAAGAAGGCGTCCATCACACCCAAGTTCGTCGAAGCCGGCCTGAGCCAACCCGACCTGCTGGTCCTCGATCCCGCCCGCGAGGGTGCCGGCGAGGCCGTCATGACGGCGCTGAGCAGGCACGGGGCCACCCTACGTCGCCTGGTCTATGTCTCGTGCGACCCAGCGTCATTCGGACGCGACGCCCGGGTCCTTCTCCATGCCGGTTGGACGCTGACCTCAATTCGTGGCTTTGACATCTTTCCCATGACCGAGCACGTGGAGTTGGTGGCCCGCTTCGATCCGCCGACCGCGCCGACCGATCACCCGTGAGGTTGGCTAGTGGAAGCCACCGGCTTCGTGGTCGATGTGGCCGATGGCTTCGAGCTGCAGAGTGGAGTGCTCCACGTCGAAGTGACCGACGAGACATCCCTGCAGATGATCGAGCACTCGACCCACCTCCCCCTGGTTGATGCAATTGTCGGTCACCACCACATGGGCGGTAAGGATGGGCAACGACGAGGTCAGTGTCCACGCGTGCAGATCGTGGACCGATGCCACCTCGGGCAATTCCAAGAGGTGCTTACGGATTTCGTCGAGATCGATTCCCTCAGGCGTACCTTCGAGCAATATGCGCAACGCAGGCCGCAGCAGCTCGACAGCAGCCTTGACCATGAGGCCGACCACCACCAGTGACGCAATCGAGTCGGCGCGGGAGAATCCGCTCGTTACGATGATGATGCCGGCGATCACGGTCCCCATGAAGCCGTAGAGATCGGTCAGGATATGACGGTAGGCCCCTTCCATATTGAGGGAGGTCCGATTGGCCTTCGAGAGAATGAGGGTGGCAACCAGGTTCACGGCGACACCCACAGTGGCCACCACAATCAAGATGCCGCCGTGGACCGTCGCCGGGTGTACCAGTCGCTGCACAGCCTCAAAAGTCACCAGGGCCGAGACGACAAGGAGCGCGATCCCGTTGCCCGCGGCCGCAAGAATTTCGGCCCGCTTCAACCCGTAGGTATGCGAACCCGTTGCAGGGCGGGCGGCCATGCGGATGGCCACGAACGAACCGGCAATAGCACCCACGTCGGCCAGCATGTGACCGGCATCCGCCAGCAGAGCCAGCGAATTCGCCACCAAAGCGGTGGTCACCTCGAACGCCATGAAGGACAGAAGCAGAATCAAGGTGGCGATCAGATAACGCTGGTCCGCCTCGGCCGAGGGGTGGCCGTGATGCGTGTGGCCGTGGTCGGCTTGGTTGCCAGTCACGGTCAAATCGTCCCCGGGTCGTCGTGACCGGCGTGCGTGACCACCTCTTCGACCAGCTGGCGCACGTGGGCGTCGTCGACGACGTAGAAAATCCTGGTGCCGTCACGACGGGTGCGAACCAACCGGGCCAGTCGCAATTTGGCCAGGTGCTGCGAGACCCCGGCCGGTTGCGCCCCGACCAGCTCGGCCAGTTCACTCACCGAGTGCTCGCGGTGCAGTAGCGCCCAAATGATGCGGAGGCGGGTGTCATCCCCGAGCAGCTTCAGCATGCCGACGGCGGAGGCAAACTCCTCCCGCGTTGGTATGGCCTCTATCTGCGTAGTCACGTATATAGTGTAGCAACGGGTCGAGATGCTCGCGCCTGAGTCAACCGAAAACAATCAACCGCCCGACGGGACCCAACATCGATAAAGGGGCCCGCCCGCCATTTTTCCGCCAGGAACCCAGATCGCCCCGAAACCTGGTGGATCGAGCCGCCCGGAATTTACGATTGTCTCCCCGGAGCGACCACATCCGCGGTTGCCAGTCGGCCGTCGATGACGTCGTTGGCAACGTCAACCAGTCGACGGTTGTGGCTCCGGGCGAAGGAGCGAAGGTGCGTGAACGCCTTGTCGACGTCGACGGCGGCCCGCTCGGCCAGGACGCCCTTGGCCTGCTCGATCACGACGCGGCTCTGCAATGCATATTGCAATTCCTGGTTGACCACCTGTACCGCCAAAAGCGCCCGGTTTTGCAAGATCGCGATCGTGGCGACGTCGGCGAAGGCCTGGGCGGCGCGGCTATCGGATTCATCGAGCGTGCCCGCTTCTTGGCGAAACAGGTTGAGAGCACCGATCGTCGTGCCCCGAAGGCGCATCGGCAGCGCGTGCACCGAGCGGAATCCGGCACTGAGGCTCTCCACGGCGAAATGAGGCCAGCGACCGTCGGCTGAAGTGAGATCGGCGGCAATAATCGGGGCACCCGTGCGGTAGCAGTCGAGGCACGGCCCCTCTTGGCATTGGAGCTCGAAGAGTTCGAGGACGCGGGTGGCCTCGTTCGAAGATGCCATGACACCAAGCTCTCCCTCGGCGGAGACGAGCAGGATCCCCGCCGCGGCCACACTGAGGACTTCGACACACCGGTCAGTGAGCAGGGTGAGGAGTTCCACCACGTCAAAGTCATCGACCAGCGAGTCGGCCAGTTCAACCAATGTCTGGGCCAGCAATGACTCTCTGGGCATGCCGATCTCCTTCATCGCGGCGTGGCCGTCGGGACCGAGGTTACATCCCAATTAGCGCCCTTTTGTCGCTAACCCTCCGGGGTTTTGTGGAACCGAATCCGACGGGCGATTACGTCCTTGGCCACCTCGGTGATCTGCCGGTCATTGGCGAAGGCGTAGCCCCGAAGGCGAGTGAGCGCCTCGCTCAGGTTCACGCCCAGTTGGGCCGCCACCATGCCGGACGCCTGGTGCACTACAAACCGAATTTGAGAGCCCACTTCGATGGCGGATGCCAGTTGGCCGTCGGCCGCATCGGACTGCATGGTCAGGACGGAGCGCGCGGCCACGCCAGCCATGACCAGTGCGTCGGCATGCTGGTCCACGTCGAGATCTCCGGGCACCTCCCGATAGAGATTGAGGGCGCCGACGCACACGGCTCCCACCTGCAATGGGAAGCCGAAAATGGCGCGCGCTCCCGCAGCGACCGCCGGCGGGGCAAAGGCTGGCCAGCGGCCAACCGCGGGATCGGCCAAATCGGGTTCGAGCACCGGGGAGACGTGATGCATCGCATCGAGGCAAGGGCCCTCTCCCAGCGTGAACTGCAAGTCCTCAATCAGCGCGCTCACATCATTCGAGCTGCAGATCGTCCCCCCAAGGGATGCATGCGACATCAGCATGATCCCGGCGCCGGAAGCGCCGACCACTTCGGCGGACACCTCGCACAGACGCTCAGGGTTCGCCGACGATTCGGCGGATTGCTTGAGTTGCATCAGAATTTCTCAGGACCCGTGCGCTCGGCATCAGCGATCGAGCCGTCTTGCTCGGATGCGGGACAGACGAAGATCTTGGGCGGCCCAATCAGCCATGGTCCGTGCCTCCTCGGGTGGGAGGCGCTCCACGGGGACCGGGTCCAGCGCTTCCGGGTCCAGTCGACGACTGAACCTCTGGGGACAACCTTAGTTCTCCGCGCCAGGTGGACGAACCGGGAGGGACCGGCAGGGCCCCATGCCTTCGTCATGACCGCTGTGACAAGGGCTCCCCGGGCCAGCGGGCCCCCCGGGGGGCGGCCTGAGCGCGGTCCTCCCAAACCTTGGTTCGTCGCAAGGATGGGTTCCTCGATCCTTCCTCGTCCATCTGCGCGTGAGGGAAGCACACGACCCACTCCGGTGTTGCAATCAATATGGTGCCCCTGTCTGTGCTGGACCTTGCCACGGTGGCGACGGGCTCAACTCCAGCGCAAGCGCTCGCCGAGACGACGAGACTGGCGGGCGTCGTCGAGGGGCTCGGCTACAACCGGATGTGGGTGGCCGAACATCACGGTATGCCCGCCGTGGCCAGCTCGGCGCCAGCCATTGTGATCGCCCACCTGGCCAACGCCACCTCGACACTTCGAGTCGGTTCGGGCGGTGTCATGCTTCCCAACCACTCTCCGTTGGTCGTTGCCGAGCAATTCGGCACCCTCGAGGCCCTCCATCCGGGTCGAATCGACCTCGGCCTGGGACGTGCGCCCGGCACCGATCAGGTCACGGCACGTGCGTTGCGGCGTGGCCAAGGCCTGGGCGCCGACGGCTTCCCTGAGGACGTCGTGGAACTGGTCAGCTACCTGGCGGCCGGCGATGGTCCCCCGACTCATCCATCGCCCACGCCCGGACGCGGCTATCTCCCAGAGGTGTGGTTGCTTGGGTCTTCTCTGTTCAGCGCACAATTGGCCGGTCAGCTGGGCTTGCCCTATTCGTTCGCCTATCACTTTGCTCCTGGACTCATCGACCAGGCCCTTGAGACCTATCGATCGTCCTTCCGACCTTCGTTCTTGTTGAACCAGCCGCAGGCGATGGTCGCGGTGTCGGTCATTTGTGCTTCTACCGATGCAGAAGCCGCCTGGCTGTCCGGCTCATCGGCCCTGAGCATCTTGCAACTCCGGACTGGACGCCTCGGATTGCTTCCATCGCCGGAAGAGGCCGACGCGTATGAGTTCTCTTCCGCCGAATTGGCCATCGTGGAGGAGGTCATGTCGACTCATCTCATCGGCAGCCCAGAGACAGTCCATGATGGATTGACGCGATTGCTCCGTCGTACCGATGCAGATGAGATCATGCTGTCGACTCGAGTCCACTCCTATGAGGCCAGAGTGCAGTCGCTCTCGTTGGTCGCGGGGACCTGGGGAATGGAGAGGACGTCTCGTTTGGCGGGCTGACCGATCCGGTACAGCGTCTTCTCGATCGATCGTGCCCAGCGCCAACGCGGCCACACAACCCAGCCTGCGCGTGCTCATTCGTCTGAACGCGTTCGGAAGGAAAGACAACTCGACACAGCGCGCGTAGGCCAGCATCGCACTTCCGGTCTCTGCTGAACTTGGTACCATCCTCACGCCGAGACAAGGAGTACGAGTTCGTGAGTACAGAGTTCGGAGGCCGAATCGGGCGGGATTGGCGGGAGTCTGAGCCCTGGTGGCCACCTGACCCCGCGGCGCCACCGGGTGCGCCCAATGTCGTGCTGATTGTGCTCGACGATGTCGGTTTCGGCCAGCTGGGCTGCTACGGCTCGACCATCGACACGCCGGTGATCGACCAATTGGCTGGCAATGGCGTGCGATTGGGCAACTTCCACACCACCGCCCTGTGCTCGCCCACCCGGTCATGCCTACTGACCGGCCGGAACCATCACCGCAATGCCATGGGCCGGGTGGCCGACCTCGCGGTGGGATTTCCCGGATACTGGGGCAAACCTCCGGTCGAGAACGGGTTTCTCTCGGAGGTCCTGCGGTCGCACGGCTACGCCACGTACGCCGTCGGCAAGTGGCACCTCACGCCCGACGACGAGAGCAACATGGCGTCGTCGCGCGCCAGTTGGCCCCTGGGTCGAGGCTTCGACCGGTGGTACGGGTTCCACGGCGGGGAAACTCACCAGTTCGTCCCTGCCCTCTACCACGACAACCACTCAGTGCGACCGCCCAAAGAAGTCGAGGATGGCTACCACCTGACCTCCGATCTGGTTGACCGGGCCATTGAATTCGTCGGGGACCTACGAGCTGTCGATGCCGACCGCCCCTTCTTTCTCTATTTCGCCACCGGTGCCTGTCACTCCCCCCACCAGGCTCCGCGCGAATGGATCGATCGCTACCGTGGCCATTTCGATCTGGGCTGGGACGCCTTGCGCGATCGCATTCACGCCCGTCAGATGGAGCTGGGCGTCATTCCTGCTGAAACGGTACTGTCGGAACGACCGATCTGGGTTCGACCGTGGGATGCATTGAACGAGCCGGAGCAGGCCCTGGCTGCCCGTTTCATGGAGTGCTTCGCTGGATTCCTCTCTCATACGGACGCGGAGATCGGGCGCCTTGCGGAATTCTTGGAAAATATCGGCGAGCTTGATGACACCGTCATCATCGTGGTGTCCGACAACGGCGCCAGCTCCGAGGGGGGCTCCGAAGGTTCGATCAATGACATCCGACTGAGCAATATGGATCCGGCCGGGCTTGCCGAGATGCGGTCGAAAATCGACGACATCGGCGGCCCTCTGACCCACAACAACTATCCCTGGGGCTGGACCATGGCCGGCAACACGCCGTTCAAGCGGTGGAAGCGAGAGGTACACGAAGGAGGTGTCGCCGACCCCTGCATCCTCCACTGGCCCAACGGGGACATTGAGCCTGGGGCAATCCGCCACCAGTTCGCGCACGCGATTGACGTGTTCGCCACCGTCCTCGAATTACTGGGTCTGGAGCCTCCCGAGACGATCGGCGCGGTACCGCAGTCCCACCTGGATAGCGTGAGCTTCTCCTATGTGCTGGGCGCAGGCGGGGCCAACGAACCGGGGCGGCATCTCACCCAGCACTTCGAGATGTTCGGGTCTCGAGCCATTTACCACCAGGGTTGGAAGGCGGTGACCTTCCACCCGGTCGGACCGCTCTACCCCGACGGCCTGAATCCAAATGCTCCCTTCGACGACGACATTTGGGAGCTCTACCACGTGGAGGTCGATGTCTCCGAATCCAAAAACTTGGCCGAGGCTCACCCTGAACGCCTCCGCGACATGATCGACCTCTGGTGGGTCGAGGCTGAGCGGAATCAAGTTCTGCCATTGGACAACCGAATCCTTTGGGCCTTGGTCAACCCGAAACCTGACGCTCGTCGAGAACGCGACCGATTCCGGTACTTCCAGGACGGCGCCCAGGTCCCCGAGCCAGTCGCCGTCAACGTCCGCAACCGCTCGCATGCCCTCATCGTCGACATCACCGTGCCGGAAGAGACCACTCCCGAGGGAACGTTGCTGGCCATTGGTTCCGGACTCGGGGGATGGTCGCTGCAGTTTCGGGCCGGCCGCCCGCGTTACATTCACAATCTGTACGGGAAGGAGCTCCACGTCATCGGCTCAGACGACGTCGTCGGCGCTGGCTCCCACACCCTTGAGTACGAGTTCACCAAGGACGAAGGACTGGGTGGATCCGGGACCTTACGCTGTGACGGGCAGACGGTGGCCGAGGGCCCGATCAACCGATTCACGCCCCAGGCATTCAACGGGGTGGGCGTTGGTCTCACCTGTGGCTATGAATGGGGACCGCCCGTCGGGGACGGCTACGCCGCACCCGACCGTTTCAACTGCACCATCGAACGAGCCGTGGTGGAGACTCGGGGACCCGTGCTGCGCGACCCAATGGCCGAGATAGAAGCCATCCTGGCCGAACAGTAGGAGGGCTTCGACATCGTCTGGTGAAGGATTCGTCCTTCCGCCCTTGATGCTCTCAGCGCGGCCGAAGAAGCCGAAACGCCGGCGAGCGAAATACCGAAAGCGGTTCTGATTGGGACGCATAGCTGCCCCTTCATCAGCTTGACCAGGGATCCAGCAAGTGGCACTAGCGAGGTCCGGGAGACCCGAACGGAGGGCTGTCTCAAACGTGCGCATGGCCAAAACGCGCCGAAAGATCGAACTAAATTGGCGAAGCAACCCATATCGACGATCGTTGGGTCTGGTCATCCCTTGACCGGATGGCGACAAGGGTCAACGTACGACGGAACAGAAGGAGGCGGGTGAAGCATTTTCGAAGTGTTCGACCGCGCGTTTTGGTCGGCCTGACATTGGTTGTCTTCTCGCTCGCCGCCTCTGCGTGCCTCGGACCGGCGACGACGACGAGCAATTCGACCTCCACCCCGTCATCATCCAGTCGTACTGAGTTGCACTATGCGCCGAACGGCGACTTCTCGGGCAACAAGTATCTGCTGGGGGCCTACGGGTTCAACCTGGCTGACATAGACGACGTGCGCCAGGTCAACGCCCTACCGTCGGGCGTCAAGGGCTTGGTCTATCTCGGTCTGTGCACGGGCGTCACGAGCGCCTTCACCACGGCTGTTCAGCCTTATGTCGGAAACCAGAAGGTCTTTGGCTTCTACTTGATGGACGAACCAAATCCTTCGAGCTGCACCGCAGCGAACTTGAAAGCAGAGTCTGATTGGATTCACGCCAACGACCCTGGAACAAAGACCTTCATCATCGAAGAGAATCTCAGCTCAACAGACCATCCGACCTACGTGGGTGGGTTCAACCCGGCCAATTCCGACATTGACCTGTACGGTTTAGATCCTTACCCATGCCGTAGTGAACTCGGAAACGCGTGCCACTACGGGTGGATTGGTCTTGCGGTGAGTGCGGCGGAGGCCGATGGCATACCGTTGGCCGACATTGTTCCGGTGTACCAGGTCTTCGGACGTGGCACGGAGACCGACGACGGCGGCGGGTCGTACTCGTTACCAGTGCCTTCACAAGAGGCTCAGATCCTGAGGACTTGGGGGTCACTCGTCCCGAGTCCTGTCTTTGACTACGCGTACAGCTGGGGCTCGCAGCACCAAGATGCATCAATGAGCGGCTCCGGTGCATTGCAGGGGATATTTCGTGTACACAACAGGTAAGTAGACGCTCCGCGGCGAAATCCACCGAAGTGACTGAAGTCGGCGCACCGGCGACAGAGGGCGCCGCGCCTCGGCAGCCCCGATGGCGGCCATACTCAGTTACTCACTCCACCATCATGTCCTTCGGGTGCTTACCTATGCTCCGACATGGACGACCCCGGCGCCTTGGCGGAGGTTCCAATTTCGCTCAAGAGGTGGGCCGAACTTTGGATCGCGTCGTCCAGTTCGACGATGGCGCGACCGATCACGGCGAAGATGTGCGGGCAGTCGCAACGGCGGCTCGAACACTCCTCGCAATGGCCCAGACGACATTCAGGACAAGTCGACATCCCATCCCCTTCGGAACCAGTTCCGTAGGAATCTTGATCGAAGGGTTGGGTGCCGACCGGAGAGATTTGGGTTGAGTCTGTCATTGACGTACAACGGTACCCCCCACGCCCACCGAATTGGTGGTTCAGTCAGCCGACGGCAGAAGCATTGCCCCTGGGCCTCTGCGCCACCTCGGAGCGACGTGTGACCTCGAACGACCGCAACCCGTCCTACTGGCTACCCCCGACATGTTCCCGGGTTGGTGTTGTTTCAGGTTGCGTTAGGTACTGGTGCCGTCGCCTGTGAGCCCGATGGGCACGAACGCGGATCCCATGGTTGGAGCTCGGACGTGGCTGAGGAGGGAGCGGCAATGGACGCCGTCGGCGCGGTCGTCGGGGCGGTTGTCGGGGTCGTGGACTGGGACGTCGGTGGGGGCGCAGTGGTGGAACCGCCTGCCGCAGGTGGGCTCGCTGTCGCCGAGGGTACATTCACCGCGAACTGAGATCCGGTGACCACCGTGACTTGAGCCCCGCTGGTCACCTGGCTCGGCTCGTAGCCCATCACGACCGATCCGGTCATCGAACGGGCAACCAACTCCGCCGCCGCCACCGTGCTCGGCGAGTTCGAGCCGTAGTAGACGAAAGTCTCGGCGACGTCGCCGACCGGCTGGGTGTCACCGAGTCCGACAACATGAAACCCAAGTGCTGTGAATGCGGAGCCCGTGTCGGCGGCCTGGTTGGAGGCACCTGTTCCATTCATCACCGACACGCTGACCGCCGACGGAGTAGGCAGCGGCTTGCCCGTCATCGAGTCGAAAGAGGGGCCGATACCGAGCACCTGATCAATGGCGGCTTGATCTTGTGATTGGGTCGGGAACTCCACATCACCGTAGGGCCCTCCACCTTGATAGACGTAACTCCCGCCGGTGCCGGCGGGGTCAGAGACGACGGCCACGGGCAGCGTGAGTTGAGGAACAGAACCGATCTTGATCGAATGGAAATTGAGCACCAGGTTCGCCATGTCGCTGACCGACCAAGATTGGTCGAAGGTGAGATCGGCTTTCACCGAGTTGATGAGGTCGATGTCTGAGACGGGATTGCCAAGTCCCTGCTTGGCCACCGCTTCTGCCAGTACTCTGAGAAACTCATGGTCGCGCCGAATGCGGGCCAGGTCACTTTGGTTTTCCTGGGGCCAATATTCCGCGTTCGAGGTCGTCGTACTCGGCGATTTGTATTGGAGATGCCGTGCACGGACCACCTGGAGGGCTTGGGTGCCGTCGAGGTGGACGCACGCCGCCGCTTGCACATTCAGGCCCGACTCAGCGTCGAACACCGAGTCCGGGAACGACAGATTGATACCCCCCAGGGAGTCCACGATGTTGGCAAATTGGTCGAAGTTGAGGGAAACCGCATGCTGAATGGGGATGCCAAAATCCTCTTCGACGGCGGCCACGACTTGCGTCAAGCCTTCAGAAAGTCCGGCATCGACCTTATTCGCGCCCGAAGAGCGAGCGTTGGGGATGAAGAGGTCGCGTGGGATGGAGAGGAGAGCCAAGCGATGATGGGAGGGGTCGGCGTGGAGGATCATGATGACGTCGCTGTTGACGCCGTTCACCCCTTGCGAACACAATCCGTAGGCTGCATTCTGCTGTTTGAGAGCGCAACGTGACGTGGAGCCCACCATGAGGATGTTCTCGGTGCCCCCTTCCATTCCAGTGGTGAGAGCTCCGCTGAGTCCATGGACCTCGACACGTTTGAGATCGTGGGTCACGTAGTAGCCGTACCCAGCCGCACCCCCGACAGCGACCAACAACACTGCGAGACCAATCAGGACCAAGTTTCGGACCCGGTGCCCGCGATGGTCGCCCGTCCCTCCTCGCCGCCTCGATCGTCCGCTTCCCGAGCGGTGCATCTCTTCTCCGAGGGCGGCCAGCCCCGCCTCGTTCGCCACTCCATGAGATGGACCGCTCTCTTGGCCCGAACGCGGCGATGCTGCAATGGCCTTCGCCGGCGAGGAATCGCTCTCTTGCGTCACCTGATCCCCGAGGGCGCGCAAGTGTTCCTCACTCTCTGAGGTACGACGCCCGTGTCGGCGTGGGCTTTTGGGCGCGTGCTTCCCCTTGCCGCGTTCGCTCACAGGCAATCAACCTAGCAATCGACCGCGATCAAAAGTCACCGCCCGCTCACTCAGCGTTAACCTCCCGCTCACTCACCGTTATTGGAACGCGCACACCAGGCTTTGTTGAGGTTTCACCTTGGCTCCACTCCGTTCCGCCCCCATAAGACTCACAGAAAGCGCCAAGGTCAATGAGAAAGCACGGACGTGCGGGTGGACTCGGTGGTTACGCATCACGGACCGTTGTGCCGACACTGGCGAAGATGCGACGATGGACAACGCAAGCGGGAGGGTGGTCCCGCCACGAAAGGCAGAGAGTCCATGGTCTTCAGCGTGCTGGAACCGCAAGGGGACGGGACCAGACCGGTGCTGACGAAACCGACGGCGACGCGCCGGCCTGGCTCCCCGGACTCGTACTACTCGTGCTCATCGTCCTCTTGGGCGGCGGACTGGGGTACCTCGTAGGGAACGAGCGCCAGGCCAACACCCAGACCGACCGGGCTCACGCCACGTGGCACACGACACGTCACCACATCGCCATCGCCGTGAGCGACCTCACCGTGATCGGCCGGGAACTCCGGGCCGACAATCGGACGATCCAGGCGCTGGGCCCGGTGCTGGTTGAAGACGCGGCCCAGGTCAAGGCGATCGAGGCCGCGTTGGCCCAGGCTCAGGCCAGCGTGTTGCAGCAGGGGACGAAGATTGCCGGCCTCCAGGGCTGTCTGGGTGGCGTCGAGCAGGCACTCAACGCCCTTTAGACCGGTAACCCCGGTGCTCCCGAAATTAACTATAGGACCAACCTTTCGGTGGTGGACCCTCACGGGAACTCACAACATCATTGGCGTATGGGGGCACCCTCCCGCTGCGACGCGAGTGCGCATAAGCAGATGTGAACGCCGCCAAATCCGGGAAGACAGTTGGAAGGGCTCCTTTATCCGTGTTCTATTCAGACCGGAATACCTGGGCGGGCTGGACGCGGCTGGCGAACCAAGCCGGACCTGCAGCAACAATCATGGCGATCAGCAAAACCGCCGGAATGCACAACAAAATCTGCGCGCTGGACACTATCGACGACGATCCAACTCCGAGCTCACCCGCAAAGAGGACCCACGCACCGCGACCCACGATGATTCCCAGCGGGATCCCGATCAGCAACGAGAGAGCGGCGAACGTCCCCGCCTGCCACGCGACGAGCCCCACGACCTGCCAACGGACGAATCCGATCGTCTTGAGAATGGCGATCTCGCGCCGGCGCCGCTGGACCCAGACGACCATCAGTTGCGCGAGCACTCCCGCACCGAGGATGGCCAGCACCAGGGCAAGGAACTGGGGAACGTTTTCGATCCGTGCGTAGTTGCCGACGTCAAATGGAGTCTGACTCGTCACGAAACACGTGGTCTGTTGCACCCCCGAGCAATACCGCGCGGTGGCCCGCCCGAAGGTCTTCACTTCGCGGGCCTGATCGGGGCTTTGAGCAAAACGAACCAGGAAGAACACGTAGGAGCCTGAGATCGACTGCCCCGGCGGCACCAGATCAGCCGCCGTAACCACGGCCCCGAGGCCCAGATCGGTCGCCGTGAAGCTCCCCTGATCGAAGGCCGGGAACACCGCCTGACCGACGATGTGCATCTTGCGCTGAACGCCATTGACACGGGCCGTCAGATCCTGCCCTACGTGTCGGTCGATTGAGCGGAGCACCGAAGCTCCCAATGCGATCTCGTCAGGACGGGTGGGCAGACGCCCGGTCACCAGCGTCGGCCCGACCAGCGGGCCGGCCCCCTGGGACAGACCGATGGCGGGAACGTGGGAACCCATGACGTCGACCGTCCCGAAGTTTCCGTCGGTCCAGGCGACGACGCCGGGACGGTGGTTCACCGAGGCACGGATGAAAGAGGTGGGAATGGTCTGGAACTGCGTGTCGATGGAGGCCTGCCAGGTCTGGCCGTAGAGCTGAGGCGTCGTCACGAGATGGACGAGATTGGTGCCGAATGTCAAGGTCCCGACGACCATCACGATCGACAAGATGGTGCCGACTAGCGCGCTGCGCACGGGTACGGAACCCCGTGCCGCATCGGGATCGAGTGCTTCGCGGATCCCGAGAGACGCCGTCACCGGCGCCGCGCTCACCGAGAGCCAGGCCATCCCCCGGCTCCTCGGCGCTGCGGCCCGTCTTTCCCTGCTGGTCGTCTGGGTGTCTGCGCTTAGGCGCCACGACGGCCACGCGACGGCTGCGACTAACAGCACGACGACCGCTATGAAGCCGAGGCCGAGCACCGCGATATCGACGTCGATGCCCGGGCTGGGCTCCGCGACGCGCGCCGCACCGAGCGGCATGATCGGAGATGCGAGGACGGCGAAGGTAACCGCGATCACCCCGCCCACGAAGGCCACGGCGGCCACTTGCAGCAGGCTGATCGACCAAAGCTGCTTGCGGGTGAGCCCAAGTGCGCGCAACGTGGTGAGGTCCATCCTGGACGCCCGCAGCTGTCGAAGCACCGCCTGCGCAATGATCACCAGTGCGGTGAGGGCTACGACGAGGGCGAAGAGTCCGAGCGCGATGGCCTCGGGCCGGATGGCGCGCTCGATCTGGGCGGCCTGGTCACCCAGGTTCGCCACGAAGACATTGCCGCCGGTCGCCGGATACTTCTTTGCCAGCGCTTCTGCCTGCCGACCGAATTGGAAGGCTGACGAGCCCGGGCGCAGGCGCACATAGGCCCCGTCGAAGCCTCGGTACGGAGGGCCGAGCGCGGCGTAGAAGGCCTGAGTGGTGTACACGACCGGGAGTTGCGCCAGCGCGTTGATCGGCACCGGATTGTCACGGGTCATGAAAACACCGACTACTCTCTGGCGGAAGACCCTCAATCCCTGCGGGTGTTCACCGGGTGGCGAGGCGGAAAGCGTCGCTGCCACCATGATCGTGCCGCCGACTTGGACATGGAGCTGCTGCGCCGCCTTGAGATCCAGGGCCACCTCGTGAACTCGAGCTGGATCTGGCAAACGTCCTGAGACAACTCGCGGACGTTCGATCACATTGCCGTAGCGGCGGTCGGCGGGCGCGTAGACCTGAGCCTCGACCAGTTTCGGGCCTGGCCGGAATGGCAAGGCTTGGACTCCGATGATCGGCGCAACCACCTCGACGCCCGGCAGCTTGGCGAGCGCCTTGTAGTAGCCGCCAAAACCGGTGTTGTCGGGGCTGACCAGGACGTTGGCAGCGTGGTCGGTATCGAGGAAGCGCTGGTACGCGGTGTCAGTGCGTCTGGCTCCCGTGGCCGCGGTCAGCGCGACGGCGCCTGCGAGGCCCACGATGCCGGCCAGCACCGCCCAGCTCCGCCACCGAGCGCGGAGTTGTCGCCTCAGAACCCAGACGAGGGAAGTCACACGTGCCCTATCTTCGGGGTCGGAGATCCGCTGGCGCGCATCTGACTCGACATTGGGTCAGCTTACGAATGGCACCTCGATATTGACAGGTGGGTAGCCTCCATTGGGAGGGTGTGGCGAGCATCCGGGGCAGGGTGGCTAGTGCATCCGCGTTGTGCCCAACTGCCCCAACTTCCCGGAGTACTGAGACACCCGGAACCGCGCTTCGAAAGCTCGGCAGGGATCCTTTCATAAATTTGGGCGCAGAAGGGGTCAGAAGGCCCCTTCGCACCACTGCCTCGTCCTGACTGCTCGACGTAACTAGGCAAATCTCGTAATCACGGGATCGGAACCGCAACGCGCCTCGTGGAAGCTCCACCATCGGAAGCGACGACCTCTAGGCAGGGACGACTGTGTTGCCCGGCGGCCGCGCCTTCATCTTGGCTGTAGCTGCTTTCGCTAATGACTCGGTGAGCGCGGCTGAGGGGGGTGTACCCGCCTGGTCGATCTGCAGCTCAGCGGTCGATCGGCCCTGGCGGATGACCAGAACAACAAAGAAATCGTTGGTGCTGCCTTGTTCTCCCGGGAGGTTCACCGGCACTTGGAAATCAACTAATCCCGACTCATCACCGTACCTCGGCTGATGGGAGACGGAGGCGGTCACGGTTCCAAAGGTGGCGCCGGACGGCCACTGAGACTTTTCTATGCCCGTAATCACTGAACCTTGTACCTGGAGCAAGCAGTTGGCGAACTTTGGACTATTCAACGGAGGAAAGTCGCTTTTCGCCTCGTTCGTGTCGGTGTACACGTCCGCCACGTCAACGACGTTGGTGCTCTGGTCTTTGCTGTCGAATTGAGGGCTGGAGGCCTCAGCCGCAGTCACACTGAGCGCGGGAGGATTGCCCATGCAGGTTGACAAATCAGGAAACTGAGTCATTGTCAGCATGCTGGATGAGTTGTCATCTGCACTGGTACCAACCCAGATCTTGTCAGTCTTCGTCCAGCCAGGCGGTAGGTTCGACAGCTTCAACAGCTGGGCCTGAGCGTAGGGCTTGTTTGACTTGATAGTGCTGGCTGCGCCTGCGTTTAGAGCAGGGAGAGAGGTAAGCCCGACCATCAGGCCGCCGATCACCAGTCCAAGTGAGACTCTCATTAGAGGCTGCCCAAACTGTCGACGAGCAAGGCCTCGGCTGTGACCCGTTGTCAACGGCGGCCGTGACCCGGCGCCCAGTCGTGACGTCCCCACTCCCCGATCCCCCTCAGTACGTCCACTAAACATGCAAGGTGGCCAAGTTTGTGGTCGGCACGATGACGCGCACTCTGTATGAAATCACGTCACCAGCAGTGCCTCGGCTAAGTACATAAGGATAAGAGGATCGACGAAAGCCCTGGACCGCCGGCATGTCGGAGGTGTCCGGACGGACACGTGGGAACTCAGTCATGGTTCGATTCCTCCGCTCAGCTGCCCGTCGTTCCGCGAGTGCGGGCAAGATGTCTATGCAATCGAGACTCTCTCGATCCAATGGCTCCCCGGGCTCGCGACACGCACCTCCAGTACTAGGGACATGTCGCGGCCCGGAAAGAGTCGGTTCCCGCCAAATCGGTTCGTCGGAGCCCTGCTGACAGGATGATGCGTCAGTGTTGAACGGACACTGGATCCGTGTCAACGCAATCGCGATTGACACTTAGTTGCGAGGTAGTCCTTCCGAAGCGACTCGGGGGTTCCCTCAAGTTGGTTCCAAGTTGGATGCGAGAACCGATCCAAGGACGAGACTCAATCGGGCAAATGCGCTTTCCTAGCCTCCACAGCCAGCGACTGGGCGTACTGGCGGGAAAAGCCGAAGTGACGCGCGAACTCGGTGAGGCTCATGTCCTCTTCGAGGCAGCACGAGTGCATGAGGGCAACGCGCCAGGCGCGCCGATGGGCGACGACCTGCTTGAATGCCTTGTCCAGAGAGTCCCGGATCTGTTCAGTGGGAAGGTTACGGACAGCATAAACCGCCCCTGCCGAGGTCGTGAGCTTGTCCTCGACGGCTCGTACAATCTCAAGTTGGATTGCGATCTCGGACCGGAGCTCTTGTGCCGCTCTCCGCAACTCTTTGAACTCCTCGATCGGCATTAATTCAAGACTACGGGATCAGCGCTCAAGGTTGTCGCTCGAGTGGCCATTGTCGATTCTGGACTGTGCAGGCCGGAGCCCCATCCATAGCCGAGAACCAGGCATATGGGTACCAAGAACGGCATCCACGCCATTCCCCCACTCTGGAAGATGAATTCCGGATCCGCGAGGGAGGGGAGAGGTTGACCCCAGTCATATGGGCTCATTGTTGCTCAGGTCACCCAGGAACGGCTAGTCCCGACGAACGGGGACAGTCAGATCAGAAGCTCGTAGAAGCTCTCGCGTCCGAAAGCGCCCGGCGCTGAGTGGGCGAACTTGAAGCCGGATGCTTCGTAGAGATTTCGCGCCTCATTCCACTTTGCATTTGTCTCCACCACGACGCGATTGACTCCACACTCGGACGCAAGATGAAGTAGTTCTGCCAAGAGTTGTGTCGCAATACCACGTCGTCGGTAGGTTCGGTGGACTGACATCCGCACGATCTCCCCCTCCGCTGCTCGGAGAAGAAGGATGCCGGTACCGACGACCAGCTCACCATCAAGGGCGACGAGGACGCAATCATTGCCATAGTGAGTGTCAATGTCGTCGAGATCGGTGTTGAGTGATTCATCGACCGACACCCAGCGCTCCGCCATGCCGTCAAGCACGAGCAACCTGAACGCGTCTTGCATCGCATGATCAAAGCGGACAATCCGAATATCGTCCTCCGCGCCCACCCCCGAAGCATTGCAGACGAACCGTTCCATATCCCCAGCCCGAAAGTGCCGAACTGCCCCACCGTCCCGGCTAAGGGGCCAGTTCAGCTGTCGGTCCTACTCAGGTAAATGGTCAGGCCTCCCAGAGCCCAGAAGGAGCGCCGCCCAAGGGTCGGATCCCCCTTTTGCTTGCTCGCGGTCCAGCATCCACAGCGCATCGGATGCGAGGATCACTCTGCACAGTTCCAACGGTGGATCGAGGTCCCCGCCAAGTCCAGACACAACGTCATGGGTATGCAGGACCAGCTCATATGCTGCCCGAGCGCACCAATCAGAAAGGCTCAACTCGAGAACGCCGTCTGAGGCCGTCACCGTCCCAGGTGAATCTCGCACTACACCGACGAGTAGGGCAGTCACCGACCGTAGACCGGCAACGAGGTCCAGTGGCGTCGCTTCGAGCTTTGCGTGCAGTTCCTCAAACGGGAGGTATCCGGATTCCGCTCGCGCGCCGATCTGCATGGCGTACGAAAAGAGGCAGTCGACCATGTGATCGACCGTCCGCCAACAACTCCATTCCAGCACCCCGGCCCTGGTTGTCCAGTCGGCGTCCACCACCTCGGTCAAGGCGTCTATTGAGAAGTCCGCCAGGGCAGCAAACTCATCACTGGTCATTGAACAATCCGGCTGTACGCCGGCGGTAAGGGCCGCTCAGTTCGGTAGGCCACGCATGAAGCCCATGCGTACCCCTCAGGATCACGGACGACGCCCGTCAGGCGCACTCCACAGGGCTTGTCCTCTGGCGGATCAATCTCCACCCCGTGGGCCTTTATCTTGTCGTACATCTCGTTGGGATCGTCTACCCACACGCCAATCCACGGCACCGCGCTCGGCTGCCAACCGGCAGGAGGGTTGCCGTCCATCCACAACTCCGTGCCTCCGACGATCATCTCCGTGTTTCTAATGCCACCGTCCTCATTGGTGCATCGAGAGTGCTCTGCGAACCCGAAGACCGTCTTATACCAGTCGATCATCGCGGCCGCATTGTCATAGAGCAGGTACGGCACAAGCCCGGAGCGCTGTTCGATCTCGTTCTCGTTAGCGCGGCACATCAGCACGGCCCAGGTTACTGACCTAGCTCCTCCAATGACCCCCTGGAACTGCTAGGCGTTTACCGAACGGGACTCCCTTGGCTCACAGAACTATCCGCCTGGTGCCGGAGCGGAGCACTGGTTGTGGGGGTCAGCGGCGCCGGAGGGACGACCACGAACCCCGACTGGTGACCGTCCCCCTGGTCGTGCCCTTAGCCGGCGATTGGGGCACCTGGATGGGCCGCAGGAAGTGGCAGGATCTGCCGCATGCGACTCGGCATCGCACATCACTTCGGCTGGGCAGTGGCAGTGACGGCAACCTCAGACTACGAGGTAGTCGACCGCAGGCGGATCGAGCTGATTGAGCCCGGTCTACCGGCTGCACCCATCCATCACGAGGGCGGGACACACCCAATGCATGGGCCTGGTGCAACCCTCGATGACGACGGACTCGCAGCGTTGGTGATTGGCGTGCGAGCGTCAGTCACGAGGATGGCGTCGGCAGCAATGGACGAACTCCAAAATGCTGCACCTGAGCCAATCACTTTGATTGCGCTTCGGGCGTGGCCATCCAACTTCCCAGATGACATCGCCATCCAACGCCGACCGCCGTACGAGAGCCGAGCCGACTCAGTGATGTACTGCAAGTTGTTGGACCAACTTGCACGTGAACGTGGCTGGGCGGTCAGCCTCTATGACGCCAAGAGCGTCGAGGCCGAAGCAGCGCTCATCTTGGGCGATCGAGCGAATGAAGTGCTCCACGGTCCGCGGCTGGCGCTCGGTCCGCCGTGGTCGAAGGACCATCGGATGGCGCTCGCTGCGACGATCCTGACCTCCTGACCTCCTGACCTCGTGAGACTCGTGTGCCTCGTGAGTCTTGGAACATCCGCGCTCGTCATCAGTCGACCCACGACGCCCGTGGGCCGAAGGTGCCCACAACCGGCGTACGGGAGCAGGACCGTCAGAGCGATCGGTCGGAGATGATCGACTGGGATCCGACTTCACCGGGGTTATCGTCGAATCCGATGACCAAAGTGAGTGACCGGTATGGAACTATCGCAAACGGGTTCGAGATCAGGCTGTGCGGGGTTGGTGCTGAAAGGTGGTCTTCCATCTCACCGTGCGACGAATGGACGGCGCGCGATCTCGTCGTCCACGTGATCAACACGCATCGGCGAGTGAGAGCCACACTGGGCGACGTATCGTTTGAGGAAGTCGATCCTGACGCCGACCTCAGGACAGAGTGGACCTCGGCCACGGAGGCCATTCGAGCGGCGCTGATCGACGAATCGCTGGCATCGAAGGCGGTCGGCGGGATGTTTGGCGAGCAGCCATTCGAGTCGCTTGTCGGCAGGCTGCTCTGCACGGACACGCTCCTACATACCTGGGACCTTGCTCGAGCGACGGGTCAGGATGAGCGACTGGACCAGGAAGCAGCGAAGAGGGCATTGGAGTTCCTGACGCCGATCGACGAGGCAATCCGGCGCCCAGGCGGATTCGCTCCCAAGCTCTATGCGCCCCTTGGCGCCGATGCTCAAGCGAGGCTCCTTGCCTTTGCGGGCCGCTCAGCATGAGCTGATCCACACGGCAGGTGACTCGGATCCCGGCGTTCGGAGATCGGAGATACGCCTGGCAGACTTGCCAATGCCGGGAGGACTTCTCCCTTCAGATACGGCGATGACTTTGGTGACCGGGAAACGTCAAATGGAAGACACGGCTCTGAGCCGTGTTGCCGGACTACCAGAATGGAGGGACGAAATGGACATCATCAACTTGGGTGCGACGGAGGGGCTGCCCCCAGTGAACTGGGCGAACGTGGTCGAGAAACTCGATGCCGGATCGCCGCCGGCTCCCGACGCCCACAACGCTCGCACGACGTGGCTCTCGACGGTGAACGAGGACGGAAGCCCGCACGTCACTGCGGTCGGTGCGCTCTGGCTGAACGGATGCTTTTGGTTCCAGACGGGATCTGGAACCCGGAAGAGCCGCAACGTCGCTCGCGACCGGCGATGTTCGATCGCGGTGTCGATTCGCGATGCAGATATCGTCGCCGAAGGCGAGGCAGAGCGGGAGACCAACCCGGCCACACTGACGCGCCTCGCTAAGGCCTGGGCGGATCAGGGATGGCCCGCCGAACTGGATGAGACCGGGGCTGGTATCACTGCCCCCTTCAACGCACCGTCGCAGGGACCACCGCCGTGGAACGTATTTCGCATCAAGCCACATTCGGTGACCGTGGTGCTAGGCACCGAGCCGGGCGGGCTGACTCGCTTCAGGTTCTAACCTCAGGCCAGCGAGGGGCTTGCCCGGCCTCGCCGATTGAAGAGTTGCCGAGCGACTAGCCCGAATGTGCAGGTAGGGGCGCATGCAATTGTGGCAAGCGCGGACGTGGGCCCACCGCGAAATGCCCGGGCCGCGCGCTCAGATCCGAAGTACGAGTGTTCAAACACGAGTCATCACAACACGAGTAAATCAAAATCTCGTGTCTATCTCGTGTCTCATCCGCAAACACGACATAGAGCGTCGCTCCAATCGGAGCTCTGACCTGGGTAGACAGAGTGGGCGCTGCGGGACTCGAACCCACGACCTCTGCCGTGTGAAGGCAGCACTCTAACCAGCTGAGCTAAGCGCCCTACTTTTGTACCGCTGTGCTGGTGCTTTGTCGGATCGTCACCCACGAATAGCGATACAAGAGGACTTGACCTTTAGGCTGTCCACAAGCGAAGTTTCCCATGAGGTCCTCCGCCGTGCAATGTCGACGCCGGCACGGTAACCCTTCGTCCCGGTCCCTTCGGCCAACTGACGCGGTTGTTCGACCGGTCCGTCCGGGCGCGCAATCGATCGGCCTCCACCCGCAAGCAATACCTCCTCAGTGTTGGTCAGACGATCCTCGTTTTCGTCGGTGGCGTAATAGATCCGGTACGTCGCCACGGTCCCGACGGTAACGCCAGCAGGTTTCGGCGGGCTTCGACGCGATTGTGCGATAAGGGTACGGGCTACCGCGACAGAAGGATCTGACCGGAACTGTCGTCGTAGGTGATGGTGTAGTCATAGAACGCCTGCACACCGGTATTGACGAATGGCCCCCGACCCGTCTTCACCGTCACGAGGTCCTCAGACTTGGTGGTACCGGCGGTAAAGGTCCAGAACGGTGCGCTGGCTCCGCTGAGTGTTACTGAGACAGGTGTACCAACCACGACATGATCGGTTCCGGTGATCGTCGGTGCTTGACCCAACACCGAGCCCGAAACCTGCATGGTGTACGTCCCAGAGTCGAACAAACCGGGAACGCACGCGTTGGTCTGGCCCAGACTTAGACAGAGTGGCAGTCTGGAGTCTGCCCACAGGGCGCTTCCGGCTGAAGACCCAATCTGTCTCATGGGGATGGTAGCGGCGGACCCTGCCCCGAGAAGTGTGGCTCCTAGCGTGAGGGTTCCAGACGCGCCAGCCAAGTGGAGGCTCCACTTCTTTCCGAGGGATCCTGGCATACCCAAAATCGGGCTGACAATCCCGCCGCCGCTCGATTGGGTCCCGATGCCCAGGATCCCATACGCGCCCGACTGCTCAAATCCGGGAATGCCTCCAGAAGCAGGGCAGGTGGGCTTACTGGCAATACAGAATGCCTGTTCGACGTAGGCAAAGGAGACCGGCACCTGTGTCGCCGACGACCCGATCGTGACCACTGCGTTCGCCACGACGCCGGTGAATCTGTGACCTCCCGAATAGGTGATGTTCGAGGGTTGTGAGGTGAGAGTGACTCCCGAACCAGTCCCCGTGTTGACCGCCGTGTTGAATATGCGGAGGCCCGACGAACCGGTATCGAGAAGTACGGGAACAGGGTTCGAATTGCCGACGCGCACTTCCACCGTGGGTCGCGCTCCCTGAGAGCTTCCCTGGCCGCCCAACACGGTGACCGGCACGGTAGCTGACGACCGTGCCGTTGCCGACGCTGCTGACGTGCCGCCAAGGGCGCCGAGCGTCAGCAACCCAATTGTGACCAGACCCGCCGAGACCGTCTTGGGCACTGAGGCCATCTTGAACATGGAGCCACCCTCATTCCGTCGCAGCCAGGTACGCATTAGAACGCTGAGTTGTGAGGCGTCACTCATGGAACTGTGATGGTTGTGTGAGGAGACCCGGACCCTCCGACGTGCCCACCCTGACCGACTGCGTTCTCGTAGACCATGCGCCAGCACCGACCCTCCTGAGCGAAGAGCTACAGGCCACGATTCCGACGATCCGGTTCTCGCTCGGTGACGTCGTAGACCGGTACGCGTCCACGGCTCGACGGTAGCGCCGGGAGGTTTCCCGGGCAGTGGGACAAGCGTGCGGCTCAGGCCTCGGCGACACCCTTGATGGCCGCCAACGTCGCGCCAATACCGTTTTTCGCCCCCTCGCTGCGCATGCCAATCTCCTTCGCCGCATCATCACCGAACATCTTCTCGAAGAATGCTGAACCCTCGGGAGGTAGCTCCCAGGTTTCGGTGACCTCGGTCGCGCCGCCGTCCATAGAGGCAAATGAGTAACCCCATCGAGCGCAGGTGGGCGGCTCAGTCACGATCCAGGCGAACTCGCGGCCACGGTCTGCCGTAACGACCTCCGAGCGTGTCTCCCACGTTCGCTCTGGGCGCTCGTTGCGTCCGGTGAACTTGGCACCCACATGCGGCCCATCCCCCACGTCCCACCAACAGGCCGTGCACACGGGGCTCCATTGGCCCATGCGGGTCACATCGGCGACCATGTCGTAGAGCTCCTCTGGAGAGCGCTTGATGACGATTGAACCGGAATGTCGCAACGTATCCATCTCATCAGTATGGCGAGAGGAACCGCAGTTGTCAGTTGCCCTGGAAAAAGTGACCTCACTAGGGCAGCCGGCCTGGAGGGCTCGGGAGGATCAGCTAGCGAGGCCCGTTAATGTTGCACACTCGGCGGTCTGCGCACAACGCGACAGTGGCCCGTACCGTCGACCTCCTGCCGCCATGAAGATTCCGAGCTACCGGGTGAGCGGTCGACTACTCACAGGATGGGAGGCCGCCCGAAACGGTTACGGTAACGCGCAACACCGGGAATCTTCCGAGAACTGAGGGGGGCGTCATGCTCAGTCCAGACGAGCACGCTGGCAGCGGCGTCACCAGACGCCGGTGGCGGCTTCCTGTCATGCTCGGGCTGGCCGGTCTGGCCGGCCCGGTTGCGACGACGGGGTTCGTGTCCGGCGTCGCCCCCGGGGCAGTTGCTGGGGCGTCAGCCAGCATGGACTCGACCTACTCAGCTCCGGCGTGCAAGCGGCCGACGCCGGCACCTGTCCAGGCCACGCCGGTGGCCGGTGTGGCGTCGGACTGGACCATCACGTCTTTTGACGGCACCAAGATACGGGCCCACTGGTTTCCGGCACCCGGAGCCAGTGCCAGTCACCCCAAGCCCACCATCCTGGAGGGTCCGGGGTGGGGCGAAGCCGGTGCGACCACGAGCACGCCCGACGTTCTGGGCAGTCTGTCCATCACGGGACTCAACAACGACGGGTACAACGTCTTGACCTGGGACCCGCGAGGGTTCGGTCAATCGACGGGAACCATTGAAATTGACAGCCCGAACTATGAAGCACGTGATGTGTCCAGATTGATTGACTGGGTGTCCACACGGCCCGGCGTGCAGTTGGACGCCCCCGGGGATCCTCGAATGGGCATGGTCGGCGGCTCCTACGGCGGGGGCATTCAATTCGTGACGGCCGCCCAGGATTGTCGGATCGACGCCATCGTCCCTGAGATCGCCTGGCACTCGCTCACCACGAGCCTCGACAAGGCCGGAACCTCCAAGAGCGGGTGGTCGAACTTGCTCTATTCCCTCGCCTCCCCGGCCCACCTTGATCCGCACATGACGTCGGCCTACCAGGACTCGCTGGCGACGGGGACCATCAGCGCGGCGGACTATCGGTGGTTCGCCGGTAAAGGCCCGGCCAATCTGGTGAAGAAGATCAGGGCGCCCACACTGATCATCCAGGGAACCGTGGACAACCTCTTCACCTTGGATGAGGGTGTGACCAACTTCAAGGCGATTCAGGCCAGCGGCGTGCCCGTGCACATGGTCTGGTTCTGCGACGGACACGGGATCTGTCTGACAAATCCTGGAGACCCCAACTACGCCACCAACGCCACGATGGCCTGGCTGAACCGGTGGGTGAAGCGAGATCCGTCGGTCAACACCGGTCCCGCAGTTGACATCATCGATCAGAACGGGGTCCGTTACGCGGCTTCGACGTACCCCCTCCCATCCGAGCGCTCATTGCGCGCCCTGGGAAAGGGCACGCTCCAAATTGGTGGCGACCGGCGGTTCGGGACCGGTGACGGTGCCTTCGACCAACTCGGATCCGGTGGGTGCGCTGGCCGCTTCCATCACGCCGGCGAAGGCGGCCAACGCGGTCAACGTGACCATCGACAATGGGTCCCGGGCCTCGCTGGTGGTGGGGGCGCCACACGTGACGCTGACCTACCAAGGGACGGTGCCGCCCGGAGTCGCGCCCACCCGCGTGTTCGCCCAGATCGTCGACGGGTCGACCGGACTGGTGCTCGGCAATCAGGTCACCCCGATTGACGTCACCCTCGATGGAAGGTCCCACACCACATCGGTGCCGCTCGAGATCGTCTCGCAGGCGGTCGCCCCGGGCCAACATGTGGTGCTGCAGCTGGTGGCGACCACGGTTGCCTATGCGCAACCCCGCCTGGGTGGATCGGTGACGTTCAGCGCCATCAACGTGACGTTGCCCGTGGTCTCGGGCCTCAAACCGTAACAGGGGCCGCACTAGGTCAACCGGTCAAGCGTCGACCGCAACCCGCTACGCCCGAAACGGAAGGGACGGACCTCTCGGCCCCGGGGCCCCGGGGAGTCAACCGCATCCAGGGCGACTTGGGGGTTCCGAAGGGTCGAAGTACCCTGGTCAATTCATGGCCGGTTCTTCCGATGACGATTTCAAGCCCCCGGGGCTCGTGGAGATCATCTCGTCGAAGTTCCTGAAGCCGGCTCAACCCAAGAGCGGCTCTCAACCTGCCCCGGCGCCTGGCGGCATCCTCGAAGGCGCAGAGCGCAAGGCGGCCATGCGGACCATCGATGCGACGGAAGTGAAGTGGTCCAAGGCGGGGCTCATCCTGTCGGCCCTCTTGGCCGTCGCCGTCCCGGTCATTCTGGCGTCACAGCACAAGACCACGAAAGTGGCCGGCACCAACGCCTCCACCACCGTGACGCCCGATGCCATCCTGCTGGGCGGGGTCGTGCTGTTGTTCTGCCTGCTCGGTGCCGTCGCGCTCCGCCGACGCCGACGTTCCCTGCTGGCCTTCGCCTTCTTCGTGATCGGCTTCGCCTTTACCCTGGTCATTGCCCCACTGGGATTCGCCGTCATCGTTCTGGGCGGATGGCTCATGCTCAGGGCCTGGCGGATGCAGAAGTACGGCACCACCAATTCAAGGCAAGTGGCAAGGGAAGCGGCAGCCCGCCCCTCGCGCAAGGTGCGCCAGCAGGAGGCCAAAACTCCGTTGAAGCCGACCGGTCACAAGGCGCCGACGGCCAACAAGCGCTACACGCCCAAGGCGCCCAGCAAGAAGAAGATCCCCAAGCCTGCGCCCGACGGCTAATTCGTCACGTCTGTTCCGCGGCTGGAATGACCAGGGCGGAGTGCAGCAGGTTCAACACGTCGGCTCTCCGGCGCACCAGTGAACGAGCGGTGGGTTCCTCGCCCAGGGCGCGCATCACCTCGACCTCGGTGACCATGCCGATCACGGTGGAGTAGATGGCCAGGAGCAGCAGACGTGGGTCATGCCGACGCATGGTGCCGGCATCCATCTCAGCCTCCAAAAAGGACGACGCCCGCTGCACCAAGGGCTCCAGGGCCAGGGTCATCTGGGTGGCCGCCGGGGGGCCCAAGCGGCTGACCTCGCGCAGGAGACCCAGGAGCTCGGGTTGGCGCGCCGCCAGCCGGAAGACCGAGCGCACCACGGCCTCGACCCGGACCCAACCCGGACCGGCCGCCTCCAGGGCCGATTCCAGGGCCAGGGACAGGTCGGTGGCGCTCCGCGCAATGGTTGCCTCGAGCACCGCGTCCTTCGACGGGAACCAGTACAGGATGCTCTGCTTGGTCAGCTCCAGCCCTTTGGCCAGGGCATCGAGCGATGTCGCCTCGTAGCCCCGGGCGGCGAAGGAGGTCAGGGCCGCATCGAGGATCCGATCGCTGGTGGTGGGTGGCGGAGGGGTTGGCGTGGCCGTGAGCTGGGGCTCCATCGCCTCCTCCTCGACCCTGTCGGACTTGGCGGACTTGTCGGACTTGGCGGCGTCGGCGACCTGGGTGACCTGAGCGGCCTGAGCGGCCTGAGCGGCCGGAGTGGCCCTGGTGGGACCGGCGGACCCGGCGTCGGTGCTCACTTACCAAATGGTAGACAGATTCGGCCCTGGATGCTAAACATTCCCGAATGGCCATCGGCCGGGACCTCCGCGGAAAGCGCTTTTTCATCACCGGTGCCACCGGGTTTCTAGGCACTGCGCTGGTCGAACGCATCCTGCGCTGCATTCCGGAAGCCGAGATCGTGGTGCTGGTTCGACCGGGCCGCCGGGCTGATGCCGCCAGCCGCCTGGCCCGCGAGGTGATCAAGAACGACTGCTTCGACCGGCTGCGGTCCGAGCTGGGCGATGGGTTCGCCGCCGAGGTGGCCCGCCGGGTGCGGGCGGTCCCGGGCGACGTCGGGCAGGAGGGGCTGGGACTCGATGACGAGGGCCGGGCCGCCCTGGCCGCCAGCCACGTGGTCATCCACTCCGCCGCCACCGTCTCCTTCGATGCCCCCCTGACCCAAGCGGTCGAGATCAACCTGCTCGGCCCGGCCCGAGTCGGTGCCGCCGTGGCCGCCTCGGGTTCGGGGGCCCACCTGATCTCCGTGTCAACCGCCTACGTGGCCAGCACCCACCAAGGGGAGGCGAAAGAGGAGCTGCTCTCGGAGAACCGCTTCACCCTGGAGGTGGATTGGCAAGATGAGGTGAACGCCGCCCGCCGTCTGCGGGATGACCTCCAGGCGGCGTCCCGCCAGCCTCCGAAACTGGTCGAGTTCACCAAGTCGGCCCGCTCGGAAATCGGTGGGGCCGGCGAGCACCTGATCGCCACCCGAGCCGAGAAGATCCGCGAGGAGTGGGTGCGTACGGAATTGGTCGACGCCGGAACGGCCCGGGCCCACTCGCTCGGGTGGCCCGATGCCTATCCCTTCACCAAGGCCATGGGTGAGCGTTGCCTGGTGGCCCAGTGGGCCGATGCGGTGCCGATCACGTTCGTGCGCCCGTCCATCATCGAGTCGGCCTTGACCGAACCGGTGCCGGGCTGGATCCGCGGCTTCCGGATGGCCGAGCCCATCATCATCTCCTACGCCCGAGGCCTGCTGCGCGAGTTCCCCGGCGTGCCCGAGGGCATCGTCGATGTGATTCCGGTCGACCTCGTCGTCGCCGCCATCCTCGCCGTCGCGGCGCGTGGCCCGGCCCACCAACCCGGCGAAGGCCCACCCACCGTGTACCAGGTCGCCTCGGGCGTGCGGAATCCCTTGCGCTACGGCCACTTGGTCGAGTTGTCCGAGGACTGGTTCTCCCGCAATCCCCTCTACGACGAGCGGGGCCAGCCGATCAACGTACCCGAATGGTCCTTCCCGGGTCGCGGCCGCGTACAGCGCCAACTGCGACGGGCCGATCAAGTCATGACCTTGGCCGAAAAGGTGTTGACGGCATTGCCGGTCCGTGGCAAGCAGGCCGAGTTGGCGGCGCGTATCGAGGATCGCCATGCCCTGGCCAAGCGGGCGCTCGGCTACGTCGAGCTCTACGGGGCCTACACCGAGACCGACGCCCGCTACCGGGTCGATCGCCTGATGACGATGTGGGACGGCCTCGATGCCGAGGATCACGAGGAGTTCTGTTTCGACCCCGGGGTCATCGACTGGGACCACTACGTCCACCATGTGCACCTGCCGTCGGTGATCGAACACACCCGGGTCCGCACCACCCCCGGCAAGTCGGTGGTGGCCAGCCGTCCCGAGCGGGCCCGCAAGGCAATTCTTTCGGGCGACCGGCACCTGGCCGTGTTCGACCTGGAGCACACTCTCATGGCGTCGAACGTGGTCGATACGTACGCCTGGTTGGCCAGCCGCCATCTCCCGCCGGGACGCCGGGCCCGCTTCGTAGCCGATCTGGTGCGCCAGGCTCCGGCGTTGTTGGCGCTCGATCGGCGCGACCGCGGCGACTTCCTGGTCTCGTTCTACCGCAAGTTCGAGGACGCCCCGTTGGCCCAGTTGCAGGCCGACTCGTGGGAATTGTTCCACCAGCAGTTGCTGACCAAGTCCTTCCCCGAGGGATTCGCCCGCGTCCGGGCCCACCGGGCACTCGGGCATCGCACCCTGCTGATCACCGGTGCCCTCGACTTCATCATCGAACCGGTGCGACCCCTTTTCGATGACATCGTCTGCGCCCACATGGACGCCCGCAACGGCCGCCTGACCGGTCACCTGACCCGCCTCCCGCCCATCGGTGAGGCCCGAGCCCTGGTGCTGACCGAGTACGCCGACGAGCACTCGTTGTCGCTGGAGGAGTCGGTGGCCTACGCCGACTCGGCCAGCGATCTGGCCATGCTCGAAGCGGTCGGGTTCCCGGTCGCCGTCAATCCCGAATCCCGCCTGGCCGCCATCGCCCGGCGCCGCGGGTGGCACGTCGAACACTGGTCCAAGGCCGACGGCGGTTCGCATCGCCCCCTGCCGATCGGGCCGTTCGACGTGAAGTCGCCGCGGTCCGGACTGGTCGCCCGGACCGGGCTGGGATCGTTGGCGCCGCGGGCCGGTCGTGCGCCCAAGGCGGTGATCGGCAAATGAGCACCCTGCTCTTCGAGCGCTCACTCCCCCGCTTCGCCGCCGCCCGGATCGCTTCGAGTTTCGGCTCCGGGCGCGGTGCCGGTGTCGGCCCACTGCGATTGCTGGACCACGAAGCACCCGGGCTGCCCGGCGACGGGTGGGTCCACATCGATCCGCTGTTGTCGGGCATCTGCGGTTCGGACCTGGCGACGCTCGATGGCCGTAGCTCACGTTATTTCGAGGACATCGTGTCCTTTCCCTTTGTGCCGGGGCATGAGGTGGTGGGACTGCTGTCCGATGCCGGCGTGGCCGCCGACGGTCGCGCCCTGCCGGCCGGCACCCGGGTCGTCCTCCAGCCCGTGCTCGGGTGCGCGGCCCGCGGCATCGAACCGCCCTGCGCCGCCTGCGCGGCCGGCCATGTCGGCAACTGCGAACGGGTGGCCTTCGGTCATATCCGGCCCGGCTTGCAAACCGGCTACTGCGCCGACACCGGTGGCGGTTGGTCCACCAATGGCCTGGTGGCCCACGCCAGTCAACTCTTCCCCGTGCCTGAAGGGCTCAGCGATGCCGATGCCGTCACGGTCGAGCCCGTGGCCTGCGCCGTCCACGCCGTTCTGGGCGCCGGCATCAGCGATGACGACGTGGTGGCCGTGCTGGGCGCCGGCACCCTCGGCCTCACCGTCATCGCCGCCCTGACCCACCTGGCCTCGACGGGTCGATGCCCAACTCCTCGGGTGGTACTGGTCGGAGCCAAGTACGCCCACCAGCAACGCCTGGCGCGGGCGTTCGGCGCCACGGAGGCGCTTCCCCCAGTCCAGTTGCCCCGCGCCGTGCGCCGCAGCTCGCACTCGTTGTCCTTCGGCGGCGACCCGGGCGAAACCGTCACGCTGTCCGGTGGGGCCGATGTCGTGCTCGATTGCGTGGGCAGTGCCGAATCGATCGCCCAGAGCCTGGCCATGGTCCGCCCCCGGGGCTCCGTGGCGCTGGTGGGCATGCCGGGCAAGGTGACGGTCGACCTGGCGCCGCTGTGGCACCGCGAAGTCCGCTTGGCCGGCGCCTACGCCTACGGGACCGAATCGGACCCGGCGGCTGGATCTGCGCCTGCCGGCAGGGTAGGCGGCAGGAAGGGCACAGCCGCCCTGCCGACAGCCGGTCGGCCGAAGGAGATTTCGACCTTCGAGCTCTCGTTCGAGGTGGTTGCCGCGCAGAAGACGGGGTCACTCGTCTCGGCCACCTACCCCCTGGCCCGCTTCGAGGAGGCCGTGGCCCATGCCGGCGCGGCCGGGCGCCGCGGCGCCGTCAAGATTGCCTTCGACATAGCGAAAGGACGCACCCGATGAGCCGCCGTCCCGGTTTCGTGCTCGAGGTGGACAAGTCCACCCCGCCGACCCTTTTCTGGAACGGTGAGGGCTTCACCCTCGAGACCCTGCCCGAAGGGAGCAGGGTGATTTACGCGCCCGAGCCCGTGAAGGCACTCGACGATCCTTATGGCGCCATCCGCCACGCCCTACTCAACCCTTTGGGCGACCGCGACCCGTTGCCGTCGTTGCTCTTCGCCGGTATGAAGCTCACCATCTGTTTCGACGACATCTCGCTGCCCCTGCCCCCGATGGAGGCACCCGACATCCGCCAGATGATCATCGAGACCGTGCTCGACATGGCGGCGGACGCCGGCGTCGATGACGTGATGCTGGTGGCGGCGCTGGCCCTGCACCGACGGATGACCGAAGACGAGTTGCGTCACGCACTCGGACATCGGGTGTACGACGCGTTCGCGCCCCACGGACTGCTCACCCAGCACGACGCCGAGGACCCGGAGAACTTGATCCATTTGGGCCAGACGGACGGGGGTGAGGACATTGAGATCAACAAGCGGGCGGCCACGTCGGATTTGTTGATCTACGTGAACATCAACCTGGTGGCCATGGACGGCGGGCACAAGAGCGTGGCCACCGGGCTGGCTTCTTACCGGTCGCTGCGGCACCACCACAACCCGCAGACCATGCAGCACTCGAAGTCCTTCATGGATGCGCCGGCGTCGGAGCTGCACTCGTCGAACTGGCGCATGGGCCGCTTCATCGCCGAGGCCGGGGTCAAGATCTTCCAGATCGAGACCACGCTCAACACCGACACCTTCCCCAAGAGTTTTGAGTTCTTGCAGAAGCGGGAATGGGAGTGGAACCTGCGGGACCGGGCTTCATATGCGGCGTCATCGGCCGCTCTCGGGAAGGCACCAGCCCGCCTGGCCCGCCAGATCTTCCATTCGATCGAGTCACCTCATGCCATGACCTCGGTGCAGGCCGGCGAGGTCGAGGCCGTGCACGCGGTCACGACGGAGAACGTGTGGGCCCAGCAAGGGGTCGACGTGACCGGTCAAACCGACATCTTGACACTCGGGCTTCCCTACATCTGCCCGTACAATGTGAACTCCATCATGAACCCCATCTTGGTGGCGTGTCTGGGACTGGGGTACTTCTTCAACCTGTATCGAGGTCGGCCGTTGGTGCGAGAGGGTGGCGTCCTGATCCTCCGCCACCCGACCCGGCCCGAGTTCCACCCGGGTCACCATCCCAGCTACATCGACTTCTACGAACAGGTCTTGACCGAGACGGTGGATCCGGTGCGCATCTCCAAGGAGTTCGAGGAGTCCTTCGCTACCGATCCGTGGTACATCCACCTCTACCGCACCGGCCACGCCTACCACGGTGTGCACCCGTTCTACATGTGGTACTGGTGCGCCCATGCGCTCGAGCACCTGGGTCGGGTCATCATCGTGGGGGGCGATCCCAAAGCGGTGCGGCGACTGGGATTTTCACCGGCGTCGTCGCTGAACGACGCGCTGGAGATCGCGTCCGATGTAGTGGGGCCTTCGCCCACGTTGACCCACTTGCACGCGCCACCGATCATGATGGCGGACGTGCACTGATGCGCGACCGCGACTGTGACTGCGACCGCGACTGCGACCGCGACCAGCGCTGATGGCGACGTCGGTGGGCGATCGGGCCCAGAACCTGATGGCTCGTGCCCGCTCAACTCGATTCCCCCTGGCGCCACCCTCGTGGCCCACCACCGTCGATCGCCCCGACCCCGAGCGCAAGGTCGGCCTGGACTACGACCACGAGTGGTCGCGCCGTTACCCGGTGCGATTGGCCCGGGCCATGGTCATGGACAACATCACCCGTCCGTTGGCGCGCGTGATGGCTCCCGCCACCATTCGTGGCCTCGAGCACCTGCGGCACGTCGAGGGTCCGGTGATCTTCGCGGCGAACCACGCCAGCCACATCGACACCCCGTTGTTGTTGACCACCCTGCCGGTCGAGTTCCGCCATCGCACAATCGTGGCGGCCGCCTCGGACTACTTCTTCGACCGCACCTGGAAGTCCGTGCTGTGGTCGTTCTCGCTGGCGGCTATCCCCATTGAGCGGAGCAAGGTCAACCGCCGGTCGGCCGACGCCGCCGCCGAGCTGTTGGCGGACGGGTGGAATCTGGTCATCTTCCCCGAGGGCGGCCGCTCACCCGATGGCTGGACCCAGCCCTTCCGAGGCGGCGCCGCCTACCTGGCCCGGCGGACCGGTCGGCCGGTGGTGCCGGTGTACCTGCACGGCACGCGCCACGTTCTGTCCAAGAAAGCCGAGCGGGGCGCTCGGGGCCCCGGAGGGTCGGGCACCGAGTCCAGGCGTGGGGGTGGGCTACGACGTTCTCCGATCTCAGTCCTGTTCGGGGCGCCGCTCACTCCCGATGAGGGCGAGAACGCCCACCGTTTCTCGGACCGCATCGAGGGGTCGGTGGCGACCCTGGCGCGTGAGGTCCACACCGATTGGTGGGAAGCGCGGCGCTCCATCAGCCAGGTGGAACCGGTGCCAGGGGCCGAGACCATCCATCGAGGTCCCGAAGCGCCGGCCTGGCGCCGGTCCTGGGCGCTCGACAGTCCGCCCAATGCGGGTGGACGTGGCTCGACGCGGTGGCCCGAATAGCTCATTCGTTCACTGCGACCTCAGTTCGCTGGGCACCGTAGTGTGGACAGGTGCCTCGTGACGACGACGGGCCTGCCGCTCACCACAATCCCTTCGTGGCGTTCACCCGTATTTCTGTGCAGTTGTCACACCAGCACGTCGAATTCGTCCGTGGTGTACCAATCCCTCGGACGATATTCCACGTATACCCAGACCAGAGACCACGAGGAGACCAGAATTATGGAACTGATAACGCGAAGCCCAGAGACGACCCACCGACTCCCCATCGGGCGCATGGCGGCCCTCGCCGTGGCCATAGGGGGGTTGTCAACTTCGGCCCTCTTGGTCGGTAGCGCGGGTGCAACGACGGCCATGGCCAGCGCGTCGAAGACAGTCGTCGTCTCGACCGCTCACAACTCCACGATCGGCACGTACCTCGTGAGCGGCAAGACGGTCTACACCTTGAAAAAGAACAACACGCCCTGCACGAGCGCGTGCGTGGCGATCTGGCCCGAGGTGGTGTTGCCCAAGGGAGTGACGAAGGCGACCGCAGGAACCGGTGTCACTGCGTCCAAACTCGGCACGGTGAAGCGCTCGGGAGGAGTCCTCCAGGTCACCTATGGCGGAAAAGCTCTCTACTACTTTGTAGGGGACTCGGGTCCCGGAAAAGTGACCGGCAACAACCTGACGGACACATGGGGCACGTGGTTCGCGGTGGTGACGGCCAAGTCGGCCAGCTCGAGTTCGAGTTCCGGCTCCGGCTCCGGTTCGACGAGTAGCGGTACCGGGGGCGCTGGGTTCTAGCGCCCGAGTTAACGACTGAGAGGTCGTCATGTCTGTCATAGCTGCGCCCGGTCGCTCCCATGCTCCTTCGCCCCTTCTCTCCCCCGCTCCTGCTCCTGCTGCCGCTGATCGAGCTCCAGCAGAGCGAAACGGTCGGGCAGCGAAGGGGGCGCTGGTGGCGCTGTCGTCGCGTGTCTATCTCCCCGCGTGTTCGATTGTTGCCGTGGCCGCCGTCCTCGTGGGGATCGGTTGGTCCAATCGCTGGGGTGGTGCGGACTTCGTAGGCGCCATGACGAGTCTTCGTGTCGTCGTGATCGGTCCGCTCACCCTTGCGGTCATCGGGCTCTTCCTCATCGTGGAGCGGTTGCGGCCGGCACAGCGGCGCCCGATTTTCGCCCGCGGCTACCGCCAGGACCTCCTCTACACGCTGCTCAACGCGACACTCGTCGTGCCGCTGGTCGCCGCGTTGGCTCTGTCTTTCTCGGAGGTGGTCCACAGGTCCCTCCCGTGGCTCGTCTTGGCGAGGATCAGCACATTGCCGCGGTGGGGGGCGATTGCCATTATTTTTGTGGCAATGGACGGGCTCAATTGGTTTGCGCACCTGGGGAATCACCGGGTCCGAGTGCTCTGGCGCTTCCATGAACTTCACCACTCCCAAGAGGACATGAGCGTGCTCACGGTCTTTCGCACGCACCCGCTCATTCATGTGTCCTACTTGATCGCACTCATCCCGGGCATCGTGCTCCTGGCCAACGGCGCACTCCCGACAACCCTTCTCGTCATTTATGGACTCATCGTCGCGTTCGCGCACTCGAACACCAACCTGGGCTTCGGACCTCTCGAACGGATGTTCGTCAGTCCGAACTACCACCGGATTCACCACAAGTTGGACGGACCACAGGACGTCAACCTCGGTTTCGCCCTCACGATCTGGGATCAACTCTTCCATCGAGCGGTGTTCCCGACGCCCGAGACGATCCGAACCGACACCGGGCTACCGGGTCGACCGTTGGTCGTCGAACAGGCGACCGAGCGACCGCGCCATATCTCGGTCTTCGCCGCGCAGCTCGTGGCGCCGTTCCGTCCGATGCACGACCGCACAAATCTCCCGTCCATTCGGGACGGGTCTACTGGGGACCCGTCTATTCGGGACCCTTCGATTCTCGCCAGGCCAGGCGCAGTCGAAGAATCCGTTGTGGCCTGAATGATGGTGACCGCCGCATTACCGACGCGTCGGCAACGCGCCCGTTCACTATTGGCCGCCCTTCTCAGTACCCACACCGCGCCGCTCCCTACCGACATCGCCCTCATCGCCGCACGCATCGCACTCGCCTGGATCTTCATCTACTACGGGGCCGGAAAACTGTTCGGGTCGTTCAACGGCCCAGGCCTCCACCGGACCGCTCTCTATTTTTCAAATACTGCCCACCTCCATCCCGGAGGGTTCTTCGCCGTCCTCGGGGGCGTGATCGAGTTGGGTGCAGGCGTCGCCCTCGCCCTCGGCCTGGCCTCCCGCCTCGCCGGCATCGCTCTCTTCGGGGACATGGTTATGGCGATGATCACCGTCACCTGGGCCACTGGGATCAACTCGCAGACGGCGCCTCCGGGCTACCAATTGAATATCGCGCTCGGAGTCCTCGCCCTGGTCGTTGCGATTTTCGGTTCTGGCCGGTTCAGCCTCGACGCGCTGCTCGAGCAACACGTCGTCGCGACGTAGCCATGGCCCGACAGCGAAGCATCGCGGCCGCTGATCTTGGCAGTTGGGGAGCGACTGCGGCGCTTCGATACGAATGCGGCTTGTGAATCCGACGACGACGGACCGTGGACGAGCACCTCCGATCAACGGCACCTGCCCGGTCGACTGCCCCACGAGACGAGCGAGGTTGCGAACGCCCGAGAGCGGGCGCCTCTGATGTTCAGGCCCAGTGGCAGCCGCCAATCCGATGGATCACGTGTGGAAGCTTCCTCTCGCCGGTCAGCCAGCCGTCAAGAGCCTCGGCGCTCCCCACTCCATCGTTGGCTGGAGCCAGATTTCCTGTCTCCCCGATCCCAGCGTCTCATCCGGATCGGGGGGAACCTCGTCGGAGCAGCCGGCGCAGCACTCTTTGCGAAGGCGAGCGTCCAGTATTACCTGCACACCCACACCTTCATCGGCGCGGCGTTCCTCGTAGAGCAGACGTGGGTTGTGGTTGCCTACCTCATCCGACGCCCTGCCCGCACGGTGACCCGACGGCTCGGCGACTGGCTTCTTGCTTTCGGCGGCACGTTTGGCGGTGTGCTGTTCCGGCCAGTGGGCGCTCATCCGCATTGGGGTGTGGTGGCAGGGCTTGGCGTCCAGCTTGTCGGTCTCGCCATCTGCATCGTGTCTTTCCTTACCCTCGGCCGCTCCTTCGGCTTCGCCGCGGCCGATCGCGGGCTGGTACGGCGTGGCCCATACGCTGTCGTCCGCCATCCCATCTATGCCTCCTACGTTTTGCTTCAGTTCGGGTACCTGCTGCAGAGCATTTCCGTGTGGAACGCCCTCGTGATGTTGTTCGCGTCCAGTTGCAACGTGGGTCGGGCGCTGGTCGAGGACCGTGTGCTCGCTTCGAACGAGCACTACGACGCCTACCGCGCTCAGGTCAGATGGAGGTTGCTCCCCGGCGTCTGGTAGTCGTCTGGTGGTCGCTGATAGGTCCCACCCGGGACTGTTCGCACCACATGCCTCGCGTCTCGGCGAGGCTGAACTTACGAACCGTTTCGGCGACGGACCCGGTGCCGGACCTTGCGCCCAGGGGTGCCGGCGCGGTGCGGTCCGAGGCGCGCCAATCGCAGGCTCTCGTGACCCGAGTCATCGAGTGGCATGAGCGCGCTGGTGTCGGTATCGAGGGCCCACGCCAGCAGGAGATCGGCCATCACTGGATTGCGGGCCAGGACCGGCCCGTGCAGGTACGTTCCCACCACCCGGCCGGTGACGGCGCCCTCGGTGCCCGAACCGTCGCCGTTTCCGACCCCACGCGTCACCCGGGCCATGGGCGTGATGCCCTCGGCCAACGTGGTGACACCCCCATGGTTTTCGAACCCGGTCAAGGTGGGCGGCGTCGATGGTGCAAGGGTGGCGGCGGTGACCTCGGCCGTGACTTCGCCCACCGCACGCGAGCCCACGCCCTTGCTGGTGGTCAGTCCGAGCAACCCGACTCCTTCGTGCGGCGTGCCGTCCGCCCCCGGAAACGTGGTCCCGACGATCTGATAGCCGGCGCACACCGCCAAGACGACGGCGCCGGCGTCGACGCGGCGTACCAACGTCCGATCGTCGATGAGCGCTCGGGCGGCGCGCACTTGGGGGCCATCCTCGCCGCCTCCCAGGCAGTAGATGTCGGCCTCGGGGAGAGGAGCATCCGACGACGCCTGCGCCAGTTCGGCCTCGATGCCCCGCCACTGGGCCCGTCGGGTCAGGATCAGGCCGTTGCCGCCGTCACCGTAGGTGCCGAGCAGGTCGGGGTATACGACGACCACGCGCAGCGGTGCCGTCATGGCCGCGCTCCGAGCAGCTCGCCGAAGGCCGTGTAGTTGCCAATGACGTCCACGGTGGTGACGTCGTCTGGCGTGACGTCGTCGCCCATCGTCGCGGCCGTGTGCAGGGCCGTCAGAGGATCGGGCTCGACCAGATGGGTCACGCCGGCATAGTGCAGGCGCACCGAGAGATCGGCACAGCGGTCACCCGTGGCCACCACCGCGCGACCAGCCAGACGTTCGAAGGGCACGTCCCACAGCCAACTCGGGTCGCCCCCGTCGGCGGTCCGCGCGTTGATGCTGACCACGAGAGGACCGCTGTCCTGCGCCACCAGATCGAGCAGCTCGCTCCAGCCGGCGGGGTTCTTGGCCAGCATGAGACGGGTCGGCACGCCACCCAGCACCCGGGTGGCGAAGCGGCCGGCCACCTCTTCGATCTGGCCCATGGCGGCGAACGCGTCGGCGGCGTCGACCCCGACGGTCTCGGCCGCCACGGCCACCATGAGGGCGTTGGCCCGGTTGAAACGTCCGGGCAGGTTCAGGGCGATCTCGTAGGAGCGACCATCGGCCCAGAGCCCGTGATGGGTCGAACCGTGATCGGTCAGGAGGAGCGTGGCGGTGACCGGCGGCCGGATGAAGCCGCAGCCGGTCTCGCAGTGCCATTCACCGGAGCCGTCGTCCGCAAACGTGATGCGCCCCTCGCAGGAGGGGCAGCCGGCGGCATCGAGCTGCCAACTCAGGCCGGCACCCACCCATGACACCTGCGCCGCGGCCCCAGCCGCCCAGACCACCAGTGGGTCATCGGCGTTGGCGATCACCGCCGTGTGCGGCGCTGCCGCCAGGGCGGCCCGCCAGCGGTTGGCCACCATCCGGACCTCGTTGGTGCGATCAAGTTGGTCCCGCGACAAGTTGAGCAGGAGCACCATGTCGGCACCGGTCGCCGCCAACACCCGGGGAAGGTAGATCTCGTCCACCTCGAGCACGGCTCGCTTGGCCCGCCGGTTGGCCACCAGCGCCGCCACGTGTCCCGGCGGCATGTTCGACCCGGTCTCGTTGCTGACCACGTCGTCACCGTTTGCGCCCAGCGCGACGGCCAGCAGCCTGGTCGTCGTGGTCTTGCCGTTCGTGCCGCTGATCAGAGCCACGCGCCGGCCCGCCGTCAGTCGTCGCAGCAGCTGCGGGTCGACCTTGAGTCCGGCCCGACCGCCGGCCACCGTGCCCTGGCCCCGGCCCAGACGACGCGACGTCGCGTTGACCGCGCGCGTCGTGGTGAGAGCGAGGCGATACCTCACTGTTCCGTCACGAAGGAGGCTTGGTGCGCGCCAATTCGGAGGCCGTCGGCTGGTGACGCTCCCTCGATTCTTCGGGGAGTAAGTCGGAAATGGCCGACATGATGGCAGCCGTGTCCGCCACTGCGTCGCGCAGTGCGAGCGGAACCGGTCGACCGATCCGGATGGTGACCTTCGGGGGATGGCGGACGAGCGTGACGTCGGGCATCCGGGCCGAGCGCGGCCACACGGCCTCCGTACCCCACAGACCGATCGGGACCACCGGCGCGCCCGTCGCCGCCGCCAAGCGGGCCGTGCCGGTCTTGCCGTGGAGCTCGGTGTCGAAGAAGGCTTCGCCTCGTGGGATGGTGCCCTGGGGTAGGACAATGACCACCTCACCGGCCCGCAGGGCGGCCTCGGCGGCGCGTAGCGCCTGATCGGACCCGCTGCCACGATCGACCGGGATACCGCCGATGGCCCGCGCCACGATTCCCACGACCGGCGCGTCGAACATCTCCTTCTTCCCGAGGAAACGCACCGGGCGACCGATTCTGGCGGCGACGAGGGCCAGCGCCGCCACGTCGAAGTAACTGCGGTGGTTGGCGGCCAACAAGACGGGCCCAGACGACGGAATGTGCTCGATCCCGTCGAGGTCGAAACGGGAGTACGGGAACGATGCCGGGCGGACGAACGGGCGGATCACGTGATACGGCTCGAATCCGACCAGGGACGGCACTCCCGGCGGGCGGTCCCAGTGGGCGATGGGCCAACGCCGCGCCGCCGCGATCAGGGTCAGGCCCGGGTCGGGATTGACGGCGTGCGGATAGCCGACCGAGGAGAGCAGGGGCGTATCGAAGACGCTGTCGCTGCAGGCATGGCACTCGGCCAGATCAATGTCGTGATCTTCCGCCCAGGCCCGGACCGCCTTGAGCTTGCCCGTCCCCCAAACGAAGCCCTCGAACAGGCGACCGGTGTAGCGCCCGTCTTCGTTGGTTTCATACATGGTGGCGATGACGTCGTCGAAGCCCATGGCTTCGGCGAAAGGAGTGATCATGTCGGACGGCGTGGTCGTGGCCAGCACCAATTTGTGGCCGGCCTGGCGGAACTCGTCCAGATACTGCGGGGCGAATGGCGCCACCATCGTGGTGAGCTCCGCCGCGGCCCGCTTGCCGGCCTGGCGCACCTGGTCCTGGCGCCAACCCTTGGCCACCCGGGCCGCCGCCCGAACAAGGCCCATCGAAACGAGGTTCTCTCCGAGGCGGTCATTGATGGCGTAGAGCAGCTTGTCCCCGGGCAGGCTGCGTCCCTTAGGCAGCACCCCTTCGTCGACCAGCGCCCGGTTCAGCGCCAGGCCCGAGGCGTGAGCGAGGAGGGTGCGGTCGAGATCGATGAAGGCGGCTGATGCTGTGGGGGTGACCACGGGCGCCCAGCCTAGGACGTTGGCTGCAGCCGGCATACCTGCAGGTTGGGTCGGCTGGCGGGGGTGCTGGAGGGTCCGGGTCCGGGTCCGGGTCCGGGTCCGGGTCCGGGTCCGGGTCCGGGTCCGGGTCCGGGTCCGGGTCCGGGTCCGGGTGTGGGTGCCGGCCGGTGCGGGGGCCCAATGGGGATCGAAGCCGAGACCGGGGCGGGGCGGGGCGCCGTGGTGCAGCTGGGCCGGGTCGCCATGTCCATGTCCGCCCGTGACTCCTCACGCGCCTCTATGACCTTGTCCGCCCTATGGTGCCTATGGCGCAGCGGGCCGCCCGTCCATGATCAGCAGGGTCGAGGTCGCCGTCGCCACGACCTTGTCGTTGGCGTCGAAGACCTCGGCCGAGGCGAAGGCCACCCGCCGTCCGGGCTTAGTGACCCTCCCGACGGCCCGGAGCCGTCCCGAGTCGACCGTGACCGGGCGTAGATAGCTGACGTTGAGGTCGATCGAGGTATAAGCCACCCCGGCGTCGAGCGTAGTTTGCACGGCACACCCCACTACGGAGTCGGCCAAGGTGCAGACTAGGCCGCCGTGTACGACGCCAATCGGGTTGTAGGCCGACTCGTCGGGGGTGCACTCGAAGACCACGCGGCCTACCTCGACGTCGGTGATGGCGAAGCCAAACACCGATGCCATCGGCGGGGGCGCCACCCCCGCGTCCCGGATGGCCCGGACGAACGCCAACCCGCTCATGGTCGATCCTGCCTCAGCGGTAGATGCCGGGTCGTACCATGTGATGGTTCGTGAACGGGGCACGCCCCATTCCGCCGGCGTCGGTGCGGGTGGCCCATCCAACTCATCCAACTCCGCGCCCGTCACGGGTCACCCGCCGTCAGATCACACGATTTCTTCACGCAACCTAGACTAGCGAGAACAGTTTTATGACACAACTAACCCCGAGGGCCTGAACGATCCGGCGCTTCAATATGGCAGCTGCGGGATCGTCCTGGAACAGCGAGCTGTCCCGGAAAAAGGTGAAGGGATCGCCGGGGGGGGTTGGCGATCCCTTCACGAGACTCACCAGAGGATGGAGGGGGGATTCCGTCTCTCTGTGGTCTAAGACTCATTCTGCCGGTCAATGGCCAATCTGTCAACCAGCTTTACGAGATACTTACTATCTTATAATGTGATTGACAGGAGAACTCCTGCAAGCAGGTGGAGAAGGAATCGCCCCATGGAGCTGAAACATCTGCAAGCACTTCTGGGCATAGCCGACACCGGGAGCTTCTCTGCGGCCGCGGCGGCGATCGGAACGGTTCAGTCGAACGTCTCGGCCCATATCGCCCGACTCGAGCGTGAGCTGCAGGTTCAATTGGTCGACCGGTCCTCGGGCCGCCTGACCGAGGAAGGCGACGTCGTGGTCGAGCGGGCCCGCCGGGTCATGAGTGAACTCAACGACATGGTGGCCGACGTGGTGGCCCTGCGCCAGGAAGTGGTCGGCACGGTGCGCCTGGGCATGATCGGCACCACCGGCCGCTGGCTGGTGCCGCAGCTTTTCGACCTGCTGCGGGCCCGTCACCCGCACATCCACCTCAATGTGGCGGAGGGATCCAGCATGCAGCTCGAAGTCCAACTCGGCTCCGGCCAACTGGACCTGGCTGTCGTCACCCTCCCCCTTTCCGGCGACGAGGTCATCGCTGCCCACCTGTTCGACGAGGACCTCATGCTGGTCGTGCCGCGTGATCATCCTTGGGCCAAGGAACCCCGACTCCCCCTCGCCCGATTGGCCGACATGGAACTTCTGCTCCCGGCTCCGGGTACGGCCCTGCGGGCGGAGATCGACGCCGCCGTCGTACCGGCCCGGGTCGCCCTGCGTCCCGCCATGGAGCTCGATGGGGTCCGGATGATCGCCTCCCTCGCCTTCGATGGCTACGGCTCGGCCATCCTCCCGGCCACCGCCGTGCCAGGCCACCTGCGGGAGCGCTTCGCGCTCTTGCCGATCGAAGGGATGCCGCGACGCCGAGTGGGGGTGGCCCAACGCAGACGGGGTCTCCTCTCGGCCCCGGCCAAGGCCGTCATCGACGTCCTCGGACTGGTGGTGGCCGACTCGCTGGCCATGCCCGATGGCATCCACCCGACCGCGGTCCCGGCCTAACTGGACAAGACGAACCAGCCCGCCAGCAACCGCGCCAGGTGTCATTCGCAAGATGTCATTCGCCCGGTGGGCGCGGAGTCCTCCACATGGTCCAAAGTTTGGGTCCACGGCCCGGGAGGTCGACCTCCCGGGTGACCTCGAAGCCGTGGCGGCGGTAAAACGGGACGTTGCGCTCCTTCGACGACTCGAGATACGCCCCGAACCCTTCGTGATCGCAACGGTCAAGGACGGGTCGCATCAGTGACGAGCCCACGCCCTGCCCCTGGCGCGCCGGTTCCGTCCCCAGGGTGGCCAGATACCAGTGAGGCTCCTTCGGGTGCATCGACTCGATGAGCGTCAACAGTTGCAGGGTCGTCTTCAGGTGAGCGACGACGAATGGGAGAACAGGCAGCAGGGCGGCAATGCTCCGAAGCCCGGTCAGGTACGGCTTGCCCGGCGGGGCCCAGATGGCCGACCCCGAATGGTCGTCAGTGGTGTAGCAGCCGCCGAAGGCCAGGTAATCGGCCCGCATCTGGGTGGTGAAGAAGCGGCGTAGGCCGGCCAGACGGCGGCCCTCATTGCGAAAGATGTGCGCAATCACCGGATCATCGAAAAAGGTGCGGGCTAGTTGGCCCGCCATGGGATCCACGTCCGCGTCGGTGGCCCGCCGCACCGTCGCTCCGGGCCCCACGCCCGTTGCGTGGTCCGAAGCCTTGGGATCCGAAGCGGGCGGCACCATGACTCGACGATGGTGGCAGATGATCGCCGGCCCCGCCAGACGGCGTGAGCCCGCTGCGGGACCGCCCCGTTGCTCAGTTCGCAATCCGCTGCTCCCTGCCCAAACCTGCGTTAGCGTCCGACCCCATGAGAAGTCGAAACACACCGCTCACCGCCACGCCGCACATCGCCATCCCTTCCCCTAACCCAGTTCCTACTCCTGCTCATGCGCCCATCGACGCGCCTATCGATGCGCACGATCATGCCGACACCATGTCGGGGGCCGCATGCTGAGAATCGGCATACTCGGTGCCGCCAAGATCGCGCCGGCCGCCCTCATCAAGCCGGCCCAGCGCACCGGTCGGGCAACAGTGACCGTCGTGGCCGCCCGCAACCCCGACAAGGCGCAGAAGTTCGCCGATAAGCACAAGATCCCCCGCATCGCGCCGACCTACGACGCGCTGCTCAACGACCCCGACGTCGACGCTGTCTACATCCCCCTCCCCAACGGCCTGCACGGTCGCTGGACCATCGCCGCACTCAATGCCGGCAAACACGTCCTGTGCGAGAAGCCCTTCACGGCCAACGCCGATGAAGCGCGTCTGGTCGCCGAGGCCGACGCCGCCCACCACGGCCTGGTGGTGATGGAGGCCTTTCACTACCAGTACCACCCCTTGGCCAAGCGCCTGGTCGAGATCGTCCGCTCCGGGGAGCTCGGCGCCATCCAGGACATCGACATCAACTTCTCCGCCCCTTTGGCCAAGAAGGGCGACATCCGATACCAGCTCGACCTGGCCGGCGGCGCCACGATGGATATGGGCTGCTATCCCGTTTCACTATTGCGATTGTTAGCGGCGGGGCCGCGGGTATCGAGCGCCAAGGCCAAACTGTCCTCCGCCGGCGTCGACCGCGCCATGGACGCCCGTTTCTCCCTCCCCGAAGGCGGCACCGCGCGCGTACGCTGCTCCATGTTCTCCGCCTCCATGCTGCACATGCACGCGCAGGTCACCGGCAGCGATGGCACGCTCTCCGTCTTCAATCCCTTCGCCCCCCACTTCGGCCATCGGGTCAAGGTCGAGACGGCCTCAGGAACGCGTCGCGAAAAGTTCAGCCGCCGGGCCACCTACGACTACCAACTCGAGGCCTTCGCCGCCGCCACCGAAGACGGTGCCCCGTTCCCGACCACCGCCTCCGACGCCATCCGTACCATGGAGCTCATCGACTCCATCTACCTCGCTGCCGGCCTCCCCGCCCGCCAGCCCACTGCTGCGCCGGGCGGCGTCGCCCCTGGCCCTGACGACGTCCCAGGCACCCCTGGCGGCCCCGGTACCCCAGGCACCCCGGCACCCCTGGCACCCCTGGCACCCCGGCACATAGTGCCCCTCCCCGCCGACGACCTGCGAGCTCTGTCTGACGCCGCTCTCTCGACCGCCGAAGCCGCAAGTTGCGCCCACGCAGAGATCCGAGTCGAGCGCATCCGCTCCCAAGAAGTCCGACTGCGCGACGCCGTCCCCGAAGGCAGCTCCGACAACACGGAATTGGGCATAGGGGTCCGGGTGGTGGTCGACGGCGCCGTCGGGTTCGCCGCCACCGTCGACGTGGGCACGACCGAGGCGGCCAACCTGGTCCGACAGGCCATCGATACCGCTCGGGTCACGGCACGGGCCGGAGGCGGGCGGGTCGACCTCTCCCCCGAGCCCTCCCACGGCGACGTGGTGTGGACCAGCCCGTTCAAGATCGATCCCGCGAGCGTTCCCCTGTCCGACAAGGTGGGCATGCTCGAGGGGTGGAGCCGGCCGTTGCTCGACCACGCCGCCGTCTCGCACGTCACCGCCTCGGTGCTCAGTGTCAGCGAGGAGACGTATCTGGCCGACCTGGGCGGCACCCGGGCCACCCAACACCGGGTCCGCCTGCACCCCCAACTCGAGGCACTCGCGCTGAGCGATTCCGGCTTCGAGACCATGCGCACATTGGCGCCTCCGGTCGGTCGGGGTTGGGAGTACCTCGTCGGCGACCCGGTCGGCACCGGTGCAGGGGGCGGGTGGGACTGGACCGCCGAACTGGCGGCACTGCCTGAGTTGTTGGCCGAGAAATTGGCCGCTCCGTCGGTGGAAGCGGGAACCTATGACCTCGTCGTCGACCCTTCGAATCTCTGGCTGACCATTCACGAGTCGATCGGACACGCTACCGAGTTGGACCGCGCCATGGGTTACGAGGCCGCGTATGCCGGGACTTCGTTCGCTACGTTCGATCAGCTCGGCTCGCTGCAATACGGATCGCCCGTCATGCACATCACCGGCGATCGAACGGTGGAGCACGGCCTGGCCACCGTGGCCATCGACAGCGAGGGTGTGGCCGCGCAATCCTTCGACCTGATCCGTGACGGCGTCCTCGTGGGCTATCAGTTGGACCGCTCGATTGCCTCGTCCATGGGCTTCGATCGCTCCAACGGGTGCGCCTTCGCCGACTCGCCGCTCCACGTGCCGATCCAGCGGATGGCCAATGTGTCGCTGGCTCCGGCTCGGGCTCCGGCCGGGGGTCGTGGTCAGGCCCCTGGTGCGTCCGGCGGCGATGGCCCTTCCACCGAAGAGCTGATCGGGGGCGTTGAGCGGGGCCTGTACATCCTCGGTGACAAGAGCTGGTCCATCGACATGCAGCGTTACAACTTCCAATTCACCGGCCAGCGGTTCTTCAAGATCGAGGGAGGGAAGCTCGCGGGGCAGGTGAAGGACGTGGCGTATCAAGCGACCACCACCGACTTCTGGGGCGCCATGGAGGCCGTCGGGGGGGCGTCGACCTGGGTCCTGGGTGGGGCGTTCAACTGTGGCAAGGGTCAACCGGGACAGGTGGCGCCGGTCAGTCACGGGTGCCCGTCGGTCCTGGTGCGGGGCGTGCGTGTGCTCAATGCCCGAGAGGAGGCCGGGCGGTGAGCGGTCGGCGGTTGGTGACGGGTCTGGGTCGATGATTGAGGCCCAGTCGGTGGTCGAGGACGGCTTGGCGGCGGCTTCTATGGGTGGCGCCGATGGCTGCATCGTGCTGGTCGACGAGTCCAGCCACGCGGACGTGCGATTTGCTCTCAACACGACGACGACCAACGGCGTCCGACGAGATCGCACCGTCACCGTCGTGGCCGTGGCAGCCGGTGCAGTCGGCGTGTCCCGGCGCAGCGGTGTGGTCGACGTGGAAGGGATGGTGTCGGCCGCGTTGACGGACGCCCGCGGGGCGACGCCAGCCGAGGACGCGTTCCCGTTGGTCGATGGGATGGGCGCGGCGGGTGGCGGAGGTGCCGTGTCGTCGGTGGCGTTCGGGCGGTCGCCGGTCGAGACGGACCTCTCGGCTTTGGGGAATGTGCTGTCCGGGCTCTCGGGGGCGTTCGGGCGGGCCCGCAAGCGGGACGTGGTGCTGGCCGGGTTTGCCGAGTTCGGAGTGTCGACGTTGTATCTAGGGAGCTCGACCGGGGTGCGTCTTTCGTTCTCGCAACCGACTGGGTCGGTCAACCTGGTCGGTCGCTCAGCCGACGGAGCCCGCTCGGCCTGGACCGGTGCCGGAGCCGAGCACATGGAGAGGCTCGCCTTCCCCGAGATGGAGGCAGAGCTGTGGCGGCGCTTGGACTGGGCCCGCCGGCCGATCGCCCTCGATGCCGGTCGTTACGAGGTGATCCTGCCGCCATCTGGGGTGTCGGACCTCATGGGATCACTCAATTTTTACGCTCTGGGTGGACAGGACGCCGAGGATGGTCGGACGGTCTTCTCGTCCGGGACGAACGCCGGCGGCACCCGGGTAGGTGAGCAGATCTCCACGCTGCCCTTCACCTTGTACAGCGACCCTTTCGAGCCGGGGCTGGAATGCCTCCCGTTTGTGGCCTGCGGCTCATCGAGCGGCGAGGCGTCAGTCTTCGACAACGGTCTGCCCATCCAGCGGGTCGACTGGATCCGGGACGGCCGTCTTGCGCACCTGCGCTATCACCGGGCCGGCGCCGCCCGCTCGGGCGTCGAGATGGCGCCCTACATCGACAACCTGGTCCTGCGGGCCGAGGACGAGGGAGGCGCTCGGTCCGGTGTGACCAACGGCGGGACCGTCGATGACATGGTGTCGCGGACCGAACGCGGGCTGCTCTTGACCTGCCTGTGGTACATCCGCGAGGTGGATCCGGCCACGCTTCTCCTGACCGGGCTCACCCGCGATGGCGTCTACGTGGTCGAGAACGGCGAGGTCGTGGGGGCGGCGAACAATTTCCGCTTCAATGAGAGCCCGGTCGACTTGCTGGCCCGCGCCACCGAAGTCGGCACCAGCGTGCGGGCCCTGGGTCGGGAGTTGGGCGAGTACCTCAATCGCTGCGTGATGCCGCCACTGCGGATTCCGGACTTCAACATGAGCTCTGTCAGCCAAGCCAGCTGATTGGATTGAGCCCCTGATCAGGGGCTTCCGATGAATCCGCTGACCACGACGACACACCGTTCGATAGCAGCGGTCGTCGACGACGAGAAGCGCTCACCCTGTGGCATTTCGGCTGACGTTGGCGCGTACCGGCCCGACGGCCGACGGTTCTTTCGATGTGGCTCGTGTGACGACCAAGACTTCGACGGCGGAGCTCATGGCGGAGGCCGAGCGGCTCGGAACGGTGATTGCCGCGTCTCTCGGGTCGCTCCTGGGGATCGTCGGCGAGCTTGACAAAAGGGAGGCCTGGCGGACCGAGGGGGCGACGTCCCTGGGATCGTGGCTGGCCCAGCGCTGTGGCGTTTCCGAGGCGACGGGCCGCGCCTGGGCGCATGTGGCCGAGCGACTGGACGACCTCCCCCACCTGTCCCAAGGCCTGCGCGTGGGCGCCCTCACCTTCGACAAGGTCTGCGCCGTGGTCGACCTGGCCACCCCCGAGACTGATGCGTCCGTCCTGCGTCAAGCCGAGGAGTGCTCGGTCCGTCAGCTCAGGGATCTGGTGCACGCCGGACGAGAGATCACCGACGCCCAGGACGCAGCGAATTACGAAGGGCGATACGTCAGGCTCAACGACGCCCGGTGTTCGCTCAGCGCCAGACTGCCTATCGAGATGTATTCGGTGGTCCGTGCCGTGATCACCGATGGTGCCAAGGCGATCCCATCGGACGGCGAAACTCCTTACGACCAGCGCCAGTGTGACGCGCTGATTCAATCTGTGCCGGACGGCTGGTGGTCACCGACGGTCTGGTCCCGGTCCTGGTCCGGCTCCTGGTCCTGGTCCTGGTCCTGGATCGTCGTCGGGAGCGCCGTCGGGGACACGGGGCGGTAGAGATGGCCACGCAGCCGACGTTGGTAGCCGTCGGAATCGTGGTGGCCCAGGCGGTGAGTTCATCGACTCGTCGGGCGACGGCAATGTGGTGATCTCGCCTCAAGGCTTCTTCGTCGTGGCGCATACCGACCTCTCGCTGCTGCGTGGGGGCACGGGGACGGCCGAGATCGAGCATCTTGGGCTCCTGAGCCCCGAGGCCATCCGCCGCATCAGTTGCGATGCCACGATCTCGCTCGCTCTCGATGACGCCTTCGGCCACACCATGTTCGAGGGCCGTGCCCGTCGATTCCCCACCGGCGCCCAACGTCGGGAAGCGCAGCGTCGCGATCGGCGATGTCGATTCCCCGGTTGCGAGAATTCGAAGTTCACCGACGTCCACCACATCGTGCATTGGGCCGACCAGGGCCCAACCGATCTCGAGAACCTCGCCACCCTGTGCAGCCATCACCATCACCGCGTCCATGAGAAGGCCTGGCAGGTGAAAGGCAACGCCAACGGCATCTTGCGCTTCATCGGGCCGAGCGGCCGGGTTATGACCTCGCGGCCGTCGCCACTCTGGACCAGACGCAAGGAATGAGCTGATCCGGCGGTGCTTAACTCACGAGCGCAGTCAGGCCACGCCGGCGGCGACCCGCCGCACCACCTCCATCCAGGCAGTCAATCCGTCGACGACCAGCCCGTCCACCTTCCCCCGGTCATCGGCCCGCCGTAGCGCCACCGCGTCGTCAAACAGTGGCAGCGCTTCGAAGCGGGTGCGCTCGTCGGATGACATCGGCCCGCCCTGCAGAGACAACGAGGTCACGCTACCGGGGGAGAGCCTTTCCCCGTACGTGCCCCTGCCTCCGCTCGCCACGAGGTACCGCTTGGCCGCGACATGGAGGCCCACCAACTCGGCCACCCGCTGCCCCAGCGTTCTCCGCACGCCAGCCGCACCGGCCGCGTCGTGATCAGCGTCAGCCACTCCGGGTAGCAAATGCCCGATGTCGTGCACCAGACCAGCCACGATGAGCACGTCATCTTGCTCACCCTCGCCCCGCTCCGCCACCTCGGCCCGCAGCAACGTCGCCGTCTGCAGCGCGTGATCGAGGTGCGTGAACGACGCGCCCTCCTCGACCGGCTCACCCGCTGCTCCGGACGCCAAGAGCTGACCAATGTCGTCGACCATCAGATTCGTGGGGTTCACCGACCCATTCTTCCCTCACCCAGCGTGGCGGCGGGCCACCTTGCTGAACACTACGGTTGCGTCTCGTGCCTTGGACCCCTCCGCCGCGTAGCCCTTGGGCCGAGAAGCTCATCGCCCTGGGCGACGGCATCGGTGATGACGGTCGCTCTCTCATCTCCCTCGAGCCCGACCTGCTTCGCCAATCGGCCCAAGAAACCACCGGGTTCGACGACTTCGGTGACACCTGGTGGGAGGAACCCTTCCACCGCCTCTGTCGCTCCCTGAACGAGGAGGCCCGACTCCATCTGCCCGGCCGCCTCCGCACCCGGGGCGAACTCCAAATTATCTTGCAGAACCGGCTGCGCCTCGTCGATCTGTGGCGAGAAGAGCCGTCCATCGCCGATGAAGCCATCCATGCCCCGATTGTGGTCACGGGACTGGGCCGGTCCGGTACCACGCTCCTCCACGAGCTCCTGGCCAATGACCCCGACAATCGCCCACCCCTCCTGTGGGAATTCCTCCACACGGTCCCCGACGGCGAGCGGTCCCGGGCCGCTGTGGGCAACCCCGGCCATCGGCCTCAGCTCTGTGACGACGAGATCACCCTCATGGACGAAATCGTCCCCGCTTTCACCACCATGCACGAGAACGGCGGCAACCTTCCCACTGAGGACATCTTCGGTTTCGCCCACCAGTTCTCGAGTGACATGTACACCGGTCTCTACAACGTCGCCGAGTACACCATCTGGAGGAGTGGACAGGACCAGGCGCCCATCTACGACTGGCTGCGCCGCATGCTCCAGACCATGCAGTGGGCCACCCCCACGACCCGGTGGGTCCTCAAAGCACCGTCCCACCTTTCCGCGCTGCCGCTCGTCTTCGCCACCTTCCCCGACGCCAAGGTGGTCATCACCCATCGCGACCCCCTCCGGGTGGTCGGATCGTTAGCCGATTTGATGGCCACCCTCCACTACATGCATTCGAACCACGTCGACCATGCCGTCCTGGTGGAGTTCATGTGCATGGGACTCGAGCACGTCATGGACGAAGTGACGGCGGAGCGGGACAGCGGCGCTCTCCCCCATGACCAGATCAGCGACGTTATCTATGACGACCTCGTCAAGGATCCCATGGCCACCATCGAGGCGCTCTACCGGCGATGGGAATTCCCACTCAGTGAGGAGTTCCGGAAGAACATCGAGTCGTATCTCGGCAGTCGTCATACCAACCGGACGAACCGTCACGATTACTCCTTCAGCGACACCGGCCTCGATCTGGCCACCCACCGGGCCCTGGTCGCCCCTTATCAGCAGCGATTCGGGGTCCGCTCAGAGGTCTGAATCCTCGATGGCGTCTCGCCATTTCGACCGAGACGGCGACCGGCGACCGGCGACCGCAAGAGATCACATCTAGGCCATGGTCCCGGCCGGGCGGGGCAAGTCCGCTACCGACATCAGTTGGGCCGTCGGATGCGGCGGACCATCGGCCAGCACCCAACGGACCAGCATGTAGCCCTCCAGGCGACCTCCCGTATCGAGCCAGTTCTCCACGCCGGGCCCAGGATCCTCGGCCGCGATGACCATTTGCCAGCTCCCATCAGCCGATCGCCGTGCGGTCTCGTTGTTGAGCGCCGTGGTGGTGTAGCGGTAGTCGAAGCTCTCCATCCAGGGCGAGGTCAGCGTCAGGCCCCAGTACAGGAACGGCCGGTCCGGCTCGTGCACCGTCACCACCAGGGCCTGACCGGGCTCCAACCGGAGGCGGCCGCCGTGGTAGGTCATCTCGGCGTTTGAGTGCGAACGCACCTCGTCGTCCTGCGCCGCCACGTGCTCCGAGCCGGCCGTCCCGCCGAACGTGTTCATGTTCGTCGCCGCGTCGTGCCACATCTGGACGGCCGTTCCCCCGACGAACTGCAGGAACATAGCGGCGAACTCGAGCTTGGGGGCCAGCTCATCTGATGAGAGCATCGGTGGCGGGACTTCCCCCACCAGCTCCATGCGCAGGTTCGACAGACGATCGGGCGTCTTCCACCAGTGCGTCTCCCGAATGGCCAGCTGCGCCGTCCCGGGCTCCAAGACGATCGAATTGCGGGGCCGGGGGTCGGGCATGTCCGCCGCTGGGGCGATCAGGATGTCGACCTCCCCGTTCGGACCGATGTCGTACTCATCGATATGGGTCTGGGTCTGCGTCCCCGTGCGCCCTCCCACCTCCCCCTGCCCGAAGGGCGTGCCGAACGTCATGCCCAGGTAGGCGCACTGGCCACGGGTGCCGGTGAGGCGGTAGCTGCGGGTGTCATCGAGGACGCAGAAGAGGTAGTTGACGTCGGGATTGTCCACGAGGAGCTTGCGGTACTCGTCCTGGAGCCGGAAGAGCTGAGGGTGGAGCGGGTCGGACTTCTCGACCAGCCACTCGAGGGCCAAGGTCGAGAGCCGGGTCACCCACCGGTACCCCTCGGCCGTGTCGACATCGGTGCCCGGGACCCCGGTCGCCTGCACCATCGTGTCCAGTGCCGCCCGCTGGGCGTTGATCCAGGAGTCGAATGCTTTGGCAAGTGGGTCCATACCGCGACGCTACCGTTGGCGCCGTGACCCACGTGGCCCATGCGCTCGCCGAACCCCTCCCCCACCTGCCCGAGAGGCGGCCGGGGTCCATCCGCCGGACCAGCCATCTCGAGGTCCTTGCCCGGCCTGATGGTGGCTTCGAGCTCACAGGTGTCGCGTGTCAAGGCGATGACACGGCGTCGTGCCGGGCGACGCTTTCGGCCGACCTGACCCTGGTCGCGCTCGACCTGGTGCCCGACTCCCCGTGGTCCGCCGGACTGGTGGGCCGCCGGGTCGGTCGGGGCTTTCGGGCTGCGGTCGACCAGGTGTGCGAGCCGGGGAGCCTGCGCTCGGTGCTGCTGACCGAGCTTCCGGTCGTGGCCATGTTGGCTGGATACGGCACCCTCTATTCCGGACTTCTCCCTGGTCCCCTCTCCGATCAGTTCATCGACGGCCTGCCCGTCGACGTCTGCGCCGGTTGGGCCGAAGCGGGATCGATGATGGTGCACATACGAGGGCAACGGGAGATCCCGACCCCCGATGGGCCCGACGTACCGGCCGATCGAGAAGGTTGGCACCCCATGCCCGACCTGGTCGCCGGGACGCTGCGTCGGCAGCGTCTGATCGAGCGGACCGGCGACGAGGTGTGGGCCATGTTCCGGGATACGTACGCCCGGCCGGATGGCACCACCTCGGTACTGCACGAGTACACGGTCAAGGCACTCGTGTCTGACAACTCGTCTGATGACATTTTCAGCGGCGGCGGGGATGGTGGGGACAACGGCGGCGCGGGTGGTCGGATCGTCGCCTGCGTGGCCACGCCCCGGGTGCTGCCCTGGGCCGAGTGCCCGCAGGCCGCCGCCAGCGCCGGGCGCCTGGTCGGTCAACGGGTGGGCGATCTCAGATCTCTGGTGAGGGACGACCTAGTGGGCACGTCGACGTGTACTCACCTCAACGATCTCCTCTCCTCCCTCTTCCAGGCCGGACGGCTCGTCTGACGAGCGTGGCCTCGCGGGAAACGATGGATTTTCGAATCAAAGCTGGAATCAGAGCTGGAATGAGTGGGATCGGTTGGGATCGGGTTGGATCGGGTTGGATCGGCCGGGAACGAGAAGTCGCCTGATCCGGGATGTAACGGATAGGTTCAGACCACGACATAGAGACGACTTAGATATGGACGTAGGCAAGACGCAGGTCCGACGAGAGAACGGGCCTGACGAACTGGCTACCGGGAGGAACCACGTGACCGACACCGCGACGCCCCTGCAAACCGACGATCTCCTGAGCGAAGTGCGCTCATGGCTGCAGCAGAACTGGGATCCCGACCTCACCGTTGGTGAATGGTGGGAGCGACTCGGCCTGGCCGGCTGGTCAGCCCCAAGTCTGCCCAGCAATGCCTACGGCAGGGGGATCCCCCGCACCGACGCCGTGGCGGTGTCGAACGAGATCGCTGGCTTCGGTGCGCTCGGTGCGCCGGCCGGCCTCGGCCTGCTGCTGGCCGCCCCGACGATCGCCGCCCACGGCTCGCAGGAGCAGATCGACCACTACGTTCGCGAGATCGTGACCGGGCAAAAGGCGTGGTGCCAGCTCTTCAGCGAGCCCCAGGCGGGATCCGACCTGGCCGGTCTGCAGACCCGGGCCGTCAGGGACGGCGACGAGTGGGTCATCAACGGGCAGAAGGTCTGGACCTCGGGCGGGCAGTACGCCGACCTGGGGATGTTGTTGGCCAGGACTGACGTGGACGTGCCGAAGCATCAAGGCATCTCGTACTTCGCCTTCGAGATGCTCCAGGACGGAGTCGACGTCCGGCCGCTCAAAGAAATGACCGGACACACCCTCTTCAATGAGGTGTTCATCACCGACGCCCGGGTGGCCGACGCCGCCCTTATCGGTGGCCTCAACCACGGGTGGGCCGCCGCCAACACCACGCTGATGAACGAGCGGGCCGGTCTGGGTTCAGGCGGCGGCAACGCCGCCGGTGGCGGGTTGGCCCAACCGGGCACCGTGATGGGCGCGCTCCCCAAGCGGGTGGGCGACTTCGTCCAGGCCCCGACCAACGGCAAGGCCAGCAAGTCGGCCAAGTCGGGCCAGTCGGGTGGGGGCAGCGGCCGGCGGAGCGGTGGCGGCGCGCTGACCGCCATGCGGGGCGGCGCCGGCATGCTGATCGGGCTGGCCCAGAAGAACAAGGTGAACGGTGATGCCGGTATCCGACAGGATCTGGCCCGCCTGTACACCCTGGGCGAGCTGGGGCGGTTCAACGGCCTGCGGCTCAAGGCAGTCAAGGAGCAGGGCGGCGACATCCCGGGGATGCCGAACGTGTCAAAGCTATCGATGAGCCAGATCGTGCGGCTGACCCGTGACGTCGGACTGCGGATTGCCGGGCCGTCCGGCATGCTGCACGCCTACAACGCCGACGACAAGGCCTCGCTGTCGCAGGCGACCGGCGACCCCTTTGCCGGGAGCGTCACCGAGATGGCGCTGTTCGCCCAGGCGCCACCCATTTACGGGGGGACGGACCAGATCCAGCGCAACATCATCGGTGAGCGCGTGCTCGGGCTGCCGAAGGAACCCAACAACGACCGGGTGACCCCGTTCTCCGAGCTTCCCAAGAACGCTTGAGCCGGTCTGAGCCCGAGTCCGAGTCTGAGCCTGAGACTGAGCCGGATCCTGAGCCTGAGACCTGAGCGGAGGGGATGTTCGAGGGCATGACGGGGGTCGATCGGACGTTACGGGGGGCGACGGCGGTGGTCGGTGTGGCCGACGACGTCTCGCCGACCGGGGAGCTCGAACGCACCGGCCGGGAGCTCGAGGTCGCCATGGTCCTGGCCGCCCTCGATGACGCCGGGCTGGCCCTGGGTGACGTCGATGGGGTGTGCCACGCGGAGTCGGCGATGGGGTTGGCTGAGTATCTAGGGATCGCGCCGACGTTCACCGACTCGACCATGACCGGCGGCTCCAGTTACGAGGTCCACCTCGAGCACGCCGCAGCCGCCATCGCCACCGGGCTGTGCAACGTGGTGATCAGCGTCTACGCGTCGACACCTCGCAGCGATCGGAGGCGCCAGCGTCAGGTGCCGAGGCGGGGGCTGGCCGGGCCCAACCCGATGATCGAATGGGAGTGGCCGTTCGGGCTGCGCATGCCCATGGGTCCGTATGCGCTGGCGGCTTCGCGGCACATGTACGACTTCGGCACCAGCTCCGAGCAGCTGGCCCAGATCGCCGTCAGCACCCGTGACTGGGCCGCCCTGAACCCTCGGGCCCGCTACCAGACGCCCATCACGGTGGACGACGTGTTGGCGTCCCCGCTGCAGAGCAGCCCGCTGCATCTTCTCGACTGCTGCCTGGTCACCGACGGGGCCGGTGCCTTCGTGATGACCAGCGCCGAGGTGGCGCGCTCGCTGCGCAAACCGCCTGTCTACGTGTTGGGCACCGGCACCTGCCACGACCATCTGATGATCACCCAGATGCCGGACCTCACGACGACGCCGGGTGCGGTATCGGGGTCCCGTGCGTTCGAGGCGGCCGGGATCACGCCTGGGGACGTCGACGTCCTCATGGGCTACGACAGCTTCACCATCACCGCCCTGCTCCATCTCGAAGACCTCGGGTTCTGCGCTAAGGGTGAAGGCGGTGCATTCGTCGAGGACGGCAAGCTCGGACCGGGCGGATCCCTGCCCATGAACACCAACGGTGGCGGCCTGTCGTTCACTCACCCCGGCATGTACGGCATGTTCCTCATTGTCGAGGCCGTCCGTCAGCTGCGGGGCGAAGCGGAAGCCCGCCAGGTCGACCGGCCCGAGATCGCGGTGGCCCACGGTTCGGGCGTGGTGCTCTCGTGCATGTCCACGGCCGTGTTGGGAACCGAGGCGACACTGTGACGGCCGGTGACGAAGGAGAAGCGAGAGCTGCGGTGGCGGCGGCGGCTGGGGGGAGGACAGGCGGGTCGAGCGGGTCGAGCGGGTCAAGACGGAGCGGACCCGGATGGAACCGCCGGTTGGCGCCGAGAGCGGCCCCTTCTGGGAGGCCACCCGGGAGGGCACGTTGCTGGTGCAGTGGTGCACGTCGTGTGATCGGGGGATCTTCTACCCGCGGTTCTTCTGCCCGTACTGCGCGGCGGACGGGCTGGGCGACTCGGGGGCGGACCACCCGGCGCAGTCGGGAAAGTCGGGGCAGTCGGACCGGGCAGGCGCGTCGACGTTGGAATGGCGCACGGCCAGCGGTCGGGCCGTCGTGCATGCGGCGACGATTGAGCACAATCCAGCGGCCACCGGTGCCACCTTTTCGCACGGCGAGCCCTACGTCGTGGCACTGGTCGACCTCGATGAGGGTGTGCGCATGATGACCAACATCATTGGGTGTCCACCCGAAGACGTCCGCATCGGCATGGCGGTGACGGTGACCTGGGAGCCGCTTTCCGACGGTCGGCAATTGCCACTCTTCACACCGGCGGCGACGCCAGCGTGAAGGATCGGGCGGCCGCGGCAGCCGAGGGCATGCTGCTGGCCTGGTGGGCGGCGAAGGGGCCCGACCGTCCGGCCGTCATCACGGCGTATGGCGACCGCACGTTCGGTGAGCTCAACGCCAACATCAACCGCCTGGTCCGGGCGCTGCGGGCGCGAGGCCTCGCCCCGGGCGACAGCGTGGCCCTCATGTGCACCAACCGGCCTGAATTCGTGGAGGTGCTCTACGCGGCGCAGCGTTCCGGCCTGCGGCTGACACCGATCAACTGGCACCTCACCGGCGAGGAGGCGGCGTACATCGTCGCCAACTGCGAGGCCAAGGCATTCATTGGTGCGACCGAATTGGGCGACAAGATCGCGGAGGCGTCCGCGTCGACGGAAGCGTCAGCAGAAACGGGTGCTGCTGCGTCGGGGTCGGGATCGGGGTCGGGTCTGATCCGTCTGGGCGTCGGCGGCGACCGACGGGGGTTTGCGTCATACGACGAGGTGATCGCCGCCGAAGACGGGTCGGACATCGACGACCCGGTCATCGGCACCCAGATGCTCTATACGTCGGGCACCACGGGTCGCCCCAAAGGCGTCCACCGCGAGGGTCAGGCGCCCAGCGCGCTGGCCGCCGTCAACTTCTGCGGCTACGACGAGGACTGGGAGCGCAGTGTCGACGTCCATCTGTGCACTGGGCCGCTCTACCACGCCGCCCCGCTGGCCTTCTCCATCGCCATACCCTTCGTCTACGGCGTGCCCGTCGTGATCATGGAGCACTGGGATCCGACCGAGACGCTGCGGCTCATCGAGCGGCACGGGATCACCCACACCCACATGGTGCCGACCATGTTCCACCGCATGCTGGCACTACCCGACGGCGTGCGGCAGGCGTCGGACCTGTCATCGCTGCGCTTCATCATCCACGGCGCCGCGCCCTGTCCCGTCGGAGTCAAACAGGCGCTGATCGAGTGGCTGGGCCCGATCGTGGTCGAGTACTACGCCGCCACCGAGGGGCTGGGCACACTGGTCGACTCGGCCACGTGGCTGGCCCACCCGGGGACGGTCGGCCGCCCGATGCTGGCCGACCAGGTCAAGGTGGCCGACCCCGAGGGCAATCCGGTGGCCCCGGGCGAGATCGGCCTGGTCTTCCTGCGGGCCCCGGCCGCCAGCAAGTTCGACTACTACGGCGACGCCGAGAAGACCGACGACGCCTTCCGGGGCGACTACTTCACCCTCGGCGACATGGGTTACATGGACGACGAGGGCTTTCTGTTCCTGACCGACCGCACCGCCAACCTCATCATCTCGGGCGGCGTGAACATATACCCGGCCGAGGTCGACGCCGTGCTGCTCGAGCATCCGGCCGTGGGCGACGTGGCGACCATCGGGGTGCCCGACGAGGAGTGGGGTGAGGCGGTCAAGGCCGTGGTGGAGCCGGCCGAGGGGGTGGTGGTCAGCGGGGCCCGGGGCATCGGCTGGCAGGCGAGCTTATGGCGTTCTGCCGGGCGGGCCGGCCCACTTCAAGTGCCCACGCACCGTGGATTTCGTGGACCAGCTGCCGCGCGAGGATACGGGGAAGATCTACAAGCGGCTGCTGCGTGACCAGTATCGAGCAGCGGCAGCGGCAGCAGCCGCGGCAGGACGGCAGCGGTAGCGAGCATACAGATGCGAGATACGAGATCCGAGACATACGAGGGAGACGAGATAAAGGAGCGAACATCATGGGCATCAACGACGGACGCATCGTCGTCATCACCGGGGCGGGCCTGGGCATCGGGCGCGAGCACGCCCTCGAGTTCGCCAGCCAGGGCGCCAGGATCGTGGTGAAGACCTCGGGGCCGAGGTCGACGGGACCGGGGCCAGCCGGTCCGGCGGGAGAGGTGGTCGACGAGATCCGGGGCATGGGCGCGGAAGCCGTGGCCAACGGCGACGACGTCTCGGACTACGACGGGGCCGGGCGGCTGATCCAGCCGCCATCGACACCTTCGGCGGGCTCGATGTACTGGTCAACAACGCCGGGATCCTACGTGACCGGATGATGGTCAACATGACGATCGAGGAATGGGATGCCGTCATCCGGGTGCACCTGCGGGGGACCTTTGCGCCGATGCGCCACGCCAGTGAGTACTGGCGCAACCGCTCCAAGGCGGGCGAGACCAACGATGCCCGGATCATCAACACGACGTCGCCGTCGGGGATCTACGGCAACGTGGGGCAGACCAACTACGGGGCAGCCAAGGCCGGTATCGCCTCCATGACGATCATTGCGGCGATGGAGCTGGGCCGCTACGGCGTCACCGTCAACGCCATCGCCCCGGCCGCCCTGACCCGGATGACCGAGAACCTGGGCATGGGCGCTGCTTCGGCGGCCACGAAGCCCGAGGAGTTCGACCCATTGGACCCGGGCAACATCGCTCCCCTGGTGGTGGCTGGGCAGCCCCGAGTCGGCGGCCATCACCGGGCGGGTCTTCAACGTCATGGGCGGCAACATCTCGGTGGCCGAGGGCTGGGTGGCCGGGCCGGGGGTCGACAAGGACGACCGCTGGGACCCCGCCGAACTGGGCGAGGTCATCCCCGGGCTGGTCGAGAAGGCGGCCCCGAACGCCAACATGGGCGGGAAGAGGAGTGACCGACATGACCGTCGGATCGGGGTCGGGGGCTGCGTCGGGATCGGGGGCGGGGGACACGCCTCCGCCGCCGAGTCCAGGGGAGATGGACGAGGCCATCCACATCATCCACGACAATGCCGATCGGGCCTTCCTATGGGACTACGAGCGGAACCGGGACGCAACTGGTCACGCTCTACAACAAGGCCATGGGCTCGCAGTGGAACAGCGTGACCGACCTGGACTGGGCCACCGACGTCGACCCCGAGCGTCTGGTGGCCGAGCAGGACAGCCCGATGCTGGCCGTGGCCCGGGTAGCGGGCCGGCTGCCGGGCTCGCCGCTGGCCGCATGGTCGGACAAGGAATACACCCAGCTGGGCATCGAGTTCTTCACGGCCTCGTTGAGCCAATTCATGCACGGCGAGCAGGGCGCCATGATGACCGCCGCCAAGATCGTCGAGACCGTGCCATGGATCGACGCCAAATACTACGCCTCCACCCAGACCATGGACGAGGCGCGGCACACCGAGGTGTTCGCCAAGTACCTGTCGACCAAGTTGGGCGAGGCCTATCCGATGAGTCCCTTCCTGAAGGAGCAGATCTGGTCCTTGCTGGAGGACTCGCGGTGGGACATTGCGTATCTGGGGATGCAGATCGTGATCGAGTCGCTG
>CAVURD010000023.1:0-56318 GCA_963743785.1 uncultured Acidimicrobiaceae bacterium | reverse complement strand
GTGGCGTTCGCCCGCGATCGGGCGGCCGCGGCGGGAGTCGGCGACCGAGTCACGGTGATCGAGGGTGATGCGTCCCTGGCCCGACACTTCGGCCCCGCCGTGCCCGCCGACCTCGTGCTGGTCTGTGGCGTCTTCGGCAATATCAGTGCGGACGACGTGGCCGCCACCGTTTCGGCCCTACCCTCGTTCTGCGCCCCGGGCGCATCGGTGATCTGGACCCGGCACCGCCGGCCGCCGGACCAGACGCCGGCCATCCGAGAGTGGTTCGCCGCCGCCGGGTTCTCGGAGCGATCGTTTGCCGCTCCGGAGGGCTACGTCCTGGCCGTCGGTCGGCATCAGCTCGTGGGCGCTCCGGCCGCTTTCGACCCCGAGCGGCGCCTCTTCGAGTTCACCGGGGATGGCGGTCTACCGGCATGAATGAACCCGAACCCGTGCCCGACCCGGACGCGGACGCTTTCGGAAGCCCGACCGCCGGCGCAACCCCCGCCCCGGCCCCCGACCAGGTTGCGGACCCGACCCCGACTGCGGACCCGACCCCGACTGCGGACCCGACCCCCGACCAGCTTGCGGACCCGGCCGCGGATCGACCCCGGGTCCGGCCCGGCGACATATTGCGCATGGCGCTCCGCACGGCCCGAGCCGAGCCCGGCCGGGTCTTCATACCGGCCCTCTTCATCTTCGGCCTCGATGCGGCCGACAGCACCTTGTTCACCGAGGTCTCGGTGGACCACTTTGGCCGCGAGTCGCTGGGCGCCGTCCTCGTCCTCTTGGTCTCGACGCTCGGGCTGACGTTCTACAGCGGCCTCCTGGAGCGGTTGGTGGGCGCGGTCGAACGGGGGCACGAGGCTCCCGCGGTCGGCGAGGTCTTGCGCACATTGCCGTACGTCCGCCTGCTGGTGGCCGATGGCATCTTGTGGGTCGTGGGCGGGTTGGCCTCGTTGGCCTTTGTGATCCCGGGGCTGATCATCACCACCCTGTTCGCCCTCATCGGTCCTCTGATCAATATGGAAGACCTCTCGGTGCGGGCCGCCTTTCGCCGATCGGCCTCCCTGGTGGCGCCGAGATTCCTCCTGGTGCTGTTCTTGATCACCATCCCGTTGGGGATTGAGCACGAACTGGTGAACGCCATCGCATACCTGGAACCCCACGAGCACATCTGGTTGGTGTTCCTCACGTATCTGGCCGGTGGTCTCAGTTTCGGCGTGCTGCTGGGTCTGGTCGAGGTGTCACTGGCTGAACGACTGGTGAACAACGCCGCCGGTCCAAGAAATCGGGGTGGGGCGCCGCTACCATCTGGTCAGCAAGGCCAACAAGGCCAAGGAGGTCGTCATGGACGAGACGATTCACGGAACGGTCATGCCGGTGCTGGAGCTCTCCCTCCAACCCGGTGAATCGATCATCTCTGAAGTTGGTGAATTCAGCTGGATGACCGATGCCGTCCAGATCGCCACGAACACCGGCGGCGGCATGGCGGGGGCCGGACTCAAGGGCATCGTCAAGCGGGCCGTGTCCGGAGCCTCCATCATGATGAGTACCTACACCGCCGAGGGCGGCGTGGGAGCCGTGTCGTTTGCGGCCAAGGTGCCAGGGCACATCATCCCCATCGATGTGAGTCCCGAAGCCGAGTACATGGTCCACCGCCACGGCTTCATGGCGGCCACCCCCGGGGTCCAGCTGGACTTGGGGTTCCAGCAGTCCTTTCGCGGCGGCGTCTTCGGCGGCATGGGCTTCATCCTCCAGAAGATCACTGGGACCGGCCGTTGCTTCATCGATCTCTCCGGTGAGGTGCTGGCTTTCGATCTCCAACCCGGGCAGAGCATGCGGGTGCACCCGGGCCACGTCGGTCTCTTCCAGGCCTCGGTCACCTTCCAGGTGGTCAGGGTGCCCGGCTTGGCCAATCGCTACATGGGCGACGACGGTCACCACTTCGCCGTCATGACCGGCCCGGGGCGCATCTGGCTGCAGTCGATGCCGATCGCGCTGTTGGCCGGGGCGCTCAGGCCGTTCCTGGGCGACGAGCACCCGGCCGCGGCGGGGGCGGCCGGTGGGGCGGCGGCGGGCATGCTCGGGAGCATCTTGCGGTAACGGGAATATCTCGCCGTAGACGCCCTGGATCACTCCCGGGATGCCGGTCGGTCTGGCCTTACTGCGTCAGGTTGATCGGCTCAGGCGGCGTGGAGATGGAGACCGGATTGCCGTAGGACGTGAAGTTCAGGGTCGTCGTCTGGGCCGCCCCCTGGTCGATGATTTTCAGGACATGGGGCGTGCCTGAGGCCGCGATATACATCTGAACCGAGGCCTTCTTGCCCTTGGCGGTGGCCGTGTCGCTGACGATCACCACCTTGTGCCCATTGAGCGTCGTCGGCTTCGAGACGGTGAGTGGCCTGGTGTACCCCTGGAACACGGCGGCGGCCAGGTCGCCGGCGTTGAGGAATTGGTCAAAGGACTGGAAGCGTGCGTCGAGGGCGTTGACCTCGATCCACTTGCCCCCGTAGGCCTTCGTCTGGGCCGCGTTGGCATGGCTGGCCCAGTACTTCTTGGGGGCGTTGAAGTAGAGCAGGGGGCCGACCCGCTTGAGCTGGATCCGGCTGCCCTCCTGCGTAAAGCTGCCGCCGCCCTCCCCGTCCCCGTTGACGAGGAGCGACAGGACAATGCCGGTCTTGCCCTGGACGATGTTGCCGTTGATGTGGACGCTGCCCACCTTGGCCTCGGCGGCGATGGCCTTCTTCAGCCACGCGTTGGTGGGGGTGCCCGGCGCCACGGCCGTGACCGGCGTGGTGGCCGTCGTCGGAGCCTCCGCTGGAGCATTCGGAGCGGTCGTGGTACTGGTGGCCGCAGCGATGCTTGCCCCGGCCTCGGCCTCGGTACCGGCCGAGGTGCCGAGCCCAGATCCGACCCCGAGGAGTCCGGCGCCCAGGCCGATCGCGCCGGTCATCACGAGCGTACGAGAATGAAAGGTCCGCCTCACGGCACGAAGCGTAGCGCTGCCGACCTGGTCAAATGGGCACCTTCGGGGCACGGACCACGGGGACGGCCGGACCCCGCCCGGGGAACCGGCCGGGTTGCTCAGCCGCCCTCGGGCTGGTTCCACTCGATCCAGCCCAGGCCCACCCGTCCGTCCTCGGTGGCATAACGCACCATCGCCCGAGGAAAGCGGCTGGCCCGACCATCGTCGTTGCGCAGCAGTACCGGCCCGAACGCCAGCGGCGTCACGTCGATGGCCACCGAGCCGACGGGGCCGGCTCCCGCCGCCGCCTCGCCATAGCTCAGCTCGATCCGGGCCGAGGTGGGCATGCCCTCCGAGCCCAGATCCTCGGTGACCAAGAGCGTGCCGATGGTGTGGACCTCGCCGGCGGCGGACTCGCCGGCGGGGGTCTGGATGTACCCGAAGGCCACCGGGAAGCCGGGCATGCGGATGTCGGCCAGATGCACCCGGGTCCCATCGTCCAGCCGGGCCGACGACCAGCACCACCCGAAGGCCCACCAGTCGCGCACGCCCCAGGAATGGTCTCGTTGCCCCTGACCCCGGACGGTCAACGTCTCGCCGTCAATGGTGACGGTGCCGTGGGTGGTGCAGGGGATCTCGTATCGAGTGGTGAGGTCGTAGTGATAGGGCGTGCCGTCAGTGGTCCAGGTCAGATCGAGGTCGAGCTGCGCCGGCCGGCCGTGCCCCCCGGCGTAGACCTCAGTGGGGTGTCCGAACACCTCAGCGGGCGCGGAGGCGGCGATGCGGAACTGCTCGAGCGGCTGCACGATGTCGAGCTCGATCCTGATAGCCGCGTCCTCGGCCACCAGACCGGTACCGGCGGGCACCGGCGCGTCGTAGCGGACCGAACAGACTCCGGGCCGGTCGGAGCCGACGATCCACGTCGTCCACCAGGCCACCCGACGATTCGGGTAAAGCCCCAATCGAAGCCACCCGCCCCAGCTGCCGTCCTCGTGCACGAAGTCGGCGTAGTACGACTCGTTCCACAGGTCCTCGGCGTCGGGCGGATGACGCTGCTCGTCGTCGGGGGAGACGACGTGCGCCGCCGTCACCGGTGCATGGCCGAAGCGCCCGGTGGTCCCGGAACTTCGACCACTGGCTCAGGGCGATCGTCGAATTCGGTGCGCAGCGCACGCGACATGACGGCGTGTTGGAAGTAGAGGGTCGTGATGTAGGTCAGCTCCAGGACGGCTTCGTCGCTGAGGTGGGCCTTGAGCTCGGCGAAGAGGTCGTCGGGGACCCGGCCGTGGTCGTAGACCAGGCAGTCGGTGTAGGCGAGGACGGCACGCTCGGGGGCGTCGTAACAGCTGGCGACCATCCAGGAGGGGATCGAGGTGATCTTGACCTCGGGCATCCCGAGGTCCCGCATCGACTTGGCGTGCTGGGAGAAGACGAACTGGCTCCCGGCGGCCCAGCCGGCGCGGATCTGGCCGAGCTCCCGCCACTCGGGATTCAGGGTGCGGGTGGGGCTCTGGTAGAGGCCGAAGCCCTTGACGGCATGGTCAAAGACGTCGGGCACGAGGGCGAATACGGTCCACCAATCGCCGGTAGTGCCGTCCCAGCGCCCCGGTTCGGCCACCGGGTCGCGGCCCTCGAAGAGCCATTCGTACATGGTGGTGACGATGGGTGCCGTCGCCTCGTTCAGGGGAACCTGGCGCAACCGCGGCATCAGGCCGTGGCGTCGGCCGTGGCGGGCGCCGACGTGGCGGGCGCCGACGTGGCGGTTGCTCGGGCCGGCGCGAGGTTGACGTCGTCGGGCCTGAACTCCCGCAACCAGCAGGCGAACTCGAGCAGTATCCCGTCGGGGTCCTGGAAGTACACGCTGCGTACGTAGACGCCCGGATGGAGGTCGTCGCTGATGGTCCACTCGCTGTCGTCGTGATTGGCCACCTCGGTGCAGTCGACCCCGGCGGCCACGAGCCGCTCTCGATACTCCTCGATCTTGTCCGGTGACACGTTGAACGCCACATGGTTCATGGATCCGATGGCGCTGGTCAGGTCACCCTGATCGGGCCTCGCCGCCGGCGCGCTGACCCCCGGCACCCCGTCAGGAGCGTCGGGAAACCAGAAGAAGGCCAGACAATCACCCCCACCACAGTCGAAAAAGAAGTGTTGGCCCATCCCACCCGGCAGCTCAATGGTCTTGACCAATGGCATGCCCAGGACCGTCGTGTAGAAGTCCACCGTTCGTGCCATGTCGCGGCACACCAGGGCCAGGTGGTTGATGCCCTGCAGTTCGAATCTGCCATTGGCCATATATCGAGCCCTCCCCCGCAGCTGGCCCTTTCGGGAACCGAATGTCCCAACACTAAAGCGTCCGGCCTGCAGGCGCCCTGACAATCTCCCGGCCGCTCCCGCCCGTATGACACCTGATCGACATACGCGAGACGGGTGGTGACGGGAACAATGGACCAAGGACGACGAGGACGACCAGCACGACGACTGTGGGGACGAAGCGCCGTCATGGTGGCCCAAAGCGCGCTGGTCGGGGCCACCCTGGCCGCCGCGGTGATGACCCCGGCGGGGGCGAGCACCAGTCACACCATCACGATCAAGACGGCGCAGGTGCCCAAGGTCGGTCTCGTCCTGACTACCAACGCCGGTCTCACGTTGTACCACTTCACTTCGGACCCAACGGGCACGTCGACCTGCACCGGAGCGTGCGCCCAGATCTGGCTGCCGTTGCTGCTCCCCAAGGGCGATCACCTCCAGGGGCCGCGCGGCCTGAAGGGGCTCTCGACGATCCACGTGGCGCACGGACGCCGGCAGGTGGCCTTCCACGGCGCGGCGCTCTACCACTACACCGGCGACACGAAGGCGGGTCAGGCCAAGGGGCAGGGCATCGAGGGCATGTGGTTCGCCGTCCTCAAGAGCGGCATACCGGCTGCCGACCACCTCTCGACCCCGGCGTCGCCCCCAGTGACGACAACCCCGCCGAGCACCCCGGGAACCACCCCGGCCACGACGCCGACCCCCTCCCCGGCCGCGACACCGCCCACCATGACGCCCTCCACCCAGCCGCCGACGACCCAGCCGCCGACGACCCAGCCGCCGACCACGCAGCCACCCGACACCACCACCCCCACCACCACGTCGACGGGTACCGGGGGCGCGGGCTTCTAGCTGCCTTCGTCTTGGCCCATGCCGCCGGGGTGTGAAGGGCAATCGCCCCGTCTGTTGGGAGGAGCGCCTCTTCCGACGATGTGCTCCAAGTCGCTCGATCCATCCCCAGCCCTGAGACGGGGGCGCACCGGGCGGCGTATTAGCTTTGGCCGGTCACTCGACCGCTGGGAAGGAATCGCCATGACCTGGCAACAGGCCATCAATGACGTCGGAGGCAAGGTGATGAGCCGCACCCACCAGGCCATCTTGAAACTCAGCGGCGGCCGGATCTTGCACTCGGCCTTCGGGATGCCGGTGGTGGAATTGCACACAATCGGCCGCACCACAGGGAAGCACCGTACGACCATGCTGGCGTCCCCGCTGCAGGGCGATGACCGGGTCGTTCTGGTGGCCTCGAAGGGCGGGGACGATCGCGATCCCCAGTGGTACCGAAACCTGACGGCCAATCCCGACGTCGAGGTCACAATGGGTGGGGTCACCCGTCCGCTCCGGGCCCGCACCGCATCGGCGGAGGAGAAGGCGACGCTCTGGCCACAGATTGTGGCCGCCTACAAGGGATACGGCGGGTACCAGGACAGGACGAAGCGCGATATCCCCGTGGTGATCTGCGAGTCGCGCCCCAGCTGAGAGGAGGCGGTGGAGCCGCTGCGTTCGATACCTGATCGGGCGGTACGATGCGGTCAATGAGCATGGAGCCCGCCAACGCAGCGCAGGGCGACGGGTTCGACCTCGACATGGCGGTTGCCACGTTGCAGTCCAACAGCACGGACGTCCGCATCATGCTCAAGTTGCTCGTCAGTCAGCTCTCCGAGGTGCTGGGCAACCGCATCCAGGTCGAGCGGGCGGGCGGGCGCATCCGCCGGTCCGACGAGATCAAATCGGTGCAGATCATCCTGGGCGACGACACCTTGCGGGCCGAGGTCGAGGGTGCGGGCGTTCGGTGCAGTATCGGCCACGCCTCGGGGGGCATCCGCATCCGCAGTGAGCAGGTCGGCATGGATGCCTGGCTGGCCCGACTCCTCACCACCCTCAACGACGAAGCGGCCCACAGCGAGCAGACACGTCTGGCGCTCGAGCACATAGTGATCGGAGACTCATCGTGACCCAACCAGCGGATCTTCCCAAGGATCTTCCAAAGGATCTTCCAAAGGACGCCACCCATCGTCTGGAGGAACTCGAGCACGGTCTCTTCACGTCCGACCTTTCGGTCAATGAGTTCCTCCTGGTCAAGGAGGCGGGATTCCACCCCCTCGGCTTCGTCATGGGCTCGTCGATCTACCACATCGGCCTGCAGACGAGGAAGTGGGGGGAGAGCCAGGAGCTCACCAAGCTGACCGAGGCCATGTACACCGCCCGCGAACTGGCCATGAACAGAATGGAAGAGGAGGCGGAGGAGCTCGGCGCCGACGGCGTGGTCGGCGTCCGCCTCGACGTCAACTACTACGAGTGGGGCAGCGACTCGGCCGAGTTCATCGCCTTCGGGACGGCGGTGAAGGCCGAGGACGGCACCTCGTACAAGAACGCCCTCGGCAAGCCGTTCACGTCCGACCTCTCCGGGCAAGACTTCTGGACCCTCATGCAAACCGGCCACGTGCCGCAGGGCCTGGTCATGGGCACGTGCGTCTACCACATCGCCCATCGCAAGCTCACCCAGGCGCTGGGCTCCATGGGGCAGAACGTGGAGCTGCCCAACTTCACCCAGGCGCTCTACGAGGCGCGCGAGCTGGCCATGACCCGCATGCAGGATGAGGCCGGGCAACTCAATGCCAGCGGCATCGTCGGTGTGCGCCTGGAGGAGAAGTCGCACCAGTGGGGCTCCCACACCATCGAGTTCCTGTCCATCGGGACGGCCGTCACGAAGACCACCGGGGAGGTCACGCTGCCCAAGCCCTTGACCATCATCTCCCTCGACAACTGATGAGCCAAAGCTCCGCCGAGCTCCCCGAAGCCGCCGTACGCCGATTTCGTTCGGGCGCCTTCTCCTCGGGGCTCACCGTGCCGGACTTCGCCGCTTGTCTGCAGCTCGGCCTCGAGCCGGTTGGCCTGGTGCAGGGCTTCTGCGTCATGCAATGGGGTTGGTACGGCGCCGGATCGTCCTTCATGCGGGGGTCAAATCCGTACACCATGGGGGCACAGAGCGAGGGGGCCTATTCGGAGAGCTACCGCTGCCCGCATGGCTATGTGTCGGCCGAACATCGGATGTGGGGACAGAACCTGGAGCAACCGTGGGTCGAGGCCGCCTGGTCCGCCGGCTACGGCGCCGCCTACGCCCGCATGCTCGACGAAGCGACGGCGCTGGGCGCCCACGGTGTCATCGGCGTGGTGGACCGCGTGACCCCGGTGGCCGACAGCCAGACCAGTGAATTCCACTTCCTGGGCACGGCCGTCACGGTGGAGGAGGGCCCACCCCCGGCGGGCGGGGTTCCATGGACCACCTATCTGGCCGGTCAACGCCTGACCAAGTCGATCGAGGCCGGCTTCATGCCGGTGGCGGTGGTGGCCTCCATGGCTTCGGTGCGGGTGTGGGCCTACTGCATCACCGAGTACCAAATGGAAGGCGGGCGTGGCTGGGGCAACCCCAACCAAGCGGCCGAGGTAGAGCAGGTGACCAGGGCGCACATGGCGGTGCGCCAACTGGCGCGCAAGCACGTCCGCCAAAATTTGGTCGGTGACGCCCTGCACGGTGTCCAGATCGATGTGGAGAAACGTGAGCTCGCCCAGGGCGATGAGGTCATCGACTGCACCATTCGAGGGAACCGAGTGCGCCGCTTCAAGGATTTTGACGTCGTGCCCTCCCCCCGGCCCACGGTCCGCCTGTCATGAGTGAGGACGTCGCCCTCGACGTGAGGGCCGAGATGCTCCGCGGGGCCCAATCCCTGGCCACGGCGCCACCGCCCAACACCAACCGGGGGGTCACGTCGGACCTCTCGATCGACGAGGCGTTGCTCCTGCACTCGGCCGGCTGGGAGCCGGTCGATCTTGTCTGTGGCGTGTCGGTGGCGTCCGTGCCCTTCGGCGTGTGGAACTGGGGCCAGGGCGAGATCGGGGTGGCGTCGGCGGCCCACAACGCGGCGGTGCAGGGAGCGGCCGAGCGGCTGAAGGAGGAGTGCGCCAAGGTCCACGGGCACGGCGTGGTCGGGGTGCGTATCGGGGTGGAGGTACGGAACCACCACATCGATGTCGACCTGGTCGGCACGGCGGTACGGCCGGTCGATGGCGGTTCGACTCCGGCGGTTCCCTTCGTCTCCGACCTTTCGGCCCGCGACTTCACCCTCCTCAAGGGGGCGGGGTGGATGCCGGCCGGTTTGGCCTTCGGGGCCAGCTTCGTCTACGCCCCCCGGCGTTCGGCCGGTGCGGCGCTGCAGCAGAAGACGCAGAATATCGAGCTGACCAACTTCACCCAGGCCATGTACGCCGCCCGGGAGTCGGCCATGGAGCGGATGCAGCACTCGGCCCTTGAAGTGGGTGGGCACGGCGTGGTCGGGGTCAAAGTGACCGAGGGTCCCATGAGTTTTGCTCGTCACGCCGTGGGGTTCACGGCCTGGGGAACGACCGTGAAGCTCGTGGCGGATGTCCACAAGAACATCGAGCCCCAGGTGATCCTCCCGCTCGACGATGCCGTGGTGATGTTCGCGGCGCAAAACCTTCGGGGAAAGTGAACACCGCCATGGACTGGTCGGCGTGGGCGCGACGCTACGAAACGCTGGACGGACCGGACGCGTTCGCCGGGCTCTTCGCTCCGGGCGGCCGATTCTGCGATCCGGTGACCCCATGGACCTCCGATGTCCGCAAGGTGGCCACCGACACCGACAAGATCTTCCCCGACTGGAAGCAGCGCATCGACGACATTCGAGGTGGCGACGATTGGGCCGTCTTCGAGTGGACCGGCACCGGCACCTTCCCCACCGAAGGCGGGCCCGGGATTGCCATCGTCATGGAAGGTGCCACCGTCGTCTCGGTGGACGCCGACGGCAAGGTGACTTCCTGGCGCGACTATCTCGACACCAACCAGCCGATGCAGCAGATTCAGGCCGGACTCGAGAAGTGAGGTTCAGGCCAGGTCCGCCACGGCATTGACGTGGGCCATCCGCGTCTTGTCGTACTCCTCGGCCGCAGCTTCATCGTCGGCCATCTCCTGGTCGATGTCGGTCTCGGCGAAGGAGATGACGCCCATGTCCTCAAAGGCTGAGCGGATTTTGGGTCCCCACAGTCCGATGTCCTTGAGGATGGGCACGATGCGCATGAACAGGTAACTCCGGAAGATCTGCAAGGTTTCACTCTGCGCCACGTACGGGGCGATCTCAGGGGGCAGTTCGAGCCGCTCCCACACCTCCTCGCCCAGGAAGCGGTCGCGCATGCGGTAGCAGGCCTCGACGCAGAACTCCTCGCGCTCATCGCGCTCGGCCTGGGTCAGCTGGGGGTAGTAATCCCGCAGAGCCAGGCGCCCGAACATGACGTGACGCGCCTCGTCCTGCATGACGTAGGCGTTGAGGGACTTGGCCAGCGGTTCCTGAGCCATGTTGCGGATGATGCCGAAGGCGGCCAGGGCCAGTCCTTCGATCAGCACCTGCATGCCCAGGTAGGTCATGTCCCACCGACTGTCGGAGATGACGTCGTCCAGCAGGCTCTGGAGGTGCTTGTTCAGCGGGTAGGTCAGCTGCACCTTCTCGTGCAGGTAGCGGCTGTAGACCTCGACATGGCGGGCCTCGTCGATGACCTGGGTGGCGGCGTAGAACTTGGAGTCGATATCGGGGACGGTCTGGACGATCTTGGCCGTGCAGATCAGCGCTCCCTGCTCGCCGTGCATGAACTGGCTGAAACGCCAGGCCTCGAAGTGGCGCCGCACCTCGCCCTTGCGTGCGTCGTCCATCTTGTCCCACCACTCGGTCCCGAAGAGCGGGTTGATGTCGTCGGGCAGACCGACCGGGTTGTCGAGATCCACATCGAGCGACCAGTCCAAGCGGTCGCTGCCGATCCACTGGCGGCGGGTGCCCTTGTCGTAGAGGCGCAGGAGCTGTTCGCGTCCACCCGTGTAGTTGAAGTCGAACAGGGTGGTGGCGGGCGACGCAATGCCCCATTTCGAGGCCGGCTCCCCACTCGTGTCACCCGACTCACTCGTCGTCGGCGGGGCTGAGCTGGTCATGGGCGCTCCTTTTGATGGTGATCCGCCATCACGCTGGGCTTCGACGGACCAGACGCTACGCCGATTACGACCCGTGTCAAATAGCGAGGATCGGCAGCCGGCGGGTCAACGAAAGTCGAAGGCGACCTTGATGGCACCGCTATCGGCCTGGGTGGCCAGCGAGATGAAGGCCTCACGCCACTGGTCCAGCCGGAAGGTGTGGGTCAACATGCCGGTCATGTCGATCCGCCCGTCTTCCACCAGCCGGAGGTAGTGGGCAATGCCGTGTAGCCGCACGCCGTCCACCTCTTCGACGCCGAAGGCATTGGACCCGACCCAGGAGATCTCCTTGAAGTACAGGGGCGACCATTCCCAGCGTTCCGGTGCGTGGACACCACTCTTGACCATGGTGCCGCGAGCCTTGAGGAGGCGAACGCCAATCTCAGCCGTCTCGCCGGTACCCACGGTGTCGTAGACGACGTCGATGCCGCCCGGATGGGCCATGGGCAGGGCGCCGTCGACCCTCTGGAGCACACCACCGGACCACGCCGCGGCCGTTTCGAGCAGTTGCTCGACCGGGTAGGGATCGACGACCGTCGCCCCCAGGCGCCGGGCCAGGGCGGCCTGGGCCGGGAAGCGTGCCACCACCATGACCTCGACGTCAGGATGGAGGGCCCGCAAGATCGCAGTGGCCGTCGCCCCCAGCGCACCGCCGCCGTAGACGAGGACCTTTCCTCCTGGCGGAGGGGGGTTGCGGGTCACCGAGTGGAGGGACACGGCGAAGGGGTCGCCCAACACGGCCACCTCGTCGCTGATGCCGTTCGGGACGGGGATCCACATGGACTCATGGGCCGGGAGGTACTCGGCGAACCCACCGGGCGCGTCCTTCGAGGTGCCGGTGTGGATCCCGGCGGCCAGGGGGCCGTCAAGAAAGTGCCAGCACAGGCTGTAGTCGCCGTCCCGGCAGGCGCCACAGAGTGGGTCGATGCCCCGCGGCACGCAGGACAGCCACGGATTGAGGACCACCCGCTGGCCCACCTCGAGGCTGGTCACGCCGTCGCCCACCTCGGCGATCTCGGCCACGACCTCGTGGCCCAGCACGGTGGGGAAGGTGAAGTGTCCGTTCAGCGCGCTGTCGGTGTAGTCGTCCCCGAAGTCACCGAAGACCTGCTTGGCGTCGGACCCGCAGATGCCGGTGAGGCGCGTCTTGGCCATGACCCATCCGGAGCGCGTGGGCACCGGCTGGTCCAGCTCCTCCAACCGCATGGGGACGCGGGACAAACCGACCAGAAGGTGGTTCTCCGGGTCGGGGGGCGTCCAGCGCTCGGGCCGCACCCCGTAGAGAAGTCCTTGCATATGCCGTACCCCAATTCGAAATTGACCAACCGGGCCACGCTACAACGCAGGACCGGGATCAGTTCGAGGTGCAGTTGAGGTTGTTGTTGAAGGTTGTGCAGTTCGTGGAATGGGCGAAGGCCACGATCAGGGCCACACCGAGGATGAAGAGCGCGATGAGGGAGAAGCCCACGATGATCCCGGCGAGGGCCAGGCCGCCGCCGCCCTGCACGCCGTTGGTCCGCCGGATCTGACCGCGCGCCACGAAGCCGAAGATCACCCCGAGGATGGCAGGGATCCCGAAGAGGAAGGGAATGATTCCGGCGCAGGCACAGACCAGGGATGCCACCGCCATGCCATTGGTCGGAGCCACCATGGGGGTGCCAGCGCCTTGAAACGATTGGTATCCGGGCATGGGCCCAGGACCGGCGAGACCGCCGGTGGTTTGGGGGAGCGGGCTCCCGGTGGGCATCGCCGTGGGCATCGCCGTCGGCAACGGCGGGCCGGTCCATGTTTCGGGCGGATACCATTTGCCGTCGGAGGCCAACCACCATCCGGGACCTTGCGACGCGTCGCTCATGGCACTCCGCTCCCTGTTCGTCCGCCCGCTCCCCGGAGGAGCAACTGCCGCACACTGTAGGCCTGCCGTTGCCCACAACGAGGGTATGTCCGGCGTTATGTCACGTACGGGCAGTGCCGGCAGCCAGAATCACAGCAGCTTCCCCGGGATGCGAGATAGCCCGCCGTCAGGACGAACAAGCCCGAGCGGGGGTCGGCATAGCCAATATCACCCCGGCTCAGGGCCGTTTCGTGCGCAGCCAGTATGCCGTCGAAATCAGGATCAGTCGGGGCGAGCCGTGATGGATGCGGCACCTTGAGTGGTCGATCGGCGAGCGGATCACCCATCAGTCGTCTGCCGTCCCGCGAGCCCCGCACGGGCTCACGCTCACCTCATCAGCGAGACGCGGCGGCCTTCTTGGCCGGTGCCTTGCGCACAGCCTTCTTGGCGGCCGGTGCCTTGCGAGCGACAGCCGCCTTCTTGGCCGGTGCCTTGCGCACAGCCTTCTTGGCGGCCGGAGCCTTCTTGGCCGGTGCCTTGGCGGCGGGGGCCGAGGGGGCCGACTTGCCGGCGGAGGCGACTGCGGCGTCGATGATCGGGAACGCACCCTTCTTCAGCTTGGGGGCCGTCGACGGGGCAAGCACGGCATCTTTGAAGGCCTTCACCGGGGTGATGCGCGCTTTCTTGGAGGCCTTGATGCGGATGGTCTCGCCGGTGGCAGGGTTCCGACCCATGCGGGCGGCCCGGTCGACCTTGACGAATTTGGCGAAACCGGGAATCGAAATCGGCTCACCCTTGGACACGACGGCGGTCACCACATCGGTGAAGCCATCGAGGACGGCGACCACCGTCTTCACCTCGACGTCGGCCTGTACTGCCACGGACTTTGCTAGGTCTCTTTTGTTCATGGTGCACATTGTGGCCGAACGACCAGTCGTTGTGCACATTGAAAGGCCCAAAACCTTCACAAAGGCAAGAATTCCTCACGGCGGGACCATCGCCCTCGCGCTGGGACCAGCAGGCTGGTCGCCGCAGGTAGCCGTGTCTTGCCCGCATATTGAGGGTCAGACTTCGACGGCTGGGCCATGGCGGGCCCTCGTCGCACACCCCTCGGATCAGCCAGCCTGGGGCATGGATCGAGGGCAAACGGCCGTGTGGTGAACGGCCCACCGCACGTCTGCCGGTCTCGACACCTGATTCTCCGAGGGTGGGAGCCGCGAGTGACCTCGTCCGGAGCGCCGACCGCGAGCCGGTTCATGCCGCGGTAGGCCATCTCGGCGGGTACGCCATAAGGTGACCGCTGTGTCGACGCACGCGGGCGCTCTGGCCATTCGGGGCAGTGCGTCGCGCTATCGCCGAACGAAAGAACGGGCGCAGCTCGGGAAATCCCTCCGGTCGAAGGTTCCACGAGCCAGCCACGCCGAACTCCCGCTAGCCGGTGATCGCCCTGACCCGGTCGCCTTGCTGGCCGAACAAGCGGTCACCCGTGTCCCCGATCTGGTCCCGATCCGGTACGGCCGCATGCTGCACTCGCCCTTCGCCTTCTTCCGTGGCGCGGCCTTGGTCATGGCGTCTGACCTGGCCCACACGCCGCGCACGGGGCTCACCGTGCAGGCTTGCGGAGATGCCCACATGTCGAATTTCGGCGTGTTCGGGTCGCCGGAACGCCGCCTCGTCTTTGATGTAAACGACTTCGACGAGACGCTTCCGGGTCCTTGGGAATGGGACGTCAAGCGGTTGGCGGCCAGCCTGGCCGTGGCGGGTCGAAGCCGGGAGTTCACCGACAAGGAGCGGCGCCGGATCGTCACGGCATCGGCGGAGACCTATCGACAGGCCATGCGCGGATTCGCCGAGATGCGCAATGTCGACGTCTGGTACGCCCGGATGGACGTCGACCGGGCCATGGTCGAGCTGGCATCCCAACTCTCGCAGGTCAGCCTCGAGCGCACCAAGGCCGGTCTGGCCAAGGCCAGGACGCACGACAGCCTGCAGGCCCTCTCCAAACTGACGAAGGTGGTCGACGGCCAGCGCCGGATCATCAGCAATCCACCCTTGATCGTCCCGATCGAAGAGGTGCTGCCGGAGGTGGAAGCGGACGCCATCTACGAGGTCATTGATCGAGTCCTCCATGGGTACCGAGAGACCCTTCCGGCCAGCCTCCACAGCCTGTTCGATCAATTTGCCTTGGTCCAGATGGCGCGCAAGGTCGTCGGGGTAGGCAGCGTCGGGACGCGCTCGTGGATCCTCTTGTTCGAGGGGCGCGACTCAGGTGACCCACTCTTCCTTCAGGCCAAGGAGGCACAGCCTTCTGTGTTGGAGCGCTTCGTCGAGAAGAGCACGTTTGCCAACCACGGAGCCAGAGTGGTGGCCGGTCAACAGGCCATGCAGGCCAGCAGTGACATCCTTCTCGGATGGGGCCGACAGGACGCAGTCGACGGCACTCATACCGACTTCTACTTCCGACAACTGCGGGACTGGAAGGGGTCGGTGGACGTCGATCAGATGATTCCCAGCGGCATGACCGCCTACGCCCGGGTTTGTGGCTGGACATTGGCCCGGGCCCACGCACGTTCGGGTGACCGGATCGCCATCGCTTCATATCTCGGCAATGGACGGGTCTTCGACGAGGCCATCGCCACGTTCTCTGAGCGCTACGCCGATCAGAACCAACGTGACTACGAAGGGCTCCAGCGCGCCGCCGCCAATGGGACCATCACCGCCGAAGTCGGGCTCTGAGCCGAATGCTGACTGGGTTCGCCCACGTCGGCGTGTGCGTCCCTGACGTTGTCGCCGCGACCCGCTGGTACTGCGACGTCCTCGGCCTCGAGGTGCTGTCACCGCCCTACCGGATGGCCGGCGAGGCAATAGAGCGGGACATGGGCGAACTGGTCCCTTCGCCGGTGGTCCTCAACGCGTCCATCGTGGGTTTCGGTGCCGGCGACCATGTGCTCGAGCTCATTGAGTACCCCGAGGTCCCGACCCCCGTGGCGTCCCAGGCGGGGGCCGCTTCGATCACCCGCCCGGGGCTCACGCACGTCGGCCTGTTGTGTGATGACCTTGACCGAACCCGGGCCGAACTGGAAGGGCGAGGGGTCGAGTTCCTCACCTCGGGCGTCGCCGACGTCGCCGGCCTGCGCACGACGTGGTGTGTGGACCCGTGGGGCACGGTGATCATCTTGCTGGAGAAGAAGTCGCCCTCCCAGCCGTATTGGCGCCAGTTCGAGGCGTGAGAGAGAAGAGGGCGCCGAGGTTCTACGCGGTCGCGGTGACGTTGACGTCGAGGACGACCGGCGGCAGGGACCGGCCGGCACCGGTCGTCAGGGTGACGTCGAGCACATAGGTCCCCGGGACGGTGGGCGTGACGATGGTCAGCACCTGGGGCGCCGGGGCCGTCACGGCGCAACTCGAGGGGCCGTCACGGCCCGTCTTTTCGCTGGTGGCGCTGACGGTGAAGGCGCCGTCGCTCGGCGAGGCGAGCAGTCCGGTGCCCCGGGCGCTCCAACGGACGGTCGAAGGACCGCTTTCCGCCGGTTGCAGGCCCAGCTGCACCGTCGTCGTCTGTCCCGCCGGCACAGTCACGCCACCGCTCGGCTCGGTGAACCCGACGGCCGGCAGCCGACCGGTACCGAACGACGGGGGACTGGCCGCCGCCGCTGAACCCCACGAAGGATCGGGCACCGAGGAAAGCCCGTAGGCGAGGGTCCCACCGGTCGTGATGATGGAGAAGGGGAGCCAGGGCCGGTTCCAGGTCGTCCGATCCTCGGGGGTCGATGCCGTGGGCGCGGCACAGCTCGGAGTGGCCTTTGGAGTCGGGACGCCGCTGACTGCCAGGGTGTGAACGTAGGGCGTCGCCGGTGAGGCCCCCGGTGCGTGCATCACGATCCGTTGACCGTCGGGCAGTGTCAGCACGACAGCGGGGAACACGGGGCTCCCCAGGGCAAGATTCGCCGTCCCCGGGGTCACCGGGTACAGGCCGATCGCCGCCCAGACGTACCAGGACGAGATGGCGCCGAGGTCGTCATTGCCGGGCTCGTTGACCGGGGCATTGGCATAGAGCGTGTTGACGATCTTGCGGACCACCTGCTGCGTCCGGTATGGCGCGCCGAAGTAGTCGTACTCCCATGGTGTCCAGAGGCTGGGCTCGTTCCCGGCCCAATCGTAGGGGGCGTCGCGGGTGGCGTTGAGTTGCGTGAAGAAGGTGTTCAGTTTGGCCACGGCCTGGGCGTTTCCACCCATCAGGGTGCCCAATGCCGAGAGGTCCTGGGGCACGGACCAGGTGTACTGGATGGCGTTGCCCTCCTCGAACCCGAGCTCGCCTCCGGGCTCGAGGAGAGAGGTTTGGAAGGCCGGTCCGGGAGAGAAGCTCCCGTCGGCATTGCGGGCTTGGATGTAACCGGTGGCGGGATTGAAGAGGTACTGCCAATTGTGCGCTCGCTGCATCATGTTGGCGTACACGGCGTGGTCTCCGAGGGCGGCGGCGAGCTGCGCAATCGAAAAGTCGTCGAGGGCGTATTCGAGCGTGACCGAACCTCCGATGGAGTAGTCGATCGAGTAGAGATCGAGAGACCCGGCCGGGACGAAGTGCTGGGTGATGTACTGGCTCAGGTACTGGCGCTCGATCTGGAGCCCGTGCCCGGTCTCGTTCTCGGTGGCGCCCTTGACCATGGCTCTGAGTGCCGCCGGCACATCGAAGTCACGGACGCCGAAGGCATAGGCCGCGGCGATGATGGGGTCCGCTGAATCGCCGTTCATCTGGAGGGCGTCACCATCGGCAATGGCGAATTTCGGAAGCCACCCACCCTGTTCGGCGTCATTGACCAGGCTTTGCATCATGTCGCCGGCCTGATGCCGAGCCAACAGTGACACCAGCTCAATCTGCGAGCGGTAGATATCCCATTCGGAGAAGTTGGCGTACTGGGCCCGTGTGGCCGAGCGATGGGCCTTTCCGTCATCGCCCGTGTACTCACCGTTGACGTCGCTGACCACGGTGGGCGAGAGCAACGAGTGGTAGAGCGCGGTGTAGAAGGTCACCTCCGTGTTCCGGGTGCCGCCACCGATACTGATGCGGCCGAGCAGACGGTTCCACCGGCTGGTGCCCGCAGCCTCGACCCGGGCCAGGGACCACCCCGGGTCTTCGGCTCTGATGTTGGCGGTGGCATCGGCGGCGCTGACGAACGAGATCCCGACCTTCATGAGGACGGACCGTTGTTTCTCCGTATTGAAGGTCACGAAGGCGCCGCAGGTCGGGCCCTGACACGCGGTGGCTCCCGGCGTGACCGCGGTGCCCTGCCAGCTGCCCGCCGAGGCGAATGGTCGACTGAACTGGGCCGAGAAGTACAGGGTGTAGTTCGTGCCGGTGCCACAGAACTGACCGCTGGTGACCTGGCCGGTGATCGCGTCCTGGCCGACCAGATGAAAGCTCGCCGCGGTGACCGGGTTGGCGCTTCCCGCCACCTTGAACAAGAGATTTGCCTCATGGGTGGGCGGAAACGTCATCTTGGAGAGGCCCGTTCTGGTCGTGACTGCCAATTGCGTCGTCACCGCCGGGGCGCCGAGAGTGACCTGGTAACGACCGGGCGCGGCGTGCTCGCTCGAGTGGGAGAACGCGGCGGTCGTTGCCTCCGGTGTGACGCCGATCGGGCCCACCGTGGGCAGGATCGGCACGTCGCCGTAGGCAGCACAGCCGACCCCGCTCAGATTGGTCAGACTGAAGCCGGAAATGGCGGAGTCGGCATAGGAGTAGCCGCTCCCGGACATGGCCACGTTGGGCGTGGTGTTCGGGCTCCACTGGATCATCCCGAACGGCAGGTCGGCGCCGGGGAACTCACCAATGGCACCCGGGTTGACCGCCCCGGCCCCTGTTCCGGCCATTGGATTGACCAAACTGCTCGGGTTGCCGACCAATGCGGCGACGTGCGCCGCTCCGGCCGCCGCCACCACCGGGCCAGCCACGGTTTCGACCGCCACCAGGACCATGCAGACGAGCCCGGCGACCAGAATTCCCCCCATCCCTCGGCTCATCGGCATGGTTCCCCCTTCAGGGTGACGGTAGCGGAGTAGGACTGACGGCGCCCGAAGCGCAACGTGCACCCAGTCAGGTCAGCTCAAGGGGGAATCCACGTAATTCCCCGGTCGGGATTCGTATGATTCGAGTGGTGACCCGCCTTCGAGACGCAGGTTGAAGGGCGCATGGGTTTGTCCGGCCGTCACGCCAGGGAGGGCTCTGAGGTGGGCTGGCCTAGCCGAGTCGCGTTGAACGCTCCGTTCACCAACGGCTCGGTGTGAGGTCAGTTGAGGGCACCACGTTGATGGTGTCGTGGGTCATGCTCGTGGCCGTCGTCGCCGGGGTCGTCGTGGCCGGGGGGGTGTTCACACTTCTGGTGAGGCCGCGGGTCACCGTCGAAATTGGCCAGGACCGTCGCCGGACCTCGCCTCCGCACCTTTCGGGGTCATTGCGGCGAGGCGTTTCCGCTCTGCCTTCGCATACACATCAAGCACCTTTCCCTGCGCCGAAGCGCGACCGACATTGTGCTCAACATCCATGCCATTTCGGATGTGCGTCTGCATGTGGCTCGCTACGGCGCCACGCAGGAATTCACCAGTCGCGACGTGAAAAACGGAAAGGGCCCATCGCGCTCGATGCAGGTCAGCGGCGTCAAGATCGACAAATGGGAACCGACGCCGTTCGAGGATGTGGAAGTGTGGATGACGGTCCCGCCGGTGGGTGGGAAGTATCTCGCGTGGACGACCTCGTTCCCCCACGCCGGGGGCGGGGGCGCCGGCGTCACCCGCTTCGTGTTCACGGTCAAGCGCGGCGAATTCAGAATTCGTAAGGTCAGTTATGTCGGGACGTGGCGCCTCAGGGTGCTGCGCTGGTTCGCCTCACCGAATCCGTACCAGTTGCCACCGTATCCGTCCCTGATGAGAGCGACCTGGTGGTCAGAACGGGAGTCCGTGTCCGCCCGACCTCCGACGCCGGTGACCGTGGCACCGACTGGTGGCGGACCGGTCACTGGCCGCGTGCCCGAATCCGGGCAGAACGGCCGCCCAGCAAGAGCGGAACACGCCGAGGCGTTCGTGACGGCCGCTTTCGTCGAATGAGCCTTCTCCATGACGACCGGCGCGACGGCGGGTGAGCTGGCCAAGCCGATCACCACTCGACCTTGTCCCCCCGACCTGGACGGTGGAGATGTTCCACGCGGGTGGTGGTCCGCCGACGCTGCCGGTGGGGGAGTCTGAGTCATGAGGCCCGGCACCCTTGGCTTCGGGGCTGCCGGGCTTGAGGCTCAGTCGTCGCCGAACGTGGCCAGATACAAAGCTCGAAAGAAGGCCGTCATTTCGGGCATCTGGTACCGGGCCTGGAGGCCGCTTGGATTGGGCAGCAACCACAGCAGGGCGCCGGCCATCCCCTCGGGCTGCCGGCCGACCGTCGCCTGAGGACGCTCGAAGGCGCTGCGGTAAGCCTGGAGACCGAGCACGGCGACGCACCGAGGCCGGAGGGTCACCACCTTGGCTTCCAGACGACGAGCGCCCTCACTGAGTTCCGCGTCATGGAGGTCACGGGCCCCCGCCGTCGCCCTATCGACCAAATTCGTGATGCCGATGCCCAACGTGGGGAGAATGTGCTGTTCGGAAGGAAGCAAAACAGCGTCGGTGAAGCCGGCGGCGTGCAGGAGCTTCCAAAATCGGTTGCCCGATCGGGCAAAGTGGAGGCCAAGTTGGCCAGACAACGTTCCGGGGTTGATGCCGCAAAAGAGCAGTCGAAGGTCGGGCCCGACCAGGTCAGGAACGGCCTGCGGCATCAGTCAAGCGCTCCACCTTCGGAAAGATCCTTGACCTCGTCGGCCGACAGTCCCAGGAACTCCATCAGGACATGTTCGGTGTGTTGTCCGATCATGGGCCCCGGATGGGTGATCCCGCCACCGCTCTTCGACAGCCTGAAGCCGTTCTCCTCATAGGTGGTGACGCCCATACGCGGATGTTCGATCGGCACGAAGTGCCGACGCGACACCAACTGTGGATGGACGTGGGCGTCGGCGAAATCGGCCACCTCGTGGGCGTCGAGGCCGGCCGCCTGAAGCTCCTCTGCTGCATCGAGGTTGGTCCGTTGAGACGTCCAGCCCGTGATGAGTCGTTCGAGCTGGTCCTGGTCGGCCAAGCGCTGTCCCAGTGACAGTTCGAGTGGTGCACCGATGATGGCTGCCAACGTCCGCCACTCGTCATCCGAATGGACGGCCAGCGCGACCCAGCGGTCCTTCACGTCGCCCGAGTCTGCGCAGGCGAAGACGCCGTGGGGTGCCATGTGCGGGTGTCGATTGCCGTCGCGTCCTCGGGTGATGCCGACTGATTCTTCGGCCACCCAGGCCCCGAGGGTCCAGATCGCCACCTCGACCTGTGAGAGGTCGATATACGTACCGTCACCGGTGCGCTCCTTATGCAGGATCGCCGACGCCAGGGCGGCCGCAGCGAATCTCGGTGCCAGCGAGTCGGTAATGGTGCCGGACAGGCCGACGGGCCGGCGATCGGCCCAGCCGGTGAGGTGCGTGTAGCCCGAGAGCGCCGCACCCTGACCGCCGAAGCCGGGATAGTTCCGCTCTGGTCCGGTGTTCCCCCATATGCAGCCGGAGGCCATGACGACGTCCGGCTTGCTGGCGGCGAGGCTCTCAAAGTCAAGGCCCCACCTGGCCATGGCCCCTGGCGCGAAGTTTTCCAGCACAGCGTCCGCCCATTCCGTACACAGCCGTCGCGCCAGCTCAATGGCCGCCGGGTCGCGCATGTTCAACGAGATGTCGAGTTTGCCGCCGTTGAGGCCGCAGAAGAACTCGCTGCCCTCGAGCCCGTGCTGTTTGAAGGGTTGGGAGCTGTAGGCACGCAGGAAGTCCGGTTTGGTGTGGGACTCAATGCGCACCACAGTGGCGCCGTGGTCGGCGAAGTAGCGGGTGGCGATCGGGCCGGCCGCGCCGCTGCCCAGTTCGAGGATCTTGAGACCTTCCCAGGCCCGTCCGTCCTTGCCATTGAACCGGAAGGGCCACGGTCGTGGTTCCCAATGCGGCGCTGGACCAATGACCGCCTCGCCGCGCAGGCCTATGCGATCGGGTTCGGTGCGGGCGAAGGCGCGCGGGACGGAGGGGATGTCACCGAGGGCGGTGAGCGCGTGGCGGGAGGCGAGCTGGGTCGAGTTGATGATATCGGAGGCGTTGCTGGCCGGGGCCAGCATGAGCCCGGTGGCCACGGCGTGGTCGTACAGCTCGCGCATGGTGTGCTTGGCGAAGCACGCGGCCACCACATCCTCGATCTCCGCCAACTCCTCGGGCGTGAGTGCCGCCGGATCGAACGAAGCCCAGTCTCGTTGGCTCACTGCCGCGGTCGCGACTTCGTCGGCCTCGGCGAGTGCGGTAAAGGTCTGCAGGTTCTTCACACGTGCCTTGCCGCCGCGAAGCCCGAAGGAGACGTACCCATCGGCGCACGGCCACGTCTCCGTCGTCAGTCCCGTCTTGGCCCCCCGACGGCTCCCTCGGTTGCCTTCGGTCGGCCACCGAGCAGGCGCGTTCATCTGGGTCACCAGCAGCAGTTCCTGCATGCTCACGTCGACGTCTTGGGGCTTACCGCTGGCCAATGCGGTGAGTGCCGCAATGACGACTTCGCCACTCGTGTGCGCATGGGACGCCGGCTCGGAGCACCGAAGGGGCGCCCGGTCGGGGTCACCGGTGACATTCATTCCCGTGCCTGCGGCCATGCAGGTCAGGTCGCTCCCACGCCAGTGCGACCGGGGACCGGACAAGCCGAATGGCGTGATGCTCACCCAGATGGCCTGGGGGGCGCGACCTTCACGGCCGGAGTGGGAGAGGACCACGTCAACTCCAGCCCAGAGGCCGTCGTCCAAGACCGAAACGACCGTGGTGCCGGCCCGTTCGACGCGCCAGCGTACGTCCTCAGCCGAGCGTTGGGGTTCGAATGCGACGACGTCGGCTCCGAGGTCGGCGAAGGCGCGGCCGGCCAGACGCGACCGCTCGTCGGTCAGGTCAAGGACGCGCAGATCCTCGAGCAGGCCAGGCACGTCGCCAGACTAGAGCACCGCCAATTTTCGCAGACGTGAAACGAATCGCTCGAGCCAGGCAGGGGAGGGGAACCGAGACATGACCGTCTCCGTCGGCTCGACGCGGCACCGGCGTTATCCTCGCTCGATGCTCGGCGAATCGCTGTGGGAACAACATTCGGCTTGGTGGCAAAAGGCCTACACCGAAGGAGCAGACCCTGAGTACGAAGCACAGGTGCTTCCCCTGGCTGCCCATCGCCTGAGGAGTTCGAAACGAGTTCTCGACGTCGGATGCGGTGAAGGCCAGGTCACTCGGTGCATCGCCCGACTCGGAGCGGCCGCGGTAGGGATGGACCCTGTACGGTCGCAGATCCGCGTCGCTCAAGAACGCGGCGGATCGGCTCGCTATGTGCGAGCAAGGGCGGAGCAACTCCCGTACCGAGACATGGCTTTCGACTCGGTGGTGCTGTGCATGGCGCTCGAACACGTGGACCCGTTTGAACCGGCCGTTGCAGAGATCGCCCGCGTGCTCGAGCCCGGGGGACGATTCCTCTTGTTCCTCGTACATCCACTCCTCCAGGCCCCGGGCAGCGGCTGGGTGGACGACGAGGGGCAGGGCGAGCAGTTCTGGAAGATCGGTCAATACTTGCGTGACGACGTTGCGATCGACGAGGTCGCGCCCGGGGTTCAGTTCCAGTTCGCTCACCGGCCACTCAGCCGTTACGTCCACGCCATGGGCGAAGTGGGATTGCTCATAGATGACATGGTTGAGCCCTCGCCCCCACCGGTTGTCCTGCTCGAAACCGGTGGCTTCGCCAGTGCGGCCACCATCCCGCGGCTCATGCTCGTGAGCGCCCGCCGAATCGATTTATAGCGATCCTCGCGCCAGATGAATCAATACACACGTTTCGTCGGGAATCTCTGTGACATGATGCCGCCTGTCCACTCCTCACCGTCCTGAACGGTGCCATCAGTCGGGAGGTCGCTCGGATCCCCTTGAGGAGTGAGCCACCATCTGTGCTCGGCGCGAGCCAACGGCGGCGGGTCGGCATCCGACAAGCTGTAGTGCACCGACAAAGCCTGCTTGGCGTCCAAGGCGCACTGCTCGCGGCTCTGCGGCTCTTCGAGTTCCACCACCTTTTGGATGAGGCGTTCACCGTCGCCGAAAATCTCAAGCACCCAGCCGGTGGCGGGCTCGCCCTTTTCAGGATTGATCGAGATCATGGCCCACTGCGCGTCCTCGTGTCGCTCGATCTCGACCACACCTCAACGGTAATCCATCCTTGCGGTCGCTGCCCCAGTCGGGTGGACATCGACGTCCTGGCAGATACTGGTTGACCTCACCTCCATTTCGGCGGAGCCGAGGATTTGATATGACCGGTCCATCCGAGGCATTGCGCTAAACCTGTCACATGGCTGCTCAGACATCAGAGCACCCACCTGTGACAGCGGCGAACTGGGCCTGGCGCGGGTTTAAGGCGTCGAGGCTGTTCGTACGCCGGTCCTGGCCGGTCTTGAAATACCTGTTGGGCCTCGGGCTCCTGGCCATCTCGTTGTGGGTGCTCTCCTCGCACACCGATGAACTCAGTGGCCTCTCACACGTGTTCGACACTCTCGACTGGTGGTGGGTGCTGCCTGCTCTGCTCGCCGAGTTCGGCTCATTCGTCTGCTTCGCCGCTATGCAGCACGCAATCTTGAGGAGCGGGGGCCTCGCTGCCCCCAAGTGGACCCTCTTGAAGACGACCGTTTCTTCGCAGGCCCTCATGAATTCCCTGCCGGGAGGCGGCGCCGTCTCGACCGTGTACAGCTTCCGGTGGTTTCGCCGCTTCGGTGCCGACAGCACGTTGGCCGCCTGGTCGATGGCGGGCACGATCGTCGCCTCCATTGTTTCGCTGTCCTTGGTGGCCACTGCCGGCCTGGCATTGGCCACCGACGAAGGGGCAACGCTTGACCTCATTCCCGTCATGGTGGGTTCGCTCCTTGTCATCGTGCTGATCGGCGCCCTGTTCGTCTATGAACGCCCCCTGGCTGTTCTCGTCTCGTGGTCGGTCCGAGCGTCCCAGACGCTGGTGGGTCGGCCACGGGGAAACGCCGAGGCTCAGGTGAAACGATTACTGCATTGGGTCACTTCGGTACGGCTGGGCTGGCGACAGATCATCGGTATTGTGCTCTGGGGTGCCAGCAACTGGTTGCTGGACTGCGCCTGTTTCGCCATGATGTTCCTGGCGGTTGGATCGAGTGTTCCCTGGAAAGGACTCTTGCTGGCCTACGGGGCGGGGCAGCTGGCTGCCACTTTGCCCATCACTCCTGGTGGACTTGGTGCAGTAGAGGGCAGCATCACCATCGCGTTGGTTGCTTTCGGCGGATCTCAGGTGACGACAGTTGACGCCGTGTTGATGTACCGGTTCATTAGCTTCTGGTTGGTACTTGTCGTCGGTTGGGTTCTCTTGGGAGAGTTGGCGCTCGAGGTTCGGATGGGAAAGTGGAGCCGAGAAGCACTATCGACCCCGGCCAAAGCCGGAATAAGCCATGACCCGGCCCTTGACGAGTCATTTTCGCGGCCTCTTGGCGCTCCACCGGCGGTGGGATCGTGATGCGCCGGGTGGGGGTTCTCTTGGCTGGGACACTTCTGGTGACAACCGTGCTGGCCGGCTGCACCTCGTCCCGTAGCAGCCTGGGCACGACGGACAATTCGTGCTACCTGGCCTTACCCGTCTCTTCCCGTGCGGTGCACGGGAAGGGTCGCCTCGTTGGGATTCAGCTCTACAGCGAATCGTCACTGCGCAAGAGAGCACCCAATCTCTCTCGCGACCTTTCACTGTCCCCAAAGGCCCAGCAAAAGGTCTGCGTGGCCGCCTACGCGGGCGAATTCACCAGGGCCAGCGTCAACCAACCGCTGGGCCAACCTTCGGGTCAACTCGCCGTGGTCGTCTCGGAGACACCGTCGAACGACCTCCTCGGAACTGTCCTCTTCCGGCATGCGCCGCTCCACTTCGGCCATCCCCACGTGGGATGAACTCCCGTCTACCGGCACCTCCGACGCAGCCGTCCGTGTCGGGGGTTTGCTACAGAGAGCTACCTCAACCGCGGGACAAGGAAGCGCCACGATCGACTCGCAAGCGCTGCTCTATCCGAGCCGAGTACTCAATTTCACGTCGAGGTGAGCCAACCGGCCATCACCACGGGGAAGACCTGCTTGTTGAGATTCAACCCGTCGGGATCACTTGCTTGACCGTCGGCGATCAATTTCCGCACATGCCGAGCATCACCGATGACAGTGAGCTTCCTGGACTGGTGGTCCACGCATCTCAGCACCCCGAGCTGGGAGAGCCCGCCAAGCTCGTTTCTCAGCTTGCTCGGTGTTAACCCAATGCTGTCCGCCTGATTGGACGAGAGAATCTCATATTCAACGGCACGTACCGACCCTGGTTGCACGCTTCCTCCACCGACATTGGCCCTGTTCCTGGCGCTAACTGTAGACAGTGGGGGAGGCTCAGGACATCGGAAATAAATGTCGCTTGTGGAGAAGCACGAGGGCGAGTGGGATGGCGCCGGCACCCCGAGACACGGGTCCGTCTGACGGATCAAGCGCAGCATCCGGTGCGCCACCCGGTCGACTGGTGTGGTGAACAAGGCACGGCCGGCTGGGCGAGAGTGAGTGTGCCCAGCGATGTCAACGAACTATCGGTCGACGAAAGGCAATCGCGTTCTGCCGTTTGCCAACCTCTCTGAAGAATGAAGGCGTCACCCTGTTCTCGTTTTCTGTTCAATGACTTCGGAGATATCGGTCTCCTTTCGCTCTCTACCGCCGCACACGACCGTCTCTGTCTCAAACGGCTTCTCGTTCCCCACGGTGCGATGGTAGTGACGGAAACGAGTGAGGCCGCCCGTGGATGACACCTTTGTGACGCCTTCGTGATCAACGCGCCCTCGAGTCGGTAATGCCTTGGGCCCCGTGCGTGCTCAGCCAGGCACATCCAATTCGGAGGGTGGCTTCAGTCCGACGCGACGACGCAGCGGTGTTCGCCTTGATCCGGCGCACCGAATGGCCGACCGATCAAAAGGACGTGATTGCTTGCGACGCGGTCGGAAGTTCGTCGCAACGGCCAACTGATTCCATTGACGAACACCGGAGTAGAACAGTTGCGCAAATCGGACTCCATTGTCGTGGTCAGGGCACGGCTTCAAGGAGCAGTCGAATTGATGGGTGACGCCTATGGGACCTAAACCGCGGACCATCTGACTGCCGGTCGATTTGTTGGCATGGCCGGCCCGCCGTTTGGTCACGCGCCGTATGCGCCGGGATATAACGTCACCTGAGCCCTCAAGGTTCGACGGTGGGGACTGATGGCCTTCCGGGCGCAGCCGCACGGACCCATCGCTGGGCAGTCGGAAGGTCGACAGCGCCGGGTGGGAAGCTGTTCGAGTTGGTCAGCGAATCGCCCATCCGTCCCAAACACCAAAGGGACAGCGCAGGGACGGAAGATGCCTACCATCCTGGCGGGATTCAGTCGTATCCCGAACGGTCAGCCGGGCCCGACGTCGGGTCATTTTCGGGAGCGTGACGAGAGGGCAGACGTTGAGGCGGCCGGCGAGGGCCTAGGGGACACACCATGGCATTGGACACTGAGAAGATCGCACGATACCTGGAAAGTGCTGAGTGGAACCTAGAGCAGGCAATCAAGGTCGGGGACTACAGGGCCACACAGGCCCATGCCCAAGTCTCAATCGCCGCGTCCAATCTCATCCTGGTAGCGATCAGTCTCGCCGCCAAAGATGACGAATACGGGGCGCAAGAATAAACATCCGAGACCCGTCATCGCTCACCGCATCGGATCCGCCTGGCACCCGCCGACTCGGGATCATGAGCCAGGGTGCTCCCGGGATGTTGCTCAGCGGGGCCGGTGCTGGCAGTTCGTGCTGATATCCCACTCGGGCATGTGGGCATTGCATGTACCTTCGTTGCCTGACGTGCGTGTGCGGACGGACACCCCATGGCTGGCTGCAATCCAAATCACCAGCCACTATTGGTGGACTGCGGACAGCGAGGCGTGGAAGGGTGTCCGCACAGCCCTCCGCACCGAGAAGCCCCGCAGCGATGAGAAGGAATGAAATGACCGAGCACAAGACGATGAATACCGTCATCCACGCAGCTTTCCGCCGCGACCTCGCCCGGTTCGACAACGCGCTCGGTGGCTTTCCGGCCGGATCACGCAGCCGGGCCGACCAGCTCGACGGGGCTTGGGACAACTTCTCGTATCAGCTCCATCACCATCACGAGGATGAGGAGACCATCTTCTGGCCCGAACTCCGCCAACTCGGCGCCAGCGAATCGCTCATGGGCGAACTCGAGAGTGAACATGCCCAAATGCTGAGCGCGCTGGATGCGGCCGACACTGCCATGAAGGTCTTTCACGCCGGCCCAAGTGAGGAGAACGCATCGTCCGCGCGCTCTACGATCGGCGACCTCGGGCGTGTCATGCTGAGCCATCTTGCCCACGAAGAACAAGACCTGGAACCGATCGCGGCGGCACATCCAGACTCGCCCCAAATGCAGGCCGCACAGAAGGCAGTGCGCAAGGCACACAAGGGCAATACGGGAACCTTCTTCACCTGGCTCCTCGACGGTGCAGACCTCGATGCCAGAGCTGAGTTGCGGCGAGAGCTCCCGCCACCTGTGCTCTTTGTCATCGTTCGCGTCGGTGGGCGCGACTACAACCGCCGCATCGCACCAGTCTGGTCCTGACGCGCCAAAGGGCGCCCATTGGGGGGCGCTGTCCCCCTCACCGAGGCGGTTGGCGGGTGTGGCCGGCCTTCAAGCGCGCAGTAAGGATCCAAGCGAATCGGGGTCGAACAGTGACCGCGTGTTCACCTCCACCCCGTCAAGCAGGGCAGCTGGCGTTCCTCGTGGATCCTGTTCCTGAAACGCTTGGTCGATCTCGACCACCCACGCTTCGTATCGTCCTTCAGTGAGGCCGGTCACGTAGTCGGGGCTGGTCAGGCCAGCTCGCCCACCCAGCTCGGTCAGGTCGGCGACGGTGAAGCCGCCGCTGTTCTCGGGCGGTTGCGCCGCGAATATCTCACGGCGGAGCTCGTCGAACCGACCGTACTCTGCGGCCAGGGCCAAGGCATTGTCCGCCCGCACCGACTCAACGCCGAGGAAACATCGCATGCGGTATTCGACTGCCAGTTCTCCTCTTGCCACTTCGCGGCGTAGAAGGTCCCCAGAGGCTGCCTCGAATTGTCGGCAATACGGGCATTGCGGGTCTTCGAACAGAACGAGGTGTCGCCGAGAGTTCTCCTCACCAATCAACACGCCACCCTCAGGGGTGTGGTTGGCGGGTATTGGTGCCGTTTGTAAAGAGTCCATGCCAAGTCCCGGGTCGCGGCAACGGTCAAGCTACCAGCGGGATCACTCCCGGGCCACTGTCGTGGCACGTCATTGGTCAACTTCCTTCTCTGCCAGACGTTCGTCGAGGACTGTTCGATACTCGCCGTATCCCTCTGCCTCGAGGTCCTCATAGGGGACGAATCGAAGGGCGGCCGAGTTGATGCAGTAGCGCAGTCCACCTTCCTCGGCGGGGCCATCATTGAAGACGTGGCCCAGGTGACTGTCACCGTGGGTCGAGCGAACCTCGGTCCTGATCATCCCGTGGGTCCGATCTTCGTTCTCCATGACATTCGCCGGCTCTAGTGGCACCGTAAAGCTTGGCCATCCGCACCCACTGTCAAACTTCTGCTTCGAGGCGAAGAGTGGCTCACCTGACACCACGTCGACATAGATTCCCGCGTCTTTCTTGTCCCAGAACTCGTTGTCGAAGGCCGGCTCCGTTCCGCCCTCTTGGGTCACCTCGCGCTGCCTGGCGGTCAGCTGGGAAATCGCTCCAGGATCCTTGTGGTATCGGTCGGTCACGTAGCCTCCTTCTTCCATCGTCACCTCTGCTCCCTGCATCGTCAAACGCCCAACGACCTACTTTCATTTCCCCTCGGACTGGTCGCCCCGCTAGCTCGCCTCTCGTCTCATGCTCGCCGGCCCGTTCGGCCTCGCCTCTGCCTGCTGTTATGGCTGCAATCCCTTTCACGAGTTGGAGGAGGAAGCATGAACTCCAGACTGGCTCACTTCTCCAGCGCTGCGAACTTGACGGACGACATTGGTGAGATCCTCTCCTGAGATCGTCTCCTTATCGAGGAGGGCGGCGATGACAGCATCGAGGGCGTCTCGGTTATCGCTCAGCAGTCTCCGTGCCCTGTCCTCGGCCTCGGAGAGCAGGCGGCTGACTTCTTGGTCGATGACCTGCTGCGTGCCCTCGGCATAGGGTCGTTCCTGGCCGAATGGGGGACCGTTCAAGTACGAAGGCTGGTCCGATCCGTACCCGATTGGTCCCAACAGGGGCGACAATCCCCACTCCCGTACCATCTTGATGGCCAGCTCAGTGGCCCCGGCAAGGTCGTTGGCCGCCCCGGTGGAGGCCTCTCCTATCACCAGATTCTCCGAGGCTCGGCCACCCAGGCGGATGGCCAAGGAGTCGAGGAGGTAGCTCTCGGCGTACAGGTGCCGCTCGTCGACGGGTAGCTGTTCGGTGACCCCGAGTGCACGCCCGGCAGGCAGGATGGTGATCTTGGCCACCGGGTCGGCGTGCTCGGACAGGAGCGCGACGAGCGCATGGCCGGCTTCGTGGACCGCCACCGAGTGCTTCTCCTCAGGGAGGAGGGCATTGGAGGCGTCGCGGCGGCCGAGAAGAACCCGGTCCCTCGCCTCGTCGATGTCTCGGGCGAAGATGACGTCTCGGTCGTCACGGACGGCGACGATGGCCGCCTCGTTGATGAGATTGGCCAGATCCGCCCCCGAGAATCCAGGGGTGGCCCGGGCCACGTTATCGAAGTCGACGTCGGGAGCCAGGCGCTTGCCTTCGACGTGCACGGCCAGAATGGCGGCCCGTTCGGCCTGGTTGGGCAGGGGGATCTCCACTTCGCGGTCGAAGCGACCCGGTCTGAGCAGGGCAGGGTCGAGCACCTCGGGTCGGTTGGTGGCGGCCATGACGACGACGCCAGTCGTTGGGTCGAAGCCGTCCATCTCGGCGAGGAGCTGGTTCAGGGTCTGTTCCCGCTCGTCGTTGGAGACAATCGAGCCACCCCGGCGCTGGCCGATGGCATCTACCTCATCGATGAAGATGATGGACGGGGCCCGCTTGCGGGCGTCCGCAAAGAGATCCCGGACCCGGGACGCCCCCACCCCAACGAACAGCTCGACGAAGCTCGAGCCGGTGAGGGCCAAGAAGGGCACGCCCGCCTCGCCGGCCACCGCTCGGGCCATGAGGGTTTTGCCAGTTCCCGGTGGGCCCACCATCAGCACACCTCGGGGCCCAATGGCGCCCGCTCGTGCGTAGCGCTCGGGGTGGCTGAGGAAGTCGACCACCTCGGCGACCTCGCGTTTGGCCCCCTCGTAGCCGGCGACGTCGCTGAAACGGGTCGTGGGCTTGTCCTCGTCGTAGACCTTGGCCCTCGATCCCCCAATGCCCCTGATCCCTCCGGCCAGTTGCCTCGCGCTTCGTCGTCCCATCCAGATGAAGAAGCCGATGAGCAGCAAGAACGGCAGGAAGGAGAGGAGGTCGACAAGGAGAGCCGATCCTTGTCCGACGCCGGTGACATCCACGTTGTGGGCTCTCAGGGTGGGTGCCAGTTGGTTGTCGGTGATGGCCGTCGGGATCTGGCTGGTGTAGTTATCGCCCCCCTTGAGCGTGCCGGTAATGGCGCCGCTGGGGTTGACCGACGCCGTATGCACGTCGCCGGCATCGACTTCGGACAGGAACTTCGAGTAGCTGAAGCTCTTGTTCGGTGTGTTCGACATGTGAGGGATAAGGAGCAGGACAAGTGTGATGAGGATGCCCACCGGCAAGAGCCACATCCGCCACCGTGGTGGGGGAGGGGGCGCAGGTGCAGGCGGTCGATCGTTGGGTTGTCCCGGCCTGGCTGCTCCGGTGAGATGACGGGTCCTCTGCACCACGGTGGGGACTCCCTTGGTCGGCAGACTTTCGATGGCGATGAGCGCCCATTTTCGGACCTGTCGCCGACCTCACTCTATTTCGCCCGGCGTCGGTTTGCCTCCCGGCCTCGTCGACGCGGAACAGCAGATTAGAGGCCTCGGGAGCGCAGGGCGCCCGGCCTGGTCACTCGACCCTGGCGCGGGGCTGACATTAGGGTCTCTCAGCGTGGAGATCTTCAAGGAGTTCACGTTCGAGGCCGCGCATCGGCTGCCGAACGTCGCACCCACCCACAAATGCGCCCGCTTGCATGGGCACTCGTTTCAGGTTTCGGTTCACCTGAAGGGACCCGTTGAGGCGCAAAGCGGATGGGTCCGCGACTTCAACGACATCAGCTGCGCGATGGCGCCCCTACTCGAGGTGCTCGATCACTACTACCTGAACGAGATCCATGGACTTGAGAATCCGACCAGCGAGGTGCTGGCCCGCTGGGTATGGGAGCGGCTGAGCGTTGCGTTGCCGGAACTCTCCCAAGTCGTTGTCCGCGAGACTTGCACTTCGGGCTGCGTCTACCACGGCGAGCTGTAGGTGCGGTGGCCGTAGCGAATGCCGTCGCTGTCTTGGCGAGTGGCGGCCTCGACAGTGCGATTCTGGTCGCTCAGCTGGCGACCGAGGGGCGCGAGGTGACGCCCATTTACGTCCGTTTCGGCCTTGCGTGGGAGGAGGTGGAGGCCCGCCATCTCGAGCGTTTTCTCGCCTCGCTGCCGGCTCTGGACGTCAATCCCCTCGTCGTGCTGGATCTGCCGGTCGCCGACATCTACGGAGCACACTGGAGCGTCACCGGACACGAGGTTCCTGACGAAGACTCACCGGACGAGGCCGTATACCTACCCGGGCGCAACCTTTTGCTGCTCGCCAAGTCCAGCGTGTGGTGCTCGCTCAACGGGATTCCGACTATCGCGCTCGGCACATTGGCGGCCAACCCCTTTCCCGATGCCGATCACGAGTTTTTTGCCGCTTTCTCCGCCTTGGCCAGCCGGGCGCTCGGCTGCCCATTCGAGGTGGTCACTCCCTTTGCCGGTCGTGCCAAGCGCGAGGTCCTTGAGATTGGTCGAACGTTCGCACTTGACCGCACCTTCTCTTGCATCGCACCGCGCTCGGAACGCCATTGTGGACGCTGCAACAAGTGCGCTGAGCGTCAACTCGCCTTCAAGGAGCTTGGCCTGGCCGACACCACCGCATACGCCACGCTATGAACACCGTACGTCGCCGATACGTCGCCCCGGTATCGTTTGGCCTGGGAGATCTCGTCGTCTCCCTCCCGGTGGTGCAGGCGGCGGTTACTGCTGACCGATGCTCAGGCACCGAGACCTGGCTGGTGACCCGTTCGCACGGCCAAGCGGCCCTCGCCGAACGCATCAGCGGACTCGCCGGGTCGGTCGCCGAGGATGACATGGCCATCGGCGTGAGCGATGCTCTCGTCGACCTGCGCGATCACCCACTGCAGCGCGATTACTGGTGGGGGTCGCCAGAATTCGTGGCGGCCTACGGCCCCCTGTCGATCAACGAAATCATCGCCCGTATCGGCGCTGATCTTGGAGTGGTCGGCGACTTCTCGGTACCGGTCCCCCTCGAGTCCATACACCGACCTGATGCCGAAGGTCTGGTCCTGTTCGTCGCCGACGCCGATGGGACGACAAAGCAATGGGCGGTCGAGCGCTGGGTCGAGCTTGCTAACGCGCTCGGGCGTCGAGGCCTCGACGTCGCCGTCGTCACTCGTGGCGAAGGCGGCAACGCCCTCGTGGAGCGAGGACTGGCCAGCTTCGTGGCAGCGACCCCCGGTGACGCCGTCGACGTGCTGAGTGCATGTCGCGCTGTCGTCGGTGTCGATACGGGTCTGACACACATTGCGGTCCAGCAGGGGACACCCACGGTCACGCTGTGCCGAACACCAGCGGTCTACTTCCGAAACTGGGACCACACTCGCCTGGTCGCCGGATCCGTATGCGATCCCGCGTGCCGGCGTGCGGAGAAGGAGTACGCCTACAATCAGCGCGTAAACCTCAGCGGGATGCACCCACCGCCACGTGTGTGTCCCGCGGAATCGGGCTGCCTCGACATCATTGAGCCCGAGTCGGTCTTCCAGACGCTCAACGAGCTCTGTTGATGGATTCGATCCCCCTCAGTCGAGCCGCGAATTCTCAACCGGCCGGTATCGGTCGGATCGCTTCGCTGGGCAACCGATGCGCTTGGAACAACCTGGGTCGCAATGTCGTGTTCGCCGATGCAGCGCTTCGCCCGATAGCCATTTTCGGGGACACCATGTTTCCCGAGGACGACGAAGCGTCTCAGTTCGACCTCGACATCCACGCCATCGTGGAACTGGCCGGTACCGGGCAGATCGTTGTCTTGAACCACCTGGGTGTCGTGCGGATCTTCGAGCCACCATGGTCCATCGGATCCGAGTCCGTCGTCAGACCCCACGTCGCCGAGACCCGGCGGCTCGACTTCGTCGACGACGTCGAGAGGGTGATGGGCCTCGGAGACCGCCTTGTGACGTCACGCCCCCGAGGCGAGCGCCTTGGCGGAGTGCTGGTGACCCAGCCGATCGCCTCCTCAGGCCAATCCCTCGACGCGAACACTGTGCAAGAATCCTTCGGCTTCGTCACCGCTCTTGCGGCGAGCTCAACGCCGGGCGGTACTGGCTGGGTCGCGCTCGGCGGTGAAGGGCATGTCCGGCTGGTCGAAGCGGATCACGGACGTCTCGGTGCGACCCGGTGGGAGGCCGCCGTCGATTTTGTCCCCGCCGTGCTGGTGGCTTATGGGCCCACGCTCTGGGTTGCGGGCAGCGCCCTGGACGGTGCCGGACTCGACGATTACGACTGGGAGCAACTACGAGGAGGAGGGCTTGCCCAGTTCGACCTAGCCAGTGGGGGAGTCGTGGCGGCCGCCCGCTTCGGGGACGACCTTGCGTGGGGAAGCGGTGGCGTGGCGCTGGTCGTGGTGGATGGCGTGCCCTGTGGTGTGGGCCGCTGCGGCGAGCTGCACGCGCTGCCTTCGGGTGCCCGGGTAACGACCCGGCTCACCACCGAGTTGGCTTCACAGCCACTCGGCATCGCCCACGCGGCCGTCGTGGGCGGCCAGCTCGTGATGGGGTTCAATCGCGGCGGCTACCAGCTCCACACGCTGTCGTTGCGCACCGTCAGCCAGCTCGTGCGGAGTCTTCCGGACCGTAGAGCTTGAGGCTCTCGTGCGCAAGGAACCGCCGGGTGCCCTTGGCCAGGTCGTTGAGCAAGTTGTCGATCGCCTCCTCGAGTGCCTCGAGTTGACGCCGCAATTGGGGCAGGCGTGCGGTGTAGAGCCCGGCATCGATTGTTCCCGAAGCCACCCTGTCCTCGGTCGATGCGAGTCGGATCACGAGAACCGATAAGCGGTCGATGGCCATGCCTGGGCTCTCGGTCACCAACGGTGCCCCTTCACATGGTGCGATCGCGCCGGAGATCGCCCGGTCGATCGCTTCGATGAAACCGTGACGGGCGCTGTTCAGCTGGTCAATGTCGCGTTTGGCGGCGGCAACCATTTTCGCGTCAGCGTGATCTCGGCGAGCGTCATCCTCGCGGTCCCACTGGTCGCGGTTACTGCGGTGCAGGGCGAGAATTGGTTTCATGATTGCGGCCATTTCCTCGTCGGGTCGATTCGTGGTTCTTGGTACCGACGGGCGCACGAGAGCGTCGAGGATCGTCTCTGCGGTGGGGAGGCCAGAAACCGTCATGGAGGCGGCCCAGACGACCCAAGGTACGTGACGATGGAACGGGCAGCGAGCGAACCTTGGCCGACTGCCGTTGCGATGCGTTCGTACGCGCCCTCAACCACGTCCCCGGCAGCGAACGTCCGCGGATCCGACGTGCGGAGCTCGGCGTCGACTGCGATTCCACCGCGGACGCCGAGCTTCAGTTGGTCGCGCACCAGGTCAACGCGTTGCTCGCGTCCGAGCTTGAGGACGACGCCACGGACCTCGAGCCGCTGGTGCTCGTCGCTGCTGGAGTCCGACACGTCGACCCCTTGAAGGTGGTCTGACCCAATGAGCACCTCGAGCTTCCACCCTGCCAACTCGGTGATTCGACCCTCCGCTCGGACGCGTTCGACGAGGTCCGGTCGCGCGGTGAGATGGGGCGAGCGATGAACAAGCGTCACCGGCGATCCCGTCTCGGCAAGCGCCAGCGCGTCGAGCACGGCGCTGTCCCCACCCCCGAAAACCGCCATCGGCAAGCCGGCAAATCGTGCCAGATGCGGCTCGACCAAATAGGTCACGTCCCCTCCGAATGAACCGTCGGGTGCATTCTCGAGCTCGCGTCGGCGCGACCCGGTCGCTACCAGGACACTCCGGGTTCGGTATCGATGCTCGCCGGCGTCGACGAGCCCCGCGGCAAGGACTAATCGAGTCACCGTCTGGTCAAACTTCAGGCGCTCACCGAGGATTGAGGCATGGCTCGCCAGTGCGTCGACGAGTGCACCGTTGCCCTCCGGCGCCGTCGCGACGTTGCGCACAGTGTGGGGGATCTGGTCAATCTGGCCCCCCACCGTGCTGGTGGCCTCGATCACCAGCACGTCGAGCTGGATGTCGAAACACTCGATCGCCGCGCTCACGCCCGCTGCGCCGGCTCCGATCACGACCACATCGTGGAGTGCTTCGTCGCGCACGAGTCCAGACTACGGCCTTACTCTGGACCAGTCGTCATTCGTGGGACGAAGCGCAAAGCATGAGCGTTCCGCGGTCCTCTGGCGGCCGCAACGGACGACGTCTCGATCCAAAATAGGAACGGTTCTCGAGTTGGCCCGCTCCACCGATCCCGAGTGCCAAAAGTGTCCCATAACGCGTGACCCAATGTTTCGGCTGAGCGTGCCCCTATCGCCGGGCTTAGGGCCGGTCCGGACACGTATAGGACGGCTATGTATCGAGATGAGTTGGATACAGTTTCCAAAGTGAGTTCGCTCGTCGTGTTTTCGATCGATGTCCAGCGCCTCGCTGCCTTTTACCAAATTGTGCTTGGTGCCAAGCCGCTAAAGGAACCGTCGGGAGACATCCGCCTCGTCAATGATCGTGACGAAGTCCTGATTCACTCGTTACCAAAGAAGATCGCCAAAGACATTGAGATCAGCTCCCCACCTGCACCACGTGAGAATTCACCACTCAAGCCGGTGTTCGATGTCGCCTCACTTGAGACATCCTTGGATAACGTTGAAGCGGCGGGAGGGGTGGTTACCACCCGAACGTTCAGCTTGAATGGACTTATGCGGCACGACGTACTTGATCCCGATGGGAATGTAATTCAGCTTCGTTGCCGCATTTCGTAACCAGGCTCGTCAAGATGGCGGCTCACTAACCCATAACGCCGGAACCGGGTCAGTTATCGACCGTCGCTAACCTGACCGATCGTGACCTTTTCCGCAAACACAAAGCTAGGCAGAATCCTTCGCAACCCAGATGCCAAGAAGGTGCTGTTCGACGCCGCGCCAGAAGTGGCGGAGTCGTCTGACCTCAACCTCATCCGCGGCGTCAGTCTCGAACGTCTAACGGGATATATGGCGAGAGATCGGGCGTGGCTCGACGGTCTGGTCGCCGCTCTGGGTGAGGTAAACGACAACCGTTCTCTCGAGCCACGATTGGTACTGCAGCGGCCGAGCAGAATCGATGACGCTCCAGCTTCTTCGGCACCGGTTGTCATCCAACCCACGGTGTCTCTGTGGGGTGTCGAAGAGTTGTCCCTTGTCGGGCCAGTAGCGGGGAACCCATTCGTCGAAGTGGAGCTCGGTGCCGACTTTCACCGCGCGGATCGGCGTGTCGCCGCCCACGGGTTTTACGACGGCGACGGGACCTATCGCATCCGCTTCATGCCCGACCAGGAAGGACGATGGACCTTTCGGACCTGGAGCAACGTGAGTTCACTCGACGGGATCGAAGGGTCGTTCCACTGCGGTCCTGCTCTGCCTGACAATCACGGCCCCGTCCAAGTGGCCAATCAGTTCCATTTTCGACATGCCGACGGGACGCCCCATCGACCAATCGGCACCACCTGCTACGCCTGGACCCACCAGGACGAGGACCTCGAGCAGCGAACGCTCCGGACCCTCGCGGCGTCGCCTTTCAACAAGGTTCGGATGTGCGTGTTTCCGAAGGACTACTTGTACAACCACAATGAGCCTCGTTGGCACGCTTTCGAGCCGCTAGCCGACGGCGCGTTCGATCTGACCCGATTCAATCCAGCGTTCTTCGGGCACCTCGAAGACCGCGTTGCCGACCTCGCCAAGCTGGGCATACAGGCAGATCTCATTCTCTTTCACCCATACGACCGATGGGGATATAGCGAGCTCCCGCCCGACATTGATGATTTCTACGTCCGCTACGTCGTCGCCCGCCTCGCGGCTCACGCCAACGTATGGTGGTCCCTGGCCAACGAGTACGACTTCATGTGGGACAAGGAGCCGGCCGATTGGGACCGCATCGGAAAGCTCGTACACGAGTGCGACCCGCATCGACATCTGCTCGGAATCCACCAGGGGATCGAGTTCTACGATCACAGCGCAGCCTGGGTGACCCATTGCAGCATCCAGCGAATCGACAACTATCGCACGGCAGAGAACGTCTCGGAGTGGCGAACGACGTGGCAGAAGCCGATCGTGATCGACGAGTGCGCCTACGAAGGTGACATCGAGATGCTCTGGGGCAACATCACCGGGGAGGAAATGACCCGTCGTTGCTGGGAGGGAGCCGTCCGGGGCGGCTACGTCGGCCACGGCGAGACCTACTACCGGCCGGACGAGGTCCTCTGGTGGGCAAAGGGCGGTGAACTCCGCGGAGACAGTGTCCCTCGCATCGCATTCTTGCGATCCGTCCTCGAGGATGGGCCAGAAGCCTTGGAACCCATACCGCGCATGTCCGCATTGGGCTATCCGACCGCCGGGAAGGCCGAGAACTACTACCTCCAGTATCTGGGATCGTTCCAGCCGCACTGGCGGACGGTGCAACTGCCCGACGATCAGTCCTACCGGATTGAGGTTATCGATACGTGGAACATGACAATCCTCGATGCAGGCGTGCAGCGGGGAACGTGTCGGGTAGAACTCCCCGGACGGCCCTATATGGCCCTCCGCCTTACGCGTGTGACGGAATGAGCACCTCAAAACTCACGTAGCGAGCCTCCGACCGGTGAGGGGTGCCCCCGAACGCCGGGACGGGGTGCCACTATGCGGCACTTGTGCAGCGTTTTTTGCCAGAGTGACCTTGAACTTATGGGGGCAGTCTGACGACCTGCTCAACTGAATCAGCAACCCCGGGTGAATATACTGAGCCGCTACTTGGGTGGCCGATTTCCCCGACCCTCTGGTCCAACCTGGAGACGACGCATGGCCGGAACACCGACACGGGCACAGGCACTCGACCACGTCGTGGTTGTGCTGTTCGAGAACCGATCGCTCGACAATGTGCTCGGCCGCCTCTACGGACCGGACGACAAGAAAACCTTCGATGGCGTGGTAGGCAAGGACCTGAGCAATCCGATTCCCGAGTGGGCCGAGCACGGTGCAGACCGCAAAGAGGTTCCCTACAGCATCGCCACTGACATGGACTCGCCCAATCCCGACTCGGGTGAAGAGCACTTCCACACCAACACCCAGCTCTTCAACACCCTCGACGACCACAACCGGATCAAAATCGGCGAGGGCGTGAGCGAACCATGGAACGCACCGCCACCGGGTGCCACGCCGACCATGAGCGGCTTCGTGACCGACTACATCTCGACCTTCACCGGGGAAGTGGGACGCCAACCCACTTACGATGAGTACGCACAGATCATGACCGGCTACACGCCCGAGCAGCTCCCAGTGTTGAGCGGCATTGCCCGTGACTTCGGCGTGTTCGACCACTGGTTCTCAGAAGTCCCATCCCAGACCTTCATGAACCGATCGTTCTGGACAGCGGCCACGTCATCGGGACTGGTGGTGAACAGCCCGGCGGCGAAGTGGATGACCATGAACGTCGCGGAGACTCTCTTCGAGCGCCTGGAGGCCCACGGCAAGACCTGGAAGGTCTACGTCTGCGAGCCGATGCCCCTCTCCTTCACCGGCGTGATCCACTTCCCCCGGTTGCAGCACCGCCTGGCCACGCACTTCGTGCCCTTCAGCGAGTTCGAGAAGGACGCCGCCGCAGGTACTTTGCCCGACTTCTCACTCATCGAGCCGGACATGGCATCGGGACACAACGACTACCACCCCGCCCTGAGCCGCTCGATGATCGGCAACAACGCCGACTTCGGGTTCGACCCTCCGTCGTCGCTGCTCGGAGGCGAGGCGTTCTTAGAGCGCGTCTACGACGCATACCGGTCGATGACCTCACCCTCGGGCACCAATGTCTGGAACACCGCCCTGCTGATCGGGTGGGATGAGCCGGGTGGCACCTATGACCACGTGGCACCGGGACCAGTCCCACCGCCTGATGCTGCGGCCCCCGCGGGTGAACTCGGCTTTACCTTCGAGCGCTCCGGCTACCGAGTCCCCGCGATCATCGTGTCTCCATGGGTTGCGCCGGGATCGGTGTACAACCAGGAGTACCGCCACACCTCCCTCATCGCCACGCTGCGCAAGGTGTGGGATCTGGGAGATGCGTTCACTCAACGGGACGCATCGGCGCGCACCTTCGAAGGGGTGTTCGCCCTCGATGAGTCACGTAGTCCCGAAACCTGGGTCACCGTCGAGGCTCAAACCGTGCCAGCGTGGACGCTGGACGTTGCGGCCGCCGGTGGAGCGCTGAGTACGCTCGGCAAGGCCATCGGACCGGGAGTCATTGACGCCGCGAAGAAGATGGGGGTGCCGTTGCCCGCAGAACTCGACGGACCGGATGCAGAGTTCACCCCTGAACTCCTCATCAAGTTCTTGAGGCAGGTCTGCTGGCATCTTTTCCCTCGGTTGGAGCCGAGCAGCGAGACAGTGTGAGGACTGCCCCATGGTGTTCCGATAGATCGGACTCAGGTATCCCCGAACGCCGGTACTGGGTTCACGAATCACGCATCTTTCGTGACAGGAATGGGCCATGATGGGTCCGTGGCGCGCCTGCCGAAGGACCCCGACCTCACCACCATCTTCACGTCCAAATCCCTGTGGAACATGTGGCGCGCGTCACCCCCCGGAGAACCGCCCGAGTTGGCCAAGGAGTGGAGCCGACAGTTCCCCGCGCTATTAGATTTAGGTAAGGATGACCTCGACCTCATCAAAGTCCAGGCACATAAGGGATACCACTTTGCCGAGTGGTATGCCGCCATCCACCTCTTCGGGCGTGACGGTGCGCGTTCGCTGATCGAGAAGTACGACACCTACGCAAACCACAGACTGGGCCATCAGCGGAGAACACACCTCGAAAAGGTGGCCATCTACGAGAGCGCCGTGCCCGAGGACCACAGAGCGGTGCACCACGAGATCTGCGCCCGCTACGGGGTCCAGCTCCCCGATCTGTTGGTTCTCGCACCCGAGAGCGCCTACAGTTTCGCGGAGGTCAAGGGCGCGACGGACGGCACGCTCAATTCCGAGGGCGAGGTCGCGATGCGCCGCGCCATCCGGAAGAGGCTGGGTGTTCGCGTCGAGGTGATCCAAGTCCGGTCGTTGCCGTAGCGCTTCTACTGGTCGCGAGGCATTTTCGACGGCTCCGTTGACAAATGGTTGACAAGCGGAAGGTCCGACCACTTTGGATCGAACGCGAAATGCACTGCCATTAGGGAAGGAGTGGTCGTGGTTGGTTGGTGGGAGGCGATGGGACTTGAACCCACGAACCTCCTGACTGCCAGTCAGGCGCTCTACCAGCTGAGCTACGCCCCCAGTGGCGGAAGTGAACGCTAGCAGTCACCGGGATCGGCTCCGACTCGTCAGCTGTCGCCCGAACGCCACCGCCTCCGTCGATCGGGCGCCCTAAATGCTCGCCTACCCTGGTGCGATGTCTCGGGCGTACGACGTCGTCGCAATTGAACGGAAGTGGCAACGGATTTGGGAGGACGAGGGGACCTACCAGATTGAGAACGACGACCCCCGGGAGAAGTACTACGCACTGTGCATGTACCCCTACCCGTCGGGGCCGGCCCATCAGGGCCACGTCAGGAACTACACCTTCGGTGACCTGGCCGTTCGCTACCAGACGATGCTCGGTAAGGGCGTACTCACCCCGTTTGGGTTCGACTCGTTCGGCCTGCCGGCGGAGAACGCCGCCATCAAGACGGGGACCCATCCCCGCGTGTTCACCGAAGCCCGGATCCTTGAGCTCAAGTCCTCCTTGACCCGCCTGGGCGCGGTCTACGACTGGCGGCGTGAGGTGCGCAGCCACGATCCGTCCTACATGAGGTGGACCCAGACGATCTTCTTGAAGCTCTGGGAAGCCGGGCTGGCCTACCGGGCCACCGCCCCGGTGAACTGGTGTCCCGGGTGCCAAACGGTCCTGGCCAACGAGCAGGTGTTGGCCGACGGCACGTGCGAGCGATCGGGTGACGTGGTGTACAGGCGCTACCTGGAGCAGTGGTTCTTCCGCATCACCGACTATGCCGATGAGCTCTTGACCGATCTGGACCAGCTGGACTGGCCCGAGCGCGTCAAGACGATGCAGCGCCACTGGATCGGTCGATCCGAAGGGGCCGAGTTCGACCTCGGGGTTGAAGACCGCCCGGACCTGTCGTTGCGCGTCTTCACCACCCGGCCCGACACCAGTTTCGGCATGACCTATGCCGTGGTGGCGCCCGAGCATCCGCTGGTCGACGCCCTCACCACCGACGCCCATCGCCCCGCCGTCGAAGAGGTCCGGGCCCGCGCCGCCCACGCCACCGACATGGAGCGCACGGCGGTCGGTGACTCGGCCGCACTCGATACGCGGGGTGCCTTCACCGGGAGCAACGTGCGCAACCCGTTCAACGGGGCCGCCGTGCCGATCTACGTGGCCGACTATGTACTGATGGGTTACGGCACCGGTGCCATCATGGCCGTCCCGGCCGAAGACGAGCGCGACTGGGACTTCGCCACCTTGCACAACCTCCCTATCGTGCGCACGGTGCAGCCCCCACCCGGCTGGGAGGCCGACGGCGGGCAGGCATACACCGGTCCCGGCAAGAAGATCAACAGTGGCTTCATGAACGACCTCGACATCGACACGGCCAAGGCCCGGGCCATCGAATGGTTGGAAGAGCAGGGCATCGGCGAGCGCAAGGTCAATTACCGCCTCCGCGACTGGCTGGTGTCACGGCAGCGCTTTTGGGGTTGTCCGATTCCGGTGGTGTATTGCCCGGAACACGGGGCGGTGCCCGTGCCCGAAAGCGAGCTCCCAGTGGTGGCGCCGGACGACGTGGAGTTCCTCCCCACCGGCCAGTCGCCGCTGGCCCTCCATGAAGGGTTCCTCCACACCACTTGTCCGATCTGCGGCGGCCCGGCCCGGCGCGAGACCGACACGATGGACACGTTCGTGGACTCCTCGTGGTACTTCCTCCGCTTCTGCGACCCGTGGAGCACCGACCGGCCTTTCGACCCCGAGGCCGCCCGCCATTTCATGCCGGTGGACCAGTACATCGGGGGCATCGAGCACGCAATCCTGCATTTGCTCTACGCCCGCTTCTTCACCCGCGCCCTCATCGATGTGGGTCTCGCCCCCGGCCTGGACCGCGAGCCCTTCCGGCGTTACCTGGCCCAGGGCATGATCCGCATGGACGGCACAAAGATGTCCAAGTCCAAGGGCAACCTCATCGCCCCCGAGCACTACTACGACACGGTGGGGGCCGACGGGCTGCGCCTCTTCCATCTCTTTGTCGGCCCACCCTTTGACAACATGGACTGGTCCGATCAGACCGATCAGGTCATCGAGGGCTGCGGTCGCTTCCTGGACCGGCTCTGGCGGACCTTCTCGCCCACCGAACCGGGCCCCGACACCCGCCCGGGGCCCGAGTCCGAAGCCGACCGAGCCGTGCGCCAGGCCACCCACCGCACCATCGCGGCCGTGACCGATGACGTCGAGCGCTGGTCGTACAACACGGCGGTGGCCCACTGCATGGAGCACCTCAACTTGCTCCAGCGCTACGCCCGGAACGACGAGGGTCCGCACGAGAAGGTGTGGGAGGAAGCCGCCGACACCATGCTGGCCCTTCTGGCGCCGCTGTCCCCGCACGTCACCGCCGAATTGTGGGGGCAGCGGCATCCGGGCGAGCCGTCCGTCCACCTCCAGTCCTGGCCCGTCTTCGACCCTGACCTGACCCGGGCCGAGACGGTGACCATGGTGATCCAAGTCAACGGCAAGTTGCGCGACCGGATCGAGGTCAGTCCCGACATCACCGAAGCCGCCGCCGAGGCTGCCGCGCTGGCCTCATCCAATGTGACCGGGCAACTGGCCGGCCGAAGTCCCAAGCGGGTGGTGGTTCGACCGCCCCGGCTGGTCAACATCGTCGTGTAGGCGGCGTCCGGCCTCTGACCTCCGACCCAGGACGCTCGGACCGAATTCAGGCCGAACTCACTCCGCCCTCAGGCCGAATGGAAATCCTTCAACACGGACTGCCAGTCTTCGGGGCTCATCTTGTACGGGGCGTAGAAGCTGAAGCGGTCGACCAGGTCCCCGAACCGCGCCTTGACCTGCGTGGCCACTTGGTCCACCGGACAGACGACGGCGAAAGCCTCCAGCATCTCGTCGTCGATGAGCTGCCCCATCTGCACCCATTCGCCGCGCTTGGACAGGGTGTTGAGTTCGCTCTGCAGGTCACCCCACCCGTGGAGTTCCAACACCGGGCGGTACGCCGGGGTGGAGCCGTAGAAGGCGATCTGTTGGCGAACCGCCTTGTCGGCCGCCGCCCGGGCGGCCTCATCCACTCCGGTCACCACGAAGCCAGGGTAGGAAACGGTCAGGTCGCCCCGCGTCTTGCCGGCCTTGGCCGCGCCGCGCTCCAACGCGGGCAAGCTCACCTCGCGCAGGTACCGCTCCGTGCTGAATCCGTGCACCAGCATCCCGTCTCCCGCTTCACCCGCCACTTCGGTCATCAGCTCGCCCACCGCAGCCAACAGGATCTTTGGATGGCCGTAGGGATTCTTGCCCGGGTTGAAGAAGGGGGTCATCAAGGTGTGGGTGTAGTACTCGCCCCGGAAGTTCAGGGTGCCGTCGCCGTCCCAACTGTCCCAAATGGCCCGTATGGCCAGGATGAGCTCCCGCATGCGGGGGGCCGGGTGCGACCAGGGCATGGAGAAGCGCTTGGTGATGTGCGGCTTGATCTGACTGCCCAGGCCCAACGTGAACCGGCCGGCCGAAAGGTGCTGCAGGTCGTTGGCCAGGACGGCCAGGTTCATCGGGTTGCGGGCAAAGGCGACTGCGATGCCGGTCCCGAACTCCAACGTCTCGGTGGCCGCGGCGCCTATGGCGATGGGGAGGAAAGGATCGTGCCCGGTTTCGGCCGACCATACGCCGTCGTACCCGTTGGCTTCCGCCCGCTTCGCCGCTTCGGCGATCCCGCTCGGGTCGAATCCGATGCCGCCGTCAATCTTCATGCGCCGCGCCTGCTTCCCTTTCGAACACCATTCACCGTTCCTCGCTCACCCTTCCTCGTTCACTGTTCTTCGCCGCGGAGGTACTTTTCCAATTCGGCGGCGATCTCATCCCCCGAAGGAACCTCGCCGACGCCCATGGCGTTGCCCTCGGAGGCGTCGAGATTCTCCTCCAGCCGGCGCACCATGTCCTGGTGCTCGTCGTTGTCGGCGATGAGTTGGTCGACCTGCCGGCGGGAGGTGTCGGCCGCGCTGCGCAGTGATCCGGTATCGATGGACAAGCCGGCGATGTTGGCCAGCCCGTCGATCAACGCTGCGCTCGCCTCGGGGAACGGCATGCCGGCCACATAGTGCGGCACCCGGGCCCAGAGGCTGACGGTGGGAATGGCGGCATCCCCGAACGCCAGCTCCAGGGCGGACAGGACCCCGGCCGGCACTTCGAGTTCACCCTGGACGATGCCCACCCGGTCGATCAGCTCGGCCGAGGCCGGGGGAGCGGTGGCGGCCAACCGCACGGGGCGGGTGTGTGGTGCCGGAGCCGGGAAGGCGCCCAGCCCGACCACCATCCGTACCCGCCACGAGCGGGCCAACCCCACGACGGCGTCGGTGAAGGCCCGCCACTGGAAGTCGGGCTCTGGGCCGACCAGGTACAACACGTCGGCCCCGGCGCCGTCGTGGCCCCGGCGCACCACCGTGCGCGGCCAGGTCAGCTCGGTGGTCACGCCGTTGACGATGCGCGCCACCGGACGGCGGGCCCGCTGGTCCAAAAAGTGCTCGCCGTTGAAGGTGACCAGCGGCTCGGTCGGTCCCTGGGCCAGCAGGGTGGCGATGGCCGTTGTGGCACCCAGTCCGGCGTCCACCCATCCCTCGAGGGCGACGACGAGCACCGGCCGGTCAAGGTTGGGTTCGCCGTGCACCTGGAAGATCTCGGTCAATCCATCGGGGCTCATGGCGTCGCCTCCAGGATGTTGGCGGCCGCCTGCGCCAGGTTGGTCACCTGCACCGGGAAGGCGTCGACGCTGCCCTGGTCGCCGGCTCCGGCGCCGGCCACGTAGCGGGCGTAGACCCCCTGCAGGATGCAGGCGAGCTTCCAGTAGCCGAACGCGGTGTAGTAGCCGATGCCCGTCAGATCGAGGTCCGACGATTTCGCGTACCGCTCCATCACTTCGGCCCGGGTCGAGAACCCGGGCGCGGTGGTGGGCGAGAGGCCCAACACGGCCATCTCGTCAGTGCGGTCAGCCCAATAGACCCCCAGCAAACCCAGGTCGGCCAAAGGGTCGCCCAGGGTGCAGATCTCCCAATCGAGGATGGCCCGCACCGCACCGACGTCGTTCAGCACCACGTTGTCCATGCGGTAGTCCCCGTGCACCACCGACACCCGCTGCTGCACCGGCACCCGCCGCGCCAATTCATCGCTGACCCGCTCCACCAGGCCCCCGTGGTCGACCCCCTCCACTTGCATCTGGGCGTATTGCCCACTCCACCGCTTGAGCTGGCGCTCGATGTACCCCTCGTGGCGCCCCAGATCCCCCAGCCCCACCGCGTCAGGGTCGACGTCATGCAGCGCCACCAACGTGTCGGCCATGTGGTCGCCCACAGCCCGGCGGGTGGCCTCGTCGAAGGCCGCTTCGGCCTCGGGCGCAGTTCGCAAGATGTGGCCCTCCACGAACTCCATGACGAAGAACGGCCGCTCGTTGACGGCCTCGTCGGTGCAGAGGCCGATGGTCTTGGGCACCGGGATCCCGACCGGACCCAGCTGGTGCATGAGGCGGTGCTCACGCACCATGTCGTGGGCCGAGGGGAGGACGTGGTGCAAGGGAGGGCGTCGCAGGGCCCAGGCCCGACCCTCGGTGTCTTCGACCCGGAAGGTCAGGTTGGAGCGGCCGCCGGCGATCAGGGTGAACGTGAGGGGCGTCGTGACCTCTTCCACGTGGTCCACAAGCCACTTGGTGACGTTGGTGGCGTTGATGCCTTCAGGCGGTGATGACACGACACCCGACGCTAATCGAGCCCCGCACCGGTGGTCCCCCGGCCGCCTCGGGGTCGCCCGCTGGCTAGCCTCAATGGGCAATGGATGTTACCGATGCCACCTTTCAGGATGACGTGGTCACCCGCAGCGCCGCCGTGCCGGTGGTCGTTGACCTGTGGGCCCCGTGGTGCGGGCCCTGCACCACCCTCGGCCCGATGCTCGAACGAGCCGTGGCCGCCACCGATGGGGCGGTTGAACTGGCCAAAGTCAACGTGGACGAGAACCCGCGGATCTCCCAGACCTTCGGGGTCAAGTCCATCCCGGCCGTCTTCGCCATCGCGGGCGGCCAGGTGGTCGATCAATTCATCGGCGCCCTGCCCGAGGACCAGGTCACCGCGTTCGTCCAGAAACTCCTCCCGGCCCCCAGCGAGGCCGATCAACTGGTGGCCGTGGGCGACGAGTCCTCGCTGCGTCAGGCCCTCGCGCTCGAGGCCGGGCACCCCGCAGCCACCGAGGCCCTGGCCCGGATCCTGATCGACCGGGGCGAGCCGGACGAGGCGCTCGCCCTGCTGGCCAAGGTGCTCGAGACGCCCGCCACCCGCGCGCTGGCGGCCGAGGCTCGACTGCTGGAGAGCGGCATCAATGTGGCCGAGACCGGGGGCGCCGAAGTCGAGGCCCGACTCAACGCCCTCCTCGAGGTCGCTCGTGACGACGAGGCGGCCCGGCAGGAGTTCGTCGACCTGCTCGAGACACTGGGTCCGGAAGACCCTCGCACCAACACGTTCCGCCGCGCCTTGGCGGCCCGCCTCTTCTGATGGCCGGTTCGCCGGCCGCTTCCACCCAAACCCCCGGCGCCTTGGCCCAGACGATGTCACCCCACACGCCGCCACCCCGCCCGCTGCGATCCCCACCCGCCTCCACCCCCACCTCCACTTCCGCGGCCGCTCCCACCTCCGCCGGTCCCGTGCTCGACCTCGGCGGCCGCCGCCACGACCTGACCCACCGGGCCCTGGTCATGGGCATCCTCAACCGCACCCCCGACTCCTTCTACGACAAGGGGGCCACCTACGAACTCGATGCCCTTTACCGACGAGCCGCTGAGCTGGTGGCCGACGGCGCCGACCTATTGGATCTCGGAGGGGTCAAGGCCGGTCCCGGTCCCGATGTGACCGAGCCCGAGGAGATGGAGCGGGTGGTCCCGGTGGTCGGCGAACTGGTAGCGCGTTTCGACGCCCCCGTCTCCATCGATACGTGGCGGGCCTCCGTGGCGCGGGCTTCCTATGCCGAGGGTGCCCTGATGGGCAACGACATCAGCGGGTTCGCCGATCCCGACTACCTGGCGGCGGCGGCCGAGTACGGGGCGGCCGTGGTGGCCACCCACATCCGCCTGGCCCCCCGGGTGGCCGACCCCGACCCGCAGTACGGCGACGTGGTGGTCGACGTGCGTGACTTCTTGGTCGAACGGGCCGAGCGGGCCAAGGCGGCCGGAGTGCCCGCCGAGCGCATCGTGCTGGACGCCGGGTTGGACTTGGGCAAGACGGCGGACCAGTCCCTCACCCTCCTGCGGGCCTCCTCGACCCTGGCCGGACTGGGCTACCCCCTCCTGCTCTCGGCCTCCAACAAGACATTCCTCGGCGTCACCCTCGACCTGGGGATCACCGAGCGGCGTGACGCATCGCTCGCCGCGGCGGCACTCGGTCTCTCCTGGGGCTGCCGCATTCTGCGCGTGCACGACGTCAAGGGCACCGTTCGCGTCCGCGATGCCGTGGCCGCGGTGAGCGCCGCGCGATGAGCTCAGGCCGATGAGCTCACGCCGATGAGCTCACGCCGATGAGCGCCGCACCCCATGCCGGGTCGTATCTCATCAAGGGCGGCGACGCGTCGCTGGTCGCCCAAGCGGTGCGGACCCTGCTGACCGACGTGGTGGGGGACCGCGACCACTCCCTGGTGGTCGAGGACATCGGTGGCAGCCCCGGCGACGAGATCAACGTGGGGGCCGTGGTGGACGCCTGCATGACCCCCCCGTTCCTGGTCGATCAGCGGGTGGTCATCCTGCGCGACGCCGGTCGCTTGCTCACCGCCGATGTGCCCCGGCTGGTCGACGTCGTCTCGAATCCGTTGCCGACGACCGTGTTGATCGTCGTCGGTGGCGGAGGCACGGTGCCCGCACCGCTGGTCCGGGCCATTACGGCGGCGGGCCAGGTCATCGACGCGTCGGTGAGCAAGGCCGGCGACCGCAAGGCCTGGCTGCACGATCATTTGCGCCAGGGCCCGGTGAAGCTCGAGCCGAGGGCGGCCCAACTCCTCGGGGAGCACGTCGGGGAGGACCTCTCCCGGGTGGAGGGACTCCTCACGGCGCTGTCGGCCGCCTACGGCGAGGGAGCCCGCATCAGCGTCGACGACCTGGAGCCTTACCTGGGCGAGGCGGGCAACGTGCCGCGCTACGAACTGACCGAGGCCATCAGCCGGGGCGAGACCGCCGCCGCCCTCGGTGTCCTGCACCGCATGTTCGACGCCGGAGGACTGAGCGCGGTCGAGGTGATGGCCACCATGAACCGCCACTACGCCCAACTGTTGCTGCTCGACGGGGCCACCGTCTCGGGTGAACGCGAGGCAGCCGAGCTGCTCGGTTCGGCCCCCTTTGTGGCCAAGAAGGCCCTCGATCAGACGCGGCGCCTGGGCACTGCCCGCATCTCACAGGCCATCACGCTGTTGGCCGACGCCGATCTCGATGTGAAGGGTGGCTCGGGACTCCCTCCGGAGCTGGTGATCGAAATTGCGGTGGCGCGGCTGTGCCGGCAGACCCGCCCACGCGTTGCCGCCGGCCGCCGCTAGGAACCACATGCACGAGACCCCCGAGGAGCTGCGGCAACTGCAGGAGCTTCTCGATGCGAGCGCGGCGCAGGCCGCCCCGCACCTCAAGAGCATCATCACAGACGACCGTCGGGTGGACGCAGCCGCACTCTGCGCCCGAATGCAAGGCATGCGCCTGTTGGTGGCGGCCACGGTCACCGCCGACGGCCGGCCGTTGGTCGGCCCGGTCGACGGCTATCTGCTCCACGGGTCGTTCTTCTTCTCCTCCGGTCGGGATTCGGTGCGCATGCGTCATCTGGCCGCCCGGCCGGGTGTCAGTGCCACGCACCTTCCCGGCGAGGAATTCGCCGTGACCGTGCACGGCCGGGCCGAGCTGTTCGATGTGGCGGACCCGGCCGGCGGCGATCTCCGCCAAGCCATGCTGGACCACTACCTACCGAAACAAGGGCCGGCGTTCGAATCGTGGCTCGACCAGGAGAACCCCATCGGGGCGAGGATCGCCGCCGACAAGATGTTCACCTTCCAGTTGGTCGGCTGAGTCTTGGTCGCTGAGAATCGGTCGAGGTCGGCCGGTCGAGCCAGTAGAGCCGATTGACCGGTTGAGCCGATTCGCGGGCTGAGTCCGGGCTTTCGGCGGTGCTCCATCGCGGGTGGCCAACAGCACCAGATCTACAGCAGCGGTAACCTTCGCACCATGGCCACCGGGACGTACAAAGTCGACCTCTCAAAGATCTGGTTGTTCTCATCCTGCTCGAACAAGGAGCTCAATACCATCCGCAAGAACCTCGAGGCCGAGATCACCAAACCGGGGAAGGACCTGGTCAAGCAGGGCGACATCGGCCAGGAGTTTTACCTCATCGTGAACGGCAAGGCGTCGGTGAAGCGCAACAATCGCAAGGCCGCGACCTTGGGTCCCGGCGACTACTTCGGAGAACTCTCGCTGCTCGACCGCCGCCCCCGCTCGGCCACCGTCACTTCGGAGACCGACATGGAACTCCTGATCCTGGGCCAGCGTCAGTTCAATGGCGTGCTTGACACCATCCCAGCCCTCTCCCGCAAGTTACTGGCCACCATGGCGACCAGGCTCCGGGAGTCCGACGCCAAGGCGTTCCACTAGGGACCACGGCCGCCCGCCAGGGGACCCCTGGCTGCCCACTAGGGACCCCTGGCTGCGGGACCCTGGCTGCCAGGACCGACCTACTCGGCGGCGGCGGCCTCCAGGGCGGCGACCCGGCGGACCAAGCGTGACTTGTGGTTGGCCGCCGTGTTCTTGTGGATGACGCCACGGGCGGCGGCCTTGTCGATCCGCTTCACGGCCAGCCGGAGCTGCTCGATGCTGTCGTCGGCCCCGACGGCGGCCGCAGCTTCGGCGTTCTTGGTCCGGGTCCGCAACTCGGCACGCACCGACTTGTTGCGCAGGCGGCGCTTCTCGTTCTGGCGGTTCCGCTTGATCTGGCTTTGGATGTTGGCCATGAAGAATTCCTCGGTTGGTTCGAAGGGGCGGCAGTAGGCGACAGCCCACCGGTGCGGAGGAAGACTGTAGCAGGTCGGAGCCCCATTTTTGCCCCGTGCCGGGCCGCCCGGGCCGGATCGGGTGGCCGGAGAGGGCGGTGTGGACCGGTACGATCGACAGACCGTGCCGTTCCCCGCCACCGCCAGTGGACCTGCCGCCATTGAGCACATCCGCAACTTTTCCATCATCAGCCATGTCGACCATGGCAAGTCGACCCTGTCGGACCGGATCCTGGAGATCACCGGCGCGGTCGACCCCCGCCTCATGCGTGAGCAGTACCTCGATTCCATGGACATCGAGCGTGAGCGGGGTATCACCATCAAGGCCCAGAACGTCCGGGTGCTCTTCAACGGCCATGTCCTGCACCTGATCGACACGCCCGGGCACGTCGACTTCGGATACGAGGTCAGCCGTTCCCTGGCCGCCTGCGAAGGTGCCGTCCTCCTGGTCGATGCCTCCCAGGGCATTCAGGCCCAGACCTTGGCCAACTGCTACCTGGCCATCGAGAACGACCTCGAGATCGTGGCCGTGCTCAACAAGATCGACCTGCCGGCGGCCGACCCGGAACGGTGCGCCGCCGAGATCGAAGCCGTGCTGGGCATCCCGGCCGGCGACGTCCTGCGGATCTCGGCCAAGACGGGCGAAGGGGTGGACGCCCTGCTCGAGGCCATCATCGATCGGGTGCCGCCCCCCAAGGGAGAAGCCGACGCAAAGCTACGGGCGCTGATCTTCGACTCGTCCTATGACCAGTATCGAGGTGTGGTGAGTTCCATCCGCATCGTCGACGGCACGCTGGAGGCGGGAGCCCGACTCCGTTTCATGCAGGCCAACGCCGTGCACGACATCGAAGAAGTGGGGGTGCGCACACCGGTGGGTGTCCCGGTCGAGAAGCTCGGCCCCGGTGAAGTCGGCTACCTCATCGCCGGCATCAAGGACGTGGGTGAAGCCCGCTCGGGTGAGACGGTGACCACGGCCAGCCATGGCGCCACCGAGGCCCTGGAGGGTTACAAGGACCCCAAGCCGATGGTCTTTTGCGGCCTCTATCCGGTCGATGGCGACGAGCTCCCCGATCTGCGTGACGCGCTCGACAAGCTGAAGCTCAACGACGCCAGTTTCACCTTTGAGCCGGAGTCGTCTCACGCCCTGGGCATCGGATTTCGCTGCGGCTTCCTCGGCCTGTTGCACATGGAAATCGTCCGCGAGCGGCTCGAGCGCGAGTTCGACCTCTCCCTCATCGCCACCGCGCCGAGCGTGGCCTATCGGGCCTTCCTGACCGACGGCTCGGAAGTCGACGTGGACAACCCGACCGAGCTGCCCGACGCCAGCCGCATCGACCACATCGACGAGCCCATGCTGACCGCCACCATCCTCACGCCCTCGGAGTACACCGGCACCGTGATGGAGCTCTGCCAGTCCAAGCGGGCCGAGATGACCCGCATGGAGTACCTCTCGCCCGAGCGCATCGAGCTGGTGTACACCATCCCGCTGGCCGAAGTGGTGCTGGACTTCTTCGACCAGCTGAAGAGCCGCACCAAGGGCTACGCCAGCCTCGACTACGAGCCCGAGGACTACACCACGGCCAACCTGGTCCGGGTCGACATCCTCATCAACCACGCGCCCTGCGACGCCTTCTCCACCATCGTGCACCGCTCGTCGGCCGACTCCTACGGCCGGCGCATGGCCGAGAAGCTGCGCGAGCTCATCCCTCGCCAGCTCTTCGACGTCCCGATTCAGGCCGCCATCGGGGGGCGCATCGTGGCCCGTGAGACGGTCAAGGCGAAACGCAAGGACGTCCTGGCCAAGTGCTACGGCGGTGACATCACCCGGAAGCGCAAGCTGCTGGAAAAGCAGAAAGAGGGCAAGAAGCGCATGAAGAACATCGGGAGGGTCGAGGTGCCCCAGGAGGCATTCATCTCGGCTCTGCGGCTCTCTGACGACTGACCCGGGCTCTCAGACGACTGACTGCGGCTCTCGAGCCGACTGCCTCTCCCGACCGGCCCCGCCCGCCCGGGAGGTGGCCGAGGAACACCGGCTGGCACTCGGTAGACTTGAGTGCCAAGCCCATGACCCCCATTGCCGACCACGTCGCACCGGACGCTCCCGAAGGGGACGCGCGCGACCTGAACCCCCGCCAGGCCTCCATTCTGGAGGCCGTGGTGACGGAGTACATCGGGACGGCCGAGCCGGTCGGCTCCTCCCACGTGGCCAGTGCCCCGGGGGTGGAGGTCTCCTCCGCCACGGTGCGCTCGGAGATGGTGGCCCTGGAGCGGAACGGCTACCTGGTGCAACCCCACACGAGTGCCGGTCGGATCCCGACCGACAAGGGCTACCGCTTCTTCGTCGACCACCTGACCGAGCCCGGAGTCCTCGGCCCGATCCAGCACCGGGCGGTCAGTGCCTTCTTCGATCAGGTCCACGTCGAGATGGAGACCATGCTCGAACGGGCCACCGGACTGCTGACCGAGCTCACCTCCTATGCCGCCGTCGTGGTCGGGCCGTCGCACGACACGGCGACCATCCGCTCGCTGCAGGTGGTGGGACTGGGACCAATGGTTGCCCTCCTGGTGGTCGTGCTCTCCGATGGCGCCGTGGAAAAGCGGACCATTGAGTTTGAAACCGAGGTGTCCGACGCCGTCCTGGCCCGCTGTGGGGCGCTGTTGAACGAACACCTGGTCGGACGCACCTGGACCTTCGGCTGGTCCGTCCCGAGCAGCGGCGACGACGAGGTCGATCGGGTGGTGGCCGCGGCCGGGACCGCCTTCGACCTCATGGAGCGTTCCATCGAGTCGGATCAGGTCTTTGTCGGCGGGCCGTCGCGCCTGGCCGAGTCCTTCGAGGCCGTCGAGACGGTGCGCTCGGTCCTGGAGATTCTCGAACAGCAGTTGGTGGTGGTGACGCTGCTCCGTGACGTGCTGGGCCGCGGCCTGTCGGTGTCCATCGGCACCGAACACGGCTACGAGCCCTTGGCCTCGTGCGCCGTGGTGGTGGCACCGGTCTGCGTGGCCGGCCAGGAACTGGGTGCGGTCGGGTTGCTCGGCCCCACCCGCATGAACTACCCCGGGGCCCTGGCCGCGGCGCACGTGGTGGGTGAGCGGCTGGGCGAACGCCTGGACAGCGGGCGCGGGGGCGCGTCCGGAGAGGGCAGGGGTGACGATGGCCGGCATTGACCAGTTGGGCGATCTCTACGAGTTGCTCGGGGTCCGACACGATGCCAGCGACGACGAGATCAAGAAGGCCTACCGCGTACGCGCCCGAGAGCTGCACCCCGATACCAATCCGGGTGACGCCGCCGCCGAAGCCAAGTTCAAGGAAGTCTCGGTGGCCTACGAAGTGCTGCGCGATCCGGAACGGCGCGCCCGCTACGACCGATTCGGTCCCGAGGGCGTGTTCGGGGCCCAGGCCGGCGCGGGCGGGTTCGGATTCGAGGGCGGCATCGGCGACATCTTCGAGGCCTTCTTCGGGCAGATGCAGGGCGGTGGCGCGCCGCCGGGGCCCGGCGCCCGGGGCCGACGCCGAGGTGCGCCTGGGCCTGGAGTTCGCCGAAGCGGTCTTCGGTGCCCACAAGGAGCTCACGGTCCGGCTCCCGGTCATGTGCGACACCTGCTCGGGCATGGGGACGGCTCCCGATACCGAACCCATCACCTGCGTCGAGTGTGCCGGGGCCGGCGAGCTGCGACGGGTCCGCCAGTCCCTGCTGGGCCAGGTCGTCACCAGCGTGGCCTGCTCACGCTGCGGCGGCACCGGCCAGGTCATCCTCAACCCGTGTCCCGCCTGTCGGGGCGACGGTCGGCGCAACGAGGAGCGGACGTTCACCGTCGAGGTCCCGGCCGGGGTCGAGGACGGCACCACCCTGCGCCTGGCCGACCACGGCGCGGCCGGCCAGCGGGGGGCGCCCAGCGGATCGCTCTTCGTGCATCTCGCCGTCACGCCCGACCCGCGCTTCGAACGCAGCGGTGACGACCTCCACACCACCATGACCATCGGGCTGGCCCAAGCCGCCTTGGGCACCGAATGCGCCGTGGAGACCCTCGAAGGCACCCAGACGGTGGCGGTGGCTCCGGGCACCCCCTACGGCCACGTGCACAAGATCAAGGGGGAGGGCGTACCCCACCTGCGCGGCCGCGGACGGGGTGACCTCTTCGTCCACACGCTGATCGACACGCCGAACGAACTCAGCGAGGAACAGGACGCGCTCCTGCGGCAGTTCGCCGCCGCCCGCGGCGAAGAGGTCTCGCCGCCCGGCAGTGGCGGTGGCGACGGGGTGTTCTCCCGCCTCCGTTCCGCCTTCTCCTAGGACGGTGCGAGCCGACCACGCCGCCTTCGGCGTTCGCGCCGCCGCGG
>CAVURD010000022.1:0-21890 GCA_963743785.1 uncultured Acidimicrobiaceae bacterium | reverse complement strand
CACTTCGGCAAAATTGTGGCTCAGCCCAGCTCAGCCCAGCGCCACAGTTCCGCAGCACCGCCCGGCATCGCCCCTGGTCTTCTCAGGCGCTGCCTCTCAGATGGCCCGCATGCGGTTGTTGCGTGCGTTGTGCTCCAACTCCGCCCGCCCCAAAGCTTCCATCAGCGGCGGGATGTACATGCCGAACCGGCCCCGCAGGCCCTTCTTCAGTCCGTACCAACCCCCGACAGGATTGGAGGTCGAGCGGCCCCAGGCTTCGACGGTGCCGTCCTTGGGCTCTTTCTGCTCGTCGGCCGAACCGAGCTCGACCCAATCGTCCTGCTTCTTCAGGAAAGCGTGCAGCTCGTCGAGGCACCGCTCGTCGTAGTGGAGCACCGTCTTGCCGACGGTGCAGACGAGAATGGCGCGGCCGTCCTTCTCGTCTTTGTACATGGTGTAGTCGGAGCTATTGGGCGGGGTCTTGAGCCGCCAGGGGTCATCCTTGGTACCGGTACCTTCGGCCATGTCCGTCCTACTCCCTGTCGATCACCCGCGTCGCCTTGTAGCCGGCGCGGGGAATGCTGTCCCGCTGGAGGATCTCGATGTCGGCGGCGATCCCCAGGAGGGCCCGGATCTCCGCTTCGGCCTGCCGCTTGGCCCCGTCGCGGTTTCCGGGGTCCTCGCTTGCCACTTCGACCTTGACCACCAGGGGGGCGTCGCTGCCATCGGGCCTGACAACTTGGTACTCGAGCGACGGCTCCCGCATGACCTGAATACCCCGCAGCACCCCCTCGATCTCGTTCGCTTGGAACCGGGTGCCCTGACATTCGAGGAGATCCTTGAAGCGGCCGCCCCACAGACCGCGGATGGAGGTCTCGCCACACGGGCAGGGCTCGCGCAGGAGGGCGCAGGCCTCTTCCAGGTCGTAGCGGAGAAGGCAGTTGTCCCGATCGAGGGTGGTCACCGTCAGATTGCCCCACTCGCCGTCGGGTACCTCGAGCCCGGTGGCCGGGTCCACGGCCTGGACCACCGCCCAATCCTCATGGATGTGGGCACCGGGGGACTGGCCACACGGCCCGCCGACGTAGGCGTAGCACTCGGCACCGGCCGTCATCAGGGGCATGCCACCCCGTCCCAGCCCGAATCCGATAGGGGCGCGCAACCCGGTCAGGCCGGCGTCTTCGAGTGAGATCCCGAGTTTGGCCGCCACCTCGATGAAGCGGCCGGTGGCGAATCCCATGAAGGGGTGGTCGGGCGTGACCCGGGTCCAGAAGCGCACCGCCTGCTCGGCCAGCTCGTCGGAGTCGGGCGGAGGGACCCACAGGCTGAGCATCCCGAAGTACTCGTAGGTCTGCTGCAGCATGGTGCCGCCGCCGTAGAGGTAGGCCGGGTGGGCGTGGGTGATGATCTGCCCGGGCCGGTAGCCCATGCGCCACCAGTTACGGGCCCCCGACTCGTACTCGATCCAGATGTCCTTCCGCGTCCACACCGTGATGGTCGGCTGGCCGGTGGTTCCGGTCGATGTACCCAGGCGGACCCCCTGCCTCGGGTCCGTGAACCGGTAGCGACCCCAGGGCGGGTCGTCGGCTTCGGAGTCGCGGAGATCCTGTTTGATGGTCGACGGGATCCGGGCCAGGTCGTCGACCCCCTTGACATCGTCGGCCGAGGTGATCCCCGCTTCCCGGAGCTTGGCCGCGAAGAGCGGCACCGGCCTGTCGAGGATCCGCCCGATGAGCGCCCGCACCCGCTCGTCCTGCAGGGCCCGGCGCCGGGCGGGGTCCATGGCCTGGTGAGCCGGGTCCCACAGCCGCTGGTCGGTGGGGCGGGCGATCGGCCCGATGGTGCCCGGCCCGAAGGCGTCGGTGGACACGGGCGCGGAGTCTTGACACGCGGGTCAGTGTACCGAGGCGCTGCCGCCCGCTCTCGGGCACGAGTCGCATGAGGTGCAGCCCTTTGCGGATCTGCTGGCGCACCGACTCGGCCAGAGGGACCACCCTGGCGTCGGGCTGCCGTCGGGAATGGCGACCCAGAGGGCTGTGGACCATGGGCGAGATCGAGTCCGAACGAGTCACGGCCGGAATGAAGGCGGGCGGCGGGTGTCAATGGCAAGGGCGGCGTGTGCCGACTACGTTCCGACCGTATGGCCAGAGGGGTGACGGAACATGCCCGCGAAACGCCGGATCGGGTGGCGCTCATCGCTCCTGATGCCACCGGCGGAGTGACCGCGCGGACGTACGGCGAGTTGGACGAGCGGGCCCGACGGCTGGCTGCAGTCCTGGTGGCACGCGGTGCCGGTCCGGGCCGACCGGTGGCCTCGGCCGTGCGCAACGGGCTGGAGCCCTTTGAGGTGGCCACGGCGGCGGCCATGGCCGGCGCGCCGTTCCTCCCGCTCAACTGGCATCTGAAGTCAGCCGAGCTGGCGTATCTGCTGGAGGATTCGGGTGCCGCCGTGGTGGTCGGTCATCACGACGCGGCGGACCAACTGCCCGAGCCTGACCGAGGTGGTCTGGCCCGGATTCTCATCGGAGGCCCGGACGAGGCCACCTCGTATGAGGCGTTGGTCGCGGCCAGCCCGACCGGCACCTGGCGGGACAGCGGGGCCGGGCCCGAGCTCGTCTTCTATACATCGGGGACGACCGCACGGCCGAAGGGCGTGGTGCACGCCGGCCTGGGGGATCCGGAGGTCCGTCATGCCGGCATGAGCGGTCAGGCCCAACTGTGGGAATGGGGCGCCGACGATGTCTACGTCATGTCGGGCCCGTGCTACCACGCGTCGCACGCCGGATGGGGTCTGACCGCGCTCTACGTCGGCGCCACCACCGTGCTGCCGGAGCGGTTCGAGGCGGAAGCGTTCCTGGGGGCGATCGCCCGATACGGCGGCACCCGTTCGTTCATGGTCCCGGCCCATTTCATCCGGGTCCTCCAGTTGCCCGAAGCCACTCGGGAGGCCATCGATGTGCGCAGCCTGGCCCTGGTGGTCCACGGCGGCGCACCGTGCCCGGTGACGATCAAGCACAAGATGATGGCGGCGTTCCCCGATACCGCCTTTCACGAGCTGTACGGCGCCAGCGAGGGCGGTGCGACGCGGATCGGTCCCGAAGAGTGGTTGGCCCACCCGGGATCGGTGGGTCGGCCGTGGCCCGGGGTTGAGGTGCGTGTGCTCGATGGGGAGGACAATCCCTGTCCGCCGGAGACCGACGGCATCATCTACATTCGCCCCCCGGGGACGCAGCATTTCAGCTACCGCAATGATCCCGACGCTACACAGAGGGCATGGGTCGATGATGCCTTCACGGTGGGGGACATCGGGCACCTGAGCGAGGATGGATATCTGACCATCACCGACCGCGTCTCGGACATGGTGCTCTGGGGCGGCGTGAACATCGCGCCGCGCGAAATCGAAGAAGTGCTCTACGAGCATCCCGATGTGGTTGACTGCGCGGTCTTCGGGATCGCCGATGCGCGTGACGGGGAACATCTCAAGGCCGTGGTGGAGGTACGCCTCCCCATCGAAGCGGATGCCTTGGCGTCGTGGGTGCGGGCACGCTTGGCGGACTACAAGGTGCCCCACGTCTGGGAGATCGTCGAGGAGCTTCCCCGTGATCTCAACGGCAAGGTGCTCAAGCGCCTGCTGCGGGAATCGTCGGCTCAGCCCGGGTAGAGACCGGTTCGGCCCGGTACGGGCCGGGTGATGAATCCGCTCGGCCTCCTGGGGAGCGGCCAGCAGCGCCTGCGGTCAACCCAGTTTTAGTTCGACACCGTCACGGTGATCGCTGGACTGACGCCCAGGTTGCCACCCCCATCGTAGGCCTCGCTCTGCAGGGTGTAGGTGCCGTCGGGCACCGTGGTGCTGTTCCAGGACACCGCCCAGCCGAAGTACATCAAGGTCGCTGTGCCGATGAGCGCATTGTTCAGCGATCCGCCGGTGAGATGGAACTCGACCTTGGCCACACCCCCCGGGTCGGACGCCGAGGCGTCCAAGGTCACCTGGGTCCCCGACACGGAAGCGCCGTTCGACGGAATCAAGACGCTGGTGGTGGGCGGCGGGTTGTCGACGACCACCGTGACCGCCGTACTGACTCCCTGGAAGCCAGCCCCATCGGTGGCGCTGCTCTGCAGGGTGTACGTGCCGTTGGGGACGGTCGTGCTGTTCCATTGAGCGAGCCAGCCGTAGAAGGTCGGAGTGGCCGTGGCAATGAGCGCATTGTTCAGCGATCCACCCGTGAGTCGGAACTGCACCTGGTTCACGCCCACGTTGAGAGGGGCCGAGGCGTCCAAGAGCACCTGGGGTCCCGACACCGAGCCGCCGCTCGAGGGAATCAAGACGGTGGGCGTTGGCGGCGTGTTCTCGACGACGACGGTGACGCCCGCACTGAACGCCTGGAGGCCCGCCCCATCGTAGGCTTCGGCCTGCAGGGTGTAGGTGCCGTCGGGCACCGTGGTGCTGTCCCATCCAGCGAGCCAGCCGTAGCTGGTGGGGGCAGCCGTGGCGATGAGCGCCTGGTTCAGCGATCCACCCGTGAGATGGAACTCGACCTTGGTCACACCCACGTTGGCAGGCGCCGAGGCGCCGAGGACCACCGATCCTGACTCCGAGGAACCACTACGGGGGACAGCGACGCTGGGCGTCGGCGCCGTGTTTTCGACGATGACCGTGACCCCCGTGCTGGCCCCCTGGTTGCCGGCCGCATCGTACGCGACGCTCTGCAGGGTGTAGGTGCCGTCGGGCACGGTCGTGCTGTTCCAGGACGCCGCCCAGCCGTAGTAGGTATGACTCGCCGTGGCGATGAGCGCGTCGTGCAGCGATCCGCCGGTGAGATGGAATTCGACCTTGGTCACACCTACGACATCAGACGCTGCGGCATCGAGCGTCACCTGGGATCCTGACACCGAGGAACCGCTGGAGGAGGGGAGCAAGATATTTGAGGTGACACTGTTGTCAACGTTGATCGCCACCCCCGGGCTATAAGCGACATTTCCGGCGGCGTCGGTCACCACGCTCTGCAGCGTGTAGGCGCCATTGGCCACATTTCCCGACTGCCAGCTGGCGAGCCAGCCGTAGTACGTGGGGGTGGCGGTGGCGATCACCGTGTCGTTCAGTGAACCCCCAGTCAGGACGTACTGCAACTTGCTTATGGGGGAAGCGGAGTCAGATGCGCTGGCATCGAGAGTCTGTGTCCCGCTCACATTGGTACCGCCCGAGGGGATGACGACCGCCGTTGCCGGATTCGGAATCGCGACGCTCGGTGTCCAACTCGCGCGACATTGACCCGAACCATTCTCCTGCACCGCAAAGTGCAGGATGTCTCCTGCCTTGACGCTGACCCCATCGAGATTCGTGTCGACTCCCACCCCATCGCCCGCAGCGATGGTCTGTGGACCCCAAATGGGGGTTGACGAGCCGTTCTTGGTTATCTCGGCCGTGACGCCCGAACCGCACGTGGGATCGGTCATGAGGATCCTGCCGCGGATGCTGACACTGCCGGAGTTCTGCGCCGTCCACGACCGGGCGACCCACGACGTCGAGGTCGACGGGGGCAACTCCTCGAAGTTGCTCACGAAGCCAGAAGCGGTCCCTCCCGTGGTCCACTCCTGATCCAAGGTGTCCACGGTGCTACAGCCAGAAAGGTTCGTCCACGTCGAATTGTCCGCACTTGATTGATATGACCAACCACTAGCGCCCTGAGCAGTGCAGCTGAAACCGTTGGCCGCGTACCACACATTGTTTGGACCGCTGTCGCTCATATTGTTTGATTGGTTGAATCCACTGAGGTTGGCGCCGGCGTGCGTCTCTTCGAACCCACCTGTGCCTGTCGGCGCATCGTAAAGGTTGTTATCAATTGAGCCCGTTGCTTCGACGAAGTTCGGAAGCCATTCATCCGTCCAGATCTGACCCCATATCGGGTACGGAATGTAGCCCGTACCGGGCTCCGCGCCGTTGTTCGAAAGGACGTTCCCCGAGATGTTGAGGTTGGCGATGGGAGAGGGATGATCGAGAATCTCTATTCCCGGTCCGGCATTGTTGGCAAGGTAGTTGTCCTCAATATTGATCCCGTTATCAGGACCGTCTTGAGGTTCGATGTCTATCGCCGAGAGGTCAACGACGCCGGTCGGTACGTTGGTAATGGAGTCATTGACGAACGTGACGTTGGTGGAATCATCAATGAAGTTCGCGGTCGTCCCTACCGCCGGGCAGTTGCCGTCGCCGGTCGATTCGGAATTTTCGACCACCACATTTGACGATCCGGGACCAACCCCCCAACCGGTCTCCCCGCAGTTGTTGGACGAGTACAGGCGGTTGACAATTACGTTGGATACGCCTCCCAGTGCCAATGTACTGCCGACACAAGGGTAGCTTGTGTTACTACAGCTCAGAGTATTCGATACGCCTTCCACATCTTGTACAAGTATGTTGCTCGCGGTGCCCGACCCCGTGGATTGGATTCCATCGCCATCTCCGGAGAAGGAGAGATTCAAGAATCGGTAACCCGTCGTATTTGCTCCGGAGTTGATCAAAGCACCTATCCCGGCGTTCTCGAACGACAAATTCTCCACCTGGACGTAGCTGGTGTTGATCAAGTTCAGGCCCGTAAAATTGAGGTTGTTATTGCCGTTGATAATCGGCATGGCTCCCGAACCATAAGTGCTTACCGTTAAGTAGTTGGTGGATGTCCCCGAGCCCTCAAGCAGTATTCCCGTTGTAAAGGTGTCACCGCGCTTGAGAAGGATTTGGTCGCCCGGCTGGAAGATTGTGCGGTCGACGGTAGTGAAATCGCACCATGGAGACGCTTGTGTCCCTGATCCCGGACAGGCCGCTGTGCTATCCACATAGAACGTCGTAGGGCTGGCACTGGATCCGGTTGCCCCTAGGAACACCAGACATCCGACAACGAGACAAAGGGCCGACCCGAGGGAAACCGCTCGACCCAGAACGCGCAAACCCGCCATAAGGCGCCTCCCCGCTTTCACCGAACTGGTGCCCGACGGCTGACACTACATCCGCTCAGTAGCGGCCACAACTGCTCGTCGCCACGACGTTCAGACGGTATCCCCAGAAATTGATGAAGGCCTCGGCCGTCTCGCAGATGGCCCCGAGCCGAGCACCGAGTCACTGTCCGGATCCTCGGGAAAGTCGGCAGGGTGTGGATATCGAGGAGCTTCCTGGTGATCTCAACCCCGAGGCGCTCAAGCGCTTGCTACGGGAATCGTCGGCCCAGCCCCGCGAGAAACCGGCTCGGCCTCAGACCGGGACGAGAAAACGAGACGAGTGAAGGATCAGCGCGGCCTGCTGAGCCCGGGCCACCACCACCTCGGTGAGGTCCCTGGCCTCGACGCGATCGCCCAACACGCCGGTGCCGTGCTCGACGAAGAGGTCGGGCCGGACGGCACGGGTCGTTCCTCGCCCCGGATCGTCTCGCCCAGCATCTAGCCGCCCGAGTCCTCGAGTCGCCGAGTCCTCGATGTCGAGCATGGCAAGGACTCACGCGCTGGACGAGACGTTGGAGCCGGCCGGCATCAGAATCAGGGGTTCAGATAGTCGTCGTACGAAGGTGATGCCCGCACGACCGACCTGGTCGTTAAGCGTGAACTCCTGTCACTGGGGATGGTCGACTTCAGGCCGACAGCCGAAAACGACAGAGATAGAGTGCAGAAGATGGTCCCGGGTGGGGGGCGGACAACGTGGAAGCATTTCGTGTGCCCTCTGCAAAACCCAACAGACGGCGAGATGTGAGCTCGTGAACTATCGAGATTTGCTCACAGAGGCACCCGACGCCGTGGAGTCACCGGTTGATGGTGGTCTCAAAACGGGGGTGGCGCTTCCAGCGCTCCTGGATTCGAGGCGGCGATTCACGGTGGCGGTGATTGTCGGGTTCGCGGCAGCGGCGGTGCCGTACCTGTGGGTGCTCTTGGATCTGTGGTCCAATTCGCCCAATCTGTTCCGCACGGCCACGTCAAATGGCTACGCCAGTAATTTCTATGACCTCCAGGCCCGGGCCATGTTCCACGGCCACCTCTACGTGGCGAATGGAGCCTTCGGCGGTGAGGCCTACGTACACGATGGTCGGCAGTACACGTACTTCGGATTGTTTCCTTCGCTACTCCGAATGCCCTTCCTGTTGTTCACCCACAGCCTCGACGGGCGTCTTACCGCACCGTCGATGCTCTTGGCATGGATGGTGACGGGGATATTCACCTCATTGATGGTGTGGCGCATTCGGCACGTGGTCCGGGGATCAGCGGCCCTGAGCTGGGGCGAGGCGGCGGCGTACGGCGTGCTCGTGGCGACGGTCTTGGTCGGATCGGTACTGGTGTTTTTGGCCTCAGACCCCTGGGTGTTCTCGGAGGATCTCGCCTGGAGCGTCGCCCTGACCATCGGAAGCATGTTCGCCTTGCTGGGCGTGCTGGAACGGCCGACCTGGGCTGCCATCATTGCGTCGGGGTTGCTGATACTGGCTGCAAATCTCAATCGGCCAACGACTGGGTACGCGTGTGTCATTGGCGCCGGACTGGTAGCCACCTGGTTTGCGCTGGGCTATGGCGGACCCGCCAACCGTCACTGGACTTTGCCGATCCTTGCCGCGGCGCTCATTCCGCTCGTGGCCGGTTGCGCAGTCGACTATGCCAAGTTCGGCCTCATCTTTGGCTTGCCGGCCTCAGGTCAGATTATCTACCAGGTGATTGGACTTCACCGACCGGGCAGCTTGCTCAGCCTTCATTTTCTGCCGAGCACGCTCCTCGCGTATTTCCAACCGCCCGGAGTGCGGTTGACGTCCGTCTTCCCATTCGTCACCCTTCCGGCTTCCCCAGCTCGCAGCGTCGGGCACGTCTTCCTTTACGGGAGTGATCGAACGACAAGTGTGACCGCCTCCATGCCCCTGCTTTTTCTGCTCAGTCTCTGGGGTGCGATGAGCGCCTTTCGGCCACGCGCTCCGGGGCGCTCAAGCCTTCTTCGCATTGTCCTTGCGGCCGCGCTGGCTGGCGGCTGCACCATCATGATCTACGGATGGATTGAAAACCGTTACATTGCCGACTTCGTGCCCTTCCTCATCATCGCCAGTGCTGTCGGCATGGTTGACGTGTGGCGTCGATTGGAACACGGTCGCCGGATGCTTCGGTACATTCTCGGGGCTCTCGTGGCCGTTCTGGGACTGTACGGAATCGCCGCGAACGTGGCGATGGCCAGCACGCCTCAAAACACGTGGTCCACTCAACAGAGGTTGCGCTTCGTGGAGACTCAGCAGTCGATCAGTGACGTAACCGGCCATCCCCTGGATTCACACGTTGTGAGAGGCAGAACTTTGCCGAACTATGCGCCGGCCGACCAGCTATTCGTCGTGAATAATTGCGCGGGTCTCTACATATCCGAAGGCCCAAACCCGGCGAGTGACCTCCGCATTCCCTCCCTGTACCTGCTGCAAATCCTTGAGTGGTATCCAATAGAGCTCGGCCCAGGGGTACTGCACACCTTGGACATCACCTTTCGCGGAGCAGTCTCCCAACTGGGCTCGGGCCTTCCTCTGGTGACATTCGGAACGAGATCGGCGACCACTGTCTTTGTGGAGCCTGACGGAGTTCACGACATTCGCTTTATGTTGAAGGGCCCATCTGGCAGCACCACCGGATCGCCGGTTCCGGTCAATGGCTCCCAGGTCTACCGATTCTCGATCATCACTGATCAGAACCTTGACTCCGTGTCAGTAACTTCACGTCGAGGCACCCTTCTCACCGGATATTCGTCGAGCCACGGTCGGGTTTTCGTCCACACCCTGCAATCCGGACCAGGTAAATCCCCCCTGCCCGTTACCGTGGCCAACGTGAAAGGCTCTGCTCCGAACATGTCCTTGTGTCGGAGCCTGTCCCGATGAATCAAATCAACCGATAAGCCGACGCGTGTCCAGCCGCTTCCACCAGTGCCGGCCAGCTCACCAAGCTGTGGGGTAGGTCCGCGATTCTGTGGTCGGCCCACGACGGCCAGGCGGACCGTATCCCCAGGATCGATGAAGGCCCGGTTGTCTCACCGATGGCCCCCGAGCCGAGTAGCGAGCCCCTGTCGGATCGTCGGTGATGAAGCGGTCGGCAAGGCGTGGAGACCGAAGTGCTTCCTCGTGATCTCAACGCCAAGGTGCTCACGCGCGTGCCACGGGAATCGTGGGCTCAGCCTGAGTAGACGCCGGCTCGGCCTCGTACCGGGACGAGTGAAGGATCTGCGCGGCCTCCTGGGCCCGGGACACCACCACCTCGGTCGTGTCCCTCGCTTCGACGCCGTCGCCCAATACGCCGGCGGCGTGCTCGACGAAGATCCCGACCACCATGGCGCGCAGCAGGCGTGACACGGCCGGTGCGCCTGCTCTCTCCACGAGGTCGGGGCGGTGGTCGGTGACCCAACTCTCCAGCGACTGCTGGAACGTGGCGAAGAGGTCGAGCCCGACGGCACGGGCCGTTTCCTCGCCCCGGATGGCTTCGCCCAGCATCAGCCGCACGAAGTCCTCGACGTCGAGCACGGAGGTGAGGATGTCGGCCAACAGGGTGGCGAGCTGGGCGTCCGGCGACGGGTCGGTATCGGGCGACAAGGGGTTGCCCACCGTGGGCAGGTATCCGTGTTCGACCAGGACGGCTTCGAGCAATTCCCGCTTCGAGGGAAAGTAGTGGTACAGCGAGGCCACGTTGAGGCCGGCCGCCGCGGCCAGGTCGCGCATGCTGGTGCCGTCGACGCCCCGCTGGGACATGAGCGACAGGGCGATCTGCAGAATTCGAGACCTGGTCGATGGCTCTTCGGTCGGTTCCGCACTCCCCATGTGCCCATTGTGGGGGCTTCTGCGCGCCACGTCGAACTCGGCCCCGAACCCGCCTCCCCAACGAACGTTTGCTATACATGGTGTCGGTGTCGCAGGTCTGGACCATCTGCACACCGTCAAGGACGAGGAGGATCGCAAGGTGAGCACCGACACGACCGAGGCAACGGGCGTTCCATTCGATCCCTTCGAGCTCAAGGACACGGTGTCGGGCCACGTGCGCGATCCCTTTCCGATGCTTCGCGAGCTGCGCCGGGAGTGCCCGGTGCACTTGGGCCCGATCGACCTCGGGGAGGGTGTTGATGAACCCCTTGATCCGAACCGGCCCCCTCCGGTCACCGTTCTCGGCTTCGAGGAGACGGTGCATGTCCTCCGGGACAACGAGACCTACTCATCGAGCGTCTACGAGGGGATCATGGGCCTGGTCATGGGTCGGACCATCCTGCAGATGGACGAGCCCGAGCACCGCATCGCCCGCGCCCTCGTGTCGTCGAGCTTCCGCTCCAAGGTGCTAGAGCGCTGGGAAGAACAGCTCGTCGGCGTGGTCGTCAACGAGTTGGTCGACTCGTTCTACGACCGGGGCCACGCCGACCTGGTCCGAGAGGTGACCTTCAACTTCCCGGCCCAGGTCATTGCCCGGATCCTCGGCCTGCCCCGGTCCGATTACGCCAAGTTCCAGCGCTGGGCGATTGAGCTGACCAGCGTGGCGGCCAACTGGGAGCGCGGCGTGGCGGCGTCGGAGGCGCTCCGCAGCTACTTCGCCGCCGTGATGCAGGAGAGACGGTCCGAGCCCGGTGATGACCTCATCAGCGAGCTGGTTCGGGTCGAGGTCGATGGGGCCAAGCTCAGCGACGAGGAGATCTACTCCTTCCTCCGCCTCCTCCTCCCGGCCGGTGTCGAAACCACCTACCGGGCCACCGGGAGCCTCCTCTTCGCCCTCCTCAACGACCGGGCCCAGTTCGATGCGCTCTACCGGGACCGCTCCCTGTACCCCCAGGCCTTCGAAGAAGTCCTCCGTTGGGAACCGCCCGTATCGCTCATCCTCCGCCGTGCCACCAAGGACACTGAGCTGGCCGGCGTGCCGATCGAGAAGGGCGCCGACGTGGCCCTGATGCTCGGTGCCGCCAACCGGGACGAGCGTAAGTACGCAGACCCCGATACCTACGACATGTTCCGCGAGGTGCGTCAGCACGTGGGCTTCGGCTTCGGTGTCCACGTCTGCCTGGGCATGCACCTGGCCCGCATGGAATCCCGCGTCGCCATCAACACGTTGTTCGACCGCCTGGGCCCATTCACCCTGGACCCGACGGCCGAGCCTCCGCATATCGAGGGCCTGGCCTTCCGCTCGCCGCTGTCGCTGCCGGTGGTGTGGTCTGCGGGCTGACACGGTGCGAGGCACCGCGCTGTAGCGTCACCCGTGATGGCCCAGACCCACCGACCGGTCCTCCAGGACGCCGCGGCCATCGTTGGCATCGGGCAGACCGAGTTCGCCAAGCAGATTGACCGGCCGGAGACCCAGCTGGCCTGCGAGGCCGTGGTCGCCGCCCTACGCGACGCCGGGATCGCACCCGATGAGGTCGACGGACTTTCGTCGTTCACCATGGAAACGACGGACGAGGTCACGATGGCCAAGAACATCGGAGCGGGAGATGTCACGTACTTTTCCAAAGTCGGCTACGGCGGCGGTGCCGGCTGCGCCACCGTCGGTCATGCCGCCATGGCCATCGCCACCGGCCAGGCCGACGTGGTGGTGGCTTGGCGCTCCCGAAAACGCGGGGCGCGCGGTTCGCGCCCGTGGGCGTCGACGCCCACGAGCCTCCCCATCCAGGCTCAGTGGACGCGCCCGTACGGGCTGCTCCGCCCGGTGGACGAGGTGGCCATGTTGGCCCGGCGCTACATGCATGAATACGGGGGAGGGCGGGAACAGCTGGCCGAGGTGGCCATGGCGGTTCGGGCCCACGCCAACCGCAATCCCGCTGCGTTGATGTACGAAAAGCCCATGTCGCTCGAGGACTACATGGCGGCCCGGTTCATTTCCGAACCCCTCTGCCTCTTCGACAACTGCCTCGAGACCGACGGGGCCCTCGCCGTGGTCCTGGTCTCGGCGGAGCGGGCGCGGGACTGCGCCCAGCCGCCGGCGCTGGTGCACGCCTTCGGCCAGGGGTTGCACCGTCAGCATGAGGCGATGGTCAACTACTACTGCGAAGATCCGCTGACCGGTCCGGCGTGGTCGGCCGCCCAGAAGTTGTGGTCACGGTCCGAGTTGGTCCCGGCCGATGTCGACGTGGCGCAGATCTACGATGCCTTCACGCCGCTCATCCTGCTCTCGCTCGAGGGGTACGGCTTCTGCGGGCGGGGCGAGGCCGGCGACTTCGTCCTGGAGGGAAATCTGCGTTGGGGGAGCGGATCGCTACCGACCAACACGTCCGGTGGTGGCCTCTCGGAGGCCTACGTCCACGGATTCAACCTGATCACCGAAGGGGTGCGTCAGCTGCGCGGGACCTCGACCAGCCAGGTGGACGACGCCCGGACCTGCCTGATCACGTCGGGCGAGGGCGTGCCGACCAGCGCGCTCTTGTTGCGGGCACCCTGAGGGAGGCCTGAAGGAAAGGAGCATGATGGCAGAACCAATGGACATCGCGATCGACTGGGACCGTTGCATGGGGTCGGGGAATTGCCTCTTCTGGGCGCCCAAGACCTTCGATCTGAGCGAGGACGGCCACGCGGTGGTCCTCGACCCCGCGGCGACCGACGAGGACCGCCTGCGCGTGGCGGCCGAAGGCTGTCCCGTCGGGGCGATCACGTTGTCACGCGACGGCGTGGCTGTCGTCCTCGGTGAGGGGAAGGCATAGTGCCCATTGCACTGACCGAGGAACACGAGGCCCTGCGGCTCACGGCTCAGCGCTGGCTGCAGACGCACTGCCCGCCCAGCGTGCCCCGCACCGCCGCCGAGTCGACCACCGCCGAGTTGCCGGGCGCCTGGGAGAAGATGGCGGCTCAGGGCTGGCTCGGTCTGCACCTCCCCGAAGCCGACGGCGGACACGGCTTCGGCCTCGAAGAGCTGGCCGTTGTGCTCGAAGAGCTCGGGTACGCCCTCTTCCCCGGCCCCGTGCTCTCCACCGCGTTGGTGGCCACCGTCATCGCCCGGCACGGCAGCGCAGCGCAGCGGTCCGCCTTCCTGCCTGGACTGGCCGACGGCACCATCCCGGCCGGCGTGGCGCTCGGGGCCGGCCTGCTGCAGCGCAGTCCCGACGGGAACACGGTCAGCGGCGGCCTGCGACCGGTGCTGGGGGCGCCCACCGCAGCCTTGATCCTGGCCCCGATCGCCGAGGGCGGTTGGTGCCTGCTGCCCCGAGGCCCGGGCCTGTCGATCGAGACCCTCCCCGCGCTCGACGCCACCCGACCGGTTGGGCACGTGGTGGTCCAGGACGTGGCCCTGACCGAGGAGACCCGGCTGACCGGGCTCTGCGACGAGGACGTGCGGGACCCGGCCCTGGTGCTGGCGGCGGCGGAGGGGGCAGGCGTGGCCCGTTGGTGCCTCGACACAGCCTCGGAGTACGCCAAGGTGCGGGTGCAGTTCGGCCGGCCCATCGGGCAATTCCAGGCCATCAAGCACGCGCTGGCGGACATGTTGGTGGGCGTCGAGCAGACGGCGGCCGTGGCCTGGGACGCCGCGGCGGCCTGGAGCGGTCCCGAGGAGGCCGACGAACGGACGCTGAGTGCCCGGGTCGCCGGCGCGCTCAGCCTCGAGGCCGCGGCGCACTGTGCCAAGAAGTGCGTGCAGATCCTGGGGGGGATCGGCTTCACCTGGGAGCACGACGCCCATTTCTATTTGAAGCGGGCCATGGCCACCCGCCTCTTGCTGGTCGACCCGGGGTCGCTGGAGCACAGCGTGGCCACCATGGCGCTCGCCGGCGCCCGCCGCGGGCTGAGCGCCGAGCTCCCGCCCGAAGCCGAGGACCGCCGAGCCGCCCTCAGACCTTTGGTACACGAGGTGGCGGGTACCGAGGGGGAGGCCCAGCGGGCCGCCCTGGTCGAGACCGGGCTTCTCATGCCGCACTGGCCGGCCCCGTGGGGCCGGGGGTCCGACCCCTTGGACCAACTGGTCATCGACGAGGAGATGGCTGCCGCCGGCATCGGACGGCCGCACCTGGCCGTCGGGGCCTGGGCCCTGCCCACGATCATTGCGCACGGCACCGACGCGCAGCAGGAGCGCTGGGTCCGGCCGACCCTGCTGGGTCAACTCGCCTGGTGCCAGCTCTTCAGTGAGCCCGGGGCCGGGTCGGACCTGGCCGCGTTGAACACGAAGGCAACCAAAGTCGAGGGCGGGTGGTTCCTCAATGGCCAGAAGGTCTGGACGTCGTTGGCCCAGACCGCCGACTTCGGGATCTGCCTGGCCCGAACCGACCCCGACGCACCCAAGCACGCCGGGATCACCTACTTCATCGTCGACATGCACGCCCAGGGCATCGACATCCGGCCCTTGCGCGAGCTGACCGGCGCCGCCATGTTCAACGAGGTCTTCATGACCGATGTCTTCGTGCCCGATGATGCGGTGATCGGTCAACCGGGGGAGGGCTGGCGTATCGGCCGCACGACCCTGGCCAACGAACGGGTCTCGATGTCCTCAGGGGCGGCATTCGGCATCGGGGTGGAGTCACTCATCCGCACGTTGGCCCGTCGCCAGGGTTCCGAGATGCCACCTGGCTTCGTGGGGGATCTCGGTCACCTGCTGGTGGAGGCCCAGTCGATCGCCCTCCTGGGTCTGCGGGCCACCTTGCGCACCCTCTCGGGGGTCGACCCGGGCAGTGGCTCGAGCGTGCGCAAGTTGCTGGGCGCGGAACACGAGCAGCGGGTCCAGGAAATGGGGATGGCGCTGTACGGAGCCGACGGCGCCGTGCTCGACGGAAAGGCGGAGCGGTGGGAGCAGGGCTTCTTGTCCACCCGCTGCTTGACCATCGCCGGCGGGACCAGCGAGGTGCAGCGCAATGTCATTGCCGAACGGATCCTGGGGCAGCCCCGCGATCCCGAACCGGGCCACTGAGCACGAAGGGTCCCGCCGCGCCGCCCCATTAGAGTGGCACGGCCATGAGCATGCCCCCCGAAGACGGTGACGTGGACCTCAACGAGGACGTCTGGCCCTTTCCGTCGGAGAAGTTCCTGCACGAATGGGCTCCCGGGGTGCTGCAGGCCCAAAACGCCTGGATGTCCTCCATCGACTCGCTGCGTGCCCCGGATCGCAAGACCCACGAGCTCATCCGCATGGTGTGCACGGTGATCGCCCGCCAGCCCGGTGGCGTGCAGCGCCATGCCCGCCTGGCCGCCGAGGTGGGTGCGACCTGGGACGACATCGCCGGGTCGATCCTGCTCACCGAGCCGGCCTTCGGGATCGTGCTGGCCATCCAGGCCCTCCCCGCCGCCCGCCGCGGCTTCAAACAGGGCGCGATGGGCGCCGATGAGCGCGACGACGGCGACTCGCTCCCTCACTGACACGCGTGTCATAGTTGCCCATGCGCCTGGCTCCCGATGAGGCACTCACCGCATTCCGGAAGGAACTCGAAGCGTGGCTGGACGTGCACCAGCCCGGCCCCGAGGCGGTGCAGGACCAGTTCCGCCAGTCGTCGGCCCACATGCCGCCCTGGGCCCGTGATTTCCAGCGCGCCATGTTCGAGGCCGGCTACCTGGTGCCCGGGTGGCCACCGGAGCTGGGTGGCCGCAACGCCACGCCCCAGGAGCAGATGGTCTATTTCGAGGTGCTCACCGAACGGATGCTGGTGCGCTCGCTCAACCCCCAGGGCCTCTCGATCTGTGCCGCTTCCCTGGTCGAGTTCGGCACCCCGGAACAGATCGAGTGCTTCGTGCTGCCCACGCTTCGCGGCGAGGTCACCTGGTGCGTCGGGATGAGCGAGCCCAACGCGGGCAGCGACCTGGCCTCCCTGACCACCAGGGCCGAGCTGCGCGAGGACCACTTCGTGGTGAACGGGCAGAAGGTGTGGACCTCGGGGGCCCACCAGGCTGACTTGTGCATGTGTTACGTGCGCACCGATCCCGAGGCACCCAAGCATCGCGGCATCAGCGTTCTCATCATCGACATGCGAACCCCCGGCATCGTCTGCCGCCCTCTTCCCGAACTGACCGATCCCGAGCATGCCGACTTCAACGAGGTCTTCTTCACCGACGTCGAGGTGCCGGCGGAGAACCTGGTCGGTGAGCTCAACCGGGGCTGGGCCGTCAGCCAGGGATCACTGCGCCACGAACGCGGCATGCTCTGGATCATGAACGTGTCCAAAATGGAGCGCACCGTCAAAGCCCTGGTCAGACTGGCCGGTCGTGACGACGGACATGGCGGCCGCATCGGCGACGACCCCCGATTCGCCCAGGCGCTGGCCCAACTCTCCGTCGACACCAATGCCATGCGCTGCCTGGGCTACCGCGGCTTCGCCAAGGCGACCCGGGGCGAGATGCCCCCCGAGCACCTGATCCTCAAGATGTTCTCCAGCGAGGCGGAACGCCGAGCCTGCCTGCTCGCCTTCGAGTCGTTGGGGCTGGACGGCCTCGACCTCGACGGGCCCGGACCCAACCGGTTCACCGAGTGGGACCTGGCCAACTTCGAGCCCGATCCGATCGAGTCGGGGGCGACGGGTTCGTTTTACGACGGCGCATGGGCCGTCCAGTATCTGCGGTCCTTTGCCGGCACCATCGCCGGTGGGACGTCGGAAATCCAGCGCAACATCGTGGCCGAGCGCGTGCTCGGCCTTCCCAGGGGGTGACCTGAGCATGGCTCTATCCGTACTCGAGCAGCGTGACCAGTTGGGCGTGCGGCCCGGCCGGCTCTTCATCGACGGCGCCTGGGCGGACGCCTCCGACGACGGGACCTGGGAACAGCTCAACCCGGCCAGCAACGAGGTGGTCACCACGTTCGCCATCGCCAGCACAGCCGACGTCGACCGCGCCGTCGCCGCGGCGCGCCGGGCCTTCGACGACGGGCCATGGCCCCGCCTGACGGCCAAGGAGCGCAAGAAGTACTTCACCCGCCTGGTCAGCCTGATCAACGAGAACGGCGAGGAGCTGAACCGGCTCCAGGTGCTCGAGATGGGCATGCCGATCGCCTTCTCCTCCATGTCGGTGGTCTCGAGCGAGATGGCGGCCGGCGTCTTCGATCACCATGCCGGATGGATCGACAAGATCACCGGCCACACCTACCCGACCTACGAGGCCGGTCCCACGGGCGGCGACGTCCAGATCATGAGTTTCCGCGAGCCGGTCGGCGTGGTGGCCGCCATCATCCCGTGGAACGCCCCCATGATGCTGTTCGCCCAGAAGGTGGCACCGGCCCTGGCCACCGGGTGCACGGTCATCGTCAAACCTTCCGAGCACGCGGTGCTGACCTCGTTGAAACTGACGGCGCTCATTGAGGAGGCTGGTTTCCCGCCGGGTGTGTTCAACCTGGTCCCCGGCCCGGGGAACCCCACCGGCGAGGCGCTCATCACGCACCCCGGTATCGACAAGGTGACCTTCACCGGGAGCCGCGCCGTCGGCAAGAGGATCCTCCAGGCCAGTGGCGACACCATCAAGCGGGTCACCCTCGAGTTGGGCGGCAAGTCGCCCAGCATCATCTTCGAGGACGCAGCCAGCGTCGAGGGCGCCGCCATGATGGCCATGGGCATGGTGTCCATGGGCCTCTCGGGTCAGGGCTGTGTCTGCCAGACCCGGTCCCTGGTCCAGGCCAGCGTCTACGACAAGTTCCTCGAGGCCGCGGCCTCCCTGGTCGGCATGGTGCAATTCGGTGACCCCTTCGACGCGGCGACCACGTCGAGCGCCATCATCAACCAGCGTCAGCTCGACCGCGTCCTCGGCTTCATCGACCGGGCTCCCGAGCAGGGGGCGCGGCTGGTGGCCGGCGGGGGTCGGCCCGGCGGTGATCTGTCCCAGGGCAACTTCGTCAACCCCACCCTCTTCGCCGACGTCGACAACTCCATGTCGATCACCCGCGAAGAGGTGTTCGGCCCGGTGCTGGTGGCCATGCCCTTCGAGGACGAAGCGCATGCCCTCAAGCTGGCCAACGACACCGACTACGGCCTGGGCGCCGGGGTGTACACCACCAACGTGGCCCGGGCCTTCCGCGTGGCCAAGGCCGTCCGGGCCGGGACGGTGGGGATCAACGAGTACACCGTGTGGCCCAGCGCGCCCTTCGGCGGGTACAAGCAGTCGGGCCTGGGCCGCGAGGGTGGCTGGGGCAGCATCGAGGCCTTCACCGAGACGAAGTCGGTCATCGTCGGCCTGTCGGAATGAACCCGATGCCGGGACAGCGTGCTGGCCGAGACAGCGGCTGAAGCGGCCCGACGCTTCGGCGACCGGGTCGCCTTCGTCACCGACGACGGGCTGAGCCTCAGCTACCACCAGTTCAACCGCTTGGCCGACGAGACGGCCGTCGGCCTGGCTGAGCGCGGTGTCGGTGAAGGGGACGTGGTCGCCCTGGTGGTTCCCTCGGTGCCCGAGCATTTCCTCGCCTACGTGGCCGCCGCCAAGCTGGGAGCGATCACCGCCGCGGTCAACCCCAAGCTGGTCTCGGCCGAACGGGCGGCGGTCCTGCGCGCGGCCAACCCACGCCTGGTCATCTCGACCGCCGCCCTGGCGCCGAACGACGCGGTCGAACCCGATCAGATCACGGTGTTCACCCCGGCCACCGCGCCGGACGAGGCCCTGATCGATCTGCGCCGCCCGGGACAGGCGCCACCACCGTTGGCCACCGACCTCGATCGCCCGATCGCCATCGTCTTCACGTCCGGGACGACGGGGACACCCAAGGGCGCCGTGTTCGGCGGGCGTCAGATCGCCTTCATTACCCAGTGCGACGTCGGGGAGCAATGGGGGCAGGGAGGGCACGCCATGGCCGGTTCCGCCCTGGCCCACTTGGGACCCACCACCAAGTTGGCCGGCAACCTGAAGAAGGGCAACACGCAACACCTGTCCAGCCGTCCCTGGAAGGCCAGCGAGGCCCTGGCCAGCATCGCCGAGCTCAGGATCGCCGCCTTCGGCGGCGTTCCCACCCAGGTCGCCCTCATGTTCCGCGACCCCACCTTCGACACCACCGACCTCTCTTCGGTCAAAGCCGTCGTCATGGGCGGTGGCCCGGCCACCCCCGCCCTGGTCCGTGAGGCGCGTCGCCGCATCCCGGCGCCGCTGTCCGTTCGTTACTCGTGCACCGAAGCCGGCATCGGCTGCGGCACGGCCTTGACTGACGCCCTCGAAGACGCCGAGATCAGTGTCGGGCGACCCCAGTCGGGCGTGCGACTCAGCATCGTGGCCGAAGACGGGACGCCGCTCCCACCCGGTGAGATCGGCGAGGTCTGCCTCGGTTCACCGGCCGTCATGTCGGGCTACTGGCGCAACAGCACGGCCAACGCCGACGTCTTCACCGAGGACGGCAGCGTGCGCACGGGGGACCTGGGCTGGCTCGATGACCAGGGGCGCCTCCGACTGGCCGGGCGCAACCAGGAGCGCTATGTGCGGGGCGGGTACAACGTGCACCCCATGGAGGTCGAGGCCGTGCTGGCGGATCACCCCGATGTCGTTGCCGTCGCCCTGGTCGGGCGCACCGATCCGGTCATGGGCGAGGTCGGCGTGGCGGTCATCGTCCCACGGGCCGGGGCGATGACGCCCGACCTTTCCCAACTGCGTGCCTTCGCCTCGGATCGGCTGGCCCGCTACAAGCTCCCCGACGATCTGGTCGTGCTCAGCGCGCTCCCACTCACGGCGGGGGAGAAGGTCGATCGCCGGGCCCTGGAGCGATTGATCGCCGCCCCCTAGTATCGACGCCGGACACGGTGCGTCTCATGGTGCGGTGGTGGTCCGTGTCGTGGGACACTCATCGATCCCTCCGCCGCCCACGAGCCCGACGGTGGTCACGGGACGTTGGCGCGCACGTACCGATTCCTTGCACCGGTCGGCGTCGAATTCTCCTACCGCCGGCGTAAGGCGTTCTCTCCCGGCCGGCACACTCACATTGGCGCTGTGCGATGCTGAGGCGGTGAGGGAGAAGCTTGGGCAGTTGGCGGACACGATGGGCATCCGGACGACCTTGGCCCGGGGGCGGGATCGGTTGGTCGATCTGCTCGACGGTGAACGAAGCGAACCATTCGTTCGCCGGAATCGGATCGACGACCTGAATCTGAGACTACTCCTGAGCTTCAATTTGCGCCCCGACTCAAACTGTCTCGACGTTGGGGCACACGATGGGATCTTCCTTCGAGACATCCAAAGGGTTGCACCCCACGGGCATCACATCGCGTATCAGCCGGTACCGAGTCAGTGTGCCAATCTCAGGCGCCAGTTTCCCGAGGTGGATGTTCGACAGCGTGCACTCTCGAACAAGGACGGGCGGGACACCTTTGTCCACGTCCTGGATCCCGACCGGGAGGGTTACAGCGGCCTCACCGGAGGTTGGGTGCGTCGTGACGTCGCCACAGAGTCGATCACCGTGGAGCCGAGCGTCTTGACGACCACGTGCCAGAGGGGTGGCTCCCGGACTTCGTCAAGATCGACGTTGAGGGAGCGGAACGGCTTGTGCTCGAGGGTGCTCTGCGCACCTTCGGACTGGCCAAGCCCACGATCGCCATCGAACATGGTTGGAATGGTGTCCAAGACAGCGAGCGTTCCGAACCCATTTACCAGCTCATCTGCCAGGACCTGGGCCTACGCCTGTTCGACATGGATGGCAACGGGCCGTTGGAAAAGTCCGATTTCTTTGAAGGGCTCAGAACCCGATGGAACTGGATCGCCCACGAATAAGTCCGATGCGGACGAATCGTGATTGGCCGACCGGAGACCGTTCCCCCACCAGACGCGTCGCACGCATCACCGTTTCCTCGACCTCCGCATCGATAGAGCTGTCACAACAATGTCGAGTGCGGCCACGCTCGTTGAAACTGTCCAGTGCCTCCTCCGGGTGGTCAGACCACGCCCCGTTCGCGCAAGTCCGTCAGCTCCTCTTCGGTGAGGCCAACCAGGTCACACCAGACCTCACGATTGTGCTCTCCGAGGCGAGGCGCGCCGCGGGGCACCGGTGTGGGGTGACGAGCCAGGCGAGGGAACGGGGCCTGTTGGCGGACCGCCCCG
>CAVURD010000021.1:0-21691 GCA_963743785.1 uncultured Acidimicrobiaceae bacterium | reverse complement strand
GCCCCCGGCTTGTTCTCAACGTGGATCCCAACGGCCGGGCTGAAGATCCTGGTCCCGTCAGAACGCACCACGACGCTTCGGATGTGGTAGAAGCCGTTGGCTACCTTTGTCGAGTCCCAGACGGCAACCCAGCCGTACAGCTTCGGGGTAGCAGTTCCGATGATTGCGTTGTGGAGAGACGATCCCGTGGCCTGAAACACCACACGTTTCAGTTTGGTTGAATCACTCACGAAGGCATCGAGCACAGTGTTGCCCGACACTGTGGCGCCATCGGTCGGGATTACGACGGACTCGGTGGGGCTCCTTGCGAGGTGGTAGAGCGAAAGCGTCACCCCGGTAAACTGCTTCTGCCTTTGAAAGTGCATAGCCGTCGTCGGAGAGGGTCCTCTCGAAGTGCTCGATGCCGGCGCCACTGCCGCCCGTCACCACCCACACACGGCGGGGGAGGGGACTGATCGAAGACGGATCAGGTGAGAGATCAAATCCTTCGACATAGCGCTGGCGAACGCCAAGTTGTGGCCAAAGGGGAACGTGTCGACTGTCGCTCGCCAGGTAGTAGCCAATGGCCGCGGTAATGGCGTGATCTGGCAGGGCGATGACATCCCCGCTCTGCGCGTGCTGGGCCACGTAACGGGCCGTACCCTGCAAGTCTTCTTGAAGAGCTGAGGCCGAGCTTACGTAGCTCGTTGCTAGGACGACGGCGGCGACGACGGCAATGATCGCCACTATCCGACTCCGTAGCCTTCTGTGCCGCGCCTCATCGGAAGCGCGGGCTGGATCCAGGGTGGCTGGGAACACACGCACACACACGAAGGCCACCAGCAGGGCGGCGCCGGGGGCTGATGCAGTGACGTACCGATTGGCGTAGACGGGATGGGCGAACGAGGCGATTGACAGAGCCACCGTGGGAAGCACCGCCCATCCGATGGTGAGGGCAAAGATGTCCCGGTCTCGACTGATCTGTTCGGCGACGGCATGGCGGACGCCCCGATTCCAGATGGCGGCAAGTTTGGCAACAACCAGGACCACGATGACAAACATGACGAGGTCGTATGCCTGACCGAGAACAGGACCTCGGAGCTCGGCAATCAGTCGGCTTCCAGCCGATCCCTGCGCGATCCAGTTCACCTGGCCCACTTCCCCGGTGCTTGCGGCAATCCAGGTCCCGGAGGCCACGGCAAGAAGAGCAATGGGTGCCAGCAAAGCGCGCAAGCGCTGAGCAAGCAGCCTCGGGCGTACGCCCAAAACACAGAGGAGCATGGAGGCTGGAGCGAGCAGTGCGAACAACTGCGTCGCCGTGGCCAGTATCGCCAGAATACTGAACGCCCACAACCACCGAGCTCGAGAGTCGTCGAGCCATTTGAACAAGGAGACCGCACAAAGCGCCACCAGCAGCGCGCTGAGCTCATAGGGTCGGGCGTTGAGAGCCTTCAGAATGAGAAGCGTGCTGGTAGCTGTCAGAACGGCGGCGATGATGCCGCACCATCTCCCCGCAATGCGCAGGCCAAGCCCGCCAGCCGCCACGATGGTCCCGAAGAATGCGAGAAGCGACAGTGCACGCACCCATGCGATGCTCCCTGACAGCATCAACCAGAAGTGAACCAGCACGTAATACGGCAACATGACCAGATCTACGTGCAGTGATTGAGCCCATAGGTTCGACCACGAGAGGTGGGCCGAATACAGAGTGGCACCTTCGTCGGCAAACATCGAATTTCCAAGCCAAGGCAAGAGACCCAGGGTTGCTGCCACAGCCGTCCCGACGACAGCAACCTGTCCAATGCGGTCAGGAGCCACAACCGCTCGTCCGACTTGGATTCGGGCATGACCCCCGAATGGATCTTCACATCTTCGACCTTGACTCCCACCAGCCCATCCCCTCAGATGATCCTGAGCCCTAGCTACGCAACGTTTACCACAAGAGTGAAGTGAGCTCTTCGCGCCGCAGGCCTACTGCGAGGACTGACCGACCCATATCACGAGTTGCACGCCATGTCGAGTCGAGTGTTCTTCTTGGCAAGAGCAACACGTTGCGCGACGATGCTATTCGCTCGGCAATTGCATGTCACATGCCTTCATCGCTGGAACGCACCGGCTGCACCGACATTGTCATCATGAATAGCTCCAGTCCGGTTCAGTCGACCGGTCGGCTCGTATCGCCCGCGCCTATCCCGCCTCGATTTCGCTGAGGGCGTGCTCAATGGCCCGACGCGCTCGCTCGATGCCACTGCGATCGACGGCGCTGTCGTTCGAGTTGAACGACAGGCTGTCCAATGCTCCGTGGAGTTCGTTGGTGATCGATCGCACGCCGGCCCGGGCCTGGCTGAACCGACCTGGCGCGCACGGGTCTTCCGGCGTGAGCGCGTCCTCGGTGGGGTCGGTTTCGGTCGGTAGATACAAGGCCGGCGCGTGGAACAAGCCGGGGGGATGGTCTCCCTGTCCGATAATTGCGTAGTACGCCGCCAATGACCGCCGGATGGCCCGATAGGCCAGCCAGAACATGAAGGCGGCCAGAGGCAGCTCGGCAAAGAGCGCCGTGATCACGGTCACCCAATGGTCCCGGTTCCCCCAAGAGGTGATGACGTCGAACCAGGCGTCGCAGAAGAGAAGAGTGCCGGCGATGATCGCCGTCACGAGCATCAATTGCCGTCGTTTCCAGGTCAGCCAGGCGAAGGTGATCAGGACCACGCACAGAATGACATCGAAGCCGATCCACAGAAGTGACCAGTGCCGAGCGTCGTAACGCCTGGGCAGGGTGTAGCCCAGAAAGACGGTCCACGGGATCATGAAGAGTGCGGCCAATCCGACGGCCACCGCAATGAGCCGACCCAACCGGGCCGGGTTCGATATGCGGACCTTTGCTCGGGCGGGGAGACGAATTGGCCAGCCGTTGCGGTCACAGCTGGTTCACCAGTCCCTCTCCTCGGCCGTCGGGCGCGACCGACTTTTCCGTTCCATTCCGAGCACCCGGGCGACGCGCCTCCTTGTCGGGCCCGACGTCGACCTGAAGATCCGATGCGCGATCCTCTTGTCGTTGGCCAGGCTGGCCATTGGACGCCGCATCGCGCGGGGGAGACGAGCAACCGGCACCCGGTCCCTGCGTTCTTTACAGCAGCCGCCGGTCGAGCGGACGCTGACCTCGGACAGGACCCTCATCTTGCACCAGGGGGCTCTGGCTGAGCATGATCACGCTGGCAATCACCACGGCCACCGCCAGCACTTCTCCCAACAGGACGAGTGGGTTGTGGCGCAGGCTCTCGCCGAAGAGGACCACGCCCAGGGCGCCGGCCACTAGCGGATCGACAATGGTCAGCCCCGGCTGGGAGGCGGCCAGCGAACCGGCCTGAAAGGCATTGGAGGCCAGGAACATGGCGGCGGCACCGGAGAGCAGGAGCACGTAGGGCGACCAGTTCAAGAAGACAGCCGTGGGCCCTTGCGAGAGATGCGTGCTCAATTCCTTGACCACGGCAGCCACAAAGCCGAAACCGACGGCCGCGGCAATGCCCAGGAGTGCCGCTTTGCGTCCGGTCCCCGGCCGCTGCCCTTGCCTTCCGGGGAGATAGGCCAGGGCGGCCAAGATTCCAGCCAAGGCGAAGGTGATCGACCCGGACAGAGCCCACATGGACATGGACGCTTCGGCCCGCCCACCATGAGGCCGAGCCAGCGCCAGGAACGCACCCAACCCGACGACCATGCCTACCGCCGAGATCCAGTCGCGCAGGTGGACGCGATGGGGATCGTGAAGGGCAATGACGCCAAAGACGATGACCAGTTCGGTCGCAATCACCGGTTGGACCACGCTCAGGCTCCCGACGCGCAATGCCGCAACCTGGAACACGAAGCCGAGGATCATGCAGAGGATTCCAAGAAACCAGACCGGCCGACGGAGGAGGTAGCCCACCAGATGCAGGTTGAAACTGAACTCTCCGGGTGCCGGAGCCGCCGCCCGCCGCTGCGCCACCGAGGCCATCGCCGTGAACCCACTGGCCGCCAAGGCCAGGATGATGACCTTAAATGTCATGCCTGCACCTCGGTTCCGGTGAGCTGGTGATCCGCACTTAACACCCCTATTGGAATTCCCAACCCACACACTGTTCAAACAACGCTGGCTCACAAATACTTCCCGACCGGGTCGCCGCCGTCCGCAAAACTGGCTCAGCCCGGAGACTCCAGGTTCAACCGTCCGACGGCCCCGTTTCGGACCGTCTCGCTTTGATCAGTGCCCAGACCAGCACTCGATCCGCACCGGCCTTGCCCCGTCAGTCGGCGTCCTGCCTCAGATGGCCCGCATGCGGTTGTTGCGTGGGTTGTGCTCCAACTCCGCCCGCCCCAATGCTTCCATCAGCGGCGGGATGTACATGCCGAAGCGGCCCCGCAGGCCCTTCTTCAGTCCGTACCAACCCCCGACGGGATTGGAGGTCGAGCGGCCCCAGGCTTCGACGGTGCCGTCCTTTGGCTCTTTCTGCTCGTCGGCCGAACCGAGCTCGACCCAATCGCCCTGCTTCCTCAAGAAGGCATGCAGGTCGTCGAGGCACCGCTCGTCGTAGTGCAGCACCGTCTTGCCGACGGTGCACACGAGAATGGCCCGACCGTCCTTCTCGTCTTTGTACATCGTGTAGTCGGAGGTATTGGGCGGGGTCTTGAGCCGCCAGGGATCATCCTTGGTTCCGGTGCCTTCGGCCATGTCTGCGCTACTCCTTGTCGATGACCCGCGTGGCTTTGTAGCCGGCGCGGGGGATGCTGTCCCGCTGCAGGATCTCGATGTCGGCGGCGATCCCCAGGACGGTCTGGATCTCCGTTTCGGCCTGCCGCTTGGCTCCGTCGCGGGTACCGGGGTCCTCGCTTGCCACTTCGACCCTGATCACCAGGGGGGCGTCGCTGCCATCGGGCCTGACGATCTGGTACTCGAGCGACGGTTCCCGCATGACCTGAATGCCCCGCAGCACGCCCTCGAGCTCGTTCGCCTGGAACCGGGTGCCCTGGCATTCGAGGAGATCCTTGAAGCGGCCGCCCCACAGGCCACGGATGGAGGTCTCGCCGCACGGGCAGGGCTCGCGCAAGATGGCGCAGGCCTCTTCGAGGTCGTAGCGCAACAGGCAGTTGTCCCGATCAAGGGTGGTCACCGTGAGGTTGCCCCACTCACCGTCTGGCACCTCGAGCCCGGTGGCCGGGTCCACGGCTTGGACCACGGCCCAGTCCTCATGGATGTGGGCCCCGGGAGACTGGCCACACGGCCCGCCGACGTAGGCGTAGCACTCGGCCCCGGCGGTCATCAGGGGCATGCCGCCCCGTCCCAGCCCGAAGCCGATGGGGGCGCGCAGCCCGGTCAGGCCGGCGTCTTCGAGGGAGATCCCGAGCTTGGCTGCCACCTCGATGAAGCGGCCGGTGGCGAATCCCATGAAGGGGTGGTCGGGCGTGACCCGGGTCCAGAAGCGCACCGCCTGCTCGGCCAGCTCGTCGGTGTCGGGCGGTGGGACCCACAGGCTGAGCATCCCGAAGTATTCGTAGGTCTGCTGCAGCATGGTGCCGCCGCCGTAGAGGTAGGCCGGGTGGGCGTGGGTGATGATCTGCCCGGGCCGGTAGCCCATGCGCCACCAGTTGCGGGCCCCTGACTCGTACTCGATCCAGATGTCCTTGCGCGTCCACACCGTGATGGTCGGCTGGCCGGTGGTTCCGGTCGATGTGCCCAGGCGGACGCCCTGCCTCGGGTCCGTGAACCGGTAACGACCCCAGGGCGGGGCTTCGGCCTCGGAGTCACGGAGATCCTGCTTGATGGTCGACGGGATCCGGGCCAGGTCGTCGACTCCCTTGACGTCGTCGGCCGAGGTGATCCCCGCTTCCTTGAGCTTGGCCGCGAAGAGCGGCACCGGCGTGTCGAGGATGCGTCCGATGAGCGCCCGCACCCGCGTGTCCTGCAGCGTGCGACGCCGGGCGGGGTCCATGGCCTGGTGAGCCGGGTCCCACAGCCGCTGGTCGGTGGGGCGGGCGATCGGCCCGATGGTGCCCGGCCCGAAGGCGTCGGTGGACACGAGGGCGGAATCTGACACGCGTGTCAGTGTACAGACGCGCTGCCGGCCCGCTCTTCGAGCACGAGTCGCATGAGGTCCAGCTCTCTTTGCGGATCTGCAGGCGCCCCGACTCGGCCGGCGGCCGCGCTGGCGGGTGTCGGTGGCAACCGCGCCAGGTGCGCACTACGTTCCGACCTCATGGCCCGAGGGGTGACGGAACACGCTCGCGAGACGCCGGATCGGGTGGCGCTCATCGCCCCCGATGCCGCCGGCGGAGTGACGGCGCGGACGTACGGCGAGCTGAATGATCGGGCCCAACGGCTGGCTGAAGTCCTGGTGGCACACGGTGCCGGTCCGGGCCGACCGGTGGCCTCCGCGGTGCGCAATGGGCTTGAGCCCTTCGAGGTGGCCACGGCGGCCGCCATGGCCGGAGCGCCGTTCCTCCCGCTCAACTGGCATCTGAAGTCAGCCGAGTTGGCCTATCTCCTGGAGGATTCGGGTGCCGCCGTCGTGGTCGGTCACCACGACGTGGCGGACCAACTGCCCGACCCCGGCCTTGGTCTGGCCCGGATTCTCATCGGTGGTCCGGACGAGGCCACCTCGTATGAAGCGTTGGTCGCGGCCGCGCCGAGCGGCACCTCGAGGGACAGCGGGGCCGGGCCCGAGCTCGTCTTCTATACGTCGGGCACGACGGCACGGCCGAAGGGCGTGGTGCACGCCGGCCTCGGGGATCCGGACGTCCGTCATGCCGGCATGAGCGGTCAGGCCCAACTGTGGGAATGGGGCGCCGACGATGTCTACGTCATGTCTGGTCCCTGCTATCACGCGTCGCACGCCGGATGGGGTCTGACCGCGCTCTACGTCGGCGCCACTACCGTGCTGCCGGCGCGGTTCGAGGCGGAAGCGTTTCTGGGTGCGATCGCCCGATACGGCGGCACGCGTTCGTTCATGGTCCCGGCGCATTTCATCCGGGTGCTGCAGCTGCCCGAGTCCACTCGGGCGGCCATCGATGTGCACAGCCTGGCCCTGGTGGTCCACGGCGGCGCACCCTGCCCGGTGTCGATCAAGCGCAAGATGATGGCGGCGTTCCCCGACACCGCCTTCCATGAGTTGTACGGCGCCAGCGAGGGCGGTGCCACGCGGATCGGTCCCGAAGAGTGGTTGGCCCACCCGGGCTCGGTGGGGCGGCCGTGGCCCGGGGTCGAGGTGCGCGTGCTCGATGGTGAGGGCAATCCCTGTCCCCCGCAGACCGACGGCATCATCTACATCCGTCCCCCGGGGACGCAGCACTTCAGCTACCGCAATGATCCCGACGCCACCCAGAGGGCGTGGGTCGACGATGCCTTCACGGTGGGGGACATCGGGCACCTGAGCGAGGACGGGTATCTGACCATCACCGACCGCGTCTCGGACATGGTGCTCTGGGGCGGCGTGAACATCGCGCCGCGAGAAATCGAAGAAGTGCTCTACGAGCATCCCGATGTGGTGGACTGCGCCGTCTTCGGGATCGCCGACGCGCGTGGACGGGGAACACCTCAAGGCCGTGGTGGAGGTACGCCTCCCCGTCGAGTCCGGATGCGTTGGCGGCGTGGGTGCGGGCTCGCTTGGCCGACTACAAGGTGCCCCATGTCTGGGAGATCGTCGAGGAGCTTCCTCGTGATCTCAACGGCAAGGTGCTCAAGCGCCTGCTGCGGGAATCGTCGGCTCAGCCCGGGTAGGAGCCGGCTCGGCCTCGTACCGGGACGAGTGAAGGATCTGCGCGGCCTCCTCGGGCCCGGGCCACCACCACCTCGGTGGTGTCCCTCGCTTCGACGCCATCGCCCAACACGCCGGCGGCGTGCTCGACGAAGATCCCGACCACCATGGCCCGCAGCAGGCGGGACACCGCCGGTGCACCGGCTCTCTCCACGAGGTCGGGGCGGTGATCGGTGACCCAACTCTCCAGCGACTGCTGGAACGTGGCGAAGAGGTCGAGCCCGACGGCACGGGCCGTTTCCTCGCCCCGGATGGCCTCGCCCAGCATCAGCCGCACGAAGTCCTCGACGTCGAGCACCGAGGTGAGGATGTCGGCCAACAGCGTGGCGAGCTGGGCGTCCGGCGACGGGTCGGTGTCGGGGGACAGGGGGTCGCCCACCGTGGGCAGATATCCGTGTTCGACCAGGACGGCTTCGAGGAGGTCCCGCTTCGAGGGGAAGTAGTGGTACAGCGAGGCCACGTTGAGGCCGGCCGCCGCCGCCAGGTCGCGCATGCTGGTGCCGTCGACGCCCCGCTGGGACATGAGCGACAGGGAGATCTGCAGAATTCGAGACCTGGTCGACGTCTCTTCGATCTGTTCCGCACTCCCCATGTGCCCATTGTGGGGGTTTCTGCGCGCCACGTCGAACTTGGGCCCGACCCCGCCTCCCCAACGAACGTTTGCTATACATGGTGTCGGTGTCGCAGGTCCGGACCGTGTGCGCACCAGACAAGGACGAGGAGGATCGCAAGGTGAGCACCGACACAGCCGAGGCAACGGGCATTCCCTTCGATCCCTTCGAGCTCAAGGACACGGTGTCGGGCCACGTGCGCGACCCCTTTCCGATGCTTCGCGAGCTGCGCCGGGAGTGCCCGGTGCACTTGGGCCCGATCGACCTCGGGGAGGGTGTTGATGAACCCCTTGACCCGAACCGGCCCCCTCCGGTCACCGTTCTCGGCTTCGAGGAGACGGTGCATGTCCTCCGGGACAACGAGACCTACTCATCGAGCGTCTACGAGGGGATCATGGGCCTGGTCATGGGTCGGACCATCCTGCAGATGGACGAGCCCGAGCACCGCATCGCCCGCGCCCTCGTGTCGTCGAGCTTCCGCTCCAAGGTGCTCGAGCGCTGGGAAGAACAGCTCGTGGGCCTGGTCGTCAACGAGTTGGTCGACTCGTTCTACGACCGGGGCCACGCCGATCTGGTCCGCGAGGTGACCTTCAACTTCCCGGCCCAGGTCATTGCCCGGATCCTCGGCCTGCCCCGGTCCGATTACGCCAAGTTCCAGCGCTGGGCGATTGAGCTGACCAGCGTGGCAGCCAACTGGGAGCGCGGCGTGGCGGCGTCGGAGGCGCTTCGCAGCTACTTCGCCGGCGTGATGGAGGAGAGACGGTCCGAGCCCGGTGATGACCTCATCAGCGAGCTGGTTCGGGTCGAGGTCGATGGGGCCAAGCTCAGCGACGAGGAGATCTACTCCTTCCTCCGCCTCCTCCTCCCGGCCGGTGTCGAAACCACCTACCGGGCCACCGGGAGCCTCCTCTTCGCCCTCCTCAACGACCGGGCCCAGTTCGATGCGCTCTACCGGGACCGTTCCCTGTACCCCCAGGCCTTCGAAGAAGTCCTCCGTTGGGAACCGCCGGTATCGCTCATCCTCCGCCGTGCCACCAAGGACACCGAGCTGGCCGGCGTGCCGATCGAGAAGGGCGCCGACGTGGCGCTGATGCTCGGTGCCGCCAACCGGGATGAGCGTAAGTACGCCGACCCCGATACCTACGACATGTTCCGCGAGGTGCGTCAGCACGTGGGCTTCGGCTTCGGTGTCCACGTCTGCCTGGGCATGCACCTGGCCCGCATGGAATCCCGCGTCGCCATCAACACGTTGTTCGACCGCCTGGGCCCATTCACCCTGGACCCGACGGCCGAGCCCCCGCATATCGAGGGCCTGGCCTTCCGCTCGCCGCTGTCGCTGCCGGTGGTGTGGTCTGCGGGCTGACACGGTGCGGGGCACCGCGCTGTAGCGTCACCCGTGATGGCCCAGACCCACCGACCGGTCCTCCAGGACGCCGCGGCCATCGTTGGCATCGGGCAGACCGAGTTCGCCAAGCAGATTGACCGGCCGGAGACCCAGCTGGCCTGCGAGGCCGTGGTCGCCGCCCTACGCGACGCCGGGATCGCACCCGATGAGGTCGACGGACTTTCGTCGTTCACCATGGAAACGACGGACGAGGTCACGATGGCCAAGAACATCGGAGCGGGAGATGTCACGTACTTTTCCAAAGTCGGCTACGGCGGCGGTGCCGGCTGCGCCACCGTCGGTCATGCCGCCATGGCCATCGCCACCGGCCAGGCCGACGTGGTGGTGGCTTGGCGCTCCCGAAAACGCGGGGCGCGCGGTTCGCGCCCGTGGGCGTCGACGCCCACGAGCCTCCCCATCCAGGCTCAGTGGACGCGCCCGTACGGGCTGCTCCGCCCGGTGGACGAGGTGGCCATGTTGGCCCGGCGCTACATGCACGAATACGGGGGAGGGCGGGAGCAGCTGGCCGAGGTGGCCATGGCGATTCGGGCCCACGCCAACCGCAATCCCGCTGCGCTGATGTACGAAAAGCCCATGTCGCTCGACGACTACATGGCGGCCCGGTTCATTTCCGAACCCCTCTGCCTCTTCGACAACTGCCTCGAGACCGACGGAGCCCTCGCCGTGGTCCTGGTCTCGGCGGAGCGGGCCCGGGACTGCGCCCAGCCGCCGGCGCTGGTGCACGCCTTCGGCCAGGGGCTGCACCGTCAGCACGAGGCGATGGTCAACTACTACTGCGAGGATCCGCTGACCGGCCCGGCGTGGTCGGCCGCCCAGAAGCTGTGGTCCCGGTCCGAGTTGGTCCCGGCCGATGTCGACGTGGCGCAGATCTACGATGCCTTCACGCCGCTCATCCTGCTCTCGCTCGAGGGCTACGGGTTCTGCGGGCGGGGCGAGGCCGGCGACTTCGTCCTGGAGGGAAATCTGCGTTGGGGGAGCGGGTCGCTACCCACCAACACGTCCGGTGGTGGCCTCTCGGAGGCCTACGTACACGGGTTCAACCTGATCACCGAAGGGGTGCGTCAGCTGCGCGGGACCTCGACCAGCCAGGTGGACGACGCCCGGACCTGCCTGATCACCTCGGGCGAGGGCGTGCCGACCAGTGCGCTCTTGTTGCGGGCACCCTGAAGCGAAAGGCCTGAAGGAAAGGAGCATGATGGCCGAGCCAATGGACATCGCGATCGACTGGGACCGCTGCATGGGGTCGGGGAATTGCCTCTTCTGGGCGCCCAAGACCTTCGATCTGAGCGAGGACGGCCACGCGGTGGTCCTCGACCCCGCGGCGACCGACGAGGACCGCCTGCGCGTGGCGGCCGAAGGCTGCCCCGTCGGCGCGATCTCGTTGTCACGCGACGGCGTGGCCGTCGTCCTCGGTGAAGGGAAGGCATAGTGCCCATTGCGCTGACCGAGGAACACGAGGCCCTGCGGCTCACGGCCCAGCGCTGGCTGCAGACGCACTGCCCGCCCAGCGTGCCCCGCACCGCCGCCGAGTCGACCACCGCCGAGCTGCCGGGCGCCTGGGAGAAGATGGCGGCCCAGGGCTGGCTCGGTCTGCACGTCCCCGAAGCCGACGGCGGGCACGGCTTCGGCCTCGAAGAGCTGGCCGTTGTGCTCGAAGAGCTCGGCTACGCCCTCTTCCCCGGCCCCGTGCTCTCCACCGCTGTTGGTGGCCACCGTCATCGCCCGGCACGGCAGCGCGGCGCAGCGGTCAGCCTTCCTGCCTGGACTGGCCGACGGCACCACCCCGGCCGGCGTGGCGCTCGGGGCCGGCCGGCTGCAACGCAGTCCCGACGGGAACACGGTCAGCGGCAGCTTGCGACCGGTGCTGGGGGCGCCCACCGCAGCCGTGATCCTGGCCCCGATCGCCGAGGGCGGCTGGTGCCTGCTGCCCCGGGGTCCGGGCGTGTCGATCGAGACCCTCCCCGCGCTCGACGCCACCCGACCGGTCGGGCACGTGGTGGTCCAGGACATGGCCCTGACCGAGGAGACCCGGCTGCCCGGGCTCTCCGACGAGGACGTGCGGGACCCGGCCCTGGTCCTGGCGGCGGCGGAGGGGGCAGGCGTGGCCCGTTGGTGCCTCGACACGGCGTCGGAGTACGCCAAGGTGCGGGTGCAGTTCGGCCGGCCCATCGGGCAATTCCAGGCCATCAAGCACGCGCTGGCCGACATGTTGGTGGGCGTCGAGCAGACGGCGGCCGTGGCCTGGGACGCCGCGGCGGCCTGGAGCGGCCCCGAGGGGGCCGACGAACGGGCGCTGAGTGCCCGGGTCGCCGGCGCGCTGAGCCTCGAGGCCGCGGCGCACTGTGCCAAGAAGTGCGTGCAGATCCTGGGGGGGATCGGCTTCACCTGGGAGCACGATGCCCATTTCTATTTGAAGCGGGCCATGGCCACCCGCCTCTTGCTGGTCGACCCGGGGTCCCTGGAGCACAGCGTGGCCACCATGGCGCTCGCCGGCGCCCGCCGCGGGCTGAGCGCCGAGCTCCCGCCCGAAGCCGAGGACCGCCGAGCCGCCCTCAGGCCCTTGGTGCGCCAGGTGGCGGCCACCGAGGGGGAGGCCCAGCGGGCCGCCCTGGTCGAGACCGGTCTCCTCATGCCGCACTGGCCGGCCCCGTGGGGCCGGGGATCCGACCCCTTGGACCAACTGGTCATCGACGAGGAGATGGCTGCCGCGGGCATCGGGCGTCCGCACCTGGCCGTCGGGGCCTGGGCCCTGCCCACCATCATTGCGCACGGCACCGACGCGCAGCAGGAGCGCTGGGTCCGGCCGACCCTGCTGGGCCAACTCGCCTGGTGCCAGCTCTTCAGTGAGCCCGGAGCCGGGTCGGACCTGGCCGCGTTGAGCACGAAGGCAACCAGAGTCGAGGGCGGGTGGTTCCTCAACGGCCAGAAGGTCTGGACATCGTTGGCCCAGACCGCCGACTTCGGGATCTGCCTGGCCCGAACCGACCCCGACGCGCCCAAGCACGCCGGGATCACCTACTTCATCGTCGACATGCACGCCCAGGGCATCGACATCCGGCCCTTGCGCGAGCTGACCGGCGCCGCCATGTTCAACGAGGTGTTCATGACCGATGTCTTCGTGCCCGATGATGCGGTGATCGGTCAACCAGGGGACGGCTGGCGCATCGGCCGCACGACCCTGGCCAACGAACGGGTCTCGATGTCCTCTGGGGCGGCGTTCGGCATCGGGGTCGAGTCACTCATCCGCACGTTGGCCCGTCGCCAGGGTCCCGAGATGCCACCTGGATTCGTGGGGGATCTCGGTCACCTGCTGGTGGAGGCCCAGTCGATCGCCCTCCTGGGTCTGCGGGCCACCTTGCGCACCCTCTCGGGGGTCGACCCGGGCAGTGGCTCGAGCGTGCGCAAGTTGCTGGGCGCGGAACACGAGCAGCGGGTCCAGGAGATGGGGATGGCGCTGTACGGAGCCGACGGCGCGGTGCTCGACGGCAAGGCGGAGCGGTGGGGGCAGGGCTTCTTGTCCACCCGCTGCCTGACCATCGCCGGCGGGACCAGCGAGGTGCAGCGCAACGTCATTGCCGAGCGGATCCTGGGGCAGCCCCGCGACCCCGAACCGGGCCACTGAGGCACGAGGGGTCCCGACGCGCCGCCCCATTAGAGTGGCACGGCCATGAGCATGCCCCCTGGAGACGGTGACGTGGACCTCAACGAGGACGTCTGGCCCTTTCCGTCGGAGAAGTTCCTGCACGAATGGGCTCCCGGGGTGCTGCAGGCCCAAAACGCCTGGATGTCCTCCATCGACTCGCTGCGTGCCCCCGATCGCAAGACCCACGAACTCATCCGCATGGTGTGCACGGTGATCGCCCGGCAGCCCGGTGGCGTGCAGCGCCATGCCCGCCTGGCCGCCGAGGTGGGTGCGACCTGGGACGACATCGCCGGGTCGATCCTGCTCACCGAGCCGGCCTTCGGGATCGTCCTGGCCATCCAGGCCCTCCCGGCCGCTCGCCGCGGCTTCAAACAGGGCGCCGCGGGAGCCGATGAGCGCGACGACGGCGACTCGCTCCCTCACTGACACGCGTGTCATAGTTGCCCATGCGCCTGGCTCCCGACGAGACCCTCACCGCATTCCGGAAGGAACTGGAAGCGTGGCTGGACGTGCACCAGCCCGGCCCCGAGACGGTGCAGGACCAGTTCCGCCAGTCGTCGGCCCACATGCCGCCGTGGGCCCGTGATTTCCGAGCGCGCCATGTTCGAGGCCGGCTACCTGGTGCCCGGGTGGCCACCGGAGCTGGGTGGGCGCAACGCCACGCCCCAGGAACAGATGGTCTACTTCGAGGTCCTCACCGAACGGATGCTGGTGCGCTCGCTCAACCCCCAGGGCCTCTCGATCTGCGCGGCTTCCCTGGTCGAGTTCGGCACCCCGGACCAGATCGAGCGCTTCGTGCTTCCCACGCTCCGCGGCGAGGTCACCTGGTGCGTCGGGATGAGCGAGCCAAACGCGGGCAGTGACCTGGCCTCCCTGACCACCAGGGCCGAGCTCCGCGAGGACCACTTCGTGGTGAACGGGCAGAAGGTATGGACCTCGGGGGCCCACCAGGCGGACCTGTGCATGTGTTACGTGCGCACCGATCCCGAGGCACCCAAGCATCGCGGCATCAGCGTGCTCATCATCGACATGCGAACCCCCGGCATCGTCTGCCGGCCCCTTCCCGAGTTGACCGATCCCGAGCATGCCGACTTCAACGAGGTCTTCTTCACCGACGTCGAAGTGCCGGCGGAGAACCTGGTCGGTGAGCTCAACCGGGGCTGGGCCGTCAGCCAGGGATCACTGCGCCACGAACGCGGCATGCTCTGGATCATGAACGTGTCCAAAATGGAGCGCACCGTCAAAGCCCTGGTTCGACTGGCCGGTCGTGACGACGGACATGGCGGCCGCATCGGCGACGACCCTCGATTCGCCCAGGCGCTGGCCCAACTCTCCGTCGACACCAATGCCATGCGCTGCCTGGGCTACCGCGGTTTTGCCAAGGCGACCCGGGGCGAGATGCCCCCCGAACACCTGATCCTCAAGATGTTCTCCAGCGAGGCGGAACGCCGAGCCTGCCTGCTCGCCTTCGAGTCGTTGGGGCTGGACGGCCTCGACCTCGACGGGCCCGGACCCAACCGCTTCACCGAGTGGGACCTGGCCAACTTCGAGCCCGATCCGATCGAGTCGGGGGCGACGGGTTCGTTCTACGACGGCGCATGGGCCGTCCAGTATCTGCGGTCCTTTGCCGGCACCATCGCCGGCGGCACGTCGGAAATCCAGCGCAACATCGTGGCCGAGCGTGTGCTCGGCCTTCCCAGGGGGTGACCTGAGCATGGCTCTATCCGTACTCGAGCAGCGTGACCAGTTGGGCGTGCAGCCCGGCCGGCTCTTCATCGACGGCGCCTGGGCGGACGCCTCCGACGAGGGGACCTGGGAACAGCTCAACCCGGCCACCAACGAGGTGGTCACCAGCTTCGCCATCGCCAGCACGGCCGACGTCGACCGCGCCGTGGCCGCGGCGCGCCGGGCCTTCGACGACGGGCCATGGCCCCGCCTGACGGCCAAGGAACGCAAGAAGTACTTCACCCGGCTGGTCAACCTGATCAACGAGCACGGGGAGGAACTGAACCGGCTCCAGGTGCTCGAGATGGGTATGCCGATCGCCTTCTCCTCCATGTCGGTGGTCTCCAGCGAGATGGCGGCGGGCGTCTTCGATCACCACGCCGGATGGATCGACAAGATCACCGGGCACACCTACCCGACCTATGAGGCCGGTCCCACCGGCGGCGACGTGCAGATCATGAGCTTCCGCGAGCCGGTCGGCGTGGTGGCCGCCATCATCCCGTGGAACGCCCCCATGATGCTGTTCGCCCAGAAGGTGGCGCCGGCCCTGGCCACCGGGTGCACCGTCATCGTCAAACCCTCCGAGCACGCCGTGCTGACCTCGTTGAAACTGACGGCGCTCATTGAAGAGGCGGGCTTCCCGCCGGGCGTCTTCAACCTGGTCCCCGGCCCGGGGAACCCCACCGGTGAGGCACTCATCACGCACCCCGGCATCGACAAGGTGACCTTCACCGGGAGCCGCGCCGTCGGCAAGAGGATCCTCCAGGCCAGTGGCGACACCATCAAGAGGGTCACGCTCGAGTTGGGCGGCAAGTCGCCCAGCATCATCTTCGAGGACGCGGCCAGTGTCGAGGGGGCCGCCATGATGGCCATGGGCATGGTGTCCATGGGCCTCTCCGGTCAGGGCTGTGTCTGCCAGACCCGCTCCCTGGTCCAGGCCAGCGTGTACGACCAGTTCCTCGAGGCGGCGGCCTCCCTGGTCGGCATGGTGCAGTTCGGTGACCCCTTCGACGCGGCGACCACATCGAGCGCCATTATCAACCAGCGTCAGCTGGACCGCGTCCTCGGCTTCATCGACCGGGCCCCCGAGCAGGGGGCGCGGCTGGTGGCCGGCGGGGGTCGGCCCGGTGGCGATCTGACCCAGGGCAACTTCGTCAACCCCACCCTCTTCGCCGATGTCGACAACTCCATGTCGATCGCCCGCGAAGAGGTGTTCGGCCCTGTCCTGGTGGCCATGCCCTTCGATGACGAAGCACATGCCCTCAAACTGGCCAACGACACCGAGTACGGCTTGGGCGCCGGGGTGTACACCACCAACGTGGCCCGGGCCTTCCGCGTGGCCAAGGCCATTCGGGCCGGCACGGTGGGGATCAACGAGTACACGGTGTGGCCCAGCGCGCCCTTCGGTGGGTACAAGCAATCGGGCCTGGGACGCGAGGGTGGCTGGGGGAGCATTGAGGCCTTCACCGAGACGAAATCGGTCATCGTCGGCCTGTCGGAATGAACCCGACGCCGGGACAGCGTGCTGGCCGAGACCGCGGCTGAAGCGGCCCGACGCTTCGGCGACCGGGTCGCCTTCGTCACCGACGACGGGCTGACGCTCACCTACGACGAGTTCGACCGCCTGGCCGACGAGACGGCCGTCGGACTGGCCGAGCGCGGTGTCGGTGAAGGGGACGTGGTCGCCCTGGTGGTGCCCTCGGTGCCCGAGCATTTCCTCGCCTTCGTGGCCGCGGCGAAGCTGGGAGCGATCACCGCCGCGGTCAATCCCAAGCTGGTCTCGGCCGAACGGGCGGCGGTCCTGCGGGCGGCCAACCCGCGCCTGGTCATTTCCACCGCTGCCTTGGCGCCGAATGACGCGGTCGAACGCGATCAGGTCACCGTGTTCACCCCGGCCACGGCGCCGGCCGAGGTCCTGGTCGACCTGCGCCGCCCGGGACAGGCGCCACCACCACTCGCCACCGACCCCGATCGCCCGATCGCCATCGTCTTCACGTCCGGGACGACCGGGACACCCAAGGGCGCCGTGTTCGGCGGGCGTCAGATCGCCTTCATCACCCAGTGCGACGTCGGGGAGCAATGGGGGCAAGGCGGGCACGCCATGGCCGGCTCCGCCCTGGCCCATTTGGGCCCCACCACCAAGTTGGCCGGCAACCTGAAGAAGGGCAACACGCAGCACCTGTCCAGCCGTCCCTGGAAGGCCAGTGAGGCCCTGGCCAGCATCGCCGAGCTCAGGATCGCCGCCTTCGGCGGAGTGCCCACCCAGGTCGCCCTCATGTTGCGCGACCCCGCCTTTGACACCACCGACCTCTCTTCGGTCAAGGCGGTCGTCATGGGCGGTGGCCCGGCCACGCCCGCCCTCGTCCGCGAGGCGCGCCGCCGCATCCCGGCGCCGCTGTCCGTTCGTTACTCGTGCACCGAAGCCGGCATCGGCTGCGGCACCGCCCTCACCGACCCCCTCGAAGACGCCGAGGTCAGCGTGGGGCGACCCCAGCCGGGCGTGCGGCTGGGCATCGTGGCCGAAGACGGGACGCCGCTCCCACCCGGCGAGATCGGCGAGGTGTGCCTCGGTTCACCGGCCGTCATGGAGGGCTACTGGCGCAACAGCACGGCCAACGCCGACGTCTTCACCGAAGACGGCAGCGTCCGCACGGGGGACCTGGGCTGGCTCGATGACCAGGGGCGCCTCCGACTGGCCGGGCGCAACCAGGAACGCTATGTACGCGGCGGGTACAACGTGCACCCCATGGAAGTCGAGGCGGTGCTGGCGGATCACCCCGATGTTGTCGCCGTCGCCCTGGTCGGCCGCACCGATCCGGTCATGGGCGAGGTCGGCGTAGCGGTCATCGTTCCCCGGGCCGGAGCGACCACACCTGACCTTTCCCAACTGCGCGCCTTCGCCTCGGATCGTCTGGCCCGCTACAAGCTCCCCGACGATCTGGTGGTGCTGACCGCACTTCCGCTCACGGCGGGGGAGAAGGTCGACCGCCGGGCCCTGGAGCGATTGATCGCCGCCCCCTAGTTCACGCGAAGCGGCCACAGCAGGCGAAAGGCGTTCGTCGCGCTTCCTGACCTTCCGTAGTGTCACAAAAATCAGGTGGGCGCAGAGGGACTCGACCTCCCAACCTTCTGATCCATAGAGCGATTCCGAATATGCAGGCCTTCCGACTTAGTCCATTTGGACAGCTCACATACCGTTCGCGAGTCCACCCAACGCCGCTCAGGATCATTGAGTCCGCTGATCGAGTAGCAGCGGAACAGCGATCCTTCTTTCGAATTGTTCCCAAATCCCCAACAACCGGAATTTCGATTGAATTTCGTAGTCGATCGCCGGGCCAGCGAAGAAACGGGCTAAGAGGGATGGCGAGCAGCTGTTGAGATATGAAGAGCTTGCCGGAGTACTCCTTCGAGAACGTAGGTGTACGTCGCTGACACATGAAACTGGTCCACAAAAACATCGTATCTTCCGATGACTCCCGTACAGACGGTCGAGCAAAACCATGGTGTGACGTCTATGTAACGGGCACCTATGGAGTCTGCTGCTGTCTTTTCCGCTTGGTTAAATGGCGTCAGGGAGGTGAGGACGGGACCTGAACATGCTTGGATGTCTGAAACGTGCCGGGAGAGACATTCTGGGGCATTCTGCGGAAGGATCGGGATATTACCCAGGACGACGACTCTTGCCTTCGGGACTTCCAACTGCATCAAAGTTGTTTCGAGTCCTTGCTGCCATTGATGAGCATCATGATAAGGCGGAACATCCTGAGAGATCACAACCAAATCCGGCTTGAGTTGGCTAATCCGACGAATCGAGAATCGGTGCCACTGATCGCAAGCGGAGTATTCGCTACCCGGCGTACCCCACCCTTGAGGGTTCCGATACGACAGGGAATCCGCGGGGCAGTAGCCCTTCCCTAAATCGACCAGTCTCCAGTGTGCTTCTTTCGCAATGACATTGAGAGCGTCAAACCACATCTCGGCGTGCGAGTCACCGTAGATCACCATCGTGTGGTTTCCAGAAGTATCGCCAAATACGCAGCTGTCCGGAATCGACGTTCCGCCTATTGCGGGCGAGCAGGATGGCGGCGGACCCCCCCAGTCTTGAGGAGCGTCGGCCAGCGAAGGCATCAGATCTGTGGGAAGTGACCGCAGGTCTGGGGCGCGTCGAACCAGGTTTGCCACTTCGGAATTCGAAACAGGAGCTACACGTGCAGAAAGGCCACCCAGTCCTGCATTCAATGCAACCGTGGCGACTGCAACAGTGATCACAATCAGGACAATTCCTAGTCCGATGGAGGCGATCGCCCGCCGGAATACGGGCGCATGACGGATGGGGTTCTCGATTAACCGGTAGGTGACCACCGAGACAGCAACAGCGACCAGCAGCCAGAGCGCATTCTTCCGAAATGGCAGGCTTGACCGACCGGCAGCGTCCGCAGCGATCACCAGCAACGGCCAATGCCAAAGGTACAAGGAGTACGAGAGCCGTCCAATCCAACGGAAGGGGCGAAGTCCGAGGACACATTCAGCGGCCCAACGAGGCGCTCGCACCCCACCGGCTATGACCAAGCCAGCGCCAAGGACTGGAACCGCAACGAGCGACCCGGGATACACAGTGCTGGCGCCAAAGAAAATCGCCGAGAAACCGATCGCGCCCAATCCCACCCACGTCATGATCGATGAGATGGCGAGCGGGAGCCGGAGCAGCCATTTGGTTCCGATTGCGACCAGCGCTCCCAGTGCCAGCTCCCAGGCTCTGGTGAATGGGGAAAAGTAGGCAACCGTAGGGTTGGAATCGGTCTGGACTACTGACAGCGTGAAAGAGATCGCGATCACCACAACGAGGCCAATGACCAGTCGAATGCGTAACGAGAGTTTGCTGCGCAGTGTCGCAATGAGCATAAACAGCGCCGGGTAAACGAGGTAGAACTGCTCCTCGACAGCCAGTGACCAGAAGTTCAGAAGCGGTGACGGAGGTTGTTGTGCATTCAGGTAATTCGTTCCAAGCGAGGTGAAGTGGAAATTGGCGAGGAAGACAGCGGTCCATCGTGCATCAGTCGCGGTTGGATCCCCGTATATGGCTCCGAGCACCCAATAGGTCGCCGCAACAGTCACAACGATCACGAGTGTCGCTGCAGGAACGATCCGACGACTGCGACGCCCGTAGAAACTCAGAAACGACGTGCGTCCACTCGACACGCGCTCTCTGAGTAGGACTCCGGTAATGACGAAGCCCGAGATGACAAAGAAGACGTCGACCCCTACATAGCCCCCACTGAGAACGTCGAGGCCTCCGTGGTAGAAGACCACCAAGAGGATCGCAACCGCACGAAGACCCTCGACGTCGGGTCGGAACCGGCGATCCCCAGGCGCGGTTCCCGACTCGTCCCCGGCCGCAGGAAGTCCATGATCAACCAGATCCGCGACGCTGTCGGCCGCCATATCGCTTACGCTGGATCCGCTAGCCGATTCCGAAGGCCTCATTGGCATTGGCTCAACTGCGACCCCTCACGGCGCGAGGTTATACCTGTGATCTCGCAATGCACCGATTACGCCATCCTCTCGCTCTGCGATCCACCGCCTCCAGCCCTTTCGCTTTTGCGACCCCAACGGGGAGGGATGGCTGCATCTCTTGGAGGTTCCCGAGCGGGCTGATGCAGATCGCCATCTTCAACGTGCACGGGCAGACACTGGCCAAGCGATAGACCAACGGATGGTACGTATCGAGTCGTGAAGTACCGATCTGGTGGCCGTTAGACGCCGCAGGAGGGAAGGGATGTCCCGATCGGTGTTGTCGTCGATCATGCGGTCCTTTCGATTCACAGCGGAACGAAGTGCGGCTGCAGGCCCCCGATCGCCGCCGGCGCTGACGTTGGCGCCTCTGTGTGGTTGTCGAGTTCCTTCTGACGTCCCTCCTCGACAATCTTCCGGATAGACCAGATACCCATCGACGTGTCGGGCGTGTTCTTGCTCCCCAGTGGGCGATGGTGCAAGCCGCGAGGGGCGAAATGTCGACGCACTCGACTTGCGTAAACACACCCAGGCTTCCCCCAGAGATCGCTGGACGGCACCGTCGAGGGCTGCAGTCAAGTCAGGGTGGCCAGGTGCTGGACTGTGCCCGGGGTGGCGACGTCAAAGATCAGTCCGCGGACGGTGTCCTGAGGCTCGTAGTCGTCGTGGTGGTCCCGCCAGTCCCTCGGAATACCCCGGGGGCGGATTCGTCGGACAGGGCAATCTGTTCAACCCGCTTCCCGTCAATCTCATGGCTGCCCCAGCGTCCCTTTCGACGGCCGCGTCGGCGGCGGTACGCAGATGGGGCTGGCACATGCGCTCGTCCCTGCGCATTGGCGGTGGGCGCCCGACCGCGTCGTGCCTTTGGTGCCCAGGCTGTCACCTGTATTGGTCACCACCTGTTCACCTGTATCGGTCACCAAAGGGCGAGATGACGTCAATTCGATCGATATCGAAACGGCCAGATTCAGCCCTAACTCAGCGCCTTTGACGAACCGCTGGCTGGCCGGTGCGGTCAGATCACGCCCCGATC
>CAVURD010000020.1:0-206159 GCA_963743785.1 uncultured Acidimicrobiaceae bacterium | reverse complement strand
AGGACATCTTCGGTTTCGCCCACCAGTTCTCGAGTGACATGTACACCGGTCTCTACAACGTCGCCGAGTACACCATCTGGAGGAGTGGACAGGACCAGGCGCCCATCTACGACTGGCTGCGCCGCATGCTCCAGACCATGCAGTGGGCCACCCCCACGACCCGGTGGGTCCTCAAAGCACCGTCCCACCTTTCCGCTGCCGCTCGTCTTCGCCACCTTCCCCGACGCCAAGGTGGTCATCACCCATCGCGACCCCCTCCGGGTGGTCGGATCGTTAGCCGATTTGATGGCCACCCTCCACTACTGCATTCGAACCACGTCGACCATGCCGTCCTGGTGGAGTTCATGTGCATGGGACTCGAGCACGTCATGGACGAAGTGACGGCGGAGCGGGACGGCGGCGCTCTCCCCCATGACCAGATCAGCGACGTTATCTATGACGACCTCGTCAAGGATCCCATGGCCACCATCGAGGCGCTCTACCGGCGATGGGAATTCCCACTCAGTGAGGAGTTCCGGAAGAACATCGAGTCGTATCTCGGCAGTCGTCATACCAACCGGACGAACCGTCACGATTACTCCTTCAGCGACACCGGCCTCGATCCGGCCACCCACCGGGCCCTGGTCGCCCCTTATCAGCAGCGATTCGGGGTCCGCTCAGAGGTCTGAATCCTCGATGGCGTCTCGCCATTTCGACCGAGACGGCCGGCGACCGGCGACCGCAGAGATCGCATCTAGGCCATGGTCCCGGCCTGTCGGGGTAAGTCCGCTACCGCCCAGTTGGGCCGTCGGATGCGGCGGACCATCGGCCAGCACCCAACGGACCAGCATGTAGCCCTCCAGGCGACCTCCCGTATCGAGCCAGTTCTCCACGCCGGGCCCAGGATCCTCGGCCGCGATGACCATTTGCCAGCCCCATCAGCCGATCGCCGTGCGGTCTCGTTGTTGAGCGCCGTGGTGGTGTAGCGGTAGTCGAAGCTCTCCATCCAGGGCGAGGTCAGCGTCAGGCCCCAGTACAGGAACGCAGGTCCGGCTCGTCCACGTCACCGCCGGCCTGACCGGGCTCCAACCGGAGGCGGCCGCCGTGGTAGGTCATCTCGGCGTTTGAGTGCGAACGCACCTCGTCTCTGCGCCGCCACGTGCTCCGAGCCGTCGTCCCGCCGAACGTGTTCATGTTCGTCGCCGCGTCGTGCCACATCTGGACGGCCGTTCCCCGACGAACTGCAGGAACATAGCGGCGAACTCGAGCTTGGGGGCCCGCGCATCTGATGAGAGCATCGGTGGCGGGACTTCCCCCACCAGCTCCATGCGCAGGTTCGACGGCGATCGGGCGTCTTCCACCAGTGCGTCTCCCGAATGGCCAGCTGCGCCGTCCCGGGCTCCAAGACGATCGAATTGCGGGGCCGGGGGTCGGGCATGTCCGCCGCTGGGGCGATCAGGATGTCGACCTCCCCGTTCGGACCGATGTCGTACTCATCGATATGGGTCTGGGTCTGCGTCCCCGTGCGCCCTCCCACCTCCCCCTGCCCGAAGGGCGTGCCGAACGTCATGCCCAGGTAGGCGCACTGGCCACGGGTGCCGGTGAGGCGGTAGCTGCGGGTGTCATCGAGGACGCAGAAGAGGTAGTTGACGTCGGGATTGTCCACGAGGAGCTTGCGGTACTCGTCCTGGAGCCGGAATAGCTGAGGGTGGAGCGGGTCGGACTTCTCGACCAGCCACTCGAGGGCCAAGGTCGAGAGCCGGGTCACCCGCCGGTACCCCTCGGCCGTGTCGACATCGGTGCCCGGGACCCCGGTCGCCTGCACCATCGTGTCCAGTGCCGCCCGCTGGGCGTTGATCCAGGAGTCGAATGCTTTGGCAAGTGGGTCCATACCGCGACGCTACCGTTGGCGCCGTGACCCACGTGGCCCATGCGCTCGCCGAACCCCTCCCCCACCTGCCCGAGAGGCGGCCGGGGTCCATCCGCCGGACCAGCCATCTCGAGGTCCTTGCCCGGCCTGATGGTGGCTCCGGGCTCACAGGTGTCGCGTGTCAAGGCGATGACACGGCGTCGTGCCGGGCGACGCTTTCGGCCGACCTGACCCTGGTCGCGCTCGACCTGGTGCCCGACTCCCCGTGGTCCGCCGGACTGGTGGGCCGCCGGGTCGGTCGGGGCTTTCGGGCTGCGGTCGACCAGGTGTGCGAGCCGGGGAGCCTGCGCTCGGTGCTGCTGACCGAGCTTCCGGTCGTGGCCATGTTGGCTGGATACGGCACCCTCTATTCCGGACTTCTCCCTGGTCCCCTCTCCGATCAGTTCATCGACGGCCTGCCCGTCGACGTCTGCGCCGGTTGGGCCGAAGCGGGATCGATGATGGTGCACATACGAGGGCAACGGGAGATCCCGACCCCCGATGGGCCCGACGTACCGGCCGATCGAGAAGGTTGGCACCCCATGCCCGACCTGGTCGCCGGGACGCTGCGTCGGCAGCGTCTGATCGAGCGGACCGGCGACGAGGTGTGGGCCATGTTCCGGGATACGTACGCCCGGCCGGATGGCACCACCTCGGTACTGCACGAGTACACGGTCAAGGCACTCGTGTCTGACAACTCGTCTGATGACATTTTCAGCGGCGGCGGAGGATGGTGGGGACAACAGCGGCGCGGGTGGTCGGATCGTCGCCTGCGTGGCCACGCCCCGGGTGCTGCCGTGGGCCGAGTGCCCGCAGGCCGCCGCCAGCGCCGGGCGCCTGGTCGGTCAACGGGTGGGCGATCTCAGATCTCTGGTGAGGGACGACCTCGTGGGCACGTCGACGTGCACTCACCTCAACGATCTCCTCTCCTCCCTCTTCCAGGCCGGACGGCTCGTCTGACGAGCGTGGCCTCGCGGGAAACGATGGATTTTCGAATCAAAGCTGGAATCAGAGCTGGAATGAGTGGGATCAGGTGGGATCGGGTTGGATCGGGTTGGATCGGCCGGGGACGAGAAGTCGCCTGATCCGGGATGTAACGGATAGGTTCAGACCACGACATAGAGACGACTTAGATATGGACGTAGGCAAGACGCAGGTCCGACGAGAGAACGGGCCTGACGAACTGACTACCGGGAGGAACCACGTGACCGACACCGCGACGCCCCTGCAAACCGACGATCTCCTGAGCGAAGTGCGCTCATGGCTGCAGCAGAACTGGGATCCCGACCTCACCGTTGGTGAATGGTGGGAGCGACTCGGCCTGGCCGGCTGGTCAGCCCCAAGTCTGCCCAGCAATGCCTACGGCAGGGGGATCCCCCGCACCGACGCCGTGGCGGTGTCGAACGAGATCGCTGGCTTCGGTGCGCTCGGTGCGCCGGCCGGCCTCGGCCTGCTGCTGGCCGCCCCGACGATCGCCGCCCACGGTTCGCAGGAGCAGATCGACCACTACGTTCCGCGAGATCGTGACCGGGCAAAAGGCGTGGTGCCAGCTCTTCAGCGAGCCCCAGGCGGGATCCGACCTGGCCGGTCTGCAGACCCGGGCCGTCAGGGACGGCGACGAGTGGGTCATCAACGGGCAGAAAGTCTGGACCTCGGGCGGGCAGTACGCCGACCTGGGGATGTTGTTGGCCAGGACTGACGTGGACGTGCCGAAGCATCAAGGCATCTCGTACTTCGCCTTCGAGATGCTCCAGGACGGAGTCGACGTCCGGCCGCTCAAAGAAATGACCGGACACACCCTCTTCAATGAGGTGTTCATCACCGACGCCCGGGTGGCCGACGCCGCCCTTATCGGTGGCCTCAACCACGGGTGGGCCGCCGCCAACACCACGCTGATGAACGAGCGGGCCGGTCTGGGTTCAGGCGGCGGCAACGCCGCCGGTGGCGGGTTGGCCCAACCGGGCACCGTGATGGGCGCGCTCCCCAAGCGGGTGGGCGACTTCGTCCAGGCCCCGACCAACGGCAAAGCCAGCAAGTCGGCCAAGTCGGGCCAGTCGGGTGGGGGCAGCGGCCGGCGGAGCGGTGGCGGCGCGCTGACCGCCATGCGGGGCGGCGCCGGCATGCTGATCGGGCTGGCTCAGAAGAACAAGGTGAACGGTGATGCCGGTATCCGACAGGATCTGGCCCGCCTGTACACCCTGGGCGAGCTGGGGCGGTTCAACGGCCTGCGGCTCAAGGCAGTCAAGGAGCAGGGCGGCGACATCCCGGGGATGCCGAACGTGTCAAAGCTATCGATGAGCCAGATCGTGCGGCTGACCCGTGACGTCGGACTGCGGATTGCCGGGCCGTCCGGCATGCTGCACGCCTACAACGCCGACGACAAGGCCTCGCTGTCGCAGGCGACCGGCGACCCCTTTGCCGGGAGCGTCACCGAGATGGCGCTGTTCGCCCAGGCGCCACCCATTTACGGGGGGACGGACCAGATCCAGCGCAACATCATCGGTGAGCGCGTGCTCGGGCTGCCGAAGGAACCCAACAACGACCGGGTGACCCCGTTCTCCGAGCTTCCCAAGAACGCTTGAGCCGGTCTGAGCCCGAGTCCGAGTCTGAGCCTGAGACTGAGCCGGATCCTGAGCCTGAGACCTGAGCGGAGGGGATGTTCGAGGGCATGACGGGGGTCGATCGGACGTTACGGGGGGCGGCGGCGGTGGTCGGTGTGGCCGACGACGTCTCGCCGACCGGGGAGCTCGAACGCACCGGCCGGGAGCTCGAGGTCGCCATGGTCCTGGCCGCCCTCGATGACGCCGGGCTGGCCCTAGGTGACGTCGATGGGGTGTGCCACGCGGAGTCGGCGATGGGGTTGGCTGAGTATCTAGGGATCGCGCCGACGTTCACCGACTCGACCATGACCGGCGGCTCCAGTTACGAGGTCCACCTCGAGCACGCCGCAGCCGCCATCGCCACCGGGCTGTGCAACGTGGTGATCAGCGTCTACGCGTCGACACCTCGCAGCGATCGGAGGCGCCAGCGTCAGGTGCCGAGGCGGGGGCTGGCCGGGCCCAACCCGATGATCGAATGGGAGTGGCCGTTCGGGCTGCGCATGCCCATGGGTCCGTATGCGCTGGCGGCTTCGCGGCACATGTACGACTTCGGCACCAGCTCCGAGCAGCTGGCCCAGATCGCCGTCAGCACCCGTGACTGGGCCGCCCTGAACCCTCGGGCCCGCTACCAGACGCCCATCACGGTGGACGACGTGTTGGCGTCCCCGCTGCAGAGCAGCCCGCTGCATCTTCTCGACTGCTGCCTGGTCACCGACGGGGCCGGTGCCTTCGTGATGACCAGCGCCGAGGTGGCGCGCTCGCTGCGCAAACCGCCTGTCTACGTGTTGGGCACCGGCACCTGCCACGACCATCTGATGATCACCCAGATGCCGGACCTCACGACGACGCCGGGTGCGGTATCGGGGTCCCGTGCGTTCGAGGCGGCCGGGATCACGCCTGGGGACGTCGACGTCCTCATGGGCTACGACAGCTTCACCATCACCGCCCTGCTCCATCTCGAAGACCTCGGGTTCTGCGCTAAGGGTGAAGGCGGTGCATTCGTCGAGGACGGCAAGCTCGGACCGGGCGGATCCCTGCCCATGAACACCAACGGTGGCGGCCTGTCGTTCACTCACCCCGGCATGTACGGCATGTTCCTCATTGTCGAGGCCGTCCGTCAGCTGCGGGGCGAAGCGGAAGCCCGCCAGGTCGACCGGCCCGAGATCGCGGTGGCCCACGGTTCGGGCGTGGTGCTCTCGTGCATGTCCACGGCCGTGTTGGGAACCGAGGCGACACTGTGACGGCCGGTGACGAAGGAGAAGCGAGAGCTGCGGTGGCGGCGGCGGCTGGGGGGGAGGACAGGCGGGTCGAGCGGGTCGAGCGGGTCAAGACGGAGCGGACCCGGATGGAACCGCCGGTTGGCGCCGAGAGCGGCCCCTTCTGGGAGGCCACCCGGGAGGGCACGTTGCTGGTGCAGTGGTGCACGTCGTGTGATCGGGGGATCTTCTACCCGCGGTTCTTCTGCCCGTACTGCGCGGCGGACGGGCTGGGCGACTCGGGGGCGGACCACCCGGCGCAGTCGGGAAAGTCGGGGCAGTCGGACCGGGCAGGCGCGTCGACGTTGGAATGGCGCACGGCCAGCGGTCGGGCCGTCGTGCATGCGGCGACGATTGAGCACAATCCAGCGGCCACCGGTGCCACCTTTTCGCACGGCGAGCCCTACGTCGTGGCACTGGTCGACCTCGATGAGGGTGTGCGCATGATGACCAACATCATTGGGTGTCCACCCGAAGACGTCCGCATCGGCATGGCGGTGACGGTGACCTGGGAGCCGCTTTCCGACGGTCGGCAATTGCCACTCTTCACACCGGCGGCGACGCCAGCGTGAAGGATCGGGCGGCCGCGGCAGCCGAGGGCATGCTGCTGGCCTGGTGGGCGGCGAAGGGGCCCGACCGTCCGGCCGTCATCACGGCGTATGGCGACCGCACGTTCGGTGAGCTCAACGCCAACATCAACCGCCTGGTCCGGGCGCTGCGGGCGCGAGGCCTCGCCCCGGGCGACAGCGTGGCCCTCATGTGCACCAACCGGCCTGAATTCGTGGAGGTGCTCTACGCGGCGCAGCGTTCCGGCCTGCGGCTGACACCGATCAACTGGCACCTCACCGGCGAGGAGGCGGCGTACATCGTCGCCAACTGCGAGGCCAAGGCATTCATTGGTGCGACCGAATTGGGCGACAAGATCGCGGAGGCGTCCGCGTCGACGGAAGCGTCAGCAGAAACGGGTGCTGCTGCGTCGGGGTCGGGATCGGGGTCGGGTCTGATCCGTCTGGGCGTCGGCGGCGACCGACGGGGGTTTGCGTCATACGACGAGGTGATCGCCGCCGAAGACGGGTCGGACATCGACGACCCGGTCATCGGCACCCAGATGCTCTATACGTCGGGCACCACGGGTCGCCCCAAAGGCGTCCACCGCGAGGGTCAGGCGCCCAGCGCGCTGGCCGCCGTCAACTTCTGCGGCTACGACGAGGACTGGGAGCGCAGTGTCGACGTCCATCTGTGCACTGGGCCGCTCTACCACGCCGCCCCGCTGGCCTTCTCCATCGCCATACCCTTCGTCTACGGCGTGCCCGTCGTGATCATGGAGCACTGGGATCCGACCGAGACGCTGCGGCTCATCGAGCGGCACGGGATCACCCACACCCACATGGTGCCGACCATGTTCCACCGCATGCTGGCACTACCCGACGGCGTGCGGCAGGCGTCGGACCTGTCGTCGCTGCGCTTCATCATCCACGGCGCCGCGCCCTGTCCCGTCGGAGTCAAACAGGCGCTGATCGAGTGGCTGGGCCCGATCGTGGTCGAGTACTACGCCGCCACCGAGGGGCTGGGCACACTGGTCGACTCGGCCACGTGGCTGGCCCACCCGGGGACGGTCGGCCGCCCGATGCTGGCCGACCAGGTCAAGGTGGCCGACCCCGAGGGCAATCCGGTGGCCCCGGGCGAGATCGGCCTGGTCTTCCTGCGGGCCCCGGCCGCCAGCAAGTTCGACTACTACGGCGACGCCGAGAAGACCGACGACGCCTTCCGGGGCGACTACTTCACCCTCGGCGACATGGGTTACATGGACGACGAGGGCTTTCTGTTCCTGACCGACCGCACCGCCAACCTCATCATCTCGGGCGGCGTGAACATCTACCCGGCCGAGGTCGACGCCGTGCTGCTCGAGCATCCGGCCGTGGGCGACGTGGCGACCATCGGGGTGCCCGACGAGGAGTGGGGTGAGGCGGTCAAGGCCGTGGTGGAGCCGGCCGAGGGGGTGGTGGTCAGCGGGGCCCGGGGCATCGAGCTGGAGGCCGAGCTCATGGCGTTCTGCCGGGCGCGGCTGGCCCACTTCAAGTGCCCACGCACCGTGGATTTCGTGGACCAGCTGCCGCGCGAGGATACGGGGAAGATCTACAAGCGGCTGCTGCGTGACCAGTATCGAGCAGCGGCAGCGGCAGCAGCCGCGGCAGGACGGCAGCGGTAGCGAGCATACAGATGCGAGATACGAGATCCGAGACATACGAGGGATACGAGATAAAGGAGCGAACATCATGGGCATCAACGACGGACGCATCGTCGTCATCACCGGGGCGGGCCGGGGCATCGGGCGCGAGCACGCCCTCGAGTTCGCCAGCCAGGGCGCCAGGATCGTGGTGAACGACCTCGGGGCCGAGGTCGACGGGACCGGGAGCTCAGCCGGTCCGGCGGGAGAGGTGGTCGACGAGATCCGGGGCATGGGCGCGGAAGCCGTGGCCAACGGCGACGACGTCTCGGACTACGACGGGGCCGGGCGGCTGATCCAGACCGCCATCGACACCTTCGGCGGGCTCGATGTACTGGTCAACAACGCCGGGATCCTACGTGACCGGATGATGGTCAACATGACGATCGAGGAATGGGATGCCGTCATCCGGGTGCACCTGCGGGGGACCTTTGCGCCGATGCGCCACGCCAGTGAGTACTGGCGCAACCGCTCCAAGGCGGGCGAGACCAACGATGCCCGGATCATCAACACGACGTCGCCGTCGGGGATCTACGGCAACGTGGGGCAGACCAACTACGGGGCAGCCAAGGCCGGTATCGCCTCCATGACGATCATTGCGGCGATGGAGCTGGGCCGCTACGGCGTCACCGTCAACGCCATCGCCCCGGCCGCCCTGACCCGGATGACCGAGAACCTGGGCATGGGCGCTGCTTCGGCGGCCAAGAAGCCCGAGGAGTTCGACCCATTGGACCCGGGCAACATCGCTCCCCTGGTGGTGTGGCTGGGCAGCCCCGAGTCGGCGGCCATCACCGGGCGGGTCTTCAACGTCATGGGCGGCAACATCTCGGTGGCCGAGGGCTGGGTGGCCGGGCCGGGGGTCGACAAGGACGACCGCTGGGACCCCGCCGAACTGGGCGAGGTCATCCCCGGGCTGGTCGAGAAGGCGGCCCCGAACGCCAACATGGGCGGGAAGAGGAGCTGACTGACATGACCGTCGGATCGGGGTCGGGGGCTGCGTCGGGATCGGGGGCGGGGGACACGCCTCCGCCGCCGAGTCCAGGGGAGATGGACGAGGCCATCCACATCATCCACGACAATGCCGATCGGGCCTTCCTATGGGACTACGAGCGGAACCGGACGCAACTGGTCACGCTCTACAACAAGGCCATGGGCTCGCAGTGGAACAGCGTGACCGACCTGGACTGGGCCACCGACGTCGACCCCGAGCGTCTGGTGGCCGAGCAGGACAGCCCGATGCTGGCCGTGGCCCGGGTAGCGGGCCGGCTGCCGGGCTCGCCGCTGGCCACATGGTCGGACAAGGAATACACCCAGCTGGGCATCGAGTTCTTCACGGCCTCGTTGAGCCAATTCATGCACGGCGAGCAGGGCGCCATGATGACCGCCGCCAAGATCGTCGAGACCGTGCCATGGATCGACGCCAAGTACTACGCCTCCACCCAGACCATGGACGAGGCGCGGCACACCGAGGTGTTCGCCAAGTACCTGTCGACCAAGTTGGGCGAGGCCTATCCGATGAGTCCCTTCCTGAAGGAGCAGATCTGGTCCTTGCTGGAGGACTCGCGGTGGGACATTGCGTATCTGGGGATGCAGATCGTGATCGAGTCGCTGGCGTTGGCGGCGTTTGGGGACATGTTGCGGCGGACCCAGGAGCCGTTGCTGAAGAAGTTGCTGCGGTATGTCATGTCAGACGAGGCCCGACACGTGGCCTTCGGGGTGTTGACGTTGTCGGAGTTCTACGCCGACCTGAGCCAGGCTGAACTCAAAGAGCGCCAGGAGTTCATGGTCGACGCCACGCTGAACTCGCGGTCCCGGGCGACGACACCCGAGGTGTGGGAGCGGATGGGAACGACGGAAGCTGCGGTGGTGCCCTTCATTGTGCAGGCGGCATCCGAGTCCAAGATCAACCCCGCGCGCGGCTTCCAACGTGGCTTCTTCGCCAAGTTGGTGCCGAACACCCGCAAGCTGGGCCTGCTGGACGCGAATGGTGGGTATCTACGGGAGCGCTGGGGCGCGGCGGGGCTTCTGGAGTTCGAGTTCGCTGACGACACCGGCTCCGACTACGAGGCCTATGACGCCGTGGCCGCCGACCGGATGGCTTCGGCGGCGGACTGAGGACTCGGCCGTCGGTCGACTGATTTCTGATGTTACGTGGAAGGGACTGATACGGCCGGCGCCCCCGCCAGAGTGATCGAGCGCATCCGCAAGACCTGCCTGGCGCTGCCCGAGGCGGTCGAGAAGTCGTTCGGCGGTCACGTCTCCCCCGGCTTCCGGGTGCGGGACAAGCTCTTCGTCGTCATCAGCGAGGATCGGTCATATATGACCCTGAAGGCGCCGGAAGGGGTTCAGCGGATATTGGTCAATTCCGATGGCGAGCGATTCTTCGTGCCTCCCTACGTGGGCTCAAAGGGCTGGGTCGGGGTGCGGATCGCCTTGAAAGAGGCGCCCAATTGGGACGAGGTCGCCGAGATGATCTACGAGAGCTACTGCCTGACGGCGCCCAAACGGCTCGTGGCCCGCCTCGAGGCCGAACTGGACGCCAGGACGGGGAAATGAGTGACGGGGGCTGGGGCATGCGATGCCACCCGGGTGGCCCTGTGCGGCCTCGTCAGAGGGGGTCTGGGACCCAGTTGCCGTGGAATCCCGCCGGTACCCGCTGGGGCAAGTGGACAATGGCTTGGGGCTCGCCGCAGATGTCCTGGGCATTGAGGACGTACAGATCCGAGTCGTCTGTGCCGGCCTGGTGCACCAGCGTCAGTACCCAGCCATCGCCCTCTTGGGAGGTCTCGCTGCGCGGCACGAAGACGCCCTCCCCGATGGTGGCACCGGACCGGAAGTTCCGCACCTCAGTGGTATTGGCCAGGTGATCATGGCGGATCAGACCCGACTCGGTCCCGACGATGCCGCCCTCGTCCCGCACGGAGACGCTATAGCCGATCCGATATGGACGACCGAGCTGTCGTTCGTCAATACGGGGGAACTCCTGGCCTCGGTCATCGAGGCGCTCTTCCTTCACGGGGCCACCGAGGCCGTCGACGTGCCAGCGCTCGAGCGTGGGCAGACCCTCGGAGGGACCGTTCAGTACGGTGCGGAACATGGAGGGGTGCCGAGCCACGTCGAGCACGATGCCGTCGCCGCCTTCGGTGTCGTACGCGTTCATGGTGTGGAACACGTAGCAGGGGTCGACCTCGTGCCACACGACGTCAGTGGAGTCACCGTCCCGAGCTAAGAGCCCCACACGGGCCGGGTAGTCATCGGCCCAATGGTATGGAAAGCGCGATCCGGCTCCCGCCATCTCCAGATCGAAGAGCACGGGCAGGTCCAACAGGACGATCCACTTCTCGGTGATGGCTGTGTCATGCACGCTCACCGGCCCGCCCAGGGTGACCCGCCGCGACGAACGGACCCGGGACTGGGCGTCCAGGATTGTCACCTCGACGTCATTGCCCCACCCCCAGTAGTAGGACACGGCGTAGAGCTCGCCCGACTGGGGATCCCGCTTCGGGTGGGCCGTGTAACCACCGGCCAAAGAACCATCGAAGTCGCAGGGCCCGATCGTCTCGAGCTCGTCAGTGAGCTCATATGGCAGCGCGCCGGCCTCGACGATGGCGAAGGTCCGGCCGGCGTGCCCGATCACATTGGTGTTGGAGGCGAAGTCCATCCCCTCATGCACCGGACCAGGATGAGCCGCCTCCCCCAAGGCCTGGGCCACCTCCGCTGATCGCACCCATCGGTTGCGATACCAATCGGCCTTGCCTTCGCTCAGATGAATCCCATGCACCATCCCATCGCCGGTGAACCAGTGATAGGTCGACGGGTCAGGCGCCTTGACCGGGTTCGGTCCGTTGCGCAGGAAGCGACCACGCAGTTCGACGGGCAACGATCCGATCACGGTCAGATTTGGCGCTGTCACCTCGGTGACCACCGGCGCGAAGTTGCCCATCAAATACGGATTCGTGGCCACAGCGATTTGTCCCCTCCATCTCGGGCGACGTTGCCCATTGACGACGTGTCTCCGGCAACATACCGGGGCGCATTGATCTTGTCAATGGAAAGATTCGGCTACAATGTGCCCCGTGCCCAAGCACAGGCCATCGCCAGCTTCCAAATCCTCCACCATGCGAACGCCCACTCGGACGGCCACGCCGACGGCCACCCCCGCCGCAACGTCGACCGCCAGCGTCTCGGTCAATCTGGAGTCGCCGACGGCGCCGGCTTCGACGGGCACGTCGTCATCCGACACCTATCACCATGGTGACTTACGGCGGGTGCTGTTGGACGCCGCCGCGAAGTCGATCGCCGAGAACGGCGCGGCCGCTCTGAGTTTGAGGGCATTGGCCGCCACGGCGGGTGTCTCCCATGCCGCGCCGGTCCACCACTTTGGGGACAAGGCTGGGTTGTTCACTGCGGTGGCCGCCGAGGGCTTCGCACTGCTGGGCGAAGAGCTTCACTCCGTGTGGACCGAGACCGGCGATTTCCTCGAGATCGGCGTGGGCTACATCCGTTTTGCTTTGGAGCACCGGGGTCATTTCGAGGTGATGTTCCAGCCTGAGCTGATGAATCTGACTGATCCTCGATTGGTGGAGGCCAAGGCCCGGGCATTCGCCACGTTGGACGAACCGCTTGCCGCGGCCGGTCCGGACCGGGATGACCACCAAGCCCACCTGGCCGGCCTTGCCAGCTGGTCCATCGTGCACGGACTGGCCACCCTGGCCCTGAGCGACAATCTCTCCCAGATCGACCTGGACGATCCTGAGGATCTGGCCAGGCACGTACTCATGTTCCTCAGCGTGGTCTGACCACAGCCCCGCCCGAACGGGTCAGGCAGTCGATCACCGGATCGAAATTGGGCTCCAATACGGCTCGACCACGGCTCCAACACGGCTCGACCACGGGCTTGGCAGCTGCTCGGGGGCTCGCTGAGTGACCGGCTCGACGGCCGGCTCGGGGAGTGGTCTGAGGACCCGACCGACGACCCCGTGGCGTGCCCGAAATCGGGCAAATCTGTATGAGACCGGCGATTGCGCAGTCCAGCGCGCTAGAGTTCTCCCCGAGGGCACCACCAGTACAGATTGGAAATCCCTCTGACTCGAGAGAGTCACACCGGCCGTGGCCCCCAGGAAACGGGGTCAAATCTGGCCAGGGAAGGAGTGGATTTTCAATGGCAACTGGTTCCGTGAAGTGGTTTAACGGTGAAAAGGGCTTCGGCTTCATCACTCAGGACGGTGGCGGCCCCGACGTATTCGTGCATTTCAGCGCGATCTCCGGTACGGGCTACCGCAACCTGGAGGAAGGACAAAAGGTCGAGTTCGAGACCAACCAAGGCCCCAAGGGGCTTCAGGCCGCGAACGTTCGCGCCATCTAGTCGGTGACGGGCGCCCAATGGCGTTCGAGCACCCACACAACAACCGGGTTACAGGGCCCCTCCTCCTCGTGAGTGGGGGCCCTGCCTGGTTCTCGGGCCATGGAGCGGAGCGGGACCGGGCCGGGCACAGCGGATCTGGGGACGGGCGGACCCGGGACGGGCAGTTGCGGACCTACCTGGGCCGGGCTGATCGGACCGATGCAGCCAAGTCGGGTCTAGTAGTACGGCCGCCGGTCGGCCGTGGTCACCGCCAGTACGGCGTCCGTCAGTTCGGGGCGGCACACCACCAGATCCGGCAGCCACGCATCGGGGGCCCCATAGCGCAACGGATCGCCGTTGAGCCTCGATGCGTGCAGCCCGCTCGCCTCGGCCACCGCCACCGGGGCCGCCGAATCCCACTCGTACTGGCCGCCGGCGTGGACGTAGACGTCGGCCGCACCGAGGACAACGGCCCCGATTTTGGCGCCGGCCGAGCCCATGGGGATCATGACGCCGCCGATAGCCTCGCTCACGTCGTAGGCCACCTCGGTCGGGCGGCTCCGGCTGACGACGACCCGAGGCGGGTCGCTCTCGGCCCTGGCCGCCAGCTCCCGGGGGGCGCCGGTCGACAGGGTGATGTCGATGGCCGGGAGGGCGACGGCGCCGACCACAGCCACGCCCCCGATGACCAGGGCCACGTGGACGGCCCAGTCGGACCGGTCCCGCTGGCGGAACTCACGAGTCCCATCGAGCGGATCGATAATCCACAGGCGCCCGGATCCCGACACGTGCTCCAACCCCTCCTCGGACCGCACATCGTCGTTGGGGTAGAGACGGGTCAGTTCTTTGACCAGGAGTTGATGGGCCAACCGATCTCCGGCCGCCCCCACGTCGGTGAAGCGGGGCGGACCGGCGCGCAGCTCCAACAAGGCCCGGCCGGCCATCGTGGCCAGGGTCGCCGCATCGCGATGCTCCGAGGACAGGTCGGGCTCGGACTTCTCCTTCGCCTCGCCCTCTTCACCCTCTTCACCCTCTGCTCCCACGACGTCGACGTCCCTTCCGGCTGGTGGTCGACAATGTCTAGCCGGACTCTCCCCTGATCTTCGAAACGGGGACGAGGGACTACACGAGACGTCGGTCGGTGGCCCACTTGGTGAGCTCGTGCCGGGTGGAGAGCTGCAGCTTGCGCAACACCGAGGAGACGTGCGATTCCACCGTCTTGGCGGAGATCGTCAGGTCCTTGGCCACCTCCTTGTAGGTGTACCCACGGGCGATGAGGCGGAGGACCTGCTGTTCCCGCGGTGAGAGCTGATCCAGCTCGGGATCGCCGCTGCGGGCGCCAAGGCCCGCGCCAGCGGTGGGGCCGGCGCCGCCGCCGCTGCTGCCGCTGCCGCTGCCGCCGACCGCACCGGCCGAGAACGCATCGAGGACGAAACCGGCCAGGCGGGGCGAGAACACGGCGTCTCCCGCCCCCACTCGATACACCGCCTGCAGCAACTCGTCCCCCGAGATCGTCTTGGTGATGTAGCCCCGGGCCCCGGCCCGGATGACGGCGATCACGTCCTCGGGCGCATCGGACACCGACAGGGCGAGGAACTGCACCTCGGGGTGGTGAGGCAGGACGCCTTCGAGGACGGCCCGTCCGCCGCCGCCGGGCAGATGGACGTCGAGCAGGACGACATCCGGCACTCGCTCATTAATGAGCTCCACGGCCGCCGCCACTTCGTCCGCCTCGCCAACCACGTCGACCGCCTCGCCCAGCTCGGCCCGCACCCCGGCCCGGAAGACGGCATGGTCCTCGACCAGGAAGAGGCGCGGCCGCCCCGTCCGCGCCTGCGGCTCCGGTCCCGGCACACCGCCCATCAGACGACCGGCTCCCGTCGGGCCATGGACAGCTCGACTTCGGCCCCCTGGCCGGGCGCCGAGCGAATGACCGCCGATCCACCCGAGCGGGTCATCCGGGCCCGGATGGACTGGGCAATGCCCTGACGATCCTCCGGCACGGCATCGGGGTCGAACCCGTGGCCGCGGTCCCGGACGAAGAGCATCACCACGTCGGGCTCGACTTCGGCGTAGAGCGAGACCTGGGGGGCTCCGGACCATTTGGCGGCGTTGACGGTGGCCTCCCGGGCGGCATCGAGCAGGGCGCGCAACCCGTCGGTGAGCTCGCAGTCCCCGACGATCACCACCTGCACCTCGATACCGTGGTTGGCCTCTACCTGACGCTGCAACACGCCGATGCCCTCGGCCATGGTCGTTGCATCGTCACTGAACGTGCCAGGCGGTCGGCCCTCGAAGAGCCACGACCGCAACTCGCGCTCTTGACTGCGGGCCAGGCGCGCCACGTGCTGGGGGTCATCGGCCGAACGCTGGATGAGAGCGAGCGTCTGCAGCACCGAGTCGTGCACATGGGCCGCCATCTGCGAGCGCTCCTCGGCCAGGGCCCGGGCCTGGCGTTCCGACATCAGGTCGCGCACCAGGCTGATCCACCACGGTCCAAAGATCACCACGATGGCGGCGATGACCAGTACCGCTCCGCCGATCGGGCGGACGGCCGCAGCGGTGGGGTGGCCGAAGGTGAGCACGAGCAAGCCGCCCACGCCGAGCAGCACGCCCACGCCGATGCGTAGGACGAGGGTCCGGCGCGAGTGGCGTTCCCCGCCCGGACGCAGCATGGGCACGATGTCGTCGTTGATCCAGAGCCGCTCCTGCTCGCTGACGTTGCGCCAGATCAGGACCGCCGCACCACCGGCCAAGAACACGGGCCAGATGAATGATCCGACGTAGCCTATGTGCACCCCCGATGTGACGATCTGGGTGACGACGAGCAGCGGGATGATGGCGATGACCAGGCGGATGCCCCGGCGATCCCGGATGGCCCGGGAGAAGATGTTGGACGTCTCACCCCGCAGCGGGAGGACCAGCCAGCCGACGGCGTAGACCACGACACCAATCCCGCTGCCCAGAGCCAGCAGGGCGACGCCGATGCGCACGATGGTGACGTCAATACCGGTGGCATCCGAGATGCCGGCGCAGATGCCCGCCAGTACCCGGGCATCGGGATCGCGCCGCAGTGGACCACGCAGACCGCGCGGCCCGCGCAGGCCCCGCGGTCCCCGGTGGCCATGGCGGCGCAGACCCGGCCCGTAGGCACGGCTGGCGTCGTACCAGGGCGGCCCGCCCCACGGCCCGTGGCGACGCCCAGCCCACTCGCCCGCAGGACGCGCGGTGGTCTCGGCTGCCGGCTCGGAAGCCGCGGCATCGGGCCGTCGAGGGCCAGTATCGGTGGATTCGGCGATACCACGATGATCGCGCGCGCCCAACCCTGGGACCATCAGGGACATCCCTGACCGGCCACGCCTCGGCTCAGGGTCCAAGCAGGGAGATGCCGGATATCGCTGGGCTCCCGTGTCCTTCAAGCTGGGGCCATGGACATCACGACACAACGCAACGCCGAGGACCCAGGCACGGACCCAGGCACGGACTCAGGCACGGCATCAGGCCCCGGCACCACGGACGCCGAGCGCGGCGGGTCAGTACCCCGTCGACGAGGAGCGCCTCCACCGAGGGGGCGAACATCGGATGCTGGCCGGCGTCGCCGTAGGGCTGGCCGACTACTTCGACATCGACCCCACGCTGGTGCGGATCGGCTTCGTCGCCCTCACGTTTCTGGGCGGGCTGGCCGTTCCCCTGTATCTCGCCGGTTGGCTCCTGATTCCCGAAGCAGGCAGCGACACGTCGGTGGCCGAGGACCTGCTGGCCCGCGAAAGAGCCCGCTGACCGCCGGTCGCGATCGACCTGCCGTCACCTCCCAGCCCACCACCCGAAAGAGACACACGCCACCCGAAAGAGAAAGGCCACACCATGCGCTCCCGATGGGATCCCGTCTACGCCGCCACCGCCGGTCGCCGGACGAGCCAGGACACCGACACCAACCTGCGCGCTTCGGACGCCGAGCGCAACGAGGTGGCCGACAAGCTCTCCCGCCACTTCGCCGAAGGTCGGCTCGATGCGGCCGAGTTCAAAGAACGTCTCGACCACGCCATGGGGTCGACGACCCGCGGCGATTTGCGGGGGCTGTTCGATGACCTCCCACGGCTGGCCGACGAGACTCCACCACCACCCTCACGCAGGCGGCGGCTGGTCCCGTTCCTGATCCTGGTGCTGTTGGCCTTCGCTGCGGCCGGCTCCACCCTCGCCTACGTCCACATTCCATGGGCCCTGTTCGTCCTGGTCGGGCTGTTCGTCTGGTACCGGTCCGGTCGATTCCACCACTTCGGCCACCACGACCGTTTCCACCATCACGCCGATCGGCACCTCGCGGGTTCGTCGGACCACCAGATCATCGGCTGACATGCGTCTGCGCCGTGGATGGGACCCGATCACCCCTGCTCGGGGTGGCCAGTAGCGTCTCCGCGTGGGCAGTAGCCTTCCGCCGTGGGCAGTAGCGTTTAGCCCGAGGCAGGCACGCCGCCGTCTCATCCGTTCCTGAGGAGAGTTCTACATGTTGCGCACCCTGGCTGGGTGGTGTGTCCGTCACCGACGCCTGGTGGTCTTGATCTGGTTTGTCGTCCTGGTGGGCGCCTCCCTCCTGGGTAAGTCCGTCGGATCCGCCTACTCAAATTCCTTCCAGCTTCCGCACACCCAATCGACCGACGCCATCGCCCTGCTCCAGTCAGCGGCACCGAAGAGCGCCGGGGACACGGAGAACATCGTCGTCTCCACCTCGGGCGGCGCCAAACTCACGGACCCCGCCGTCGCGACCCGCGTCGATGACCTGATCACGAAGGTCGAGGCGCTCCCCCATGTGGTCAACGTCACTCCATATACGTCGGCCTTGGGCGCCAAGCACATCAACGCGGACCAGACGATCGGCTTCATCCCGGTGGCGCTGAATCAGCAGCTCAACGCGTTGACGCAGCCGGAAGGCAAGGCCTTCGTCAACGCGGCCACGTCGACCGCGGGCGACGGTCTCCACGTCTCCGTGTCTGGACAACTGGGCGAACTATCCAACCCTCAGGCCCTTGGCAATGGCACCCTTTTGGGGGTCATCCTGGCCCTCATCGTCCTGCTTCTGGTCTTCGGTTCCGTGTATGCGGCCATCCTTCCGCTGATGTCGGCGTTGTTCGCACTCGGTACGGCCATCGGTTTGATCGAGTTGCTCAGTCATGCGTTGAAAATGCCCGAGTTCGCCCCGATTCTGGTGGCGCTTATCGGACTGGGGGTCGGCGTTGACTACGCCCTGTTCATCGTCACCCGACATCGACAGGGTCTGGTGGCCGGCCGGGATGTCCAAAGTTCCATCATCAATGCTGTCAACACGTCGGGTCGGGCCGTGCTCTTCGCCGGGATCATCGTGTGCATCGCGCTGCTCGGCATGTTCGCCCTAGGCGTCAGCTTCCTGTACGGACTTGCCGTGGCCGCCGCCATCGGGGTCGCCTTCACCATGGTTGCCGCCCTGACCTTGCTGCCCGCGATGCTGGGCTTCATCGGACCCAAGGTGATGAGCCGCAAGCAAAAGAAGAATCTGGCCCAAAATGGCCCGCGTGTCGTGGGCGCCGACAGGAAGGGCTTCTGGCCCAAGTGGGCCGACCTGGTGCAGCGGGTGCCGGTCGTGTCCGCTGTCTTGGCTCTGGTCGTGGTCGGCGTCCTAGCCGCGCCCTTCTTCTCGCTTCGCCTGGGCTCCTCGGACCAAGGCAACGACCCGGTCGGCACGACGACACGGACTGCCTATGACCTCCTGGCCAAGGGATTCGGCCAGGGATTCAACGGTCCCTTGCAGCTGGTATCGGTGGTACACACCCCCGCCGACAAGACCGTCATCGCCCATGTGGCCAACGAGGTGACACAGCAGCCGGATGTGGCCAGCGTTACCACGCCACTGTTCATACCGAGCAAGACCGGGGGCGAGGTGGCCCTGGTCCAGGTCTATCCGAAGTCAGCACCGCAGGACGCGGCCACGACCAATCTCATCTACCACCTCCGAGATACCACCATCCCTCAGGCCGTGGACGACTCTGGGGTAAAGGTCCTGGTGGGAGGGACCACCGCCATCTTCGTCGATTTCGCCAATGTCTTGACGTCCAAACTTCCACTGTTCATCGGGTTGGTCGTCCTGATGTCGTTCATCCTCTTGGCCATTGTGTTCCGCAGTTTCGTCATTCCGCTGACCGCGGCGGTGATGAACATCCTCTCCATCGGTGCTGCCTTCGGGATACTGGTGGCCGTCTTCCAGTGGGGCTACGCCGGGTCAATCATCGGCATCAATAAAACCGGCCCTGTTGAGGCATTCCTGCCTGTGATGCTGTTCGCCATCCTGTTCGGCCTCTCGATGGACTATCAGGTCTTCTTGGTGACGAGAATTCACGAGGAGTACCTCAAGTGCGGCGACAACAAGGTCGCCGTGCGCAACGGGTTGGCCGCCACCGGCAAGACGATCACCGCAGCCGCGCTCATCATGATCCTGGTCTTCGGATCGTTCGTTTTCGGTGGCGAGCGAGTGATCAAGGAATTCGGCATCGGGCTCGCCGCCGGCATCCTGGTGGACGCCGTGCTGATCCGCATGTGTGTCGTGCCCTCAATCATGATGCTGCTGGGCAAGTCCAACTGGTGGTTCCCGAAGGGCCTCGACCGTATCCTGCCCGACCTGTCAGTGGACGTCGATGAACTGGCCGCGACCGCTGCACCGACTCCCCCGAGTGAAGCACCCGAGTTGACGGGGTCGACAACCTCCTAAGGGGTTAGGACAGGGGCGGCGCAAAGCTGCGGCGGCGCCGTGTGGCGACAGGAGTGACAGCAGTGACAGCAGCGAGCGCAAGAAGGTCGAGCGAGGTCACTCCCGAACGAGCAGGTCGTCGAGCTGCGCTCGGGTCAAGGGGCGATGGGGCAAGGTCGAGTCCTTCGCCCGAAGCCCGTCCACCAGGAGCTGCAGGTGGCGCTCCCCCTGCTGTCGACCGAGCTTGTCGAAGGCACCGTGTTCGCCACAGCGGTCCTCCACCAATCGCACGGACATGAGGATGACGGCGATGTCGCTAAAGGTGACGTCGGAGCGGATGGAGCCAGCGCCCTTGGCGTTGGCTAGGAGACGGTTGACCGAGGGAGCCAGTTTGTCCACCATCGTCCGGTGGGTATCGGCCAGCTGGGGTGACCGCGACACCAGCGCGCGCAGGCTGGGAGCCAGGCCGACGCATCGGCGCATGAACTCGAAGATGCCCTCGTCCGGGGTGCCGTGGGTCAGCACATCGTGCACGAGGGCTTCGGAGTGCCGGTTGGCCATCTCCATGATGGCGAGCACCAAGCTCTCCTTGTTGGGGAAACGGCGGTAGAGCGTCCCGACACCAACACCGGCTCGGCACGCCACCTGGTCCATTGAGGCATCGAAGCCGCTCTCGGCAAAAACGTCCTGTGCCGCCGCGAGGATGCGTTCGAGATTCAGCTCGGCATCCCGGCGAAGGGGACGGGACAATGGCTCGGCGACAGTCGGCTGGGCGAGAGTCGGCTCGTAGAGAGTCGGCTCGGCGACAGTGCTCGGAGCGGTGCCGGGAGCGGTGCCGGTGCCGGGAGCGGTGCGGGTGCCGGGAGCGGTGCGGGACGCCATCAGTCGACGTCGATGACGACGGCCGAGGCCGGTGTGATGCCCGCGTCGGCCTCGATGATGGCCGAGTGGTGGGCGGGGTCGGCCACGTGCCGGGGGATGAGCAGCGTGGTCACGGCCGCGATGAGCAGAGCCGCGGCCGAGACCACGAAGGCGAGGATGTAGCCATGGAGGCTCGGCGTGCCGTCAGGCAGCAGGCTGCTCACCACGATGCTGGTGGCGATCCCGGCCCCGACCGCCGCACCGATGTTGCGGATGTTGGTGTTCATGCCGGTGGCCACGGCGGTCTGGGACTGGGGCACCGCTTCGACCACCAGGTTGGACATGGCGGCGAAGCCCAGGGCGATCCCGATGCCGAGCAGCCCGGCCGAGACCATGACCTGCCAGGTCTGGGCGTGCCAGAACACCAGCTCCACGTAGGCGCTGGATGCGAACAGGCAACCGGCCAGCAAGACCCGGCGTCCGCCCCAGGCCACCGAGAGCTTGCCGGTGAGTGGGGCAATGAAGAGCATGGCGGCGGCGAAGGGCAGCAGGTCGAGGCCGGACTGGGTGACCGAGGCGCCCAGGCCATAGCTGTATTTGGTCGACGTCTCGACGAACTGCGGGACGATGGTGAACATCACGTACATGCCGTAGCCGAAGAGCAGGGCCACCAGGTTGGTGGTCCACACCTCGGGGATCCGCATCATCTTCATGTCGACCAGTGGGGAGGCGGAGCGGCTCTCGGAACGTATCCAGGCGCCGACCAGGACGACGGCCAGCAGGAAGAGACCGATGACCTTGGGATCCCCCCACCCGATGATGGGCCCCTCGGAGACGGCGAGCAGGCCGGCCACCAGCCAGCCGGACATGAGGAGGGCGCCGACCGTGTTGATGCGCCCGGGGGTGCGGATGGGTGACTCGGGCACGAAGAGCACGGTGGTGACGGTGGCGATCACGCACATCACCAGCGGGATCCAGAAGAGCCAGTGGTAGTTCAGGTGCACGATGATCGGCCCGGCGAGCACGATGCCGAGGCCGGCACCCACACCGAGGATCGACGAGAGAAAGCCGATGCCCCCGACCACGCGTTCGGACGGGAACTCGTCACGGATGATCCCGAAGGACAGCGGGAAGACGGCGCCGCCCGCCCCTTGAATGACCCGGCCGACCAGCATGATCGGCAGCGTGGTGGCCAGGGCGCTGACCAGGGTGCCGACGGAGAGCAGGACCAGGACGGCCACCAACACCTTTTCTTTGCCCAGCATGTCGCCGACCCGGCCCAGGATGGGGGTGCAGATGGCTGCGCTGAGGAGGTATCCGGTCAGCAGCCACGCCACGGCATCGGCCGAGGCGTGCAGTGAGTGCTCCAACGACGGGAGGGCGGGGATGACCAGCGATTGCAGGAGGCTGTACGACATGGCAGCCAGCGCCAGCACGGCGAAGGTGACCTGATAGTGCACCCGCTTGGAGGTCGCTGCGCCTGCTGCCGTGGTTCCCACTGCCACCTGGTCTTCGTGCCGCGAACCGGGACGGTCTTCCCGGTCGGATTGCAGCCTATCGTGAAAGCGGAATCCGATATTCCGCTTATGTTCCGGGGGCGCCGGTCGCGGACACCCGAGGTCCTACTACCAGGCGTACCCCTCGGGCGACTTCCGGTACCCCGGAAAGATCTCGTTGAGTTGAGTCAGCACCACATCATCGAGCGTGATCTCCACCGCCCGCAGCGCCCCCTCGAACTGATCGGGTGTCCGCGGGCCGACGATGGGTGCCGTCACTTCCCGGCGGTTCAGGAGCCAGGCCAGGCCCACGGTCGCCGGCTCCTCACCGATCTTGTCGCACAGGTCCTCGTACTGCTCGAGCTGAGGCCGGGCGGCCTCGATGTCGGCCTCGGCCCGGCCCTGGTAGCGACGACTGCCCTCCCGCTGCTTGCGCACCACGCCACCGAGCAGCCCGCCGTGCAACGGCGACCAAGGGATGACGCCCAGTCCGTAGTCGGCGGCGGCGGGGAGGAGCTCCATCTCCACCTTGCGAGCCATGAGGTTGTAGATCGACTGCTCGCTCACCAGTCCCATGAAATGGCGCTCGGCCGCGGCGGCCTGGGCCTTGGCGATGTGCCATCCGGCGAAGTTGGATGACCCGACGTAGATGATCTTGCCCTGGGCCCGCAACACCTCCATCGCTTCCCAGATCTCGTCCCATGGCGTGTCGCGGTCGACGTGGTGCATTTGGTAGAGGTCGATGTATTCGGTCTGCAGGCGGCGTAGGGAGGCGTCGCAGGCCCGCCGGATGTTCAGCGCCGAGAGCCTGCCCTCGTTCGGCCAGTCCCCCATGTCGCCGTAGAGCTTGGTGGCCAGGACGGTGCGCTCGCGGCGGCCCCCGCCCTGGGCCAACCAGCGCCCGACGATCTCCTCGGTGGCGCCGCGACCCTTCGACCGGCCATAGACGTTGGCGGAGTCGAAGAAATTGACGCCGACGTCGTGGGCCTTGTCCATGATGGTAAACGAAGTGGCCTCGTCGGTTTCGGGTCCGAAGTTCATCGTGCCCAGGCAGAGACGGCTGACGCGGAGGCCGGTGCGGCCAAGGTGGGTGTATTCCATATGGGCGACGCTAGTGGCGAGTCAGCCGGAGGGCTACCGGACCGAGCGGGCGGGAAATGGCGCCCTTTTTCCCAGGCCCGCTACGGTGAGGAGGCAGTTCCACGTTCGACGCGGGCACGACCGCCCGAAACGGACCGGGTACGGCCGAAACGGACCGGGTACGGCCGAGACGGACCGTAGACAGATGGAAAGAGATGGAAGAGGAGCGATGGCCAAGCAGATTCCGCTGGTCGACTACCTGGTGCTGGGTGATGAGCCCCACCTGACGGCCAATGAGTGCACCAATTGTGGCGCCCGCTTCTTCGATAGGCGCAATGCCTGTGCCAGCTGCGGCCGAACCGAGTTCACCAAGTCCGACATCACGACCACCGGCGAGGTCCGGGCCTTCACCATCGTGGCCTTCGCCGCGCCCGGGGTGCCCGTGCCCTTTGTGGCCGCCCTGGTGGACTGCGAGGGCACCAGCGTGCGGGCCAACCTGATCAATGTGGAGCCCGATCCCGAGCACGTGACGCTGGGCATGAAGGTGAGGTTGGCCACACAGGTCGTCGGCACCGACACCGAAGGCACCGAAGCGATCGGGTTCGGTTTCGAACCCCTTGGAGGTTGAGCAATGGCATCGGCATCTGACGACCTGTGGATCCTTGGGATCCACATGACAAAGTTCGGCAAGCACCGCGAGATGGACCTGGTGGACCTGGCGGCGGAAGCGGTGACGGGGGCGCTGGCCGATGGCGGCGTGACCATGAAGGACATGGGCGTCATCGGCGCCGGCAACCTGATGGCAGCCAACGCCGGCATCGGGCAGCAGCTGCAGAAGCAGCTGGGCCAGACGGGGATCCCGGTCTACAACGTGGCCAACGCCTGCGCCACAGGCGCCACCGCGCTCAGGGTGGCCGTCATGGCCGTCAAGGCCGGCGAGTGCGACATGGGCCTGGCCTTCGGGGTCGAGAAGCTCTCCGGCGCCGGTCTCCTCTCAGGCGGCAGTCGTAAGGACGACGGCACCACCTGGACCCCGTCGGGCCGCTACGGCGCCGTGGCCCCGGTCGACGGCCGTATCGGCACCGAGATCATGCCGGGCGTCTTCGCCCAGATCGGCATGGAGTACGGCCACAAGTACGGCGGCACCAGCTTCGAGCTGTTCGCCAAGATCTCAGAGAAGAACCATTCCCATTCCACCCTCAACCCTCTGGCGGCCTACTCCAAGAAAATGACGCTGGAGGAGATCATGGGCGACATCATGATCGCCTATCCGAACACGCGGCCGATGTGCTCGGCCAACTGCGACGGCGCCGCAGCCGCGGTGGTGGTGAGCGGGTCCAAGCTCAAGACACTTTCGCTCGAGCAGCAGCGGCGAGCGGTGAAGATCTCCGCCTCGATCTTGACCACCGACCCGTGGGAAGAGTCCTGCCAGATCCTCCCCGACGTCAACACGCTGACCCGCAACGCGGCCACCCAGGCCTACGAGCAGGCCGGTGTCGGTCCCGAGGATCTCAACCTGGTGGAACTACACGACTGCTTCGCCACCGCCGAGCTGGTGCACTACGACAACCTCATGCTCTGCGGTGTCGGCGGTGCGGTCGACTTCTTCAACTCGGGCGCCACCTGGCGCGACGGCACCACGCCGGTCAACGTCTCCGGCGGGCTCGAGTCGAAGGGTCATCCCATCGCCGCCACCGGGATCGCCAATGTGTGGGAGGTGGCCACGCACCTGCGGGGCGAAGCCGGTGACCGCCAGATCGAGGGCGCCAAGGTCGGGCTGACCCACGTCATCGGGTTGGGCTCGGCTTGCGGCGTGCACATCCTGGAGAAGGCGGCCGCCTAACCGGTCACGGTCGTCCAGTTGGCCCGGTTCGTCTCGTGGGACCTCACGTCGGACCTCACGCTGGGCTCACGTCGCACCTCACCCCGGGCTCACGCCACACCTCACCCCGGGCTCACGCCGGCGTGTCCCTACTCCCGCTACGGTCCCTGACCAGGGCAGACCCTCCTACCCTTGCGACCCTCTAGCCCTGACGGTCCGAGACCAGAGGCACCGGCCGGGCCAGACTCCAGCTGAAGGTCAGCGGGATGTCCTCGATCGGGAGCGCCACCGACAGATCGTCCACCGTTGGCCCGACCCGGTCGGCCACCGACTGCAGCAGCGGCTCGTCGAAGCCCCACAGCTCGATGGCATTGAGGCCGAGCATTCGACGCACGTCGCCCTCGGGCAACCCGCCGAAAATGTGCTCGATGGTCTGACGGTGCACCGGAACCGCCCCCTCCAGATGGGGATAGTCCGCCCCCCACATGAGCCGGTCGATGCCGATCTCGTGGCGCATCTCGGCCTCGTAGCGCTTCATCAACGAGCCACCCATGTAGACGTGGCGGGCGAAGTAGTCGGCCGGGCGCATATCGAGGTACGAACGCACCGGGGCACCGCCGTGGGTATCGAAGAAGCTCTCCATGTCACGGATGAGTGAGGGCAGCCACTGCACGCCGTTCTCGGTGACGGCCACCTTCAGGTCGGGGTGGCGGTCGAACACGCCGCCGAAGATCATGAACCAGAGCGGGCGACGGGTGAACACGAACACCTCGTAGAGACCGAGCATGCCGCCGTGCTTGGCGTCATAGAGGAACTTGGTGTCGGTGGCCGCGCCGGACGCCCCGGTGTGGAGGTTGACGACCATTTGATGGTCCTCACAGGCGCTCCAGAAGGGCTCGTAGTATTCGTCGGCGTAGCCGGGCAGTCCCGACGTCACCGACATGGCCGGCAACATCACGCCGCCGAAGAGTCCCGACTGCCGGGCCCACGCCAGCTCCTCCACCGCCCGGTCCATATCGTGGAAGTCGATGGGGATGATCCCGGCCCGCCGACCCGGGGCGTCGGCGCAGAACTCGGCCAGCCAGCGGTTGTACGCATGCACCGCCGGCCAGACCGGCTCGAGGTTCTTGGACGCGTGGCCCCCCAGGTACATGGCTGGGGAGAGGCCGCCGGCAAGCACCGGACCGGGCAGTGTCACCTCGGCGTGGATGCCCTGCTCTTCGAGCACCTTGAGCCGCTTGCCGTCACCGTCACCGGGGACCACCCAGTCGACGCCGTATCGAGCCAGCCACCCCTCGGCGGCATCGGTGTCCACACCCATGCCGGCCAGGCGGCGGGCGGCGGTGGCGCGCACCGGGTCGGACTCGTCGACCTCCCCCGGGTCGTAACCCCCGAACATGGAGATGGCCAACGACGACATGTCGCCGAACGCGGCCACGGCGTCGCGAGAGGCGGGGTCGACGTAGGACAAGAAGTCATCGAGGCTGTCCGGTGACGCATGCATGTCGGCCGAGACGACCACGTAGGGACGGCCCTCCCGGTTGGCCGGCACCGCTGCATCCCCCATCGGACCTGCCTCCTTCTCGAGCTCCCCCGGTCGTTCTGTCGACCCAGTCTCCCGAGCAGACTACCGCCGACCGGGGATTGAGGGTCGGCCCGCGGTGGCGTTAGCGTGGCCCTTCGACACCATGCACACCACCTCCACCCTCATCCTCATCCTCGCCGTGTTCGGGGCCAGTTCGGTCGAGATGGTCGAGGCCCTCACCATCGTGGTGGCGGCCGGGGTGAGCCGTGGTTGGCGTTCCGCCCTGGAGGGAGCAGCCACCGCAGTCGTCGTACTGGCCCTCCTGGTGGGATTCATCGGCGTCCCCCTCATCCACTACGTCCCCATCGATACCCTGCGCGTCGTGGTGGGCGCGCTGCTGCTGGTGCTCGGACTGGCCTGGCTGCGCAAGGCCATCCTGCGAGCCAGCGGGCACAAGGCTCCGCACGACGAGGACCGGATCTATGCCGAGACGGTGGCCGAGCTCAGTGGCGATGGGCCGGGCGAGGCTGGCGTCGGGGCTGGCGGCGGCAAGAGCCGGGACGGGGTCGCCTTCGCTGTCGCCTTCAAGGGCGTGTTCCTCGAAGGGACCGAGGTCGTCCTCATCGTGGTGAGCCTCGGAGCCAGCCAGGGCCGGTTGGGACTGGCCGCCCTGAGTGCCGGCGCGGCGGCCGTGGTGGTGGCCGGTGTCGGTGTGCTGGTCGCTCGGCAGCTATCCGAGGTACCCGAGAACACCATCAAAACCGTGGTCGGGGTCATGTTGACCAGCTTCGGCGTCTTCTGGGTCGGTGAAGGCGCTGGGGTGCGATGGCCCGGCAGCGACCTGGCCATTCTCGGGCTGGTCGGTTTCTTCGTCCTGGTGACGCTGGCCGCGACCGCATGGATGCGCAGCCTCCTTCCGGTGTCCTCGTCGGTGCCCTCGTCGTGACCGTGCTGCGCCGCTCCCTGCGGGCCTTCGGGCACTTCTGGTGGGATTTCCTCATTGGCGACAGCCCGGAATTCGCCCTGGCCACCGGCGTGATCATCGCCCTGGCCTACGGGCTGCAGCACCGAAGGGTCGCCGCCGTGATTGTGCTGCCCCTGGTGGCGGCCGGATTCCTCCTGGCCAGCACCTACCACGGCCGCCAGCGGACCCCCGGACCGTCGGCGCCGGTGGATGAACCGGCCTCCTCGGGCCCGCCGCCGACCGTCTGACGGCACCCGCCACGACCCCCCGATGAGCGCAATTGGCCGGGTCAGCGGCCTGATGCCGGCGATGTCGATCCATAGTCTCCCAACGCAAGCAATGCTAGTGACTTGACAAACATGAGTGGATAAGTCAGGAATAGAGGCGTGCAACCAACCGTGCAGACACGCGTCCGTATCCACCACGCCCTGGCGGCCATCCTCGCCCCGGTGGCCGGCCTGGCCGGCCTGGCCGTGATCGGCGGATCCTCCCCCGCCGGCGCCGCCACGGGAGGATCTATCTCGCTGGTGGCCTACTCGACCCCGAAACCGGCCTACGCCGCCCTCATCACCGCCTTCCAGGCCACCAAAGCCGGAGCCGGCGTGACCTTCTCCCAGTCCTTCGGCGCCTCGGGCTCCCAGTCCACCTCGGTGGTCGACGGCCTCCCAGCCGACGTGGTCAACTTCTCGTTGACCCCCGACATGACCAAACTGGTCAAGGCCGGCCTGGTCAGCGCGAGCTGGAACAAGAACGCCACCAAGGGCTTCGTCACCAACTCCATCGTTTCGTTCGTGGTCCGCAAGGGAAATCCCAAGCACATAAAGACCTGGGCCGACCTGGTCAAGAGCGGTGTCTCGGTGATCACGCCCAACCCTTTCAGCTCGGGCAGCGCCAAGTGGAATCTCATGGCGGCCTACGGGGCTCAGCTCAACCAGGGCAAGTCCAAGGCGTCGGCCACGGCCTACCTGACCCAGCTCCTCAAGCACACGGGGGCCCAGCCAAGCAGTGCCAGCACCGCCCTGCAGACGTTCTTGGGCGGACAAGGTGACGTGCTGCTCGACTACGAGGACGACGCGCTCTATGCCCAGAGTCAGGGCGAGCCGGTCACGGTCATCACGCCCCCGCAGACCATCCTGATCCAGAACCCCATCGCTGTGACGGCCAAGGCCTCCAACCCAACCGTGGCCAAGGCCTTCACCGCCTTCCTGCTCTCGCCGGCCGGCCAGAAGATCTGGGGCAAGCAGGGCTACCGGCCCGTGCTGCCCCAGGTGGCCGCCACCTTCAAGTTCCCCCAGCCCAGCAAGCTCTTCACCATCGATAGCCTGGGTGGGTGGACCGCGGTCAACACCAAGTTCTTCGATCCCGAGACGGGAGTCATCGCCAAGATCGAGCAGGGGCTGGGAGTCTCCACCTCGAGCAGCTGACGCCGGGGTGACCGTCACCGCAGCCGCGGGTGCGTCCAGGACGACATCCGCCACGAAACTCAAACGCGTCCTGCTCCGGATCGCCGGCCCTTCGCTGTCGGTGACCTACCTGAGCCTGCTCGTCCTGCTCCCCATCGCCGCCATCTTCTCGACCGCCTTCGCCGGCGGGTGGGGGGCGTTCTGGAAGGCGGTCAGCCAGCCCGAGGCCGTGGCCGCCCTCAAGCTCACCCTCTTGTGCTCGTTGGGCGTGGCCGCGTTCAACTCGGTGGCCGGACTTTTGATCGCCTGGGTCCTGGTGCGCGACGAGTTCCGGGGCAAGCGCATCATCAGCGCCATCATCGACCTGCCCTTCGCCCTCCCGACCATCGTGGCCGGCCTCACTCTGTTGAGCCTCTACGGCCCCAGTAGTCCCTTCGGGATCAATGTCGCCGACACCCAGATCGGGATTCTGTTGGCCCTGGCCTTCGTCACCCTGCCCTTCGCCGTGCGCTCGGTCCAACCCGTCCTGGCCGAATTCGACCGCGAAGCCGAAGAGGCAGCGGCGTCATTGGGGGCGTCGCCTGCGGTCGTGTTGCGGCGGATCATCCTGCCGAGCATCGCTCCGGCCATGTTGGCCGGCGCGGGCCTGGCCTTCGCCCGGGCCGTCGGTGAGTTCGGCTCGGTGGTCCTGATCTCGGGCAATCTGCCCTTCAAGACCGAAGTGGCCTCGTCGTGGATCTACAGCCTTTCCCAGAGCGACGAGCTCGGCGCGGCGGCTGCCGTCTCGGTCGTCCTGATCGTCATCGCTCTGGCCGTTCTCCTGGCCATCGGCGCGCTCCGGCGCCGCTTCGACATCTCCGAGGCGATATGAACGAAGGACGCTGGCGCCTCCCGCTGCGTGTCATCGCGCTGGGCTATGTCCTGTTGCTGATCGCCCTGCCGGTCGGTTTCGTCTTCTACCGCGCCTTCCAGCACGGCTTCCTGGCCGCCTGGGATTCCGTGACCACCCCCGACGCCCTGCACGCGCTGTGGCTCACCGTGGTGGTCGTGCTGATCGCCGTGACGGCCGACACCATCTTCGGGGTGGGGACCTCGCTCATTCTGGCCCGCCACCGCTTCCCCGGCGTCTGGTTGCTCGATGCCTTCGTGGACCTCCCCCTGGCCCTCTCCCCCGTCGTCGTCGGCATCGGCCTCATCCTCGTCTACGGCCGCACGGGCTGGTTCGGCAACTGGCTGGCCCAACACGGCATTCAGATCATCTTCTCGGTGCCCGGCATCGTCATGGCCTCGGCCACCGTGGCCCTGCCCTACGTGGTGCGCGAGGTGTTGCCGGTCCTCCAGGAGATCGGCACCGAGCAGGAACAGGCCGCCGCCACCCTCGGCGCCTCCCCGTTCACCGTCTTCCGCCGCATCACCTTGCCCAGCATCCGCCAAGGCCTGGCCTACGGCGTGACCCTGACCACGGCCCGGGTGCTGGGCGAATTCGGGGCCGTGCTGGTGGTGTCGGGCGCCATTGAGGGCAAGACCGAGACCATGACGCTCTTCATCAACACCAGCGTCGACAACATTCAGCTCACCGGGGCATTTTCGGGAGCGGTCATACTGGCCCTGATCGCCATCGGTGTCCTGGCGATCCTGGGCGGCAGCGACGAAAGGAGGCCCGGCCGATGGCAATCACGCTCAACGAAATCTCCAAGCGATACGGAGATGCCGTTGCTCTCGACGACGTAAGCCTGCACGTACCCAAAGGGTCGCTCACCGCGTTGCTGGGCCCGAGCGGGGGCGGCAAGTCCACGCTGCTGCGGGTGATCGCCGGCCTGGAGAAGCCCGACACCGGCACGGTCGAGATCGACGGACAGGATCTGACCAACGTCGCCGTGCGCGAGCGCGGCGTGGGCTTCTGCTTCCAGCACTATGCCCCCTTTCGCCACCTGACCGTGCGCCGCAACGTGGCCTTCGGCCTCGAGGTACGTCGCCGGCCCAAGGCGGAGATCCGCGACAGGGTCGACGAGCTGCTCGAGCTGGTGCGCATCAGTCATTTGGCCGATCGCTACCCCTCCCAACTTTCCGGCGGCCAGCGCCAGCGCATGGCTCTGGCACGGGCCCTGGCCATTGAGCCGAGGGTGCTCCTCTTGGATGAACCCTTTGGCGCCCTCGACGCCCAGGTCCGCCAGCAGCTCCGCGTCTGGCTCCGGGAACTCCACCAGAAGATCTCCGTGACCACCGTGCTGGTCACCCACGATCAGGAAGAGGCACTCGAGGTGGCGGACCGCCTCGCCATCATTCACGAAGGTCGGCTGGAACAGATCGGCGAGCCGGCCGAGATGTACGACCACCCCGCCAATGAGTTCGTTATGAAGTTTCTGGGTCCAACAACCAGGCTCGACGGTCAGTGGGTGCGCCCGCACGACCTGGTCCTGCACCACGATGCAACATTCGGCGGGCAGCCGGCCGTGGTCGAGCGCGTCACCCATCTGGGCTTCGAGGTGCGGGTCGATCTGGCCTTGCCCAAGGGCGAGACCTGCTGGGTCCAGCTCAGCCGGGGCGCCGCCTCCGAGCTGCGCCTCGCTTCCGGCGACGAGGTCTGGGTATCCCATTCCGACCTCACTCCTTCGGCCGCGCCGGCCTCGCCGGCCTCGGCGGCCGAGCTCCCGGTCCGCTAAGGCACGCCGCCGCCGTCCCGGTGGGCACCGGCCCGGCCCTTCGGGCATCATGCAGGAGCCAACCGACAGCGATGAGTCACGAGACGACGAGGGAGTGGACATGGCCTCTGCAGTACGCGGCGTGGTGTCGAGAGAAAAAGGGGCGCCCGTGACCCTCGAGGAGATCATCGTCCCGGCACCGGGTCCGGGTGAAGCAGTGGTGGCGGTCAAAGCCTGCGGGGTCTGCCACACGGATCTGCACTACCGCGAGGGAGGGATCAACGACGACTATCCCTTCCTCCTCGGGCACGAGGCGGCGGGCATCGTCGAATCGGTGGGGAGCGATGTCACCGGCGTCGTCCCGGGCGACTTCGTGATCCTCAACTGGCGCGCCGTGTGCGGCGACTGCCGTGCGTGCCGGCGGGGCCGTCCCTGGTACTGCTTCGCCACCCACAACGCCACTCAGAGGATGACGTTGGCTGACGGCACGCTGCTCTCCCCCGCACTGGGCATCGGCGCCTTCGCCGACCAGACGTTGGTGGCCGCCGGGCAGTGCACCAAGGTCGACCGGCGGGCGCGTCCCGAAGCGGTGGGGCTGTTGGGCTGCGGCGTGATGGCCGGCCTGGGTGCGGCCATGTTCACGGGCCAGGTGGGACCGGGCGATTCGGTCGCCGTCTTCGGCTGCGGCGGCGTGGGGTGCGCCGCCATTGCCGGCGCCCGGCTGGCCGGGGCCAGCACGGTGATCGCCATCGACCTCGACCCGAGCAAGCTGGTGGCGGCGACGGCTTTTGGGGCCACCCATACCGTCGATGCCAGCGCCAGCGATCCCGTTACGGCTGTGCAGGGCCTCACCGGCGGCAACGGCGCCGATGTCTGCATCGAGGCCGTCGGCCATCCCAAGGTGATGGAGCAGGCGTTCTACGCACGCGACCTGGCCGGCACCCTGGTCCAGGTCGGCGTCCCCACCCCCGACATGCGGATCGATCTGCCGATGATCGATTTCTTCGGCCGGGGCGGGGCACTCAAGCCCAGCTGGTACGGCGACTGCCTGCCCTCCCGAGACTTTCCCATGCTGGTCGACCTCTACCTGGCCGGTCGCCTCGACCTGGATCTGTTCGTCACCGAGACCATTCCCCTCGACGGCGTGGAGCAGGCCTTCGCGCGCATGCAGCGGGGAGAGGTGCTGCGTTCCGTGGTCGTCCTGTAATCTTCGGCACCCTCCCCTAATCCGCGGCACCCTCCCCTAACCCCCGCACCCTCCCCGGCGGCGGAGTCACCTATTTGTGAGGGACGGAGTCGCCGTCAGTGCCCGCCTGATCGCCGGGCCATGAAGTCGGCGTACTTGACCAGATCGGGATCCTCAGCCATGGCGTCGCCAAACTTCACACGCGCCGCAGCCCGCTTGGCTGGGAAGTAGTCGGTCGGCCACACGCCCTCATGGGGCCGATAGCCCTTCAGGACGTTCCGAGCCACGGTCACCTGGTGCACCTCGTCGACGCCGTCCATGACGCTCATGGCGGGCGAGCCCGCCCACATGGCCTGCAATGGGGTCAGATCGGTCACCCCCAGCGAGCCCAGAATGTGGATGGCTCGGTACGACACCTCCCGGAGAACCTTGGCCGCGGTGTACTTGCAGGCGGCGATCTGGGTGCGGGACTCCTGCGTGCTCGAGGTGTCAATGGTCCAGGCCGTCCACAGAACCAGGAGGCGGAGCATGTTGATCTCGGCGTACGACTCGGCGATGGCACTCTGCACCATCTGGTGTTCGGCGATGATCTTGCCGTGCGATTCACGGCTCAAGGCCCGCTCACACATCATGTCGAAGGCCCGCTTGCACTGTGCGATGGCTCGCATGGCGTGATGAATGCGGCCTCCGCCCAGACGGCGCTGCGCCAACACCTTGCCCCCGTCCTCGGGCCCGAGCAGGTGGTCCAACGGGACGCGCACCTCGTTGTAAACGATGTGGTCGTGCGTCCGGGGGACATCCATGATCTCCACGCCCGGCGCATCCTTGGGCACAATGAAGATGCCGTTGGTGCACATCACGAAGATGATGTCGGCGAAACGCCCGGCGCTCGTGAACCACTTCTCCCCGTTGATGACCCACTCATCACCGTCCCGCACGGCCGTGGTCTTGAAGAGGTTGGGGTCTGATCCGCCCTGCGGTTCCGTCATTGAATAGGCCGACCAGATCTCCTGGTTGATGAGCGGCGTCAGCCAACGGTCCTTCTGCACCTCCGTGCCGTAGGCCGCCAGTATCTCCATGTTCCCCGTGTCGGGGGCTTGACATCCGAAGATCGAAGGGGCCGTCCCGTAGCGACCGAGAATCTCGTTGACCAGGGCCAGTTTGAGTTGACCGAATCCCGGGCCCCCGAGCTCCTTGTCCAAGAAGATCGCCCACAGACCTCGCTCCTTGACCTGGGCCTTCAGCGGGTCAACCAGTGCCTTCATTTTCGGGTCACGCATCCGCACCGCAAAGGGGAAGACCAGCTCAAGCGGTTCAATCTCGTCCCGGCAGAACTGATCCACCCAATCCAACTGCTCCTGGAACTCCGGCTCCGTCGAGAAATCCCAAGCCACCCGGCCTCCTCTATGATCTAATGCGCATGCATTATTTATGCCGTTTCTACCGTAGCGGTTGACCCGGGAGGTGGTCCACTGGCTCGCGACGCCGAACCGACCAAGGACGCTCTGGTGTCCGCCGCCGAGAAACTCTTCGCGGCGCGGGGGGTCGACCGGGTGAGTTTGCGTGAGATCAACCGGGCCTCGGGCGCCCGCAACGCGGTCGCCCTGCAGTATCACTTCGGCGACCGGGACGGCATCGTACGGGCGGTCGTTCGCAAGCACTATCGACAGGTGGACCGGCAGCGACACCAGATGCTCGACGCCTTTGAGCGGGGGTCGCATGATGACGTTCGCGAGCTGAGCGCAGCATTGGTCCTCCCGGCGGCGGCCAAACTGGCCGACCTCGATGGTGGACCGGAATACCTGCGCATCGCCGCCGAGCTGCTCAATCGACCGACGGGGGCCTTCGACCCCGACCTTCCGTTCGACAAGTCGGCCTCCATCGACCGGTGGCGATCGTTGGTGGGTCCATTCTTGGAGCAGGACGCCACCCGTCTGCATCGACGGTTCACTGCCATCCGGTTCTCGGCGATGGAACTCGGCCGCCGAGCTCAGACCGCGCCGCACCACGACGACCGGCTCTTCACCAGCCAACTGGTCGATCTGGTCACGGCCCTTCTGTTGGCACCGGTCTCCTCGCAGACCGCGACCCTGGCAGCACACCGGCATCGGCGGGGGTCAACCGGTCCGGCCCTGCGTGGTATGCCTGTCCGGTGAGTTTTCCCCTCGCTCCCTTTGCGCCGCGGTTCGGTCTTCGGGGCATGGTGAATGCGGCGGACCAATTGGCGTCACACGCCGGCGTCGCCATGCTGGAACGAGGTGGCAGCGCGGGCGACGCAGCAGTGGCGGCCGCCGCGGTGATGGCGGTCACCAGCCCGCATCTGTGCGGGATGGGCGGAGACCTCCTCGCCATGGTCTCTGCCCCGGGGGCCGATCCGGTGGCGCTGTTGGCGATCGGGCGAGCCGGGTCGGGCGTCAGTGCGGCCGGGTTGCGAGCCGAGGGCCACACGGTCATGCCGGTGCGCGGTGACCTCCGGAGTGTCCCCGTTCCCGGAGCGGTCGATGGATGGCTCGCGTTGCTCGATCGCTTTGGAAGGCTCCCACTCGGCACCGTACTGGGTCCCGCCATCGAGTTGGCCGAGGATGGCTTTGTCGCTTCCCTCCTGTTGACGTTGGCCAGCCACCTCATCTTCCAGGTACCGGGCGCCCAAGAGCTCTGTCCCGATGGCCCGTTGGGCCTCGAACAGCACGTGCGGCTCCCCGGCATCGCCCGGGCCTTGCGCTCTCTCGTCGCCGACGGTCGCGAGGGGTTCTACCAAGGAGAGTTCGGTCGCCAGTTGCTCGACCTCGGGAGCGGTGCCTTTGTCCCGAGCGATCTCGAGCACGATGCGGCCGACTGGTGCGCACCCCTCCGACTCCGCGCCTGGGACCATGATCTGTGGACCGTGCCACCGCCCTCTCAGGGATACCTCACCCTCGCCAGCTCGTGGATCGCCGAACAGATGGGGATCGGGAACGACCCGACCGATCCCCTGTGGGCCCACATCGTCGTCGAGGCATCGCCGCGCCGCCGGACGTGACCGCCCGGAGGTGCTCTATGACGGCGCGGACGGCATGGCGCTGTTGTCCGAGGCGCGCCTCCGCCGCGCCGCGGACCGCTTCCGGCCGGGTCGCGCCGCCCCTTCGGACGTCGGACCGGGCGTCACCGGCAGAACCGGCACGAACGTCACAACCGGCACTGCAATCCCGCGAATGGGTGACGGCGACACCACGCACCTGTGCGCGATCGATGCCGACGGCCTGGGCATCGCTTTGACCCAATCCAACGCCCTCGATTTCGGGTCCCACCTCGTGGCCGGTTCGACCGGGATCTTTCTGCACAACCGCGGTCTCGGATTCTCCCTCGAGGCTGACCACCCCGCCGAACTGGCGCCGGGGCGAAGGCCACCCCACACCTTGTCCCCCATGCTGGCCACCACGCCGGATGGCGCGCTCTCCCATCTCGTCGGCGCCATGGGGGGAGACGCGCAGCCCCAGATCCATCTCCAAGTGCTGGCCCGGATGCTGCCAGGCGGACAGGACCCGGCCACTGCGCTGGCCGGCGCCAGGCTCGCCCTCGACGCTCCGGCCGCCGGACCGTTCCGGATGTGGTGGGGCGACAACCTGGCCGTGTGCGTGGAAGCGCATGCTCCACCGGCATGGACCGAAGGCCTCACCAGCCGAGGACATCGCGTGAGGCGAATCAGCGCCTTCGACCCCACCGCCGTGGGCTGCTCCCAGATCATCGCCGTCCGGCGGGACGCGGAACGCGGGACCCGTCACTACGTTGGTGCGTCGGACCCCCGCAGTCCTGATGGAACCACCGCCAGCCGGTAGGTCAACGCAGCGCGAGGCCAGCGATCCCGGTGCCCAGCACGACGACACCGAGCATCCGTCGAAAAGGATTGACACCCCGCCGCGACCTCGTCGAGCGCCCACACGAAAAGAGCCAAGCCGGCGACCACCCGGCCGGCGGTCGCGATACCTCCGGAGGGATGAAAGGAGCGCAGTGCCACCGTGACCAAAACGAAAATCACCAGTGGCACGTTGGGCCACTGGGCCACCGTGATGGCACCGGTTTGTCGGTTGCAAAAGAACCAGTTGCCCACTCGACGAATCCTGTTGCCGTCGCTCATGACGGTCATCAACCTCGGGCACGCATGTCTACAGGGTGCTGGGGCTCGCAGACCCGCTTGCGATGTGCTTCGCTACTGCGCATGCCAACCACCCATTCGAGCCCTCTGCGTCGCCGAGCACTGCCCTCGCTTCTCACCGGCCTGTTGGCGTGCGCCGGCTCTACCGCGACGGTCGACGTTAGCTCGGCCGGGGCTGCCGTCCCCTCCGGCACCGTGGCCGCCGGTGCACCGGTCCCGTCGGCTGGCTGCCGTCTGGCCCCGGGCCCCACCGTCACGAATCTGCAACAGAACCTGACGATTCAAGGGGTGTCCCGCTTCTACCTCTTGACGACTCCGGCCCCGTCCACGCCGAGTCCGACGCCGTCCAAGCTGACGTCGTCCGTCACTACGAGCTCCGCGATCCCGCGACCCCTGGTCGTCGACTTCCATGGCCTGGCCGAGGGGGCAACTCTCCACGCGCAGACTTCACAGTTCGGGGCGCTCGGACAGAAGGACGGCTTCGTGGCCGTCTTTCCGAACGGCACCGGGAGTCCCGTGCAATGGAATACCACGGACCAGGCGCCAACCAATCCCGATCTCGAATTCGTCACGGCCTTGCTCAAGCAGGTGGAATCAAGTGAGTGCATTGACACGTCTCGGGTCTATGCCAGTGGATTCTCGGACGGCTCATTCATGGTCTCGTTGCTGGCTTGCACAATGTCGAATACCTTCGCCGCCATCGGCGCGGTCTCCGGGTTGCAACTCCCCAAACCATGCCGGACCACTCGGAGGGTGCCCATCATCACCTTTCATGGCACGGCTGATCCCATCTTGTACTTCAACGGCGGGATCGGGACAGGGCTCCTCAATAGTCTGTTCGGCCAGGGCGGTTCGACCTCCTCGCGCTCGACGACCTCGACGACCACACCGCCGGCCAGACTGCACGGCCCAGGAGTTCCAGCCACCGTACAAGGGTGGGCCGTCAAGGACGGCTGCAACCCGCGCACGACTGACACCAGATTGTCGAGCCAGGTCATCCTGCGCGCCTATGGCTGCCCACCCAAGACGGGCGTCACCTTCTACATCATCCTGGGCGGCGGACACGCCTGGCCCGGGAGCACATTCAGCCAATCGATCAGCAAGATCACCGGGTTCACCACCTTTCAGATAAACGCCACGACCACGATGTGGTCGTTCTTCCAACGATTCCGGCTCTAGCGGATCCGCCGTGTCCAGCGAACCACGTGTGGCAGGTTCCGGTGGCCGGCGGGCCGCTGGCCATCGACCCATCTGATCTGCAAGTGGAGCAGGCGGGAATCATGGCCCAACAAGAGAACCTGGCCCCAACGACGGCGGCCGCGAGCTCCCCCACCGCGGTAGCCGCCGCGAGGTAACAACACACCGCTACCCGCTTAGCGCGCAGCGGTGTGGCGGCGTCGGCCGCACTCAGGAGAAGAACCCGTCCGCCGATCGATCAGCACACGAAATCCCGGCGAAATTGCAAATGAAATGACCATTTCCTCGTCGATGCGTGCCTGGCGGCGCCGGTGCCTTGTGGGTGATGGCAATGGCCGCTAATTTTACATCGTTGTGTTACGCACTCGGTTAGCTCCGACCAGGGGAGCAATCGCGGGACAACTCCGTGGATTCGTCGGTTCGGCTCTCGTATCGGCGACCGTTGTCGCCACCGTCTCACTGCCGACCGTCCTGGCATCCGAACCCGCCCACGCTGATCAAGTCGGTACTCTCAACGCACAAGCCAAGGAAATCTCGCAGGAACTGGTTCAAGAGCAGTTACAGATCGGCGGCTACCAGCAACAGTATTCGGTGGCATCGGAAAAAGTGGCGTCCGACGCCCGGGACATCGCGCAGACCCAACAGCAGATCGGGAGCGACAGGCGCCAGGTCATGTCCAAGGTCCTGCTGGTCCGCCATCTCGCCATCGCGTCGTATGTCTTCGGCGATAGTGAATCCTCGACCTCCAACGCGGGGGTGTTTGCGAGCAACGAGTCGACGGTACAGGCGGCGGGCGAGTACACCACCATCGCGGTCGGCAATCTGACCGAGGCATTGGACCAACTTCACACCGCGCAGCACACGCTCCAAGGTCATGAGGCAGCGCTGCAACAACAGCAGACACAAGACCGCCTGGCACAGAGCACGCAAGCGACCTCCCTGTCGCTCGCCAACGACACCGAGAGCAAAATGGAGTCGGCCCAAGCCCAGGTGACCGGACAGCTAGCCGTGGCCGTGGCGCAGCAAGCTGCTGCTCAGTCCGCCGCGGCAAGCGCGGCAGTGGCCGCCGCCCAGCGGGCTGCGGTCCCCCCACCGGCGGCGAGCCAACCCACCTCGAGCGCTTCGCCACCCGCCGCAACTCCAACCGCAACCGGAGGGGCCGCGACTGACCCGGTCCTCAACGCATTCCTGCAGTGCGTGGTGCAAGCGGAATCTGGGGGCGACTATGGAGCAGTGTCCCCGGACGGGCTCTATATGGGGGCATTCCAATTCAGCCAACCGACGTGGAACCTGGCCGCCCAAGCGGCTGGCCTCCCCGGCCTCGTGGGCGTTCCCCCCAACACCACGTCGAAGGCTGACCAGGACACCGTTGCCGTTGCCCTCTATGCCCTTGATGGCGAGCAACCATGGCTGGGAGACCGCTGTAGCCAATAGACGCCGATAGACACGGCGTCGTTGTCGTCGGCCAACGTCGGTGGATTCTTGGTCGGGTTCAGGTGCGGTACGTTCCGTCAGGCGGAAACCCGCTCCATGAATTCGTCCGACCTTCGCCCGCGGAAACGGCGCTCAGCGTTGTTCGGCCCGCCACATCGGCTGCGGGACGGCATGGCCCGCGGTCCGGAGGGCGGCGAAATACGCATCTTCGGCTACGCGGACTCGGTGGACAACATGGGCGATGATGTCACGTTGCTCGGCCGAGGGGGACGACCCCTCGCTGAGAAACGGGGAAATTGTTGCCTCCGCCTCTTTGACGGCGGCCCAATATCGCCGGAGGGCGTCGGCGCATTGATCCTCCGCCATGGTTCGTTGTCTCCGTTCAGCCTCGAAGGTTCCGATCAGTCCGACCACCATGTAACGCCTCCAACCTCGTGGCCCGCAAGGAGCCCGTCCGCTCGTCCTCACGGTAACGAGGGTCACCCCGGTTTCTTCCGCCTGAACGTCCAGGCGGGCCACCCCCTATGGCGGTTGCAGTACCACGGCGCCGTCAGCCTGGTCGCTGAGACACCGCACCGGCATACGTCAGAAGGAGCACTCGAGACCGATAGGTCCGATCCCGAGTGGGCGGTCCGCCGCCACGCTGGCGTCAGTCTCGGGCGTTGGTGCCGCAGTCCGAACCGAACGGGAGCCGATCACATCGTCCGATCCATCACGGACCGGACCATGTCGCGCGAATTCCATCGGCTCGGTCGGGGTAGGTGCGTCGTGGCCCCACGTCCGAAGGGTCCGGTGCAGCACGCGTGGGCGGTCACCGACCACTGGCGCGTGTGCTCGGCACGATTGTCCGCCGATCCGCCCGATCCGCCCGATCAAGATTGCTAGCGTGCAGGCGTGCCCGAGCGACGCCAGTTGCCGTTCGATCCCATTGTCGAAGCCCGACGACAATGGGAAACCCAGGGGTGGGGGACCCAGGCACCGGCCATGGCGGTGGTCACATCCATCATGAGGCTCCAGCAAGTGTTCTTGTCGCGCGCGGACGCGACACTGCGGCCGCTCGAGCTCACCTTTGCTCGCTACGAGGTGCTCATGCTTCTTTCGTTCTCAAAGCTCGGACATCTGCCCCTCGGCATCATCGGCGAACGCCTGCAGGTCAATGCGGCCAGCGTGACGAACGCGGTCAATCGACTCGAGTCGCAAGGTCTGGTCGAACGACGCCCCAACCCCCAAGACGGACGGGGCACCTTGGCCGCCCTGACCGAGCCGGGCCGTCGTCTGGCCCGAAGGGCCACCGAGCTCATGAATGCGCGGGTCTTCACCGACGTGGGCCTGGACGGACCCGCGTTACAGACGTTGTTCGGTGCCCTGAGCCGACTGCGCCAGGCGGCAGGGGATTTCGCCTAGGAGGTTTTACTTACTTTGACGTTGAAGTAATATGGCGACCTATGGGTGACAGAGCGGCATGGCAGGACGTCTTCGATCGATCGCCGCGGCGGACGGCCCGGTTCGAGACGATGTCGGGTGTGCCGCTCCAACCCGTCTACGGGCCTGACGAAGCGGAGTTGCCCGGACAATGGCCGTACACCCGGGGTCCGTACGCCTCCATGTACCGCTCCCGACTCTGGACGATGCGCCAGTTCGCCGGCTTCGGCACGGCGGGAGACACCAACGGTCGCTTCAAGGAGCTGCTGCGCTCCGGCGGCGACGGCCTCTCCACCGCCTTTGACATGCCCACCTTGCTCGGGCGCGACTCCGATGATCCTCTGGCCAAGGGAGAGGTCGGTCGGGCCGGAGTCGCCGTGGACACGCTGGCCGACATGGCGACGCTCTTCTCGGGCATCGATCTGGGCACCGTGAGCACCTCGATGACCATCAACTCCCCCGCCGCGGCGATCCTGGCCATGTATGTCGGCGTGGCCGACCAGACGGGCGTGGATCGCGCCCGTCTCTCGGGCACGAATTCAGAACGATATCTTGAAGGAATATCAGGCCCAGAAGGAGTTCGTCTTCCCACCCCGGCCCAGCGTCCGCCTGGTGACCGACGTCCTGCGCTTCGCCTCAGCCGAACTCCCTCGCTGGCACCCGGTGTCCATTTCGGGCTACCACATCCGCGAGGCCGGCTCGACGGCGGCCCAGGAGTTGGCCTTCACGTTGGGGAATGGATTTGCCTACGTCGAAGCGGCCCTCGCCGCCGGGATGATGGTCGACGAGTTCGCCCCTCGTCTTTCCTTCTTCTTCAACGCCCACATGGACTTCTTCGAGGAGATAGCCAAGTTCCGAGCGGCACGGCGTATCTGGGCCCACTGGCTCCGCGACCGCTATGGCGCCTCCGACGGGCGTTCGCTCCAACTGCGTTTCCACACCCAGACCGCCGGGGTCTCCCTGACGGCGCAGCAGCCCGAGGTCAACCTGGTGCGCGTGGCGATCGAAGCACTGGCCGGTGTGTTGGGTGGTACCCAGAGCCTGCACACCGATGCCTTCGACGAAGCACTGGCACTCCCGACTGAGCATGCGGCCCGCCTGGCGCTGCGCACGCAGCAGGTCATTGCCGAAGAGACCGGCGTGGTCCATGTGGCTGACCCGCTGGGTGGATCGTGGTTCGTCGAGTCGCTCACCGACGAATTGGAGAGCGAGGCCGAGAGCATCTTTGCCCACATCGAGAAGGCGGGCTCCGGATCCATGCTGGACGGGACCATTGCCTGTATCGAGAACGGGTGGTTCGTCGCCGAGATCGCCGACGCGGCCTACCAATTCCAATCCAAGATCGCCTCGGGCGAGTGGATCCAGGTCGGGGTGAACGGCTACGTCGACGGTGAATCGAGCCCGCCCCCGACCCTCTCCATCGACCCGGAGGTCGAGACACTGCAGCTGGCGTCCTTGGCCGCGGTGAAACAGGACCGCGATGATGACGCCGTCCGCCGCGCCCTGGGCCGGATCCGTACCGAGGCGGCCGATCCGACCATCAACCTCATGCCGGCCCTCATCGACGCCGCGTCCAGCCAGGTCACCATCGGCGAATCGATGCGCGCGCTCGAATCGGTCTTCGGCACCTGGTATGAGCACAGCGTCGTGTGACGAGCGAAGAGCGGCCCCTCCGGGTTCTCGTGGCCAAGGTGGGACTGGACGGTCATGACCGAGGCTTGCGGATCGTGGCGCGGATCCTGCGCGACGCCGGCTGTGAGGTCATTTACGCCGGCCTCCGGCAATCGCCGGAGGCCATCACCGCCATGACCATCGAGGAGGACGTCGATCTCGTCGGTGTGTCCATGCACAACGGCGCCCACCTCACCTTGGCGCCGGCCGTTGTCGACTCACTGCGGGCGGCCGGCCTTGACACGCCGGTTGTGGTCGGGGGCATCGTTCCCCCGGCGGACATCCCGCTTCTCAAGGCGGCCGGCATCGCCGCCGTCCTGGGACCAGGGGTTTCCAACGAGGACGTCGTGGCCACCGTCAAGACCGCAGCCGCCGGAGCGGCCCACCGGTGACCTGAGCCCGGGTCTCCCGGGCCGCAGTGCCATGCACTCACCGCGAACGGAGTGTCTCGCCACGGGTTATCTTTAACGTATACGTGAACGTTATGAAGCCACTGCACCGATGACGACTGCCGATCCTTCGCTACGACGCCCAACTCTGAGAGGTGCCGACCTCAAGGGACCGGTCGGTGACAACTACAAATGGGTCGCCCTGTTCATCTCAACCCTGGGCATGCTCATGGCAACCATCGACGGCACCATCGTGCTCATTGCGCTGCCGGACATCTTTCGAGGGATCGGGCTTGACCCACTGCAGGCGGGGAACAGCTTCTACCTCCTCTGGATGATCCTCGGATTCTTGGTCACCACCAGCGTCCTGGTGGTGACGTTGGGGCGGATGGGCGACATCTACGGCCGGGTCCGAATGTACAACCTCGGGTTTGCCGTCTTCACTTTCTTCTCCCTCCTGCTGAGCGTGACGCCTTTCACCGGGCATGCCGCCGGCATCTGGCTGATCACCATGCGCATATTCCAGGGGGTGGGCGCGGCCATGCTGATGGCGAACTCGGCCGCGATATTGACCGATGCCTTCCCGGTCAATCAGCGCGGCATGGCGCTGGGGGTCAACCAGGCCGCGGCGTTCAGCGGTACCTTCATCGGGCTGATCCTGGGGGGAATCCTGGCGCCGATCAATTGGCGGCTCATCTTCCTGGTATCCGTGCCCATCGGACTGTTCGCCACCGTGTGGGGATATCTCAGACTGCGGGAGCTCGGCCAACGGCAACCGGCTCGAATCGACTGGCCCGGCAACATCACGTTCGCCACCGGTCTCATCCTGATCATGGTGGGCATTACCTACGGCATTGAGCCCTACGGGACCCACGCCATGGGCTGGACCAGCCCGCTGGTGCTCGGATGCCTGGGTCTCGGAGTGGCCTTCCTGATCGCCTTTTGCGTGATCGAGACCAAAGTGGCCGATCCGATGTTCCGGCTGCAGCTCTTCAAGATCCGGGCCTTCACCAGCGGTGTCCTGGCCAGCTTTCTGGCGGCCTTGAGCCGGGGCGGCCTGATGTTCATGCTCATCATCTGGCTCCAGGGGATCTGGTTGCCCCTGCACGGGTACGCCTTCACGGTGACTCCCCTGTGGGCGGGCATTGCCATGATCCCCCTCACCGTCGGCCTCTTGATCGCCGGGCCAATCTCGGGCATCCTCTCGGACAAGTACGGCGCCCGCCCCTTCGCCACCGGTGGCATGCTCTGCGCCGCCCTGGCCTTCTTCCTCCTCGAACTGCTGCCCGTCGACTTCCCCTACTGGGTCTTCGGCCTGCTGCTGTTCTTTGCCGGCCTGTCCATGGCCTCTTTCGGCTCCCCCAACCGGACCGGGGTGATGAACAGCCTCCCCCCGCAGCATCGAGGGGCCGGATCGGGTATGAACACGACCTTCCAGAACTCCGCCCAAGTCGTCTCTATCGGGATTTTCTTCAGCCTGATGATTGTGGGTCTGTCCTCGTCCCTGCCCCAGAGCCTCTTCCACGGACTGACCGAGCACGGCGTACCGGCCGCTGCGGCACAACGCGCCGCCCACCTGCCTCCCGTTTCCACGCTCTTCGCCGCGTTCCTCGGCTACGACCCGGTGCAGCACTTGATCGGCAGTGGCGTCCTTTCGCACCTGCCAGCGCAACAGCAGGCGATCCTGACCGGGCGCAGCTTCTTCCCGGGCTTGATCACCGCACCGTTCAAAGCCGGACTCGATGCGGCCTTCGACTTCGCCATCTTGGCCAGCCTGGTGGCCGCCGGCGCATCGTGGATGCGGGGAGGCCGTTACGTCTACGTCGAACCGTCCTCGGTGACGAAGGCGGGCGAAAGGCCGACAGAGGCCGTCGAAGGGAGCCCCGTCACGGGCGCCGTCCTGACGGGGGCCAGTGGCACGACGACGGCCCGAGACGGGAACCACTGAGGAGCACCGAGCACCACCCACCAACTACCCACCGCCACTACCCACCGCCCAGTGGAACCAATGACATCGAATGGAGTCCATCAATGAGCACCAGCGCGCACGTCACGATCACCACGCCCGACGGTCCGATGTCCGCCTACGAATCGTCACCGGATGGGGGCGCCGACGGCGCCGTGGTGGTGGTCCAGGAGGCCTTCGGGGTCACCGCGCATATTGAGCACATCGTCGATCGACTTGCCGCGGCTGGGTGGCATGCCGTCGCACCGTCCTTCTTTCACCGTCAGGGGGCTCCGATGTTCGCCTATGACGACCTCGAATCGGTGATGCCCGCCATGGGCCAGCTCACGGCCGAGGGAATCACCGATGATCTCAACGCCACGTTCGACCACCTCGAGGCCGCCGGCTTCCCGGCGGAGCGCACCGGTATCGTCGGATTCTGCATGGGCGGCGGCGTGGCCTTCTACGCCGCGACCATGCGGGCGATCGGTGCCGCCGTGACCTTCTACGGTGGGGGCGTCACCACCGAGCGGTTCGGCCTTCCTCCCCTGGTGGACCTGGCCCCGGACCTGAAAGCCCCCTGGCTCGGACTCTATGGCGATCTCGACCAGGGCATACCCCCACGTGACGTGGAACAACTGCGGCAGGTCGCTTCGGGTGCAGCCGTGGACACCGAGATCGTCCGCTACGCCGAAGCCCAACATGGATTCAACTGCAACGACCGGCCGGCTGTCTTCAACGAGGCGGCGGCCGCTGATGGCTGGGATCGCACCCTGAGGTGGTTCGACCGGAATCTGGCCGCCAGGGGCTGACGCAGAGACGACGGCATTCGGAGTCGGCGCAGGTCGAGCCGAAGTCTGCCACCCGCGTGGCCTCGGGATCCGCCCCGGGAGGCCCACGACCTCGTATTCTCAGCGCCGGAGGCTGCAGGGACGGACGTGTTTGGCAATGCAGCCACGGGAGGCAGGGCAATGACCACACGCACCGACCGATTCGATGTTGGCCGTCTCCGCACCTCGGGAGTCATCGTCGTGGTCCTCGCGTTGGGTGCCGTCGGGTTCAACTCCTGCGGGATCATCAACAAGGTGAAGTCGACCGTGCACGATATACGGGGTAACAAAGCCACCATCGATTCCTTCAACACCAAATTGCAATCCGGGGCAGCGACACCCTTCGAAGCGACCTACGTGACTACCGGGAGCGCACCAGCGACCGTTGTCTACGCGGTCCAGCCCCCGACGGGCGTGGCGTTCAGCCTCACCCCGACCGGTGGGGCCGGCACCGCCACCCCAGTGCACCTGGTGGTGAATTCGTCCGGCGAGTTCGCTTGTTCCCAGACCTCGTCTGCCGTGCCGTGGACCTGCCAGAAATTAGGGACGGCCGACGCGGCCGCTCAGAACCAGCTCTTCGATCTCTACACGCCCGCCCACTGGATCGGGTTCCTCAGAGATTTCTCCCTCGCCGCTGGCTTCGCCGGCGACAAGGTCACCTCGTCAACCATGACGGTGAACGGATTCAATCTGAATTGCGTTGACTTCAACGCCGGCGGGGTTGTCGGCACGAGCACAATTTGCTCGACCGATCAGGGCATCTTGGGGTACGTCAAGGTCGCCTCCGACTCAACCAGCTTCGAGATCCAGAGCTACTCCACATCGCCGCCGGCTTCGCTGTTCGAACTGCCACCGGGTGCCACGGTGACGACCACCCCGACCACCCCGACCACGCCGACCGGAAGCTCGTAGATCAGCGTCATCGGCGCTGATTCACGCCGTCACCCTGCGACGTTGGGCGACGGTCTGGCCACCGCAGACGCTACGAGGGCTCGAGGAGCGCTGGGGTGTGACGCGTCGTCCCGCTGGCGATCACCTCAGCAATCGAGGCCGCCAACCAGGAGAACGAGTCCTTGCCGGTGACAACGGTATTGGTGAGGGTGCCGATCTGGTCGATGGTGATGCGGACCACATCACCGGGACACAGGCTGAAGTCCATTTCCGGTACGAGGCCGGTGCCGGTCGACAGGATGACTCCAGCTGGAAACGATTCTTCGGCGAACAACCACCTCGCCAATTCGTCCGGCTGCCGATACATCGCGCTGGTGCTGGTCTCCCCTTGCCAGGCGGTCGTGCCATCCCGGGAGACGGTGAGCTCGATGTCGAGGTCTCCCGGATTGGGTATCTCCCACGCCGGACGGATACCCGTGGCCAGCGCGCATGAACCGGCGAAGAGCTTGGCCTGAGGCAGATACAACGGGTTCTCCCCCTCGATGCTGCGGGAGCTCATGTCGTTGCATACCGTGTAGCCGACGATCTCACCGTGGGCATTGATGACGAGCGCCAATTCGGCCTCAGGCACATTGAGCTCCGAATCCGTGCGGATAGCCACTGGTTCGCCGTCGGTCACGACCCGCCAAGCCACCGATTTGAAGAACAGCTCGGGGCGATCCGCCTCGTAGACACGCTGGTAGACCCGCGCCACCGAGCTTTCTTCCTGGCGGGCTGCCCGAGAACGCTCATAGGTCACACCGGCCGCCCACACCTCGGTCCGCCCGTCGACGGGCGGAAGAAGGATGACATCCTTGACGTCGATCGTCTCGCCGACTGTGCCACTCAGGGTGCCAGGAAGTTCTGCGACCGACCTGGACAACAAGTCGGCCAGGTCGCGTACGGCGATCGATTTCACGCTGCCTTCTTGCCGCAGGCCCACGCGTACGGTCTGTTCCTGGCGGTCGATGTACCGCACGATGTCCATCCGTTCAGAGCACCTCTCGCTGACCGTTGATCCGGCGAGGGACACCAAGCGGATTGTCGTCCCGAAGGGCGAGGGGCAACAGACGGTCAGGCATCGACTGATAGCACACCGGCCGCAGGAACCGCTCCACGGCGGCGGGGCCCACCGAAGTGTGGAGCGGGGCGGTCGTGGCGGGATACGGGCCGCCGTGCTGTATCGCCTCAGTCACAGACACACCGGTGGGCCAGCTGTTCCAGAGCACTCGCCCCGCCCGATCGGCCAGCAGCGCCAGCAGCGCCGGGACAATGGGATCGGTCTCCTCGCCGTGGACCCCCGCCGCCAACTGCCCACCAAAGGCTTCGGCGGCGGCGAGCAACTCCTCGTCGGTGGCATATTCGACCACCAGGGACGTCGGCCCGAAACACTCGACCAGCAATGCATCACGGGCATCCAACAGCTCGGGAGCGGTGGTGGCCAACAGGGTCGGGGTTGGTTCCTTCGCCGGCGGGTCATCGACGGCAATGGTGCGGACGGCCGGATGGTCTCGCAGGGCCATGAGCCGCTCGGCATAGCTTCGGTGGATACGCGCGTTGAGGAGCGGCATAGCCGATCGGTGTGCCGCCAGAGCATCGACGAACACCTCGTCGCTGACGGCGCCGGAGGGAACGAACAGCAGGCCCGGCTTGGTGCAAAACTGACCCGCCGACAGGGTAAACGAGGCGGCGAACCCCGAGAGGATGTGCGCTCGTCGATTGGCCATGGCGGCTCGGGTGACGAAGACCGGATTGAGGCTGCCCATCTCGGCGTAGAAGGGGATCGGGGTGGGTCGCGAGGCGGCCAAGTCGAACAGCGTCCGTCCGACACCCAACGACCCGGTAAAGGCGCCGGCCCGGATATGCTCAGACGCTACGGCGGACCGGCCCGCATCGTCTCCGTAAATCACGCTGAAGGTACCGTGGGGAGCGCCGCTCGAGGTCAACGCCCCATCGACCACCATGGCCGTGCGCCGTGACAGCGCAGGATGACCAGGGTGAGCCTTCAGCACAACCGGGCAGCCCGCCGCCAGGGCCGCGGCGGTATCGCCCCCCGCCACCGAGAAGGCGAAAGGAAAGTTGCCGGCGGCAAAAACGACGACCGGGCCCACTGGGGTCATCATCCGACGCAGGTCAGGGCGAGGCCCGGGCGTCCACGCAGGGTCTGGGCGGTCGATGGACACCCCCAAGTACGACCCTTCTTCGGCCTGGTCCGCGAACAGCCGAAGCTGGAAAGTGGTGCGACCCAATTCCCCGACCAGCCGAGCGGCATCCAGGTGGGTTTCGGCGACAGCCAGAGGCACCAGTTCGTCGGAGGCAGCGTCGAGGGCATCGGCCACGGCACGCAGGCATGAGGCTCGGGCGACGGGGATCGTCTCGCCCCACGGTCGGCTGGCGGCCGCGGCCGCGGCGAGTTGACCCTCCAGCTCATCGGGAGAGGTCTCGCTCGGAGTTTCGTCGACCATCCGCGGCTCCTTCAGCGGCAGGGACCGCGACTGCGGCGTCCGGCCGGCGACCTTACAACGTGAGCGGCGGGTGCCCGGATCCACGTCGGACGGGCGCGTCGTCTTCGCCGAGGTTGGCGTCCACCGGCAAGCCGTCGGGCACTGGCACGGCCTCAAACGCACGCTCCCACGTGAGTGCCTAGAGGTGACTGAACCCGCCCGCCTCCTCTGGCGTCATCGTGACGCTAATCGGGTGCCGATCGAAATGAGCCACTGACTCAGCAAAGTCTTGGAGCAAAATGGAGATCAGATCGCGATCCACGCCTTGACGGACGAGGACCCGCTGGACGATGACATCAGAGACCGACCCGGTAAGCGGATACGCCGGTACTTGCCATCCACGCGTTCGGAGCCGGTCGGCGATGTCGAAGAGCGTGTACCCGGGATCCTCGCCCTCCTTGATGCGCCACGTCACCGTGGGTATGCCGGCGACAGGGTTGCTATCGCACAGCAATTCGAAGGGACCCAATTTGACGATCTCTTGGGCCAAATATTCTCCGTTGTCGTAACTGGCCAGGTGGATGCGCTGATAGCCAACTCGGCCCAGCCGAATGAACTGGTAATACTGCGCAATGATCTGCCCCGCCGGTCGGGAGAAGTTGATTTGGAAGTCGGGCATATCGCCGCCGAGGTACGTGACGTGAAAGATCAAGTCGTCGGGTAACTCGACCTTGTCCCGCCACACCACCCATCCGACACCCAAAGGGGCAAGCCCGAACTTGTGCCCCGACGTACTAATAGACTTGACCCGCGGGAGACGGAAGTCGAATTCCAGGTCGGGGGCGCAAAACGGAGCCAGGAAAGCGCCACTCGCCCCGTCAACGTGCATATCGACATCGAGGCCCTTTTCTTCCTGCAGGCCGTTGAGGGCCTCGGCCAGCTCCCGGATTGGCTCGTAGGCTCCGGTATAGGTCACCCCGAATGTCGGCACGACCAGCATGGTGTTTTCGTCAATACGTTCCAGCATCTGCTCGGCGTCCATGTGGTACTTGCCGGGCGACATCGGAATCTCGCGCATTTCAATGTCCCAGTAGCGGGCGAACTTGTGCCACACCACCTGGACCGGACCGCACACCATGTTCGGCCGGTCAGCGGGCTTCCCGGCCGCCTCTTGTTTGGCCTTCCAGCGCCACTTGGCGGCCATTCCGGCCAGCATGCAGGCCTCGGACGATCCGAGGGAAGAGGCTCCGACGGTATTGGCCGCGTCGGGAGCGTTCCAGAGGTCGGCCAACATGTGGACACACCTCCGCTCAAGCTCAGCTGACTGCGGATACTCGTCCTTGTCCATGAGGTTCTTGTTGATGGCCAGGTCCATCAGCTGGTGTATTTGTGGGTCCTCCCAGGTCTGGCAGAAGGTGGCCAGGTTCTGACGGGAATTCCCGTCCAGGAGCAACTCGTCCTTAATGACCTGAAAGGCGAATTCGGGTATGGTCTCGCTCGCCGGAAAGCGGTACTTCGGCAGCGCCGAGGCCATGTCAGCCGTGGCAAACAGCGCCTCGGCGGCCTCGTGAATTTCTTGTGCCTTCTTGCGTTCATGTAGCGGCATCGTTCACCTTTCGTTTCCTCTTCTGTGAATCTACGTCTCCGGCAGCCCGGGGTCGACCGACGACGGTCGCCACCTCCTGCGGCGCCAGGGTGCGTTCCGGCAACAACAGCAGTGCGCCTCCCAAAAAGCACAGAGCCCCGATGAAGGTCCCCAAGTTGGACAACTCCACGTCGAGCAGTGCGCCGGTCGCCGGAACGACAAAGGCCGCCACCGCCGAAACCCCGAAGGCCACCGAACCGATCAGGTTGGCGAGCGGGATCCACCACGACAGGCTCCTGGGCTGCCACGAGCCCCATCCGTGTGACACCTCAAACCAGGCCAAGGCGCTCGCGACCAGGAAGCACACCGATCCCACTGCATCTGGACGCCACACCTGCTGGCGGGACGCCTGTGCACTCAGATCGGTGGTCATGGCGTGGCCGGTGCTGACATTGAAATAGACCGTGCCCAGTAACTGGATGGCTGTGGCCCACCAGTCGATCTGATCGGGGCGGTAGAGGAAAACTCGTCGCCAGCCGTGAGGTGGTCCATCAGGACCAGAATCAACCACCTCGCGGAACTGCAGGAATCCCGCACTCGTGAAAAAGAGGGAGCCGATGAAGAAGGTCGCCGCATCGGCGTCGATCCCTACCGCTGAGGCGTATCCGGGCACCGCCCCCAGGGCGAACAGGAGAGAGCCCACCGCGAACAAGACACCGATCCACCAGCCTCGGTGGCCGGGGGCCCACCAGGTTGATTCACCGTCGGAGACGCCGGTCTGCTTTCGGTGACGGCGCGATTCCCATCGTTCGAGCGCCTCGCCCGGCCGCTCGGTCTCGACCAAGGTGACGAAGGGACCAAAACCTCGGCGTCGAACCCTCACCTCGCCCGCCGGAACCATGCGCAGAGTATGGCCGCAACGAGTCCCGGCTCCAGGTGTGCTCCAAATTTGCGCCTGGCGCCGGTACCTACGCAGCTGCGATTGGGAGCAACTATCCCTGGCCGGGAGCCGTCACTCCGACGATCGGTTCAAAGCCAGCCACCCTGTCAAAACGAACCACCGAGCCCGTGTGCGGGGCATCGATCATCAGCCCGTCACCGACGTACATCCCGACGTGGCTGACATCGTTGGTCCCTGACCCGAAGAACACCAGATCACCGGGCTCGACGGTTGAGCCTGGTGGCACGGCGGGTCCGGCGTCGTACTGATTCTGGGCGACCCGGGGCAGGTCAATGCCAACCTCTCGGTAGACGTATTGCACCATGCCCGAACAGTCGAAGCCGGCCTGTGTGGACTCGCCGCCCCACACATAGGGAAGACCGAGCAAGGCAATCGCATCGGCCACCGCCGAGGATTCCGCCACCGTCTCACCGGCCGCCATTCCACCCACGGTGCCGCTGCCGATCAGATTGCAGCCAATGCTGGTATCGCTTCCGCCGGGACTCGGCGCGCCCATCTGGGTGGGCAGAGGCGAACCGGTGCCCGGGGACGGAGGGGAACTGTTCGTCGGTGACGTGGTGGCGGTCGATGGAGTCCGCCCCGGACCGTTCGGACCGGTCGATGGAGCGGGCGTCCCGCCGGGTGGTGCTCCCCCACCTCCCCCGGACAACGGGGCTGTGGGCGGGACGGTCGCCGCCGGATCCGGAAGGGGCGGAATGGACGGAAGGCTTGGGATGGTGACCCCGAGGGCGCCGGTGACACCGTTGGTCGCACCCGTGATCGTCGGGAGAAGGGAGTTGAGTCCGGAAGCGTCGGCCGACTGGGTTGCCACGCCGGTCAAGACCACCGTCGCTCGGTGGCTGGCTCCATTCGACACGACGGTGTCGCCCGTCAAGGATGCGTTCGGCGGCTCGTTGGCGCCGTTGCAAAGATCGACCGCTCCCACGATCGGGCCGGCTGGTGCCGGAGCGACCGCAGTCGGCGTCGAGGGAGAGGTGCCCGATGACGCATGGCGTTGCAACAGATCGGGCCAGTTTGAAGCCGCATACGTCCTGGCTACGGCCCGTTTCTGCGGCGATGGGGCCACCGAACCCGAGGAGGCCGCGGCGGTGGCCGAAAGGGCAACGATGGCGACGGCGCCGATGGTCTTCGGCCGGTGCCACCACCCGGGTGTCGTGGGCCTCTTTGCGACGATGAGCGAATGCAGCACGTTGTCGAAGTCCACGCCTTCCCCTAGTGACCTTCCACCTGTGCGACCCCGCTGGCGCGCCAGCTCATGGCAAACCCCCCAGTCCTCGTTCCTTAGAGAAACGAACGACCGGAGGTGACCTTGCGGGCCCCGGGTATGGCCTACGTCGGAAGCAACGGCTCGCTGGATGCCACACTCTCATAGGCCAGCGAAAGTGAGCACTTGCGAGGCCGCGTTGTGCGGAATTCGGAAAAACGCTGCGCGCCACACGGACATCCGTACCCACGAAGACGGATGGACCGCCCTTACGAATTGGCCACAACCCAGGAGGCGAGATCCCGCGCCATGGAGTTCGGATCCTCGAGCGGGCCGAAGTGTCCAAGGTCAGGGCGCTCGATGAAGCTGGTGGCGGGCCGCGACTGGAGCATGGCCGGCACAAAAGCCCTCGGCCCGGCGAGTTCGGGACGGCCAGCGACAACCGCCACCGGCATGGCCAGAGCCGAGAAGGCGTTCCACGCACCACTGTCACCCGCCCCTCGAAAAACGGCCGCCTCGGTGGCCGGAAGGCAGCGCAACCGGACCGTGCCGTCGGGTTGTGGGGCGAAACCACCCATGACGTAGGACTGGAGGGCGGCAGGGTGGAGCGCGTCCAAAGGCGGCTTCGACGCGTAGTTGGCCGCCGCGGCGTCAGCGGAATCAAAGGAGGCTCGGCGGCGTCCAGCCGTGTCGGCCATGACATTTGGCTCTCCAGAGGCTGGGAATACGCCCGGCGGAACGATGACCGGCTCAAAGAGCCACAGCGAGCGCAGGCGAAGTGGACGGCGGACGGCCGCCAGAACAAGCGCGGCGCCTCCCATCGAATGGCCGACACCATGGATGACCCGCTGGGGGGCGATGAGACCGCTGTCGAGAACCGCCACGGTGTCGTCACCCAGGTGCGACCAGGCGAGACCAGCGTGATCGGGCGTCTCGCTGACGCCATGACCTCGATGGTCAATGGCGAAGCAGCGGTAGCGATCGGTGAGCTGAGCCGCCACGGGATCCCACGTTCGACCGTGAAGACCGGTGGCGTGTGAAAACAAGAGAATGTCGGCATCGGCATCCGCGGGACCACCCAGATCGTGAACGGCGACGCGCACCCCATCGGCGCAGGGGATCAGCGTCGGCGATATCACTTCATTGTGGGTTGACTCATCGTGGGTTGACTCATCGAAGGCGGAATGACTGACGCCGCGATTCAGGTCCTTCGACGGCCGAAACGTTCTGAGGATCCTGTCCGTGACACGACGACCAGCATAGGCACGCGCGGTCGTGACACATACCTTCAGCCGAAGAAGACCTCAGCCTCTTCATACAGTTCGGGAGGCACCAATTTCAGTTCCGCGGTGGCCTCTGACAATGGCACGAGGTCGATCGAAGTCCCGTGCAACGCCACCATCTGACCCATATGGCCTCCGTGCAGCGCGTCGACCGCGTGCAGACCGAATCTGGTTGCAAGCACCCGGTCGAAGGCGGTCGGGCTGCCACCACGTTGCACGTGACCAAGAACCGTGGCTCGGGCTTCCTGGCCCGTCCGCTGAGCGATCTCCCACTCCAACAAATTTCCAATGCCCGAGAGCCGGGCATGGCCGAAGGCATCGACTTCGGCCAGGCGGGCCGGCATTGTCCCTTGGGCCGGCAGGGCGCCTTCGGCAACCACCACGATCGGCGCATAGTGGGTAGCAAATCGGTGTTCGATGTACGCACATACCTTTTCGATATGGAACGGCCGCTCGGGGATCAGGATGACATTGGCGCCGCCGGCCACGCCGGAATGCCAGGCGATCCACCCGGCATGACGCCCCATCACTTCGACGATGAGGACGCGGTGATGACTCTCCGCAGTGGTGTGGAGCCGGTCGATAGCCTCCGTGGCGACTGTCACGGCAGTGTCGAAACCGAAGGTGTAGTCAGTGGCCGCCAGGTCGTTGTCAATGGTCTTTGGAACGCCGACGATAGGTAAGCCGGTTTCGGCCAACCTGGTCGCCACCCCCAGCGTGTCTTCACCTCCAATGACCACGAGCGCTTCAATGCCCAGCCGATTCACCGTATCGAGGACCCGATGTTCGCCGTCGTCGGAGCGATAGGGATTGGTGCGGCTGGAGCCGAGGATCGTTCCTCCCCGCGGGAGAATGCCGCGGACGGCCGCCACATCCAGTGACATGGTGTCCCCCTCGAGGGGACCGCGCCAGCCGTCGCGGAATCCGACAAATTCGTCACCGTAAGCCTGGGCCCCCTTGCGCACCACAGCCCGAATGACCGCGTTCAGTCCCGGGCAGTCGCCACCCCCGGTCAGTACTCCGATCCGCACGACGATGAGCGTACCCAGACCACGCTGGCGTCGCAGTCGAAGGCTCGGTGGAATGGGGTGGGCTTGGAGACCAGCGGTCGGAGCGGTCACCGGGCTGAGCCATCAGACAGACCTCGCCTCCATCCTTCGAGCCCGAGTGGGGCTGCACACAGGCTGACCAAGGAGGTGCTGTCCGCGCGCCACCGGAAGTCCGCTTGCTTGGCCCACGGCTTCAGCCCCGGTGCGGGCCGTTCTCGACGGTGGATCCCACGTCGTTGCTTACCGCCCCCGGAAGGCGGAAAACTGCGGTCTGTCCGGTGGTCCGTCGGGCCGCCTCTTTCCGTTGAAGCTGGCCAAGGGACTCGGATTCAGAGTCCGGCGACGCCCCGTCCCAACATGGCGGGCCCTTCCTGACTATCGTTTGTCCCGTCGAAGGTCGGTACCCGCTGCCGGTTGGGCCAATGCAAAGGAGCACGATTTGGTACCGGGACATGCTGCCTGAATCGCCAACTGGCACGGGCACGGAGACCGAGGCCCCGACGTCCAGGGGTCCGGGAAACATAGCCGTCGGCGATCGCCCGGACATCCTTCGTGTAACAGAGGTCGCCCCCTCACTCTCGGAACGGAGGGGGGTGGGATGGATCCTGCGACCGATGGTGATCTATCTGGCGTCCCGAGTCGTCACGTTGGTCGCGCTCGCCGTTGCCACAACCCGTTCGCACACAAGCATCCTGGGGGAGATCAATACCTGGGACAGCAGGTGGTTCATTCGGGCGGCTCAGTTTGGCTGGCCCACCCACCTCCCGCAGAGCCACGGACATGTGGTTGGGAATACGATCGCCTTCTTTCCTCTCTTCCCCTTGACCATCCGATGGCTTTCCCACCTGACCGGACTGTCGCTCCTCACCGCAGGTATCGTCATCTCGGCCACGACCGGACTTTCCGCCATGATCGGAATCTGGGCGCTCGTCCGTCACTATGCAGATCAGAAATCTGCGGATCGCGCCACATTGTTGGTAGCCATGTTCCCCGGCACGTTCGTGTTGAGCTTGGTCTACTCCGAGGGCATAGCGGTGACCTGCATCGCCTTCGGCCTCCTGGCGCTGTTGCAACGACGATGGCTGCTGGCGGGGATACTGGGAATGTTGGCCACCGCGACCACGCCCATCGCCCTGGCCTTCGAGGTCAGCTGCATGTGGTGTGCCTACTGTGAGCTCGTCAAGAACCGGAATTGGCGAGTCATTGCCGCGCCAATCTTGGCGCCGTTGGGTTTTCTCGCTTATCAGCTATGGCTATGGGTGCACACAGACAATCTCTTGGCCTGGCGAGTCACGGAACGAGGCGGTTGGAGCAGCTATCCCTCCATCGCCTATCCCGCTCACCTCGTCGCAACGTTCTTGCGCGATCCTGTTGCGACAAACCAGCAACAAGATCTGCTTTTTGTCGGCATCGTCGTCACCGTGATCGCTGCCGTCTTTGCCCTCCGATCACGCATGCCCATGCCGATGCTCTTGTACGGATTGGCTGCAGCCTCTCTGGCCTTGGTGGCCGCACCTGTCGGACTGCGCCCCCGATTTATTTTTCTCGCCTTCCCACTGATCATCGCGGTCGCGACGTCGTTACGCAGGTGGGCGTATGCGGCAGTGCTATCGGTGTCGATTGTCCTGCTCGGTGTCCTGATGGGGTACTCGGTAACTTCGTTTGCGATATTTCCATAGCTGAACGCCAGGCGGGTGAACGCGGCCATTCCCACGGAACTGCCCTGCCACCAACCATTGGACGACTTCCACTCCCCCATTAAGGTACGGGTCATCGCATTCGATTGCTCCGGAGGGGACAATGCAGACTGAAGCGGCCATCTTGTGGGAACCACGGACGGACTGGATCGTCGAGCCCATCGAGCTCGACCCGCCCCAGGTGGGTGAGGTGCTCGTGAAGCTGGCAGCTTCGGGCATGTGTCATTCCGACGAACACATGGTGACGGGTGACCTACCGGGTGCGTTGCCCATCATCGGCGGCCATGAAGGTGCAGGGATCGTGGAGGAGATCGGCCCGGGCGTGACGGAATTGGCTCCGGGCGATCACGTGGTATTCGGGTTCATTCCAGCCTGCGGGAAATGTCCCCCCTGCTCAACGGGGCACTCCAACTTGTGCGATGTCGGGGGAACTCTCATGGCCGGTCGACAGATCGACGGCACGTCCCGCCATCACGCCCGGGGGAAGGATCTGGCCATCATGGTCTGCCTCGGAACCTTCGGTAAGTACACGGTTGTCAATCAGGCCTCATGCGTGAAAATTCTCGACGACATTCCCCTCGACAAGGCGTGCCTGGTGGGTTGCGGGGTGACGACGGGTTGGGGGTCGTCGGTCTATGCCGCCGACATACGTCCCGGGGACAATGTGGCCGTGATCGGTGTGGGTGGCATCGGCGCCAGTGCGCTGCAGGGCGCCCGCCTTGCCGGCGCTGAACAGATCTTCGCCATCGATCCCGTCGAATTGAAGCGCAAGCTGGCGCCCAGATTCGGCGCCACGCATACGTCCGCATCCGTCGAGGAGGCATTTGACCTCATACAGCAGGAGACGTGGGGACGGATGTGCAACAAGGTGATCTGCGCAATGGGCGTCGGTTCCGGGGCGATGATGGGCTCGATTCTGAACTTGACCGCCAAGGGCGGACGGGTGGTCGTGACCAACATCCACCCGATGACCGAGGCGAGTGTCAGTATGAGCTTGCTCGACCTCACCATTATGGAAAAGCAAGTCGTCGGCAGCATCTTCGGCTCGGCCAATATGCGTTCCGACATTCCGAAACTTTTGAAGCTGTACCGGGACGGCCAGCTCGACCTCGATGGCATGATCACCGAGACGTACAAGTTGGGCGACATCAATCAGGGCTACCAGGACATGCGCGACGGCAAGAACATCCGAGGCGTCCTCATCTACGATGACTAGTTCCTAGCCGCGCCGCCGCCGCTTGCCCGAGGTCGAGCCCCGACCACCGCGCCGCGCCGCCGCGCTTCCGCGCCACCGCCTCACCGCCTCACCGTCGCGTCGCCTGCCGTGTCGGCACGTCCTGCCGACTTCGGACTTCGAAACCCGGTCGGGTCCAGGACGCTCGACCGACGGGCACTGGCGACGAGGACACGAAAGGACCGCCAGGCGAACGTCGATTGACCATCGGTAACATATATGTTACGGTAACCTTTTCGTTGCCAAGGAGATGACCGATGGATGCCGTCGTTGTGCGCTACCAGACCAAACCGGAAAAGTCTGACGAGAATCAGGCCTTGATCGAGCGCGTTTTTGCCGAACTCAATGAAGTGAATCCTGACGCACTCCGTTATGCGAGCTTCAGACTGACCGACGGCGTCAGCTTCGTTCACGTTGCCGCGGTAGAGACGGATGACGGGACGAACCCCTTGACCGAAATGCCGGCGTTCGTCGAATTCCTCCGAGAAATCGGCGATCGCATCGAACTCGGTCCGATCTCGTCGGAGGCCACTGTGGTCGGGTCCTATCGCTTCGTTTGAGTGATCCAACTTCATCGTAATGAGGCGCTCGAATGAAGGAAGAGGGGCCATGAAGTACTACGAAAGCAGTGCACACATTGATGCACCGCCTGCATCGGTCTGGTCGGTACTGATGGACGGGGCCAACTACCCGAAATGGGATTCTGGGGTCGAGAGCGTCGATGGAACCATCGCCGATGGCGGGCGGATCACGGTCCGGTCCGAAGTGAGTTCAGGTCGAGCCTTTCCGGTCAAGGTGCAACGAAGTAAGGACGGCTCCTCCATGACCTGGTCCGGTGGGATGCCTCTGGGCTTGTTCCGCGGTGTGAGGACTTTCACCGTGAATTCTACGACCGGCACCCAGACGGACTTTCGAATGCGTGAAGAATATTCGGGTCCGCTCCTTGGACTGATCTGGAAATCCATGCCCGACCTTGGCCCCTCCTTTGAGCAGTTCGCCCGCGGCCTCAAGGTGCGATCCGAGCTGGTTCATTCGAATGGGTTGGATGGCGGAGGGTGAACGAGCCGGCCGGTGATCCGTTCGAGGCATTAGGTGACGCCAACCGTCGTGAGATTGTGGAGATGCTCCGCGGCGGAGGCCGATCCGTGCGTGAGATTGCCGATGCGCTGCCCATCAGCCGACCAGCCGTGTCCCGCCACCTTCGCCTCCTCAAGGAAGCGGGCCTTGTCACCGAACAACCGCAAGGCACACGGCGTATCTATCGCCTGGACGATCAGGGCATCGAGGCGCTCGAGAATTACATCACCCAGGTGTGGGGAGACACCGTGATGCGATTCCGAATGATGGCGGAGAATACCCGGTCGTTGTCACCTTTACCCGGTGCTACTCCACGTCCGACGCCGGGCCGAACTGCTTCGCGTTCGCCGCGGCAGGTGAGCTCGACGAAGCGCAGGGATCCCGGATGATCGATCCCCTGCGCTTGAGCTTCGATATTAGGGCCCCGGCCGAGCACGCATTCGAGGTATGGACGACCCGCCTATCAAGCTGGTGGCCCAAAGGTCATTCCGCTTCGGGGAATCGGGACACCGTCGTCGCGCTCGAACCGCGTCCAGGCGGCCGGATTTTCGAACGCACACCCGACGGTACAGAAATCGAATGGGGTGAAATCACGCTGTGGCAGCCACCGCATCGCCTTGGGTACCTGTGGCACATCAATCGTCCCCGCTCCGACGCCACCGATGTGGAGTTGACGTTTGTCGACCTGGGCGACGGCACCACCCGTCTCGACATCGTCCATGCCGGTTGGGAGCGCCTCGGCTCGGAAGGTGAGGCTTGGCGGGAAGCCAACGTCAGCGGGTGGGCCGCGTTACGCCATTCTTTCGTCCCCGCGGCCGAGGCGTGAAGGCGTGCCCACCGGGCCACTTGAGCTCATGGCCTGGGCCGGCCGAACCTCGACGGGTTGGGTGGTCCCTGTCGTGTGATCCCCTGTTTCCCCGGGGGGCCCAGGCCGCCGGGCTTCACGGCCCGGGTCCGCGCCTTCTTGGCCGCACGAAGGGTGCATGGGCCATGATTGATGTGTGGAAGACCGCCCGGAATGAGCGCCTCGCGCGGCCGTCACCGTCGCTCCGGAGGAATGAAGGATCGACGCTGGTTGCTGCCCCTCGCCGCTATCGGCGTGGTCATCGTTGCCGTGGTGCTGGCCGTTGTGATCTTGTCATCTCGGAATTCGAATAATTCTGGTACTGCCACATCGGCGCATCACGGAACGACCACCCAGGCAATCCGGGCGCCGTCGACAACCGCCTCGACCACCACGTCAACGACTGCTTCGACCACCACGTCAACGACTGCGCCGCTACCAGCCACGAGCTCGGTGGTGATCGACGTCCTCAATGCTTCCGGCGCCACCGGCCTGGCGGCACAAACGGCCGCCGGCCTGCGGCAGGATGGCTTCGGGGTGAGTGGCATTGGTAACGCGTCAAGCAATATCGCCCCGGGAAATCCGTCACAGATCTACTACGGCCCAGATGGACTACCCGCCGCCCACACGTTGGCCGCCTCGCTCAACGGCCCGGTGACCTACATCGCGAATTCGATGCTGGGCGGCAACAATCTGATCCTGTGGATTGCCAACGCGCAGCTCACGGTGACCGCCACCACGAGCTAGTAGCCCGTAGCGGCGCTCCCCAGACAGGCGCTCCGGCAGCACTTGAACCCACACCAGGTTCGGTCGCTTCACCCCCTACGGAGAGCCCTTGAGCAGCAAAGCGACACGACCCGTAGGCGATCCTCGTTGCCTGCCCAAGTCCGATCGCCCCCACCGCTGGCGGAGCGACAACCCCTGACATTTTGAACAAAGGCGGGGCAATCCAAACTCGCCACCACTCATTCGCCGCCCAACCAAAGGTCAGAGCCACGCGCTGACCGTCGTGATTACCCGGCGCGGAAGGTCGCCACCACCGCGTACCAGTCGGTCGACACGGCGAAGGTCGCTCGTGCGGCCTGAGATCCCGCCGCGCTGACCGGCACGTCCTCGAGAACCTCCGAGCCCGAGCTGCTCTGGCTGCGGATCGTGAAGGTCTGGCCCTGGGAGATTCCCGGCGTGACGGCGGAGGGTGATCCGCCGGTGAGGATGCCGCCGACCACAAGCTCCCCAGCTGCGACGGTGCCGGACGGTCCGGAGTCGGCCGCGGTGCTGTTCCCACTGCCCACCAGGGTCTGATCGAGTGCACCGGTCTTTGCCACGCCGGAATAGTCGGCCAACGCCGCCTCGAGGTACGTGGCGTTCGTGGCGCTCACCGTGATGGTCAGCCCGGTTGGGGCCGACGCCGCATTCTGGACGTAGTAAAGCGCGATGTCGCCAGCTCCGTTGGAGAACTTCGTCGATGCCGTGGCGCGGGTCCACACTCCGTTGACGTTGTCCGACACCTGGACCTGCCCGGTCGAGTCGTATTGGCCGGCCCAGCCGACGAGCAGGTCACCCGCATTGACGGGCTTGGCCAGCTGGAACGTGGCGCTCGCCACCTTCGAACCCGTGCCCAGGGTCCCACCCTGCACCCATTTCGCGCTCGGGGGTGGTCCCGCCGGCGTCGTCACCGGCAGCGGCGATGATTGGGCCGAGTGGTTGCCGGCGGCATCGAAGGCGTCCACCGTGTACGAGTAACTGGTCGACGGTGACTCCGTGGTATCGGTGTAGGTCGTGGCGCTGCTGCTGGTCGTGCCGAGCGGCGAGCCGTTGCGATAGACGGTGTAGCCGGCCACCCCCACGTTGTCCGTCGAGGCGCCCCAATTGAGCCCGACCGAGGTGGCTGTCACCGACGTTGCAGTGAGACCCGTTGGAGTGGTCGGGGGCTGGGTATCGCCCGTTCCGAAGACATGGAACACGCCCACGGCGGCGTACCAGTCCGTGGCCGTGGCAAAGGTGGCTCGGGCGTCCTGGGCTCCGGAGGCACTCGCCGCAATGTCCTCGATGTCGGCCGAGCCCGAGCTGGTCTGGGCCCGCAGGGTGAACGGTTGGGCCTGCGAAGAGCCGGGCGTCACGGTCCCGGGCGATCCGCCGGTGATCACCGCGCCGACCACCAGTTCTCCCGCCCCCACCGGGGCGGTCGGTCCCGAATCGACGACCGTACCGGTTCCCTTGGTCGCCGCCACCTGGTCCAGGGCGCCGGCCGTCGCGACGCCGCTGTACTCGGAGACCGCACCTTGGAGGTACGTCGCACTGGTGGCGGTGATGGTGATGGTCAGACCCCACGGGGCCGCAGCCGAGTTCTGCACATAGAAGAGGGCGAGATCCCCTCCTCCACCCGAGAAGGTCGTCGAGGCACTGCTACGTGTCCACGCCCCGTTCACGTTGTCGGAGACCTGCACCTGCCCGGCGGCGTCGTACTGGCCCAGCCAGCCGGCCAGCAGATCGCCGGCGTGGACCGGGTTGGAGAGCACGATGGTGGTACTAGTCACCCGGGTTGCGGTGGCGGTGGCGCCGGCCTGGACGGCCTGGACTCCCGTCGGAGCCGGCGTGGTGGCCGAGACCGGTGCCGAGCGGGCCGAGTGGTTGCCGCTGCCGTCGAAGGCGTCGACCGTGTACTGGTAGCTGGCCGAGGGAGAGACCGTCGAATCAGTGAACGTGGTTGCCGTGGCTCCGGCCGTGCTGCCGACTTGTGCTCCGTTCCGATAGATGGTGTAGCCGGTGACGCCGACGTCGTCGCTCGAGGCGTTCCACTTGAGGGAGACCGAACTCGAGGTCACCGAGGTGACCGCCAGGCCGCCCGGGACGCTCGGGGGCGTGGTGTCACGGGAAGTGGCGACCAGCTCGTAGGCCCCGATGTCGCAGCCCTTGCCCTGGGGGCGGGCGATGCCGCGCTGGTCGGTGCTGCCGGCGCACCCGGCCGTGCTGGTCGGGATGGCATCGATGGCCGGGCTGCCGGCGGGCAACCCCATGGTCTGGGTCGACCCACCGTTGGAGGCCAGCGCGTCGAGCTCGGGCTGGGTGTTGGGGAGCGAGTGATTCGTGACAGTGAAGTGACACGAGGACCCGGTGTCGATGTTGTAGCCCAGGTCGGTGATGGGGGCCTGACCGCCACAGTTGCTCCCGACCAGGCCTCCGGCGACGATGTCCATGCTCATGGAGAGCTTGAACCCGGTGTAGTTGAAGATGTTGGCCCCGTAGGGCGAGGTGTTGCCCGAGAAAGTGGACTGCTTCAACGTGGTGCTGCCGAAGTTCTCGACCGCCCCCCCGCCGTTGGTGCCCCCGGTGTTGTTGTAGAAGGTGCTGTTGGCGATATTCAGGGTGGCGTCGTTGTCGATGGCCCCCCCACCCGGTCCGGTGTTGCCGACGAAGGTGTCCCCGACCAGGGTCTCGGTGCCAGCTGCGTTGAGCAGTGCCCCTCCGCCGTAGATCGTGGCGTTGTTGCTGGTGAAGGTGCTGTTGGTGATGGTGGCGGACGCCTGGTTGAAGACGCCGCCACCCTCCTGGGCCGTGTTGCCGCTGAACGTGCTGGTCTCCACCGTGAGCGTCCCGCTGCTGTCGATGGCCCCACCCGAGGTACCGGTGGTGGCGGGCGAGGAGTTATTGGTGAAGGTGCCAGCGGTGACCGACAAGGCGCCGTGGTTGTAGACGGCGCCGCCGCCCTGAATGCCGTTGGTGGCCAGGCCGTTGCTCAGCGTCAGCGAGTCCAGGTCCAGGTTGCCCTTGCTGGCAACATCGAACACCCGGAAGGCCGGCGTGCCCGCTGCGGTCGACCGGATGATGGTCGCCCCGGCGCCCTGGATGGTGATCTTCCCGGTGACGACCGGAAGGCCGGTGCCCCCATCGGTCGCATTGTTGGCACTCGTCAGTGTGTAGACGCACCCCTTCGTCAACGTCACAGTGCCTCCGCCGGGCGTGGCGTTCGCGCTCGAAATGGCCGAAGCGAGACTCGACGTACTACAGGCCACCGTCGCCGCGCTTGCCGATTGGGCTCCTCCGAGACTGCCAATCGCACCCAGAGCGAGCACTGCGGTCGCCGCTATGAGTCGTCGGACCATCGGCGCAAGAGGGATGCGTCCCGCCCCCAAATCGCGACCCTGGGCGCGAGTCAATGCGGGCATGGGCTCACTGTAATGAAGCGGCCTGGACGTTCGGGCGAAATTGATGCCGGAACCAGGCCAATTCGCCAAAAACAAGAGGCCCACTGCCAATCCTCAGGGTCGCGCCCCGCAAAAGCGAGGGTATTTCCCTGCTTCGGTGAGGGGGGCGTGATCAAACCATAAGGGCTAGTGAAACGGTATTTTCGGGGTGTTTCTCGTCCCGAGTATCTCTTACCCTTTGGGTGACCTTCTCAATCGTTAGCGGCGAGATCCAGGCTCTCTCTACACGAGAGTCGGGACGTCGGCAGGTGCACGCAACGCGATCTCTTGGGTTGATTCACTCGGCCGATAAGGCCGAAATCGGGGTTTGGACAATCGGGAGGAAACGACGATCGTGGAAGCAAATGACGTGATGCTCCGAATCTTTTGGAGGCATCGGAGGCTCTTAATCATCCTGGTGCTGGTGCCGATGGTCGTGGTCATCCCCCTTCGTCTCCTCCAGCCGGTGAAGTACGCCTCGACCGCCAACATTCAGGCCACGTCAACTGCGCCTTCGGCCGACACCCAGGTCCTCTCGATCCTGAGTCAGGTAACCGCAGTCGCCACGAGTCCCGAGGTCGTGCAAAAAGCGATCAACGCGGCAAAGGTCGACCGCAATGCTCTCCAAGTTGCAAAACACGAGATCACGGCCACTTCGCTCAACAGTTCAGCCGTCGTGGCCGTCACCGTCACCGATCCCAACCGACAAGTCGCTGTCCGCCTGGGTCAATCGCTGGCCAATGCCGTTGTCGTCGCCCTCAACGCGATTGGGACTGAGTCGAGCCAACAGCTGGCGACCCTCACCCGACAACAGAATCAGCTGAATGCCAGCCGCACCAGCCTTCTGAATCAATTGGATCAAGCCCACGCCAGCAACCTGGCCACCACTGATCCCCATGTGGAAGCACTCATCACGGAGTTGGCCGGAGTCGAAACGCAGTTGTCGGCCAACGAGGCAGCCGCGCAGCAGGTGCTCGCCACGACCAACCAGGATGCTGGGGTCATCAGTGCTCCGACCTTTGCCACCACCGCGTCCAAGAGCGTGGCAGTCGACGCCGCTCTCGCCGGGCTTCTCGGACTGGTGCTCGGACTGCTCATCGCAACGATTCACGAGCTCGTGCGACCGACGCTGGCGGAGCCGGCCGCGGGCGCCCGGGAGCTCGGTGTGGCCCTACTCGGCGACGCCGAGCTCACCGAAGACGAGCTGATCGACTTCGACGCCAACCTGACCACCCGTTTGGACCTGGCCGCGAGCCGCCTCGGCGCACGCACCCTGGTCCTCACGGGCCCCGTCCAACCGGGGCGGCTCACCCAGCTGGCAACGGAACTCGACGAACGGCTGTCGGCGGCGGCTGACTCGCGATGGCCACAAACGTGGCTGCAACCGGGTGCGGGGTCCGAATCGACCCGGTTCGTGCCGGGGGAAAGCAAGAAATCCAATGGATCCACCACCACCGTCAAGGTCCATGCGCTGGCCGTCGGCTCCGCCCTGTCCAGGCTGAAGGTTCACGCCCTGTCCGACTTGACGCTCCGGGGCCGCCCGCAAGCCCCCGCGCTCATCGTTGTCTTGCCTCGGTTCGCGCCGAGGTCGTCGCTCGACGAGGTTGCCGACCTGGGCGAAGCCACGGGGTGGCCCATTCTCGGTGTCGTGGGCATGCGGCAGAAGCGGAAGCGCCGTCGCCTCAGGTCCACGCCCAAAGCCTCCACCCCGGTGACCGACAATGAGGCGACCGCGGACAGCGTGTCGACCGCGACCGCGAACAGCGTGTCGACCCCGACAACGAAGGTGTCCGTCACCAAGAGGGTGGCCGAGGCCCAAAAGGCCGCCGGCGAGAAGGCGTCGCCGTCCACGAACGGGGTCGAGCCCGAGAAGACCGACCAGCAGGGATACGCGCGATGAGCATACTTCAGAATTGACAGCGCCACAGGGCACGAGCGGTGGCGACCCACTGCACCCTGGGACAGAAACCGGCCCCAGCGGGGGGGCTGGCGACCCTCTTGGTGGGCGGTGGAGCTGCGGCCCGGACGGTGGCCCGAGACCTTCGCCGATCGCCGGACTACGGGCTCAGGCCAATCGGCTTCCTCGACGATGACCCTCGCGTCCGCTCCGTGTCCGGCATTCCCATGCTCGGCCGGCTCAACGACCTGAGCCGCATCGTCCAAGAACACAATGTCGAAGCGATCGTTATCGCTATCCCGTCGCTACAACCGGCGAAATTGAGCGCCCTTGTCCGAGAGGCCGCCGACACCGGGGCCCATGTGCGCTTCCTGCCTTCGTTCCTGTCGGCGTTAGAGCGGGCGGCCAGGGCCGTGGACATGCGCGTCGTCAATTTTAACAACCTGCTTGGCCGCCAGGAGCGCCGCAACCTGCGGCCGACGGCTCGCAGTGCCCTCACCGGTGCTCGGGTTCTCGTCACCGGTGCCGGCGGTTCGATCGGCCAGGAGCTGTGCCGCCAGATCCGGAGCTGCAATCCGGCTTCGTTGCACATGCTTGATCATGACGAATCGAACCTCCACACCCTCCAGCTCGAACTCGACGGTGAGGCGCTGCTGGACAGTCCCGATGTGATCATCGCCGACATCCGCGACCGGGCTCGGATCAGGCAGGTCTTCCAGGCCACGCGTCCTGACATCGTCATTCACGCCGCGGCACACAAGCACCTGCCCCTGCTTGAACGGCACCCGTGTGAGGGCGTCAAATCCAACGTGCAGGGGACGGAGAACCTTGTCGAGGCAGCACTCGAGGTGCATGCATCTCGCTTCGTGCTTATCTCCACCGATAAGGCCGCCGACCCGAAATCGATACTCGGTGCCACGAAACGTCTGGCAGAGATGATCGTTCAGGCGCACGCGGCCGGACAGACGCAGGTCTGTTCGGTCCGCTTCGGCAACGTGCTCGGCAGCCGTGGCTCGTTCCTGACCGTCATCGCCAATCAGGTCGAACGGGGAGAAGCAGTCACGGTCACCGATCCCGAGGTCACCCGGTTCTTCATGACCGTGGAGGAGGCCGTGGGCTTGGTGCTCTCTGCCGCGCCGATGGCCGAGTACGGAGAGACCTTCGTGCTCGATATGGGGGACCCGGTACGCATCGTTGATCTCGTCCGACGGTACGCCGAGCAGCTCCACGTTCCGGACGTTCAGATTCGATACACCGGTCTGCGTCCAGGGGAGAAACTGCATGAGGCTCTCTTCAGCGACTACGAGGAGCGGTTGCCGACCGTCGAACCTGCAATCTGGGCCGCCCGTCCGGCCCGGATTCCCGACGACTTCTCCGGTCGTCTGGAAAAGCTCTACAGCGCCGCCGCCAAAGGGGAGGACGAGGTTGTCCGCGCCCTGATGGAGGATCTCATGCCTGACTACTCGCCCGTGACGGCCAATGCCGCGGAGTTGGCTTCGGCCCTGTCAACGCCCTACCCAGACGAGTTCTGATGCGCTCTGTGTTGATGACGGCGGGTGAGCGGATCGAGGTGGCCTGCAGGCACGGGTGGCTGGCGGGCGTGCTGAAGGAAGGGGCGGTGGGGGGACTGACTCAGTCCGATGCCTCCTCCCGTCCCGACATTCGCGTGTCGGTCGAGGACACCAGCGCAGCCTTCGATACCAGCGGATGGGACGTGCTCACCAGAGATGCGTGGCGGCGTCCCGGACAGGTGATGGTGCGAGACGCGTGTTCTTCTGGTCTCGACCTGCTGGTCACGACCGGTGAGCCGACGCTGGACGTCGTGGCCCGTTGGCGCCCGCCACTGACGGGCCGAGCCGCATCGGCCATCCTGCGATCGAGGTCACGACTCCTCATCCGGGCCGTCCTGCTGCAGTACCCGGCACTGTGGTGGAGCCAACAGCGAGGTCGTGTGCCGCTGCACGCCTCCGTGTGCACGGTCGGCTCGGATCAAGGGCGGACGGTACTCATCGCCGGTCCCGGCGGTGTTGGTAAGTCAACCTTGGTCAACGCGGAGTTGGCGCGCGGTGCCATCGCCACCAGCGACAACCTGTGCGTGAGCGACGGCCGAACCGCTTGGGGACTCCTCGAGCCGAGGCGGGTGCCCGCAGGCGAAGGCGGGAGCAAGCACGGCCGGCGCATGCCGCACGATCGTCGGGAGGTTCCGTGGACGGGCCGGGTGGACGAGCTCGTGCCCGATCTTCTTCTCGTGCTCCGCCGCGGCAGCGCCAAGGCGACCACATCCGCTCCGTGCGATCCAGATGAGGCGGCAAAGTCCCTCGTGGCCGGGACCTACATGGCCGGCGAGCTCCGCCGGTATTGGGCTTTCGCCTCGACCCTTGCGCTCGGCACCGGGGTTGGTGACATCCACCCGAAGGTCGACCACGTCGCGCGGACTTTGACCGCCGGACTCCCTTGTCGAGAAGTCACTCTGGGCGCATTTCCCGGTACGCCGCTGAGCAGCCTCGTATCCCCTGGGACGGGCAGCGAGGTGTGCACATGACACGGCGGATTCGCGTCGCCCAGATCGTGACCCGCTTCATGGCTGGAGCGGGGGGTGTCGCCCTGCGAGGTGCTCTGGCTCTGGACTCCGACCGCTATGAGGTCGTGTTCGTCATCGGCAGTGGCAACCGACTCGTCCAGGAGGCGGAGACCGCTGGCTTTGAGGTCGTCGTCCAAGAGCATCTGCAAAGCGATATCTCCTTCACTCACGACCGGAAGGCTCTCACCGACCTGAAGGCGTTCCTCGGTGCCGGGCAATTCGACGTCGTCCACACGCACAGTGCCAAGGCAGGCGCGCTCGGGCGCCTGGCCGCACGTGACAGCGATGTTGGGCGCATCGTCCACACGTACCATGGCTTTCCTTTTCACGAATTCCAGTCCCGACTCCGCCGGAGCACCTACATTCGCATTGAGAGGTCGCTCGGGAAGTTCACCGATGCCTTTTTGGCCGTCGGGCCCGCCGTCGCGGCCGAGGCCATCGTCAGACGTCTGGCCGCCCCCGAGCGTGTGCGCACCATCGGTGTCGCCGTCACGAGCGGTCTGGCGCCCGAAGTATCCGATCAAGCCGAGGCTCGCCGGCTGCTGGGAATTCCCCCGGGCATGCATGTCGTGGGTACCGTCGGTCGCTTGGACTTCCAGAAGGCCCCGGAGGACTTCGTCAACGCCTTGGCCGGGCTGGACCGTCAGGACGTGTACGGCGTCTGGATCGGCGATGGACCGCTCCGTACCAAGACGGAGAAGCTGGCCGCACGACGCGGACTGGCGGGACGGATGTCGTTTGTCGGTGAGCGGAGCGATGTGGCGGCCCTCCTTCCCGGACTGGACATCTTCGCCATGGCCAGCCGCTACGAGGGACTGCCGTGCGCCATCGTCGAGGCAATGTCCGCGGCACGACCGATCGTTGCCACGGCGGTCAACGCGGTACCGAACGTCGTCATTCCCGGTGAGACGGGCCTGTTGGTACCCCCCGGCCGACCTGATCTCCTCTGCCGGGCCCTCGGCCATCTGATCGACAACCCCGCCGTGGCGGCCCGCCTCGGTGCGGCGGGTCGGGCTCGCATCGGCGATGAGTTGTCCCCGGCGGCCCTGGGTGCGGTCCTCAACGAGACGTACGGGCAACAGTCCGGCGCCAGGCCCGACGCGCGGTTGGTCCCACTGGAGGTGGTCGCCTCATGACGGTGCGTTACGAGCAGACTGCTCGCTCCGACGTCGAGATCCCCTTCTGCCGTACCGAGATTACGGACGAAGCGCAGCTCGGTGCGCTCCGGGTCCTGGCCAGTGGTTGGGTGACCATGGGCGCCGAATCGATGGCCTTTGAGGAAGAATTCGCCACCTGGGTGGGGGCTCGGCACGCGGTGGCGGTCAGTTCATGCACGGCTGCGATCCAGATGGCTCTCACCGCGCTCGATCTGCCCCCGGGCTCCCCCGTGCTCACGCCGACCCTTACATTCTGCGGCGCCGTCCAGGCCATCGTCCATGCTCGGTTGCGACCGGTACTGATCGACACTGACGAGCGCACCCTGGCTGTCTCACCGGAGGGCGTGGCCGCCGCGGCAAAGAACGGCGCGGCCGCCATGATTGTCCAACACATGGCCGGTTATCCGCTGGACAGCACGGAGCTCGCGGCCGCGGCCGGCATTCCCGTCGACAACGTGGTCGAGGATGCAGCGCACGGTTTGGGCGCCACCACCCGAGGCGGCGCAATAGGCAGCCAGGCGCGTGCTGCCTGCTTCAGCTTCTATGCCACCAAGAATCTTCCCATCGGAGAGGGCGGCGCCATCACGACCAACGATGGCGAGTTGGCCGATCGCTTTCGGCGCATGCGGTTGCACGGGATGAGCGGCGACGCCTGGAGGCGATACCACCGACCGGCGAGTTGGCGATACACCGTGGAAGAGAGCGGCATGAAGGCCAACTTCACAGATCTTCAAGCGGCCATCGGCCGCGCCCAGCTGCACTCCCTCGACAGCTGGCAGAAACGTCGCGCTGAAATTGCTGCGGTCTACGATGCGCAACTCGGGCAAGTTCCTGGCCTCGAGCTACCGCCAAGGCCGCTCGGGGACCTGCACGCCTGGCACCTCTACATCGTGCGCGTTCACAGCGAGTTCGGAACCCACCGCGATGACGTGGTCGACGCGCTGGCCGACGCCGGCATTGGCACGTCGGTCCATTTCACCCCGGTGCACCACCAGCCGTATTTTCGCGATTTACTCGGACCGGATGAGTGCTCAAGGCTGCCGGTGGCGGATGCGGTCTTCCCGCAACTGCTCTCCCTGCCAATGCATCCCGGTCTCTCAGATACCGACATCGGACAGGTCTGCGAGGCGCTCGTCGACCTTGCTGGCCGGTAACCAGGGCACTACCCCGAAAGGACAATCATGGAAGCAACCAATACGGAGATACAAATTCTTGCCCGGCCAACGGAACGCGAGGTGGGCGATGGAAAGTTTACGGTGTTCGATAGTGATGCCGCGCCGGCCGACGAGGGGTTGATCGGTCGCCTCGGCGTCGGAACCGAGGGCACCGACCTCGCGGCTCCACCAGTGGTGCTTCCGGACTTCTGCCACAAAGAGAAGTCCGAGATGCCCTCGAGCATTGCTGTGGCCACCCAGGGAGCGATCCGTCCGACGCTTACCGATGCCGCGCTCAATTGCGGAATGGCGCTCATCACCCTCGACGTTGACCGGCCGTCCGGGGCCGCGGTGGGTGAGTTCTATCGCCAAGTGGCGGAGAGGTTCCCGAGTCCGCCCAACTGGCGCAGGGACCTCACTTCAGCTGAAGTTCTCCGAGCCGCAACTGAAGGCGCAGACTTTGCTGCCGAGCGGTATGACCTCGGCGACGCCGAGCTGGATCACATTGAAGAGCGGGGCCGGATGGAAATCGACTCGCTGGGTGGGGCGCGGCAAGCCAAAAAGGAACTGCCCTGGCTCGTGGTCCAAATGGGGCGCCTGCGCTTTGGGACGATCGGGCCGAGCACGCACTTTCTTGAGCTCCAAGAGGTTGAGGAGATCCTCGATCCCGTGGCGGCCGAACACCTGGGCATCCACGCCGGACAGGTCACCCTCCAGTTCCACAACGGGGGCGGTGTGCTCACCGGTCAGATTGGAGCCATGTACGCCAAGCGGAAGAGCGCCTCACGGATGCTCAGAGCCGAAATGTCGGTTCAGAAGCCCTTGACCCATCTGGCAACTGCGCACTCGCGCGAACAGATGGCCAACCGGCTGGCGAATTACTTTTCTGACGACTGCCCCTCCATTCCGATGTCCGGTGACGATGGGCGCCGAGCACTCCTCGCCACCCGCCTCTCGATGAACTATGGCTTCGCCTACCGGATGGCGACGTATTCCGCGTTGCGGAGCATCGCCAAGTCAACGCTCGGCGCGACGACCAACTTGGTGGTCGACTCTCCTCACAACTCGGTCTACGAAGAGGAGGTCAACGGAGCGCCCGCTTTCGTGCACCGACACAACGCCTGCCGCGCTTTCACTGCGGACATGATGACAGGCCATCCGGCGTTCTCCGAGACCGGTCAACCGCTGCTGTTGCCTGGTACCAACCGGACATCGTCATATCTGTGCGTGCCCGCAGTCAGCGCTCACCGGAGCCTGTACTCGGCTTGCCATGGCTCCGGGAGCATCATCTCGGAGTTCGCGCGATCCGGCCAGTCGGGAGCCGATCCACTCGGTCGGACGACGGCGAAGTACCGCTACGACGGTGCCGCACCGGCCGATGTGCCACATCTCGATGACAACGGAGTCAATGAGGCACTCGGCATCCTCACTGGTCATGGGCTCGTTCAGCCGGTTGCCCGGATGAGACCGTTTGCCGTTCTGACATGAGGAACGATCTCGGCGTCTCAGCTGCCTGGGTCGCCCTGCTGCCTGATGACACCGTTTGGCTGTCCGGTCAAGACCACCTCGGGGCCAAGGGGCTCCGTCGCGCCATGACCGCCGTACCGCCGAGTCGATGCCGGGCGGTGGTCACCTCACCCTGGAGCTTCGGAGGCGCCACCCGTGCGGGCGACCCAGTCGATGCCGAGAGCTCGCAGACCTACGTGGCGTTCCCTTCGTGTGAGGGACCGATATTGGTCGCCAGTCGAGATGCCGCGGTGCTCCGCTATGTCGCTGACTCGGTGCTTTCCGTGCCACCGGGAGCGGGACGTGTGCCGAGCATGGTCCTGACCGCAGGACTGCGGTTGCTTCGCTTACCGATCATGTGGTCCTTCGCGGCGATCGTACGCGCCGCTGGCGTGGTGCTCGTGAGGCGGGCGGGATGACCGCAACCATGACCGGGCTTCGGACTCTATCCAACCTGGTCGATGACGCCCACGGGCGAGTTGTCTGTCTCGCCATGTCCAAGGACCCAAACGCCAAGGTCACCGTCCTGCTCTTTCCACCCGGCGAGGACCAGCCCGGCTATGTGGCGAAGGTACCTACCACCGATGTGTCCGCCCGCAGCGTCCACCTCGAGGCCAGCATGCTGGCGTCCCTCAACCGCAGGAGGCTCGGGCCACTCAACGACACCATCCCACGTATCGCAGCGGTCGTGGAGCACATGGGCTGGCCCGTGCTCGTCACGACGGCGCTGCCGGGACGGGTCATGCTCGCGGCATACCACACCTGGCGACACACCGCGCGTCCGGATTCCGTGCAAGCGGACTTCGACGCCGCTGGAGGCTGGTTGGCCGAACTGTCGCGCCGCACCGCACGCGGGCAGGGCGACCTGGGAATGATGCTTGACGGTGTCGCCCCGACCATCATGCGCCGATTCGGCGAGGACCCGGACACGGCCGCTGACCTTGAACATCTGTCGGCCCTCCGTGCTCGATTGGACGGACACACGGTCGCGCGCGGTGTCATGCACGGAGACTTCTGGCCCGGCAACCTCTTGATAAGCGACGGACGGGTCCGGGGTGTCATCGATTGGGAGAACTCCCGCCCGGATGGATTGTTGACTCGGGATCTGGCCCGCTTCATGATCGCGTACTCGCTCTACCTTGACCGCCATACGCGAGCGGGACGGCAGGTATCCGGGCACCCGGGGTTGCGCGCCGGTCAATGGGGAGCCGGGCTCGAGCATGCGATCAACGGCGCCGGCTGGTACCCCGAGTTGGCGCAGCGATTCATGGCCGACGGCCTCCAGCGGCTCGGGATCCCTGCCGACTGCGTCCGCGACGTCATCCTCGCCGAACTCGCATGCATGGCAGCCGAGGCGGATCTTCCCGATTTCGCCCAGAGCCATCTGCAGCTTCTCCGCCGCCTGCGCTCCGAGGACGACCGATGACCATGACTCTGGGGCATGCCGCCCCACGGGAGCAACTGTCCGATCTCACTCGGGAGTCCCTCGACGAACGTGGGGCGCCCCGCGGCAGCGCCGAGCGGGTGGCCATACTGACCCTGACGGCGGCCTTCATCTTCCAGCCCATCCTGCACCCTTCGGGTCCGGCCAACAGCTCGCCGGTTGACCTCTTGGTGGTGCTCTCGATCGTCGCCGCCGCCATCTGGGCCCGGAGTGGTCACCACAAGCTCCGGGCTCCCTATTTCATCCCGGTGGCCTTGTTCGTGGCCGCCGGCGCAGCGTCTGGACTCGTCGGACCGCTTCCCGGCCTCGCACTCACCTCCTTGGCAACGGACGTACTCCTCTTCGCCTGGTGCACCGTCGTCGTGAACGTGCTCAGCACGCCCCATGCGATGCGCTACGCGATGGCCGCATGGAGCTGGTCTGGGGTCATCTGGGCCGCGGTGGTCGTCTGTGCCTGGCTCGGCCACATCACCCCTCTTGAGGGCTTGACCGCAGCCGAGGGGAACCGGGTGATGTTCACCTTCGGCGACCCGAACTATGCCGCCACGTATTGGACGGTGACCATCTTCGTGGTCTATTCCACCCGGACGCCATCGGCCCGGTGGATGAGGTGCATCGGCTACGTCCTGCTGGCCTGGGCCCTGATCTTGACTGAGTCAAATGGCGGCGTCCTTGCCGTTGGCGCAGCCATCTTCTTCTTACTCTTGCTCCGCAGCTACAGGAAGCGCGGCTTGGTCGGTTCGTTGGCTACGGCGCTGGTCGTCGTTCTGGCCGTTGGAGGGCTCCTCGCGGCCTTCCCGATTAGCAAGGTCAGGCAGGATGCACTCAACAGCGGCCAACCGCTTCTGGTCAACTCCATCGGCCGCAGCGGACAGAGCACGTCCGAGCGCGGTGAGCTGGACAAGGAGCTGATACAGCTCTACAACCGCAGTGACGGTTTCCTCGGCCTCGGACCGATGAGCACCAAACCCGTGCTCCAGGCCGGGCTCTACCCCTATCCGAACGAGGCCCACAACGATTTTCTTGCCGCCCTCACCGAACGCGGTGCGATAGGTCTGCTCGGACTGCTGCTGTTGACCGGGACGGTGATCTGGTGGGCAGCACCTCTGGTCCGTCGTCCCCTCTCGGCGGGCTACGCCGCTGTGGTGCCGCGTCCGGCCGGTTTGGTGGCGGCTCTGTTGGCCCTCGCAGCTATCTCCTATTACGAGGAGGTTCTGCATTTCCGCTTCTTGTGGGCCCTCTTTGGCATCGTGGCCATTTTGGGCAAGGACGCGAGGCGCTGACCGTGGTGGATCTCGGGCGGATCGTCGGAATGGATCGCAGGCTCAAGAGCGGGGGGCTCGTCAACCGCGCCACCATCTCGAACCTTGGTGCGCAGGCCGGTGCGCTCGCCGCCGTATCGGTGGCCAGCCTGCTCGTCGCCAGGGTGGGCGGCCCTACCGTCCTGGGCGAGTACTCCCTGTTGCGCGTGCTGCCGTGGCTGTTCGGAGTCGTGTTCTCCTGCGGACTGCCGACTGCATCGGCGTACTTCTTGGCGGCCGACCACGGCCGGGATAGGAGACTCCGGCCGACGCTGAGCATGATGGCCATTGCCGGATCGGTCCTCGGCTCGCTGGCGTGGGTGGCGTGTGCCGTGCCATTCCACGCGATCTTCTTCAAGCAGATTTCAATTCACCTGGTCGTGCTCATGGCGGTGGTCGTCATCACTCAGTTGTGCACGGTGACGGCTAAAGGTTGCTGTCAAGGTAGCGGCGACATCAACGGCGCCAATCTGGTCATCGTCGCCGAGGAACTGTGGTTCGTCTTCACGTTCCCGGTCGTGCTGTTCGCGTTTGGAAACCGGGGCGTTGCCTCGGTGGTACTTGCCCTGATCATCTCGGGCGCACTGGCGACACTGACAGGGCTGATGCGACTGGCCAAACAGGGATTCTTTGCCGATTTCGCGATGCCCTCATCCGCGTTGGCGAGGCGGATCGCCGCGTTCGGCGGGCGGGGCCAGCTCGGGAACATGCTGTGGCTGACGAACCTGCGCTTCGATTTCGTCCTCCTCGGCGCTCTGGCCGGGCCGGCGGTACTTGGGGTCTACGCGGTGGCGTCGAAGTTCGCGGAGCTGATGAGGCTCGCCCCGACGGCCATCAACTACGTGCTCTATCCGCGCTTCGCCAAGCTCGGATCACAGGAGGCCACGCTCGAAGCTCGCCGACTTCTGCCCCGCGCCACGATGTTGACATTGGTCCTGACCCCCTTTGTTGCCCTCGGCACCCTGGTGGGACCGGTGCTCTTATACGGGCCAGCCTTCCGCGGCGCGGTTGTGCCCGCCGAGATCATCATCCTTGGCCTGTCAATTGAAGGGGCGGCCGCGGTCTCGTCTGCCTACCTGCTCGGCGTCGGTCGCCCCGGGCTCAATTCGGTGGGGATGGGCGTGGGCGCGTTCATCACCGTGACGCTCGACCTCATCTTGATCCCCAAGTACGGAGCGTTGGGTGGCGCCATCACTTCGGCCGTGACGTACCTGACGACCACCATCACGCTGACGTACATTGGCTACCGAGTCGCCCGCACCACACAGCCGTCTCTCTTCGATGCACCCGGGCTGGATCGAGCCAGCATTGCTGGGCTCCGCATCGACCGGGAGTCGATGGCGGCGCTGCGCCCCGACACCGCCATGCGCCGAGTGGTCGATGCGGTCACAGCGTTCGTCGCCCTCGTCATCGTCTCTCCCCTCCTCGTGGCGGCGGCCGTGGCCGTCAAGGCCACTAGTAAGGGGCCAGCACTCTACAAGCAGGTCAGGGCGGGGAAGTCCGGCCAGATGTTCACCATGCTCAAGTTCCGCTCCATGGTGTGCGACGACGCGCAGACGGGCCCGCTCGTGACCGAGCGGGCCGACCCGAGAATCACCAGGCTAGGTGCCCTGTTGCGGGCGACCAAGATCGACGAGTTACCGCAGCTCATCAACGTCCTGAAAGGGGACATGACGTTGATCGGCCCGCGCCCCGAGGTGCCGCGCTTTCTGGGGTGGTATGACCCGGAGGAGCTGGGAATCCTGCGCGTCCGGCCTGGGCTGACCGGTCCCGGCCAGATCTTCTACACCCAGTCGCAGTCATCCGAAGAAGCGGCGTCGGGTGATCCCGAGGCGCACTACGTGACCAGCCAGCTGCACCCGAAGTTGGGGGTCGACCTCGATTACCTGCGCCGCCGCGGCCTGTGGTTCGACCTGACCATCCTGTTTCGCACCGTCGCGGTGATGTGCCACGCCTCCCGCCGAACGCCCATGCCGTCAGTCGCCCATAGTCATGCGGAGTAGCCCGAGAGCCCGAAGAGCCCGAGGCGTTGTGTCACCGGTCACTCCACCTCTCTGAGGATCCGAAAGGGTTCAACGGCGAGGCGCCCGACCTGGCTGCCCCAGTAGGCCGCCCGTTCGCGGAGCGCCCGGCTCGAGCGGGGATGCGGATAGTCACGCAGCTCCGTTTTGTAGCACTCCATGGCAGCAATTTTGATCTCCAGAGTCTCGGAGACATCGACGAAATGGTTCGGTTGCAGACTGGAGTCGTTCAACGGCCAGGCCCATTCGGTGGATGAGGGCGTTTCGAAGACGGCAAACTTGCGCACCTGAGGCCGTGAGTAAGGGCGACAGGCGGTCCAAGCCGCCCGGGCGACCAGCCCGTGGTCAGCATTGACATCTCCAGGAAAATGCGTGTACACCACGTGCGGTCGGATGTCACTCAGCTCCGACTCAATCAGCTGGGTAAGGTCGATGAACGGGACCGTATCGAGCCGCTGATCGGGTAATGACTGGAGACGAATCGACGCGAAGCCGATTGTCTTGGCGGCGCGCGTTGCGTCTGTCTCCAGCGTGACCATCATGTCGTCGGGGGCGCGGCTACTTGCTCCATCCGCCACAACGATGGCGTGCACCTCGTCGCCGGCCTTGACGTGCCGGGCCAGAGTTCCGCCCGCGCCAAGGATCTCGTCATCCGGATGCGCACCAATAACCACTACCCGAGTGTCCGGCACGGCGCCCTAGCTCGAGCCTTTGAGAACGGCGGCCGGTGCGTCCCCGAGACCGAGCACCCACCGGGAGGTCTCGTCATCGACGTCATCAAAATGCTCATGAAGTCCCATATTGTGTTCCCGTGCCCAGACGAACGCCGATTGAGGCGGCGAACCTTCGCTCGACATGGCGGTTACGAGCAGGCTCCCATCGGCGGTCCCCACTCGGACCCCGTTCTCGTCCGTACCGATCACCTCACCGGGCCGACCTCCGGGCTCGGCGGCTCCGGGTACGGCCGATGCCCAGAGCATGACCTTGTGGCCAGACCAGAAGGCGAAAGCCCCGGGGTACGGTTCGGTCAGGGCGCGAATCCAGTCGTGGACGGCACGAGCCGGGCGATTCCAGTCGGTGACGCCCATTTCGGGAGTGCGCTTGCGGAGGAGTTCACCATCAGCCGGACCTTGGCTCCGGCGCGGTGCCGTCCCGGCCAAAATGGCCGGAAGGTGATCCCGAAGCATGGAAGCCCCGGCATCAGCCACCCGGGCATAGACGGAAGCACAGGTATCAGCCGGGTGGATCGGCACTCGACGCTGGTCAATGACGTCACCGGTGTCTGTCCCGGCATTGAGGTACATCATCGTGTTGCCGGTTTCAGCCTCACCTCGGAGAATGGCCCAGTTCACCGGGGCACGGCCGCGGAAACGGGGCAGGAGGGACGCGTGGAACCCAATGCAGCCACGTGGCGGAATGTCGAGCACCTCTGCGCCGAGCAGCCGAGTCCATCCAACGACAACGAGCACATCCGGCGCAAGCTGCCTGAGGTGCTCAACTTCTTCGGGCGCGTTGATGTTGGCATTTCGCCGCACTGGGATACCGTGGGCCGAGGCCAGCGGCTCCAGATCCACATAGCCCGAAGACTGCGCGGCACGATCAACCGGCATGGTGAGGACCTCGACGATGTCGACTGGACTCTCTATGAGGGCGCTGAGCGCTGGTTCAGCCTCGTGCACCGTACCGACGAACATCAATCGGCCGAGCGATGAGTTTCCCACCGATGTCATGACACTCTCCGTCAATTGCTGCTGGTCACGGCTAGGTTACTCTAGCCCTGCAGGCCCAAGGTGGGGGCGAGATCTGGCGCACCCGCTGCTTTGCGGAGCGGCGGCACGCCGACAATCTCATCCATCAGTCTTGTCAGCGCATACTGATTCAGCGCACGGCCAATGACCTTGTGCGACACGCCCGGTGCCATGATGACAAACGGTACCTGTTCCGTCGTCTCCCCCTCGTCGAAGACCACCACGACGGCCAGCCGTCCAGCGCGCCAGTCGGCCCCCGAAAGGACCACCGGAACCCACGAGCGCAGCCATGCATCAGCCTGCGCCAGCGTCCCGTCATGAGCATCGTGGATGAGGTTGGGTGTGACCAGACCCACGTTCGGCAGGGTGCCCTGTGCAATGTCCGAGGCCAGCGCACCTCGGGTCACCGTTCCAGCAGGAACATCGTTGGTCTTACACAGGCTGGACTCAGCGGGGAAATACGCCCAAGGGTTGTGGTTCACGTCGTAATTGCCGCTCTCACCGAGGTCACATGTCTTCGGCATGGATTCCTCGTACGCACGAGCGGTGGCGCCTTTGGCGATGGCTTGACCGAATACCGAAGGGCCCGGATACGTGCAGCCCGGCCCGGGTAGGCAGTCTTGCGGCTCATTGAAAGCGGACCCGCCGAAGATGGCCAAGTAATTCGGGAGACTCGGGTGTCCAACGTCACTCCACGACGTTGCCCGCCCGTATTGGCGAGCCAGACCCCACAAGTAGGGCATGTGAGTCGGAAAGGCCTGTCCGATGCTGTGATTCTCCTCCATGATCACCAGTATCTTGGTAATCCCCTGTCCCGTCTGGGGCGTCGCGGTCGCCGCTGTCGCCGTAGGCGTCGCGGTCGCCGTGGATGCCGTGGTTGCCGCCAGGGTGCCGGTGGCGGCGGCCGCTCCGGTCGATCCATAGCCGACGGCGAGGAGGCCGAGGACCGGCACGATCCACACGACCCCGAGTAGCCGTAGGCGCGCGAAAGGGCGTTGGCGGTGTCTCATTGAGATCGGGGATTCCAGGTGACGACCCGGCAGGATGAGGCGGAAGTGGGAGAGGATGGGAGCCAGCTTCTCAAATTATCTCGATCTCTATATGTCGATCTCCGGCGCCAGCTCGACCTCTGGCGCCACACGCCGCTGGAAAGGCAGCGTCACGTCCGATTTGGTGGTCTCGTCGAACCGTGGTTGGAGCGAGAGGTCAGGCCCGTCCCCACGGGGCTGATCGAGGTCAGACAGCGCGAAGCTCCGTGCTCGCACTCGTGCTGGCGATCTCAGGCAACGGCTTGAAGACCTCCCTGAGATTGGTCCGCGACCGTCTTCCGAGCTTTTGATACACGCGGGTCAAGTGCCCTTCCACCGTCTTCTCACTCACGAACAACGCCTCAGCGATGCGCGCGTTGATCATTCCCCCTGCCGCCAGCTCCGCCACTCGCCGCTCGGCTGGAGTGAGGGCATCGGAACCCATAAGAGCCAGACGGCGCGGCCTCGCCCCGGCGGCGCGGAGCTCCCGTGCGGCTCGGTCGGCCAGGGGCTGGGCTCGGCAGCGGAAAGCCAGATCGGCTCCCCGGCGCAGAGTACTCAGCGCCTCGTCCTGCCGGCCCTTGCTGATGAGGACTGACCCGAGGTCGATCGTCGCCTTGGCGCACTCGAGTGAGGCTCCCGCCGGTTCGAGCACACCAACCGCTTCGGTCAGCAGTTCAAGCCGGTCGAGCGGATCTCCCACTTCGGCGGCCGTTCGGAGCGCCATTCCCAAGGCCCAGGGAGCACCGAAGGCCCGAGCGAGTTCGAGATTCTCACGTGCCAGATCACGTGCTTCGGTCGTGCGCTCTGCTGCACACAGCGCGGTTGCGGCGACACAGCGCCACGACGTGACAGCCGGATTGCGTACCCCAAGCGCCTCGGCCCCCTGCTCAGCAAGTTGGAGGTCCTTCAATGCCTCGTCGATACGCCCCTCGAGCATCTTCAGTTTGGCCCGCTGTTCGAGCGCCAGCAGCTCGGCGATTGTTCTCGGAACCGAGTTCGGAACGGCGTCCTTGAGCACGCTCGTCGCCTCCCTCGATCTCCCTTCCTCGATGAAGATGGCCGCAAGAACCCCAAGGGACATCGGACGCGAGGCCCATGAGCGGCCCTCCATGGCCGCCAGCGAGCGGCGACACTCAATCTCTGCCTCGTCGAGATTTCCCTGCAGAAAATGCGAGTAGGCCAACACGGTTGAGAACTCGGCCACCGCAGTTTGCTGGTCATCCCTCACGGCGGCGGTCTGAGCCAGCAATCCGAGACGATCGGCAGCCTCGAATCGCCCGGCCCGAACGAGCGAGGCGACGGCCCGAGCCGCAACGACGATTGACGTGCAATCGTCCAGCTGGAGATCGACCGCGCCAACGGCTTGCTCCGCCAGGTCCGCCACGTATTCAGCGGTGGCTTGATCCGAGGCGAAGGTCTTGACATAGGCCAGGTGAGCCAGAGCCAAGCGATCGAGACGGGTCCGCTCGGTGCGCTTCCGCAACAGGACCGATTCAATCGCCGGCGTGGATGCCGGAAGGGCTGGTGGCTGCTGGTCCCACGTCGAGAGGACGATTTCGATCCAGATGCGGAGATCGACGTGACCCTCCCCCAGCTGTGCCTCCAGGTGACGAAGCGTGGCCACCGTCTCGGGCGGGTACGACTCCTGGGCGAACGCCCTGAGGCAACGGTAGGTGGCATCGGCCAATTCGATCGGATCCACGCCGAGTTCGGCCGCCTCGCGCAAGTGGTCGAGGGCGGTCGGTCGACCCATGGCCGCCTCGGCTGAGGACAGTTCGAGGAGTCGGCGTGAGCGAGTCGAGGCGTCCAGAGATTCGTCCAGGGACCTCGCGAGGCACCGCACTGCAAATTCGTACTGGCCCTCCTTGGCGTGCACGAGCGCGGCTCGTTCGAGCAATTCGGCCGACCATTCGTCGGCGGACGGTTCAGCGAGCAAGAGATGGTGGGCAACCTGATCGAGCGCTGCTCCATGGTCATCGAGCAAACGCGCAGCCTCCGCGTGCGCTCGAGCGCGACGGACGGGATCGATCTCGCCATACACGGTCGACCGCACGAGGGGATGCACAAAGCTGAGCGGTCGCTCGCGGCGGAGAAGGTAGACCTCGGCCAGAGCATTGGCCATGTCGCTGCCCAGGCTGGCGTCCACCCCGGCGAGCGCTGCCACAACCCGGTGATCAGATTCGTCACCGAGAATGGCAGCAGCCTGCATCAGTGCGTGAGCCTCTTCGGGGAGTCCGCCGAGGCGCCTGAGAATGGCCCGGGCGACCGGAGGCGGAGAAAGGGTCGCCAACGACTCTTCGGAAACGTCGGGGCCGAACCCCTCCCGCTCCAGGGCTGAAAGCAAAGAGTGCAGAAGGAACGGATTGCCCCCAGTACTGGTATGGCATGCCCGTGCGAATGACTCTTCTGAACCAAGGTTCAATTGACGGCCAACCAGCTTCGTCACCGAGTCGACTGACAGGGGTCGAAGGGAGAAAACCCGAGTCGACGGTTCGGCGATGATGTTGTCGACCGCCGCCAGTGCCGTGCCCGCCACTCGGCAGGTCGAGGTTCCGATAAACGAAATTCGACCGGACTCGAGGCGTCGGGCAACGTACTGGACCCACACCAAGGACTCGTAATCCGACCACTGGAGGTCGTCGATGGCGATCACGATCGGTCGGCTGGATGCGAAGTGCGCCAGATTCAAGTACAAATCGTGGATTACCTCGAAAGGAATCGGCCGCCGGACGTCGGAGAGCGACGTCGTCACATTCGCGCACATCTCATGCTCGTTCGGAGACAACGTGGCTTCGGCCGGTTGGAACAACTGGCGCACGATCCCAAACGGGGATTCCGCTTCGAGTGCACCGCCCCTTGCATACAGAACGTCGTGGCCAGCTTCCCTGGCCAAATGGCACGCCGCGTTGAGGAACGCTGTTTTCCCCAGACCCGGTTCACCTTCAATGATCACTGCCGACGGCGGTAGAAGGCCAGCGAAGGACGCAACCAATTCGTCCTGCCACTCATCGCGCTCCATCAGCCGCCGGGTCAACTGGTTGGTCTGTTGTCGGCGGTCAAACGTCACGGATTGATCCGCGCCTAACGGTGCCATCCCCCAGTGACCTCCTTGGGAGGTCATTGCCCTTCCCTCCTAACTTTCCCCCCCGTATCGGTTGCCGTCCGACCACGACACTTTGCCCCGACTTCCGGGGGGAAAACATCCCCAAAATTGGGGAAGTGATCATGCGTCACACCGCCCCGGCAACTCTCGCTCCCGGGGCTCGGGACTCTGACCAATGCCCGGTGGTGTCCCGTCGGTCCCATCATTGATGGAGGTCGGCGGTCCAGCCAACCTGTCGAGCGAGCGAAACAGCTCGCAGCTGCGAATTCACCCCCAGCTTCTGGAAGATCGAGCGGATCTGCGACCGGACGGTCGATTCTGAGACCGAAGACACCCGGGCGATCGTCCGGACCGACTGGCCTTCCAGAAGGTGACTGAGTACGCCTTGCTCTCGCGCGGTCAGGGCCAGAAACGGAGCACGCCGCCGATGGACCTCGCTGGCGTGAAGTCGGCTCAATTCGAGCAGCCTTTCCTTCTCTCCCGGTCCAATCAGGGTCTCACCGCCGATAACGCGGCGCACAATCTCGAGGAGGTTGCCGAACGGCCGCTCTTTGTCCGCCAGCGCGACCGCTCCCGCCTCGATACACCAGGCTTGAGCCAGCCGATCGGTTCCGGCGGTCAGCACAACGACGGGACCGACGTCTGACAACAGAGGAAGGAATCGAGACACATCGTCCCGCGTCTCCAAGTCGATGCTCAGGAGCACCACGTGCCATTTCGAAGCAAGAACGTCATCCAGATCGAGCTTGGTGGCCGGCACCGCGATCTTCACCTGAAAACCCTCGATGTCCAGGGAATATGCGAGGCTCTCTGCGATCATCAGGTAGCGCTCGACGATGAGAACCTTCGGACGAGCCGCGCCGGAAGTCTTAGCGACTCTCGGGCTTTGCAAGATGTAGTCCGTCACGGCGTCACCGACACCGTGGGCGGCTGCCTGCGACAGCTACGTGCGGAGCCCACCCGTTGCTCGCGACCTTCTCTTCCGCCTGCGTTCGCTTCCCGCTGTCCCCCTGTAGGCCCGAAGTGTTCGCGCTCATTCATGGCTCAGTCCGACTCCAGGACCTCGTGTCCCCACTGATTGGTGACTGACCTCTACGGTATCGACAGGGCGTCCCAGATCGGTTTGCTCCGCGTCCATCCCCATGTGGAACTCAGGTGCGAACGCCTCGGGGGCAGCCAGAATCCACTGGTCAAGAGCGTGGCCAGGCACCCAAAGAGGTGCCGATCCGGCCTGACGCCACCCCGAGGCCTCGGGTCGCCCATCGATCGTCCTCAACGTCAAACTCCTTGGGAGCCCTGGCACCCTGACCTCCCGCGGGTTGAGCCCGAGGCCGAGCTTGGACACATTGACCGCCTGTGCGCCACCCCGAATCCGTCCCCGATCACTCGACCATCCGCCTGTCGTTCAAAGAGTGACTCGATATCAGCATTGTGCCCAACGGTGAATGTGGGCGCAATTCCTCGGGCCGTTCCAGATTTTGCTCGGCCTGATTCAACTCTCCCGCCGGTGCCGGCCGCGCCAACCACCACCAGTGCCCACTTGGGCGACCACCTGTCACCGGTCCACGATGTCCAGATCAGCGGTCGCACGGCAACGCAACAACGGTGTTCCAACACAGGTCGCAGCGCTGACGGTGTTCGGCTCGACGAACGACGAAAGACTCCGACTTTCTCTCTCCTCGATCGCTGAGTTAATCGCCGTCCGGGCAGCGTTCAGCGCACAGCGTCCAGACCGGTGGAGCCCCGGACAGAGCTCCGATAGGGCTCCGGACAGCTCCGATCGGGTCTGATCCTCCCCTCAACCGGTCTCGTGCCCCTCTCCTCGCGCGGCGATTCGATCACATTTGACGCAATCCGGGTACGTCGGTACCGTCCCGCTGATGCCGGAGTATGACGCCATTGTCATTGGCGCCGGCCACAATGGCCTCACGGCTGCTGCCGTCATGGCGCGGGGTGGGATGCGGGTCCTCTGCCTGGAAAAGAATCACTTCATCGGCGGGATGTCGTCCACGACGGAGTTGGCGCGCGGCTACCGCTTCGAATTGGCCGGGTCGATCCAGTTCCCGATCCCGAACGAAATATTCGATGACCTGGGTTTCGCCTCGTGCCCCATCTACGAACCAGAAGTGCAATCGGCGAGCGTCAGTTCATCGGGACAGCCACCGGTCCTGCTGTACACCGACCCCAACCGACTCCTTGAGCACCTCGGTGACACGATCGGTCTCGACGCCGTGATGGGTATGGCGGAAGTCGCAGCCTGGGCCGAGGCCCCAGCGCGGGCGATCGGGCGATTCGATGTACGCAAGCCGCCAAAGTCGCTCGACGAGATGTGGGCGTGCGCCTCGAACGAGAGGGAACGCGAGTCAATCCGTGTCGCCATGTTCGGCAGCGTGATGGACGTCATCGATCGGTACCTCCCCGACCGCGACAAACACGCCCATGTGCGCAGCATGTTGAGCTTCCTTGCCGTCAACTCCACCTATCGAGGCCCGTCTTCGCCGGGCAGCGCACTCTGCCTGGCCTTTGCCCTGGCCTCCCCCGGCGACGCCACCATGTCCAAGGTGCGGGGCGGCATCGGCGCCATGTCCGACCACCTCCTGGGTTTGTTCGAGCACCACGACGGTGAGCTTCGCCGTCACGTCAAAGTTGCCAAGATTCTCGTATCCGGAGGACCGCGGGGGCGAGTGGATGGTGTCCTACTCGCCGACGGCGATGTGGTCACTGCGCCCGTCGTCGTGTCAAATCTTGACCCCACGACGACCTTTGGTCGGTTGCTTGATCGCAGTGACGTACCGGAGGCCTTCGCCCAGCGGATTGATGCCATCGATCACCGGGCCGCGTATTTTCAGATCCATTTCGCACTCAACGGCCTGCCCGAGTTCGTCGCCCCCAATGAGGTCCTGAATGAGGGTGGGCTCCGCCGGAATGTGACCTTCTTCGACACGGCCGAACAGATGCAAGTTGACTTCGAACGTTGTGTACGTGGGTTTGTTCCCGAGTCGCCATCGTTCAACCTACAGATCCCGACGCTCGACGACCCGGATTTGGCTCCCCCTGGCAAGCATGCAGCGAGCGGTTTCGCCTTCTACTTTCCGATAGGCGCCAATCGTGCCGAGCAAGCGCGACTGCGCGACGACATGGCCCAACGGATCGTGACGAAGATCGCCAGGATGGCGCCGAACTTTCCCGACTTGATCGAGCGTCAATTCAACTATCCCGCCTACACCTACGAATTGATGTTCGGGTGCACCGGTGGTGACTTCACTCACGGGCTGCTGCAGCCGGAATTCATGGGGCCCTTCCGACCGGGTCCCCGAGGTTGGTCGGACAACACGATTGGAATCGACGGTCTCTACTTGTGTGGCGCGGGATGCCACGGCGGCCCCGGCGTCACGTTTATTCCCGGCTACAACTGCGGTTACGCCGTACTGGACGCCGCACCTTCGGCGCGGTTGTAGCGAATCTGTCGCTCCACGAAGGCCAGGAACATGGCCATCGAGAAGGCGAGACTGGTGAAGAGACTCATCACAAAAAAGATCCATGGGATCTTCAGCCCGCGCCTTCGTCCGTCGACAATTGTCCACAGGGGCAACAGAACGAGGTTGACGATGATGTAGTCCTGAGCCGCCGAATCCGACGCCCAGTTCGAAAAGAGTGACTTGGTGTAGTTGACGTAGCTCGCCTTGGGACCGTAGAGGTGGGTGTAGCGGACGTTGAAGTACCAACCGAGGCCCAGGGAGGCGAGGCCGACAACGTAGAACACGACTTCGAGCAACGACACCCGACCAACCGCAGCTCCGACAAAGAGACGTCGGTTGAAGACGAAGGCGACTACGGTGGTCACCACTCCGAGCGCGCCGTAATACAGAAGCTGAGTAGTCATGACCCTCCCCGATCGCGCCCTCTGAAAACTGCCACTCCCCCACTCGGAGTGTCAAGGATTGACAATGGCGGGCCGAAGAGCCGTACCGGCCAACCGGGTGCTGCGACGCGGATGACGCGATCCGAGTCCGCAACCTTGACTTCTGAGAGATGGTGATCTCCTTTCTGGCCATCCAGCCGAACCGACAATGAGCGAGAGCGGTCCACAGGCTGCGTGTGAGACGACTCGAACGATCCTTCCTCGAGCCAGCTCGAGACCTCGGATGGAGGTTCGGCTCTCCATTCGGGCCGATACAGTCCATCGGATGGACTGGTTGTCGAGATGGCGGGAGCTCATGGACCGCCCGGAGAGGAACCTCCCCCTCGACGAGGCCGCCCTCGTGATCGCTGCGGTCGCCGACCCGAATCTCGACGTGGCGGCCCAGCTCTCCCGGCTCGACGACGTGGCGGCCCAAATCGGGACGGCCGACACCGAGCGGGTGTGCCGGTGGCTGTTCGAGACCCTGCGCCTCAAAGGTGACCACCAGTCATACGACGACCCGCGGGAATTCCTATCTCCACCAGATACTCGATCGTCGGCTGGGCATACCGATCTCACTGTCGGTGCTCCTCATCGAGATCGGGCGTCGCTGCGGCGTCAACCTGGAGGGCGTGGGAATGCCCGGTCACTTCCTGGTGCGGGATCCCAATTGCCCAGAGCTGCTCATCGACGCCTTCTCGGGCGGCAGCCGTCTTGATCACTCCGCCTGTACCCGGCTCCTCCATGCTGCCGCAGGTTCGGAGGTCGATCTCCGGGTCGGCATGCTGGACCCGGTCGGACCACGGGCCATCCTGGCCAGAATGCTGGCCAACCTCGACCACAGCTTCCGGCGGCGAGCCGATCGAAGCAGCCTTCTCTGGGTGACCCGCCTGCGCGTTGCCATTCCCGGACTTCCGCTGGCCGATCGGCTGGCGTCAGCCGATGGTCTCGCCGGACTCGGCTGCCACGACGAAGCGGCGGCAATCCTGGAAGAGCTGGCAGGCAGCCCCGATATCTCCGCCGAATCTGCCCGCGCCTTGCGTGCTCGGGCCCAGAGCCTTCTCGCCGCCCTCAACTGACGAGTGGTAGCGGACGCAGCGCCGCGACACCATTGGCAGCGGCCCTCCCATGGCCCATAGCGCTTCTCCACGCTTGACCCTTCCCGAAGGACAGCAAGCCTCGTGGTCATGCTGATGAGCCCCACGACCGCGACCGCCAACAATGGCTTCTCCCAGCCGAGTCCACCGCCGCCGCCGCCTACCTCAAGCGAACGCAGGCGGCCGAGCAGGTAGGTGACCGGATTGAACCCGACGACTGTGTTCAGCCAACCGGACAACTCGCTGCGTGGCACATATGACGTCGTGAGGACAAGAAAGGGAAGAGGCGAAACGTGGAGTTCACCGCAGCCGGATTTCCAATCTCGGGCGCGGCGATAGGCATTGGCAAGGTCGGCGAAGGCCAAGCGCCATAGCAGTGGTGACGAGACGGCGTGCCAGAATTTCAGATGGCGCTGCTCCAACCCGGCAGGCGGACCCGTGAAGGCGGTTCGGTAAGGCCACCCGCGGGCAGCAATAATGGATTCGATGAGGGACCCCTTCCAAAGGGTGTGGATCGGCATCGGAGCCCTGGCCTTTGTCCTCGTGACGGGAACCCTGGGGTATCTGATCCTCGGTTTTGATTTCCTTGACGCGGCCTATCAAACGGTCTCCACCGTGACCACCGTGGGTGCCAATTCACCACGTCACCTCGATGCCAACGGCAAGGCCTTCACGATTGTCCTGATCCTCTTGGGTGTGGGCACCGCCCTGTACGCCTTTTCGGCGGTGTTCGAGCTCCTCCTTGAGGGCCACGTCCGAGATCTCATGAGGAGACGAAGAATGGAACGGAGCATCGACCGAATGGACAGGCACGTGATCGTGTGTGGATGGGGCCGCGTCGGGCGCGAAGTGGCCGAGTTCCTCACGAACTCCGGTTTGGATATCGTCATCGTTGACCGAAACCCAGATCGGCTGGCGGACATCTCCCACTCGTCGGTGTGCGGCGATGTGACAGACGACGAGACCCTTCGTCGGGCGGGTATTGATAGGGCCACGACGCTGGTGGCGGCGCTCGACTCTGACGCTGACAATCTCTACGTGACTGTGGCCAGCAAGTCGATGCGACCGGATCTCCAAATCATCGCCCGGGCCCGAAGCGAGTCTTCGGAGCCAAAACTGGAGCGCGCCGGGGCGGATCGGGTGGTGAATCCTCAGCAGCTGGGCGGATACCGGATGGCGTCATTCGTGACTCAGCCCCACGTCGTGGATTTCGTCGACGTGGTCATGCACGATGGCACGCTGAAATTTCGGTTGGGAGAGCTGACCGTCTCCCCCGATTCGAATCTCGCGGGAAACACACTTCGCTCAGCGCACCTTCGCGATCGCACTGGGGCCTTGGTCCTCGCCATCCGTCGTCCCGACGGCAGCTTCCTGACCAATCCTTCGCCCGAGGATGCCATCACCGCCGGAGACGTCCTTATCAGCGTCGGCACCGATGAACAGCTCGACGCGCTCGCCGAATTCGCGCTCCAACGCTAAGCCCGCCTCGGCCGTCGCCCTGTCACGGATTGCCCTCCCGTTATCGGTCGGACCGGGCACACGTACCTCGCCACACGTCGCCACATTTACCCTTCGGTGTCGTCCGCTCCTGTCCGTCAATCTCGGTCTGACATTGAGATTTCGGTGCTCTTCGTCTCATTCCGACTGACGACAAGCGCGGCGAGCGCCCACTCGGCCACTCTATTGGGACCACGGCGAACGACCGGAGGATGCGATGAGCTCGAACCACCATGACCTGTCCACCCCTGGTGAACCCCAGCTGGAGGAGGTGAGCGATCGGGTTTATGCCTATATCCAGCCCGACGGGAGCTGGTACATCAACAACACCGGGTTCCTGGTCGGCGACTCCGGGGTCACGAGTGTCGACGCCTGCGCAACCGAGAGGCGCACACTCGCCTACCTCGACACCATCGCCGAGGTCAGCGACCAGCCCGTGCGGACCCTGGTCAACACCCATCATCACGGCGACCACACCCATGGGAATTTCCTATTCTCGGGGGCCACGATCGTCGCTCATGAGCTGTGCCGAGAGGAACTGCTGGCCACTGGCCTTCCCGCCAATCGGGGCATCTGGAATGACGTCGATTGGGGTGCCGTGAAGCTCGCACCACCATTTCTCACCTACACGGACTCGGTCACCGTGTGGGTGGACTCGATGGCGTGCGAGGTCCGCCATGTCGGTGGGGCGGCACACACCACGAACGATTCGCTGGTCTGGCTTCCGGAGAGATCGGTCCTCTTCTCTGGTGATCTCTTGTTCAATTTGGGCACCCCGTTCGTGCTCATGGGCTCGGTGGAGGGGGCCATCGACGTGCTGGAGACCGTCGTCCGCCCGCTCGGAGCCCAGACGATCGTGCCTGGCCACGGACCGGTCGGTGGTCCCGAGCTCATCGACGAGGTGCTCGACTACCTGCGCTTCGTCATGACAACAGCCCGAAAGGGGATCGAAGGCGGCCTCAGCCCCCTCGAGGTGGCCATGGAGACCGAACTCGGACAATTCTCGGAACTGCTCGACAGTGAGCGCATCGTCGGCAACCTGCACCGGGCGTACGCGGAGCTTTCCGGCACCGTGCGCGGTGGCCCCATCGACGTCGTCGCCGCCTTGACCGACATGATCGACTACAACGGCGGACGCCCCCTGACGTGTCGCGCCTGAACACCAAGAGCGCCACCGCAGTCGCATCCTCATTTCTGACCAATGACGACCGACCGTCACCACAGGCCGAATGTCACAACCGCCTTTTCTGCAACGGGAACTGCCGATTTGGCTGAAATCGCAATCTGACAGGCAGACAATCGTCGTCATTTGGAAAAATCCGACGCACTTCCGTCACGAACTGGCTATCGTCGTTCCCATCAGGTTCAAACCGAATCTGGTGAGGCCCGCTGGGGGCCGATGTGATGCACGGAGATGGGCCAGAAGCCCAGATCGGGGGTAGTGCGGTGCGAGTTATGCGAAGAGGCAGCATTGGGGGGCTGGCAGTCATCTTGCTGATGGGAACGATTGTGACGAGCGTTTCTACGGCAACAGCGGCGACAGGTCCGAGTAATCTGTCGACGAAATCGTTCACGAACAACTTCGCCGTCATGAGCACGCTCAAGCCGTTGGCAAAGTCGGGCAAAGGCAAGGTGGCGGCGATTCTTCCCGACACGGTGAGTTCGACCCGGTATGTGGAATTCGACGTGCCGGACATCACCAGGGCGCTCAAAGCCGCCGGTTTGACCACGTCGCAGATCATCGTGCAGAACGCACTGGGGAGTGACGCGACGCAGCTCACTGATGCTCAGACGGACATCACCAACGGAGCGACGGTGCTCATGGTGGACCCGATCGACCAGGGAGTCGGACAGTCGATCGAGAGCTACGCCAAGTCGCACGGGGTCGATGTCATCGACTACGACCGTCTGACTCTGGGAGGAAGCCGCGAGTACTACGTGAGCTTCAACAACGTCCAGGTCGGCAAATTGATCGGTCAAGGCTTGGTGAGCTGCGTGGCCACGTGGAACGTGAAGAAGCCCCAGGTGGTCGTCATGCACGGCGCCGCCACCGACAACAACGCCACCCTCTTCGCCCAGGGCTACGATGCCGTCCTCAAGCCGTTCTTCCAGTCCAAGAAGTGGGTCGACGTCACCAACACTGCCGACACCTGGGACCCACCGACCGCTGAAACCGAGTTCCAGGAGGCCTACACGGCTCACTCGAACATCAACTCAGCCCTGATTCCCAACGACGAGTCCGGTTCCCCGATCATCACGTACTTGCAGTCGCTCCACATAGCGCCCAAGACGTTCCCCACCACGGGGCAGGACGCAACGCTGACCGGATTGGACAACGTTTTGTCGGGATACCAGTGCGGGACCGTCTACAAGCCCATCTATCTGGAAGCAGAGGCCGCCTCTGCACTCGCCTTGTACCTGCGAGCCGGAAAGACGCCGCCGGCGAGTCTGGCCAATGGAAAGTCGACCGACACGGTGAGCAACACATCGGTCCCATCGGTCCTTTTGGCTCCGACATGGGTCACGACGAAGAATATGAACTCGACCGTCATCAAGGATCAGTTCGTACCGGCATCGCAGCTGTGCGCCGGGTCTTTCGCCGCTGATTGCCAAGCTGCGGGGATCACTCCATAAGAAAGGCGTTCGGACGCCCGTCTTCGGGCGATCGCATAGAGTTCGAGGCGTACTCCAAGCCGTAGCCCGCTCCTCCCCATTGGGGGGAGGAGCGGGCCGAACTCGAGGAGGGGTCACGATGGCTGAGCAGAGCGCTGAACTCGACGGTGTACGCGCCCCGCTGGTGCAGTTGCGAGGCGTGACGAAGTCCTTCGGCGCCGTGCAAGCGCTCACCGAGGTGGACCTCGACATACCGGCTGGCCGGGTGACCGCGCTGGTCGGCGACAACGGGGCAGGAAAGTCCAGCCTGGTAAAGACCATCTCTGGCCTGTGGGAACCCGATCAAGGAGAGATCCTCTGGCACGGTAAGTCCGTCCATCTCCGGGGTCCGAAGGATGCCGAGAATCTGGGGATCACCACCATCTATCAGGACCTTGCCCTTTGCGACAACCTTGACATTGTCCAGAACATGTTTCTCGGACACGAACTTCTGCGACGCGGGTCACTTGACGAGGCGACGATGGAAATCGCCGCTCGCAAGACCCTGACTGATCTCTCGGTCACCACCATTCGATCCATCCGTCAGCCCGTAGAGTCTCTCTCCGGTGGCCAGCGGCAATCCGTGGCGGTGGCCAAGGCCGTGATGTCCAACGCCCAGCTGGTCATCATGGACGAGCCGACGGCGGCTCTCGGAGTCGCACAGACCCGCATGGTCCTGGATCTGATCAAACGGCTCGCCGACGGCACGGTGACAGTACTGATGATCTCGCACAACCTCAACGACGTCTTCGAGGTGGCCGATCAGATCGCCGTCCTCCGCCTCGGCCGCATGGTCACGGTCGGTCCTGCCTCGGATTTCGACAGCCAGGTGGTGGTCGATTTCATGACGACAGGTCGCTCGGACCGGATGTCTGCCGGCGGCGACACCAACGGCGGACACTGAGGAGGAGTCGTGGACAACCCCACAGCCGGTACGGAAGCCACCTCCGATTCGGAACCATCTCGGCCCGCCGACAGCATTGATGTGGACTCGGGCGGTGCTCCCGAAGCGGCACTCATCGCAGCCGCCCCCGATGTCCTGGCTGGCTCGCTGAGCGAATTCGTCGCCGCCTGGTGGAGGCGGATCCGGGCCGGCGAGAGCGGCGCCCTCCCCATCCTGGCCGGCCTCGTCGTCATCATCGTGATCTTCCAGATTCAACAGCCGAAATTCCTGTCGGCCGGCAATATCGTCAACCTTCTGGTACAGGCGGCCTTCTTTATCTTGCTTGGCCTGGCCGAGATTTATGCACTGCTCTTGAGCGAGATCGACCTGTCGGTTGGCTTCGTCGGCGCGGTTGGCGCAGCCATCGTTGCTGCGTTGATCTCGCCTCCGTACAACTGGCCGTGGTGGGCAGGCGTGATCGTGGGCCTGGCCGCGACCGCTGTCATTGGAGCGTTGCAAGGCACGCTCATCACGAGGCTCCATCTTCCTTCGTTCGTTGTGACCCTCGCCGGGCTTCTGGGATGGGCCGGCGTCCTGATCTTCATCTTCGATTCCGACAAGGGTGCCGTCGGTGGCGTGATCAGCATCAGCTCCAACAAAGTGATCTACAACTTGGTCAACGGGAACATGAGCCCCGTGACCAGCTGGATTCTCCTGGTCGTGCTGGTGGGACTCTTCGCCTTCTTCTCCATTCTGAAAACCGTTCGACGCCGGTCGCAGGGACTCGCCGCTCCCCCGCTGAGCATCACCATCGCCACGATCATCCTGGCCGCCGCCGCCGGCGTCGCCCTGGTGATCGTGTGCAACATCAACCGGGGCGTGCTGGTGCCTCTGCGCGGCGTCCCGTGGGTCATCCCGTTCGTCCTTGCTATCGTGGCGGCAGCTTCCCTGCTGCTCAGTAGGACCCGCACCGGTCGGTACATCTATGCGATCGGGGGCAGTCCCGAGGCGGCTCGCCGGGCCGGCATCAACGTGACTCGGATCCGCACCCTCGCCTTCACCCTCGCCAGCTTCACCGCCGGTTTAGCGGGCATCGTGTACATGTCGCGGCTGGGCTCAATTTCAGTCGGGTACGACGGTGGGACCTATGTCCTCTACGCCGTCGCTGCCGCGGTCATTGGTGGTGCGAGTCTCTTCGGAGGCCGCGGGAAAGCGGTGCATGCTCTGCTGGGAGGGGTCGTAATCGCGGCTGTGTACAACGGGCTCGCTCTGCTCGGCATCAGCACGGCTGGAACGGAGATCGCCACCGCACTCGTTCTCCTGGCTGCCGTGTCAGTCGATTCTCTGGTCCGCCGTCGCAGCGCTTCATCCCGGACCTGAGCACGCCACGGGGTGGTGTCACGTCGACCGCACCGTCGCCTCAGCCGGGAGATGTCCTCCCGTTGCGGCGGCGCGTGGTCACTCCCGAGCAGAGGACGCCGACATGAGGCAGGCATGAGGCTGACATGAGGCAGGCATGAAAACACAACCAGAACTGATGCAGGCCTGGGCCGTCGACGCCCCGGGGCCCATCGACTCACACCCCCTCACCCAGATCACGCGTGCTGTGCCCGTCCCCCAGCCGGGTCACATCGGCCTCCATGTCCAGGTCTGCGGGGTGTGCCGCACCGATCTCCACCTGGCAGAGGGTGATCTGTCCCCCAAGCACGATCGAGTTATCCCCGGCCACGAGGTGGTCGGCATCGTCGACGAACTCGGACCCGGCTCTGTCCGCTTCAGCCCAGGAGACCGAGTCGGTGTGCCCTGGCTGGCTCAGACCTGTGGAGTGTGCCGGTTCTGTGTGACCGGACGGGAGAATCTGTGCATCGCCCCCCTGTTCACCGGGTGGGACCTCGATGGGGGCTATGCCGACTATGTGGTGGTGGACGAACGGTATGCCTACGCCATTCCTGCCGCCTTCGGCGACGAGGAGGCGGCTCCGCTCTTGTGCGCCGGAATCATCGGCTACCGGGCCCTTCGTCGATCGAATCTGCCCAAGGGGGGAAGTCTCGGCATCTACGGCTACGGCGGATCCGCGCATTTGACGGCCCAAATCGCCCTCTTTGAGGGCGCTCGAGTCCACGTGTTCACCCGATCCCCTGAAGCGCGGGCGCTGGCCCTCGACCTCGGGGCCACCAGCGTCGGTGAGGCCGACGCCGATCCGCCCGAGCCGCTCGATTCCGCCATCCTCTTTGCGCCCGTCGGGAGCCTGGTTCCGACCGCGCTCGCCGCCCTCGATCGCGGCGGCACTCTGGCCGTCGCCGGCATCTACCTGAGCGACATCCCGGTACTGAACTACCAGGAGCATCTCTTTGAGGAGCGCGCACTGGTCAGTGTGACGGCGAATACGCGAGCCGACGGCGAGGAATTCCTGAGGCTCGCCGCCCAGATCCCGATCCAGGTCTCGACCGTGGCCTACCGCCTCAACCAAGCGAACCACGCGCTTTCCGATTTGGCCCACGATCGGGTCAACGGTGCCGCTGTTCTGGTCAACCCGTCGAGATAGCAATCACGGGGCGGAGGCGGAGAGCTCAGAACCCAGATCGCACACCGCCGAGCAATGACGAGGGCGTCAGTCAGGACACCGCGGCCATTCGGGTGTCCGCTCCGAACCGGATAGTGACGCCGTCTCGGCGCATGGTCCGCACGAACCACCAGATCGAAAGTCCGATCGCCCCGGCGGTCAACGACAACGAAATGCCCGTGCGCTCGATCGGGAAGGCGTTGGCGGGCGCGGTGAGGAGCAGCCAGAGGACAACCGCACCATTGAGAAACATGGCGATCGCCCAGAGGAATGAGACCCGCACAAAGAATCGGTGCACGGCCGAGTGCGCGAGCAGTTCGGGTCCGAGTGGACAGAAGTCGTGGGTGAATCGTTGAGTGAACGGTCGGCCCAGAAGAGCAGAGCAGACCAGCACCAGCGAAGCGAGGAACGTGCTCGCCGTCGGCTGAATGAAGTAGAGGAAGACACTTCCCGTGATGAAGGAGATGATCGTTCGAATCATCAGCAACGCGGTTCCGACCAAGAGCAAGGTGGAAACTCGCTCGTGTCGCACGAGTCGGCGAATGACGACTGAGAACGACCAGATCAATGCGCCTATCAGCGCTCCACGGAATCCTGCAACGAGCAAGACCAGGTAGTAGGCCGCGACCGGCGCCACCACGCTCTCAAGAACGATTGGTGCCGCGTGGCCCAAGACGAGTTTCGCCGCGGGCATGTGAAGAACAGAACCGCCGCGCCCATCCGGAAATTCCGAGAAGCTCAGCGCCCGAAGTGCCCGTCGCCGAGTTCGAAGTGGACTGATGCTCAAGCCTACTACTCGCCTTGACGAACGGTCGGTCGGCCGGGCCTCCTCTCACCAACTGAACACGGAGGCTCTCTGACACAGAGGCGAAAGAGGTCGCTGAGTAGGTCAATCCCGTCGTCCACTCCACGCTGTCGGAACCCGTGTGTCCGCAGTCCCAGCGTGCCGCCCTATGGGCGGGACGGCCTCGAAGAGGGCGACGGGAGAGCCCCTCTTGGACGGGGCCCTCGCCGCCGAAACATTCTCTCAGCCCTCGCCGTGGAGGACGCTCGGACATTGATCCTCTTCAGGAGGGAGCCCGTCCCGGGTCGGGATGCAACTTCGGCGAGTCCCATGTCAGATCACCGGCCGAGTGCTGAGTGTGGCCCGACGGGCTGTGGCGTGGCTCGGCCCACTGCAGCCGCGAATGTTCGGGACACATATCGAGTCCTCTGCGGTCCTTGGTCCAGCCGTGGGAGATCAAGCCGTCCTGAGCGCGCCTGGCCAAGGATTGGGTCGCATGGTGATAGTCACGGGTGGCTCCCACCCTGAGCGTTGCCAGGCACCCGGGTGCCTCGCACCTCACCTCGAAATATGAGCTGCGGAGCTTGACGATCACAAGGGTTGAATACCCCACGGCAATCCCGCCCTAACGTCGCCGCCGGTGGCGAGGTGAAACCGGGGATGCCGGGTGTGAATGCTCGCGTGCGGCTACCTGGTCGTCGTCTGTTTCGACCCGGCAGGTCCGCTGGCGCGGCTGAGAGTGGCGTACCTCGAGAAGTGGCAGACGCTTCGCTTCGCACCGAGCGCAAAGTGGCGGTTCGGCTCTCCGCCGGTTCAATCCGAGGTCCCTGGCGGCCGGAGATCGAGCGGGACCCTCCAACCTGGCCGCCGAATCGATGCGTCAGTCTTCGACCTCGAAGACCGCCAACAACCAGTCTTCCTCGCCGATGGCCGGAAGCAACTGAACCAGCCGCCCCATGTGCGGGCCATTGTCGTTGAGCTCCTCTTGGAGCATCCTGGCCTCGTCTCCAGGGTCTCCCCTCACCGTTGTTCTGGGCACCGTGATCACCTTGACGGCCATGCTTCACCCCCTCACTGGGCTCCCTCGACGCTACCGTTTGGCGCCGCCCGGATCGGGGATATCGGCCGTCTACGGTCTGGCCGTAGCCAGGGCCTCGACCTTGAGCCGCATCGACCAGATCGGTACCGTGAGTGGGGTTGTCCAGGGGTCTTCCCTCAAGCGGGCGGGTGCCGGCGCCTCGTCAACAAGAACGGTGGCTGCGCACAGAACCGATTTCTGGGCGTGACAACACGGATTTCCCTTCGCACCCACCGGGGACGGGTGTGGGACGACCGGCGCGGGCACGCGGCGAATTGTGGAGATCCTGTGGGAAGGTTCGGGCGGCGCCTGTGGAGATCACGGGAGCGAGGGAAGGTACGGAGCTGGGACGGTCGCCCGCCGGGCCGAGTTGGCTCCCCCTGCCAGCCGCCCGGTCAGCGAAAACGGACCCACCGAAAATCAGTTCATCCCCAGCTTCACCATGACCCAAAAGGCTGAGTGAACAGCCGACCGTCATTTGGAGCGCTTAGAGCGGACGCCCCCTCATTCGATTCTTCTGGGTGAGGAGTCCCGCCGATGACCGGTTGCTGGGATGATCACTTCTGGCCGGTGTTTTTCCAAGACGCCCGGGGCCCGCTGTGGCGGCCGGCGCGGCGCCACCACACCCGAGCGCAAATGACGGCGGCTGCCCGACCACGGAGCGGGAGGTGCGGTCAGATAGTCGCAGAGCCGGTAGGCCACTGTTTCGTAGTTCACCCGCCATCCGCGGAAGTCCGGCCATGCCTCCTCTGCGCTTCGTTCGAGCGGAAATCCGACCTTTTCCAACATGGCTGCTGCTTCGGCGAATTCATCGAAGGTGAGATTGATGTCACCTTCCGGATCGGGGTCCGGGTCCACTTCCCACCGCAGGACCTTGGCCACGCGATTGAGTGCGGTAAAGCCCATGCGGAGGCACAACCGCGACTGAGACGAGGCGGTACCGGGCGCCAGGGCCAGGTGCATCGCGGCGCCGTCGAGAACTGCCAAGAGTCCGACCAGCCAAGAGAACCACGGATCGGGCGAACGAAACAGCAACATGACCGGGTAGGTGGTGTGGCTTTCGGCCAACTCGGCCGACCACCCCTCCCAGGAGGAATAGAACTCCGGCAGCGTGTCGATGATGCCGACCAACTGGTGCCGTGCCAGCACCTCGGGACCCCACGCCGGGACTCCAGCTCGACTCTCCAACATGGCGACCAAGCTCTCCCGGCGGTTGAAGGCCTGGTACAGAGCCGGAAGATAGGCGATTTGCAGGGCGACGATGACCACCCAGGTCGCCCCGGCGGCAATGTCCACCGCTCTGTTGGGCCGCCCACTGAGGTTGATTGTCCCGACGGTGAAGACCGAGCCGGTGGCCTGGGCCAGCGCCGAGACGAGGTCATGGGTCGTCCTCTCCAGCATAAGGCCGAATCCAACGATGAAGCAGCCGGCCCAGAATGTCAGCTGGGCGACGAGCGCCACCGGTGCGGTCGGTGCCAGCAGCGCATCCTTCCCCTCGTAGCTTCGCGCCACCCGCGAGAGACCGATGAAGGCCAACTGGACCACTCGGAGGACGAAGACCGAGACACGTTGGAACCCCTTGGGCTCCCTGGGAAGCACAATCGTGAACAGCACGCTGGCCCCGGTGAAAATGACCACGATCACGCCGATTGCGAACAGCAGATTGCTCATACGTTGCTCATGCGTTGCTCACGTCCTTAGTATCGCCGGTGCTGCAAGCCCCCGCCTTGCGGTCGGTTACCCGGTTGCCCCGAGTCCCACGGAGCGCGCCTCTAACGGAGCGCACTCTTATCAGTCAACCGAGCCTGCTCGGACCCACGGCGCGACCAATGTCACCGCTCGTGGAACGAAGCTCCCCACTCAGAGACTCCCAACGCCACAGATTCTCGGGAGTCAGAGGGCACTGCCGGCCCAGAAGGTCACAAGTCTTCCCGGCGTGAGACGTAGCCTTTGGAAATGCTCGGGACTGTCAACTGGACGACAATCGCATCTCTGGCCACTGCCGCAGGCACGCTCATCCTTGCCATTGCCACGTTCGCCTCAGTTCGCTCGGCGAACTATGCAGCCCGAACAGCCGAACGAGCGTTCCAAGTGGGATTGCGACCCCTCCTTTTTCCGTCCCGCCTCGAGGACGCCACACAAAAGATCCGATGGGGAGACGACCACTGGGTGAACCTGGGCGGCAGCAGGGCCACGATGGAAGCCGTCGATGGGGCTCTCTACCTGGCTCTGTCGCTTCGAAATGTTGGGTCGGGCAACGCCGTTCTTCACTCGTGGCGCGCCGAAGAGAGGACCGAGTTCACCGGTCCCGGAACTCCACCAATGATCCGTCCGGAACTTGATACGTTTCGCCCTCAAACCAGAGACCTCTTCGTTCCACCGGGTGACATCAGTTTTTGGCAAGCAGCCATACGCGATTCGAGCGACCCCGACTGGCCAATGGTCCGCCAAGGGATTACCTCCCGTCGCGGGATCGTCATTGACCTGCTGTACAGCGACTATGAAGGGGGTCAGAGGACGATCAGCCGCTTCCTGGTGGCTCCGCGCGGCGAGGAGCAGACCGACTGGTTGTGCAGCGTCGTTCGACATTGGAATCTGGACCATCCCGATCCTCGCAGTTGACCAACCCCGATCGGTCCGTCAAAGAGCGGCCGTGGGTGTGGCCTGCCCACTATGCATCGACCCCGTTGGCGTCGGCGATTTCATTCGTGATCATACGGCAGTCGCGAGATCGATCTGACCGGCAGCTGCCAACCCGATTTCGACCCGTTGGTCGATCATGGGACCAGGGACGCTTCGAGGGTGATCTCGGGCACGCCCGCCAGCGCCCTGCTCACCGGGCATCCCGCCTTAGCGGCTCCGGCGTGTTCGGCAAACGCGGCCTGATCGAGCCCGGGCACCCGACCCACGGCGACCAGCTCGATCTTGGTGATAGTGGGCCGGCCGTCGACGGGTCGCAGGGTCACCGTGGCGTCGGTGTGCACCACGTCAGGGGTGTGGCCGGATTGGGCCAGGAGACTTGAGAGAGCCATCGAGAAACATGCCGCGTGCGCCGCGGCGACCAATTGCTCCGGATTCGAACCCGGTCCGTCCTCGAAGCGGGACTTGAACGTATAGCCCCCGCGAATGGTGTCGCCAGCCGTGAACGTCCCACTGCCCGTCGGCACATCACCCTTCCACTCGGCACTGCCCTTCGCTGGCATGGTTACCTCCTAGCCTCCGCTCACCGGTGCTTCCGGTATAGCGGGCGTAGTACAGACCACGAACATATCGGCGGCAAACGCGTCGGCCGACCGACCGTCGAATTCCGGCGGAGTGCGCGCTACTCTTCGGTGGCCGTGAAGGCTCTCATCGACGGGTGGCCGGTGGGGTGGCACCACGGCACGGGGGACCCAGATCCCATTCCTGGCGAGCGAAACGGTCGACGTTGAATGTTGCCATGTGTCGATTCGACTCCACCCCGTTCGTCGTACAGGTGCCTGGCCAAGCCGACAGTACGGCTCGGCGCTGTCAGCGCGACGAAGAGGTCTTCATGACACACACAGAAGAGGTGCCAGGAGGGTTCTTGGCAGGCCAGACACCAGGCATTTCGCGGCCGACCAGGCTCTCTCGCCAATGGCGATCCGGCCCACCGTCAGCACTTTTGTGGCAGCCCGCGACGTCATGTCACAGCCACCAGGTTCAATGGCACACGGTGACGTCTCGGATCGAGAATTGAGGAGGAGACGATGACAACCGAATCTCGAAAATGGTTCGCATTGGCGATCATCTGCGTCGCGCAGTTCATGGTGATCCTGGATGTGTCAATCGTCAATGTGGCATTGCCCTCGATTCAACGAGGATTGCATTTCTCAGAACAGAACCTGCTCTGGGTCTTGAATGCCTACGCGCTCTTCTTTGGCGGCTTCTTGATGCTGGGAGGACGGGTAGCGGACAAGTTGGGCCGCCGCCGTGTCTTTGTGACCGGCGTGATGCTCTTCTCCGTTGCCTCGCTCTTCTGCGGGTTGGCAAGCAGCAGCGGATGGCTCGTGACAGCGCGCGCGGTACAGGGCCTCGGGGCGGCAATCCTCTCACCCGCAGCGTTGTCCATCCTCACCGTCACTTTCAAGGAGGGGCCAGAGCGCAACAAGGCGTTGAGCATCTGGGGTGCGATCGCCGGTGCCGGTGGCGCGTTCGGTGTACTGCTCGGCGGAATACTCACCCAGGAAGTCGGCTGGCAATGGATCTTTTACGTCAACGTCCCCATCGGATCCTTGGTGGTCCTGGCCAGTTTCTTCATCCTTGCACCCTCTCTGTCTGAAGACGAGAGAAGCGGCTTCGATATCCCTGGAGCCATCGCCCTGACTGCCAGCCTTGTTCTGATGGTGTTCGCATTGGTCAAGAGCACCAGTTGGGGTTGGGCATCGGCACGCACGATTGGCACGTTGGCCGTCTCGATCATCCTTCTGGGCGCATTCATCTTGATCGAGCGCCGAACGACCTCCCCGCTCGTACCCCTCTCCATCTTCGGCAATCGAAGCCTCAGCGTCTCCAATGTGGTCTCACTGGCCTTGGGCGCATCGATCTTCTCGATGTTCTATTTCCTGTCCCTCTATATGCAAGAAGTCCTCGGCTATTCCGCCCTCCGGACGGGTATCGGCTACCTGACGATTGCCAGTGCGATCATCATCGCCGCGGGCGCCGCTCAAGCACTCGTGGCCAAGTTCGGCATTCGGAGCGTCATGACCCTCGGAATGCTGCTGGCGTCCGGGGGTTTGGTCTATTTCACGCAGATATCGCCGCATGGGTCCTATGCAGCCACCTTGCTCCCAGGCTTTCTGCTCGCCGGGATCGGACTTGGACTCTCTTTCGTCCCGGTGACAATAGGCGCCGTGAGCGGGGTGGTCGCGGACGAGGCAGGGGTCGCGTCAGGGTTGATTACGACGACCCAGCAGATCGGCGGAGCACTTGGGGTCGCCGTTCTCTCTACGATTGCCGTTTCGGCGACGACGAAATTCGCCAGTTCCCATGGGCACGGTCACGAGGAGGTAATCGCCGCGCTCAATCACGGGTTCTCCCTGGCGTTTTGGTTCGGTGCGCTGTTTGCCGCCGTCGGAGCTGTCGTGGCGTTCTTCGGCATGAAAGGGTCGGCGGTCACGGCTGAGATCAGCCGCCAGCCCGCACTCGACGGTGCCGAAGCCGCATAAGGCCAACCCGATTTCCCGCCGATGCAGGAGACGAATGATGGTCATTTCACCGAAGTGTGGCCGAGGATTCGGTCCTGCGCATCGGAGGGCCCGCCCAGGAATCAGCCTAGATCGAGGCCCAATAGTCGCTTAGGCACAAACCCGTTGGTCTGTCTCCTGGCTGCGGCGTACGACATCCTCACTTTGCCGCATGGGCGAGGTCCATCTCCCACCACAAGAAGTTCCTCGACTGGTCGAGGATCTGTTGACGATGCTCGGTGTAGGGAACGTGGCACGTCTCGTTCCAGGACTCGAGAAACGCGTCGAGTCCCTGAGCCTTCGCCGCGTTGATCGTATTCACCGCCCACTGATACGACACGAGCGGATCGGTCGTGCAGTGGAAGTCGATGGCCGGGGCGTCGCCCGGCGAGATGGTGCCGACTCCCAGTTGCGCACCCGACAGTGAGACCGCCGCTCGCACCTTCGCCGAGGGATCCTGGGCGGAGGAATAACCCACGTTCAGCGCGGTAATCGCTCCGGCGGACGAGCCGCCAATGGCGATGCGATTCGGGTCGATGCCGTATGTGGCGGCGTTCATTCGAAGGAAACGCACGGCAGTTTGCGCATCAGCCGCGGCCTCCTGAATCGCCGCGTCGCAATTTGAGAACGTACCAGAGCAGCCCGGTGACTCGAGCCGATAGTTGATCGAGACGTTGACATACCCCTCTTTGGAGAATGTCGTCGCTTCATCGACGAGTTCGGATGACGTCTTGTCGCCGCAACAGAACGAGCCCCCGTGGACCCACACGATCGCGGGCCGACTGGTAACCGTGTCGCCGGTGGGCTGGTACATGTCGAGTTTCAATGGGACCGTCTGATTCTCCAGATTGACGGCGCTGCCGTACGTCACGTTGCTCGTCACCGTGACCGAGCTGAAGATGGCGTCGCGGTAACGAACAGGGGCGTTGCCGGGCGGGCCGATGTTCGGCCAGTCACATCCTGCCGCGACGATCGCGAGCACGGCGACGAGGGGCACCAAAAGGCGAAGACGCATGGTGCGATCGTCGTCCCTGGATCATCCGCAGTCAAGTCAAAGCGGCGCGTGCGATGTGGCCACGGAACCTTGGAGGGTTTCGAACCCGATCACGATCACCGAGGGACGGGATTTGGTGCGTGATCCACGAATATCACCCGCCTCGGCGTAGGTCTCTCTTCCCACAGGCCGTCCCTCTCAGGCCACGCTCAGACGATGTGGCGACCGACGCCGTCGTTCGCCTCAAAGCTCACGCGCAGGCGAATCGATCGCTCGCTTCATCTTCTTGACCAGTCCTTCAAACAGCGGGTACGGATTCGTTCCGCTCATCGCGTCGATTGAGGGCTTCCACAGACTCCAGCGATCAATCAGTGTTTGACCGAGCAAGAGCTTTATCAGTTCGAAGTCGAAATGGCCGAGATGCTCGAGCGCGGCCAGTTGCTCGAAGTAGTCGAGCTCTCGGTAGAGGATGTAGGCCTCGTCTGAATTGGCAGCGATGAATCGCTGGAAGGCAGAGCTCAGCTCTCCCGGTGTCGCGAACTGGCCGACGAGCTGTCTCGTTTCGGCGAGGGCGTCTTCGTCCCACCGGCGCAAGAAATCTCCCGCCATGTGGGATTCACGGGACTTCCTGGCTTCTTTGACTTGCCGGCCAGCAACCACCGCCGCACCGATGGCACCAAGGAGACCCAAAGCACCCACCGCGGTGGCGATCGCAGTTACCTGCTCAGCCCAGTTTGGTTGAGGTGTCTGCATCCTTCTCCGGCGCTTCCGGCATTAGCGAGCGCACACGAATGTAGTCTTCGGCTGGCTCATTCCGCGCCGCGAACAGCAGATTGGTGGACATTTCAGGGCAACGGACCCGGTGCCTCGATCGCCGGCTCACGCCGAGCGATCCACGCAAAGGGGTTCCGGGCGCTGCTCTAGCCCAACTGCCTCAGCAGGTTCCGGGTGATCTGTTCAATCTGTGGGTCTCGCGCCGCCAGCCCGTGGGCCCAGTCGGTCGACCCCGACGTGATCACTGTCGCCCCCGCCTCGTTCGTGTACGCACCCAGCACCGCGTGGCCGTGCCGGATGCGCTCCATCGCCTCGGGGTCACGCGTCCCGAACACGCGTGACGCGATGTACTCCAACTCGCTCGGCTCGCCGGGCTTCGGCGGACGTGGCGCGGTCTCGCGCGTGAAGTGCTGCGTGGGGCACGTGCCGAGGATCTCGAAGGTCGACGGCGTGCCGTCCTCCCCGGTTGGGTACGGTAGCCCGTCGCGGTAGGTGAACACACATCCGTCGCACTCGTAGCCGACGACGGTTGCGCCGGCACCGAGCACGTCGCCATAGCCGAGACCGGTGCCGTCGAAGATCCAGTGACCGGCGCGGTGCACGGTGTAGCCACCGAGGCCGGACGTCACATTGCGGCCTATGCGGTGATAGCCCCCGCGGGTGAATGAGACGCCCGTCATGGAGTTCTCGGGTCGACCGACGACGACGTCAGACCAAAATGTCGTCACCTTCCCTTCGCTGTCGGTTCCCATCAAGGGATCGTCCTTGAAGAAGCCCTTGTATCCGACCATCACGTCGTGGCCGTCACCCTCGATGCGCACCTGCCACAACGACGTGTTACCCGAGAGGAACGCCGCATTGCCGCCGCTCGCGATGAAAGCCTCGACCGTGTCGCGCATGCCGCGAGACCAGTACTCGTCGTGGCCGACAGATAGATACAGACTCGCGCCGTCCAACACTTCGGGGTGTTCTTCGAGATCACCATTGACGCATACGCCGATCTCGAACCCTTCGCGTTCGGCCCACTCGATGAACGGCAGCTCCCAGTCGGGCCAACCAGCCGAACCGGCATAGCCCGACAGATGGTTGATCTGGATGTAGCCGACGTGCGCGGCGTTCTGCGGATCGGGCGCGCCTGTCCCCGTCACTCGGCGGCCCTTGCCCGGCGGCTTGAAGAGGTAGCCCGCCGACATCGGCCGTTGCATGGCGACGTGGGTGCCGCCAGTGTACAGGTTCGGTCCGCCAAAGTCGTTGTATGCGTGCCACGTATTGGTGGCCAGCGCGATGACGACGCGCGTTCCTGAACACGGGCGCACGACGAAGAACGCGTAGTCGCGCCGCACCTTCTCGCCAACGTCGATCTCCATGACGACCTCGTAGTAGCCCGACCGCCACGTCGGGTCAACGTCCAGCGTGAGAGCGATTGGCCACTTGCACCCTTTCGAGGAAGCGTCCCTCGGCGTCTCGTGCTCGTCGGCGGCGACCGCGTCAGAACTGAAGACAACCTCCCGTCCTGCGCCGATCCGTGCCACCTCGACGCGCACCGGCCGCCCCGCGGATGACGACATGTGCAGACCGACCTGGCCACCCGAGCACACTGATTGCGGCCAGCAGTACCCCGTCACCACGTCGCGTCCCATTTCGCGACCCTAACTGGGCCGGATCGCTCACTGCATCCGAAGCAGGTCAGGGAGAACATCGTCGGGGAGCCGGGCGGGACCTCCCCGCCTCCTTGACCGAGGTCCCGGTAGGAGTCAGGCCGAACGCCAACGGCGCCGCATACCATGCGGCTGACCAGGTCCGACTGGTGGACGACGAGTGGCACAAATCCCTTGGTAGTGAGACCAAAGAGCGACAGTGAAGTACCAGCTTTACTGTTCCACAGATGCCCTACACCGGAGTCGGTGCTTCAGTAGGTCTCCCCGAGTGCGGAGGCTGGCCCTGAGACACGACCCTGAGACGGCGTTTGACTGAGAGCGAGGAGCCACAGTTCCATGAGGTTGGCGATTCAGGAAGAGGAGAGCAACCATGAAGCACATCAACCTCGGAACCCTCGAGGTCTCCCGGATCGGTCTGGGCACTATGGGGATCATCTATGGCAGCGTCGTGAATGTGCGCTACCCCGCCTGGGGGAGGCTCCTCGAGTTGGGGATCAACCAAGCCGCTGCGAGTTACCGGGTGACGCAGTCTAGCAATCGGGCATCGAATCCGACATTCAGACCGCGCGGAGGTTGCAGGACTCCCACGTGCCGCGACGGGTATGAGGCCCGGTGCGTGCGACCTCGAGCGTTGTTGCCGGAGCACCGTCGGGCTCAGATCATCGAGGTGGTTCATCAGCCGGGGAATCTCGCCTCGGCCCTCGTCCTGAGGACGCGTGGTGAAGACTTGCCGTTACCCGTAAAGTGAGTATTTACCAAGTTGGTAACGACGCTATTTGGATGCTCGGGGGTAATTCAATGGAGAACGAGGGCGTGCTCGATCCGTGGGTGTCCAAGTGGTTGGCCGAGAACCCGATGAGGGCGACGCCATTCGAAGACCTCGATCCGGAGATCCTCGAACTGGCCCGAGGTCCGTACGGAATGCCGTCCACTCGAGAAATTGCCCAGGTCAGCGACGAGTCCGTGGGTGATGTCCCGATCCGGATCTACCAGGGCGAAGGTGTGCCGACCGGGCTGGTCGTGTACTTCCACGGCGGCGGGTTTGTCATCGGCAGCATTGGCCTGATGGACAATGTCGCTCGTGAACTCACCCACTGTTCGGGCGCCGTCGTTGTCTCGGTGGAGTATCGGTTGGCGCCGGAGAATCCGTACCCTGCCGGGCTCCGGGACTGCGAGTCGGTAACAAAATGGGCACTGGCCAATGCCGCACGCTTCAACGTGCCCCCTCACAAAGTTGCTGTGGCCGGAGAAAGCGCCGGTGGGAACCTGGCCGCCGCCGTGGCGCTTCGACTCAGAGACGCAGGCGATACGTCCCTAGCTGGCCAGGTTCTCATGTACCCGGGCGTGTCGGGGCCGTTGGAGCATCCATCGACGGTTGAGTTCGACGGGCTCATCATCAGCCGCAAAGCGGGTGAGAACTTCTGGGCGGCCTACAGCGGAGACCGAGACATCGCTCGTGACCCCTACGCCGCACCATTGCACGCCGAGAGCGTCAAAGACCTCCCACCGGCACTGGTCGTGCTCGGCGGATGCGATATGTTGCGCGATGAAGGACGTGAATACGCGGGCAGACTCCGGAACGACGGCGTGGATGTCGACGAGGTGTGCTACCCCGGTCAGCCTCACGGCTTCATCAACTTCGAATTTCCTGCCGCGGCCCAAGCCTTCGATCACATCGGCGCTTGGCTCCGCTCCACTTTCAATTCGTCAACAACATCAGACTGAGCGCCGCAGCCGCAACTGCAAGTCGCAAATGCGGACATTCATTGCGCAGCTGCCTGATCCGACCACTCGACGACGCTTGTCTCCGATACGGCGTACGTCCAACGATGGGTTCCGGCCGTCACCGTCAGATCCTCCGCGTCAACCCCGGGTCGGACCACAACGGCGGACGTGTTGGGGGGGACCGTAACCTCAAGCGACATTTCCAGGTCATTCAGGGTCCATCGACACGCCGCCGGGCCGTACGGAGTGCGGAGCGAGCATGACGCGGACGTCACGCCTCGGCCAGGGACGGGGTTGAATCGGATCCTTCGGTAACCTGGCTGATCGGGTGAGATGCCGCCGATGGTCTGCTGCATCCAATCGGCGACACTCCCGAATGAATAGTGATTGAACGATGTCATCTCGCCGGGATTGATGGAGCCGTCGGGGAGCAAGCTGTCCCATCGTTCCCACATTGTGGTCGCCCCCATGGTCACGGGATAGAGCCATGAGGGGCATTCGGTTTCCGTGAGGAGTCGGTAGGCGGTCGTGGTGTCTCCAACCTCGGACAGTGCTGGCAAGACCAGCGGCGTTCCGACGAAGCCGGTGGATATCTGGTAGCCGCGTGCGGCAGAAAGGGTGGCGATGCGCCGGCCGGCCCGGACCCGGTGAGCTGGCTGGTCGTACAGGTCGAACATGATCGCGAGTGCGTAGGCGGTGACTGAATCAGAACTCACCAACCCACTCGGCGTCAGGAACTCCTCACGGAAGGCCCGCCGTATGTCAGCGGCCAGCCGGTCGTACTTATCGGCCAGAGCGGTACGGCCGAGGACGCGCGCCGTCTGACTGACCACTTGCGTCGATCGAGCGAAGTAGGCCGTGGCCACGAGCACACCGTCGGTCTTGGCCCGCCAGGGCTGGTCCGGTGGGGCGTCGGGGTCCAACCAGTCTCCCAGCTGGAACTCTTCGGGCCACAACAACGTGCCGGCCGTCTTGGCCCGCACGAACTCGACCCACCCCCTCATGCTGTCGAATTGCTTGTCCAGTATTCCCACATCACCGAACCGTTGGTACATCGTCCACGGCACCAACGTTGCGGCATCGCCCCAGGCCGCGGCCGCGAAGGTGCCCATTGGGAACATGCCGGGAGGACCCGCTGGCACGACGAGTGACACTCGGCCGTCGTCAAGCTGCTCTGCCTTCAGATCTTCCAGCCAGTCGGCCAGAAAGCCCGCCACATCGAACAGGAATGAAGCGGTGGGGGCGAACGTCTGGAGATCACCGGTCCACCCCAGTCGCTCGTCGCGTTGCGGACAATCAGTCGGCACGTCGACAAAGTTGCCCCGCAGTCCCCATACGGCGTTCTCGTGCAGTCGGTTGAGCATCTCGTGCGAGCACGAGAAGGTACCCGTCCGCTCGAGGTCGCTGTGGATGACCACGGCCACGAACTGGGCCGGGTCGAGCTGCGTGGGCCAACAATCGACCTCGACGTAACGGAATCCGTGGAAGGTGAAGGTCGGCTCCCAGACTTCGATTCCGCCTCCCCGCAGGGTGTACTCGTCGGTGGCCTTGGCATTGCGGAGGGGTCGAATACCCAGCTCGCCATCCTCGAGCACCTCGGCGTGGCGGAGCGTGATCTTGGTTCCAGCTGCGCCTGCAACCGAGAATTTTACCCAGCCGACCAGGTTCTGGCCGAAATCGAGAATGGCACGGCCGGACGGAGTGACGATGACTTCGTGCACTGCCCGCTCATCGATGCGGCGGACCGGCGGACCGATCGGTGACACCAGCCTGCCCGCCAGAGGGGCAAAGGTCTCGGTCTCCCCCCAATCGGTGTGATCGAAGCCGGCGCCGGACCAGCCCGTCATCTCCAACCGGGCGTCGTAGGACTCACCGTTGTAGAGATCGGCATTCAAGATTGGCCCGTCCGAGGTCAACCAGCTCGAGTCACTCTCGACCGTCTCGGTGGATCCGTCGGAGTAGGTCACTTCCAGTTGGGCCAGCAGACCCAACCGATCCCCGTAGACGTTTCGCTTCATCTCCCAGGTCAGGTTCCCCCGCCACCAACCGTCGGCCACGATGGCGCCCAGGACATTCTCGCCCGGGGCGATCAGGCCCGTGATGTCGTGGGTTTCGTAACGGAGCCGATCGGCATATGCCGACCACCCGGGAGCAAGCAGGCTCGTCCCAACCACTGTGCCGTTGAGATGGAGCTGGTTGATGCCGGCCGAAGTGGCATAGAGGCGGGCTCGCTCGATCGTGACGCCGGGTTCCATCTCGAGGGTGAAGGCTCGTCGAAGATAACTGGGGCGCCCTTCAGGCTCACCTAGGCGGGGCGTGATCCACGTGGCCGTCCAGTCCTCAGGCAGAAGGAGGCCGGCTTCAATGGCCAGCGGGGCGCTCCACTCAGACTGGGAGCCGTCGCTACCCCACACTCTGACCCGTAGGCGGTGCCGGGCCCGAGAAGTCAGCGGCTCCCCCGGCCATGCCACCAATACGGATTGGTCGCTTTCGCGGCGGCCGAGCGCGTCGTCATCGACCTCAAGTTCGTAGCCCGCCTGGGCCCATCCGACCAAGTCGGTCGCTGTGGTCCACGACAATCGGGGGCATCTCTCGCCGATGCCGAGCGCATGTCCCCGGTGGTACTCGGCGTGCAGATCGTTGACCTCGACGGTCATTGTCGATTTCATGCCCGATGGACAGGGCGGCGCTTTTCTGTGCGGGCGGCCATGGTTTCGGCGAACTCACTGCCCGCGAGCGCCTGGACGAATGCCTTCATTTCCTCGACGATCCGGCCGTCGACCGTTGATTCATTGGATCGCAACAATGCCTTGGTGGCCTTCACAGCATTCGGGGGCAGGGCGGCAAGGTGGTGCGCGGCGGCGAGAGCCGCATCCAGCGCCGGTGAAGCCGCTGCATTGGCCAGTCCCCACTCGGCGGCCTCGATCCCGTCAATGCGACGGCCCGACAAGAGCAACTCGGCCGCTCGGCGCTCCCCGACCACCCTTGGGAGGAGCAGGCTCGAGGCTGCCTCGGGCACCAGTCCGAGCTCGACAAATGGTACATACAGCGTCGCGTTCGGGTCGACGAACACCAGATCGCAATGGAGGAGCATCGTCAGCCCAACGCCGACGGCCAATCCATTGACCGCTGCTACCAGCGGAAGCTGGATGGAGGCAATGGTAAAGAGAAAGCGCTGGACTTCATCGAGTCTGGCCCCACCGGAAAAATCGCCGAGGTCGTTCCCGGCGGTGAACACGGTGTCCGTCCCGGTCATTACTACCGCCCCAACGTCTCTATCGATATCAGCGGCCAGAAGGGTGTCTGAGATGGTGGCGTACATATCTTGCGTAAGGGCATTCCGCTTCGATGGTCGATCGATCGTCACCACCACGACGTGCTCGCTGATCTCGACTCTCACATCTCCCGTGTCAATCGAATGGACGGTCATTGCGCTCCCCTCAACGTCACGCGGCTCTCCAAGGGATCATGGCCGATGGAGTGTTATCGCGGATCGTCGCTATGAGGTTAGATCGCCACCGGCGGACCAGCGTTCTCTGGCGCATGATTCAACCGGATCAGTTCCGGCGTGGCTCCGCTTCGATTGATCGCCCGCTCATCGGTCCCCAGGTAGCTGGCGATCACTCGGGGGTTGTCCCTGACCTCAGTCGGCGCACCCTCAGCAATGACTGACCCGGCCTCTAGGCAATATACCCGATCACTAATGCCCAAAATGAGCGGCATGTCGTGCTCGATCAAGAGGACCGATGCACCAAGCTGGCGCTGCACATCGATGATGAGCGGACCGAATGCCTCCGTCTCGCGCTGCGCCAAACCGGCAGTGGGCTCGTCGAGGCACAGCACCTTGGCGTCGAGGGCTAGGAGGCCGGCGAGTTCCACCACCCGTCGGGTGCCGGTGGATAGGTCGCCGATGTGATGGTCCCCCCAGTGAGTGAGTCCGAGGAACTCGACAAGGTCGGCTACCTCAGCCCGATCGCGTCGACTTCGGCGCGTTGCTCGGGGCAGAGCGAGCGCGGTCGAGAGTGCCCCCGTCCCCTTCTTCGCCTCGAGCGCCACCAGCAGCGTTTCGGTGACGGTCAATTTCAGGAAAGAGCTTGGCCGATTGGAACGTCCGACCGAGCCCTCGCGCCGCTCGATGGGCCGGGGACTTGTCCCCGACCTCCTCGTGGTCCAAGCGCACCGAACCCGTCGCAGGGACAAAGCCACCGATCGCATTCATCAGTGTCGACTTCCCGGCACCGTTGCTCCCGATCAGGCCCACGATCTCCCCGCCGCCGACGGACAACGTCACATGGTCCACGGCGAGGTTGCCGCCGAAGGCCACCCGCAGGTCTTCCACGCCCAGTGTGGGTATACCCACGTCTGCGACCTCGGCCACCGGTCGTGCCGCCACCGGCTGCCGTTGTTCCTTGGGGGGAGCATTCTTACCAAAGCGACGATCAGCCCAGCCCAAGCACGCGTCCCGGACGTCGTAGCTAATCTGGTTGAGGCCACGGGGGAAGTACAGCAAAATGGCCAGGAGGCCGATGCTTGAGGAGAGAAGCCCGAGCACCTGATTGTTCGGAGCCAGGGCGGGGATGCCGATGACCCACACTGACCCGATGACGGCAGCGGTGACCGAGCCCATCCCCCCGATGACCACCATGGCCACCAGAGCCAGCGAGCCGTCCACCAGGTAGAAACTCCCCGGTCCGGAAAAGGCGACGTTGGCGAAGGCGCCGGCCAGCAACGCGCCACCCAGTCCGGCCAGCGCCCCGGCAATTGAGAACGCCCGGATCTTCTCCCACGTCGGTCGTACCGTGTAGGAAGCGGCGGCACTCTCGTTGTCGCGCACTCCCATGATGGCCCGGCCCACGCCGCTGTCCCTGAAACGGGATGCCACCAGGAGGACCACCCCGAGGACCACCAGCACCACGTAGTAGTACGTGCGCTGACCGGGGAACGATAACGAGAGGAGCTTCCCGGGCGCGAACGGGAGGTTCGATCCGTCGACCGACTGCCCGCTCAAGAGAGGCAGGCTGAAAAAGTACTGCTGGGCCGCCAAGGCGAACACGAACGTCACCACGGCCAGATACAGGCCTTTCACGCGCAGGGACCCCAGTCCGAGGACGGCGGCGAGCATGGCGGTGGCCACGGTGGTCGTCACAATGGCCACCCAAAACGGGACCCCGACCTCCACCAGGCGGGCGGCGAAGAGGGCCCCCAATCCGGCAAAGGCCATCTGTCCGAGGGACAGCTGGCCCAGCCATCCCGTGAGGACGGTCAAGGACGTGGCGCAGATGGCGAAGGCCAGCACTTCGGTAAAGAGTTGCTGGGTGGACGGCCGGGTGAAGATGACCGGCAGGACACAGGCGATAACGGCCAAGAGGATGACGCCGCTCTTGTTGGCGTTGCGGGCCCATCGATAGGTCTGCAGGCGCACCGGGATGGGGCGGGCCCTCGGCGTGAACGCAAACACCTCGGTGTCGCTGGCCCGATCTCGGTTAAACGACACCGCCACCAGCACGGTAATCAGGAGCAAGAGGTTGAGCAGGCCAGGGGTGTCGATGAAGTTGAAATTCACAAGGCTCTGAGCCAGCCCGATGGCGATGCTGGCGATGATCGTCCGGCGAAAGGACGTCATGCCCCCGATCACGGCCGCCACCAAGGCCAGCGACAACGTCTGGTCCCCCAAGGTGGTCACATCGCTGGCCGAGCCGGTCTGTCCGGCGATCAGAACGATCGATAGCGTCGAGAGGGCGGCGGCGAGCGCCCACACCAATGTCGAGACCACCTTGGGGCTGATGCCCGAGAGACGAGCCAGTTGCGGATTGCTGGCACAGGCCTTGACCGTCTTGCCGAGCGTGGTCCGGTCCAGGAACCAGGACAGCGCGATGAGGGTGACCGGGACGATGATCAGGATCGAAAGGTCCGAGCCGCGGATCTGTACCCCAGCCACCGTCCACGACGCATTGAATGCGCTCGGGTAATGCACGGAGAGACTGGTCGGCTGCGGGAGCTTGAAGGCGATCGCCTCGGCGATCTGCGCCACGCCGATGGTGGCGACGAGAACGACCACCCGGGGGGACTTGCGCAGGCGGCGAATGATTGTTGCGTCGACAATCGCACCGAGCACAAGCCCGACCACCAGCGCCACCGCCAGAGCCACCCAGAACGGCACGTGGTACTGCACCACCAGAAGCGACAGCAATGTCGCTCCGATGACACCCATATTGCCGACGGCGAAGTTGATGATGCGGGTCGCTCGATACACCAGGACCACGCCAACGGCGATCACCGCCACGGCCATGCCCTGCACGATCCCATCAAAGGCAACCTGGCCGTTGATCCACGAAACGGCGAGCATCACTCGGATTCCTGGCCTCCGAGGAACACGGCCCGCGCCAGGTCGTCGCGTTCCATCAGATCGCGAATCGGTCCCTCGAATCGCAGCCGGCCCTTTTCGAGAAACACCGCCCGGTCGGCGATCGCCGCCGCGAACGTTGAGTGACTGTTCGACAATGATGAGCGTCACCCCCGCCGCCTTGAGGCCTTCCACCACACCGATGAGCTCCTGGACCACGATGGGGGCTAGACCCAAGGAGAGCTCGTCAATAATGAGGACCTCGGGATCGTGGAGCATGGCGATGGCCAGGGCCAACATCTGCTGCTGTCCGCCGGAGAGTGAATCGGCTCGCTCCCCGCGGCGGTCCGTCAAGGCCGGAAACAACTCGTAGACGCGTTCGGTGCGGCGGCGCAGTTCGGCCCGATCGGATCGGTAGACGAACCCACCCATTTCGAGGTTCTCGGCGATCGTCATTTCTCCGAAAACACCCGCGCCCCCGGGAAGCAGATGGATGCCCAGCCGGGATCGCTGTTCGGGTGTGGTGTAGGTGATGTCGTGGCCGTTCAGCCGGACGACGCCCCGGGACGCGGTCTCGAGTCCCGAGGCGACGCGCAGCGCGGTCGATTTTCCTGCGCCGTTCGTCCCGAGCAAGGCGAGCACTTCTCCTCGCTTCACCTCGAAACTGAGGCCAAAGAGAATCTGCACGTGCCCATAACTGAAATCGACGCCATTCAGCTGGAGCACTGGGATGTCGGCGGGGTCGGCCTGTTGACGCTTGTGTTCCTCCATCTCCTCTTGCAGCTCGGTCACCACCAGCGAGAGGTCGTTGCGGATGAAGTGCGCGCTGCGAATGATGAAGTATCCCCCGATCAAGGTGGACGGGATCATGATGATCAGCACGGCCGGACGCACCCCGAAGACGCTGTCGAGCAATGCGGCCAACACTGCTCCTCCGGTGGCACCGATAAAGAAGACATAGAGACCGCCCACGGCGGTGACCATTCCACGCAGGCGGTAAGGCGCCACCGATGTGAGCACCGGACCGATCATGGAAAATGCGGTCAGCAGGAGCACCGCGGTCGGCACGCTGAACACCGCCCAGAGCACGGCATTGGGCATGGCGTACTGGATCGGGACGAGGATGGCGACTGGGAGGACGACCTTGCCGATGAGGGCGAGGGCGCGTCCCGGATCCGAGCGGAAGAGGCGGTCGTAGTACCGCCCGACCAGCGGCAGGGCCACCAGGACGCCCAAGCTCCCGATGGTGCCGATCAGCCCGCGCTCGAACGCATCGAGATGGAAGCGCTGCTTGAGGTAGAGATTGCCCAGTACTGGGACGGTGAACAAGCCGAATCCGATGGCCGAGAACGCAATCAGGCACATCTTGATGGTGCGGATACGCAGGATCCGCTCGAAGGCGGCCTCCATAGATGGCGCTGCCGGACGCGCATCATCGATGACTTCGCCCAAGACGCCTTGCTTCTCGAACTGCCCTCGCGGTGGCTCGTGAATACGAAAAGCAAGGAAAGCGAAAACGATGATGGGGATGGCCAGGGCGTAGAACGACCACCGCCAGCCGTTGACGCCACCGACCTCGGTGGCGATGAATCCAACCAACAGCGGGCTGAGGGCGGTCGCCGCGCCCATGCCGATCCCCATACCAGCGGAGATCCGACCACGGAGGGTAATCGGATACGTGTCAGCCAGCAGCGAGCTGTGCACCACGGTGGTGCTGGCCTGGGAGACCCCGGCACCCAAGCGGGCCAGGAAGAACAAGAAGATGTTGGTGGCAAAACCAGTGGCGGCCACCATGAGGCCGAACACGATCGTGGCCCAACCGATGATCGGGGCGCGCCGGAACCGGTCGGCCAGCCATCCCATCGGCACAATGCCCAGGACCAGGAACCCGCCCGAGATCCCGGTCACAAAGACGATGGCGCTGGTACTCACATGATAGGAAGTCTGAATGTTGGGGGCGAGGACCGCCAGTCCCTGGCTCTGCAGATTGTCGAGGGTGACGATGATGGCCAGGATGACAAAGGTGCGAGCCCCGGTCTTGCGCAGGCCCTGGCGCAATGTCATGGCCTGCTCGCTGGACCCCGGCAGCATGTCCTGGGGAAGCACCACTTCTTGCGCCGATGCGGCAGTCCGGCGTTGCTCGGCCGCCGGGTCGGCGACGAGGTGGGCCAGGTCGGCCGAAAGCATGGTGTGGGCCGGGCCCGATTCGGAGGGCCCGGCCGGCGGCGCGTCGCTCAACCCGGCTCCGATCTTCGCAATGAGATCCGCCCTGCCGCGCCGGGACAGCCGGCGCGGCAGGGCGGGGTGACTCGCCTCCCCGGCGTCACTTCGCCGGAGTGGATGAGCTCACCAGCGTCTTGGATGTCGGCGAGTAGACGACGATCTGTACGGGTCCGATGGAGTACGGCTGGTTGTTGGCGAACGAGACCAATCCACCCGCTCCTGGGATGCTGATGTTCTTCAGCGAATAGCCCGCCTTGGTGAAGCTGGCCACGGTCAGTTTCTTCCCGGCCGTGTCGGCAATCTTGGCGAACAGCGCCAGGTCTTGACAGGCTTGCATCACGGACACGGCGGTCGCAGGCACCGAAGCAGCCTGGGGACTGGTCGGGTTCGGCGGCGCGTCAATCTTGTCCGATGGGTAGGCCTTGTGGACGATATTCACACACTTCTGGATCGCTGGATCCTGCCACTCCTGATAGTTACTCGGCACCGGAAGGGCGGAAGTTACATTGTTCAGGTACGAATTGCCGCCATTGGCCGACAGGACATAGGAAACGAGCGACGTTTCACTGGTGGCGATCCACGGCGGCTTGTAGGTGCTCTGATTGTCGAGGAGGGCACGGGGCCAGGTCGTCGAACCGGCACCACCGACGCCGATTACCTCGTTGACTCCGGCACTCTGGAAGCGCTGGGCAATGGACTGCACCGCCTGGTCCGAGGCAACCGCGTCCGTGGCCTGCACGCTGTCTTCGGCCGTCAGGGCGACATTGACACCCAACTTCTTGAGGTCAGCCTGCACAACGGTCACTTCGGGCTTGTCCGAATCAGCGGCGTAAAAGATGCCGACCTTCTTGCCCTTGAAGGCTCCCTTCTTGGCCAGAGCAGCGAACATTGGGGCATCAAATGCCGCATCGGGCGGTGACAAGCTGAAGTCCGGAGCCACATTCGCCGGCAGCGAGCCTGGCAGTGAGCCGGCGATCACCAGCGTGTTGTGGTCCTGCTGGAAGCAGTCCGGGTAGACCGGCGACAAAGCGATGAAGATCTTGTCATCCTCGGTCAGCTGGGAGCACGACGCCGTCACCGAGGCAGGCACCGACGGATTGAACTTGTAGTAGTGGGCGACGATCTGCCGGCCGTCGACTCCGCCGTTCTTGTTCAAGTTGGCGATGATCGCGCCGTAGGCGTCAGGGAAGCTGCCCTCATCAATTGTCACGCCAAGGGAATGCAAGGCATCGAAATCCACATAAGGGATACCGACGCTGATGGTCTTCGCTGTCACCCCCTGGTCGGCCGGCGAGCTGGCGCCTGCCGGTGCCGGGCTGGTCACGAACATCGTCCCCAGCGCGGTGACGAAGGCCACCATCGCCGAAAGTGTTGTGCGCGTCCCCATGATCCCCCTCCTGGACGCCTGGCGCCCCGATTGATGTTCTCCCCCACTTCGCCCGACCGGGTTAAGCCCTTGGTGTCTCACGACTGCCTCCCATTTGCTTCGGTTTGTACCTCGACACTGCATGTGGCGGAAATGCTTGCAGAAGATGGCCCAATTAGGACGTCGTACCGGCCCGCATCGATTTGCCATCCGCGGACCCGCCGTTCGGCGGTCGGCGTCAGGGTCTTGAACATGTCGGGCAGCTTGGCCTCAATGTCAGACCAGTCGTCCTGGCCCGGGTCCCAGTAGGCGAAGGCGCGAGACTCGAGCACCAGATCGACCACTTCGGTCTCTCCAGCTCCCAGCCAGACCTTGGCGAACGCCTTGAGTTCCTTGGGCGGCCTCGACAGTCGGGGTGACCTCGGGGCCAGGTAACACTGCACGACCTCCGACCCGGCCCGAGAGCCCGTGTTGGTCACCGGAAGGGAAACGGTAATCGACTGCCCCGGCCGGTAGACGTCAGCGGAAAGCGTGGGCTCACCGATGGCGAACGTCGTGTAGCTGAGGCCATGGCCGAAAGGGAACCGCGGCGTGATCGCACTGTGGTCGTAGCCCCGGTACCCCATGAAGACGCCTTCGCCGTAGCGAATCTGGCCGTTCTCGCCCGGGAAGTTGGCAAAGGAGGGGCTGTGTTCGATGCGTTCGGGAATGGTCGTTGGGAGCCGCCCACCGGGCTCGGCCACGCCGAGCAGGACGTCGGCCATGGCGGCAGCCATCTCCTGCCCCCCGAACCAGCACTGGATGACCGCGGCCACATCATTGGCCCAGGACATGTCGACCGGTGCCGCCGCGTTGACAACCACAATTGTGCGGTCGTTGGCGGCGGCAACGTGCTGAATCAATTCCTGCTGTCGACCCGGCAATCCCATGTCCTCGCGGTCGTGGCCCTCGCTCTCCGTGTCCAGGGTGGTGCCGACAAACACAATCGCCACGTCGGCGCCGGCCGCCACCGTGGTGGCGCGTTCGAGTAATGCGTCGGTGTCCGGCGTGCGGAACCCCAGGCGGAATCCACCAAGGTGCGCGTTCACGCTGGCGAACTCCACCACGAATTCTGTGGCCACCCCTCGTTCGAATGTGACATCAGCCAGGAGGTCCTGACTGGCCTGGCCAAAGAATTCGCTGCCGCCCGGCGGGGCGGGATTGGCAAAGCCATCGAGGACAACGGCTCCGTCGATGATCACGCGGGCATGGCCGGCTTGGGCCAGGGCCAATTGGAAGCGGCCGCTCTCTTCGGGAATCACGGTGCCCACCACTCGCATGGACCATGCCTGCGTTGCCGGCTCCGCCTCGAATCCGCCGATGCACAACATCCGGAGAGTGTCCAATTGCAGCTGCTCCACGCCTGGCCCCTCGAAATTGATGCCGGCATACTTGTCGCCGCGAAACCCGTCTGGGGCCCGGAGTACGGCTCCGCCGATGACCGTCGGGGCCAGCGAGATTTCGCAACCTCGCTCGTACGTGATGATCTGGGTCCCGCTGCCGCAGGCATCCGACAGGGCCTGCAGCGGGGTGGCCAGGGAATGGGGGGTGACCTGGGCGGAACCGCCGCCCATGATGGAGGGCGACACGGCGTGGGAACCGAGGACGGCAATCCGAGCCAATGACCCGCCCTGCAGTGGCAAGGTGCCGTCATTCTGGAGCAGGACCATCGATTCTGCCGATGCCCGCCGGAGCATCGCCACATCGGTGTCCGACGGGGGTTTGATATCTGGCACCGGCTCGGGGATGTCGAGCACGCCCATGCGGTCGAGTCCGTTGAGGAACCGGTACACAGCGGCGTCGACGTCGGCTTCGGCCAGGGATCCATCACCCATGGCGTCCAGTACAGCTGGACCGAGTGCCCGTCCGGGTCCAGGCATTTCCAGATCCACTCCAGCGCCCAACGACGTGGTCGTCTCGGCCACGGCGAACCAGTCGGTCATGACCAGTCCCTCAAAGCCCCATTCGTCGCGCAGGAGATCAAGGAGAAATTCCGGCTGCTGGGTCAGCCAACGACCGTTGACCCGGTTGTACGCTGTCATGATGGCGAGTGCCCCACCCTCGCGGATGGCGATCTCGAACGGCAGCAGATAGAGCTCGCGAAGTGCTCGTTCGTCAATGACCGAATTGATGGAGCCACGCTCGAACTCCGCCTCATTGCCGACGAAGTGCTTGACCGTAGCGAAGACGCCTTCCGACTGGACCCCGCGGACGAAGCCGGCAGCCAGCCGACCCGAGAGCAACGGATCCTCCGAATAGCACTCGAAGTTGCGACCGGCCAGCGGCGACCGGTGCAGATTGACCGTGGGAGCCAAAAGTCCCCGACAGCCGCGATCGAGTGCTTCCCGCCCAACGAGAGCACCGAGGTTGCGGGCCAATTTCGGGGTTCCACGTGGCGCCGATGGCCGACCCACAGGGAATGCAGGTCGACGGTGGGCCGCCGGCCCCGGGGAGGCCTTTTCCCCTGGCGCCCGACGGACCGTCGGTGAGGCGAATCTTGGGGATGCCCAGGCGCTCAATAGCCGCCGTGGAGAAAAGGTCCTCCCCCGCGGTGAGAACTGCCTTCTCTTCAGGCGTCAACCCATCGATCAACGCTTCGACATCCGTCAATTCCCTACCCCCACAACGGCACTCTCATAATTTGAATGCGTTATTCTGATGACTATAAGAAAATTTCCGAGGCACCGCAAGCGCCTTTTGTGAATCGGTAATCCGGTCCTGAGATCGGCGAACCTTGCTGGCTTCGTGCCCCCTCCACCACCTCGGATCCCCGACCGCGGTGTAATTGGACCGAACGGTCGGCACAACGCTAATACGCCCCTGGCTGGCGCTGGCTTCACCGGTCGGTGCGATCACTTTTAGCGGTGACCTGCGGATTCGTGCTTCATGGTCATCAGAATGCGCGTTCGGTATTCCCAGAATGGCTGCTTGACAATTTTCTCGGATATATAGGATTTTCCCGTGGTGACTTCAAGCAGGACGGCACGTTGACGGCATTGCCCGAGTCCGACCCGAAGAGTTCGGAACTGAGCTCGTCTGAGGGACGGGCGGAACTGCAGCGTTCTGGGCGCGCCAGAAGCGCTCATTTTGGACAAGCGGCTGGTGCTGACGAACGCAATCCCCAACCGAGAGGAGATCTCCGCCGACAGCAGATCATCGACGCAGCCGTGGCCCTGTTTGCCGCCAAGGGCTATCGAGGAACCGGCGTCGCCGCACTGGCCGATCGGGTGGGCATGACCGCGGCGGGGCTTTTGTATTACTTCGGCACCAAGGAGCGGCTGCTGAGGGAGGTGGTGGCGGAACGGGATCAAGCTGACGCATTCGGACCGGGTGGAGCATTTCCCGTGGATCTGACGCTCACCAGCCTTCGTCAGCTGGGTCAGCACAACATGGAGACCGCCACCCTGACCCGCCTCTACGTCGTCCTCGGTGCGGAAAGCCTCGACGCCAGCGACCCGCTGCATGACTTCTTCGTGGAGAGGTACGAAATGGCGCGGCATTTCGTCCGGACGGTCCTTGAGACTGAAATCGCCCACGGTCGGGTGCGCCGAGATGTCGATGTCGATCAGATCGCCCAGGAGGTCATCGCCGTGGTGATGGGCCTTGAGATGCAATGGCTGGCCGACCCTTCCCGCGTCGACCTGGCTGGGGCTATCGATCGTTACATTGACCGGCTCATAGACGAGCTGGCCGTCCCCTGACGGGTCGACGGCGGGATGCAAACGCAGTGACAACCTGCTCAGCCGGCACCGTTCGGCGTTTGAGCATGGGGTTCGGCGTCAGGGTGACGTGGTACCCGAGGCGGTGACATAGGTCACGAGCCGACCTTCTCCCTGGTCGTAGATGCGCACGACGAGTGTTCGTCTCGGTGGTCGGTCGATGAGGAGCTCGGCCACCGCCTCCACCGGCCCGACTTTGACTCGATTCACGTATCGGGCGTCGAGATCGGTCACCACAAACAGTTCGTCCTGATCGACCGCTGATTCAGCCGCCAATTCAGCCAGGAGAGCCAACACGCCGCCCTGCACGGTTCCGAAGCTATTCCCCACGTCGTCCCTGATCAGCATTTCTACCGTGCCCGGGCGCGTCACGTGCGCCCGGATCCGCTCGGCCACTGGCTGGCGCAGGCGCAAGCTGTGCCGGCTGGCACGTCCGGTCACCTGGATCTGCCGATTCATGAAGGTCGCCAGGGAAGTGGCGAACGGCGCCTTCTGGTGGTCCGCCGTCAGTCGGGTTTCGATCACCACCAGTGTCGCTCCGGCTTTGACCACGCGGGATTCCAGGTGGACGGTCGACATCTCCGCGGGGCCCTCGACATGCACGCTCAGGTCAGTAGTCGGATTCATGGCCCCGGATGGGGGCTGGCCCGCCACCAGGTCGGCGAATGTGGTCAAAATGCCGATCCTGACAAATGACGTACCCGGCACCAGCATGTCGGAGGTGATGTCCGCCTGACCGTAACTGACGTCCCGGTCGACCCAATGCGTGAGGCCAAGTTCGCCAATGAAATGACTCTCGGTCACTGCATCAGAATCCACATTCGACACTACCCAACCGCGACCACCCCTCGAAAAGAAGCCGAGCGGGAAGGCGCGCTGGCATTGCGTCGCTCCACCCGCGCCGTCCTCGTTTGATGCACTCTCCGGTATTGTGCAAAGGTTTGCAGCCATATCATCGAGGTGAAGAGGACAGATGCCGGAGCCGACGAATGAGACGCGTGCCTTCCCGAAGGGTTTTGTGTGGGGAGCCGCCACGGCAGGCCATCAGATTGAGGGCAACAACGTCAACTCCGACTTTTGGTACCTGGAAAACATGCATCCGACGATGTTCGTGGAGCGCTCGGGTGATGCCTGCGACAGTTATCACCGCTACGAAGAGGACATCGCGATGTTGGCCGGCTTCGGGCTGAGCTGCTACCGCTTTTCGATCGAGTGGTCACGTATCGAGCCGACGAGGAGCCAGTTCTCCGTCGCCGAACTTGATCACTACAAGCGGGTGATCGAATGTTGTCACTCGTACGGCGTTGCGCCAGCGGTGTCCTTCAACCATGGCACAACACCATTGTGGTTCGCCATGGCCGGTGGCTGGATGAATCCCGACGCCCCCACGCTCTTTGCCCGCTACTGCACGACCGCTGCCAAGGCGCTCGCCGACGGCATGGCCTTCGCCTTCACGATGAACGAACCACAGGTATCGAAGGTCTTCCGGAGCGTTCCGGGGGCAGAGGGCTACTTCAGCCACGAAGACCCGCTGTCCTATGAGGTCCATGCCGCGGCCGCCGAGGCGTTGTCGGTTGAAAAGTTTGTGACGGTGAACCATCCGGACCTCGATGACATGACACCGCAATTGATTGCCGGACATGAGGAGGGATTCGCCGCCATCAAGGCGGAACGCAGCGACCTCCCCGTCGGGGTGACGCTTTCAGTGACGGATTTTCAGCCCGGTGGCGACGGGAGCCCCTTCGAGGAGGTTCGTCTCAATGCCTATGGTGAGTGGATCGACACCATAAAGCGGGCCTGCGATTTCACTGGCGTGCAGACCTATCGCTCGATCCGCATCCCAGGTGCCCGCTCGGAGTATCCGCCCCTCCCGGTGCTGCCCTTTACTGAGGCTGGAGATCGACAGGCGGCCATCCAGCGGCCCGAAGCCCTCGGCCACGCCGTGGCCTATCTTCACGCCCAGACCAACAAGCCGGTGCTGGTCACGGAGAACGGGCTCGAGACGGATGATGATGCGCGCCGTATATGGCACATGGATGAAACCCTGGCCGGGCTCCATGAAGCCATCCAAAATGGCGCGCGCGTTCTTGGCTACATCCATTGGACCCTCATCGACAACTTCGAGTGGTCTCGTGGTTACGCACCCAAGATGGGACTGGCGTCGGTTGACCGGACCGACTTCACGCGCACACCGAAATCCAGTGGCCCACACCTGGGCGCCATTGCCCGGCGAAATGCCCTGTAGGGGCGCGAGAAGACAGGCATGACAACGAACACGGTGGGTCTCGTAACTGGCGCTGGTTCCGGCATGGGTCTGGCGTGCGCCACAAGGATGGCGGACGTGGTGGACGTACTCCTCCTGGTGGATCTCAATGAGGGCGCTGTCACCGATGCGGCGCGCCTGCTCTCTGATCGCCACGGGCGCGCCGCGGTTGACGCTATTGCGCTTGACATCACGGATGCGACCGCATTGGCTCTGCTCTCGTCGAGGGTGGTGGAAATGGGCCTACTGCGAGCCGTGGCCCACGCCGCGGGCATCTCGCCGACCATGGGTGACTGGCGAAGAATATTTGAAGTTGATCTCATCGGCACCGCCATGCTGACCGAAATGCTCTTTCCCCTCTCGACCGCAGGTACGAGCATTGTCTGTTACGCCTCCATGGCGCCGCTCCTGAGTCAGCATCCGGTTGATCCGGCAATTGATGCGGTACTCGAGGACCCGCTGCAGGAGAATTTCCTCGATCGGATCCACGTCGCCGTCGGCCCTTCGGTTGAAGATTCCGGGCTGGCCTACTTTTGGGCCAAACGGGGAGTCCATCGGCTGGCTCAGCGTGAAGCCATTCGTTTTGGACGCCAAGGAGCTCGGGTGTGCTCAGTGTCGCCGGGCGTTATCGACACGCCAATGGGCAGACAAGAGTCCGTCGCTCGTACGACCAACGATCTGCTCGTCGGGGTGACCCCGTTGGCCCGGCAGGGTCGTCCCGAAGAGGTAGCAGCTGTCACCGGATTCCTTCTTTCAGACGAGGCGAGCTACGTCAATGGGATCGACATTCTGGTCGATGGTGGAACCGTGGCCGCAGTCAGCCGGGGAGCCTTTGACGTGACCGAGCAATGATGGCGACGGCGCCATGAATCGATTCCCGAACGGATTCCTGTGGGGCGCGTCTACTGCTGGCCATCAAGTTGAGGGCGGCAACGTGAGCGCTGACCTGTGGCCGCTCGAGTGGGCGGAAGAGTCCAGATTCAATGAGCCCTCGGGCGACGCATGCGATCACTACCATCGATATCAGGAGGACATCGGCCTCCTGGCCGACCTGGGCTTCAACACCTACAGGTTCTCGCTTGAATGGTCCCGCATCCAGCCGGAGCAGGAGTATTTCTCTCGCGCTGCGCTGGATCACTACCGACGCATGATCGGTACCTGTCTCGAACTCGGGATCACCCCGGTGGTGACCTACAACCATTTCACGACACCGCGATGGTTCGCCGGAATCGGCGGGTGGGGGAATGCGGATTCTCCGACCCATTTCGCCCGCTATACCACTCGCGTGACTGAGTACCTGGGCGATCTGTTGTCATGGGTCTGCACACTCAACGAGCCGAACATCATGTCAATGATGCAACACACCGGCATGCTGCCGATGGGGACCTCCGATCGGGAGCCAGACAGTGAGACAGTGAGGGCAGTTGAGGCCGGCGTGGGCGGATTCGATCCATCGCGTTTCCGCATGGGACTGATCTCGGGCGATGTGGAGAGAATGGCCGCTGCGCACCGACTGGCGGTGGAGGCAATCAAATCTGGGCCCGGCGATCCTCTCGTCGGCTGGACGCTCGCCCTGGTCGATCTGCAGGCCGCCGAGGGAGGCGAGCAGCGGTGCGTGCGGTCCCGTCAGGGCGGGCAACTGGACTGGTTGGCAGTCTCTCGTCACGACGATTTCGTCGGAGTCCAGACCTATTCCCGCAATCGCATCGGCCCGGACGGCAGCATTCCACCCGACGAGGGCGTGGCCACGATGCAGACGGGATGGGAGGTCTACCCGGCGGCACTGGGACACTCGGTTCGCTTGGCGGCTGCGCACGCCGCGGTACCCATTCTGGTGACCGAAAATGGCATGGCCACCGATGACGACGACGCGCGGATTTCCTACACCCAGGCCGCGCTCGAGGGGCTGGCTGGGTGCATCGCTGATGGCATCGATGTCCGCGGCTACCTGCACTGGACGCTCCTCGACAACTTCGAATGGACGGCAGGCTTTTCCAAGACCTTCGGCCTGATTTCCGTCGATCTGGAGACATTCCGTCGAACGGTCAAGCCTTCCGGTCACTGGCTGGGCCAGGTGGCGAAGGCAAACGTCCTGCCGTAATCCGAGGTCGCCCATGCGGCCGGTAAGGACGCCTGTCTTTAGGGGTTAGGTGCAATTCACGCGCACAGGTGTCCTAGCAGCCCTTCCAGACTGGCGGACGTTTCTCGATGAACGCCATCGCGCCTTCACGGGCATCATCGCTCTGAAATACCGCTGCGATCTCTTCGCTCGATCCCCACCCGCTGCCCGGTTGCTCGGTCACTGCTCGGCGCATCAACTTCTTGGTCGCCCGCACAGCGAGTGGTCCGTTCGCCGCCACCAGCCCCGCCAATTGCAGGGCCGAATCCATCAGCTCGCGGCGCGGCACCACCCGGTTCACCAGTCCCCACTGTGCGGCACGTCTCACGTCGACAAATTCACCGGTCAGTCCAACTTCGAGCGCGAGAGCGAGTGGGATCCGGGTACCCAGTAGGGTGCCGCCACCGCCGGCGATCAATCCTCGCCTCACTTCGGGCATGCCGAAACGAGCCTCTTCGACGGCAACCACCAGGTCGCAAGCCAGCACCAACTCAAACCCACCGCCTACGGCGACACCGTTGACCGCAGCGATGATCGGCTTGGCGCATGGCTGTTGAAAGAGATCAAGCGGCGAGCGACCACCGGTGTCGCCAGTTGCGGAATCGACCTGGCCACGCGTGTCTGACCCGGCGCTAAAGGCGGCCAAATCCATCCCGGCACAGAAGTGTCGCTCGCCCACACCGGTCAGGACGACGACCCGGACGCCATCGTCACGCTCAAGGGCGGCCAGTGCCCGATTGAGGTCGCTGAGTAGCTGCGGGTCCAGCGCATTCGCTGACGCCGGTCGGTTCATCGTCAGCACCTCGACCTCATCATGACGTGCACGCAGGAGGACCGAGTCCCCGTCAGGGCTCACCGTCCGAGAGCGGTCGTCGATGCCAGCTCAGCGGCCCCCTTCATGCTGTCGAGGACAACGGGTCCGTAGGCGGCCATACCTGGGTTGTCCGATGTGCCGTTCACGATCCGGGCATATCCGCCCTCAAGCACGATAGCCAGTTTGAATCGGGCCAAGATGACGTAGTAGTCGATTTCGTCGACCGATCGTCCGCTGACCGTGGCGTAATGGCCGAGCATCTGGTCCCGACTGGGCATACCGGTCAGGTCCACATAGCCGTTGGTCCGGTCTTCGCCGGGATTGGTCCAGCCGTTCATCACCCATCCCAGATCGAGGAGCGGGTCGCCGACCGTTGACATCTCCCAGTCGACCATGGCGGCCAACTTGGCCGGAGCCCCGTGATTGAACATGGCGTTGGCGAACTGATAGTCGCCGTGAATGATGCCGGGCTCCCAATGCGACGGTCGATGATTGCGCAGCCAATCGGACGCCACGTCCAGGCCGGGCAACTCGCGGAATTTGATGGCGTTGAGGTGGGCCAGCCAGCGATCGACCTGTCGATCATGGAAGTTGTCCGGCTTGCCGAAGCCTTCGAGTCCTCGAGCTCGCCAATCGACCCGAGCCAGACGAGCGGGACCATCGATGAGCTGAATGCCCAGGCGAAATCTAGCGTCGAGATCCGAGTCGAACGGGGCGGGCCACCCGTTGGTGTTCATGGGCGACCATCCGTCGATCTCGCTCATGAGGTAGAAGGCAGCACCGAGAACCTCGGTGTCGTCACAGACCGCATACGCCTCGGGGTGAGGGACGTCGGTGCCGTTGAGGGCGTTCAAAACGCGGAATTCACGCAGCATCGTCTTGTTGCGACCCTCCGGCACTTTCACCGGGGGCCGCCGGAGCACGGAGATGAAGTCGCCCCGCTGGATGCGAAAGATCACGTTGGACGTGCCGCCGCTGATGAAGCTGCACGTCACCGCTTCACCTCGTCCCGGCAGATCCTGAGTGTCCATCCATCGACCCAGTCGCTCCGGATTCACTGCTTCGGCGCCCTGTTCATCTGTCGTCCTCGTGTCGCTCATTTCGGTACCAGCTCCTTGCTGCTGATCGGCCTCCGGTGGACCGACGTCACATACACGGTGTATCTCAGATAATATATGTATCACATGAGGGCATTGGGAGCACGGGAATGACGTCCCGGTCAGCAGCACACGTCGAGGACACCCGGCGGGCCCTCATCGCCGCGGCACGAGAACTCTTCACCACCGTGGGCTTTCAAGCCACCCTCACCGAAGACATCGTGCGCAAAGCCGGCCTCACTCGGGGGGCGCTCTACCATCACTTCCGCGACAAGGAGGACCTCTTCGCTGCCGTGTTCGCGGAGGTGGCGGAGGAAGTCGAACACTCACTGCTTCGCCGATCGAACACTCCTGATCCGGCCAGTGCCTGGGATCTCTTCCTGGCCAATAGCGAGGTCCATATGGAGGCGGCAACCAAGAACGCGGCGTATCGCCAGATCGTGCTGATCGACGGCCCATCCGTCCTCGGCCGAGATGCCTGGTCGGCCAGTCGGAACGGTCCGGTGGCCAAAATCGCCGAGTACCTCACCGACGCCATCGGTGAGGGCGTGCTGGAGCCGCTGCCCGCCGAAGCAATGGCCCACCTTCTTGGGGCCATTGGCACTGGAGCTGTGATGTACGTGGCCCAAGCCGAGGACCATGCGCGGGCCCGGCGCGATATCGAGATCTGCAATGACCGACTGTTGAGCGGGCTCGCTCACTCATTCGGAACGTCGGAAACGCCAACGCCGCCAACCGCCGCGAGACGGCCCAGATCGATACCTCAACCTCCATGACTGAGCCTCAGGCTGGATCGGATCCAGATCAGTTCACCACGCAGGCGTCAAGGATGTTGACGAATGGGTCGTTAATGGGTGGAAGTCCTCCAATGCCCGCACGGCGGCGTTCCTGATTGTGATGGCCATCACCGATCCTGACGTGAAGGTCTACGAGGGGACATCCATGGTCCTCGTGCCGACCGACACGCCCGGTGTCGACATGGTGCGGCACGACGGCCACGGCTCGGAGTCAGAAGACGAAGGCATGCACGCCCTCATCCACTACAACAATGTCCGCGTCCAAGCAGACAGTCTCTTGGGCGCCGAGGGTGAGGCTTTCGCCATCGCCCAGACCCGTCTCGGGGGAGGTCGGGTGCTCCATGCCATGCGGACGGTGGCCGTGTGCCAGCACGTGCTCGACATGTTGTGCGAGCGCGTGCTGAGCAGGGAGACACAGGGAAGTCTGCTGGCCCAGAAACAATTCATGCAGGTGACATTGCCGACTCGTACGCCGAGTTCCAGCAGTTCCGCCTCCTGGTGCACTACACCGCCTGGGAAATCGATCAGTCACATGACTACCGACAGACGCGCAAGAACATCGCCGCCATCAAGATGCTGACGCCCAAGGTGCTGCACGACGCCGTCTGGCGCTCCAGGCACGCGCACGGTGCCCTCGAGGTGTCCAACGTAATGCCGTTCACCGGCCTGCCATCGATGGCACCCGACATGAGTGTGGTGCACGGTCCCACCGAAGTTCAAAGGGTCACGGTGGACCGCGAAGTCTTGAAGGGCTACGAACCCTCCGAGAGGCTCTGGGCGACGAACCACCTCCCGGCGCTGCGAGAGGAAGCGCTACGCAAGATGGCTCTGCACGTAGAGCACACCGTCGGCAACGCCTGATCGTACGGCCATGCTTGCGGCACGATGTCTTCGCTACGGTTCGCCCGACGTGGTGGTGGTCGACGAGATCCCGGACCCGGTGGCCGGCGAAGGACAGGTGGTCCTCGATATAGCTGCCGCCGCAGTGAATTTCCCTGATGTCCTGCTCGTCGCCGACAAGTATCAGATCTCGGTACCGACCCCGTTCATCCCAGGAAGCGAAATGGCCGGCACGGTGCGATCAGTTGGCCCGGGTGTGACGCAATGGAGCATTGGTGACCGAGTGACCGGCTCTGCATTGGTGGGCGCTTTCGCCCAGCAAGTAGCGCTCCCGGTCACCTCTCTCGGACCGGTCCCTGACGGCATCGACCTCTGGGTGGCCGCGGCGGCCGGCGTGGCGCATCGGACGGCGTATCACGCCCTGCGGACCGTGGGTGGGGTGAGCACCGGTGATCAGGTCGTGGTCCTGGGGGCGGCGGGCGGCGTCGGCCTGGCTGCCGTTGAACTGGCCGTCGTTCTCGGCGCCACCGTGACCGCAGTTGCATCAAGCCAGAGCAAACGCGATCTGTGTGTGGCCAAGGGGGCACACATGGCAATCGACTCCAATGCCCCGGACCTCAAGGAGCAACTCAAAGCGGCCACCAACGGCGGCTCTGACGTGGTGGTTGACCCCGTCGGCGGCCCGTACGCCGAAGCCGCACTCCGGGCGACGCGCTGGGGCGGTCGATTCATCTCCGTCGGCTTCGCCTCCGGTGAGATCCCACGCATACCGCTGAATCTGATCCTCCTCAAGGGCGTGCACGTCACCGGATTCACCATGGGGGGCATCGCGGCCAACCAGCCGGTGGAGGTGGCTCGGGACGGCGCCGCACTGGCCGAACTCCTGGCCACCGGCCGAATCGTCCCCCACGTGTCCGCCCGCTACCCTCTGGCCGGGACGGTGCAGGCCCTCAGCGACCTGGCCGAGCGCCGGGCCACCGGCAAGGTGCTGATCCTGCCTAACGACTCACGGTAACGCCAGTGGTTCTGCCGTACCGCCAGGCGTGCACTGTCGGGGTCGACGAGTCCGTCGATCACACCGGATCGAAACCAACACGCTCCATGTGTGGTGCCAATGCTGCAAGGTCAAAGCTGTAGAGCGTGGCCGCATTCTCATACATGATCTTGCGTGCCACGGCTTCATCGACGTCGGGATGGTGCAGCAGGCCGGCGACATGCTCCTTGGTTTCGAAGGTGATCGACTCAAAATGCGGGAAGTCGACGCCGAACATGACGGTGTCCGGCGTGACGGCCGAAGCCGCTTGACCGTTGTAGTCCACCCCGTCCTCGAACTGCTCCATGGTGAACGGCGACAACCCCATATGGCAGTTCTTGCCCCAGTACTCGCTGGCCAGGCACTCCACGGTGCGTTCACGCTTCATGAGCTTGGCGAAGGCCATCCAGTCATCGTCTCGGCTGAGACGCCGATCCAGATCGCGAATGGTCGGGGCGATCCATTCAGCTCCTGTCTCGACGAAGACCAAGTGCAACTCGGGAAATCGGTCGAACACGCCGCCGAGGATCATCTGCCAAAGCGAGCGCCCGCAGTAGAACTGCTGCTCAATGGCCAGGGTCATGATGGCAGCAAATCCTGGTGGATCGTAGACCGGTGCACCCGCACCGCCGTGTTGGCTGATGGGGAGTTCCACCTCTTGAATGGCCGCCCATACCGGATCAAGATCTGGATGAAAAAACGCAATCCCTCCCGGGAGGAGTGACGGCATAGCGATACCGCCAAGCCCGTGCTCCTTGGCCCAATAGACGTCAGCTACCGCCGCTTCGACGTCGTCAAATGCGATGAGGGCCTGACCCGCCCGACGCCCGGGCGCCTCGGCACAAAAATCAGCCAGCCAGCGGTTGTAGACCAGGCGCTCCTGTCGATCGAGCTCCGGATCCGTCATCCGATCCGCGTGTTCCGATCGCCGCGTTCCAAATGGCATGCCGTTGGGGAAAAGGACCTCGGCGACGACACCTTCGCTCTCAAGGCGTCGCAATCGGAGTTGAGAATCCCACTGGCACTCGACTTCGAGTCCCGGCTTCACGCTTCCCGGATCCGGCATGTCCTGCTGTTCCTGTAGGCGGACGAAATCGTCGTACGTGGAGAGGTATTTCTGTTCGAAGTACTGGCGGTAGTCCGCTCGGCTTCCCTTGGCGTGCCCGTCCACTGAGATGATGGCCATTCGCTGCATGGGGCCCCCTTTGGTACTGATCGTGAAGTTAGCTGCCCCGCAGTCTTGCGCGTGCAACACAGTAATGCAAAGCTTTGCATTACTGTGTTGCACGTCGACCGCCTCTTCCCCGTCGAGCCCGGTGTGCGTCGGATCGCACGGTCGATCTACGAGCACACCAGTTCCCTCCCCCTGGTCAGTCCCCACGGGCACTGCGACCCGATCGGCCTGGCCGACAATCTTCACTTTGCCGACCCAGCGGTCGAACTGGTCACCAAGGACCACTACTTCCTTCGACTCCTGTACAGCCACGGTATTTCCCTCGAGTCGCTCGGGGCCCGCCCCATCGACGGCCAACCTTCAGGGGTGACCGGCGAGCACGTCTGGCGAACCTTTGCCGATCACTACCACCTCTTCCGAGGCACACCGTCGAAACTCTGGCTCGACCACACGTTGTCTGAGGTGTTTGGAATCGACATCCCCCTCGGGCCAACGACCGCCGATGAGATCTACGGCCAACTCTCCAGTTGCTTGCAAGCCGATAGCTTCCGGCCACAATCGCTCTTCGAACGCTTCGATCTTGAGTTTCTCGCCACGACGGACGGGGCCATCGATCCCCTCGACGCCCACACACGGCTGCAGTCGTCTGGATGGATCGGCCGAGTCGTGCCGACATTCAGGCCTGATGACATCGTTGATCCCGATCGGAACGATTTCCACCAGAATCTGACCGTTCTGGCTGAGATCACGGGGGACGACACGTCCGATTGGCTGGGCTATCTCCATGCCATACGGCAACGACGCGCCGCATTCATCGATGCCGGCGCCACATCGTCCGATCATGGGCACCCTTCCGCCCTCACCGTCGATCTCTCGAAGCGGGAATCCGAGGCACTGTTCGGTCGAATCGTCAGCGGGCGAGCGCTGGCGGGTGATGCCGAGATGTTCCGGGGAGGGATGCTGCTGCAGATGGCGGCCATGAGCCTGGACGATGGGCTGGTGTTGCAGCTCCATACCGGTTCGTGGCGGGGCCACAATCCGTCAGTCGCCGCTCGCTTTGGCCCGGACATGGGTGCTGACATCCCCCAATCGACGAACTATGTCGGAGATCTCAAACCATTGCTCGACCGCTTTGGCAACGAATCGTCCCTTACTGTCGTGATCTACACACTTGACGAGACGACATACAGTCGTGAACTGGGGCCCCTGGCTGGGCACTATCCCGCTCTTCGACTCGGACCACCGTGGTGGTTCTACGACAGCCCCGAAGGCATGCGCCGGTTCTACCAGCAAGTCATCGAGACGGCCGGATTCGCCAATACGGTCGGGTTCAACGACGACGCCCGCTCCCTGCTGACCATTCCGGCCCGGCACGATGTGGCCCGGCGAGTGAATGCCGGCTTCCTGGCTGCCCTCGTTGCGGAACATCGGCTCGAGACGGCAGAGGCTGAGCAGATCGCAATCGATCTGGCCCACAACCTGGCCCGACACGCGTTCCAGGTCGATTCATGAGGTCGCTTGTCCTCGTCGGACTGATGGGAACTGGGAAATCCAGCGTGGGGCGAAGGGTGGCTGGCTCAACGACTGGGCTGGAAGATGGTCGATGTCGACCTGTCCATCACCGCCCGATCCGGCCGAACCGTTCGAGAGATCTGGGAACAGGGCGGCGAACAGGCCTACCGCCACTTCGAATCCGACATCGTCCTCAACGCCATGCGCCAGGCAGCATCCACTGTCATTGCCGCACCCGGTGGAGTCGTCCTCGATCCCGTTGTTCGAGCGGCACTTGTCAGTGCCTTTGTAGTGTGGCTGCGGACCGATCCCGTTGTGTTGGCCGGTCGGGTCGGCTTCGGTGACCATCGACCGCTTTTGGGTGATGACCCGCTCGGCGTCCTCTCGGTCATGGACAGCCAACGATCCGAGCAGTATCGGTCCGTGGCCGACATGGTCACCGACACCGACGCGCTCGACTCCGACGCGGTGACCAGCTTGATCGTCGAACGAGTGCACGACCCTTCGCCTGGCTCAGACATACCCCACTAAGGAGAACGATGCTCAGACCGCAGGACAACGAAAGGCGCGAGGCCCGGAAGCTCGACGGCATGTGGCACTTCGCCACAGACTCGGCGGGCGTTGGTCGCGGCGCAGGATGGTGGCGCAGGGATCTGGCCGATTCCTTCATGATGCCCGTTCCCTGCAGCTACAACGACGTGCTCGTCGATCCTGGCCTCCGTGACCATGTGGGAGACGTGTGGTACCAACGAACGGTTTTTGTCCCCCGCGGTTGGGTGGACCAGCGGATCGTCTTGCGCTTCGACGCGGCGACGCATCGAGCCACCGTGTGGGTGAACGACCAGGCGGTCCTTGACCACGAGGGCGGTTACACACCGTTTGAGGCAGACATTTCTGCTCACGTCCAGCCTGGCCAAACCATTCGGATCACCGCCGTCGTCAACAACGAGCTCAGTTGGGTATCACTTCCCCCAGGCGTCGTCGAGGTGCTACCCGACGGCGAGCGTCGACAGCGCTACTACCACGACTTTTTCAACTACGCCGGCTTGCACAGGAGCGTCTGGCTCTACTCGACACCGCGTGTGCACATTGCTGATGCCACCGTGATGACGGATCTGGCCGATGGGACGGGCATCGTGTCGTACACCACAGCGGTCGAAGGCTCGGGATCGGCCTCGATGTCGGTGACACTTCGAGACGCTGATCACCACGATGTCGCCGTCGCCTCAGGCTTCCACCATGCCCTGCGAGTATCGGACCCCGAGCTTTGGGGGCCTGGCCGCGGGTACCTTTACCAACTCGAATTCAACCTGGTTGACGGGGATCGTCTGATCGACCGCTACTCACTGGCGGTGGGAATTCGCAGTCTCCGAATCGAAGGCACACAATTCCTGATCAACGACCAGCCCTTCTATTTCCGGGGATTCGGTAAGCACGAGGATCTCGAGGTCCGCGGCCGGGGCCACGATGATGTCGCCATGGTGCATGACTTCGAACTTCTGCGGTGGCTCGGAGCCAATTCGTTCAGGACGTCGCACTATCCCTACGCCGAAGAGGTCCTCGATCATGCCGATCGGCTCGGCATCGTCATCATCGACGAAACCGCGGCCGTTGGTCTGAATCTCGGGGTCGGAGGTGGCCTCTTTCTTGGCGGCCCGAGAACAACCTTCTCCGAAGAGACCATCGGCAGCACCACCCAGCAGGTGCACCAGCGGGCCATTGAGGAACTTATCGATCGGGACAAGAACCATCCCAGCGTTGCGGTGTGGAGTATCGCCAATGAGCCGGAATCGCACACTGACGCAGCGCGCGCCTACTTCGAGCCGCTCTTTGCCGTCGCTCGAGCCAAGGATCCGAGCCGACCGGTCGGTTTCGTCAACATGATGTTTGCCAAGCCGGATACTTGCCGAGTCAGTGCGTTCGCAGATTTGATCATGATTAACCGCTACTACGGATGGTATGTCGAGCCAGGCGACCTCAAGGCGGCCGAGCGAGGACTCGAGGAAGAACTACTGGCCTGGGCCTCTCATGAAAAGCCCATCATCATGACGGAATACGGCGCAGACGCCATGCCCGGCCTCCACACGATCGATGGCACCATCTGGAGCGAGGAATATCAGGTGGCTCTCCTCGACATCTACCACCAAGTCTTTGATCGGATTGACGCCGTGGTGGGTGAACACGTGTGGAATTTCGCGGATTTCGCCACATCCCCGTCATTCATTCGGGTCGACGGCAATCGGAAGGGCGTCTTCACTCGCGACCGTCATCCGAAGGCGGCCGCCTTCGCCCTACGGCGGCGCTGGCACGATGCTTCATGACCGGACCAGTCGAGGCGCGAACCACCAGCGTTCCGAAAAGATCGGTCCTTGACGCATCGGCCGTGAGTTTTGCCACGGCGGCAGCACCGACGTCATCGGTCGGAAGCGCGATGGTGGTCAGCGCCGGAGCCACCATCGCTGCCATGGGCACATCGTCAATGCCCACCACGCTGATATCGGTGGGCACGGAGCGTCCGAGATGGCGTAAGCCTGAAATGACGCCGAGGGCCATCTGGTCGTTGAAGGCCAGCACCGAGGTCGCTCCGCTCTGCTCGACGTCGGCCACGATGGCCCCGACGGCGTCGAATAACGGGGTATCCACCACGAATTCAACCACGGTCATACCCACGTTGGCGCTCGACCGCCGGACCGCTCGAAGGCGCTCCCCGGCGGCCCACGATCGTTTGGGACCACCGACATATGCCAGCTTCCGGTGCCCGAGGGCGGCCAGATGACGCAACGTGTCCTCAACTGCGGGTGCGGTCCGGAGGACCACCGACGCCCGTCCCCGTACCGGACGGTTGACGAAGACGGCCGGCTTGGCTGCCAGCGCGTCAAGCTCAAGATGGAGCCGCCGTGGCGAGACCACGATGTATCCATCGACGTCCTTCGCCATGAGGCGGGCGGCCCGCATTTCCTCCTGGGGATGCTCACCGGTGTCGACAAGAAGGACCTGCAGGCCGAGTTCCCGAGCCGATCGTTCGACCGAACGCACCAGCGAAGCGAAGTGCGGATTGGTGATGTCCGGCACAATCACGGCGATGTTCTCGGTGCGCCCGGTGATCAAACCGCGAGCCGCTCTATTCGGCACGAATCCCAGCGCCTTGACCGCGTCCTCCACCAGTCGGCGGGTCGCTGGCGCAACCATCTCGGGCCGGTTCAGCGTACGGGACACGGTGGCGGCGTTGACACCGGCGAGCGCCGCCACATCGAGAATCGTGACTCGCTGTCGATGCCGCACGCGGCCCGAACTTACACCACTGCCCTCGCACGATCTGCGCCCTGATGAGCCGCCAATCTCCACATCGGCTGTCATCATTGACCTACACATCGGCCCGTGGCGTTGCCCTTCCCACCTACGACCGCACCGCCGTACCCACCTTCGCGCACATCGGCGTGGGTGCCTTCGCCCGGGCACACCTCGGGGTCTACGCCGACGATCTCTTGCGCCGGGACTATCCGGCGCTCATCCGCGGTGTCTCGATCAGGAGCGGTCGGGCTGCGGCGCAGCTGGTTCCGCAAGACGGCCTGTACACGGTGTCCGAACGCGAGCCTGGGAGAGATGGATCACCCCGGCTCATCGGATCAATGCCGCGCATTGCGTCCGGTGTCCCAGCCGCGCTGGAGGCGGTGGCTTCCGCCACCACCCATTTCGTCACGCTCACTGTCTCTGAAAAGGGTTACGAAGTGGAGCCTCAAGACCTCACAGATCCAGCACATCCGCGCTCCGCTCCAGGGGTGATCGCGCTCGCCCTGGACCGCCGACGGCGGAGCAGCCTCCCGGGACCGGTGATCATGTCGCTGGACAACGTCCTGAGCAACGGAAGAACGCTTCGACGCTGCGTCACCGAAGTGGCCGAATGCCTAGATGACGCACTGCCGGCATGGATCGCCGAGGAGGTCAGATTTCCCAATTCCGTGGTGGATCGTCTGGTGCCTTCCACCACCAAGAACGACCTCCAAGGGGTCGAAGATCAACTCGGCCTAACTGACTTGGCGGCCGTGGTCTCCGAACACCATCGGTCCTGGGTGATCGAGTCGGTCGATTTGCTCCCACCTCTTGCCGACGTGGGTGTCGAGGTCGTGGAATCGATCGCGCCGTACGAACGAAGAAAGTTGTGGCTGCTCAACGGGCCGCACTCGGCTCTGGCGTACTGCGGGCTGCTGGCCAATTGCACGACGATCGCCGCCGCGGTGCAGGATCGTCGCATCTCGGTCTTCGTCGGTGCGTTCGTCAATGACGTCCTCGAGGTGGCCGACTTGCCTGCTCGAGTTGCACCCGGGCCGTTCGCCCGGGAGGCGCTGAAACGATTTGCCAATCCACAACTCGGCCATACCTGTGCGCAGGTCGGCGCCGACGGTTCCCGGAAGCTGCCGCTACGCCTGTTCCCGATCATGGCCATGCGCCACCGGCGCGGTCTCCCGACCCACCGATTTGCCATCGTGATTGCCCTCTGGCTCGCCGCGGTGAGCCGCATTCGTATTCAAGGACATACGCTGAGCGCGGTGGACGACCCCGCCGCGGATCAACTGCGCGTCGTGGCGGCAACCGGGAACTTGCACCAGCTCAGTCACACTGCTCTCGGACACCATGGCGGTCCCCACGTCATCGGTGAGGTGGCCGAGACACTTGCATCGCTGATGGTGCGCGGCATGACCTGCATCGACGAGGCACCATGACCATCACCATTGGCGGATCCCACGACGTGCTGGACCAGGCAGAAGTCGAGACATTCATCGCGTCCCGTATGGCCGCTCTGGATCTCGACGGACGTTCGTTGTGCCTCGTCATCCCGGACGCCACCCGGAGTTGCCCTTTGCCACTCCTGCTCGCCGCCATCCACACGGCCGTCGCCGGACGGGTCTCGTCCTGTGTGGCCGTGGTCGCTCTCGGCACCCACGCACCGATGGAACCCGACGCCCTTCAGCTCCTCGTAGGGTCGGATGCCCTGAAGGTGGTCAATCACACCTGGTGGAAGGACGACACCTTCGTCCACGTCGGTTCACTCACCGCATCGACCGTCTCGCGCCTGTCGGGCAATCGAATCGCCGAGGACGTTGATGTGCGGGTCAATCGTCTGGTCGTCGAAAGCGATGTCACTGTCATTGTCGGGCCGGTGCTGCCTCACGAAGTGGTTGGTTTCTCCGGAGGCGACAAGTACCTGTTTCCGGGCCTCTCAGGGCCGGAGTTGATCGACGTCACCCATTGGCTGGGGGCGCTGATCACCAGCCGCGACATCATCGGGACGCAAGGTGTCACGCCGGTTCGGGCTCTCATTCACGGTGCGGCAGCGCTGGTGCACGGAGAGCGGCATGCCCTGTGCGTCGTGGTGGACCAAAAGAGCGACGCAGTGCATTCCATGTCATTCGGGCGGCCCGCCGACGCATGGGCCGCCGCAGCCGCCGTCGCGTCGGAGACACACGTGACATACCTTCCAGCCCCGGTGCGACGCGTGCTCTCGGTCATCTCGCCGCGCTACAGCGATCTTTGGACCGGGGCCAAGGGCTTTTACAAGGTTGAACCGATCGTGGCTGATGGCGGAGAAGTCGTGCTCTTCGCCCCTCACATCACCGAGATCGCCGCCATGCATCCCGACATCGCTGACCTGGGTTACCACAGCCGTGACTATTTCCTTGCCCATTGGGACCGCTACCGGCACTATGCCCGGGGGGACCTCGCTCACTCCACGCACCTGTTCGGTGCTGGGACCTACGACACCACGCACGGCGAACGCCAACGAGTGCACGTCAGATTGGCCACCGGGATCCCAAGAGACGTCGTGCTCGGGGCCAATCTTGAGTACCTGGATCGAACCGAGGTGGACCCGGAAGCGTGGGCAGCCGACCCTGACACACTGGTCGTCCCGGATGCGGGCGAAGTTCTCTACCGACTTCGCCCGTGACGGACGTGCGCCATCCTCTTACTCCCCCGGGAAGACGAGACCAATCTGGGAACGGATGTCGTCCAACGCCGACATGAGGGCAATGGTCTCGTTCAATGGCATGACGGGGCTCTCCGTCAGGCCCCGGGCCACATAGCGCTGCACCTCGGCGATCTGGAACCGTAATCCGTTGCCCTGGAAGGAACGATCGATCACTTCCACACCGCTTGGGCTCGTCACGGTCAACGAATTGGGGCAATGCATGAATGCCGGCAGATCGATTGACCCCTCGGATCCCGAGATGTGCGCGGTGCACGTCATACTCACGCGGATGGCCGCCTTGATGACCCCCATCGTGCCTCTGGTGTGCCGGAGCACCGCGGCGACCTGCTCGTCCACGCCGGTCTCGCCGATCGACCCATCGGCCACGACGTGCTCAATCGAGCCCAGGACCAGGGAGCACAGCTGAAGCGGGTAGATGCCCAAGTCGAGAAGGCCGCCGCCGCCGAGCTCGAGCTTGAAGAGCCTGTGTCCGGGATCCACCGGCGCCCGGTAGCCGAAGTCGGCCTCAACGAGGAGCGGCTCACCGATCCGACCCTCGCCGATGACCTCGACCATCGTCTGATAGGCGGGCAAGAAGCGGCTCCAAATGGCGTCCATCAGGAACAGCCCACGCCGGCGGGCCTCCTCAACCATTCTGGTCGCTTGTATGGCATTCAATGCGAACGGCTTCTCGCAGAGCACATGCTTGCCTCCTTCGAGGAACAGCAGCACGTCAGCCTCGTGCCGGGACTGGGGCGTGGCGACGTAGACGATGTCGACGTCCGGGTCGCTGGCCAGGTCCGCGTAATCCCCATGTCGGGTGGGTATTCCCCACTTGTCAGCGAAGGCTCCGGCCCGCCCGATTGAGCGGGACGCCACCGCGACGATCTCCCCGCCGTCAATCATCGCCATGGAGTCGGCGAAGCCAGTCGCTATGGATCCCGGCCCGGCGATACCCCATCTGATCATCACGTCGCCCCTCTGTCGTCAGCCCGACGCACTCGACTTCACGTCGAACGTCTTCTTGATTCTTCCAGGTCAACGCCGTCGCCACGCCAAAGACGGCGACTCGAAGACGTCCCGCCACGGGACGTCACACCGATGATCGCCCCGGCCGGAACACGACGAACGGGGCGGCGCCGGAAGCTTGGGAACGGCCTTCTGATTTTTGAGATCGGGTGTTACCCTTTGGATCCGTCGAGTCGGGACCGAAAGGACGGCAGGGACATGGAGCACCTAGGCCGGCCAGGTCGGAGATCGGACGGATCCGACCTCGGACGCCCCTTCGCTCTTCCAGCTGGAGCCTTGTTCGTATGAGCCACTACGACGTGCCGGCTGCGCTCGAGGTCAAGATTGACGGTGGGGTGCGGGTGGTCCGCTTGAACCGACCGGACGACCTCAATGCCACCAACCACGAGCTCCACCGAGGGTTGGCTGAGCTCTTCCCCCAGATCGACGCCGACACTGAGGCTCGAGCGGTTGTCCTCACAGGCAACGGGCGCGCCTTCTCGGCCGGTGGCGACTTCACCTATCTGGACCAACTGATTCGTGATCCGGTGCTTCGGAAAGAATCACTCGCCCACGGCCGTCAGATCGTGACCGGCATGTCCGGGTGCCGGGTGCCGATCGTGGCCGCGGTCAACGGCCCGGCTGTGGGATTGGGCTGCAGTCTGGTCGCACTGTCCGACATCGTCTTCATGGCCGAGAGCACCCACCTGGCCGACCCCCATGTCCTCCTGGGCTTGGTGGCTGCCGACGGTGGCCCGGTGACCTGGCCACTCATGATGAGCCTGCAGCTGGCCAAGGAGTACGCCCTGACCGGCGATCGCATTCCGGCCAAGCGGGCGGCGGAGATCGGCCTGGTGAACCACGTCTGCCCCGACGACGAGGTATTCGAGCTGGCCATGGCCTGCGCGCAGCGGATCGCCACACTGCCCCAGCGGGCGGTCGAGGACACCAAACGGATCATCAACCTGCACCTGGAGCGGGCCATCCTGGCCACCATCGACTTTGCGCTGAGCGCCGAAGACCGATCATTTACCTCGCCCGAATTGCGGGCCAACATCGACCGCTTTCAGACGCAGGCCGCTGAGAAGGCCAAGAAGCCCTCGTCGTAGGCTTCGGACCGCTCAGCAGGGAGAATCCTGTTCTTTTGTGATGAACCACGGGTAGCCCCAGCGAGAGACTCTCCGTTCACCCAGGTCAGGTAAACTCTGCCCCATGCCGAGAAGCCAATTGCCGCCTGATGAGGCCGACGCAGGCGGGCAGAGTTGGCGCGAGCAAGCCGTGTCACGATCCCTCGATACGGCTCGGGTCCGAGCCGAGGTCCGGGTCCAACGCTTTCTCGACGCGGCCACCGAACTCTTCAACTCCAATTCTGGCAAGGAATTCACCGTCCAGGAAGTGGTCGAACGATCCGGGCAATCACTACGGAGCTTCTACCAATATTTTGGGGGAAAGCACGATCTGCTCCTGGCCCTGTTCGAAGAGTCGGTGCAGACCACGGCCCGCCAATTGCAAGAGCGGCTGGCCGGGAAAGAGGGTGGCCTCAATCGTCTTCATTGTTTCGTCGTGGAGTACTACCGCATTTGCCGGCCCACCCGGCCGGGGGAAGCCAGCCCCAACGGGCGGGCTCCCTTCATGACCGAATTCGCCCAGCAGCTGTTGACGGCCCACCCCAAGGAAGCGGCCCGGGTGTTTGCCCCAGTCGTCACCCTGTTCGAGGGTGTGCTCGACGAGGCGGCTACAGACGGAGCGATCCGGGTGGGCGTGAGCGACGGACCCATTGTCGGCATCGTGCTCGAGGCCATCATGTTCAACGCCTTCTCTTCGACCATCGGGGGCCTTTCCGTCCGCCCCCACGACGGCGATGACGCCGAGTACCTGTGGACCTTCATTCTCGAGGGAATCGGCAGCGGTACAGCGGCCTGATCAATCGATCGCCTCGCCCTTGCCTGCTTAGGACGCGGGCAGACCAAGAATGCGACTGGCGACCAGATTCCGTTGGATCTGTGACGTCCCGCCCATCACGCTCTGGGCCCGGCTGTAGAGATAGGTGTTCAGTGCGGTGTCGTCTCCCCCGCCGTGGGCACTCCCTCCGATGGCCAACGAGGCGCGACCGACCGATTGCTCGGTCCATGTCATCAGGAGCTTGTCGACCGACCCTTCCGGGCCATGCGATACGCCGTTGAGGCGGTCCGAGAGGCGCCGTCGCACATGCAGGCGCAGCATCTCGACCTCGACGATCGCCCAGCCTAGGTCCCGGATCTGGTCCTCTCGATAGGCCCCGGGGTTGACCTTGACCTGGCGCGTGAGTTCGTTCACCACCTTGCTGTAGCGGGCGACGTATCCCAACTCGCCCGGTTCGCGCTCGTGGCTGACGATGGTCATGGCCAGGCGCCATCCCTCGCCGGGTTCGCCGATCATGTTGGACGCCGGGACCCGGGCGCCGTCGAAGTCCACTTCGCCGAATTCCTTGGTGATCCCGTTGATCATGCGGAGCGGCCGCTGCTCGATGCCGGGCTGGCGCATGAGCACCACAAAGGCTGAGATCCCGCGGTGCTTGGCCACCTCATGATCGGTGCGGGCGAGGACGAGACACCAGTCGGCATCATCGGAGTAACTGGTCCACACCTTGTGGCCCGAGATGACAAAGTCGTCGCCGTCGCGATCGGCCCGGGTCCGGAGCGAGGCCAGATCGGAACCAGCGTCGGGCTCACTAAAGCCCTGGCACCACCGCTCGCGCCCACTGATGATCCCGGGCAGGAATCGCGCCTGTATGTCCTCGTTGCCATGCTCGAGGATGCCGTGCACCAGATATCCCAAGCTGGGCCGGGGCGGCGTACCGGCGGCGGCCAACTCCTCGTCAACGATGACGTCGTAGACCGAGGGCAACCCCTGCCCGCCGATCGCGCTCGGCCACGACATGCCGAAGAAGCCGGCGTCGAAGAGTGACCGATGCCAGGCGGCGGCGCCCTTCCAATAATCATCGTCGGTCGAGGAAGTGGGCAGTCCGGGATTGTTGTCCTGCAGCCAGAGGCGCAACCGCCCCCGGAAGGCCGCCTCCTCGGGCGAATCTCCGAAATCCACTCAGGCCCCGATCCCGAAGTGCGTCAGCACCCGGTCCATGCTGGCCCCGGTACCACCCAGCAGATCGGACGACAGCAGGGCGCGCCGCAGGTAGACATGGGCCAGGCACTCCCACGTGTTACCGATGCCGCCGTGGACCTGGATGGCGGTCTCGCACACGTCGAGCGCCGCCCGGGCGCAATAGGCCTTGGCCACCGCGGCGGCGGCCAGCGCCTCGTCGGCCGGGAGGGCATCGACGGCCCACGCCGCATGCAGGGCGACGCTCCGGGACCCCTCCTTGAGCACGAAGGCGTCGGCCAGCAGGTGCTGTACGGCCTGAAACGAACCGATGGCCGCCCCGTACTGCCGCCGGTGGGTGGCGTACTCGGTGGCCAGGTGCACGGCGCCGCGCATGATGCCGACCAGATCGGCCCCGGCCAGCGACAGGCCCAGGGCGGTCCAGCGGGCCAGGTCGTCGTCGTCGATCAGCCGGCCGTCCACCGGGATGGCGCTGGTCATCGGTCCGCCCAGCCGCTTTGCCGCTCGGGTCAGATCGACGTGATGCCCCTCGGGGGCCAGCTCGACGCGCAGCAACCGGCGGCCCCCAGGGCCCGACGACATGAGGAGCGCGTGGTCGCATCCGTGGGCATCGACGGCCACCGCGGACGCCGTGTCACCGGCCGTGTCGGCGAACGAGAGCAGATCGGGCGTGAAGGCCACCGTTTCACGGGATCCACTCGATGCTGCGCCGGTCACTCGGCGGAGATCACCGGCCAGGATCGGACCGATGAAGGGGACGTCGGCCAGACCTCGGCCCATCTCTTCGGCGATGAGCGCGACCTCGACGCCCGACGCCAGTGGCTGGCCCTGGTCGCCACCGTCTCGCAGTTCCGGCCAGCCCGATGCGGCCACCGCCGCGTCGAGCTTCGCCGTGCGCCCGGGGTCGCCGATCTCCCCCACGGTGTGTGGTCCGAGTTGATCGACCACCCGGGCGGCGGAGTGGCGCAGGAACTCCTGTTCGGGGGAGAGGCGGACGTCCATCAGGCCGGCGGCCCGGAATCGGCATGGGCGGCGATCCATTCGTCCCGCAGGACCCGCCGCAACACCTTGCCCGAGGGCAACCGTGGGACGGCACCAACCACCACCACGTCGTGGAGACGCTTGTAGGTGGCCAGGGATTGGGTGACCAGCCCTTCGAGCTCGCCGTCGCGCACTGGCACCGCCGAATCGAATTGCACCGCGGCCACGGGCAACTCGCCGGCCCGTTCGTCGGGGACGCCGAAGACCGCACAATCGAGCACGGCCGGGTGCCCGTGCAGAACGGCCTCCAACTCGGCGGGTGCCACCTGGAAGCCGTTGACCTTGATCATCTCCTTCGAACGATCGGTGAGATGGACCCAACCCTCCGGCTCGAGCCAGCCGACGTCGCCCGTGCGGTACCAGCCGTCGACCATGGCCTCGGCCGTGGAGCTCTCGGGCAGGTACCCGGCCATGACCGACGGGCTCAGGACCTGGATCTCGCCGATCTCGCCGCTCGGCAGGATGGCACCGGTGTCGAGGTCGGCGATCCGCAGCGCGACGCCGGCCGGAGGCAGCCCGGCCGAATCCAGGCGCCACGCCTCGGGACGCTCGATCGGATTGGCCGAGATCACCGGCACCTCACTGGCTCCGTAGGCCGGCAGCCAGCGCACCCCGGTGCGTTCGGTCACCGTCCGGGCCACGCTCTCGGTCACCGGGGTGGCGCCCCACATGATGTAGCGCAGGGAAGAGAGGTCGTACGCCTCGAGCCGGGGATGATTGGCCAGGGCCAAGGCGATCGGCGCCACCGCCATCTCAAGCGTCATGCGCTCCGACTCGATGCGGTGCAACACCTCGTCGAGGTCGAAGCGCCGGTGCAATCGCACGCAGGCCCCGGCCGACATGGCCGTCAACAGGTTCAGCAGCCCGAGGATGTGCGAGGGCGGGGTGGCCACCTGGAAGCGGTCGTCGGGGCCGAGACCGAGCACGCTGACCCAGTCCGCCGTGGCGTACCCCATGGAGGCGTGGGTGTGACGCACCGCCTTGGGCAATCCTGTGGTGCCGGAACTGAAGACCAGCACGGCCTCGTCGGTGAGTGCGACCGGGTGGCCCAATCGGTCACGGCTTCCGCCCGTGGGATCGGCCGAGGCGTCATCGAGGTTCGTCACCTGTGCCGCCGAGAGTGCGTCGGTCAGCACGGCGGCGCTGTCGATGTCGCCCACGGCGTGGACCGGAGTGGTCAGGCCCAGGGCATGGCCGACTTCGGCCGCCTTCCAGGCCGGGCTGAGGAGGACGGCGGCCGCCCCCAATTTGGCGATGCCGTTGACGGCGATCACGAACTCCACCCGGTTGGCCATCATCAGGGCGACCCGATGGCCGGCCGCCACGCCCCGGCTGGCCAGATGGCGGGCGAAGGCGTTGCTCAGGCCCTCCAGGTCGCTGAAGGTCCAGGCCTCGTCGCCGCTACGAATGGCCACGCGATCCCCGAAACCGTCGGCCGCCCGCTCGAGGCAGGCGTGCATGAGGAGCGGGGCCATTGGAAACATTCTTCTCTAAATTGAGATCGACCGTCAACAGAACGCAGATGTATGCTTCTCGCATATGCAGATCAGGAAAATGGGCACATGACGACCGACGAGGATGTCCGCAACGAGATCATCGACACGGTGCGCCGCTTCGTGGCCCGCGACGTCATCCCTCACGCCTCGGCCCTCGAGCATGACGACACCTTTCCCGGCGACATGGTGGCCCAGATGCGGCACCTCGGCCTGTTCGGCATCACCATCCCGGAGGCCTACGGCGGCCTCGGTCTCGACCTGTTGACCTACATCGGCGTCATCGAGGAACTGGCCTACGGGTGGATGAGCCTGACGGGCGTGGTCAACACCCACACCATGGCGGCCACGCTGATCATGCACCACGGCAGCGAGGATCAGCAGCGGCGTTGGCTGCCCACCATGGCTTCGGGTGAGCGGCGCGGTGCCCTCTCCCTGTCGGAGCCGGACGCCGGGAGCGATACCCGCAACATCTCATGCAGAGCCCAACGGGACGGCGACGAATACGTCATCAACGGGGCCAAAGCGTGGGTCACCAACGGCGAGACCGCGTCCATCGTCGCCTTGGCCGCCCGGAGCGACGAGGGCATCTCCGCCTTCATCGTCGAGAAGGAGCCGGGGCCGCAATTCGAGGGCATCTCGGTCAGCAAGCGCGTCGGCAAGCTGGGGTACAAGGGCGTGGAGACGGTGGAGATGGCCTACGCCGACCATCACATCCCCGCCGGCAACCTCATCGGCGAGGCCGGCCGGGGCCTCCCGCAGATCCTCAGCGTCCTCGAACTGGGCCGCATCAACATCGCCGCCCGGGCCGTCGGCGTGACCCGGGCCGCCTTCGACGCCGCGCTGGCCTACGCCCAGGAGCGCGTCACCATGGGCAAGCCCATCGCCGAGCACCAGGCCATCGCCCTCAAGCTGGCCGACATGGCCACCAAGTTGGAAGCGGCTCGCCTGCTCACCCGCAACGCCGCCGAACGCAAGATGGCCGGGCTGCGCTGCGACGTCGAGGCGGGGATGGCGAAGCTGTTCGCCAGTGAGACCGCCCTCGAGGTGGCGACCGACGCCATGCGGATCCACGGCGGCGTGGGCTACACCACCGATCTCCCGGTTGAGCGTTACTACCGGGACGCCCCCCTGATGGTGATCGGCGAAGGCACCAATGAGATCCAGCGCATCGTCATCGCGCGGGGGCTGCTGGCTCGGGCCAAGGAGTAGGGCCCGCCTCGACGATCAGCCTTCAGTCTTCGGCCTTCAGTCTTCGGCCTTCAGTCTTCGGCCCTCGGCGCTAGGGCGCGGCCCGCTCGGACAGCTCGGACAGCTCGCGGAGGATCTCCTCGGTGTGCTGCCCCAGGGCCGGGACCGGATCCCGACGCTGGTGGGGCAGATCGGAGAAGCTCACCGGCCCGTTGACCGATCGCTGCACCGCACCGGCGCCGCCCCCGTAGATCTCCACGATGCCGTCGTTGGCCAGGAGCTGCGGGTCGACCACCACCTGGGCCGGGGCCTGGGCCGGGGCCCACCACACGCCGGCGTCGTCGAAACGCTCGGCCCAGGTGGCCAGGGTCTCCTGCGCCACGATCTCGTCGAGGAGGGCGATGACCTCGACCCGGTTGCGCCGGATGGCGCCGGCGTCGGCGAAGCGCGGGTCATCGAGCAGATCAGGCCGCCCCAGGGCCCGGCAGACGGCCCCGATGTGGCGACCGGCCTCGAGGCCGGTGAAGAAGAACCAGAGCCCGTCGCTGGTCCGATACGGATTCATCAACGGCGCCTGATTGCGGTCGCGCGACTCGGCCCGGGCCACCTTGCCCAGCGTCATCTGCAATCCGAGGTCCCACCCCAGGATGTAGGCGCCGGTGCGGAGGAGCGAGATCTCCACCACCCGCCCCACCCCGGTGGCCCGCTGCTCCATGACCGCGGCCAACAGCCCGGCCACCGCGGCCAGGCCGGTGATGTGGTCCCCGACGCCGCCCCGGGCATTGAGCGGATTGCCGTCGCCATCGGCCATCTGCATGGACAGCCCCGAGCGGGCCCAGAAGGCGCCGATGTCGTAGGTGGGTCGATTCCGATCATCGCCGCGCAGGCCGTAGCCGGTGATGCTGCCGTACACCAGGCGCGGGTGGCGGGCCACCGTGGCCGACGGTTCCAGGCCGAGGCCGTCGAGGGAATCCGGTCGCAGGTTGGTGATGAAGACGTCGGCCGTGGCCAGCAGGTCTTCGAGGTGCTGCCGGTCGGCCGCCTGGCGCAGGTTGAGGGTCACACTTCGCTTGCCCCGATTGTCGAGGGCGAAAGCCGGATTCGGCATGTCGCTCTCGATCCCGATCGACCCGAAGACGTTCCGCATCGGATCGCCGGCCGGCGGCTCCACCTTGATCACATCGGCACCCCAGTCGGCCAGCAGCGCCGCGGCCGATGGTGCGGCCACCCAGACGCCGAGTTCGACCACCCGGAGGTCGGCGAAGGTGGACAGGCCGGCCGTGACCTCGGCGCTCACGATGGGGCCTCAGTCCGGCTGTGGGCGGCTCGCTCTCTCAACACGTCTTTCGTCACCTTTCCGGTGGCATTGATGGGGAGTTGGTCGACCACGGCGACCGCCCGGGGGACCTTGTAATTGGCCATCTGCTGGCGGCACCAGGCCTCGAAGTCGGGGATGGTGGCGGCGCCCGAGGCGGTGACCACGAAGGCCATGCCGACCTCACCCAGGCGCTGGTCGGGAATGCCGATGACCGCCGCCTGGGCGATGTCGGGATGGCGCAGGAGGGCATGCTCGATCTCGGCCGGATAGGCATTGAAGCCGCCGACGATGAACATGTCCTTGCTGCGGCCGACGATCTTGAGGTTGCCGACCGCGTCCACCATGCCGACGTCACCCGTGCTGAGCCAGCCGTCGTCGGTGAGGGCCGCGGCCGTGGCCTCGGGGTCATCGAGATAGCCGGCCATCACGCTGCCGCCGCGCAGGACCACCTCGCCCGGCTGGCCGGTCGGGACCGGGACGCCGTGCTCCATGATGCGCAACTCGAAGCCGGGCCGGGGGCGCCCCACCGTGGTGGCGATGGTCTCCACGTCGTCACCGGGAACAGTGGCCACGGCGGTACCCGCTTCGGTCAGGCCGTAGCCGGTGATGATGGTGGAGAACGAGAGTTCGTCGTCGACCCGGCGTATCAGCTCGACCGGGATGTCGGCCGCGCCGGTGACGGCCACGCGCAGGGTGGCCAGATCGAACGTGCCCCGGTCGGGATGGTCGAGGATGGCCTGGTAGAGGGTCGGGGGCCCGGGCAGCACGGTCACGCCTTCAGGGCCGACCCGAGCCAGGATGCGGTCGATGTCGAAGACAGCCTCGGGCCGCATGGTGGCCCCGCTGGCCACGCAAGCCAGGATGCCTGCCTTCAGGCCGAACATGTGGAAGTACGGGTTGACCATCAGGTAGTGATCGTCGGCGCGCAGTCCCGTCATGGCCACCCAGTCGGTGGCCACACACAGGGTGCGGCCGTGGGTCATCAGCACGCCCTTGGGTTGTCCGGTCGTGCCCGAGGTGAAGAGGATGTCCGAGAGGTCGTCCGGACCCAGCCGGGGCCACCGTCGGTCGACCTCGGCCCGGGCCGCCTCGGTGGCCCGGCTGCCGAAGGCCTCCCACGATTCGGTGCCGTCCGGCGCGTCGCCTCGGGCCACGACGATGGTGCGCAACTCTGGCAACTCGACCTCGCTGGCCCGGAGCAGGGCGACGTAGTCGGTGTCGAGGAAATCGGTGACCGTCACCAGGCTGACGGCTCCGGTCCGCCGCAGCAGGTCGGCCGCCTCGCGACCCTTGAATCGGGTGTTGATGGGCACCAGCACCGCCCCGGCCATGGAGAGGCCCAGGAGGGCAACGACCCACTCGGCGCTATTGAAGGCCCAGATGGCCACCCGGTCGCCCGGCTCGATGCCCGATTCGACCAGCGCGGCCGCGAAGGTGCGGGCTTCCTGGAAGAGTTGGGCGTAGGTCAGCCGGGTCGGGCCCTCCTCAATGGCCAGGTGCGCGCTGAACGAGTCGGCGGCCGCGGCGGACATCTCGGGGATGCTCCGCCAGGCGGCGCGGCGCGAACTCACCGAACCATGGCGTCTTCAACGTTCATCAGTTTGGCCAGGTTGCCCCCCATGATCTTGCGGATCTTCTCTTCGCTGAGGCCGGCCAACTCGTCGACGTAGCTGACCGGGTCGGCCAGGCCCTCGGGGTGCGGGTAGTCGGAGCCGAACAGCACGTGGTCATCCCCGATCAGCTCGGCCAGCGCACCGAGGTCTTCCTCCCAGAAGGGGCTGATGTAGATGTTGCGCTTGACCACCATGACCGGGTCCTCCAGGAATTCCTGCGGCATCTTCTTGTAGAGGTCGGCCATGCTCTTGAGCAAGGGCGCCACCCAGCTGCTGCCGTTCTCGATCACGGCCACCTTGAGCGCGGGGAAGCGCGAGAGCGCCCCGTGGCAGACCAGAGCCGACACGGCATCCTCGACCGGCCGCCAGCCCTGCAACATCCGGAAGGCCTGGGGCTGGAAGGGCAGCATCTCGCTGTTGTTGCCCATCCAGTCGTTGGCGTAGCGCTCGTAGCCGCTGTCCGAAGAGTGCATGGCCACCAAGATGTCGTGCTCCACCACCTTCTCCCAGAAGGGATCGAATTCTTCCAAGGCGAAGGAGCGGGGGCCGCGAATGCCGTGGGCGGGGGCCGGACGGATCAGGACCACCTTCGCCCCGCGCTCGACCACCCATTCGAGTTCCTCGATGGCCCGCTCGACGATGGGCAGGGTGATGACCGGCGTGGTGAAGATCCGGTTCTCGTAGTTGAAGGTCCAGGTCTCGTGCAGCCACTCGTTCAGCGAGTGGATGACGGCGTGGGTCATTTCGGGATCGTCGCGCATGCGCTCCTCGACCAGGCTGGCCAAGGTGGGGAACATCAGGGAGCGGTCGATGCCCTGCTCATTCATGAGCTCGAGTCGGGCCTCGGGTCCGCGGAAGGCGGGGATGGCGCGCATGGGCTCGCCGAAGATCTCCCGCCGACTCTTCCCTTCGGGGTTGCCGACGCGGTACAGCTGCTCCATGGCGCCGGGACGGGCCACCACCTCGAAGGTCGGGTTGGGGATGTACTCGCTGATCTGGCCCCGGACCACGATCTTGGTGCGGCCCCGCACCTGGACATAGTCAATGGCCCCCTTGTAGCACTCGGGGAGGAACTTGGTCAGCGACTCTTCGGTCTCGTACAGGTGATTGTCGGCGTCGAACAGGGGAATGCTGAGTGTTTCCTTTGCCATCGCTATCTCCTTGCACCATTTGGGGAGAATGGTATTTCGTATGATTAAGAATATCGTTTCTGGCCCTGTCACGCTACTGCAAGTCGGTCCCCGCGGGGGCGCCGGCGGCAGCCCTGATGACCGCTGGGCTCGGTGAGCGAATGCGGGCCTACGGGTAGGCCCGCACGGCCAGCGAGACGGCCAGGCCTAGGCCGGCGCATGCGATCCCCGCCCGCAACGGCCCGGCCGGGGCCCGGCGCACCACGATCGGCCCGATGCGGCCCCCGATCAGGAGGCCCAGACCGAGGGGTAGCACGGCGGTCCACCTCACCGGCCCGAAGAAGACGAAAACCAGGGCGGCGATGCCGTTGGCCAGCCCCAGGAGGAGGTTCTTCAACGCGTTGGCGCGGGCCAGGACCTCGGAGGTGCTGAGCAGGAGGAGGGCCAGCAGGATGACACCGGCGGCGGCACCGAAATAGCCTCCGTAGATCCCGACCAGGAACACGCCGGCGGACAGGGCCCAGCCGGGTCGTTGGCCCACCGGAGGGGGCACTCGAGTCCGATCCGGGCTGATCAGGATGGCCAACGAGGCCAGACCGATCATCCAGGGGACGATCTTGGCGAAGGCCTGGGCCGGGGTGATCAGCAAGAGGAGGCCCCCGCCGATCCCGCCGGCCAGGGCGAACCTGGCCAGGTGCCGAGCCCGGTGGCCCTGGCCGGTGAGTTCGGGGCGCGATCCGGCGACGGATCCGACGCTGCTGAACACCAGGGACACCGTGTTTGTCACGTTGGCCACCACCGGCGACAGGCCCAGGGCGAGCAGGGCCGGATAGCTGACCACCGAGGCCAACCCGGCGATGCTGCCCGCCAGCCCGCCGCCGATGCCGGCCAGCACCAGCCAGAGTGCGTCCAACCCGGTCACCCGGAGCGCCCGGACATGAGGTGGAGAAGGGTCAGGACCGGAACCCTAGTCACCGCTGGATCCGCTATCGGGGTGAGAACGTGCTTCTTTATTTTGTGACAAGATCGTTATGCTCGCCCGACAGCGGCGAGGCTGGGATGCGCGAAGGAAGCCAACCCTCCCCACATGCCGCCAACGGGGGCCACCGATGACCACGATGAACGCCGACGTGAACTACGACCCGTACGACTTCGAGATCGACGCCGATCCCTACCCGGTCTGGAAGCGGCTCCGGGACGAGAGCCCCCTCTACTACAACGAGCGCTACGACTTCTACGCGGTCAGCCGCTTCGACGACGTCGATCGCTGCTCCATGGACTGGGAGACCTACGTCTCGAGCAAGGGCACCCTGCTCGAGATCATCAAGAGCAACATGGAGATCCCTCCCGGGTCGATCATCTTCGAGGACCCCCCGATGCACCACACCCATCGCCGCCTCCTGTCGCGGGTCTTCACGCCGCGCAACATCAACGACCTCGAGCCCAAGATCCGGGAATTCTGTGCCCGCAGCCTCGATCCGCTGGTGGGCGCGGGCGGGTTCGACTTCGTGGCCGACCTCGGAGCCCAGATGCCCATGCGCACCATCGGCATGCTGCTCGGTATTCCCGAGACCGACCTGGAAGAGGTGCGCGACCGCATCAACGAAGGCCTGCGCCTGACCGAGGAGGGCATGCCCGACATGGAGGCCAAGTTCGGCGACGGCGGTATGTCCAACGACGGGTTCGAGGAGTACATAGAGTGGCGGGCGTCGCACCCCTCCGACGACCTGATGACCGACCTCCTCCAAGCCGAGTTCGAGGATGCGGACGGGACGGTGCGCCGCCTGACCCGCCAAGAGGTCCTCAACTACGTCAACCTCCTGGCCGCGGCCGGGAACGAGACCACGACCCGGCTCATCGGATGGACCGGCAAGGTGCTGGCCGAGCATCCCGACCAGCGCCAGCAGATACTGGAGCGACGCGACTTGGTCCCCCAGGCCATTGAGGAGCTGCTGCGCTTCGAATCGCCCTCACCGGTGCAGGCCCGCTACGTCACCCGCGACGTCGAGCACCACGGGCAGACCGTCCCGGCCGGCAGCGCCATGCTCATGCTGACGGCCTCGGGCAACCGCGATGATCGCCACTTCGAGCACGGTGACCAGTTCGACATCCATCGCAAGATCGACCACCACCTGGCCTTCGGCTACGGCATCCACTTCTGCCTGGGCGCCGCGCTGGCCCGGCTGGAGGGACGGATCGCACTGGACGAGGTGCTGCAGCGCTTCCCGACCTGGGACGTCGACTGGGACAGGGCCGCCCAGACCCGCACGTCGACGGTGCGCGGGTGGGATGCTCTTCCCGTCTTCACCCCCTGATCACTTCTCCACTGTTCTGATGAGGAGCGTACGTCCATGAACACTGTCGTCATCGGTGCGTCCAGCGGTCTCGGCCGATCCATCGCCATCGGCCTGGGTCAGCGTGGGGCCACGGTCGCCCTGCTGGCCCGGCGACTCGACCGCCTGACCGACGCGGCCAAGGAAGCCGGCCCTGATGCCCTGGCCATCGCCTGCGATGTCAAGGACGTGGCGTCGTGCCAGACCGCCATTGACGAAGCGGCTGCCGGCTTGGGCGGGATCGACGCCCTGGTTTACGCCCCCGGCGTGGGCACGCTCGGCCGCCTGGTCGACCTCACGACCGAGGACTGGCGCCACACCTTCGACACCAACGTCATCGGGGCCGCCCTGGTCACCAATGCCGCCATGCCGTTTCTCACTGCATCCACCGGTGTGGCCGTCTACCTGTCCTCGGTGGCCGGTTCGATGACCCCCCCCTGGCCGGGGCTGGGTGCCTATGCCGCCAGCAAGGCGGCCCTGGGCTCCATGGTCGAGGCCTATCGGGTCGAGCATCCCACGGTCGGCTTCACCCGGGTCATTGTGGGCGATTGCGCCGGCGGCGAAGGGGCCTCGACCACCGAATTCGCCTCGGGGTGGGACATGGAGGTCTTCATGGACCTCCACCCCCTGTGGGAGTCCGGCAATCTCCTGAGCGGCGCGCTCATGGATGTCGAGGAACTGATCCGGATCGTCGACGCCGTGGTGCAGTGCGGCGGCACGGCCACCATCCCGACGGTGGCCGTCATCCCGCGTCGCCCGGGCTGAACGATCAGGGCCGGGTGGCGCCAACCCGAGGGTGGCTGCCGAGGGTTGATCAGAGGCTGAGGAGAAAATCGGTGACCGGTGACGCCGCCGGGTACGACCCTGTGGCACCCGAGGCGAAGTAGCCGGCGTCGGTGACCATCACGATGCCGGCGATGCCGGCGGCGGCGTCACTGCACAAGAAGACCAGGGGGTAGGCCTGCTCCAGCGGTGTGGCCGCCTCGATGCCCAGGTCGGCTCGGTAGTCGCTACCGAAGCCCAGCCACTGGTCCTTGTTGGCCAGGGCCAGTGGGGTCTCGGTCGGTCCCGGGCAGATGCCGTTGATACGGATGCCTTGCTTGAGGAGGGGGAAGGCCTGGCTTGACACGTAGGCACAGATGGCCTGCTTGGTCGACATGTAGTCGGCCTTGTTGTGAGCCGCCACCCACGCCACGGCGCTGTCCCAATCCGGCGTGGCCAGGTACTCGCCCAGCTCTTCGAGGTGGTTCTGCCAGCCCAGACCGGCGGCCGAGGAGATGAACCCGATACTCGAGCCCCGACCGAGCATGCCGTTGGCCAGCATGGTGTCGATCATGTGACGGTGTCCGATGAAGTTGATCTTTTCGATACCGGGCGTGCCATCGGCCACCCCGGCACACGACAGCAGGACGTCCACGTGACCCCCGCACTCGGCGATGGCGGCGTCGATCGAGTCCTTCTCGGCCAGGTTGACGTGGATGGCTCGGGCTCCCTCGAGGGTGACATCGGCGAAGTCCATCACCACGACCTCGGCCCCGGCGTCGAGCGTCAGCTGCGCGGCGGCCGCGCCCATTCCGGTGGCGCCACCCACCACCAGGACCCGCTTGCCGTCATATCGGAATGCATCAAAGGTGCTCATGTCGTTGTCTCCCACGGGGAAAGCGGTGCCGTCAGGCGACGATGCCGCGGATCTTGAGGTCGAGGATGGCGTCCATGTCGAGGCCGATGTCGGCCAGGATGCTATCCCCATGCTCGTTGAACTCGGGAGCCCGCTGTGGCACGGCCGGTTCCTCGTCGAATTGGACCGGGGCGGCCACTAGGCGGAACGGGGTGCCAGAGGCCGTCTGACACTCCTGCAGATAGCCGTTGGCCACGGTCTGCGGGTCGTCCGCCGCCTGGAGGGAGGTCTGCACCATGGCCCATTGTCCGGTGAAGGGCTCCAGCCGCACGCGCCACTCATCCAAGGTGGCCGTGGCGAACATGGCGTCCAACTCGGCGACGGCGGCGGTGCTGTTGGCCATGAGCGAGGCGTGGTCGTGGAATCGTTCGTCGCTGGCCAGATCCGGACGGCCCACCACCTCACAGAAATTGGGCCAGAATTTGCCGGCCTGCAGACACGTGAAGGCGATGTCGTAGCCGTCCTTGGTCACATAGTTGCGCGACAACGGATTGGCCGAGAGTCGATCGTTCGACGGCGGCGCCCAGGGCACATTGAGCACCAACGACAGGGCCATTGCTTGCCCCATGGCCCACAGTCCCACTCCGAGCAGCGAGACGTCCACGATGGTCGCTTCTCCGGTGCGTTCCCGGTGAAACAGGGCGCCCATGATGCCGCCGGCAATGGTCATGCCGCCGATGGAATCACCGAAGCCCGGCGCCGGTGGCACCGGCGTGAGGTCGTACTCGGGACGCTTGGCCCCCATGGCCACACCGGCCCGGGCCCAGAAGGCCAGCGAGTCGTAGGCGCCCTTGTCGGCGTCGGGCCCGCGCTCCCCCTGGCCCGTACCCCGCACGTAGATGATGCGCTCGTTGGCGGCCCGGATCTCTTCGACGCTGATGTGCAGCTTCTTGCGGACGCTGGGCAGCTTGTTGGTCAGGAAGACGTCGGAGGTGGCGGCCAGCTTGTAGAGGATCTCGAGGCCGTCGGGGGTCGTCAGGTCGAGGCCCAAGCTGTGCTTGCCCCGATTGGAGTGCTCCAACAGCACATGCACGTCGCTGGGCACGATGGCCAGGCCGGTCGAGGCCAGGCCACGCATGGCATCGCCCCGCTCGACGTGCTCGATCTTGATGACCTCGGCCCCCCAGTCCGACAAGAGGGCCGAAGCGGCCGGCACAAAAGTGTGCTCGGCCACCTCGAGGATCCTGACGCCTTTTAGAACAGCGGTCACACCGCACCTCCAACGATCTCCGCGGGGCGGGGAATGCCGTCGTCGTGCCCCCACACTCGCACCAACCCGTTGGATCAGAGCTGCGACTCAGCCCTCGAGGTGCCAGCAATTCAGATTCTAGATCTACCAGAGGATCATTCTCAACCGGGGAGCCGTCCGCTTGCGTGTGCCTGCGACCCCCGGCGAGGAGTGCGCGATCGATCCGTCGGTGGACCCCGACGAGCCCGGTCCGGTGGTTGCTACGATAGCGGGATTCTCATAATTCAATAACGCCATACTGCAGCCGGGCCATCTGATGGTCATCCACGTCAAAGGAGCGCACCATGCCCCGCCCCCACGTACCGACGCACTACGCATTGCGGAGCGCCCGCATGCTCGATGTCCTCACCGGCGAGTACGTCACGCCGGGCCATCTCCTCGTCACCGATGACCGCATCGTGGCGCTGGCCCCGACCACGCTGCCGGAGGGCACCGTCACCATCGACCTCGGCGACCTCACGCTGCTGCCCGGCCTGATGGACATGGAGGTCAACCTGCTCCTGGGCGGGCCCGACCACCGCAGCCCTCTGACCGCGGTACAGGACGATCCCGCCGTGCGCACCCTGCGGGCCGTGGCCAACGCCCGCCGCACCCTCCAAGCCGGGTTCACCACGGTGCGCAACCTCGGGCTGTTCATTCAGACCGGCGGGCTGCTCCTCGACGTGGCGCTGAAGAAGGCCATCGACCTGGGGTGGATCGACGGCCCGCGCATCGTCCCGGCCGGGCACGCCATCTGCCCTACCGGCGGCCATCTCGACCCCACCATGTTCCAGGCCTTCGCCCCCCACGTCCTACCCTTGACGGTGGAAGAGGGCATCGCCAACGGGATCAGCGAAGTCCGCAAGGCGGTGCGCTATCAGATCAAGTACGGCGCCAAGGTCATCAAGGTCTGCGCCTCGGGCGGCGTCATGTCCCACACCGGCCCGGCCGGCGCCCAGCAGTACTCCGACGAGGAGCTGCGGGCCATCGTCGACGAAGCGCACCGGGCCGGGCTCAAGGTGGCGGCCCACGCCCACGGCGACGACGGCATCCGCGCCGCCATCGAAGCGGGCATCGACTGCATCGAGCACGGGTCGCTCATGACCGACGAGACGCTCGACCGCTTCATCGAACTGGAGCGGTTCCTGGTCCCCACCACCTACCTGGCCGACGGCATGGACGTCTCGCAGGCGGCGCCCGAGCTCCAGGCCAAGGCGGCCGAGGTGTTCCCGAGGGCCAAGGAGACCATCCGCAAGGCCGTGGCCCGCGGGGCCCGCATCGCCTGCGGGACGGACGCGCCGGCCATTCCCCACGGGAAGAACGCCAGGGAACTGATCGCCCTGGTCGACCGCGGCATGACGCCGCTGCAGGCCATCCGGGCCGCCACCCTGGTCTCGGCCGAGCTGATCGACGTCGACGACCGGGGCCGACTCGAGGCGGGACTCCTCGCCGACATCATCGCCGTGCCGGGCGATCCGCTGGCCGATATCGGGGTGACCGAACAGGTGCAGTTCGTGATGAAGGGCGGGAAGGTCTACCGACACCCGGCCCCGGCCGCCTGAGCCGAGCTGGCCGGGGCCGGGTGCAGCGGGTCGGTCAGGCGCCCGAACCGGTGCCGATGCCGTGCACCACCAGGTCCCAGAGGTACTCGGCTGAATCGCCCACATGGGGCCGGGCCGAGAGACCACCGATGGTGCTCGAGAAGGTGTTGAACATGATCGCCTCGAGCACGATGCCGACGATCGGTCCTTCGCTGAGCCCGGACCGGATGGCGCCGGCGTCGACCGCCTCCTGGAGCACTTCCTCGAAGAGGCTCACAATCGGGGCGAAGACCCGGGCCGCCTCTTTCGGGTGTGCGGTCAGCAGCTGCTGGGCGAACTCGGCCATGAAGAGCAGGCCACCGTTCTTGGTGGACTCGCTGTCGGGGGCGGGGCGGCACGCTTGGTAGTACTCCACCACGAAGGTGTGGAGCCGTTCGAGCGGATCGCTTTCCTCGGCCACCTGTTCCCGGAGATGCTCGGCCGCCGACTGCACCGACTCCTCGAAGAGGGCCAGCAGCAGCTCGTGCTTCCCCCCGAAGTACTGATAGAAGCTGTGGAGCGACTGGCCCGAGCGCTCCACGACCTCTTGGACCGTGAATTCCTTGCCGGGACTGGTGTTGAAGAGCTCGGTGGCGGCATCGAGAAAGCGCTGGACCCGGACTTCCGCTCGATTGCGGGCTGAATCGAGCGATCGCGTCACCGCTTGTTCGCGCCAACTGCCCCCGTCGGACTCGGATTCGTCGCTCGCCAACTGGGTCTTCGTCACCTGGGACAGACTACCCGACCCTCCGAAGTGCTCCTGGTCCCAATGGGCGGCCACCGGCGACGCCGGCGGCCCGCCGGGCGCTGGTCATACCGCCGGTTCGACCAGCATGTCCATGCTGGCGGCTCCGCTGTCGGGCACCCTGGGCTGTCGCCACACTTCCACCGGGAAGGAGGCGTTGACCAGGGAGTAGCAGAGCCACAACAAGTGCTGCGCGTCCTCGGGCAGCGCCGACAGGTCGAACGTGTCCAGGTACACCGTGGCCTCGCCCAGGCGCGGGAAGGCGGCGTCGTAGAAGGCCTGGAGCTCGTCCATGGTGCTGGCCAGTCGCTTGGCATAGCGCTCGCTCTCGGTCTCGAGTGACCAGCCGGCAAAGGGCTCGAGGTCGGCGAATTCGGCGGGCAGGGTCGGCATGTCGATTTCGTCTCCTGGCTCAGGACGCAGACGCGATCTGGACCGGTGTCACCGTGGCCTGCTGATACGCAGCCACGTGATCCCGGGCGTTCTTGTGCAGTTGCCGAAGCAGGATCTCCTGGTCGTTCAGGGGGAACTGGGCCACCGCCCGCGATTCGAGCATGGTCTGCGTCGCTTCGAGGGTGTTGCCGTCCTGGAGGGCGTACTCCTTGAAGGTCACGGCCGCCAGCTCCTGGCGCAGCCGCTCGGAGGCCGTCTTGGCCGGCGCGAAGTAGAGCGTGCCTTCGAAGATGTGCGTGTTGTACGACGTCGGCCAGTAGTGATAGGTCAGATACCAACCCGGCTCCCAGATCAAGAGCATGAAGTTGGGGAAGAACACGAAGGTGTCGACGCCCCAGGCCTTGTGGCCCGACGGATTGACGGCGGGGGGCAGGTGGTCGAGACCGTCGATGCCTGGCTTGGCCCAGGGGCCGAAGAGTCCGCTGTGCAGCACCCGTTCGATCGGCTTGACCATGTCGAGGTCTTTGGGGGGCGACATGCCGCCCCACGACGACACCATGCCGTGCAGCCCTTCCAACTTGTAGGCCAGGGCTTCGAACCCCACCGCCGAAAGCTTGCGCGACTCCTCGGCCGTGGCCTGCTTGGCGTGGAGAATTGGCGCGTGGTAAAACTCGGCGAAGGCGTCGATGAAGAGCTTCCAGTTGCTGCCGACGTTGGCCCGGTACTTGAAGACCTCGGTCATCTCACCGAAGGGGTAGCCGGCCAGGTCGGCCCCGAACTCGCCCATGTAGTCGGCCAATGAGGTGGTGTTCTCGGGGTTGAGGTTGATGAAGATGAACCCCTCCCAGGTCTCCAGCTGTACCTCGGCCAAGCCGTAGTCCGCCTTGTCGAGGTCGAAGAACTCATCCTCCTGTTGAATGAAGGTGAGGTCCCCGTTGGTGCCGTAGCGCCAGCCGTGGTACTTGCAGGTGAACTGCCGGCAGGTGCCGCTGGTTTCCTCGCCCGGGTAGTCGTTCCAGACCAACTTGTTGCCGCGGTGGCGGCAGATGTTGTGGAACGCCCGCACTTCGTCGTCGGTGCCCCGGACGATCACCACGGAGGTCCCGGCGGCGGCGATCTCCTTGGTGAAGTAGCTGCCCTTGCGGGGCAGCTGCTCGGCCCGACCGACGTTCAACCAGGTGCGGGAGAAGATGGCCTTGCGTTCGAGCTCGTAGTGCTCCGGGGAGATGGAGTCCTCGTAGGACACCGGACCGGTGCCCAGTTCGGGATACTCCTCCGTCCAGCTGCCTGAGGCGGGCTTAGCGAAGTGGGGCACGTCGTTCCTCCAGATCCGGTCGAGCCAAGGTCACCATATCACCAATCTCTGAAAAACAGAACATCATTTCCGCCTGAGGTCATCATCGAGCTCCACGCCGAAGGAGCGGAAGGCCATGGCCAGCAACTCGTAGGCGCCGACGGTGAAGACCAGGTCCATGAGCTGATGGGGGTCGAACTCGGCGGCCAGGGTCTGCCAGGTCCCATCGGAGACCATGGCGTCGGCGATCAACTCATCGACGGCGCGGACGATGGCGGCGTCGAGATCGGACCAACCCTCGGCCTCCGGGCCGGCGGCGATCCGGGCGATGTCCTCGGGCGTGAGACCCACGTCGCCCGCCAGGACCGCGTGCTGGGCCCATTCGTACTCCGACTCCCGCAGGGCGGCCACTCGGAGCACCACCGTTTCACGCTGACGGGGGGTCAAGGTGGAGGTGAAGAGGATGTGGCCATTGAAGGTGTTGAAGGCCGTCGTCAGTTCAGGATGGTGGGCCAACGTGCCCAGGGCGTTGAGCGCCTTGGGACGATCCCTCTGTTCGGGGCGGGGATGACGCGCGTTGGCCGGGCGCAGCGCGGCCAACGCCGCCCGCATCTCGTCCGGCCATTCCCTCGGCGGGATGGGGTCGAGGCGCGGCATCAGGTATTGCGCCCGCCGTTGACACCGATGACCTGCCCGGTGATGTAACTCGCCTCGTCGCGCACCAGGAACGACGTGGCGGCCGCGATGTCATCGGGTTGGCCCACCCGGCGCACCGGCGTCCTGGCCGCGTGGGCATCGACGCCGTCACCGAGGAGGCCCCGGGCCTCCGAGCCGCGCAACATAGGGGTATCGATGAATCCGGGCGGGATGGTATTGACCGTGATGCCCTTCGGCCCCAGCTCGAGGGCCAGGGCCTTGGTGAACCCGATGACGCCGGCCTTGGTGGCCACGTAGTGCGTCATCATGGGCTGGCCCCCTTGGGCGCTCGATGAGGAGATGTTCACGATGCGGCCCCACTTCTCCTCGACCATGTCGGGCACCACGGCCTGGCAGCAGTCGAAGGTCCCGGTGAGGTTGACCGCGATGATGCGGTTCCAGACCTCGGCCGTGATCTTGAGGAACGGGCTGAAGCCGTCCAGACCAGCGCTGTTGACCAGGATGGTCGGTCGGCCCAGGCTCTCTCGGACCTCGGTGACCGCGGCATCGATGCGGGGGCGATCGGTCACGTCGACGGTCAAGCCCAGAGCGGTGCCGCCCGAGGCCACGATCTTGGCTGTCGCCGCCTCGGCGGTGGCACCATCCCGGTCGAAAATGGCCACCGCGTTGCCGTCGGCCGCCAGGCGTTTGCTGATGGCCAACCCGATGCCGGACCCGCCGCCGGTCACGATGGCCACCCGTTGGGTGCTCATCGAATGACCTCCTCGCCGTGCAGCGTCGTGCGGTGCATGTCGCGAGCTGAGCCGGCGTCGTACGGACAGGCCCGGTGCAACACGCCCCGGTTGTCCCAGATCACCATGTCGCCGACATCCCACTGGTGTTGGTACACCCGATCGGGTGTGGTGGACCGAGCCAGGAGGTCGTCGAGAACGGCCCGCCCCTCGTCGGCGTCCATCCCCACGATGTGCGACGTGGTCGCGCCCAGGACCAACGAGCGGCGCCCCGATTCATGGGTCCACACCAAGGGATGCTCCTTGGAGGGAAGGCCACGCCACAAGGCCAGCTCATCAGGTGAGGGGTCGCTGTTCCGCAAGCGCTGGGCTGCCTCGAGCGAGTGCACGACCCGCAGCGAAAGGCAACGCTCCTGTTCCTCGTCCGACAGGGCATCGAAGGCGCCGTAGGTGCTGGCAAATTCGGTCTCCCCACCTGAAGCCGCCACGGCGCGGGCGCTGAGGATGGTGGCCATGATCGGCACATCGTCGGTGCAGCCGTCGATGTGCCAGTCGAAGGTGCCCTTCAGGTATTCGGCCACCGGGTTCTTGGTCGGGTCGAGGGTGACCCGAAAGATCTCCGGGTGCTGCCCCCGCCCGAAGACCTCGACCCGTCCGAGCTTCTTGGAAAAGGCGATCTGTGCCGCGTCATCAATGTGCAGGCCACGAAAGACCAGGGCGCCATGCGTCTCGAGGACCTCGAGCGTCCCCGCCGGCAGGCTGTCGTCGTTGAGGAGCCGGTCGACATCGACCCCGGTCACTTCGGCCCCCACGGTCGAACTGAGCCTCTCGGCGGTCATCACGGCCATCCGCACTCCTTGTCATTTCGCCATTGCTAGAGGAACATTGTCATTGCAGCAGAATTCCGTTTCAGGTTCTATCAGTCTCGGCCGTCCGGTCGCTCAGCCGCTGCCTGAGGCGGAACTTCTGCACCTTGCCCGACGGGGTGCGCGGAAACTCATCGACCTGGTGCAAGGTCTCGGGCCACTTCTGTCGAGCCAGACCGGCCGCGCCCAGGTGTTCCCGCACCGAGGGCAGGGTCGGTGCGGTCATCCCGGGCCGGACCACCAGCACGGCCGATGCGTGTTCGCCCAGGCGGGCATCCGGCTCGGACACCACCGCCACGTCCATCACCGAGTCCATGCCCAGCATGAGTTCCTCGATCTCCTGGGCGCTGATGTTCTCACCGCCCCGGATGATGATGTCGGAGATCCGGTCGGTAATGGTGAGGTAGCCGTCCTCGTCGAGCTCCCCGACGTCACCGGTGGCGTACCACCCCTCGGTGTCGAAGGCCTGGGCCGTGAGGGCCGGGTCGGTGTAGCCCAGACAGCAATCGGGGCCCCGCGAGATGATCTGGCCGTCGGCGTCGAGATGGAACTCCACCCCGGGCAGCGCCCGGCCGTCCGTGGTCAAACGCTTGACCTCGAGGTCGTCCAGCAGGCAGCCGGTGATGGATGGGTGTTCGGTGCTGCCGTAGGAGCGAAACACCTTGATGCCCATGTTGGTGGCCCGGGTGGTCACCGCCACCGGCACGGCCGATCCACCGAGGCCGGCAAAGGGCAGCAGGGCCAGGTGCTCGTCCGAGAAGTCCCGATGGTCCAGCAAGCTGGTCAGGAAGTAGGTGGCGCCGCCGCCGACGCCCAGCCCCTCCTCTCGCATCATGCGCAGCACCACGCCTGCATCCCACACGTCGAGCAGGTGCACCGGGCGGTCCCGCAGCAGCGGTATGAGGAAAGCGTTGAGCATGCCGATGAAGTGACCGACCGGTGTCCCGGTGATCGACGGGGGGCCGCCCTTGGGAAACATGTAGTCCAGCTGACGGGTCTCCGAGGCGATGGTGCGATGGGAATGGACCACGCCCTTGGGGTCACGGGTGGTCCCCGAGGTGAATCCGACCACCGCCGGGGCGTCGGGGTCGACCTCGGCCGGCCCGGTGATCGGGTCCGACGTCAGCAGGGTGTCGAACGGCGTTGCCGCGGCCGGCAGTAGGGAGGCCGGGGTATCGCCAACCACCAGCCAGAGCGGGACGGGCCGCTGGGCCAGCAATTCGGCGTAGGTGGCCAGGTAGTCGCTATGGCCGAAGCGATCGGCGGTGACCACCAACTCGGGCGAGGTCACCCGGAGGATGTAGCCGACTTCCTTGGCCCCATAGGAGTGGACGATCGGCACCACGATGGCGCCCAGGTAGGCGGCGGCCCAGAAGGTGATGCCGGCCTCCGCCCAGTTGGGCAACTGCACCACCACGATGCCGCCCGGCCCGAGACCCCGGGCCCGCAACGAGGCAGCCAGGATGCGGGCGGCCCGGTCGACGTCGGCGAAGGTGCCGGCCCAGGGGCGGACCTTGGAGTGGACCCGAAAGTCCATGGCTCCCCGTCGATCCAGTCCGTTGGCCACAATCTGGCCCAGCGAATCGTCGGTCCACCAGCCTTCGGCCTTGTAGTGCGCCGCCAAGTCGGCGGGCACAGTGCGGAGGCCCCACCTATCCTCCACGCTCATGCGTGAATCCCCCACACGTCTCCCTCTCGCGGCACGGCGCACGGCTGGGCCGTGCCCGGGCCGAGCTTCATTGCCATTCTAGGAGAACTTCGTTATCATTTGTCAATATGGCACTCTTGGATCCGGCGACTGACGCGGCCCGCGTGCGTGACCACGGGTTTCATCAGATCCGGGTGAGCCGGGTGGTCCCCGAAACCGCCGAGGCCAGTTCGTTCGTCCTCGATATCCCGACCGAGTTGCGATCTGACTTCTCGTACCAGTCGGGGCAATTCTGCACCTTCAGGATCTGGGTGGGTGGCCAACCGTATATCCGGTGCTACTCCATGTCCTCCGCCCCGGCGGTCGACACCGAGCTGCGGGTGACGGTCAAGCGTACGCCCGGCGGCATGGTCTCGAATTGGATGAATGACCACGTCACGGCGGGTGACCTCATTGAGGTGGCCCGACCCGCCGGGTTCTTTCAGCTCCGGGGCGACGACGACGTGGTGGCCTTCAGTGCCGGCAGCGGCATCACACCGGTGCTCTCCCTCATCAAGACGGCCACGGCGGCCACGTCTCGGCCGGTTCGGCTGCTCTACGCCAACCGGGACCACAACGACATCATCTTCCGGGCGGAAATCGACTCCCTCGGCGTGGAGCATGGAGAACGTTTCACGGTGGTCCATCACCTCGACACAGAGGCGGGCTTCGTCTCCCCCGAGGAGATCCGCTCGTTTGCCGGTTCTTCCCCCACCACCCAGTACTACGTCTGCGGTCCCGCTCCGTTCATGGATGTGGTGGAGGCGACCCTCCTGGCCGATGGCGTCGACCCGCGGCAGATCCACATCGAACGCTTCACACCGGCCGAGCTGCCGCCGGGCCTCGAACCACAAAGCGGGGCCGACGAGGTCGCCCCGGCCACCCGCGTCACCATCACGTTGAACGGCCGCACCCACTCCGCCGACCATCGTGCCGGAACCACCATTTTGCAGACGGCTCGGCAAATGGGTCTGGCGCCGCCGTTCTCGTGCGAGTCGGGCAGCTGCGCCACCTGCATGGCTATGGTCCGTGAGGGCACGGTGACCATGCACGTCAACAACGCCCTGACCGAGGACGAGATCGCCGAAGGGTGGGTGCTGACCTGCCAATCGGTGCCCACCAGCCCGACCATCGACGTTGTCTACGAATAAGAGGAGGGCCGTGGAGGAGTTTCCGGTGGCCGACGTCATTGAGCTTCAGCAATTGCTGGGTCGCTACGCCGTGGGCATGACCAAGGACGACGTCGAAGCCGTCATGGAGGTCTTCACCGCTGACGGCACCTACAGCGCCTTCGGCGACACCTACTCGTTGGCCGACTTCCCCACCCTGGTGGCCGCGGCCCCCAAGGGCCTGTTCATGGTGGGACCGCCGGTGTTCGACCTGGACGCCGACACCGGCACCGGCCAGCAGCCGCTGTGTTTCGTCGAGCAAACCACCCACGACATGCGCATCGGGTACTACTCCGACACCTATGTCCGCACGGGCGACGGCTGGCGCCTCCGCACCCGCTCGATGACCTTCCTCCGCAAGAGCGGTGCGCAGGACTCGGGCCGGGCGCATGACCCGACCCGGCCCGCCCCCACCGCGCCCTGATGGAGCTCGACGAGTATCGGGCGTCGCTGGACGCCTGGCTCGAGGAGAATCTGCCGGCGCTCCTGCCGGCCCACAGCGGGCTGGGCAGCCTCGATGACCAGATGGAGCAACTGGCCAAGGTCAAGCGGCGGACCTTCGAGGTCGGCTGGATGCGCTGGGGCTGGCCCGAACGGGTCGGCGGCTTGGGCGGTTCCATCCTGCTACGGGCGTACCTGGGCGAAGCGTTGACCACGCTCGATCTGGTCGAACCGGGCCTCTACTCCATGACCGAGGTGCTGGCGCCGACGATGATCGACTACGCCACCCCCGAGCTGGCCGCGGTGATGGTGCCCCGGCTGCTCAGCGGTGAGGAGACCTGGTGCCAGGGCTTTTCGGAGCCCGGGACCGGCAGCAATCTGGCCGCGCTGACCTGCCGTGCCACCCGGGACGGCGACGTGTGGCGGGTGTCGGGCCAGAAGGTCTGGACCAGCCTGGCCCAGTACGCCCAGCGCTGCGTCCTCTTGACCCGCACCGGGCCCCCGGGGTCGGCCCACCGGGGTATCACCGCGCTCTTCGTCGACATGGAGAGCCCGGGCATTGAGGTGCGCCCGATCGAGACCATGCACGGTGTGCCCGAGTTCTCCGAGGTCTTCTTCGACGATGTGGTCGTCCCGCTCGACCGTACCCTGGGCGACGAGGGACAGGGGTGGTCGGTGGCCATGGACCTGCTCCCCTTCGAGCGGAGCACGGCCCTCTGGCACCGGGCCGCCCATCTCCGTATCCGACTGCAGCACTTGCTCGACATCGCCCCCGCCGGCTCGATCGACCCGTCCGACCTGGGCGAGGTCACCCAACTCGTCCATGCCCTCCGGGCTCGATCTCGTTCGACCCAATACCGATTGGCCGCCGGCGAGAAGCTCGGACCGGAGACCTCTATCGACAAGGTCCTGGTGGCCACGGCCGAACAAGCGGTCTTCGACCTGGTGGCCGACAGCATCGGCGACGTCCTGACCCTCGGCGATGATCCGGAGAACACCCGCTGGCGACGGGAGTATCTCTACTCACGTGCGGCCACCATCTATGGCGGGACGGCCGAGATCCAGCGCAACATCATCGCCCGCCGCCTGCTCGACCTCGGAGCCGGGAACTGATGGACGCCGCCGACCGCCAGCTCTTTGAGACCAGCCTCCGCCACGCGCTCGACACCCACAGCGGTGCCGCCCTGGACCAGGCCCTGGACGACCTGGGGTGGCGCGATGCGCTGACGACGGACGTCCGGTCGGCCGTGTCGGTGCTCTTTGAGTTGCAGGGCGCCGGCAACGCCAGCTCTGAGGCGCTGAGCGAGGTGGTGGCGTGTGCGCTGGGGAGCGCCGACGACCGAGGTGCCGCGGTGGTCTTGCCGGCCCTGGGGCAGACGGTGCCGCCGGGTCGCCTGAATGATGGAACGCTGCGCGTGCGGGGTTTGAGTCAGGTCTCCCTGATGGCGCGGCCGGCCATGGTGGTCGTCGCTCCCGTCGAGGGCCACGACCGGTCATTCGATGTCGCCACCGCCGACCTCACCTGGCGGGAGCCCGATGGGCTCGACCCGCGTCTGGGTCTGGTCGAAGTTGAAGGAACGGAGCTGTCCGTTGGTGCCGGGTGGCCCCTCTCAGGTGCGTGGTCGACCGCCGTGGCCCTGGCCCAAATGGCGCTGGCCCATGAGATGGTCGGGGCGGCGCGCAAGATGCTCGATCTGGCCCGGGCCCATGCCCTGGCGCGCGTCCAGTTCGGCCAGCCCATCAGCGATTTTCAAGCCGTGCGTCATCGACTGGCCGACACCTTGGTGGCCATTGAGACCGCGCAGTCCATGCTGGAGGCGGCCTGGCGCGATCAGTCAGCCGAGACGGCGGCCATGGCCAAAGCGCTGGCCGGGCGGGGCACTCGCGTCGCCGCGCGCCACTGCCAGCAGGTGCTGGCCGGCATCGGGTTCACCACCGAGCACGACTTCCACCACTACGTGAGGCGGGTCTTCGTGCTCGACCAACTCTTCGGCACGGCCCGATCCCTCACCAGAAATCTCGGGGCACACCTGCTGGAGTCCCGCCAGCTCCTGGCCCTTCCCCCCCTGTAGCGCCCGATCAGGAACCTTCGACAAACGGATAGATCCGGGTGAAATCGGCGCCGGGCATCCGGCTCAATCAGCTCGTGGACGACATCTTCGACGGTGCGAAGGCCAAACCACCACTGGTGAACTGCATGGACGAATCGTCTGCGTCGGGCTGTCGCCGAGTGGAACGATGAGAACAGCGCTCGCTCAGACGGTGTCACCTACTATCAGCGAATGACCACGGACGATCGGACAACGCGAGAGCGGATTCTCGACGTAGCGTTCGACCTATTCGTAAGTGTGGGCTTCGCTGGGACGACAGTCACCGAGATCGAGAGCCAAGCCGGCCTCACCGCAGGTTCGGGTGGGTTCTATCGTCATTTCCGTTCCAAGGAAGATCTCCTGCGGCCAGCCATCGAACGCGAGGTCAGGCGGTACATGGCGGCCATCGAGGAAACACAATCGGCCAATCCAGCAGTCATGCGGTCCTCCGTGAGTCGCACGGTCTGGTTGGAGCAGATGCTCACGTATTTGCGTCTGTTCGACCCGCTGATGCGCCTGATGCTTGCCGATGGACATCGCATTCCCGAGGTTCGAGACGCCGTCAGCAGCGTGCTCCAGTCGCACGGTGATCAGATGTCTTGGGAGGAGCAACCCGAACTCACCGTTTGTCTCATCGCACTAGGCGGCTATCACCTACTTTCCGAAGTCCAAGGTCAGCCGTTCCAGGGATTTCCTCAAGACAAGTTCATTCAGGTGCTCGCCGCCATGGCACCGGGCAATTCACCGCAGTAGCGCTCTAGTGCAAAAATACGCCGGATCCACCGCGTGGCCCGCATTGCTACCTATCGCTGAAGTTCGGACAGCACCTTGGTGATCAGAGTTCGTGGCTGGCCAGGCGTGATGTCGCCGTCTCACGTTGCTGGCGGCGAGTATGATCGTTGAGCGAAGCACGCTGACGACGTGCTTCAGCGTGATCGATCTCGATCCGTTGGTCGCCAGCCCGAGGGGCGAGGGCAAAGCCTGAATACACAACGCGTCGCTCGGCGGAGACAGGCGGGCGGCTCATGTGAAGGGTGCAAGTGCAATGCACTGTTACGTCGCCTACAGACGTCGGCAAGGCGAGGCGCTGCAAGTCGAGACCCTCGACGCCAAGGGGTGAGACATTGGCGCGGTGAGATCCTGGAACGACGCCCAGTTCGCCGTTTTCCCTGTTGGCGCCCGTCACTGAGATACCCACGACGAGTCCGCAGCAGCCGCGGCTGTGTCCGCCCATTGAGCAGTCCTTGTGCCAGCTCACGTCAGAGATTCCTTCGCGAACGCCGACTTTCTTCAACAGCCCTTCCGCAGAGTCGCCGACGTCGGCATCGCGTTGCACAAACCGATCGTCGGTAAAGGTACCGATCGAAGCGAAGCGGCCGCTGTGAAGGAGCTCACGAAGCGTTGGTGACTTTTGGTTGAAGCCGAGAATCCGGGAGGGGTACCACTCGCCTTCGTTGGTTAGCGCCCACCACGAGGCTCCGTCATCGCGCTCAGCAGTGGCAATCGCCGCGTCGAGTTCGGCGGACACGGCGTTCATTTCGGCTTCGCTGAACCAGCCCTCGAGGTGGAGGAAGCCTGCTTGAGATAGAAAGTGACCAATCTCATCCGGCGGATCGTCGAGCGTGAATGACCTCCGCAATTCAAGCGGCGCCCCTTTGGGGTCCTCAAATGCGATGGATCCCGGCCGGTATTCCGGACGGCCCTCGAGAAGGCACCGCAAGACGGGTTCCCACTCGACGAAAGCATCGAGTGTTCCTTCTACGACAGCGGCCCGACCCCCCATTTGCACGCCGAAGGTTGACGACACATCCTGAACCAGATCGGAGAACGCGTGATTGTCGAGTTCTACAAGGAGGGCTTCGTTTCCGCCTCGGCGCACTATGAGCCGACCGTCGTCGACAGCGAAGGTCACAAGTTCGCCGTCGACATCCAACGTGAGTGGCGGCAGTCCGAGACGAATTGCATATCGACCCGCCTCTGCGGCATGGGCGTCGAGGGATGGCGCAAGCCGCCCCTTTGCGAGCAGGTCACCTGGAGTGACAGTGACGACATCGCCTTGGTATCGGGTACGCGAATCGACAGTTGGCATCAGCGGCACCTTCTCGCTTTGGTCAGCCCAACCCCGAATTGCTTGGGCAAATGTCTATGCAGCCAGTGTAAGGGCAATCCTGAGGCTATGCAAGAACATTCTTACACACGCTCGGGCCACAGATAGTCGGCATTGAGATGACGACGATTTCTGGATCGGGCACCAGATGAGCCAAGTCCGCGTCTGGTCGGACATGTTGTCCTCGATTCCGTGCGACGCCGCGAGCTAGTAGGAGCTGGCGATTGAAGCCAATAACCCTCGGGTCCGCTTCGAGGAGGCGATCAGCTCGTCGCGGCCATCCCCGATCGGCACCACTCGCACCGAGATATCGGTCACGCCGGCGGCGGCAAAGGAACGGAGGCGGCGGTCGATGGTGGCCTCACTCCCAGCCACCAGGATGTCGCCCACCGTCCGGGCGTCGCCGTGCTCGAGCAACTTCTGATAGTTCGGCGACACTTCGGCTTCGGAGAGGATGCGGTTGGTCCGAGCCACCGCCACGTCGATCTCGTCGTCGGTACACAGGCACACGGGAATGCCGGCCACCACCCGGGGTGCCGGTCGACCGGCCGCGGCCGCGGCCGCGGTCAGGCTGGGCACCACGTGCGAACCGACGGCCCGCTCGTCGGCCATCCACAGAATGGTCCCGTCGGCCCGTTCGCCACAGAGCTTGAGCATCAGTGGCCCCAGCGCCGCCAACAGAATCGGCGTGGGGGCCACGTCGGTGATATCGAGTGGATTGTGGACCCGGAAGAACTCATTCTCGACGTCGACCATGCCGGGACCGCTCAGGGCCTGATCCAACACATCGAGATAGGACCGCATAGTGGTAACCGGGCGTTCGTAGGGCAGTCCGAGCATCTCGTCGATCACCCAGTGGTGCGAGACTCCCAAACCCACCGAGAGGCGACCCTCACAGACGGCTTGGACCGACAGGATCTGCTGGGCCAGCGCAATGGGGTGCCGCGGCTGCACCGGCACCACGGCGGTGCCGATCTCGATGCGACTGGTTTCGGTGCCGACCAGGACGGCCGCAGTGAGCGCATCGAATTCGTCGGGAATCTGCGGGATCCAGACCGTGGACAACCCGGCCTTTTCGGCCCACCGGGCATCGGCCTGAAGTCGCTGCACCTTGGTGCGGTAACGGCTCCGCTCCGGACCGATCATCAAGCCGATACGCATGCCACATCTTCCTTCCACCAGCTGAGTCGGTCATACGAGAACATACTTCTTTGATATGTGCAATGATAATTCTCTTTTCACATGAACAGCGGTACGCAGCCCGCCCTCGCCACCATCCCCACCCGTGCTCCCCGAACGACCGAGGTAGATCATGGACAATTACGAAGCCATTGACTTCTTCCGGGACGACGCCATGATCGTCGATCCCTATCCGTACTTCGAAGCCATCCGCACCGAGGGTCCCGCCTGGCGAGAACCCCATCACGATGTGGTGATGATCACCGGATACGACGAGGCGATGGCCGTCTACAGCGATACCGACTCCTTCTCCTCCTGCACCTCGGTCACCGGTCCCTTTCCGGGCTTTCCGGTCCCGCTGGAGGGCGATGACATCAGCGATCTCATCGCCCGGTATCGCGACGAGCTCCCCATGAGCGACCAGCTCCCAACCTTCGACCCGCCGAAGCACACCGATCATCGCTCCCTACTCTTGCGACTGATCACCCCGAAGCGATTGAAGGGCAATGAGGAGTTCATGTGGCGCCTGGCCGATCGCCAGCTCGACACCTTCCTCACTGACGGTCACGGGGAATTCATCGGCGAATTCGCGAATCCGTTCGCCATGCTGGTGATCGCCGATCTCCTGGGTGTCCCCGAAGAAGACCATGTTCGGTTCACCGAGGCACTGATTCACCGCCCAAAGGACCAGGGTGGGGTGGGCAGCATCGGCGAGGATACCTTGAGCCACTCACCCTTGGCCTACCTCTACCAGGAGTTCACTACCTACATCGAGGAACGGCGACGCTCCCCCGAAGACGATGTCCTGACGGGGCTGGCCACGGCCACGTTCCCCGATGGCTCCACCCCCGAGGTCATCGACGTTGTCCGGGTTGCCGCCAATCTGTTTGCCGCCGGTCAGGAGACCACGGTCCGGCTCCTGGGCTCGGCCCTGCAGATGATCGCCGAGGACCATAACTTGCAGCTGCTCCTGCGCAACGAGCGCCATCGGATCCCGAACTTCGTCGAGGAGATGCTGCGCATGGAGAGCCCGGTCAAGGGGGACTTTCGTCTGTCTCGGGTGCCGGTCAAGGTCGGCCACCTGGAACTGCCGGCAGGAACCACCGTGATGCTGGTCAATGCCGCCGCCAACCGCGATCCGCGCCGGTTCGAGGATCCGGCGACCTTCGACCTCGAACGGGAAAACGCCCGCCACCACATGGCCTTCGGCCGGGGCAGCCACACCTGCCCGGGAGCGCCCCTGGCCCGGACCGAAGCCCGGGTCAGCATCGAGCGCCTGCTCGATCGGACCACCAACATCCAGCTCTCCGAGGAGAAGCACGGGCCGGCCGGAGCTCGCACCTTTCACTACGTCCCCACCTTCATCCTGCGGGGTCTGACCCGCCTCTATCTGGAATTCACTCCGGCGTAGGAGCCTCGCTACTTGGCCGTGAACCGCAGGGCGCCGTCGAGGCGAATGTTCTCGCCATTGAGATAGGTGGTCCGGATAACCGACTCCACCATGGTGGCAAACTCCTCCGGATAGCCCATGCGCTTCGGAAAGACGACGCCCGCAGCAGGATCCTCCTTCAGATGCTCGAGCGCGCCGAGCATGAGGGGGGTACCGATGACGCCCGGTGCGATGGCGCACACTCGGATCCCGAGTGGTGCCAGATCTCGGGCCATCGGAAGGGTCATGCCGAGGATGGCTCCCTTGGCGGCGGCGTAGGCCACCTGTCCGCTCTTGCCTTCCATGCCGGCGATCGACGCCGTGTTGACCACCACGCCCCGCTGGCCGTCCTCGTCCGGCTCACCCTCGCCGATGGCGGCGGCTACCAGCCGGGTGACGTTGAACGTCCCGGTGGCATTCATGGCCATGGTCTGCACAAACGAGTCCTTGTCGTGGGGCACGCTGCCGCGGCCGACGGTGCGACCACCGCCCACACCGCCGCCGGCCACACTGACCAGGATCGAGAGCTGGCCCAAAGCCCGGGCCGCGGTCACCGCCGCCAACACGGCGTCGTCGTCGTTCACATCGCCGCTCACGGCCACAGCGGTGTCGCCGAGTTCCCGGGCCAGGTCACTGGCCCGATCAGCATCCCGGTCGAAGATGGTCACTCCGACCCCGATCTCCAACAGCCGGCGCACGGTCGCGGCGCCGAGCCCGCCGGCACCCCCGGTGACGATGGCTGATCGCCCTGGCAAATTCATGTCTTCATTCCCTTCGCGTGTGGTGAAAACGAGATCCCTCGAGGTGGTCGCGACGTCATGTACCTCGCCACACCTCCCCAGCTCCCCTGCGCCGGCATCGTCTCATGTGGGTGGAGGACCGCCGGCTGGCGGTCAGGGGAGACAAAGTCAAGGGTGAGGTGGGAGGCGAGCCAGCACCCCAGCGAGCGATGATAATGAGGATCTCTTTTTTTCGCAATCTTGATATGAATATTATGCTCCAGGGCGTCCTCCCTAGCGAAACGGTATAATCGCCCACGGATGTTCCTGCCTTCATCGGATGTGCCCCAGGCCTCTTCGACGAACAACTTGTAGTTTCGTCCCGAAGCCGGTGCCCCCGGACATGTGCCCATCGACCAGCGCTGCTCACGAACGAGCAGGAGCTGCCCAACGAGGAGAAGAGAGACTTTGGCTGAGACACCGCAGGTGAGTCCCGAGTCGAGAATGCTCATTGACGGAAAGCTCGTCGAGGCGAGCAACGGAAAGTCCTTCGATAATGTCAATCCCGCGACCGAGGAGCTCCTGGGCCAGGTGGCCGATGGCACCCCGGAAGATATGGAGCGGGCCATTGCGGCCGCCCGACGGGCTTTCGACGAGACCGACTGGTCTTCCAACCGGGCCTTCCGCAAGCACTGCCTCGAGCAGCTCAAGGGCGCCCTCGATGTCGAGCGCGAGGAACTGCGGGAGCAGCTCATTCTTGAAGTCGGTGCTCCCCGCCTGTTGACCTACGGACCGCAGCTCGATGCTCCCCTGAACGACGCCATCACCTTTCCCGCCGGCCTCATCGATACCTACGCCTGGGAGACCGATCTCGGCGACACCCTCGACATGCGGGGCAACATGAACTCGCGGCGAGTGGTCAAGGAGCCGGCCGGCGTCGTCGGGGCCATCGTGCCGTGGAACTTCCCCTTCGAGGTCTCGATCACCAAGGTGGCCCAGGCGCTGGCCACGGGGAACACCGTCATCCTCAAGCCGGCCCCCGACACCCCGTGGAATGCCACCCTGGTGGCCCGGGTGGCGGCCGAGCACACCGACATCCCGCCGGGTGTCCTCAATGTCGTGACCTCGTCCGACCATCAGGTCGGGGAACAGCTCACCCTGTCCCCAGCCGTCGACCTCATCTCCTTTACCGGTTCGACCGCGGTGGGCAAGCGGATCATGGAGAAGGGTGCCGCCACCCTGAAGCGCTTGTTCCTCGAGCTCGGGGGCAAGTCGGCCACCATCGTGCTCGACGACGCCGATTTGCCCAGCGCCATGATGGGTGGCCTGGCCGTATGCACCCATGCCGGCCAGGGGTGCGCCATTCCGACCCGCATGCTGCTGCCGCGCAGTCGCTACGGCGAGGGGGTCGAGCTACTGACGTCGATCATGGCTGGCGTCCCCTGGGGCGATCCGCAACGGGCCGACGTCATCATGGGACCGCTCATCTCCGAGAGGCAGCGCACGCGCGTCCTCGGCTACATCGAGAAGGGCGTGGCCGAAGGCGCCACACTGGCTCTCGGTGGGCAGCGCCCGAAGGAGTACGACAAGGGCTGGTATGTCGAGCCCACCCTCTTCACCGATGTCGACAATTCCATGACCATCGCCCAAGAGGAGATCTTCGGCCCGGTGCTCGTGGTCATCCCGTTCGACGATGACGATGACGCCGTGCGCATTGCCAACGACAGCAACTACGGCTTGGGAGGCGGCATCGTCTCGGCCTCGCTCGAGCGCTCACTGGCCGTCGCCCATCGAGTGCGCACCGGCATCCTCAGTATCAACGGCGGCATGCCGTACGGAGCCGATCTCCCGTTCGGCGGCTTCAAGGACAGCGGCATCGGTCGACAGAACGGCACCGCCGGCTTCGATCAGTACCTCGAAACCAAGTCGTTGGCCTGGCCGGCGAGCTGAGAGCGGCCGGAGGCGCCGCATGGCGCCGTGCCCGTGACGCACGTCCCGCCCACACCAACGAAATGGGGACCACTGCATGTTGCTGACGCTTGAGCGCGATCAGGAACTCTTCCACGCGACGACGGTCAAGCTCCTCAATGAGCTCGTCCCGGTGGCGGAGCTTCGTCGCCGGCGTGAGGACTCCCAGGGTTTCGGCGACGACTATTGGCGTCGGGGCGCCGAGCTCGGATGGACCTCGCTGCTGGTCAGTGAAGCCCACGGCGGCGGTTCCATCGGCAGCGATGGCCTGACCGACCTGGCCATGGTGGCCTACGAATTCGGCCGGCATGCCGCGCCCGGCCCATTGGCCGTGGTCAATGTGGTGGCCGGGACGCTGAGCGAGGTCGGCGGACCCGAGCACGAAGCCGTCATCGATGCCATCGTGTCCGGCGCCGCAATCGCCACCTGGTGCCTCAACGAACCCCGCCCGAACGAGCGGATCGACCAGCTTGCCTTCGACATCCACACCGAGGGCGACGAGGTGGTGCTCAATGGCGTGAAGCGCCCGGTGGAATCGGGAGGGCAGGCTGGCTCCTTCCTGGTCACCGGTCGCAACGGGACCGGCCTCACCCAGGTACTCGTCCCCGCCGACACGCCCGGCCTCTCGGTGGCGCCCATGGACACGGTCGACCTGACCCGCCGCTTCTCGGTGGTCACCTTCGAGCAGGTGCGACTGCCTCGTTCAGCCCTGGTGGGAGAGGAAGGTCAGGCCCTCGAACAGATGCGCCGACAACTCCAGTGGTCGGTGTGCCTCTCGAGTGCCGAGGCCGTGGGGACCATGCAGGCCGCGTTCGAGATGACCGTCGAATGGGCCTTCGATCGCTACTCGTTCGGACGACCGCTGGCGTCCTACCAGGAACTCAAGCACCGGTTCGCCGACATGAAGACGTGGCTGGAAGCCGGCCATGCCATCAGTGACGCCGCCACCCAGGCGGTGGCCACCCAGGCGGCCGATGCCCCCGAGCTGGTCAGCGCGGCCAAGGCCTTCATCGGCGAATTCGGTGGCGAGCTCATCCAGGACTGCGTCCAGATCCACGGCGGGATCGGCGTGACATTTGACCACGACATTCATCTGTACCTGCGTCGTCACACGGTCAACCGGGCGCTCTACGGCACGGCATCGGAGCATCGGCAGCGCTTGGCCGACCTGGACCAGTGGCCGGAGGTAGTGGCATGAGCGAGCGGATGCACGAAGCGGTGGAGGATTTCCGCGCCCGGGCACGCTCGTTCATCCGGGCCAATCTGGCCCCCGCCTCGAGCACCGACCGGGTCGGCCCGCTCCGCAATCAGCGGAGCGACGAGCAGGAACTGGCCGCGGTAGCGCGGGAACGGGAAATCCAGCGCATGCTCTTTGACGCCCATCTGGCCGGTATCTGCTTTCCCCCCGAGTACGGCGGCCAGGGACTCACGCCGGAACACCAGCGGACCCTCAACGACGAGCTCTCAGGCTATGAATATCCGGCCAGACTGCAGGCCCCGACCTTTTCCCCCTGTGCCGCCGTACTGCTCGACTTCGGGACCGAGGCCCAGAAGAAACGCCACATTCCCGCCATCTTGAAGGGTGAGGAGATCTGGATGCAGTTCCTGTCCGAGCCGAGCGGTGGCTCGGACGTGGCCGGTGCACTGACCAGTGCGGTGCGGGATGGCGACGAATGGGTACTGAACGGCTCGAAGATCTGGACGACCGGCGCATGGTGGTCCGACTGGGGCTTGTGCCTGGCCCGAACCAACTGGGACGTCCCCAAGCATCGCGGCCTGTCCGTGTTCATCCTGCCCATTCGCCAAGCCGGGCTCGACGTCCATCGCATCGAGATGTTGAACGGCTCGAGGGAGTTCTGTCAGGAATTTCTCACCGACGTACGGGTGCCCGACACCGACCGCGTGGGCGCAGTCGACGACGGCTGGACCGTCGGCACCCGTTGGATGGTGCACGAGCGCATGCTCTCGAGTTCCCCCCTGGTCACCCGCCCGGTCGGTGGCGGACAAACCGGCATCGGCGCTTCGTTCGTCGGCGAGGTGGCCAAGGATTCCGGCCGCATCGCCGAACCGCTGGTGCGTGACCTCATGGGTGAAGCCCGCATGCTCGACCTGGTCGACATCGCCCTGCAACGGCGCATCAGCGATGGCATCACGTCGGGTGCCATGTCGGACCAATCAGCGGCTATCGGTCGCCTGTTCTCGGGCATCAATACAGCCCGGGTGCGCAGCATCACCTTCGAGTTGGGCGGTATCGCCAGCGCGGCCTGGTCCGACGACGACGGCGAATTGGTCTTCTGTGGTTCGGACTACCTCATGCGCCAGGTGTCGTGCATCGGTGGCGGCACCACCGAGATGGCCCGCAACGTCATCAGCGAACGGGTGCTCGGCATGCCCCGAGAGCAGTCGCAGGACCGGAACATGGCCTTCCGGGACGTGCCCCGCAGCAGTTCGGGGCGCTCCTAGTCCCCTTTAGTCGTTGTGGCGCTGGAGCAGGAGCACGCCCGAGGGCGTGCCGCCGCCTGAGGTCACCAACGCCGTGTCGGCCTTGGCCACCTGGCGCCCGCCGGCCTGGTGGCGGAGCTGGGTGATGGCCTCGTACAGAAACCCGAAGCCGTGGGTGCGACCCTCGGAAAGTTGCCCGCCGTGCGGGTTGACCGGCAGCTCGCCGTCGAGGGCGATCCGACGACCGTGGTCCAGCCAATCGCTGGCTTCCCCGAACCCGCAGAAGCCGAGGGACTCCAGCCAGGAGATGGCGTTGAAGGTGAAGCCGTCGTAGAGCAAGGCCACGTCCACGTCGGCCGGACGCAGGCTCGTTCGCGACCACAGATGGGCCGACTGGCCCAACACCTGGGGCTCGTGGGTGATGGTGCCCTGGTCCCACGACACCCGCTCGGAGATCTGGGTGCCCACCGCTTCGATGCGGATGGCCTGACCGGGCAGATCGCCGGCCACCGAGGCAGCGGAGACCACGACGGCGATCGAGGCGTCGCACGGCACGTCACAGTCATAGAGCCCGAAGGGTGTGGTGATGGGCCGGGCCGACATGTAGTCGTCCATGGTCATGGGCTCCCGGTAGATGGCAGCCGGGTTCAGAGCCGCATTGGCCCGCCCGTTCAGGGCGATAAGCCCGAGCATCTCGCGCGACGCCCCGTAGCGATGGAGGTACTGGTTGGCGTTCATGGCGATCCAGTTGGAGGCGGACAGGGCCCCGAAGGGCATGCGCCAGGCCATGTGGGACGACGCCCGGCCACCCCCGGCACCACCGAGCCGCAGGGTGGCGTAGGTCGACTCCCACACCGTGCGGAAGCACAACACGTGGCGGCACAACCCGGCCGAGATGGCCAGCATGGCCGCCACCACCGAGCCCGCCGGGCCGGGCAGTTCGCCTCCCCCGTTGATCCACGTGGGATGGAGCCGCAGGGCCTCCTCCACCGCGGTGACCCCGCCCTCACTCATGCCCATGCCCACCGGACCGGGGTAGGTCGAGAGACCGTCGATATCGGACAATTCGAGCCCGGCATCGGCGACGGCGGCCAGGCAGGCGTCGACCGTCAAGGACAGCGGATCGACCATGAGGCGACGCCCGATGGCTGAGCGTCCGACGCCCGAAAGCACCGACTCATGCTCGAACCGCTGGTTTCGCAAGGGGAGCCGCGGGGTCGGGTAGCTGGGCTCGGCCACGACATCGACGGCCGACGTCTCCCCGGTGAGGGTAAAGAGCGGCAGCCACACATCCTCTTGGTGCTCGAAGGTGACCATGACCTCGTGGCCGATGGACACATGGTCTGGATCGGCACCCACGATGTTGGTGGTGAGGCGAACGGTGGGTTCTTCGGCCAGCGCCACCACGGCGATCACGTAGGGCGGGGGGAAGTCAGGATGCCACTGGTGGCGATTGACGGTGACGCCGACGATGGTGCCCCGACCGGAGACCACGGCGGGTTCCGACTTGCGGCTTCGGCACACCGGACAGATGGGCACGGGTGGATGGACGAAGGTTCGGCAATCCATGCAGCGTTGAATGCGGAGCTGGCCGTCGGCGCCCGACGTCCAGAACCATTCGGTGGCCGGCGTCAGCTCGGGAAGCGGCTTCACGAATATCCTGGCCCCAGGTTGGCGATGATCTGCGGCAGATCGATGGTCGTGCGAATGCCCGGTGTGGCCGCACAGACCATCGGCACCGCGTTCACGGCCCGGTTGGCCGTGTAGCCGGGCGAGAGCTGGGCCATGTCGGAGAGGGGGATGGCCAGACGCATCTCGACGTCCAACGGAGCGTCCCCCGCCACCGAGATCCGCCAACCGGTCGACCGGGGCTGCCAGGCCGGCTCGATGTCGGTGGTGCAGTACCACATGGCGGAGAAGGTCAAGAAGGGCCGGCCCGCTCGCAGGCCATCCACCTTGAGCCGTTGGGCGGCGATGGTGCCAGCCTCGATGGTGCCGGCGGCGATCTCGGTCCGCCCGGTGGCCACGGCCACCTCGCCGCTGGCTTCCAGCGCGTCGAGGGGGGCGGAAAGCGCCTCGGCCACCAGGCGCAGTGACGGTCCGAAACTCTCGCCTCCATGGCTCCAGCGCCCGTGATCAAAGTCGGCTGGGTTGCTGCCGAAGCCCATCAGGGCAAAGAGCAGATCCGGCGACGGTCGCTGCGAAAGATCGGCAAACTCTTCAATGGCCAAGTGATCGAGCCGGCGCTGAATCGAGGCCAGCACCAGAGGCACCGCTTCCGAGATGAAGCCGGGGCTGCTCCCGGTGCTGTGAATGGAGGTCCCACCCCGTCGGCAGGCCGCTTCGACCTGGGCCCGATGCTCCGGATCCATGCTGCCCGGATGATGGAATTCGCCCCGGGTGGTCACCACGTTGGTGCCCGATTCCAGAATGCGGCTGATTTCGTCGTAGTTGCAATCTCGCGCCATGTACAACACGCAATCGGCCTTGAGAGCGAGCACCGCCTCGATGTCCGTCGTGGCTACGATGCCGGTGGGCGGGCGATCGCAGAGCTCGCCGGCGTCGCGTCCGGCCTTGTCGGGGGAGTGGACGTGGAGTCCGACCAGCGCCAGGGCAGGATGATCGATCACGCCCCGCAGTGACCGTGCACCGATATTGCCGGTCGCCCATTGCACGACGCGATACTTCGGTGTGACGTCGCTCACCGCTGCCCACGTTCCCTGTACATCATTGTTATGGCATCCCGGTCCCGGTCGATTGGCTCTGGTTATGACTGCCCCGAGGCGCCTTCGGCGAGGGCCGCCTTGTGAAGCACATTGGCGGCCAGACGCATGTGTGCCGCATCGACCAGTTTGCCGTCCCGCCCGATCGCACCCACGCCTTCGGCCTCGGCGGCCCCATAGGTGGCCATTGATGCACGAGCCTCGGCGATTTCCAGCTCGGTGGGCGAAAAGACGTCGTGCGCGATGGCGATCTGCGAGGGATGAATGGCCCATTTCCCGTCGAAGCCCAGCAAGCTGGCCTGCAGGGCCGCCCGCCGATAGCCGTCCGGGTCCTGGTAGGCCGGGTACGGGGCGTCAATGGCGTCAATGCCCGCCCCCCGAGCCGCGGCCAGGACCTGGACCCGGGCAAAGTGCCAGAAGTCGCCGGGATAGTCGCCCACCGGATCGAAATTGCCGTCGACCCGTGCTCGCAGTGAGGCCGAGAGATCCCCGGCGCCGAAAATGATGGCCTCGAGCCGAGGACTCGATCGGCCAATCTCGGCGGCATTGCAAAGGCCCTCTGCTTCCTCAATCAGTACCTCGAGTCCGATGCGCCTGGTCAGTCGCAACTTCGCCTCCAGTTGGGTCAGGAGCACATCGACCCACCAGACGTCACGGGCCGATCGAGCCTTGGGGACAATGATCACGTCGAGAGATTCCCGGGCTCCCGTCACGACTTCAATGATGTCGCCGTGACACCACGGCGTGTCGAGACCGTTGATCCGGACCGCTCGGACAGTGTGGCCCCAATCGCAGCCGGTCAAGGCCCCGACGGCGATGCCGCGGGCCGCTTCCTTCATGGCTGGTGCACAGGCATCTTCGAGATCGAGAAAGACCAGATCGGCACCGGACGTCGACGCCTTCTCACACATCTTCTCGCTGCTGGCCGGCGTCGCCAGCTCTGATCGTCGGGCTCGCGGTTCGTTGTGCACTGCTGCCTCCAGGTGCATCGTGCTCAGATGACCCCGGCCGCACGCAAGGCAGCCAGGCGCTCGGGTTCGATATGAAGCAACTCGCCAAACACGGCATCGCTGTCTGCGCCCAAATCGCGGCCCAGATGCGCAATGTGTCCCGGAGTTTCGTTCATCACGGCCACCGGGGCCTGCACCTTCATCGGCCCCAGGCCGGGATCATCGAAGGGTACGAACGTTCCCCGAGAACGGAGATGCTCGTCCTCCATCAGTTGTTGGGCATCGTAGATCGGGGCGGCCGCCACCTCGGCCCGGGTGAAAACCGACATGGCCTCATCGAGGGTGTGCCGACGTACCCAGTCGGCCACCAAGGAGTCGATCTCTTCCCCCCGCTCTTTTCGGGACAACGAATCGACGTAGTCCGGATTCTCCGCCAAGTCGGGGCGATCAATGGCGCGGTAAACCCGGGCGGCCATGTTGTGAGAGGCGCTCGACATGGCCAGCCACTTCCCGTCCGACGTCTGGTAGGCGTTGCGGGGCGCGCTGGCGGCGAGGAGGTTGCCCACCCGGCCGGGAATGGTTCCCAATTGGTCGTAGGCCAGCGTGGACGACTCGATCAGGCGGGCCAGCGGTTCGATCAGGTTGACGTCGACCAGCTGACCGGTGCCGTGATGGACATCGCGATGGTAGAGCGCCATCATCACGGCGTAGGTGGCGGCCATCGCCGCCACCCCATCGGCCAACATGAACGGTGGCAGCGTCGGAGGTCCGTCGGGCTGCCCGGTCACATGGGCAAATCCGCTCATGCCTTCGGCCAGCGTGCCAAACCCGGGATTGTCGCTCTTCGGGCCGCCCCCGCCGAACCCGCTGACGTGCAGCATGATCACGTGAGGATGGCGCTGGCGGATCGACTCGTAATCAATGCCCCAGCGCTTCAGGGCACTCGGTCGATTACCGACGATCACCACGTCGCTGACTTCGAGCAACTGATGGAAGATCTCCTGGCCTTCGGCTTGGCGCAGATCCAACGTGACACAGCGCTTGTTGCGGCTCATGCTCTTCCAGACCAGGCCGATGTCGTTCTTGCGGTCACCCCAGGTGCGGAGCGGGTCACCCGCCCCCGGTTGCTCCACCTTGATGACCTCGGCGCCGAATTCGCCCATGGCCGTGGCCACCAACGGGCCGGCGGCCAGAGTGGCCGCATCGATGACCCGAATGCCTTCCAGCGCGCTCGGACGATCAGCCATGCGCGGATACCGTGGGGCGGGCGATGCCCAGCGTGTCGCGCAACGTCTCGCCGGTGTACTTTTCACGGAAGACGCCCCGACGCTGGAGTTCGGGCACCACGAGGCGCGTCATATCCTCGTAGGCGCCGGGCGAATGGGTGGCGGCAATCACGAAGCCATCGCAGGCGTCGGCTTCCATCCAGGCTTCCATCTGGTCGGCCACTTCGACCCCGCTGCCGACGAAACGAGGACCCTGAAGCAGGGTGGCACGGTGACCAGCCAGGTCGGCCAATGTGATCTTGTCCCCGATGTGCGTACGCAGATTCTGCACCAAGCCACGGATACCCGAGACAGACTCGATGAGTTCGTCTGTCACAGGTGCGTCGAGTGCCAGTCCGGAGAAGTCGTAGTTCATCAGTTCGGACAGCAAGACCAACGAGGCCTGGGGATCTACCAATTCATTGAGGAAGAGTTGTTCGCGCTCTTCGGCCTGGGCGTGTGATTCGCCGACGACGGTGTACACCATTGGCAGCATCTTGACCGACTGCGGGTCACGGCCGACCGAGTCAAGAATTTCCTTTTGATCCTTGTAGTGTGCCTTGGCGATGTCGATGTCGGGATCACCCGAGAAGATCAGCTCGGCCCAGCGGGCGGCAAAGTCACGGCCGCGACCGGATGAGCCAGCTTGCATCAGCAACGGTCGCCCCTGAGGCGACCTCGGAACCGTGAGTGGTCCCCGGACGCTGAACCACTCGCCTTCGTAGTTGAGTTCGTGGACCTTGTCGGGGTCGGCGAAGTAGCCCCTGGCCCGGTCGAGCACCAGGGCGTCGTCCTCCCAGGTGTCCCAGAGTCCGGTCGTCGCTTCCAGGAACTCATCGGCTCGGTCATAGCGGGCATCGTGAGCGAGGTGTTCCTTGAGACCGTAGTTCTGCGCCTCACTGTCGTTGACCGACGTGACCACGTTCCAGGCGGCTCGGCCGCCGGACAGGTGGTCCAGCGTGGCAAAGGTCCGAGCCACATGGAAGGGCGAGTAGTAGGTGGTCGAGTACGTCGCGCCCAGGCCGATCCGTTCGGTTGCTCCGGCCACCACGCCGAGGACGATGCTCAGATCGAGCTTGACGGGTCGTGCCCCGAGCCGTACGGCATCAGCCACCGAACCGCCGTAGATCCCAGGCATGGCCAAGCGATCGTCGAAGAACATCATGTCAAAGCAGCCCTCTTCGAGCGTGCGACCCAACTTGGCGTAGTAGCTGGCATCGAGGAACCCGTGCTCGGTGGCAGGATGGCGCCACGACCCCGCATAGACGGTCGTGCTCCCCGCCTGCATGAAACCAACCAATGACATCTGCCGTTTCCCCATGGTGACGAGCGCGCTCCCTGTTGTTGACTTTACTGACCAACTGAAATGTAATATCTGATATGTCAGATATCAAGCTGATGGGCGGGACCGTGCGTGACCGAGCCGCTCGAGAGCTGCGCGATCGGATCCTTACGGGCCGATTGCAGCCAGGCACCCGACTCGATCTGGACGAAATCACCCGGGAATTCGGCATCAGCCGTACGCCGGTCCGCGAGGCACTGCTGGCCCTCTCGTATGAAGGGCTGGTCACTGTGACACCGCGGAGCGGGATCACGGTGCAAGGGCTCACTCCCGAGGACGCCGTCGACAACTTCGCCGTGCTGGCCACGCTGGCCGGCAAGGCCGCCGAGTGGGCTACGGCCAGAATGAATGGAGCCCAACGTGAGCATCTGCACCACCTGGCCGACGACGTCGCCGATGCCGATGTCGAAGACATCGTGGCGGCCAACTGGGGCTTTCATCGCGCCGTCAATCTGGCTTCGGGATCCCGGCGTCTGTTGGTCTACCTGCGCCAAGCCGTGCGGGTGGTCCCCGCCAGCTACTTCGAACTGTTCCCGGAGCAAGTGAGACGGAGCCAGGCCGAGCATGCCGCCATGCTCGAAGCGTTCGACGGCGGTGACAGCGCGGCGGCTCGTACGCTGACCGAGCTCCACGTGCTCGAGGCGGGTGCCGCCCTTGGCGATTGGCTGCGAGAGACGAGGACAAGAGTCCAATCGGCAAGCGAGTAGCCGGGGTGCGGCGCCCGACAATCAGCTGCCTTGGGCAGCGACAGCGCGAATGGCTCGACTGCGAAACCCTTCGAGCTTTTCGTCAGGCGTCCGGACCCTGGTGCTGCGAGACATCGTTGACACATCGTGCCCGGCCGCCTTTGCCCGCAGCGCTCCCACCGTTGCCTCTGCCCTGGGGACGTGGGAAAAGGGATCGAATGAGAACCAATGCACGGCGTTCTCGTGCGTGATCTTGCCAGCCTGATCGTCGGTCACCCCATTCTTGGTGAAGGCGGCATGCAACTCCTCGGGCGCCAGAGGCCACAGCGAGTCGCTGTGCGGATAGTCCGCCTCCCAGGCGATGTTGTCGATGCCGATGCGTTCGCGCAGCTCGATCCCCACTCCGTCGCTGATGAAACAGGTCAGGAAGTGCTCGCGGAATACCTCACTGGGTAGGCGATCGCCAAAGTCCTGCAGCGTCCAGGCTCGGTGCATCTCGTAGGTCCGGTCGAGCCGCTCGAGGAAGTAGGGGACCCAACCGGTCCCACCTTCAGAGAGGGCAATACGAATCGCCGGGAATTTCTTGATGACGCGGGACCACAGCAGATCAGCGGCGGCGGATTGGATGTTCATGGGCTGGAGCGTGATCATGACGTCCGGGGGCGAATCGACGGCGGGGATGGAGAGCCGCCCCGAAGAGCCGAGATGGATTGCCAGGACCGTCCCGGTATCGCAACATGCACGCCACACCGGGTCCCAGTAGTCATCGTGAAAACTCGGATAGCCCAGCGCGGCGGGATTCTCCGTGAAGCTCAGGGAGTGGCACCCCTTGTCGGCCACCCGCCGTATTTCCGCTGCGGTTTGCTCCACGTCCCAGATCACGGGGACGGCCATCGGGATAAAGCGCCCCGGATACTGTCCACACCACTCGTCAATGTGCCAGTCGTTGTAGGCGCGCACCAGGGCCAATGAAAGGTCGGTGTCCTCATTGGCGAACACCCGTGCCGTGAACGTTGGAAAGGACGGAAAATTCATGGAAGCCAGGACGCCGCCGGCATTCATGTCCTTCACCCGCTCATGCACGTCGTAGCAGCCGGGCCGTACCTCATCGAGGCTCTGGGGTTCGAGCCCGTACTCCTCCCGGGGTCGCCCGGCCACCGCGTTGAGGGCAGCGGTCTCCATGACCACCTGGCCATAGACCCAGACATCCGAACCTTCATCGTTCCGCACCAATTTCGGGGGCGCGATCCTGATAGGCCGCCGGGAGGTGGTTCACGAAGATATCGGGCGGTTCAATGATGTGGTCATCGACGCTGATCAGGATGAGATCGTCGACCTCGCTCACTGGATTCCTCCCCAGAATGATCTTCTTGCCATATGAAAATGATCTTATAGGACCCACCCGACCATCGGGTAGTGCCCCGAAACCTTGAAGCGGACCTCGGACGATCGGTCACGAACTTCATGTCCTCACGAACTCACGACCAGGAATTATCGACCCCCAAAGCCGTGATCGACCGACCTCGGTCCCGCGAAATGGGGGGGACAGAAGGTCCAGAACGATCTTCGCGACCTCATGCGGAGCGAGGGCTGGGGGCGCCGCGACATGAAGCCTTACCGACAGCTGCCGCGGACGATGGATCGTCCAATCCCCGCCCGGCCGATGCGAGGTGCCCTGACGGCGGCCGTGATTCAGCGCAGGCGCCACTCCGGGCGTGCGTTCTGGAAGGATTTCTGGCCTTCCTCGATGTTCTCGAACTGGGTCCCGAGCGAGACGATGGTGGAGACCTCTTGGAGGGCCTGTTTACGCGTGGCCTCATGCGCCATCCAGACGGCTCGCAACGTGCCCTGAATGGCCAGAACGGGCGACGCCGCAATGGCGTTCCCGATCCACATGGCATGGTCAAGGAGCTCAGCTGCCGGCACGACCTCGGACACGAGTCCGAGCTGATGGGCCCGGGCAGCCGACATCCGCTCATGTGCGCCGAGCAGGGCCACGCGCAGGGTCTCACCCAGAGGGAGTTTCTGGAGCAAATGCGTTGACTCGAATCCAGCCACCATGCCGTAGCTGACGTGGGGGTCGAAGAACGTGGCGTGCTCCGCCGCGATGATGATGTCGGACTCACCAAGCATGTAGAGCGCGCCACCGCACGCCATCCCGTTGACGGCGGCGATCACGGGCTTCCACAGGTCATTGGCCTTCGGATTGATGTTCGATCCCGGATCGTTGTACATGAAGGCGGTCGATACCCGACCAGTCGATGTCGCCGGGTCCCGACGCTTCTCCAGATAGCCCTCTTGGATCGCCTCGGCCCGGTCGATGCCGGTACAGAAGGCCTTTTCGCCAGCACCGGTCAGCACGATCGCCCGCACGTCCTCATTCGTTCGCAGTGACCGCCAGACTTGACGCAATTCTTCCTGCATGGCCAGGTTGAAGGCGTTGTGGACTTCCGGCCGATTGAGCGTGACGATAGCCACACCGTCCTGCTCCTCATAGAGGAGGGTCTCAAAGCTGTCCATGGAAGACCCCTTTCGCTGCTCCACGTCGTCGCTGGCCGTCACTCGGTGCTGGCCGAGCCACATTAGCTGCCACCGCTGTGTCGGTTTCTGGGGTCACGTGCCCTCGGCGCCGGCATCCACGTATCCGATGGTCACGGCACGACGACGCCAACGCCGACACGCCAATCGGCGACGGGCCAGCCGTGTCAGCAGCCCAGTGGTGTGGTGCCGCCCCTCCGCGGACCCCTCTGTCGCGTATGTTTTTCCCTCGTTGATCCCCGGCGCGGCGCGTGACGGACGCCGGTCCGAGCCGGCTACCAGAATGCAATTCACCTGGAATAAAAGTAGGGTTATCGCCCTGACAACGACGCTGCCGGAAACGGAATCGGCCACATTGAGACCCGGAGGGGACATGACTGAGTACAAATTCGTCAAGTACGAACCTCAGGACGATGGGGAGATCGTTCGCATCATCTTGAATCGCCCCGAAGCACGAAACGCACAGAACCGGGGCATGTTGGTCGAATTGAACGATGCCTTCCTGGCTGCCGAGGCGGACGACAAGGTGCGGGTGGTCATCCTCAGTGGCGAGGGCCTCATGTTCTCATCGGGACACGATTTGGGCTCCAAGGTGGCGATGGCGGAGATGCGAGGCGGCGAGAATCCGCATCCGTCCAGCGTGACGAACGGCGGCACCCGGCTTGGCACCGAGGCCCGCATGCTGCAGGAGTGGCACTACTTCTTCGAGAACACCCGGCGCTGGCGCAATCTCCGCAAGATCACCATCGCCCAGGTGCATGGGGACGTGTATTCAGCCGGCCTCATGCTCATGTGGGCCTGCGACCTGATTGTCGGGGCAGACGATGTCCACTTTGCCGACGTAGTCGGGACACGCCTGGGCATGTGCGGCATGGAGTACTTCGCCCACCCGTGGGAATTCGGGGCCCGCAAAACCAAGGAGCTCATGCTGACTGGTGACTCCATCGACATTCACGAAGCACACGCTTTGGGCATGGTGAGCAAGGTGTTCCCGGCCGGCGAATTGGCCGTCCGCACGTTGGAATTCGCCCGCCGGATCGCCAAGGTGCCCACCATGGCCGCACTCATGATCAAGGAGTCAGTGAATCAAACCCAGGACAATCAAGGCTTCTTCAACTCGCTCAACGCCTGCTTCACGCTTCACGAACTGAACCACTCCCACTGGGCTGAGATCAACGACGATCACTACCCCATCGCCAAGGAGGATTCGGGTGTGCCTAACTGGAAGTCCGCTCCTCCCATCGTTCCGTCTCTCAAAGACAAGGTAAGGGCGGACGCACCGCAGTAGCTCGCTACGCCAGCGCCGGACACGGGATCGTAGTGCTGCGCGGTTGGTCAGGCCGGTGCCTTCGGGGCCGGGACATTGCGGATCATGTTTTCCTGCACGAACGACGCAACATGGAGACCCCGTGGGTCGAATACCTCGCCCCTCCCGTAGCTGGATCCGTGACCGGCGTAGGGACTGGCCATTCGCAGCGTGAGCCACTCGGCGGCATTGACATCCTCATGAAACGCCAACGTGTGCGTGACCACCGTGGTGGCCACACTGACATGGGCCATGGACTGCCCTATTCCTGGGTGCGGTCGCATGGCAGTAGCGATGAGAAAGCCGTCGGTGGCGAAGGCCAGGAGAGCGCGGGACACTGTCTGCCTCGTCGACGCGCCCGGGAAGCGGGTCCATACGGTGAGTTCGGGTGGACCCGTCACCTCCGGATCGTTGAGATCGATCCCCTCCTCCATCCGCACTTCCCAGTACGCAGGACCGTGGGTCACCTGCTGGGCGTCGGCGGGAGGAATGACCGTAGGAGCCGACGGCTGATGACGAAGGAGGTCCGGTTCGATTGACCCCAGGAGGATCATGGATCGGGCGCACTCCTTGTCTCCCTGCCGAAAAGCCACCGACGCGCTGGCAAAGGTTCGACCGGACTGGAGCACGTCGATCGATACCTCCAGGGGCAGATGCACCTGGGCCGGTCGCGCGAAGACAGTGTGGAGGGACCGGACTTCCTTGCTCGGATCGATCGACGCCCCAGCCACGATGGCCTGGGCCATGAGCTGACCACCGAAGACGGTTGGGCCGCCGCCAAAAGAGATACTTCCCGCTTCATACGACCGCTCACCGGTCGGGCGCATTTCGAGGACATCGAGTAGTTCCTGCAGATCTGCCATGAGGGTGCCTTCTCGGGTTACGTGCTGCGATCGAGCGTAGAATAGTGTCACCAATTCCGGTTGAGTCTAGGACCGATCCGCCGATGCAGAGGCTGACCGAGAGGAAGGAACGCGTGAGTTTCGAGACGCTCTTGTATGAGGAATCCGACGGCATTGCTGTCGTCACTCTCAACCGACCGGACGTCCACAACGCGTTCAACGAGGCCATGCAGGAGGAGCTGGGCCGGGTCTGGCGGAACCTGAGGACCAACGAGGACGTGCGGGCGATTGTCCTCACCGGGGCCGGGGACCGGGCCTTTTGTACCGGGATGGACCGAAGCGACATGCCTTCCAGCGAGGTCGCCTTCGACTTCGACCCGTTTACGTACGAGGATCCCGGCCGCAGCATTGGTCCCCGCAGCCAAGGTCTCTGGAAGCCCGTCATTGCTGCCGTCAACGGCATGGCCTGTGGCGGAGCCTTCTACCTCCTCGGGCAGGTCGATTTCATCATTGCGGCGGAACACGCCACCTTTTTCGATCCCCATGTCACGTACGGTATGCCGGCGGTCTTTGAACCGGCCTTGATGTCCTCCCGTATGCCGTTTGGCGAGGTTATGCGGATGACCCTCATGGGAAGTCATGAGCGCATTTCGGCTGCTCGAGCCGAGACGATTGGCCTGGTGACCCAAGTCGTACCGGCCGAGGAGTTGGCTTCGACCGCCCGTCGGGTCGCCACGGTGATCGCCTCGCAACCAGCGGCAGCCGTGCAGGCCTCCCTCCGGACGGTGTGGGCCTCGCGGGACATGCCCACGAGTCAGGTGACGGAGCTGGGCAACATGTTCCTCAACCTCTCGTGGAGTGCTGCCTCCCTCAAGGGCAGCGAAGAAGCATTCAGCAATCGAAAAGCCGAACCACCAACCATTCGCTAGGGCGTCGGGCCGTCGGGTCCGTCACGTTCTTCGGTCAGAGCAGCCCGGTTGAATTTCATGGCGTCGTTCCTTGGAATGAGCCTGACGAACTCAACCGACTTGGGCACCTTGTAGGCCGCCAATCGAGACTTGGCGAAGGTGATGACGTCGGCCGCCTCAGGAGGGTGGCCGGGATCAGTTGCTTGGACAATGGCATGGACCCGACGGCCCCATTCTTCGTCCCGCAGGCCGATGACAATGACGTCCGCGACGGCAGGGTGCTCGCTCAGTGCCGCTTCGACTTCGGCCGGGAACACGTTGGCGCCGCCGGTCACGATCATGTCGACGCGCCGATCGGCTATGTAGAGGTAGCCGTCTGCATCCACCGAACCCATATCGCCGACGGTGACGTACCCATCCTCGGTGGCGGCGAGGGGTGACACGTCCGCACCCCGATAGGCCGCACCGGGGCCCGTGGTCCGGCGCAAGTAAATCGCGCCGATTTCGCCCGCCGGCAGTTGAGCCCCATCGTCGGCCAGAATGACCATGTCGGTGTCGGGATAGCAGCGCCCAACCGTCCCGATGTGCTCCAGCCATTCATCGCCGCGGCAACATACGAGACCATGCCGCTCGGACGCGCCGTAGCTCACATAGAAGTGCTCCGGGCCGACCAAATCGCACCAGCGGCGACCAAGCCACACCGGCAACGGAGAGGCCCCCTGCTGCACCCAATCGAGCGACGACAAGTCACGCTGATCAATATCGGGTACTTGCACCAGCCTTTGGAGCATAGGTGTCGCCCCGACGAAGCCGGTGACGCGATGTCGCTCAATCAGATCGAGCACGCGTGACGCATCGAACTTCTCGAGCAGTACGAACTCGACTCCCGACATCAGGTTTCTGGTCGCCATGAAACCATTGGAATGGTAGAGCGGGGCGGGCACGAGCACGCGCTGGGGCTGGGGCAGCTCGCCGTAGGACTCCACCACCATGGCCACCTTCGAACCCTCGATATATCGACCGGGATCTTTCATCACAATGACCTTCGGCGCCCCAGTCGAACCGGAGCTACAGATACCCCACGCATGAGGCGCGGTGACCTCGGGAAGTGGTTCGGTCGACGCGGATACGGCCGCCGCAAAGAGACCCTGGTGCCCACTGTCGATGGTCATGCGGGCATCAATTGCGGTAAGAACGCGTGCACGCTCCCAATCGGGCAGGTCCGACCGCATCGGTATGACGACGGCGCCGATCTTCCATCCGGCGAACGATGCGATGAGGTGTTCCGGCCCGTTCGGCAGAGCGATCGCCACGAAATCACCCAGCGTGAGTCCCTCCCCCACCAACACCCGGGCCAGCTGGGTCGAACGATCATCAACCTCGCCAAAGGTGACGATGCGCTCGCTCCCGTCTTGAGCCGCGAAAATGATGGCAGGACTGTCCGGCATGCCCATCGCCGTCTGGTGAAGCTTTGTCCCAAACGGCACGCCGACGTCACTGAGGGCAGAGGTCATCGATCTCTTCTTGTCAGGGTTGCCACTCGGACTCCCGTTCCCGTCCCGCGGCACTCACGATGATCTCGGGAGGCCAAGTCCTCGTTGCGCGATGATGTTGCGCTGCACTTCGCTGGTGCCGCCGTAGGTGGTTGTGCCCAAGGCAAACCGATAGAGGTACTCGGCTATACCGCCTTCGACGGCTGTGTCCTCTCCATCGCTACGGAGGCCGTCCGGGCCAAGCATGTCGACGAACTCAGCCGATTGCCTGGTGAGCGCCTCCGACGAGAACAATTTGGCCATCGACCCTTCGACCCCGGGCAGCCCGCCGGTGTACTGCACCCAGGCACACCGGCGGGCCAGCAGGGTGCTGACTTCATTCTCGGCGGCGGCTCGGCCCAGGCGGGCCTGGATGACCGGGTCGTCTGCACGCTTCCGCCCAGTCGCGTCGGTCGCATTCAATGCCCAGCGCTCCATGGCCTGCAAGAGTCGCGTCGAGTCACCTCCCTGCGGGAGAGACCGCTCAAAGGTGAGCCCCACCGTCATCACATGCCAGCCGCCGTCGACTTCGCCGATCCGCAACGAATCGCTCACCCGGACATCGGAGTAGAACGTCAAGTTCGTTCGCTCACCGGACATGGTGTACACCGGCTGAATCTCCACACCCGGCTGGCGCAGCGGGACCAGAAAGGTGGTGAGACCCTTGTGTTTCGCCACCTCCGGGTTCGTGCGGGCCAACAAGAAGACATAGTCGGCCTCTTGGGCATTGGTGGTGAACATTTTCTGCCCCGTGATGAGCCACTCATCGCCATCGGGTACGGCTCGACTCTGCACGGCGGCGACGTCGGATCCGGCCTCCGGTTCGGTGAAGCCGAGAACGATGATGATCTCTCCGTTCAAGGCCTGGGGCAAGATCAGCCGTTTCTGCTCCTCGGTCCCCATGTGCCGGATGACGTTGGCCACCATCATCGTCGTGCCCACGCCATACGTGGGTGCTCCAGATCGTTGGAACTCTTCGGCGGACGCCAACACTTCGAGCGCATCACGGCCCTGTCCGCCAAATTCCTCGGGCCATCCCGGGGCGAGGAGTCCGTGCTCGACTCGAGCCCGGTGGAAATCCCAGTCATGGTGGACGCCGGTTTCGTGCATCCCTTGCTGCACATCCTCGGTGAGATACTCGTCCAGGAAATGCCTGGCTTCGTTCCGGATTTCCTCGCTGCCTTCGCCCAAGCGAAAATCCATGCTCAACCGCCCGTTCGCGTCCTTGAGAGCCGGTCGATTTCGCCTCGAGCGAACATCTGCGACGGCTCGGCGAACACCGCGGGCCATGCCTTGGCGCGCCTGAAGAACAGTTGAATGTCGAATTCGAGCATGAATCCGTAGCCGCCGTGATAGTGCAAGCTGCGGTAGCTGGCTTCGCGGGCCGCCTCGGTGCAGAATCCGCCGGCAAAATTGGCCAGCTGCGCCGCGCGTCCGGTGTCTTCATCGGCCGCCCACGCCGCCTCCCGGGCCAGGAGCGTTCCACCCTCCATCGCCGTTGCCGCGTCGGCCAAGCCATGCGACACCGCCTGAAACGAACCTATCGGCACGCCAAAGGCGTGCCGCTCCTTGGCGTACTCCACACCGATCTCAATTGAACGGGTACCGATGCCGACCAGCGCGTTGGCCATGAGGACCAGCCACTCGTCACGGGCCGACTCGAACAGCGTGCGTGCTGGTTCCCCAGCCAGGAGTTCTATGGCCGTCGCAGCAATCGTGATATCGGCGACCGGCATGGAACCAATATTGGCTACGGAACGGCTGCGCCCGCCGATGGCCATGGCCATCAGGCGCCCCTGGTCCAGGAAGACCACGTCATCGGCCACCGCGCCAGCGGGCACCATCGCCAGTACACCGTTCTGCGGAGGGTGCAACGCCACGGTCACGAGGCGACCGTCGTGCAGGCTCGTACCGAGAAGCTCGCCCCCGACGCTCCCGGTTCGCGCCAGCAACCGTGCGGCGGTTTGTCCCTCGATCAAAGGGGCGGACCCAAGGTAGCGGCCGTGCTGCTCCGCCACGAGCGCGAGGTCGAGGAGCGATGCCCCCCAACCACCCGATACCTCGTCGACGGCCATCAGGAGTGCACCCATGTCTTGGAGGTGCGACCACAGTGCAGCGTCGTGACCCGTCGGTTCGGCGGCGCGGACGCGGTCGATCGGTGACTCTTTGGCGTAGAAGGCCACAAAGGTGTCGATGAGCTGCTGCTGCTCTTCCGAAGGGTTCAGGTCCATGTCACGAGATTCCGAAGTGCACTCTGGGCCGAGCGGGAATCAACGATATTCGTCCGGTACGCCTTCTAGAATCACGGTCTTGGTCTCCAGGAACGGGAGGAGACCTTCGGTCCCACCTTCCCGGCCGATACCGGACTGCTTGAATCCACCGAAGGCGATGCTGAAGTCCGTGCGGAAGGCATTGTGCCCGACCGTCCCGGACCGGAGTCGGCGTGCAACCTGCCGGGCACGATCCACGTCGGGCGTGAACACGGAAGCATTGAGACCGTAGATCGTGTCATTGGCCAATGCCACTACGTGCTCTTCGTTGTCCGCTGGGATCACGGACAACACCGGCCCGAATATCTCCTCTTGCGCAATGGTCGAGGAATTGTCGACATTGGCGAAGACGGTCGGCTCCACGTAGTAGCCGCGGTCGAGGTCCTTCGGACGCCCGCCGCCGGTCACCAAGGTGGCACCTTGCTCCTGGCCTTTGGCGATATAGCCCTCGACCCGGTCTCGCTGTCGGCCCGAGACCAGCGGACCCATCTGGGTGGTCGAGTCAAAGGGATTGCCGACGCGAACCTGGGAAAAGGCACCGGCCAGCGCATCCACCAGTTCGTCGTGACGTTGCCGAGACACGACAATTCGAGTGAGTGACGAGCACACCTGCCCGGCCAACATGCACTCGGCCTTGGCCAGCGTCGCGGCCGCCTGGTTGAGGTCCATGTCATCGAGGATCAGAGCAGCTGATTTGCCGCCGAGCTCGAGCGTGCATCGGGCGATCCGCGCCCCACAGATCGAGGCGATCCGCTGCCCGGCCGCGGTGGATCCCGTGAAGGTAATCTTGTCGACGCGAGCATCTCGCACCAGCAGTTCGGAAACTTCCCGGTCGGCCGTCACGACGTTGAGAACACCGGCCGGAAGACCGATGGCTTCGGCAATCTCTGCCACCACGTAGGCATCGCCGGGGGCTTCCGGCGAACACTTGAGCACCACGGTGCATCCGGCCAACAGGGCCGGCGCGATCTTGTAGGTGATCAGTCCGATGGGGGCGTTCCACGGGATGATGGCGCCAACGACGCCCACTGGCTCTCGCACCAGCAGACCGAACTCCCCCATCGACGGCTGCACCTTCTCTTCAAAGGGAAAGGTCTGCGCCAGATCGGCATAGAAATCGAATGCGCTGGCAATGCCGGCCGCGCCGTGCCGAGCAATGAGATACAGGGCGCCGGACTCGCGGGGCCATATCTGCCCGATGTCCTCGGCTCGATCCCGGAGTCCGGTGGCAATGCCCCGGAGGAATTCGGCCCGATCGGCGTGGGTCATTCTGGGCCAGGGCCCCTCGTCGAAGGCGCGCCGAGCAGCCGTGACGGCGCGATCCATATCGGCTTCCTGCGCTTCAGGCACCTGGAAGTACACCTGCTCGGTACCCGAGTCGATCACGTCGAATGTCGCATCGGTCGACGGCGCGACCCACTGGCCATCGATGAAAAATCGGTCGGCATGCCGGAGGGGCGCCTCGGTCCCACTGGTGACGGTCAATTGGGTTCTCTCCTTCTTTGCTCCCCGGAGACGCCAGAAAGGGCTCCGATGCATGTGAACAGGGGTCCAGCGTACCTACCCACCAAGCAGACTGCCTTACGGCGCAGAAATCAACCGGCGCACGTACGTCGATCGGTGAGGTGCTCGATCTAGGGCTTGGGCGGAAGCGTGCCCCGATATGCGGCCGGCAGGAGCTCGAGCAATTGGCCGTCAGGATCCCTCACGAAAATTGCGGCTCCGACATCGGTTTCGTCGATGATCGTTCCACCGAATTCAGCCACCTTTTCAGCCGTGGCCCGGACGTCGTCGACTGAGATCGAAAGGTGGGTCAGCCCAGGTTCGTTCATCGTGCGGGCCCGGAATGGAGCCGTCGCGCCGGTGGCGGCGTAGTGCATGAGTTCGAGCACAAAGCCATCAAGGGTCAGGTATGAAGCGGTGGTTCCCAACGGGGGTGCGAGGCCGCTGAGCTTGGCCGTGGGCCCGTCGGGAGGCGTGATCTCGTACCAGAACTTGAAACCGAACACTTCCTGGTAGAAGCGTTTCGCCCGTTCGAGGTCACGGACGACTTGACCCGTGTGGTTGTAGGTGGCCACCGATTACCTCCCATTCGGAATACCGGGAAGGAATGATTCAGGCAGGTGAATGGCCGCGGTCGGGCAGTTGGCGGCCGCCTTTCGCACCTCTTCCTCGCGACCAGTCATCTCGCCACAGACGATGGCCACACCGTCGTCATCGAGGTCGAACACGCCGGGGGCCCAAAACAGGCAGTTCCCCGAACCCATGCAGGCATCACGCTCGATCACGTCCTTACCGGATTGGTCGCTCGGGCTCATCGCCGTGGCTCTTCGAGCATCGGGTCAAGGCTAACACTCACTCTGACGCCGGTTCGGTCCAAACATGACACCGAAGAACCGCCGCGGGCCGACACGACGGCGTTGATGGGAACGACACGAATTGCCGACACTCGTGCTCCCGCCGTCGCACGCCGGACACGACATCACCCGATGCCACGCCGATGGGCTGCTCTATGCTGAACCCGATTATTGGAGCAGTGGAGAACGGGGAGCTCGACGGGTATGGAGTCGATGAAGTTTGGGGTTGCCTTCGCCAATGTCGGCCCGTTCGTCGACCCGATTGCCGCGATCCGACTGGCTCAAGCTTGCGAAGCGTCCGGATTCGAGTCGATCTGGACCGTCGACCATGTGGTGGTTCCCGGCGGCTACCAGTCGAAGTATCCCTACGATCCGTCGGGGAGGCTGCCCTCCGGAGAAGGGACCGTCTTTCCCGATCCGCTGGTGTGGCTGGCCTATGTCGCCTCGAAGACATCGACCCTGCGGTTGGGCACAGGCATTCTCATCGTGCCGCAGCGCAATCCCCTCGTGCTCGCCAAGGAACTGGCCACGCTTGATCACCTCTCGGGTGGTCGAATGATCCTCGGCGCCGGCATCGGCTGGCTGCAAGAGGAGTTTCAAGCCTTGGGCATCCCATTTGCCGGACGCGGAAAGCGAACCGAAGAGTCGATTGCCGCCATGAGAGCCCTGTGGTCCGAGGAGCGGGCCAGCTTCGAGGGCACCACCGCCAGCTTTGCCGATTGCTATTTGCGGCCCCAGCCCCCAGGCGGATCGATACCGGTACACCTGGGCGGCCACAGCGAGGCGGCGGCGCGGCGCGCCGGGCGAATCGGGGACGGATTCTTCCCGATCGGCGTCAGCCCCGAGCAGCTGCCTCCATTGCTCGACGTCGTCCGACAGGGTGCCGAGGAGGCCGGGAGGGATCCAGCGACCATTGAGGTCACCGTCCCCTGTTACGCCACCGGTGACCAGGAAGCCGTGGCCCAAGTGACCGTATGGCAAGAACTCGGCGCGACCCGAATCCTTGTTCCGGCCACCCTGTTCGCCGGCGAATTCGAGACGTCACTTTCGCAATACGGCCAGGATGTGATCGGGCGGTTCTGACCGCGATGATTCCCACTGCATGGCGCGATGAGTTTCGGCGGTCGTCATTTCCGAGCCGCCTGGACGTGGCTCACCACGTCAAGGAGGGTTAGCCTTCCACACCCATGGATCGGCTCGAGGGGCGCAGCGCCGTCGTCACCGGCGCGGCAAGCGGAATCGGACTGGCGATCGTTGAGGCATTTGTTGCCGAAGGCATGCGGATCACCATCGCCGATAGCAATGCAGAGAACTTGACTGCCGTTGGGGACCGACTGGTCGATCAGGGTGCCGACATTCATGCCGTCTGCGCCGATGTGAGCGATCCCGAGGCGGTTGATCGTATTGGCCGTGCTGCGCTGGAGCGTTTCGGCCAGCTCCATGTCGCCGTCAACAATGCCGGAATCGTCAACGGTGGCTATTCGTGGGACCTCTCTCTTGAGGATTGGCACAAGGTGATCGATGTCAATCTCTGGGGCGTGATCCACGGCGTGCGCACCTTTGTGCCCTTGATCATCGCTTCGGGAGACGAGGGCCACGTCGTCAATACTTCGTCCATGGCGGCAGTTCTCCCGATGGGACAACTCGGTCCGTACACCGTGGCCAAACACGGGGTTCTCGGAGTGTCAGACGTTCTGCGCCACGAGATGGAGGCGATTGGGGCGCCGATCGGAGTCAGTGTGGTCATGCCCGGCATGATCAGAACGGCCCTGAACCCGATTGGCACGACCGAGCCGTCGGTTGTCGCGGCCAATGTGGTTGACGCCATCCGACATCGCCGACCCTATGTATTTACCGACGACGACCACAGACATGAGGTTGAGCATCGCCTGCGCGCCATCATCTCGGCGCGTGACGACGTGATCGTTCCACCGACAGGGAGCCGGTAGGTCGACAATGAGACGAATCCGATCGAAGCATTTGAGATCCGGGTGGATGATCCGGTCCTGGAGGACCTCCATCGCCGCTTGACCCAGACCCGCTTTCCGGATCAGATTGCGGACGCCGGTTGGGAGTACGGCATCCCCGTGGACTACCTGCGCCAGCTGGTCGAATTCTGGCGCGACGGCTACGACTGGCGCTCTGAAGAGGCGCGCCTGAACGGCTTCGAGCATTTCCGGACCGACATCGATGCTCATCGGATCCATTTCATCCACGCCCGATCAGCGCACCCGGACGCCCGTCCATTGCTCCTGACTCATGGCTGGCCCGGTTCCTTCGTCGAATTCCTCGACGTCATTCCCCGGCTGACCAATCCCGAGTCCTATGGTGGCCAGGCCAGCGACGCTTTCCACGTCATCGTTCCCTCCCTCCCGGGCTACGGATTCTCCGAACCGCCGCGATCACCCGGATGGGACGTGCCCCGCATCGCCCGCGCGTTCGTTGCTTTGATGGATCGACTCGGCTATCCGGACTACGTGGCTCAAGGTGGTGATTGGGGAGCCCAGGTCACCACGTGGATCGGGTCGCTCGATCCCGAGCATTGTGCCGCCATCCACCTCAACATGGCTAGCGGCGTCCCACCCCAGAACCGCGAACCGCTCACCGAAGAGGAACAGGCGGATCTGGCGGCCATGAAGGAATTCGCGAGCGAGGAGTCGGGCTACGCCAACGAGCAGGGGACCAAGCCCCAGACGCTCGGGATCGCGCTCAACGACACTCCGGCCGGACTCCTGGCTTGGATTGTCGAGAAATTCCGGACTTGGAGCGACTGCGACGGGCAGCCCGAGAATTGCTTCACCCGCCAGCAACTCATCACCAATGTCATGGTGTACTGGGTCACCCAGACCGGTGCGTCCTCGGCCCGACTGTACTGGGAGCACAAACACAGTTCGGCCGGGGCGCCGCCCTTCGTCCACGCGCCCACCGGCGTGGCGCGCTATCCCAAAGAGGTACTGCGCTGGCCCCGCTCATGGGTCGAGCGCCAGTACAACGTCGTGCACTGGGCCGTCATGGAGCGCGGCGGGCATTTTCCGGCCATGGAGCAACCTGAACTTTTCGTCAACGACCTGCGGGATTTCTTCGGATCGGTGGGCTGAGGACCGGCTCGCCCCTTCAGACCAGTGGGGGACGGGTCCCCGGGAAGTTGCTCGAGCGCGAGCTGGCGATCGTCGGAACGGATCAGCGTGCCGTTGACCATGACGTGGCGCACGCCGGTCGGCTGCTCGTACGTCAGCCGTTCGCCGTCGGCCGGGAGATCGCGCAGGCGGCGCTGAGGTCCCGGGTCGACAGTCGTGGGATCGAACACACAGACATCGGCGGCGTAACCCGGCCGCAGGTAACCCCGGCCCTCGAACCCGAACATGTCGGCCGGCTCGCCCGCCAGCTTCCGGATTGCCCGTTCGAGCGGCATGATCTCCCGCTCACGGACCCAGGTGCCGAGGAGGTCGGTGGGTTGCGGCGCATCGCACAGCTGGTCGACGTGCGCACCAGCATCGGTGAGACCCAGCACCACGTGGTCCTCGGTGAGAAGGCTCCCCACCTCACCGACGTCGTCGTTGGCGATGTAGGCCCGGAAGCGAGTGCTCAGATCCTCGGCGAGGGCCAGGTCGCACATGACGTCCAGCGGGCTGACGTTGCGTTCGCGAGCGATATCGCTCACTCGACGGCCCAACAGCTCTGGGAACCGCTCCGATTCTGAAACCTCGAAGGTCTCCCACCGGGGTTTCATGCCGGTCTCGCCGCGTTCGAGATCTTCGAAGGCCCGCGTCCTCCATTCCTGATCACGGTAGGCCGCCTGGCGCACCCCGGGACTGACCTTCATGAGTTCTCCGAATACCTGGCCGACATTGAGGTTGTAGGCATCGGCCAGGGTGAACTGCATGGTCAGCGGCCGCGGCGTGACCTGGGGCCAGACGTTGGCGCCTTGGGCCAGGGCCTCGGCGTGCAGTCTTGACCACTTCCCGGTGCTTGCCGCTGGACAGCGCGAACAGCGGACAGGTGAACGGCCGGCCGACCCGGGGCTGCCAGGTGAAGACGTCCGGATATTCACACTGCCAACCCGGCGTGGTGAGCACCACACCCTTGCCGGCCTTCCCCACTGCCATGAAGAGCGCCTCGACCTCGTCCATCTCGGCGAAACGGCTCGGTATCGGTTTGCCGTCCACGCCGCGGTGGGCGAAGGAGAAGCTGGTGGAGAGGCCCGCCGCACCGACCCGCATCGCCTCGTCGACCAGCTGGCACATGCGCTCGATCTCCTCCGGGGTGGCGGCGCGCTCATAGGCGGCATCCCCCATGACGTAGAGCCTCAGGGCGGTGTGTCCGATGTAGGCGGTGAAGTTGAGCGACGTCCCTCGACGCTGCACCAGGTCGAGGTATTCGGGAAACGTTTCAAAGTCCCATGCGATCCCGGCCGCGAGCGAGTTGGCGTCCATGCCTTCGACGTTCTCGAGCGTGTGCACAATCACGTCGTGATGCTCCGGGCGGCACGGGGCGATGGAGAAACCGCAATTGCCGGCCACCACGGAAGTGACCCCGTGATAGGAGGACGGCTTGAGCTGTGGGTCCCAGAACACCTGGGCATCGAAGTGGGTGTGGATGTCGATGAAGCCGGGTGCGACGGCGCAGCCAGAAGCATCGAGGACGACTGCTCCGTCGAGTCTCGGCCCGATCTCCGCAATGAATCCACCGCTGATGGCCACGTCGGCCACCTGCCCGGGCCCGCCGGTCCCATCGAAGACGGTCCCGCCTCGAATGACCACGTCAGCTGACATGTCCATGCTCCTTCGACTCGTTCGGGTACGTCATGGATGCAATGCGCTTGCCGTGAGGACAGGTGAGGTCAACCGACATACTCGAATCCGTACAACTTGGCGCAATTGAGTGCCGTGATCTTCCGGCGTTCCTCGGCCGGGAGCATCCCCAGCGTCTCCTCAATGGAGCGTTGGGATTCGGGGAATGTGCTGTCGGTATGGGGAAAATCAGCCGCCCACATGCATGAGTCGGCACCGAGGTGCGGTATGTACTGGTACGCCAGGGCCTCTTCCTCGAAGGTGGCGATGACCTGACGCTTGAACAGTTCGCTCGGGGTGATGGTGGGGGCGTAGTCAAGCTGATCCCGCAGGTTCTCCCACTCCATATCCATCCGGGTCAGGAAGTACGGCAGCCAGCCGACGCCCGCCTCGGCCAGCACCAGCGTGAGGCCGGGATGCCGCTCGAGGGCCCCGGAGAAGACCATGATGGCCAGCGCCTCGTCCAGCTGGAGGGGCAGCAGGGTGGCAAATGCTGCCGACTGCCACTTGCCCACCTGATAGCTCAGCCTCGGGGAGGACCCGGCCTTGATGTGGAAGCTGAGCGGCAATCCGGTCTGCTCGGCGGCCGACCACAGGCGATCCCAGGCCGGATCGCCGGCGTCGATCTCGAACACATCGATGATGGCGCCCCGGTGGCCCAGCTCGGCCACCCGTTCGAGTTCGGCCACCGCCGCCCCGGGTGCGTGGGTGGGCAGGAACGGGAGGGCGCACAGCCGATCGGGAGCAAAGGCGTTGAACTCTTCGATGGCCCAGTCATTCCAGGCCGCATAACAGGCGGTCTGGAGATCGGGCTCAGGGATCGAGAGGGTCAGCGGGATCGGCCCGTAGATGACCGAGGCCCACACCCCGTCGAGGTCCATGTCCTCCAGCCGCAATTTCGGGTCGCTGACCCGAAATCCGTCGTCCTCGATCCCGGCGCGGCTGAGGGCACTGAGCACCTGCAGCTTGTCTCCATGGGGCAGTCCGCTCCGGCCCAGGACGCGCTCGTTGCAGACCCACTTGGATTCGCCATCATCGTTCACGACCCGTGGACCGCGCTCGACCAGGTCCTTGGGCAGTCGAGCCTGGAACAGTTCCGGCGGAACCGCTCGCAGATCCAGGTGATCGTCGCAAGAGTAGATGCTGTGCTCGTCCATTCCGTTGCTTCCCTTCACTTCGAAATCTCCTGCAGAGATGGCGACAGGACGTCCATCGCTAGGTCAAGCGATACCGGATCGGCAGGTGCTTGATGGCTCCGTTGATCGACGAGTTCAGGCGTTCCATCGGTCCCGATTGCTCGAACCACTCCATTCGAGCGATGAGGAGGCCGAACATGGCCAGCAATTCGGCGCGGGCGACGTGCGCCCCCATGCACAGGTGCGGGCCGAAGCCGAAGACAACGGGCTGGTTCGGCTGGCGGTCGATGCGGAACTCGAACGGATCCTCGAACACGTCCTCGTCCCGATTCGCCGACGCCCAGTAGAGCGCCACCTTGTCGCCGCAGCGAATCTGCTGCCCGTGCAGTTCGGTGTCCTGGGTGGCGGTGCGCGAGAAGTAGCTGATCGGCGTGACCCAACGCAGGATCTCCTCGACGGCGTCGGGCAGGAGCTCGGGATGGGCCACCAGCGTCGCCCACTGATCGGGGAATTCGCAGAAGGCCTGCATGCCGCCGGCGATGGCGTCGCGTGTCGTCTGATTGCCCGCTTCGACCAGGAGCTCGCAGTAGGTGACGAGTTGCCGCTGGGTCAGCGGCACGCCATTGACCTCACTCTGCATCAGCTGGGTGACCAGGTCGTCCTGCGGATCCTCCCGGCGTGCCGCCACCATTGCCTTGAAATATCGGTGCAGTTCACCTCTGGCCCGCGTTGAGGTTTGCTCGGGGCTCTCGCCGGGGCGCCGGTATTCGGGGTCGTCCTTGCCGATGATCTCGTTGGTCCAGCGGAAATGGTGCTCCCAGTCGGCGGGCGGCACGCCCAGGACCCAGGAGATCACGGCCACCGGATAGGGAGCGGCAAAGGTGTCAACGAAGTCGCACTCCCGGACCTCGCCCCCGGTCGAAGCCTGGTCGACCACATCGGCGGCGATGCGCTCGATCTCGCTCACTCCGCGCCCGGACGGCACTCCGCAAGAACTTCTTGTTAGCCACCTGGCGCATGGGGCCGTGCTGGGGGGGATCGAGGTAGACGATCATCTCCGCCGGCATGTCGATCCCAGCTGAGGTCCATGTCCAAGGTGATGCCGGAGGCACTGGAGAACAGTTGCGGCTGCGAGGCGGCGTACTGGACGTCGGCGTACTTGGTCACCGCCCAGAACGGCGGGTATCCCGGTGGTTCGATGAAGGCCACTGGTGCCTCCGCCCGTAGCCGGGTCCACACCTCGTGGGGGTAGCCACGGAGCGCGAACCGCGTCGGGTCGACCAGGTCGAGCGGGTCGATGTCGAGGCTCAGGGACATGATGGACTTCTCGGCGGACGGTGGCGGCCCCGCGTGAACCCGACGCCATGGCAATGGGACGGACAACCGAGCGCAACGTGTTCACGTGAAGGTGATCACGCCACGGAGGTTGACCCCGTCAAGCATGTCCCGATAGCCCTGGTTGATCTGGTCGAGCGGGTACTCCCGCGTGATCAGCTCATCCAGTTTGAGCTGACCCGACTTGTACAGCGCCAACAGGTTCGGGATGTCGAAGCGCGGATTGGCCGCACCGAAGATCACGCCCTTGATCTCCTTCTGCATCATGGCCAGGTCGAAAAGATTCACGCTGGCCTCGAGCTGCGTCTGGGGTGCGACGCCGGTGACGACGCAGGTTCCGCCCTTGCCGGTCAGGGCGAGCGCACCGGCCATGAGGTCCCCGTACATCACGCCCGGGACCATGATCACCGCGTCGGCCATCTGCCCCCGCGTCAGCTCGGTGACCAAGGGCAGGGCCTCCTCCATGGATCCCGCGGTGTGGGTGGCGCCGAAGTCGAGGGCCGACTTCTGCTTGAACTCCACCGGATCCACCGCCACGATGTTCCGCGCCCCGACCATCTTGGCGCCCTGCACGGCGTTGATGCCGACTCCACCGACGCCGACCACGACGACGGTGTCGCCGGGCATCACTTCGGCTCGGTACACCGCCGAACCCCAGCCGGTGGCCACGCCGCACGACACCAGAGCGACGGCACTCAGCGGCAGGTCGGGGTCGACCGCCACCAACGACGCCTCGTGACACACGGCGTGCTCCGCGAAGGTGCCCAGCTTGGACATCACGTTCAGGGGCTTGCCATCGAGGTGGTACCGGATCGTGCCGTCGGCGATCTGACCGGGCGCGAAGGTGGCCGCCCCCAGGTCGCAGAGGTTGGAGTGGCCGGTGATGCACATCTTGCAGCGGCCACAGATGGGGAAGAAGCTGGCCGCGACGTGGTCGCCGGGCTGGAGGCTGGTGACGTCGGGCCCCACCTCGAGCACCACCCCTCCCCCCTCATGTCCGCCCACCATGGGGAAGAGTCCCGCCCTCGGCGGCGCATCGGTACCCGCCTCCGACCCCATCTCGCTCGACTGGAGATGCTCGTCGGAGTGGCACAGGCCGGCTGCTTCCCACTTGACCAGGACCTCGTGCCGTTTTGGCGCATCGAGATCGATCTCGTGCACCTCCCACTCCTGCTCCCGGCCCCACAGAATCGCTGCGTGCGTCTTCATTGATCCCCATCCCCTTGGGCACAGCCCGGTGGTCGGCTCATGGCCGCGGTTGACCTCCCAGGAGCTTAGTGTCACAGTACGACATGAAAGCAAGTGGAGGTTCGGCGTGACGATGCAGCGGGCCAGTGATGTGTACTTCGACCCCTATGACGTGGACATCGACGCCGACCCGTATCCGGTCTTCCGTCGGCTGCGCGAGGAGGCGCCCTTGTATTACAACGAGCCGCACGACTTCTACGCCGTCAGCCGGTTCGACGACGTCGAGCGGACGTATCTCGATCCGAAGACGTTCATCTCCGGGCGGGGCGGCATCATTGAGCTCATCCGGGCCAACATCGAGATGCCCTCGGGAGTGCTCATCTTCGAGGATCCGCCGGTGCACACCATCCACCGGCGACTGATGTCCCGGGTGTTCTCGCCGAACCGGGTGGCCGCACTCGAACCGCAGATCCGGGCGTTCTGCGCCCGCAGCCTTGACCCACTGGTCGGCGCCGAGGAGTTCGACTTCATCGCCGACCTGGGCGCCCAGATGCCGATGCGGGTCATCGGCATGCTGCTCGGCATTCCCGAGCAGGACCAGGAGGCCGTTCGGGACAAGGTCGACGCCAACCTGCGCACCGAGGCCGGCCAGCCCATGGAGGTATCCGAGAACTTCGTCCCCACCGACATGTTCGCCGAGTACATCGACTGGCGAGCCGAGCACCCGTCGGACGACATCATGACCGAGCTCCTCCAGGCGGAGTTCGAGGACGAGCACGGGACC